>JAHREW010000050.1:0-29379 GCA_020883125.1 Microcoleus sp. CAWBG506
GAACCAAATGTGCTATTACTATTTTTTGGCGGAGATCGAGAGAATATGCTTTCATTAATTTTTAATACAAGATGATATTTTGTTATTATTTATTGTACCATTATACAGCGGGAACCGCTGTAAGTATTTAGTGTCGCTGGAAGTAAGAATCTATGAAACCGCTGACGACAATTTATCAATTGGCATTCCTGATGTAAACGTAATTCAACCAAAAACCAAAACCGAATTAATCACATCAAACGTAGCCGTTGCAGCGCCACCGACACAACCCTTAACAGTAAATATTCCCATGACATACCAGGTTCGGGAAGGCTATTTAGAAATTAGAGAAAGGGGAAGCCAAGAATTAATCACCCTTATTGAAATCCTATCGCCTACTAATAAACGAACAGGCAAAGGGCGACAAATGTACGAAGAAAAACGAGAAGAAATTTTATCGAGCCGTACTCATTTAATAGAAATAGATTTATTGCGTCGAGGTCAAAAAATGCCAATTGTTGGCAATAACGTGGAAAGTCAATATCGGATTTTGGTGTGTCGGGGAAATCGCCGTCCCAAAGCAGATTTGTACGCTTTTAATGTGCAGAACCAGATGCCAGCTTTTCCTCTACCATTGCGATCGGGCGATACTGAACCTATCATAAACTTGCAGGAATTATTCAATCAAATTTATGACATAGCAAGTTACGACTTGAAAATAGATTATCACAACTGGGAAGTCATACCACCGTTGTCAGAGGCGGATACAATTTGGGCAAATGCTTGGTTGCGCGATCGCAACTTGCGCGAATAATTCAAATTGCTAGCAAAATGCAAACTCAACCACTCCTGACTTGAGTTTATAGTCAACAAGCCACCCTACCCACAAACCCTCAAGGCGATCGACTTCTTTGTCAAGTCCGAACCAAAAAGTCTTAAAATATACAATAAGTCACGTATATTAAAAACAGTCGCCAATTTGCAATCATTCTTTACATATTTCAGTACAGCACACCCACCCCTAACTCTTCCTGACAGGAGAGACCACAGTCTAGTTGGATCGAAGACAATAAACATGGCGACTTCCATGAAAGCTCGTGCAGTTTCTCTAGTCTCAGGTTTGTTCAGGTTATTTGCAGCCAGTTACGAGGAGAGTTGACCACCCGTGCTCCAACGCATCAAACAAGACTTAAAAAACGACCTGATCGCAGGTCTTTTGGTAGTGATACCCTTAGCTACCACCATCTGGCTGACAATCACTGTCGCCAGTTGGGTCATTAATTTTCTCACCAAAATTCCCAAGCAAATCAACCCTTTTGACGGCCTCAACCCGATTTTGGTGAATTTGCTAAATCTCTTGGTAGGGTTGGCTGTACCCCTGCTGAGCATTACGATTATTGGTCTGATGGCCCGCAATATCTTCGGGAAGTGGTTGTTAGACTTGGGTGAACGTCTATTACAGGCAATTCCTCTAGCAGGTTCGGTTTACAAAACCCTCAAACAACTGCTGGGAACTATCCTCAAGTCCAATGACAAATTTCGCCGTGTGGTTTTGGTAGAATATCCCCGGCGCGGAATCTGGACTTTGGCTTTTGTAACCGGTACGATCGAGAATAATGATATTCCGCCTTATCTTTCAGGCGAAAGTCCCATCGGCATTTTCATTCCCACTACTCCCAATCCCACTACTGGATGGTACGCTATTGTCCCGGAGGCAGATGTGGTGAATCTGTCAATGTCGATCGAAGATGCTTTTAAAGTCATCATCTCCGGCGGCATAGTCAACCCTAGCAACTCAGCTATAGTAACTACCGCAGTAACTACCGCAAACACCAAAGGGACAAAACTTGAATCCCTAATCCCCGATGCGAGATATCATCCTGTTCCAGTGGAAGAAGATTAAACCAATACATCAGCAATCTTGCACAAAACCTGCCCACACGGAAATCGTGACTGAGGGCGGGTTTTTTAGCTCGTCGTGTGATAGCAGGATTGTCTTGGAAGCCCATGCTATAATCGGTACTCCGATTTAGCGCTGGGAGTTGTCACCAGTTTTTCTGCTAAAGTCCAAGTCTAATTACTAGAAACACGAATATTAGAGTATATTGGAGTAAGTCAATAGAGCGGCAGATCAGCTTGATTTCAAAATCAGAGTTCAACAAACATCTCAGGTCGAAAGATGCTAAAACCTCAAAAAGGATTTTCCATTGCCACTAAGTCAGTCAAGGCGAAATTGCTTCGTTCTGGTTTTGATATGCAGCCAACTAAGGCAGCCTATAACGAGATCGTTCATTTCTATTTCCTACTAATTGCGGAAGCTCCTCAAGGCATTAGCATCTCGACCCAAGAAAATGGAAACTGGCGTTACTACGAAATACTCACGGCTAATCATCCTTTCGTAAAAGGCTTTCCTTCTCCCATGAAGAGAGCCGCCATCAGACAAGCAATTGGTGCTTATCAAAGCTGGAATTCAACTTATCAAAAATGGTTGAATCGCCCCAAAAGAATAAAGCACCATAAGCCACCTGTTCATCCCAGAGCGTTTAACTTTAACCCTCAGTACGATTCTGGAATGTGGAAAGAGGATGATGGTTTCTCCATTGTTCTGAAAATGCTAGTATGCGATTCATGGAAGTGGATAAAACATCAGTACCAATCTCCTGATGTTCCGACAGAATGGGTAAAAGGCTCCCCTAGAGTACAGGTTCAAAACGGTTCTTTGTGGATAGTTTTCCCACTGGAAAAATACGTCCCTGCCACGGGCGGCATCAAAGGAATCATGGCAAAAGGTACGTTTCGCACCTGCGGAATTGACATGGATCTCGACAAGTTCATCGTCATTGCCACAATCCTAGAAACCAACGACAGAGGCGAAACGACTGAAGTCGCTAGACATTTCATTAACCAGTCGCGTCATGTAGCTCGTAGGAAGCGGGAGCTAGGAAATATCGCCATCAAAATGGGCAAAACGGGAATCATTTCCGGTGGCTTTGCTAAAAAAACATGGGAATCTTTATCTGCCAGAGAAATTGAATATTCAAGAGCCGTATCCCGCGAGCTTGTTGAGTTTGCCAATCATGGGCGGGCAAATGTGATTAGCTTTGAGCATCTGGGAAATTTGCGACCCAAACGCGGAAAATATTCAAGACGCTCAAATCAAAAACGTGGTTACTGGTTGAAAGGCAAAATCTATGAACAAGTTAAACGAATTGCCTACCAAGATTATGCAATCCTCACAACTCGCGTTAGCCCGATGAATACGAGCCGTCTTACCCCTTGGGGTGAGCCTGTCTGGAGAGGATGCAAATTCCCTTCAATCCCGATTGAGTTTGATGGCTATCGACCGGGCGCTGCATTAGTGGCAACTGTTGATGGGTACAAAGCTCATAGTGGTTTAAATGCCGCTCGTAATGTGGCGTTAAAAGCAATCAAGCGCCATCTTTCAGAGGTGACACTTAATCAAAAAAGCCTACAGCAGTAATGCGTGACGGTGTGCAATTAAACTAGAACGGTGTTTGGCGACTACCACTTTAATTGTACGAGGCTTGGGTAAACTGCCTAAAAATTCCTACCTCACTACGCTCTATTTGGTTGGGACTAGCTCCCACAAGCTGAAGGAAGCGATTATGGAGGAGTTGAAAAAGTGAACTATAGGTGGAATGTTGTGATTTATTCCAATTTACTCCAATTATGGGTTACTCTATGCCTTCAAATAGCCTTTAGCAATCTCAACAATCCCCAAATTCCTAAATTCTCAATTTCTATTTAAAACCTATGAAAAAAGCCCGCGAAACCGCACGCGAACTCGCACTCCTTGGCATTAGCCAACTCCCAGCTAATCCAGAACTCTTAGAAGCCAAGAAACTCCAAGATGTCGTCCTCGCCGCCATCCGCACCCTGACTACGGAAGTTCAAGAATCTCTAGAAACCGCAGCCTCAGAAGTGCAACGAGGTAGCGACAAGCTTCTCTCCAGCGAAATCCGCGCCTCCGATGTCGAAAGTGCTAGAGCAATGGTACGGGAAGCTGTGGAACTTACTCAAACGGCGATTAACCGTCTCGGTTCAGCTATGGAGTTTCCCGAAATCATCCAGCTAGCTAACCAGCAAGATGTCCGCAATTATGCTTTGCAAATCCTAGCAAAAGTCAGTGCGAACCGCCCGGAAATTGATGACTTGCTCAAAGAAGCCCTCGTGGACTGGCAAATCGAACGTTTGCCTAGGATCGATCGAGATATCATGAGAATTGCGATCGCGGAAATTCTATTTCTAGGCTTACCCGAACAAGTCGGTGTCAACGAAGCTGTCCAACTAGCAAAACGTTACAGTGGCGATGACGGACATCGGTTTATCAACGGAGTATTGCGCCGAGTTGTCGATCGCATTAATGCACAAGCAGTTAGTCATTAGTCATTAGTCATTAGTTAGTAGTCATTAGTCATTAGTCATTAGTTAGTAGTCATTAGTCATTAGTTAGTAGTCATTAGTCATTAGTTAGTAGTCATTAGTCATTAGTTAGTAGTCATTAGTCATTAGTTAGTAGTCATTAGTCATTAGTTAGTAGTTAGTAGTCATTAGTTAGTAGTTAGTAGTCATTAGTTAGTAGTCATTAGTTAGTAGTCATTAGTCATTAGTCATTAGTCATTAGTGGTTAGTGATTAGTGATTAGTGATTAATCATCCTTCCCAATTCCCAATTCCCAATTCCCAATTCCCATTTTAATTTTAATTTTATGGTTTTTAATTGGTTTCGTCGCCAGTACAGCGAAAGTGGATCTTCTGAACAAGAAAATATTCCCGAACATCCCCAAGAAGAGTCACCAACAGAATCCGCACCGGTTGAGCCTCAAACAGATGCAGCAACAGAGTCCACTTCCCCCGCTCTCGCAGAGGATTATCTCAATTGGGCGAAAGCTGCTTATAAAAATATTCAAAAACAGCAAAAACCGGAAACACCTGAAACAGAAGTTACCCAGACACCAGCAACTGAGGTTCCAGCAGCCGAAACAGATATTGCTGAATCCGCAACTGTGGAAGCAACTGATGCGATCGAACTTGAAGCTCCCATAGCACAACTCGTCACAGAAACATCAGAAATTTCTGCACCTGCAATTGTCGAAGCCACCGATGCTTCGCCGACATCCGAGTCGATCGCCATTCCTGAACCGATAGCTCAACAATTAGAAGTTTCAACCCAACAGGGAGAAATTCCCGAACCTGCCATTTCTGTTCCCGATCCAGAATCGATCGCATCAGAACCAAATCCCGCGGCGACAGAAGTTATGGCCGAAACAGCAGAAGCCCTGCCCTTTTGGGCCAGAGCTCAAGCCGATCGCATGGAACGGATCAAACGGCTCAAAGAAACCGCCCTCGAAGAACCAGAGGTAATTGCAGCAGCAGCAGCCAGAGCTGCAATTATCGAAGAAATTCCCGGTTTTGCCTTTGACGAAGGCTTCCTGTGGTCCTCCGAAATCCTCGCCAGTCAAGGCCGTCGGCCAGATCAAGTATCTGTCGAAGAAATCACTTGGCTGCAAAAACTGCGTAAAGGTTTAGAAAGAACCCGTCGTAGCTTAATTAATCGACTTAAGGCGATCGTCGGTCAAGGCCCGCTCAATCAAGACGCAGTAGCGGAAATTGAGACTTTATTGCTCCAAGCCGACGTCGGAGTCGCAGCCACAGACATTATCATCAGTCGCCTCCAAGCCAAACTCTCACAAGAAGTCCTACCGCCAGAACAGGCCCTAGCCTATCTCAAAACCATTCTGCGGGACATCCTCGATGCACCCTGTGCCCAAACAGCCGCCGGCAATCCCGCTTACAGTCTGAATTTTGCCCCCGAAAAAGACACCTTCAATATTTGGTTGATTGTCGGAGTTAATGGCGCGGGCAAAACTACGACCATCGGTAAACTTGCCCACATTGCCCAAAAATCAGGATACAAAACTCTCATAGGTGCTGCGGACACTTTCCGGGCTGCCGCCGTCGAACAAGTGAAAGTTTGGGGAGCTCGCAGCGGGGTCGAAATTATTGCCAATCCCGGAAAAAACACCGATCCGGCTGCTGTGGTGTTTGATGCGATCGCCGCGGCGAGAGCTAGAGATACAGAACTCTTAATCGTAGACACCGCAGGTCGTCTGCAAAACAAAAAAAACTTGATGGATGAACTCAGTAAAATCCGTCGCATTGTAGATAAAAAAGCTCCTGGTGCTACCGTAGAATCTCTACTGGTTTTGGATGCCACACTCGGTCAAAATGGTTTGCGACAGGCCGAAGTTTTCGCAGACGCTGCAAAATTAAGTGGAGTAGTCTTGACAAAACTCGATGGATCTGCTAAAGGTGGTGTTGCCCTAGCAGTAGTGCAGCAATTGGGTCTGCCGATCCGGTTTATTGGAGTCGGGGAAAGCATCGAAGACCTGCGCCCGTTTTCTAGCTATGAGTTTGTGGAAGCCCTGCTGGATTTTAGATTCTAGATTTCTGATTTTTGATTGATGAGGTATCTGTAACCGTCCCAATTTTTTTGAGGCTCACAGGCAGCATAAACATCCAAAATCCTCAACCTAAAACTAAAATCGTAGGAATTACCTACAGGAACAGGGTTATCGATCGACAAATGCTGTGGGAAAGACTAGATTAAGTTGTCGCGCATTGAATTTGTAGGGTAATTTGAATTTAAATTCTTGTGGCTGGTGTTTCAGCTAGCCACAAAGACACAAATTATTAAATGCAAAACAGATAATCTAGAAAATCATCTAGAAAAAAATCTGGTTTCAGTTTTGCTTCTGTGTAAGTGCTGAATCATTCCTCTTTAATTTAAAATCGAAAATCACAAATCTAAAATGACTGCTGTGCCTTTGCCTCGCCCATCACCTCAACCTGCTGACCGCCCTTCTGGTCGCAATTCCATCGACGTGACGCCAGTCTTCGCGCTCAAAGAACTGGTGGCCCGCTTGCACCGATACCAGTACAATGTTCAAGATATGTTGAGCTCCCTGGGATTTGCCCTGCGGACTTTTAATAATCTCAATCAATTTTTGGAGTTGGTCCCTTTGGTAGCGACTCGCGTTACCGATGCCGATGGCGGAGCTTTGGTACTGTTCAAGCCCAATGGTCAAGTCAGGTTTCAGCAGTTGCACTGTCAATCAGGACGGCAGTGTCAAGATATGCGAAAAGCACTGGAAATTGCCACTAAGCAAGTGACAACAGGTGTGGGAACCGGGGCAGATTTTATGTCGGGTAACTCCGGGCAAACTTCTAGTCTAGATATGCAAGTCAGTCGGTTTTTAGGCCCGGATGTTCACTTGTTTGGCGCACCAATTTTACTGAATAATTTGGAACGGGGACGGCTGTACGTTTTTAGCAGCGAATCCCAATATTTGTTCACGGCTGGGAGACAGAAATTAGTCCGGTTGGTGGCAGATCAAACCGCAGTTGCGATCGCCAAAGATGAGCTAAATGTTAAATTGGCAGAGAAAGAGCGTTTAGACAGAGAGTTGGAAATTGGTGCCGAAATTCAAGTGCGACTCTTGCCTCGTAGTTGCCCCAAAATTCCCGGTCTGGATGTGGCCGCCCGCTGTCAAACAGCTAGCAGAGTTGGCGGAGATTATTATGATTTTATTCCCGCCGACTATGACCCCATAGGCAAGGAACAGGAGTCAGAACATACCCCATCCTTGCTCAAAAATCTCAAATCAAAAATGGACAAGGGTCGCTGGAGTGTTGTCATCGGTGATGTCATGGGTAAGGGAGTACCCGCTGGTCTGTTGATGACGATGACACGGGGTATGCTGCGGGCAGAGGTGTTGAACCGCCACTCCCCCGCCAGAATTCTGCAACATTTAAACCGGGTAATGCACGCGGATTTGGAAAATTCCCACCGTTTCGTGACTCTGTTTTATTCTGAGTATGACCCGAAAACTCGGACTCTTTCTTACAGTAATGCTGCTCACCACCCGCCTTTGCTTTGGCAAGCCGCCACTAATTCTATTGAGAGGCTTGATACTCTCGAAGGGATGCTAATTGGCTTGGATGCTGATTCGCGCTACCAAGAGGCACAGGTACAATTGCAGCCTGGAGATACTATTATTTATTACACCGATGGTTTTACTGATGCTGCCAATCAAGTAGGGGAGCGGTTTGATGAGGACAATTTGACAGAGGCTTTTCAATGGGCTTGTCAAAATTATCAAGAATCTGAGGAAATTTTGAACTATTTGTTCGATCGAGTTCACCAGTTTATCGGCATGGGCAACCAAAATGGAGACGATATGACCCTGGTTGTAATGAGAGTAACACCTGCTACAGAAGAAAATCACCATAATAGTTAATTTGATGATTGAAACAACGGTTGGATTGACTAGCTGGATTAATTGGAACGCTCCTGTGGATTTGTTAGTTTGGAAATCTCATTTAAGTTCGACTGTGATTTTGGGTCAAAGCTATGAAATTTTTAGTAATATTCAGAAGTCTTGGAACCATTTTGTCTCTAGTGGTCAAATAGCTGCTTTTGGTATAGGGCTATTTGTGGGCTGGTTCATTAAGGGAATATTCCGTTAGTAAGCCAACCAACTTCCAAAAAATGAAGGCCCAGAAACCTGACTTCTTCCTTATTCCTTCTTTTCCCCCCTTGGGGGGGGCAGGGGGGGGGTGGGGGGGGCTAGGGGGCGGTGATACCAAATCCTCTCTTCACCGGAATTATTAAACTCTCTCTTCTCGAACTTCGCGTACTTCGCGCCTTCGCGGTTAAATCATTCCGATACAACCGGAATTGATATGACTTCTTCGTTCTTCCTTCTTCCTTCTTTATTCAAAAATGACAAAACAACCAACAACTTGGAGTCAAAGATTTGAATCGGCACTGCACCCAGCTATCGTGCGATTCAATGCGAGTATTGGCTTTGATATTGAACTGATTGAGTATGACTTGACGGGTTCGGTGGCTCATGCTAAAATGCTGGCGAAAACGGGGATTATTTCAGATTCCGAAGGCGAACAATTGGTCAATGGTTTGGAACAGATTCGTCGGGAATATCAACAAGGACTGTTTGTACCGGGTATTGATTCAGAAGACGTTCATTTTGCAGTGGAAAAGCGCCTAACGGAAATAGTCGGCGATGCAGGGAAAAAATTGCACACGGCTCGATCGCGCAACGATCAAGCAGGTACTGATACTCGTTTGTATTTGCGCGACCAAATTGCCCAAATCCGCCAGCAGTTGCGGGAATTTCAAGGGGTTTTGCTAGATATTGCTGAGCAAAATGTGGAAACTTTAATTCCAGGTTATACGCACTTGCAGCGCGCTCAACCAATTAGTTTGGCTCATTATCTGTTAGCTTATTTTCAAATGAGCGATCGCGACTGGGAACGCCTCGGCGATGTTAGCAAACGGGTCAATATTTCGCCTCTGGGTTGCAGTGCGCTGGCGGGGACTACTTTCCCGATCGACCGGCACTATGCCGCCGAACTATTGCATTTTGACAGAGTTTATGATAATAGCTTAGATGGAGTTAGCGATCGAGATTTCGCCATCGAATTTCTCGCAGCCGCCAGCTTGATCATGGTACACCTGAGCCGCTTGTCTGAAGAAATGATTCTGTGGTCGTCTCACGAATTTGGATTTATCTCACTCAAAGATAGCTGCGCTACGGGTTCGAGCATTATGCCCCAGAAAAAAAATCCTGACGTGCCCGAATTGGTGCGGGGTAAGGCGGGGCGAGTTTTCGGTCACTTGCAAGCTATGCTGGTAGTGATGAAGGGACTCCCTTTGGCCTATAACAAAGACTTACAAGAAGATAAAGAAACTTTGTTTGACAGCGTGAAAACGGTACAAGCTTGTTTGGAAGCAATGACGATTTTGCTGCGGGAAGGAATCGCGTTTAAGAGCGATCGCCTCGCCGCGGCCGTTACAGAAGACTTTTCTAATGCTACAGATGTAGCAGACTACCTAGCAACTAAAGGCGTTCCCTTCCGGGAAGCTTATAACCTCGTGGGCAAAGTTGTCAAAACTTGCCTGTTGGGGGGCAAACTCCTCAAAGATTTGACACTTGAGGAGTGGAAAGAATTGCACCCAGCTTTTGAAACAGACATTTACAGCGCGATCGCACCTCAGCAAGTGGTAGCGGCTCGCAATAGTTACGGGGGTACCGGGTTTGAACAAGTGAGGAAATCACTGATTGCTGCCCGCGATCGGCTCAAGGATTAATCTTCAGCGGCAGCCATGTCTTTGTCCTGTCTGCCACCACTCATGGCGCCCATGCCACCACCGTTGCCTCCGTCAAATCGCCTTCTCTTGTTAGAGAACATATCTTGATTTCTGCGCTTGCGAAACTTGCGGGCGTATGCTTGATTTCGTTGTGCCTTCTCTTTCTTGAGATTACGGCGTTTAGCCATTCTGACCTCACTAATAAACATTGACAGTCCCCGGTCTAAAGACACGGGGATTCTTAAGACTTTGCAGCCTGAATATCCCTATTGCTAAGGTTTCCGGGCGCAATCCTTTCGCCAAAAATGGCGGTCTGCTATCCTAGCATTGCAACTAGCTCCTCGGTCGTAACTTTCCCCCAGTCCAAGGGTAGGTTTTAATGTCTTGTACTGACAAGTGAAATTTTACCACGCCAAAACAAGGTGTTAACATGATTTGGCCTGATAGTCAATCAAGGCAGGATGAATCATGGAACTGCCTTTGTCTCCCTGAATTAACATCCAGGGGGTTTTCAGGCTATTCTTTATAAGTGACGCTCCTACACCAACCGCAAGCGATATGTTGTAGGCATCTGAGTCCCGCCTGTGGATATCAAGAGCTTCCTTCAAGGTACTCCCATCGTTTCCCTCTACGGCGTTTTATAGTGAGGAACAGGTCCCGCCCCACTTGTCACATAAAAGCTGTTTTATCTAGACCTAGATTATTATTCTGCGATCCAAGATATGAGTATTTTACGAGAATTATTACAATGAGTGCTCGTCTCCTCGCCACCCAAAGAATGCTGGTTGGCTGCGCCCAACATCGCTGGGAGGATCGCTCCTCACCTCGCGTGGCTCTCATCCCACCCCAAATCAAAGATTATGGGCTGGGGATTCCCGCCTGTCTAGCTAATATTCCTGAATTCAGGAGATACATTTAACAGATAGCGTGACTTGTAGATCATAGCAGGCTATAGGCAAAACTGAAAAAAAAAATCAAAAAACTCTTGACAAATACGACAAATGATAATAAAACCGGGTGACTTAGCTCCTGAGTTCTGTTGGCCCGATGGTGGGAGTAATTTTATGCCTCTGGCAGATTTCCGATAGCATCAAATTATACTCTAGTTTGAGCTATGGCTGCTACAGATTCCCCAAAAAATATGGTAAAAAAATTTAGAGACATCACTGAAACTACGTTGGCGATCGACCATGATGTTAGGATTGGAAAAGTTTAAAATTTCCGAACCCTCTTCCCAAAGCTTTTGAGTTTATGCGTCGATTGTGGCAGATTGGACAAACCGTGCTAGGACTAATATTTCGACATCCCGTCACTGGTACTGGCATTATCCCCCTATTACCTGATGGTCGAATTGTCCTAATTCGTCGGCGCGACAACGGTTGCTGGGCACTGCCGGGAGGTATGGTTGATTGGGGCGAAGATATTGCGACTACAGTCCGCCGGGAATTGGCTGAAGAAACAGGGCTAGAGCTGGTAAAAATCGGCCGCTTGGTGGGCGTATACTCAGAGCCCGATCGCGATCCTCGACTTCACTCTATTTGTATCGTTGTCGAAGCACAAGTCCAGGGAACAATTCAAATTCAGGATACACTCGAAATCAGCCAAGTAGAAGCTTTTTTACCCACATCCCTACCGGAAGGCGAATTCAGCCACGATAGCGACAAGCATTTGCAGGACTATTTTCAAGGTCTGACAATTGTAAATTGAAACGAAGTGCAGCTAAATTTTAGTCAAATTTTGAATCAATTGTTATGAACAACCACTCAACCTTGGATGAAGGTTCTTTAGATTAATGAATATTTAACCGGATGTACTCACAGCTACGCAATTCTCGCATCAAACTTTCTTTAGGACAAATATTCTGGCACGAAGTCGGCCAGGGGCAAAACTTGGTGTTTTTGCACGGTTCTTGGGACAACAGCAATCAGTGGCTGAAGACGATCGAATATTTATGTCCCCAGTACCACTGTTTCGCACCAGATTTACTGGGATTTGGCGATTCAGAACGCCCTAAGATGAATTATTCCATCGACATCGAAGTAGAATGTCTCGCCCAATACTTCGACACGTTAAATCTGCCAGAGGTTTATTTGATTGGTCACTCCTTGGGCGGCTGGGTAGCCACTAGCTACGCCCTCAAATATCCCCATCGAGTCAAAGGTTTGGTATTGTTAGCGCCCGAAGGGGTGAATGCCGGCACTAGGCGAGGACGATGGGGGATGGCGAGGACGCTGACGAGTACACCTCCTGTGGCTTACTGGCTGCTGCGATCGATCTATCCCATTGCTAAGTTGTTTGGCGGTCAAAATAAGATTGAGGAGCTACTCAAATTCAGAAAACAGTTGATCGGTTCCCCAGTGGCGATGAAATTGCTATTTAGGCGGCGACGAGCCGAAATTAAGGCAGAGTTGCTCGACGAGAAGTTGTCTGAGCTGACAGCTCCTTTATTGTTGTTACAGGAATCTCAAAATCAGGCTGATGCTTCCTTATCTCTGTGTCAGTCCTATGCTGCTCTGGCGTCGGGGGCAGAGATTGAATCGATCGATTCTCAGAGCATAAATTTACTGGTAGAATACCCAGATTTGGTGGCAAAGTATATTCGGGAATTTGCCAAGCAGTGAAGAGTTGAGTGCGGACATTTCTGTAATCTCAAATCTCAAATCAGAAATTGATTGAGACCCCAAAAAATAGCTTCTGGGGTGTCAATTACCCTGGCGGCGGTGTCAGGAAAGGTGCTGGCGAGATATTGTAACAACAAAGTGCGATCGCCCCCTGTCAAGGCTATGTGGCTATGAGGAAACAAGCCCAGCCAATCTTCAATAAAATCATTGACGGCTGCTACCACACCGCGCACCACTCCGCTGACAATGGCGCTCTCTGTATCCCCAGCCCAGCGCCCAGTCAGATTATCTGGTAACATCACTACAGGTAAACCAGCAGTTTTCTGTCCCAGAGACCACAATTGCAACCCTAAACCCGGTAGAATAGCACCCCCAACTAAACGCCTATTGACATCGGCTCCAGTAAATGTTAAAGCTGTACCAGTATCTATAACTAAGATTGGCCAACCTAATTGGGTGCCAGCGCCCAACAAACTCAAAGCTCTGTCAATTCCCAGCGTCGGATAGAGTCCCTCGATCGGTAACTGGTCTAAAGTAATAATTCGGCTATTGGGATAACTCTGCCAAAGTGTGGTTTGATCTGGCACTACTGAAGCCAAAACTAGAGGTAATACGCCAAACTCTGGTTTGCGAAGTGACGCAAGTTCAGGATTAGTAGAAATGAGCTTTTGAGCAGATTGTTTCTCGATCGACTCGATTACTGTCTGCACTAGAAATTCAGTCTTTTCATCCTGAGATAGATGATGCACAGCATGAATACTCAAATGCTTTGTATCCCATATTTTCTGAAGAGTGTTGCCATTGAATAATCCCCAGTGCAAACGGGAATTGCCGATCGCCAAAGCTATTGTCATCTCCGTTTTACTATTTAATTCAGAGCTAAAATTGACATCGTTTGTTGGCAGGCATAAATTTTCAGCACTTGGGTTTGTCATCTCGATTAACAGAGTAGGCGTAAAGAAAAATTGAACTAAAGATGGATTTTAGGTTGTTTTTTCAATCTAAAATACGCGATAAAATCTCGTATACCTGTCCAATAATTTTTGTGGCACAGCCACGAAAGCCTTTTGAAAACAGGATTTTAGATAGAGGGATAATTGACATCTTGCATTCAATTAGCGCGGGTTGATAATTAGTAGGAACTACTACAGACTGTTGGTCAGAGTATTATTTTCATTATAATTTAAAGTGATGAGTAGCAAAGCTAGAGCTGCATCCTTTATAATATTTAAGATGAGACAACAGTCCGGGTAGCTTTGCTAAGGCTGTTGGTGGGTAAGCATAGGTATAAAAGACCAGACCAAATAAAGATAGTTCACAAAATCTGAGTAAATATGTCTTTAAAGATACATCAAAGAAAAACCTCGCCAAAATCAACTTCCACGTTGCCTGAAGCCGAAAAATGGAGACAAGAAGCAGGTCTGTCGTTACCCGAAATAGACGACCCAAAAGCCCTGATCGTGCAGATGCAGCAGCAAGTTCAATTATCAAATTTGTTGAACCAAATTAACAACGAAATTCGTAGCACTCTGGACATAGAACAAATTCTGACATCGGCGTGCCGATTGCTGGGTCAAGCCCTAAATTGCAGCCGAGCGAGCATTTTAGTCAAAGAATCAAATACAGACAAAACCTTGATTACGCGAGGAGAATACAACGCAGGAGACTATCCCATACAGTTAGGTATGAAAGTACCAGTGGTAGGCAACCCGCACTTGGAAGCAATTATATCTCAACAAGAGTCCCTAGCCGTAACCAAGTTTATCGATTTTCCAGGATTGAACGAACACAGTAGAAAAATTGCCAGAGATTTAGAGATTAAGTCTATGCTGGCAGTAGCTACTCGTTACCAAGGAGAAGTGAATGGAGTAATTGGGCTGCACCAGTGCGATGGGGAACGCGAATGGACTGATTGGGAACGACAGTTGTTAGAAGGGGTGGCTTCCCAATTGACGATCGCCATCAATCAAGCTAAATTGTATAGCCAAACCCGGCGCCTAGCCGAACAGGAATCGCTGTTGCGGCTCATCGGCAACCAAATTCGTAGTACCCTAGACCTCAACACCATCCTAGACACAGCAGTCAGAGAAGTCCGTCAACTTTTGCAGTGCGATCGGGTAATTATCTATCAATTTCAAGACAACTGGCGGGGAAAAGTAGTCGTTGAAGATATGAGTGTTCCTTGGCCTTCAATTTTAGGAGATATGGGAGCAGACAAGTGTTTTAAGGGGGATTATGCCGATTTTTACCAGCAAGGACGAGTCAGAGCAATCAATGATGTTTTTAATGCCAATTTAGAGCCTTGTCACATAGATTTTTTAGATAGCTTGCAGGTAAAAGCGAATCTGATCGTACCAATTGTGACATCAAGAAATCCCCAAAAATTACCGAAAAATTCCATAAATTACGATCCAGAATTACCCGGTAGGCTGTGGGGCTTGCTAATTGCTCACGAGTGTGGCGATATTCGGAATTGGGAGCAGCAAGAAATGGAGCTACTGTCGCAGATAGCAGACCAAATGGCGATCGCCATTCAGCAAGCCGAACTCTACAGCCAAGTCCAAGAAGCAGCAGTAAAATCCCAAACTCAAACCCAACAGTTGCAGGCTACATTAGAAGAACTGCGATCGACTCAACAGCAATTAATTCAAAGTGAAAAAATGTCCGGTTTGGGGCAAATGGTGGCAGGAATTGCCCACGAAATTAACAACGCCAATAATTTCATTCACGCTAATTTGTTTCACACGAAAGAATACGTCAAAACCTTAACAGAAGCCCTGGAATTCTGTGCCAAAGCTTCCCCAGAAGCAGGAGATGCGATCGCCCAAATCAATGAAGAACTAGAACTAGATTACATTCGCCAAGACTTTCCACCCTTGCTCAATTCAATGATAGAAGGCAGCAGCAGGATTCGCTCAATCGTGACAACACTGCGGAGTTTTTCTCGCTTAGACCACTCCGAATTTAAAGCTGTTGATTTGAATGAAGGTTTAGAAAATAGTTTGTTGATGCTCCAAAACAAAGTGAAACCAGAAATAAAAATCAATAAACTCTACAGCAAATTACCAATCATTAAATGTCATGCTGGTCAAATCAATCAAGTTTTTTATAACTTGATTGACAATGCTTTAGATGCCATGAATTTCACCCAAGAAACCGGAGAATTAACAATTCGCACCCAAGTCAAGGAACCTGAGTGGGTAACAATTTCTATCAGCGACAATGGCCCCGGCATTCCTGCGGAAATTCAAAACAAAATTTTCGATCCATTTTTTACTACTAAACCTGTAGGAAAAGGCACTGGTTTGGGACTATCAGTGTGCTACCAAGTGATTGTTCAAGCTCACGGTGGCAAGATTAACTGTGTCAGCAAAGTTGGTGAAGGAACCGAGTTAATTGTGGAGTTACCCATCGCAAATCACAAAGGTTAAATTCCTCAAAATCTTCTGGAACAAAGCGGGAGAGCGCCACCCAAAGCCACAGCAAAGCGCCTAGAGTTGATGGCTAAAGCCTCATAGCAGGGCTATCATGCCGAATTGGTCAGATTTTGACATTCGGCAAAATTTCCGGATCAAAGTTATGGATGATGAAAGTTAAGTATCTCTATTAGACATCTCCCATAATTATTGTGGAATAGGCTGGATCGCCTGTTATTCACAGGCTTTATGGGAGAAGTCTATTAAGTATGTGCAAGTAATTACACACAACATTTCAACAGGGGCAATTCAGCCTTCAAATGCTTATTGGGCAAGCATTTTGGTGGTATAAAAATTGTTGATTAATTTGCTTGCACGTACTTAGGGATAAATTTTGTTGGCAGTGACAGACAACTATAAAGAAAGCCCAAATTATGGTTTTCAGTCACTTCTAATGCTTAATTACTCATCCTCAAAATAGAAGCTATGGCTACTTCCTTGACTGGTACTTTGGGTCAAACCAATAATTACAGCAGCGTCAATGACCTAATCGCAAAATGGCCGACTATCGCCCGGAATCTAGGCATCAAACTATCTGGGGTAGCTTTTGATGGCGTGGAAAGTGACTATCTAAATACTACTGAAATCAGCAACCTCACCTTGGCAACTAACGAAAACCCTAAAAGCTGGTTAAGTTACGGCAACGCCGGTGGTATTGGTGTCGCATCTTCTTATGCTGGTTGGTTCACAGACCCCAATAAAATTCGGGCGGAAATCAACTATGACCCCAACACGAATCAATCTCAGGCGCTGAAGGTGAAATGGGCAGATAACCAAGATATCAGTAGCGCCACGATCGACCTCAGTGCATTGAGTCCCAAAACAAGTCCAGGACTAGGCGATCAAGGTAATGAAGTTGGTTTGCTGCAAATCTTCAATAATGGAGTTTTGGTACCGGCTACCAATTTTACTATTAGTCGCCTCAACGCTCCGATCGCATCAAAACCCCTCTCTGTGTCTTCAAATGGAGTGACTTTCACGGGCGATCGTACCGATGGCACTTTCCAATTCAAGGTACAATCAAATTCCACTAGCGTCGCTTTTGACGAACTACGGTTCTCCGCCAAAGCCTACGATAGCCCCACCGCCGCCTACCTCGGCAACTCCTTCAAAGACGATAGTTCCGACTACCTAGTGCGGAGTATTCAATATCAAGGCCTCGATGTAACACCAACGCCTACTCCGACGCCAACGCCAACGCCAACGCCTGCAAATATCTTCCAGTTTCAGCAATCAAGTTACACAGTGAATGAAGGCGGCGTGGCTACGATTAACGTGACTCGCACAGGTGGTACGGGAGCTGCATCAATTAACTACGCTACTGTTGACGGTTCGGCAAATGCTGGTGGGACAGCAGCCGATTACACTGCGGCGGCGGGGACGTTGAATTTTGCTGCGGGGCAAAATATCGCTAATTTCACGGTGACTACTCTGAGCGACATGATTTTTGAATCGCCGGAAACAGTGAATTTGGTGCTCAGCGGTGGGAATGTCGGCAGCAATCCGTCGATTTTGACGATTAATAATGTGGTGCCAACTCCGACGCCAACCCCTCCAAGTATCTTCCAGTTCCAGCAATCAAGTTACACAGTGAATGAAGGCGGCGTGGCGACGATTAACGTGACTCGCACAGGTGGTACGGGAGCTGCATCGATTAACTACGCTACTGTTGACGGTTCGGCAAGTGGTGTCGGGACAGCACCCGATTACACTGTAGCGGCGGGGGCGTTGAATTTTGCTCCAGGGCAAAATATCGCTAGTTTTACGGTGACTGCTCTGAGCGACATGATTTTGGAAGGGCCCGAAACAGTGAATTTGGTGCTTAGCGGTGGGAATGTCGGCAGCAATCCGTCGATTTTGACAATTAATAATGTGGTGCCAACTCCCACACCGACGCCGACACCGACACCGACTCCAACACCCGGTCAAAGCACGTTTTTCTTCAGTGCGGCTACTTACAGCGTCAACGAGGGCAACACTGCGCCGATTACAATTAATCGCAGTGGCGACCTTTCAGCACCAGCGACGATCGTGTTCCGTACAGGTGACGGTACTGCTCTAGCTACGGGTTCTATTCCTGATTACAATAGTGTGGCTCAAGCGGTCAATTTTGCGCCCGGACAAGCTAGCGCCCAAGTTCCGGTTCAAACTTTATTTGATAGTCTCACAGAGCCCAATGAGACAGTGAATTTGTTCTTGAGCGGCGGCAGTTTGGCAAGTCCGTCAGCGGCGGTTTTGAGTATTATTGATACTACTGCTGTGCCTCCGACTTTCTTCTCCTACGGTTCGTCTTCTGCTCCTATTGCTGATAGTAGTTTTGGAAGTTTTACGATTAACCGGAGTGGCAATACTGCGGTTTCGGCTGCGATCGACTTTTTGATTGCTGCCCCTGGTGGCGCTCAACCTGTCAACAACGCAGACTTCAATATTTTCGGTCAATATATTCCGACTGCTTCTGGAGGGACGGTGAACTTTAATCCCGGTCAAACTAGCGTTAGTCTGACGATTACCAATAATCCTGGTTTGACTGCTGGGGTGGTGAATTTAGGCTTTGGCGCAGGTCCGATCGGCGCTCCGGCATCGACTGCAATTACTCTGCTTTAAGGCTGTTACTAGGGCAACGATCGCGAACCCTTTCAAGGTCGTACTCTTAGATACTACACCCGTTATTCGAGTACGACCTTGAACCCTTGTATCTTGAAAGAAGTAGATTGCGATTTACCCTTGGGTGGGGGCGGGTTTTTGAGATTGTCAGTTTTTGGCAATTATTGTTGGTAAAACCCGCCCTTACAATTCTCGAATCGAAGCGATATAGTGTGGGGATTCCCGTCTGGTCAGCTAAAATCGATTCGATCGACATCACTTTTAAAATGCTTAACTGATAGATAGGAAATTTGATAAAATTTTACAAAAAAAACGTGCAAGAATGTAAGTAATAAGGTAATAATCACTGACTAGGAGGCACGCCATGGTAGCGCTGACTGAACGAGTCCAACGCAGATTGACGGTGGAAAAAGTCGAAATTGCGCCTGACACAACGGCAATTCGATGCTTGGACTGGGATAGAGACCGCTTTGATATTGAATTCGGACTCAAAAACGGTACCACTTATAACTCATTCATCATTCGTGGCGAAAAAACGGCCCTCGTCGATACCTCTCACGAGAAATTTCGCCAACAATATTTAGACTCTCTCACGGGCGAAATAGACCCGAAACAGATTGACTATATAATTATCAGCCATACCGAACCCGACCATAGTGGCTTAGTTAAAGATGTGCTAGCTTTGGCACCCCAAGCAACTGTCGTCGGTGCAAAAGTAGCAATTCAATTTTTAGAAAACCTGATACACCAGCCCTTTGAGCGACTGATCGTCAAAAATGGTGAGAAACTAGATTTAGGCAACGGCCACATTATCGAATTCGTATCGGCACCGAACTTGCACTGGCCCGATACTATTTTCAGCTACGACGCTAAAACTCAAGTGCTGTTCACCTGCGATGCTTTCGGGATGCACTACTGTTCCGACAGTACCTACGATGACGATTTAGCAGCAGTAGAAGAAGATTACCACTTTTATTATGAGTGCTTGATGGCTCCCAATGCTCGATCGGTCTTAAGTGCCATGAAGCGGATGGCAGAATTGGGAGAAATTGGTACTGTTGCGACCGGTCACGGTCCTCTACTGCGTTACAACGTAGTGGAACTAACCGGGCGCTACAAAAAGTGGAGCCAAGAACAGACCAAGACAGAGACAACAGTAGCAGTATTTTACACATCGGACTACGGATTTAGCGATCGCCTCAGCCAAGCCATCGCCCACGGAATCACCAAAACCGGTGTAGCCGTAGAAATGATGGATTTAAAAATCGCCGACTTACAAGAAGTCCGCGAACTCGTCGGTACAGCCGCCGGGATTGTAATTTGTTCCCCACCAAGTACCGGCCCTGCTGGGGCGAATGCTGAAGCCGCCATCAACACAATTTTAGTAGCAGCCAACAACAAACAATCCTTCGGTTTGTGCGAATCCGGTGGCGGAGACGACTCATCAATTTATCCGCTGCGAAACAAATTCAAAGAGTTGGGTTTAAAAGAGATATTTCCCAATATTTTGATTAAAGAAACGCCCACCGAAGCAATTTATCAACTGTGCGACGAAGCAGGCACCGACTTGGGACAGTGGCTGACTCGCGACAAAGCCGTCAAACAGATGAAATCTCTTGACAGCGACCTAGATAAAGCCTTGGGAAAAATCAGTGGCGGACTGTATATCATCACCACTCAAAAAGGCGATATTAGCGGGGCGATGCTAGCTTCTTGGGTAACACAAGCCAGCTTTAAACCCCTAGGTTTAACCATAGCAGTTGCCAAAGATCGGGCGATCGAATCAATGATGCACGCCGGAGACAAATTCGTGCTAAACGTGCTAGAAGAAGGCAAGTATCAAACCTTAATGAAGCACTTCTTAAAACGTTTTCCACCAGGTGCCGATCGATTTGCCGGAGTAAAAACCCAAGCAGCAAACAACGGTTCTCCCATTCTGACAGAAGCCTTAGCCTACATGGAATGCGAAGTAGTCAGCCGGATGGAACTTTCCGACCATCATATCGTATATGCCACAGTAGATAGCGGCCGCGTATCAAATCCCGACGCACTCCCAGCAGTACACCACCGCAAAGTAGGAAATCACTATTAGGAAGGAAGGAAGAAGGAAGAAGGAAGAAGGAAGAAGGAAGAAAAAATTAGCTGGCTAACCATCTTTTGTTTTTTTTCCTCTCTTCTTTCTTTCTCTGTGTTCTCTGCGCCCTCTGCGGTTAAAGAAAAAAAATCTAATTCACAAAATCAATAGCATTGCTGTAGCAAAATTAATAGTAATAGGTGCAATAGATGACTAACAGCCTTATTTCCAAGTTCACATCCAATATTAAACCGCGCGATGTGCAGTTTTTTCAGATTGCAGCAGATACAGCAGCAGTACGATCGCGAACTTGGGACAGACTAAAATTTGAAGTAGAATATTCCCTGCAAAGGGGAACAACAGCAAATAGCTACATCATTCAATCAGAAAAAACAGCCTTATTAGACCCACCAGGAGAATCTTTCACTCAAAACTATATAGATTGCTTGCAACAAAGGCTAGACCTAAAAAAAGTAGATTACGTAATTTTAGGACATTTTAATGCTAATAGAGCGGTAACAATTAAAGCTCTGTTAGAATTATCACCTCAAATAGCCTTTGTTTGTACAAATCCAGCCGCCATCGCTTTGCGAGCATCCTTTCCCGAACAAGAATTAAACATTTTAGTAGTCCGAGGGGAAGAAAGACTAAACTTAGGAAAAGGTCACGAATTAAGATTTATTGCCACTCCTACGCCCCGCTGGCCAGACGAACTTTGCACTTACGATCCGCAGACTAGAGTCGTGTTTACTGACAAATTCTTTGGAGCTCATGTTTGTGGCGATCAAGTATTCGATGAAGGGTGGAGTGTTTACAGCGAAGACAGACGCTATTATTATGATTCCCTCCACGCATCCCAGGCGAAACAAGTGCTGGCGGCAATGGATAAGTTGGCGGATTTCTCCACAGCATTTTATGCTCCCGGTCACGGCCCGTTAGTGCGTTATGGCCTCCACGAACTCACCAATTTGTATCGGGAATGGAGCCAACAACAAAACTCGAAAGACTTGACAGTTGCGTTAATTTATGCTTCTGCTTATGGCAATACGGCAACTTTAGCCCAGGCGATCGCCAAAGGAATTACTAAGGCCGGCGTGGCGGTGGAAACCATTAACTGCGAATTTGCCGAACCGGGAGAAATTCAAGAGGCGATCGAAAAATGCGCTGGATTTATCATCGGAACTCCCACCCTAGCCGGACACGCACCGACGCAAATTCAAACGGCTTTGGGAATTGTTTTATCTACAGCAACCAAGAGTAAGCTGGCTGGTGTTTTCGGTTCCTTTGGCTGGAGTGGAGAGGCGATCGACTTAGTAGAAAGCAAGTTGAAAGATGCCGGATATCGCATCGGATTTGAACCGATTCGAGCCAAATTTAAGCCGACGGCGGCGACGATTCACGAATGCAAAGAAGCGGGTACAGATTTTGCTCAAGCTTTGATTAAGTCCCAAAAATTGCGGGCGCCAAAATCACAGTTAACGGGGGGTAGCGATCGCACAGAACAAGCAGTAGGAAGACTGGTTGGTTCCCTGTGCGTACTCTCCGCCAAGCGTGGGGAGGTCAGCAGCGCCATGCTTGCATCGTGGGTATCACAAGCAACCTTTAGTCCTCCTGGGCTGACTATTGCGGTGGCGAAGGATCGGGCGATCGAAGCTTTGATGTATGCCGGCGATAAATTTGTGCTAAATATCTTAACAGAAGGGCGACAGTTGCGGAGGCATTTCATGAAAAACTTTGCTCCTGGAGAAGACAGATTTGCCGGAGTCGAAACAATTGAAGCAAGCAATGATTGTCCAGTATTAAAGGATGCTCTGGCTTATCTAGAATGTGAGGTGGTGAGTCGGATGGAATGCGGCGATCATTGGGTAGTTTATGCGAAAGTCGAAAACGGTCATTTGTTAAATAATGACGGGGTGACAGCAGTCCATTACCGCAAATCTGGTAGTCATTATTAATAGACTGATGCGGTAATTTATGCGGTAATTATTTTAGGTAGGCATCCTTGCCTGCCTTCTACCTTGTACAATTAAGATAGCTTTTTAAGTTCTGCTGCGGTTTCGTTGAGCAGTTCTGTACATAGTTTAACTTGAGCGAGGCTAGTTGCAGTTTCGGCCGAGCCTAAGTTAACATTGTTCATGGCTTCCAGGACTTGTTGAATGGCGATCGCCTGTTGGTTAGCATTGAGAGAAATTTGTTGGTTGTTCAAAAATACCTTGTCTATCGACTCTGCTACACCCCCGAAAATTGCTGTTGTTCCTTCGGCTTGTTGAATACCTTTATCCGCTGTTTTTGCTCCTTCCTCTGTGACTTTAACCGTAAGGTCGATCGCTATTTTAATTTCTGTTACCAGACCATTAATTTTCTCTGCTGATTTTTTGCTTTCATCAGCCAGACGCCGAATTTCTGTAGCAACCACCGAAAAACCCTTACCATTTTCGCCCGCACGGACTGCTTCCACTGCGGCATTAAGAGCCAGCATATTAGTTTGATTAGCAATATCTGCTACTAAGTCAGAAATTCCACCAATTTTCACCGCATTTTCACTTAAGTAACTAATCTGTTTGGCGATGGCTTCGACTTTTTCTTGAAGAGTTACTATCCCCTTCATCGTGTTTTCTACGGATTGATGACCGGAATCAGCTAATGTTAGCGCTTGATGAGCCGAAACTGCTGATGCTTCTGCTTGCTTGGCTGAAACTTCCGAAGCAAGACTTAACTCATTCATCGTGGTAGTCGTTTGATTCACAGCATTAGCTTGTTGAGACACAGTGTATTCCTGCTGAGCCACTGCGGCCGTGATTTGGGTAGAAGAATCCGCAATCTTCTTCACAGATTTGACGATGGGGTTAACAATATCATGGCTGACGATCGCCGTCAGAACTGCCGCTGCTAACAAAGCAAACACCAGAATAACCACCAGCAGCACTGTCAAACTCCGAATTTTCGCTTCAATCTCATCATGTTTTTTTTCTCCAACTTTTCGCTGGAGTTCGATCAGTGTGGAAAACGCCTCAACTGTTTCAGCACCAAAGGGAGTTGTGGTAGCTGCGCGATACTCAGCAGCTTCCTGAATTTTACCAGCTTGCTGCAACTCAAACCATCGAGGTCTGGCGGAAACATACCTTTGATAAGCATCTTGCACTTTTTTGAAAGCTGCTTGTTCTTCTGGTGCGATTTCACCTTTGGCGTATTCTCGTAGGTTATCGTCAATTATTTTGTATAACTTTGGCTCTTCGGCTAAAATTGCCGATCGCCTCTCTGGTTGAACGATAAACTGAGGAAAGCCGTAACGCAACTTCCACAAAGCCGACTCAGAGTTGGCTAGAGCCACTGTCCCTTTCACTTGATATGCGTATAATTTCTGCGCATCTTGTCCTAGTTGAACGGTGTTGCGCCAACCGACAAACCCGACACCTGCGAGTAAGGCTGTCAAAGCTCCAAAGCTAGCCAACAATTTAGTCCTAATCCCTAATTTCATTGGATTTTAGATTTAATATTTTTATTAAAATGTATAATTCCTTTGGTTAACACCCAGAGAATATTTATGAGTAATTAGCCTTAATATTACTTTTCCTCAGCCACCTGTTCCGGCCAAAGATAAATCAGCCCAGAAATCAAAGTCAAAGCCACAGAAACCCAAAAAGCCATTAATGCAGGAAAATTCCCAGATTCAGAAAGGGGAGCAATTAAAAGCGCGATCGCCACAATTTGACTGACTGTTTTCAGCTTACCCCAGATATTAGCACCAGAAATTTTAGTTTTATTAACACGCCACCCAGCGATTGTCAACTCCCTTGCCAAAATCAGAAACACACCCCAAGCTGGGACTCTACCCAACTCAATCAAAACTAAAAGTGGCGCTAACACCAACAATTTATCCACCAAAGGATCGAGAAACTTCCCCAAATCGGTAATTTGATTGAGTTTCCGAGCCAAATAGCCATCCAGCCAATCCGTAGCCGCCGCCACCACAAAAATTGCTACACAAATCCAGCGACTTTGGACGCTTGGATCGTATAAACCGTACAGGAGAAAAGGCACTCCCAGCAATCTAGAAAAAGTGATTAAATTAGGCAAATTCATAAATTCAGAAGATAGAAGGAAGAAGGAATTAGGAAGAAGATAGAAGATAGAAGGCAGGGGAGCATCCCGAATTTGCAAATATATCGGTAGGGGCGAAGCATGACCGTAGTAAATCCTTCCTTTTAAGCAATAACTTATCTGCGGTCATGCTTCGCCCTACAAAATCGGGATGCTCCCGAAGGCAGAGGATAGAAGGAAGCTTTTAATTTAACATTTTTTGCGGTCACTTTACTTAACAATACAATTCATTAATTGTTGGTCTACTTCTATGATATAATCTCGACCGTAATATAGATTTTCTAATCCTTGCACCAGGTTTTCGGGAAGGTCTTGGGCAATTTCACTGCTACAAGAACCAGCGGCTAAAGCAATAGTTGCTACTGTATCTACATCTCCGGAAAAGGCAATGCAATCTTGGAGCAGTTGGCTCATACTATCATTTCGCATCACAGCAGTAATAGCTGCTCTGACACAGACTACACCTGTTAATGTAACTTTTCCTTGCCAAGGGATTGACCATTGACCAGCTATGTGTGTTTCGAGAAAATTGCCCAAATTCTGCTTTATACCTAGCTGATAAATAAAGTAATGGGACATCAAAGCAGCGGCTCTAGCTGCATTAATGCCATCGGGAGTGTTGTGGGTAATTGCTGCTTGAATGGTAGCATTTTTGATGACTTTTTCAATACTAGGAAAAATGCCAATGGGGGCTGCTCGCATCGCGGCTCCACTTCGATCGCTAGCGGAGTTAATTTTGGCTAAGAATTCTGTTTCGTCTTCAACTTGCAATAAAAAATTGTAAAACTTACGGGAATAACCAAGTCGGCGATCTCGATGAAAAGCTGCAATGAATTTGCGGGCTAAAAGTTCCGGTGTCCAAGGTTCTTGGCTAACGATCGCTTCAGCAATTGCTAAACTCATCTGAGTATCATCCGTGTAGCATCCCGGTGAGATATCGTGGAAGGGATGCTTGAGGTAGCCTTGGAGATGATTGTACAATTCAATTGTCTGCTGCTGGGCAAATTCAAAACCGGCACCATAAGCATCGCCGATCGCTAATTCTAACAACATCGATTACTCCTGCAATGAATGGGAATAAGCCATGGGACATGGGGAATAGAGCATGGGAATCTATTAAGTATTGGTGCGAACACCCCAAGCAATTGTGAGGGGTTCTAAGATTTTTTGCTGACTGCTAGAGGCGAGTTTGGTCAAATAGGCCTGCACTATAGAAGCCTGTGCCCTATTCAAACTATAGGTCCGATCGCCCTCTTGACAGAACAACAGTGCGGCCCCGATCGCCTCCCAATCAGGATTTTCCTGAGAATTGGGGGCTAACAACATTAAATCGGCGCGATCGGGCAAAAGTCCGGCTGTCCAATTTCCTGCCAAAATCCCCAAAATCCGGGACTCACAGGTGCGAGTATTCACCCCACGGCGTTCCAATAACTGCAAAATTTGCTCAAACCTCATGGCTGTTTCCCCCAGCACCTGCATTAATTCCCACAGTATAAAAAAGTTGCCATATTGGTGTCTCGAAACATCTAAAATTTGAGGATAAACAGCAACACTCCCCAATCCGCAAGCAACGCGACTGATTTTCACATCCTCAAATTCTGGGTATTGAACCACGATCGCATTGGGGAGTTTTTGTCGCAGCCAACGGGCGATCGCCGGCCAAGCGCCCATTCCCCCAGTACAAATAGCCTGATTTATGCCCACTGGCGACATTCCGAAACGGCTCAACAAAACATTCAATTCGCGGTTCAACTGCTGCACAAAAGGCACTAAAACCTGACTTTCCAAATCCTGCCGCCGCACATTCCAACGTTGTTCGCCAATATCCAAAACAAAGCTCTCTTGATGCTGCAAAATCACCTTCAAATGTCTGGCTGCTTCCAACAATTGCAGACCAAAAGTGGAGCTTTGTAACCGCTGCTGCAATTGATAACGACTGGGTAAATCTGGATGTCCGGGACGAGGTAAATCCAGGGACATTCCAAAGGTTTCATTTTTGGCTAATAACTGACAGATAATATCTTGATCGAAAGCATGGCCACCAAAAGCAAAACTTTGGCAAGCAAAATCACTATAACTTAAATCTTGACTATTTTCCGGTAAATCAACTAAACCCAATTCCACAGTCGTCGCCCCCGCATTTATAATCAAAGTTCCCCCGCTAAAAGACGAACTATGAAGCACTAACTGTCGGTTTGATCCGGGATTTTCCTCACTCATCAATTCCCCGGTTTCCGACTGCCCAAAATAGGCATTTGTCACAGGAGTTACCGCAGAAAGCAAAGTGGCGATCGCATCTTCCACCACAAAAATTTGCTCACCTTCGGCCACCAGTCCCGCACCCAAAACCGCCTCCCGCAGGTTAAACCGATAAGCATCGGACCAATGGGCCGGAGTCCCCAAAATTACGCCCTGTAAATTTTGCAGCGCTTCATCCAGAGTTTGCTTCTCCAATCCCGAAGCTCGACAGATTAAATTAGGCATTGACAAATCATCATTCTTCCCCTGTAAGCTGGGATTTAAAGTAGTCAACAGCGCCCGCAAACCGTTGAGGGGTAAAGCGATAGAAATAGCCAGATCCTGGGAAAACTGCAACAGAGGCTCATAGACAACTCCTGTTTCCCGTAGATAGGGAATTCCCACCTTCAAAGATAGTTTGAAATTTTGCAGCAACAACTCCCCAGCCAGCAAAGTCGGTGGTCGATCGCCCACCGAATTGACCATTATTTGCTGTCCTAGACCCTCAGTGGCTGTTTTTGCCAAAACAGCAACCGAGGGAATGCGACAAGTAGTAACAGGCTCATAAGCATCATTAGGGGATATTTCTGAGGGTTGTTTCTCCCAGTAAATTGGGTACAACTGATGTTTTTGCTGATCGACCAAAGCCGCCGAAAGCCCGCAGGTGCCGAAGTCAATGCTCAAATACCAGTGAGAATTGGGTTCCTTTGGCGATGAAGCCGGAGATTCGGGGAATGAAGGAGCGATCGAGCCTGTAACAGAATTGGGAACTGATGCTGCTTTTTTACTCTCGATCGAAATCAGGTTTTTTTTTGACTTTTTGGGGGATTCGACCGCATTCTGGTAGTTTCTAGGCCAGTTTCTGGGGAAGGATTAGCGGAATTAATCGGATTTTCCTCTGTTTGGGTCAAACTAGCCAAAATATCGTCTAGACTGACATTCGCTTCTTCCTCTTGAGTCAGTAACTCAGCATCGAGATCCTGTTCTAAAGTAAAAATTTCATCCTCAGATGATTCTTCCAAGATATCTGGGAACAAATCTTCTAGGGTTCCGAGTTCTGCTTCTGCCATTTCTGGAAAAGGGTTTGCTGTGTTAGCCTCAGCATTGGCCAAGAAACCTGAGTTGACTGTTGTGGAGCGTGAAGATGGTCTGAGGCTAGTATTTTCTAATCCTTCGAGACTGTAAAGGTCTGACTCCAATTGTTCCAGAATATCACTATCCAAGTTGAGAGAGCTATCGACATCTTCTTGCTTCAAGGACTCTATGGGAAGCAAGTTTTCGTCCGGTGAAGCTTGGATATAAAAATCTTCAGGCGCGACATTACTGAGTTCTAAATTATTTGGCGCGCTTTGGGATGTTGAACTACTTTCTCCTCTGCTTCTCAAAGCTGGTGGTAGCTCAGATGTCGATCGAGTTTGATCCCCAGCCATAGTAGCTGATAGGTCACTTTGGCTAGATGGAGTTGCTGGGTTTGCTCCCTGATTCCCCGGTCGTTGTGGCTCGACTTTGGGCTGGGTTGGTGCTGGAGACAGGGGTGGTGTTGTCACTGGCTGTTCCCCTAAATCAGGAGTCTCTACAGTTAGCTCTTGTGAATTTTCACCTACTAAAAATTCTGCGTCTGATTCATCTTCATTTAAGAGATTTTGAAACAGATCATTCGTCGCATTTAGCGCTTCATCATGTCCTGCAAAGCTGGAATTTGACGCAAATAAATCTTCATCTTCCCGTTCTCCAAACAAATCTAATCCTTGACTATCTAGGGATGAATTGCTGGTAACTATTGGCTGATTTGACTCTGATGAAGAATCATCTTCTAGTTCTCCAAACAAATCTAATCCTTGACTATCTAGGGATGAATTCCTGGCAATAACTGGCTGATTTGACTCTGATGATTCTTCATCTTCTAGTCCTCCAAACAAATCTAATCCTTGACTATCTAGGGATGAATTGCTGGTAACTATTGGCTGATTTGACTCTGATGAAGAATCATCTTCCCGTTCTCCAAACAAATCTAATCCTTGACTATCTAGGGATGAATTCCTGGCAATAACTGGCTGATTTGACTCTGATGAAGAATCATCTTCCCGTTCTC
>JAHREW010000050.1:29479-35682 GCA_020883125.1 Microcoleus sp. CAWBG506
CAAACAAATCTAATCCTTGACTATCTAGGGATGAATTCCTGGCAACTATTGGCTGATTTGACTCTGATGAAGAATCATCTTCTAGTCCTCCAAACAAATCTAATCCTTGACTATCTAGGGATGAATTCCTGGCAACTATTGGCTGATTTGACTCTGATGAAGAATCATCTTCTAGTCCTCCAAACAAATCTAATCCTTGACTATCTAGGGATGAATTGCTGGCAACTATTGGCTGATTTGACTCTGATGAAGAATCATCTTCTAGTCCTCCAAACAAATCTAATCCTTGACTATCTAGGGATGAATTGCTGGCAATAACTGGCTGATTTGACTCTGATGAAGAATCATCTTCTAGTCCTCCAAACAAATCTAATCCTTGACTATCTAGGGATGGATTGCTGGTAACTATTGGCTGATTTGACTCTGATGAAGAATCATCTTCTAGTCCTCCAAACAAATCTAATCCTTGACTATCTAGGGATGAATTGCTGGTAACTATTGGCTGATTTGACTCTGATGAAGAATCATCTTCTAGTCGTCCAAACAAATCTAATCCTTGACTATCTAGGGATGAATTGCTGGTAACTATTGGCTGATTTTCAGATGGGACTTTACTTTGGGTAGCAGTTGCGGTATTTTCTATAACGAAGTTTTCCAGGTCTAGTTCTGCCACTTCTGATTCCAGAAATAAATTAGCATAAACATCTTCAACCTCTCGATCAGTTTTTGCCGATGGTGGTTCTGATTCAGCCCCTGGAAATAGAGTTGGTGGTCGATCGACTTGAGGCTCGGAACCGAACAAGTTTTCTTCCAACGTATCTGGGAGCGAAATGGCTACGGAAGTACGATCGCGTTTCAACTGTCCGAATTGGGGAGAAATTTCTGTTCCCGCATAGGGTAGTCTTTCTTGTTCTCCGAGTTGGTTGCTACTACTGAGATCTTCGGTCGCCCTTTCTGCTCTTGAAGTTTCGGTAGCTAACTGGGTTTGAGAGGTGTTTGGTAGTATCTCGCTGGTGAAGGTGGCATTTCCGAGGTAGGACAAGTCGATGGGCTGCTGTAGGTAGGATGATGCTTCTCGACCTAACTCCTGGGCCAAGTGGCTGACGAAAGCGGTAAACATCATCTCGCTCTGTTGACCGAAACCGTGCATTTTTTCGATTCCTTGGGACAAAGATACTTGATAGCTTTCCAAATTTGCTTGCAAAGCCTCGAATACAATGTGCATTGTAGAATCGAGTCTCATTAGCCTGCGATCGGCTTCTGTCTCGAATTGTTGTAGTTGTTCCAACCTCTGGGCCGATGTCGGCACCGATGATTCTCCTGGGGTTTGTGGATGCACATCTAGGGAGTCAGAGGTAGTTGCTTGGGGGCTTGGGGATAAATTGCCGAGCCTGGTTTCTTGCAAGCGGCTGGTGACTGCTTGCAAAAATTCCGAAATGATTTGCTGTTGGTGGGCTTGTTGCTGAGCTAAGGATTGTTGCTGCTGACGTCTGACTTCCAGCTCCTTGATTTCTTGAACCAGAGCCTGCTGTTGTTGACGGAGAGCTTCTATGTCTTCTTGTAGTGGAGCTGTCAGCTTTTCTCGCAAATGGCTGATTTCTCCGGTGACTGCTTGCAAGATTTGCTCTGTGGCTGAGTGTTGATTTTTCGCCAGTGGTACTTTGGGTACTGGAACTGGTTGTGGGCGCATCTGGGGGCTGTGGGCTGGTTTGTCTGGCACCATTAGCTTGGAGTCTGGGGAAACCAGATAGGTGCGAACTCGCTCTAAAATTTGACGCTGGTACACGAGATCGAGCGAACCCGTCCAAGGTAATCGGGGTACGGGTTTGCTGAGTACCTCGTCAATCTCAGCAATTAGTGCTTGAATTTTGTACTTCTGAGAATTCAAGGGCGGAACCTCTAAGAATGCGGCTTGCGAAAAACTTTACCAAAAAAAGGCTGAAGTCATGGGAGAGTCATGTTCAAATACATAGATTAATCTGGATTCAATCCCCCTGTTTCGGGTGTAGTATTTTTGGACCAGACCATCTCTAGGGTTCTTTGTACTTCTTGCCAACTACTATCTATGTTTTGCCTTGCGATCGGTAAGAATTGATGATAGCTTTTTATTTTTATCTATGACTAGACATTAATGGTACAATGTTTTGGGGGTTCTCCGATAAGTTGCTAAGACAACTCGCCAGTCTCGCAAGATCGATCGCCAACCTTCAGGCTACTATTCCCCCGAATGTTCCATTGATGCTGACAAAGGAGAGTTGGTCGCCAGTAGAAAATCCTATTTTGTTACTGGCCTGACAGATTAGCGGACTGTGCCAATAGACAGTAGGGGTCTGGTGACAACAAAGATCTCAGCAGTGTTAAACTATGTCTCGCTAGCTACTTGACAAAGGTAGTCACATCCTCTGACTCGCAGACTAGGCTGCTACAATTATGTAGCTAAACTTCGGTGACAGGTGTTGGCCTCAAAAATTATGGTATATTTTCTAGCCTCTAGCTCCCAATCGGAGATTTAGGCTATTAATTCCATCTTTTGACCGGGGACTGCAAAACTTTAGAGGTAAAACTGCTAATTTTAGATTCTTGTTTCTGGTTTCTTAAATCCAATGACTCGGCTGCAAGCTATTTTTAACTGCCCAGCACAGATCAAGCGCATAAATTAAAATGATGGCCTCATGGAAGACCGCTTTAACACCCGAGATCCGCAGTCGAATATCAATCAATTGATAGTATCCACTCCTTTCTTTTTAGGCTTACCCGATCCTGTAATTGAGAGAGCAACTGTCCACATTGTTACCCGCAGCCATCCTTCAAATCAAGTGATTTTGTTGGAAAATGACTGGGGTACATCTGTGTATTTTATATTGGATGGTTGGGTAAAAATTCGCACCTACAACTTAGACGGAAAAGAAGTAACGCTCAATATTTTAGGCAAAGGAGAGTTATTCGGTGAAATGGCGGCGATCGAAGAAACACCGCGATCGACAGATGTCATTACCCTAGCTCCGACACTGATCGGCAATATGCCATCCCAGGATTTTGTGCAACTAATTCACACCGAGCCACTAGCAGGGATTCGACTGGCTCAACTGATGGCCCGCAGGCTGCGACAAGTTAATCGTCGTCTCCGCTTGCGAGAGTCCGACAGTACCTCGCGAGTAGCAGATATTCTATTATTTTTGGCAGAAGGACAAGGGAAAATCATGTCCACAGGAGGTACAGAAATTCCCAACCTCCCACACAGAGAATTGAGCAGTCTCAGCGGTCTAGCGAGGGAAACAGTAACGCGGGTGCTCAGCAAACTGGAAAAAAAAGGAACTATTCAGCGCGAACGCGACATTTTGTGTATTCCAGACTTGCACGCCCTGGAACGGCTGTTAGTCTAGAAGTGAGAGAGATTGTGAACTAAAGTCGAAGGCATTTTCTCCCTTGTCGCTGTTTATTAATTACCATCGGAGGTTAATCAATGAGTTTTCATAAAATCTTTGCGGCCTTAGATGACTCTGAATTGAGCCACCGCGTGTTCAGCGAAACTTTAGAATTAGCTAAGGCTAATCAAGCTGCTGTGATGCTATTTCATTGCGTCACAGTCAACTCCTTGGGCGAGTCTGCCGTACCAATTCCCGTAGATTTGGGCATGAATGTACAGTTAATGGATCAGGCTTATCAAACTCAACGTTTGTTGCTGGAAAAAGAAGTCAAACAAGGGGAGAGTTTGCTGAAAAATTACTGCGACGCAGCAGCAAATCAAGGAGTAAAGGTGGAATTTGACTCCCAAATAGATGGCGATACAGGCCATTGTATCTGTGAATATTCCCAAAATTGGGGCGCAGATTTAATCATCTTGGGGCGGCGTGGGCGCACGGGGATCGCAGAAGCTTTCCTGGGTAGCGTCAGCAATTATGTCGTTCACCACGCATCTTGCTCAGTGTTTGTGATTCAGGAACCCAAGGTCTAAAAATAATCGTGCTGAAAAATTTTGCTGAGAAAATTCATCTCACATCAGACTGATGATGGGAAACCAGAAGTTAGGGATAAATATCAAATTGGGCTAGGATTTATCGACTCAAAAAAACTGGTTTCTAGTCCCGTGAAAGCTAAAATTTAAAATATCAAATCTAAAATCGGATGAGTGATTTTTTCTCAGCAGATTCTGCATCAAATTTGAGCAGTTCGTCTAATACAAATAACGACCGGCAGAACCCAGCTATTTCAGCTTGGTCTCCCGATCGCACCAATCCAGACCCAGACAGCCCAGACCAAACCTCAGACAGATCTAGCACCGCACCTTTGAGGCTGGTGGAAACGGCATTTTTAGCAAGTACCGCTAGCTTGATTTGGCTAGTAAATTACTACTTTCCACTGGGACCTTTGCTGCGAGTCTTCTTTCCAGTACCCATTGCCCTAGTCTACCTGCGCTGGGGTCAGCGGGCGGCTTGGATGGCGGCTTTAGTTTCGGGTTTGTTACTATCGGTACTCATGGGTCCAACCCGCAGCATTTTATATGTCATACCTTTTGGGATCATGGGAGTTGCCCTCGGAGGACTGTGGAGGCGCAAAACCAGTTGGTCTGTTTCGATTAGTGTGGGCGCGCTAATTGGGACTTTTGGTTTCTTTTTTCGGTTTTGGCTGCTGTCAGCCTTGGTGGGCCAAGACCTCTGGGTTTACGTCACCGCCCAAGTAGCAGAGATGGTGGAATGGGTGTTTGTGAAACTAGGTTGGCTGAGCGTGCCGAGTTTGAACACGATTCAGGCGATCGCTGCCGGGATGATTTTAGTTAATAATATTATCTATTTATTCGTAGTACATTTAGTAGCAAAGCTATTGTTAGATCGTTTAGGAAATCCCATCCCCCGACCACCACGCTGGGTACAAGTTTTGATTGATTACGAAGAATAGTTATTGCAGACCCAATAACTAATAACTAATGATGATTGATATTTATACAGAAATTCAACAGGGCAAAAGGTGGGTGGAATCCTATCGGGGGAAAAAACCCCTATTTGCCTGCATTTTAGGATTTACTGATACTGGCTTAATTCCCGGTATTTCCGCAGCAGGTGCAACCCCCCACGATCGCCAATTTACCTGTTTAGCGGATGCAGAATTTTTGTATAACGGCCCCCAAATTCAGCCCCAATATCCCTTGCCACCCCTAGAAGCAGGCGCCTCGCCGGTACTGATATCTCGCGCTGTAGTCGAGGCTTTGGAAATTCCCCTTCGCCTATTTAACGCTGGTTTGCCCTTGCTTCCTCCCGTACCTACCATAGATTTAGGGGGGCAAAGGGCCAAATGTCTCACATCTGGGAAGGCTTTAGCACTCGAAACAGTGGAACATTTGCTGGTACAAGGATTAATGTGGGGAGCTAAATTAGCTGCTACCACCAATGATAGCTACGTGATTTTAGGGGAGTGCGTGGTTGGGGGTACGACTACGGCTTTGGCTGTATTAATGGGCTTGGGTATAGCGGCGGCGGGGAAAGTTAATAGCAGTCACCCTCAGTGCAATCATGCTCAAAAATTGGCCGCAGTCACTACAGGACTGGAAATGGTGGGCTGGACAATGGGGGGGAAAATATCTCCTCTGGAATTGGTGGCTGCGGTGGGAGATCCCATGCAGATAGCCACGGCTGCAATGGCGATCGCGGCGAGTCGGACTTGTGGTGTCATGCTGGCTGGTGGCACTCAAATGCTGGCTGTTTATGCTTTGATGGAGGCGATCGCCCACGAATATGCTCTTGTCTGGTGTCCCGAACGAGTCGTGGTGGGGACCACTGGCTGGGTGGCTCAAGACCCTACAGGGGACACGGTAGGACTCGCTAAGGATGTTGGCGGTGTACCTTTGTTGGCTGCACAGCTAAGTTTTGCAGGTTCTGCTTATCCACAACTTCAAGCTTACGATCGCGGATATGTCAAAGAAGGTGTCGGTGCTGGAGCGTGTGCGATCGCATCTGACATCATGGCAAACTGGACTCCATCTCAACTTCTAGAAGCTGTTGAAGTTTTAGCCTCGCGCTTATAAAATAACTAAATTCCTGCTGGGAGTTGCTATATTTGCTGAGGATTTTTTTCCAGATAGTTACCAAAGAAATGGGTCTAAAGCCTCCCCCTTCTAGGGGGACTTTTATCTATGTATTTTTAGATAAAACTATGCTATCATAGATCCATGATAGTCAGAGAATGCAAACTCAAACACGGAACAGCAG
>JAHREW010000051.1:0-2398 GCA_020883125.1 Microcoleus sp. CAWBG506
TAAGCAGGTACATAAAACCCAAGTTAAATCTCGCTTGAAGTAAGGCTTGAGCCGTGTGAGTGCGAAAGTCTCACGCACGGTTCTTAGGGGAGGGGAGAAAAGTGATTCTCGAACCTCACCCGACAATGTTTGTTTCAGATGGCAGTAAGGCACACGATCAGTGCTGCATGGACCACCCTAGAGGCTATGCGTGTAATGGATATGGGAAGTGGTGGAGAGAAGACCCTGGTAATAGTACATTAGATCGTGTAGACTCTGCTTGTGAGGCAGCGTGGAGACAAGCAAGGGATGACTCATGGGCCTCCAGGAACAATAATGATGGTATGACGACTTTCGGCCCATTCTTTAGCTTAAGTGGAACTTGGACTGCGAAGAGAGACCCTTTTTATACAGCCGAACGAGAACCCGGATGCCATGCTGGTTCATCAGGCGCACCTTCTTTTGGAGCGAGTGAATTTACTATGGTTCAGTCAGGACGGAGTATTAGCATACCCGGTAATTTCGGTGGATGGTCAAGCACTAGGGGTAGCAAGGGATATGGATCTGCGGCAGGTGGCACAGTATCAGGCAAGGTATTTACTCTCAGATCAACAGAAGGAGGTTTCACAAATGAACATACAGGAACTATTAGCAATGATCGTAATACAATAACTGGTCGAGTGGTTTGCAGCCATAGTTCTGGATCAGCTAAGGCTGAAGGTTCTTTTACATTCACAAGGAAGAAATCCTGATGAATTAGTAAAATTTGTAGGGGCGGGTTCGCCGATCGATTTCGCCACCCACCAATAATCTTAATAAACCCGCCCCCACCCAACGAATAACCCCGAACAACCCTCCCCACCTCATCGTTAAATTCAATGAATTCTTGAATTTTTGGGTGGGGTGGGGGCGGGTTTACATAATTTGTCGATGGGTGTCAAATATTTGGGTGAACCCGCCCCTACAGGTCTGGTAAAATGTTGGATAAAATTGATGGTAAAATATTACATAAAATCTGTAGGGGCGGGTTCACCTATCGATTTCGCCACCCATTAATAATCTTAATAAACCCGCCCCCACCCAACCGATAACCCCGAACAACCCTCCCCACCTCACCGTTAAATTCAATTAATTGTTAATTTTTGCGTGGGTGGGGGCGGGTTTACATAATTTGTCGGTGGGTGTCAAATATTTGGGTGAACCCGCCCCTACAGGTCTGGTAAAATGTTGGATAAAATTGATGGTAAAATATTACATAAAATCTGTAGGGGCGGGTTCGCCAATGAATTTGCTACTCACAAATAACCTTAATAAACCCGCCCCCACCCAACCGATAACCCCGATCGCCTTTCTCCACCTCACCGTTAAATTCAATTAATTGTTAATTTTTGCGTGGGTGGGGGCGGGTTTAGATAATTTGTCGGTGGGTGTCAAATATTTGGGTGAACCCGCCCCTACAGGTCTGGTAAAATGTTGGATGAAATTGATGGTAAAATATTACATAAAATCTGTAGGGGCGGGTTCACCGATGAATTTTGCCACCCATTAATAATCTTAATAAACCCGCCCCCACCCAACGAATAACCCCGAACAACCCTCCCCACCTCACCGTTAAATTCAATTAATTGTTAATTTTTGGGTGGGGTGGGGGCGGGTTTAGATAATTTGTCGATGGGTGGCAAATATTTGGGTGAACCCGCCCCTACAGGTCTGGTAAAATGTTGGATGAAATTGATGGTAAAATATTACATAAAATCTGTAGGGGCGGGTTCACCGATGAATTTCGCCACCCACCAATAATCTTAATAAACCCGCCCCCACCCAACCGATAACCCCGATCGCCTTTCTCCACCTCATCGTTAAATTCAATGAATTCTTGAATTTTTGGGTGGGGTGGGGGCGGGTTTACATAATTTGTCGGTGGGTGTCAAATATTTGGGTGAACCCGCCCCTACAGGTCTGGTAAAATGTTGGATGAAATTGATGGTAAAATATTACATAAAATCTGTAGGGGCGGGTTCACCGATGAATTTCGCCACCCACCAATAATCTTAATAAACCCGCCCCCACCCAACGAATAACCCCGAACAACCATCCCCACCTCACCGTTAAATTCAATTAATTGTTAATTTTTGGGTGGGGTGGGGGCGGGTTTTTATAATTTGTCGGTGGGTGTCAAATATTTGGGTGAACCCGCCCCTACAGGTCTGGTAAAATGTTGGATGAAATTGATGGTAAAATATTACATAAAATCTGTAGGGGCGGGTTCACCGATGAATTTTGCCACCCATTAATAATCTTAATAAACCCGCCCCCACCCAACGAATAACCCCGAACAACCCTCCCCACCTCATCGTTAAATTCAATTAATTGTTAATTTTTGCGTGGGTGGGGGCGGGTTTTTATAATTTGTCGGTGG
>JAHREW010000051.1:2498-33990 GCA_020883125.1 Microcoleus sp. CAWBG506
ACAAATAACCTTAATAAACCCGCCCCCACCCAACCGATAACCCAGATCGCCTTTCCCCACCTCACCGTTAAATTCAATTAATTGTTAATTTTTGGGTGGGGTGGGGGCGGGTTTAGATAATTTGTCGTTGGGTGTCAAATATTTGGGTGAACCCGCCCCTACAGGTCTGGTAAAATGTTGGATGAAATTGATGGTAAAATATTACATAAAATCTGTAGGGGCGGGTTCACCGATGAATTTTGCCACCCACCAATAATCTTAATAAACCCGCCCCCACCCAACGAATAACCCCGAACAACCCTCCCCACCTCATCGTTAAATTCAATTAATTGTTAATTTTTGCGTGGGTGGGGGCGGGTTTTTATAATTTGTCGGTGGGTGGCAAATATTTGGGTGAACCCGCCCCTACAGGTCTGGTAAAATGTTGGATGAAATTGATGGTAAAATATTACATAAAATCTGTAGGGGCGGGTTCGCCAATGAATTTGCTACTCACAAATAACCTTAATAAACCCGCCCCCACCCAACCGATAACCCAGATCGCCTTTCCCCACCTCACCGTTAAATTCAATTAATTGTTAATTTTTGGGTGGGGTGGGGGCGGGTTTAGATAATTTGTCGTTGGGTGTCAAATATTTGGGTGAACCCGCCCCTACAGGTCTGGTAAAATGTTGGATAAAATTCCTGGTAAAATAACGATCGCCCTTTCATCCATCCGCGTCAATCTACGTGCATCTGCGGTGAAAAAAAGAGCGATCGCCTTTCTGGATGCGAAGTGCGATCGCCTTTATGTCAATATCAATGTAGGGGCGAAGCATTCCCCAAATTCAGTTATTGATAAAGATTAAGAAATATGGAATAATTAGCACTATTTCCTAAAACTTGTGATTCAATCAAATAGTGTGTTATATTTTTGGTAAAAATCGTTAACAACTATGGAGTTTGAATTTGACGAAAACAAAAGTAAAATAAATCAAGAAAAACATGGAATAGATTTTGTCGAGGCTCAGCAGTTGTGGCGCGATTCCAACAAGATTGAACTTTCGGCAAAGACCGAAGATGAACCGAGATTTATGGTCATCGGCAAAATCGGTGACAAACATTGGTCTGCTATCATTACCTATCGCCACACTAAAATAAGGCTCATCTCAGTTAGACGTTCTCGCACCAATGAGGTAAATTTATATGAAAGCTAAAGAATTAGACGAAAAGTTTGATAACAATGAAAACGTTCTTGAGTATTTCGATCTGACTAATATTAGACGACCAGGATGGGAAAATCAGGAATTAAATATAGAGTTTCCCAAATGGATGATACAAGCAATTGAGCGGGAAGCTCGGCGATTAGGAGTCAATAGTGAATCTTTGATTAAAGTATGGATAGGGGAACGGCTAGAAAAACACCGGCGGTGGCTATGACGGATGAGTAACGAATGGTTTTGTGGTTTTTATTCCATTCAACAAGTTTTTTGTGGATTTTTATAAAGTTATAGAAGATCGTTTGTAACCGTGCTGCAAATATTGCATTGAGACTTGGATTAAGGGTGATATATCTGCGGCAAAAAAGAGCGATCGCTCTTTCGTGAAAAATAGGCGATCGCTTTTTTGGTTGGTACGGGCGATCGCCCTTTTCTAACTCCTCTTCTTTGCGATGCGCTAAGTAAAAGATGAACAGCCGCTAAGTTTATAGCAAACACAGGCAGAACAGCCAAAAAAGCGATCGCCTCTAGCAACCAAACAAAATTTATACCACAAAGACGGCAAATACAACACAACGTATACGGTTTGCCACAATACTGCGATCGATCAAACCCCGTACATTAGGAAGAGTAAAGAAAAGCAGTCAACAACTGTAGCGTTGCAAAGCCGATGAATGCAACCGTCCCTCACAGGTTCGGTAAACACGCCTTCATCCCAAGGTCTAACCGCCCGCAGTATAGAGATAATCACCCTATCGAAGACTGTATTAAAGCAGGACTCACTATCCGTACACCTACCCAGGTGAAATCGCAGTCCTGAATAACCAGACTATCACACAGATAGAAAACCAAAATTTTGTAGAGATTGGAGCCGGAACACCCCTATGGGAAAAGTAGTTGGAATTGACCTAGGTACGACAAACTCCTGCGTCGCAGTTATGGAAGGCGGCAAACCCGCCGTCATTGCCAACGCCGAAGGGGGTCGCACCACACCTTCCGTCGTAGCATTTGCCAAGAATGGCGATCAACTCGTCGGACAAATCGCCAAGCGCCAAGCCGTGATGAACGCCGAAAACACCTTTTACTCAGTAAAACGGTTTATCGGCCGCCGGGTTGACGAAGTAACCCACGAAACCACAGAAGTTTCCTACAAAGTCCTCAAAGTCGGAAACAGTCTCAAACTCGACTGTCCCGCCCGCGGCAAGCAATTTGCGCCCGAAGAAATTTCCGCCCAAGTCCTCCGCAAACTCGTAGAAGACGCCAGCAAATACCTCGGCGAAACAGTCACCCAAGCGGTGATCACGGTTCCCGCGTACTTCAACGACTCCCAGCGCCAAGCTACTAAAGACGCTGGTAAAATTGCCGGGATTGAAGTGCTGCGGATTATCAACGAACCTACAGCAGCAGCTTTAGCCTACGGGTTAGATAAAAAGAGCAACGAAACCATCCTCGTATTTGACTTAGGTGGCGGTACCTTCGACGTATCGATTCTGGAAGTCGGCGACGGTGTATTTGAAGTATTGGCAACTTCTGGAGACACTCACCTTGGTGGTGACGACTTCGACAAAAAAATTGTGGATTTCATCGCCGGAGAATTCCAAAGAGCCGAAGGCATTGACCTCCGCAAAGACAAACAAGCACTGCAACGCCTGACAGAAGCAGCAGAAAAAGCCAAGATTGAACTGTCTAGCGTTACCCAAGCAGAAATCAACTTGCCGTTTATTACTGCGACTCAAGATGGGCCAAAACACTTGGACACGACTTTGACGCGGGGCAAGTTTGAAGAACTGTGCTCGGATTTGATCGATCGCTCTCGCATCCCCGTAGAAAACGCAATCCGCGATGCCAAATTAGACAAATCTGCAATTAATGAAGTCGTCTTAGTTGGTGGTTCTACACGCATTCCTGCGGTGCAAGAACTGGTCAAAAAAATCCTCGGCAAAGACCCCAACCAAACGGTAAACCCGGATGAAGTGGTAGCAGTCGGTGCAGCAATCCAAGCTGGCGTGCTCTCAGGCGAAGTCAAAGACATCCTGTTGCTCGACGTTACTCCGCTATCTCTCGGTGTCGAAACCTTGGGCGGCGTGATGACCAAAATCATTCCCCGCAACACCACTATTCCTACTAAGAAGTCAGAAACTTTCTCGACTGCTGTAGACGGCCAAACTAACGTGGAAATTCACGTTTTGCAAGGCGAAAGAGAAATGGCGAATGACAACAAGGATTTGGGAACTTTCCGTTTAGATGGAGTTCCTCCAGCCCCCCGTGGCGTGCCTCAAATTGAAGTTACCTTTGATATCGATGCTAACGGTATTTTGAATGTAGCTGCTAAGGATAAAGGTACTGGTAAGGAGCAATCTATTAGCATTACTGGTGCTTCCACTTTGCCCAACAATGAAGTCGATCGCATGGTGAAGGAAGCCGAGGCGAATGCCGCTGCTGACAAAGAACGTCGCGAACGGATCGATCGCAAAAACCAAGCTGACTCTCAAGCATATCAAATCGAGAAGCAGTTGGCAGAATTGGGTGATAAAGTTCCCCCTGCTGACAAAACTAAGATTGAAGGGCTACTCAAAGACTTGCGCGAGGCGATCGCAACCGAAGATGACGATCGCATCAAAACCCTCACAACCGACTTGCAACAAGCATTCTACGCTGTTAGCAGCAACCTGTACCAGCAAGCAGGTGGCCCTGGTGGCCCTGGTGGCCCTGGTGGCCCTGGAGACGGCGGCCCCACAGGCGGCGGTGACGATGTAATTGATGCCGACTTCACTGAAGGCAACAAATAGCAGGCTAAACTAACAGCCGTCAGCTAGAATTAGGAAACCCGGTTTTGAATAGAAACCGGGTTTCTCATTGTTATGAAAAATGATACCAATTCCGGTTGTATCGGAATGATTTAACCGCGAAGGCGCTAAGGACGCGAAGGAAGAGAAGAGAGAGGGTTTTATATGATTAGGCGATCGAAATCGCTTCTAGAAAAACTTTCGTCCTCCTCCGCGGACAAAAAAATAAAGTCAGGAGTAATCTAAATGTCCCGTTCTCCTATACAAAATTCATCCCCAAATACTACCAACAAATCCCATGTTGCATCCTTGCGCCGTCTCCGCCGCATCAGCAATTTACTAGACAATGCAATTCCCATCCCCGGCACCAAATACCGGATTGGACTCGATCCGATATTGGGACTGATACCGGGTGGCGGTGATTTAATCAGTTCCATTTTTGCCGGTTATATTGTGTTTAAATCTGCCCAAATGGGAGTGCCACAAGAGACTTTAGTACAAATGGCCGCTAACATCGTGTTTGATACAGTTGCTGGGACTGTACCCGTGGCTGGAGATTTGTTGGATGTTGCTTGGAAGGCTAATGTCAAGAATATAGAATTGCTGGATGCTCATTTAGGTTCCCCTGAACCTGCTGGGAAAAAAGCTGATTGGTTATTTGTGGCGGCTTTGCTGTTGGGTTTGGCATTAATTGTTGCTGGTGTAATTTTCTTGAGCGTGCTGTTTTTTGGGTGGGTTTTTCGAGCATTTACAGGGGGTTGAGAATGGATAGACAAAATACACCTAGTGAAAGCATTAACACTACGACATTTACAGCATTTCTAATAATTTAGCAGTAGCGTTGACAACGATTTGAGCAGAACCGGCGAAAAAAGGTCGATCGATGGTGGCTAGGGTATCGCTAGATTGGTGATAATGGGGCGATCGCAAATTAGCCGTATCAGTCACCAAAACAGCACCAACTCCCTGATACCAAAAAGGCGCATGATCGCTGCGCAAAACATCGGGAGTCAGTACCCCTTTAAGAGGAACTGGTAGCGTCACTATCGGTGGTAAACCTGCTTTTCTCGACTCCGCAAAACTACCCAATAGCTGCGGATGTTCCGCATCACCAATCACTGCGAGAAACTCACCCACCTTGGGAGAAGTCACCCCCGCTGAATCCAGAAAAGCGGACGGTGTCAAGCCTTCAGGATATCTCTGACATCCCGAAGTATGGCAAGCATAACCTACCATATCCAAGACTACAACTCCCTGCAAATTTTTTAACCGCGCGGGACTACTGGTAAATGCTACACTACCTAAAAGTCCGATTTCTTCTCGATCAAAAAATGCCACTTGTAGTGTCCGACCTGTGGGACGGGCTGCTAGCAGTCGTGCTACTTCTAAAGCTACTGCAACTCCGGTAGCATTATCATCAGCACCGGGTGATTTGAGTACAGTATCGTAGTGGGCGGCGACGAGAATTGCACCCGCTGTTGAGTCTGTACCTTTTCTTTCGGCGAAGATGTTAGTTCCTCTCTCGAAGGGTTGCAATTGGGGGGAAAATCCTACTATTTTCAGTTGTTGGGAAATGTAATTTCTGGTGAAAGAGCGATCGCTCTCTCCATCCCGTTCTCCTGCTAAAGTTTCCAGGTGTTTCCACAAACGAGACTGGTCAATTTGGGGAAAATCAACTGCTTTTTTAGTAGCAGGAAGTGGCGAGGCAGATGGGTTTTGGGAAATGGTAATGTTGCCTCCCCTGCCAACTTCTGCTACTGGTGACAAATGCTGCCACGAATAGGAACCCAAACTGGCAGCTCCAATCGCAAATATAAATAGAAGTATCCAAACTAATTGTTTCATTAACACGTATAATTTTGATGCTGTCAGGAAATAAAATTTATGTACAGGACTGATGGGGAGTGAGAAATTATGGCCGTTAACTCTCCCCTGAACCTTAATCAAAAATATTGATGGTTATTCCCAGTTTATCTCTTTACTTTCTACTACAAACCCATTGTTTTTAGCAACTGCTTGAGGGATAGTGTTTGCCGAAATTTTCACAACTTGATTGGGTTGTTGAAACCACTCAGCATAACTGGGAGTCAACTCATCAGAGAGCGCTTTGAAAGTGCGTATTTCCGCTTCTAGCTGGGCTGCTATCTGATTAATCCGCCGGGCTTGTGCTTCCAAGTGCTTTTCCCCAGTCTGAACTTTATTTTCTATATCTTGCCAGTGCTGTTGGGCTAGCATTTTGTCCATTTCAGCTTGTTTATATTCAAATAGAACCTGTTTTTGTTGCAATTGTTTTTCCAGAGTTCTGATTTCTCGGTCAATCTCTTCGAGTTGCTGCAACCATTGCTCGCCAAAAGCAGCATTTTGTCGGTGGAACTCGGCAATAGCTTCCGGGGTATTGTTCTTGGGAAAGCTGACTGTGACGCGGCAGGACGAGCGTTGTTTGTATAGTTTTTCCCGCGACTCTTGCAGGGTGGCAATTTCTGCTTGCATGGTGCGGAGTTCTGTTTGGAGTTCTGGCAGGGTCTGACTCATTGTTTCAATTAGTGGGCCTTTGCATAGATTTTAAGCTAATTGTTGATTTTTCTGACAGGTCTCCTAGAGTTCTCTGTTATAATTTTTTTAGTTGAGGGCGATCCCGGGTGCTGTCTAAGCATAATGTCGCATAATTTTTGGCACAATGGCCAATGACATATTGCAAAATAATATTAATATTGTAGTTGATAGGGAGGATGATTTGAATATTTATCCAAGTTCCCTGGCAAAAATAAATTTAGATTAAGCTCTCAGCGTTTGATTTACATACTTAAAAGTGTAGTTAATTTTTTCACCTTTTGATAGGTGGTTAAGAATTTATTTAAAATCAGGAAGTGGAGCAAATGAAAATTAATATTCAATTATTCTTAGTATCTTTAATCGGTGCTATTGTCTGTCTTTTTTGGTGTATTAATTTGAAATCATTCCCAGAATATCCAGGCAATAAATACGGTGTTTTTGCTGTAAAAGGCAGTGAGGTATTGCCTCAAAATTATGGCAATTCGCGACGGAATTGGGGAGCTACTCCTACTGGCAAAGTCGATTTAGTTGACACATCCGATGCCATTAAGGTGAGGAATTCCTCTACAGATTTTTTTATAGATACGGAAACCAATAAAAATCAAGCAGATAATTATAGTTTAAATCAGGTGGCTTATTATCTGGCTTTTATGTCTGTATTAGTTTCTTTATTGATGAGAACTAATAGGGCGAGTATGTTATTAAAGGCGATCGCTAAAATTAATTTAACCTGGAAAGAAATTAATAGTAACTCACCCAAAAATATCAATGTAGAAGGGAAAAACAACGAGCAGAATATAGGGCATACTATTGCGAAAATGACTCAAGATTTGCAACAAACTGCCGAATATGCTCTGGATATTTTTGAGGATATTAGTGTATCCATCGTTGCCACTACGCCCGCCGGGAATATTTTATCGTTAAATTATGCTACCTGCCAACTCTTAGGATACTCGAAAAAAGAGTTAATCGGGAAACCAATAGCCACTATTTTTAAGAAAACAGAATTACCGCTGGCTGGGCGAGAAACTGAAAATTTAACAGCGGGAGATTCAGTCCGCAACGTCGAGAAAGTTTATTTGTCGAAACATGGCAGAAAGATAATTGTACTCCTATCTATTTCCACTATTCACGATGGGAAAGGCGAGGTAAGTGGCAAATTATATGTAGCCCAAGATATTACGGAAAACAAGCGGGTAGAAAGAGATTTGCGTCGCAGTGAAAAAAAGTTTCGACAACTGGTAGAAACTGTGAATGCTGCTGCATTTATCTATCAAGGCAGACAATTGCGCTATGTCAATTCTCAAACGGAAGCTATTACCGGATATAGTCGCGAAGAATTGTTATCAATGGATTTGTATGATTTAATTCATCCTGAGTTTCGTTCCCTAGTTAAAAAGTGGGGCAAAGCTAGCGAAGATCGCAAAAAAGGTAGTGTAAAACATGAAATTTTACTCATTTCAAAAAGCGGAGAGGAACGCTGGATAGAAGCAACAGTAGATATGATTAAATTTGAAAGAAAAGGTTCTATATTAGTCACTGCTTTTGATATTAGCGATCGCAAATTATCAGATTTAGAACTAGAAAGGTCTCTTTCCTTAATGCAAGCAACCATTGAATCCACTGCTGATGGCATTCTTGCCGTTGACAGCCAAGGAAACATTGTCACCTTTAATAGCAAGTTTGCCCAAATGTGGCAAGTGCCGGATTTCCTGCTCGATTCTCGCTCTAATAATCAAATTTTAGGGTTCGGAATAAATCAATTAAAATATCCCGAAACTTTTCTAAAACGGTCTCAAGAATTGTCCGATATACCGGAGTTAGAAAGTTACGATATCATCGAATTTAAAGATGGTAGAATATTTGAGCGCTACTCTCTACCACAGCGCACGGGAGGAAAAATTAGTGGCAGAGTCTTTAGTTTTCGGGATGTCACGGAACGGCTGCGCGCTGAAGAAGCACTGCGTAAAAGTGAAGAACGGTTTAACCTGCTGACGCGGGCGACAAATGATGCTGTTTGGGACTTAGATTTGGTGAATGAAGAATTATGGTGGAGCGAAGAATTTAATAAATTATTTGGATACAAGATTTATAATAATCAAAGCATCAATTTAGGATTTTGGTCAGATAAGATTCATCCCGAAGAACGGGAAAAAGTGATAAATAATTTCAATAATACCCTAGCAGGGGACGCTCAATATTGGTTAGAAGAATACAGCTTTCGCTGTGCGGATGGCAGATATGTTTTTGTGCTAGACCGGGGCTATATTATCCGTAATGAAAGTGGCAAAGCGGTGCGGGCGATCGGCACTATGATGGATATCACTGAACGCAAACAAGCTGAAGAAATTATTCGCTATCAAGCTGTTTACGATCAACTCACTGGTTTGCCTAACCGTATACTTTTTAACCAGCGACTTTCCGCGTCATTAAAACAGCTTAAAAATACCAAAAAAATATTAGCTGTGATGTTTTTAGACTTAGACAGGTTCAAGAAGATTAATGATACCCTAGGTCACGCAGCGGGCGATCGACTATTGGAAATTTTTGCCGCACGCATCAACGACACTTTGGGAGGAAATGATACGGTGGCCCGCTGGGGTGGCGACGAATTTACTGTGCTACTACCAGACATCAATTCGCCGGAAGATGCAGTCAAAACTGCTCAAAGAATACAAGAGAGTTTAAAGCCTGTATTTAAACTAGAAGAACAGTCACTGCACATCACTAGCAGCATCGGAATCGCCATCTATCCCGATGATGGAGAGGATGCGGAAACTTTAGTGAAAAATGCAGATGCTGCTTTGTATCGGGCGAAAGAAAGGGGAAGAAATAACTATCAATTTTATAACTCAACAATTAATCCCCAAGGCAGTCAGTTGCTGATTTTAGAAAGTAAGCTGCATGATGCTCCAGAACAAGGAGAATTTGAAGTTTATTATCAGCCAAGAGTGAATATTACTACTTGGAAGATACAGGGCATGGAAGCGTTGCTGCGCTGGCATCACCCAGAATTAGGTTTGATTTATCCCAATACATTTATTCCGATCGCGGAAGAGAATGGACTCATTGTATCCATTGGGGAATGGGTTCTGGAAACTGCTTGCAAACAAAACAAAGCTTGGCAGGATGCTTTACAGCCAGATTTGCGGATAGCCGTTAACTTCTCGGCGAGGCAATTTCAGCAATTCAATTTATTAAAAATGGTGTCGGATTGCTTGGAAAAAACTGGTCTAGAACCCAAGTATTTAGAGTTGGAAATTACCGAAAGTACCGCGATGCAAGATATGGAGTATACGAAAAAAGTTCTGACGCAGTTGCAGAATATGGGAGTGCAGATTGCGCTGGATGATTTTGGAACTGGTTATTCTTCTTTAACTTATCTCAAAAAATTTCCCCTCAATATATTGAAAATAGACAAATCTTTTGTCAGCGGGCTGACCAATGACTTGTCAGAAAGGGCGATCGCCAATGCTGTAGCCACTCTGGGGCGAGACTTGAATTTGAATGTGGTGGCAGAAGGGGTGGAAACTAAACAGCAGTTGGAATGTTTGCGATCGCTCCATTGTCAAGAAATTCAAGGCTACTACTTTAGCCCTCCGCTATCAGCCAATGATGCTAGCAAGCTGTTGGTAAATTCTTGCTTGAAGAAGGCGAAAATTGCTCTTGAAGGAGGGGTGAGGGCGTGAGGGCTAAGTGAGAGCCTCTGCATCTTTGGTAGAACCGATTGTGCAGCAATTACTTGTCTTGTCTTTCTATTAGACATCTCCAATATAGCGGTTCTCGAAAAAGTGAGGTATGCCCGATGCCCTATGCCCTATGCCCGACAGTACCTCATCTTTCTGAGAAAGGCTGACGATCTGCGTAACAACTTATTGTCAGCTTCGTTAACTCTGCCCCTGCTTTGACTCAGTAGATTGATCGGGATCTGTATTCTGCTCATTCGATCGTGTCTCATCTGGTTTTTGGATTTGCTTAAGATGAATTTCATTCACCTGATTGATAAAGTTTTCTATTGCCATTTTTGTCATTTGTTGATGTTGGGCTGCGTCGGCTACATCAGAGCAACAATAAGCCGGAGTCACTCCCAATATAAATTTCTCCTGTTCCGCTTCTAACAATTCCACAGTCGTGTTAGCAGAAATCCAATTCTCCTGAAAAGGAAAGGAGGTAACTATACTGGCGACTATTGAGGCGACAGCGGGACAAATTACGGGCAGCCACTTGAGCAAAGTTTGACCTGGTTCCAATTTGTCTACCAATACTAAAATTGGTGTGACTCCCGATAAAATAACGGTTGCCAATTGGAAAGTATAATAAATATTTCTCGAAGTCTCTCTAGTCTTTTTATAGTCGTCAATCAACTCCTGGCAATATCGTAAAGCCTTTACTCTCACGGGAGTTGTCAGATTGTATTCTGAAGAATTATTCGGGTTCAACAGATAACTATATAATTCAGCTTTTTTTCCGAGTTCTAACTGATTAGTAAGATTCCTAGAGTTCTGAGCCAATTGTCTATTGGTCAGAAAGATAAAAATAAAGCTAGAGAGAAAAACAGCTCCCCAGATAACGACAAGTTGATTGTCTGGAAAAACTCTGGTAAGGATGCATACACCAGCAAAAGCAGCTAGGGATAAATACTCAATAATTTTCAGGAAAGATAACATTTGTGGATTTGATGAGACTGTATTGGAAATCTCGGTCTGGTTTTTCTGTGCAGAAGTAGTCATAAAAAAGCTCGGTAAGTGGGAAACTCAGAGTCTTTAGATCTGAGAGGGAAACTATAAGGGGGACTTTAGTCCCCGTCAATCCCCTTTCGGGGTTGGAGAGGTATGGTTGCCTGCCTTGTAGTTAATTTGGCTGATCGGATACAAGTTTAGCTTATTGGTGTTCCTACCTCAACCGCCAGATTGACACTCCGGGCGCGTTCACGCGCGGGGATTCTTGGTTCAACCAGTCGGCTTGCCCGTTGATGTCAGCGAGTCAAAAAATTAAAATAGTGTGCAGAATAACGCACTTGTGCCAAAAGACAGAGGAAAATATCGCTACCCAACAATAGAAAATTTGTCTATGCAGCCGATTCGTACATTTAACGTTTCCCCTTCCCTACCCACAATTCTCGAACCCCTACGCAAGCTTGCCTACAACTTGCACTGGGACTGGAACGTAGAAACCAAAGACTTATTTCGCCGCCTAGATAGAGACCTCTGGGACTCCAGCAACCAAAACCCAGTGCTGATGCTAGGAACCATTTCTCAAGAGCGACTGCAAGAAATGGCAGAAGACAAAGGCTTCATTGCCCAAATGAACCGAGCAGCCCAGCAGTTAGAAGATTATCTCAAAAATCGCGCCTGGTACCGCAAACAGCGGGGCACAGACCTGGAAGAATGCTACGCTTACTTTTCGATGGAATTTGGCTTGGTCAAAGCCCTGCCCATTTATTCCGGGGGTTTGGGCGTCCTGGCTGGAGACCACCTGAAATCTGCGAGCGATTTGGGATTGCCCCTCGTCGGCGTGGGCTTGCTTTACCAAGAAGGCTATTTCTCGCAGTATCTCAATGCCGACGGTTGGCAACAAGAACGTTATCCGCTTAACGATTTTTACAATATGCCGCTCCATCTGGAACGGAATCCCGACGGTTCAGAATTGCGGATTGAGGTAGACTATCCTGGCCGCAAGGTTTACGCGCGGATTTGGCGGGTGCAAGTGGGTACGGTGCCTCTGTACCTGATGGATACGAATATTGAACCGAACAGTCGCTACGATCAAGATATTACCGACCAACTTTACGGCGGTGATAAAACCTTGCGCATGCACCAAGAAATCATGCTGGGCATTGGTGGTGTGAAAATGCTTAAGGCTTTGGGGCTGACTGTCACTGCTTACCACATGAATGAAGGCCACGCGGCTTTCATGGCTTTGGAACGGATACGCATACTTATGGAGGAACATCACCTGAGTTTCACAGAAGCCGAACAGGTGGTGATATCTAGTAGTATGTTTACGACTCACACGCCAGTCCCTGCGGGGTTTGACTTGTTCGAGCCGAGTATGGTAATGCACTATCTGGGTCAATATCCCAAGATTTTTGGGTTGTCCCAAGAGGATTTTCTGGCTCTGGGTCGGGAAAATACAGGGGATTCCTCCGCACCTCTGAATATGGCAATTCTCGCTATCAAAATGTCGAGTTTTGTCAATGGGGTGGCGGCTTTGCACGGTGTGGTGTCGCGGCCGATGTTTGGCGGACTTTGGCCTGGTTTGCCACAGGAAGAAGTGCCGATTACTTCGATTACCAACGGGGTTCACGCTCGCAGTTGTGTGGCTAAGTCTACTCAGGAGTTGTACGATCGCTACCTTGGCCCGGATTGGGAAATGACTGGTAAGGACGATCGCCTGTGGGATAAGATAGCTTCGATTCCTGATGAGGAATTGTGGCGGAATCACGAACGCTGTCGATCGGAGTTGGTGGTGTTCGCGCGGGAGTGGCTGCAAAAGACTTTGCGGGAACGGGGCGCTGCTCAAGGCGAGATTGAACACGCACGGGAGGCTCTGAATCCGAAGGTGTTGACGATCGGGTTTGCTCGCCGTTTTGCTACTTATAAGCGGGCTACGCTATTTTTGCGCGATGTCGATCGCATTATGCGGATTATGCGAGATCAAAACCGCCCGGTGCAATTTGTGATTGCTGGGAAGGCTCACCCGATGGATATTCCGGGTAAGGAATTGATTCGGGATATTGTTCACTTCATCCGCGAACACGACACGATCAGTTCGATGGTGTTTTTGCCGAATTACGACATTAATGTCGCTCGGATGATGGTGTCGGGCTGTGATGTCTGGCTGAATACGCCGCGCCGCCCTCGTGAGGCTTCTGGTACTTCCGGGATGAAGGCTTCGATGAATGGTTTGCCGAATCTGAGTATTCTTGATGGCTGGTGGGATGAGGCTGATTATGTTCGGACCGGTTGGCCGATCGGACATGGGGAGTTTTACGAAGATATTAAGTATCAGGATGATGTCGAAGCTAATGCTTTGTACGAGTTGATGGAGAAGGAAGTTGTACCGCTGTTTTATAACCGGGATTCTGATGGAATTCCGCGCGGTTGGACAGAGAAGATGAAGGATTCTATTCGTTTGAATTGTCCTTTGTTCAATACGACTCGGATGGTGAAGGAGTACGCGCGACGGGCTTATTTCCCTGTGAGCGATCGATTCTACACGATGACTTCAGATAATTGCGCTCCGGCTAAGGATTTGTCTCACTGGAAGCAGAATTTGCTGCAAAAGTGGCACGACATTAAGATTGAGGCTGTTGATATTTCCCAAGATCAGGAAGTTAAGGTCAATCAGTCGATCGATGTTAAAGCTCGGATCAATCTGATGGGGTTGACGCCGGCTGACGTGCAAGTCGAACTTTATCAAGGTTCGATCGATGTTAACGGAGAAATTGTTGGTGGTGTGCCGATGGTGATGGAGTATTTGGGACAAGATGCTCACAATGCTAGTCTTTATACGGCGGACATTACCTATACTTCTAGCGGCTTGCAAGGTTTATCGCTCCGGGTTTTGCCGAAGCACGAAAATCTCAGCAGCCCCTATGAAGCTGGTGTGATTCTCTGGGCACATTAGAAGGTATAGCCTTTCTCAGTTAGGTGGGTACTAGGTAATGGGGCATAGGGCATGGGGCATAGGGCATGGGGCATAGGGCATAGGGTATAGGGCATTACCAATTACCAATTACCTATTACCAATTACCTATTACCTATTACCAATTACCCATTACCTATTACCTATTACCTATTCTCGACCTTACGGAAGTTGGGGAATGACAATGTAGCCGGTTGTGCGATCGCCCAAGACCAAATTCCGCTCTATTCCCCAGTACCACCAGTGAGCGCCTATATAAGCGCACAGCAAGGCATCTAGCTGGTCTTCTAAGGCTTTGAGGGTGGCAATACTGGTGGGAATTTCTAAGGGAATTAAACCGCCAAGACTCCCAGGCAAAATGCCTGTGCTAGAATGCAGATTTAGAGAGGGTTCAAGGTTTGGTAAAATATCTCTAATATACTGGCACAGTTTCATCAATTCTAGTTGACGTTCGGCCAGTTTTCCTTTTTTATATTTAATGATTCTGTCTAATTTAAATAAGTTTATTGTGGCTGGATGAGGATAAACTTCTATTTGATATCTGCCTAACTTTTGAGCTTCAATAGTTGGGGCGTGAGCAAATTCTCTGGCTTCTAAACTGAGGCCTAATTCTACAGTTTTTTGGGCGAAGGGGCGGGAAAGGTTGGCTGGATAACACCCTGCGTGGTAGCGCCCGAAATGTTTGTGGGTGAGTTGATCTGCCTCTCGCATTCCAGTGGCATTGGCGATGATTGTGGGGGCATCTACGGCGATGATTGCTGGTTCTGTTGGGGAGATTTGGGTTTCGATCCAGGTGAGAATGTCATTGAGGGATTGTTGGCGATCGCACTCGATTAATTCCAATCCATTGTTTTCCCAATTTAAGCAGCATAAACCACTTGCTCCAGAACTCCAACCTAAGTCTATGCCGATAAATTTCATAAATATTTTTAGGAGGGTTGAATACAAGCGTTGAGTTTCAGGTTAGTTTAAGGGAGATATACGATCCATTGATTGTGTAGGGGTAGTGCCAAGAGTGCCTACCCTCCCCGTCCACTTCTTCCCTGTTGTTCCAGATTTATTTGACAGCAGAAATCAAGCCGAAACGAATCAATCCGCTTTGATAGCCACGACTCATCAACGAGAGCGCCAGAGCAGCTTGAATCGTCGTCCAACCGCTAGTCAACAAACCCCAAATCGCACTAGGAGTAAAAGCAGAATCGATCACTATATCCCAAAAAGGAGCCACAGCTTTTGACCAGTCAGCAGTGCGAATATTTGTAAAAGGCAAACTGCGGGTAATTTCTTCATATTCCGGCAAAGAAATCACATAAGGTAAAGCATAAACCCGGTAAATTTCTGCCAATTCCCTTCTTTCTGCATCTGTTAATTCTCCGGCGGTTTCTCCCACGGGACGATGACACCAAGTCGCCAAAATCAAAGTTCCCCCCGGCTTGAGGACGCGGTAACATTCCTGCAAAAATTTAATTTTATCTGGCATATGTTCGCCACTTTCTAGGGACCAAACCAAATCGAAGGAGTTGTCAGGAAAAGGCGTATTCAAAGCATCGGCCACCAAAAAATTGACATTGTTTTCGATCCCAGCAATTTTGGCCCGTTCCTTGGCTCTGTTTGCTTGTACTGGACTCAGAGTAATGCCGGTAGCTGTAATCCTAGTTTCCGTTTTACTTTGTCCAGGCGATCGACTAAAATTGCGATCGACCTCATCATCTAACCTGAAATTATTTCCAGCTACAGAACTAAACTTTTCGGTCAAATACAGCGTACTGCCACCGATGCCACAGCCGACATCTAGAATGTTGTAAGGTTCAGAGAGTTGGGTATCTGATGGTGTGCCAGCCCAGTCAAGCAGTTCTTCAATCAAATCTATCTGAGCTTGTCTGCGTTCTTTCTTTAAGTTTCCATCCGGGCCGTAGTAACCGTGGTGCATATGTTCGCCCCACACCTGTTCCCACAGACCGCTAGAAGCGTCATAAAATTGCTGAATTTGCTGGTAAAGTGTTGATGTCATCGCACGATCGCAAGTTATTAAAAAAATTCTACCGTTCTTTTGCCATTCTTGTCATCTTTTGCAATTTAAGTTCCATCTGTCGAACTTATTCGATACCCGGAACTCTAGGCAGAATGTTTTAAATTTCAACCAACGTTCAATCTCAAATCTCAAATCGAATGACTGTCTCGCGAACTATTTGCTTGGGTTTTATAGCCGTCATTGCCCTCGGTGCTCTCTTATTATTGATGCCTTTCTCCACAAGTGACGGAGCTTGGAGCGACCCCATCACTGCACTCTTTACTTCTACTTCTGCTGTCTGCGTCACGGGCTTATCAGTGGTAGATGTCGGGAAATATTACTCTTTTTGGGGGCAATTATTCCTGGTTTTATTAGTGCAAATAGGTGGATTAGGCTACATGACAGCAACTACTTTCTTACTGCTATTACTCGGTCGCCGATTTGGATTGAAAGACAAAATTGCTATCCAACAATCCCTTGACAAATCTGGTCTAGATGGTGTAGTGCAACTCGTGCAGTCAATTTTAGCAACAACCATGTTGTTTGAACTAACAGGTGTGTTTTTGTTGATGTTGGTTTTTGTACCGCAATTTGGATTTAAGGATGGTCTGTGGTCGGCTATTTTCCACAGCGTTAATGCCTTTAATAATGCGGGTTTTAGCCTCTATTCAGACAATTTGATCGGCTATAGGGTTTCGCCTCTAATCAACCTTACCATTGGTGGTTTGATTATTTTTGGAGGCCTTGGCTATCAGGTAATTATGGAAATGTACCTATGGGTGCGCGCTCGCTTCAATAAAAGTCCAATCTGCACAGTGTTTTCCCTAAATTTTAAAGTCGTTACTAGCACAACTGCTATCCTGATAATTTTAGGAACTTTGGCATTTTTGGTCATGGAATATCAAAATCCAGAAACTCTCGGCTCCCTAAATTTTGCTCAAAAAGTTATGGCTGCTTGGTTTCAATCTGTGACTCCTCGCACGGCGGGATTTAATACAATTGACATTGGCAAAATGAGCGAAACAGCACTATTTTTGACCATCGCCCTGATGTTTATTGGAGCTAGTCCTGGCAGCACCGGTGGCGGTATCAAAACCACAACTTTTAGGATCTTGTTTAGCTGTACCGCAGCAGTTCTGGAAGGGAAGGAGCAGGTGGAGTGTTATCAGCGCCAAATCCCCATAGCACTGATTCTCAAGACTATTAGTGTGGTGTTTGGCTCCCTGATTGTGGTGATAGTATCTGCAACTTTAGTTGAGCTGGCTAATCCCGAACTAGAATTTATTCAGGTGCTATTTGAGGCAGTGTCAGCTTTTGCGACGGTGGGACTTTCTACGGGGATTACTGCGAAGATTTCGGCGATCGGCAAGTTGATTCTGATTGCTACTATGTACATAGGTAGGGTTGGCGTGCTGCTGCTGATGAGTGCCGCCGTCGGCGATCCTAAACCCACCACTGTTAAATATCCCGAAGAAAGTTTGTTAGTGGGATAGTCAAATATTGGCTTGTTGCCGATCGTCTAAACAATCGGCAACAGCTCAAATTAACTTTCAACACATACCAAGAATTCAACGTTCAGGTTTTGCTCTGTTACCGGGCGGGTAGATTCTATTAAATTTTGAAAATTAGGAGACTTAGTTTTGAATATTAACGTAAACCTGTCATCTTTAAACTTTTTTCGCAGTTTGCGCGCTGAAAACAAGCAGTTTGCAGTTATTGGTTTGGGACGCTTTGGGAATGCTGTGTGTTCGACTTTGCACAGTTTAGGCTATGAAGTCTTGGGGGTTGATAGCGATGAAAAAAAAGTGACTCAAGCTTTGAGCGATCGCATTGCTGCTCACATTGTACAGTTAGATTCTACCGAGCCTACTGCTCTTAAGGAAGCAGGCTTATTTGAATTTGATACAGTGATTGTGGCGATCGGCAATTACTTAGCAGCAAGTATTACCACAACCCTAAATCTGAAGGAAGGCGGGGTAACTAATGTCATAGCTAAAGCTTCTTCGGAAACTCACTTAAAAATTCTCAAAAAAGTTGGGGCAGATCATGTGGTTTTTCCCGAACGAGAAATGGGCTACTCTTTGGCACGTACTCTTACAAAACCAAGTATTTTAGAGCGCTTCGACCTCGATCCCGATCACAGTATAGTTGAGTTGCTCGTTCCTGAAAAATTTGATGGCAAAACCATCGCGGAGTTGGAACTGCGTCGCAAATACGGTTTGAATTTGCTAGCTGTGGGGCGAAATGACAAGTTTGAAATTAATCCGCAGCCCAATGAACGTTTGAAACAGGGTGAGGCGATGGTGGTAATTGGTTCTAATAAAGACATAAATCGCTTGCCAATTTAACAGCTCGCCCTGGGGAAAATCTAGAGTTAACGTACTTGTAACTGAGGCTGGCTATCTGTTCACCGCGATCGCTGGTTGTCCAGTTTGGTTCGGTGATTAGTGGATAGCCACTATGTTTCAAGGCCGGCTCTGAAAATTCAAGATATTTTGCACGTAAGCTTTGCCCCAAACTAGCACGACTAGCACCAGACCGAGTTCGATCGGCCAAGGACACACCGCCACAAACCAGATTAAACAACCCATGCCAATGATGGCCGCTATAGGAGCGGGAATGCCGTCGAGGGTTCTTTTGTCAGTCCCTGTAGTAACCACCGCAGCCACTAAAAACAGAGTTAAGGGAATCAAGCAAGTTACGAGCATAATTTTTTACCCATCAAAAGTTTTGTATGCGATCGACATCACCATATTTTGACACTCTAGAGACCTGAACGCACGCGGCTTTCACGCAAAGCTGTGTAACATTATATAAAAATCTCAGAAATCCATAATTTAACAATATCTTTTTGTTAAAGATTATGTGCTCAGTCATCTGGTGCAAACTTGGTGCTTTTCATTTTGCCCCCCAATGAGCTAAAAAGCATTGGCCAAAAGGCCAAATGTTCGATCGCTGGCGTGCTCGACGCGCCTACAAGCTAAAAAGTATTGGCCAAAAGGCCAAATGTTCGATCGCGTGCTCGACGCGCCTACAAGCTATACTGAGCGTTGCCGTCATTTACTGTAGAGCCTCAATCCGTGGGCTGGGCAATTTTTTTTCCCAAACCAGAAGCAAACATAGGAATATGGATGCGTGGCGCTCCTTGACAATCGATTGCTCAAATATGAGGTAAGATCGCTTCTGACTCATACCTCCTACCTTTTGCTATCAGTCCAATGGTAGACAATACCAAACAACCACTACTACTAATAGGTAATTTAACGGGTAACTAAACTATTTTAAATGCTCTACGCAAGTCCCAAACGACCAACATTCCTGTCAGATAGTTGATAACAGACTCCGATGGACTTAAAATTGGGCCAAAAACACGGTATTTACTCGTAAGTATCAGGTGGGTAAAGACTTGCACCTGGAATCAAAAAACAAGTTCGCGAAAAACCCAGCAAAAATCAGTTGAGCATTGGGCGATCGCTAACCAAAGTTAGTATAATTTGTAAAGACTAGGTAAAGTCTTGATGAAGAATCTGTCAAAAACGATCGCCAGTAGCAACAAAAGCCAAAAACTATTCCATAATTAAATTATTACGAACATCGTCACTAAAGAGCAAAAAGTTATGAACACCAAACTCCTCTCAGCTCTAACTGCCACCGCTGCTGCGACCGCTTTATTGGGTGCATCCGCTCCCGCCCAAGCCTTCTCCTTTGGTACCAGCGGCATCACCTTCGGACAAAATCAAGATGTCCAATTTAATTTCAAAGAATCTCACGGGGCTTTCACTTCCTCTTTGGGCATCTACGAAGTCAACGGCTTCTCACTCTCTAAAGTTGCCGACTTGTTTTCGGAAACTAAATCCTCAGACGACGGCAGCGTTAACGAATGGAAAGGAACGCTCGGCAATACAGTCCTGGGTTCCGGCTCCTCAGTCTTCACGTTCCTGGCCAATAAAGTTTACACCTTGGGACTCTCCAGCGATAACGGCATGGTCTACTCCACATCGGGTCTGAACCTGAACGTCGCCTATACCGGCAGCCAGCAAGCCGTATTTGGTGCGTCATCCTCCCTGTGGAACGCACTCGGCAAAGAAACAACCTCTGAATTCCAAGCTGCTGGCTCCTACACAGATGGAATAGGTTCTCTGTTTAACGGAGGCACATTAATCTCCTTCGACGATCGCGGTGGCGGCAACGACACAGACTTCCAAGACTTCACCGTGAGCGCCGAAGCAGTCCCCGAACCAATGACAATGACTGGTTTAGCTCTGGGTTTCGGTGGCTTGATTGCCGCCCGTCGCCGTCGCGCCAGCAAAACTGTTTCCTAGTATTTACCAGTTACCTGATAAATAAAATCGTAAAAATTTAATAAGCTTTGCAGGCGTGCTGATGGCAGATCAGCTCGCCTTTTGCTTTTGGAAAGCAAGACAAGGGAAATTAGTCCTCAGCAGCTTCGCCACCGACAACAACATTGCGAATCCGTAAACTAGGGCCACCACAGCCCACGGGTAAACCGCTTTGTCCACCCTTCCCACAACCGCCGGATTCATCCCAATAAAAATCGTCGCCGATCGCCTCAATATCAGCTAAAGTGCTGAAAACATTACCAGAAAGAGTGACATCCCGTACTGGTTCGGCCAATTTGCCATGGCGAATCATCCAAGCTTCCCCAGCACCAAAGGTAAACATTTCACCGTTAGTCATGCCACCTTGCCAATTCCGTGCATACACACCTTCTGTGATGCCAGAAAATAAATCAGCCACCGGTGTCGTACCCCGTTCGATCCAAGTATTAGTCATGCGGACGATCGGCGGATAATGATAATCCAAACAACGAGCGTTCCCAGTCGGTACTTCTCCCAATTTGCCAGCAGTTTCGCGGGAGTGCAGCCTTCCCACTAAAGCACCATCCTTAATTAACTGAGTAGTAGTAGCCGGAGTGCCTTCATCGTCGTAGAAATAACTACCCCGGTGTCCCCCAGGTGCAGCCCCGTCAAAAATTTGCAACTCTTTCGGGCCGAACTGGCGGCCGAGGGTCATTACCTCCATGATGTCGGGATTTTCGTAGGCCATGTCAGCTTCCGAGAGGTGGCCGAAGGCTTCGTGGACGAATAATCCGGTCAGAATTGGGTCAATAACCACCGTGTAGGTGTTGCCATAGACGGGGGGTAAGGCTAGGGAATCTACAGCTCTCTGGGCGGCGCTGCGAACTTGAACATCGAGATCGGTTAAGTCTTCGTAAGCTTTGCGGGAACCGGTGGTTTCGCGGCCGGTTTGTACGGTTTCCCCGCTGCGGGCTGTGGCGGCAAAACGCATTTCCATATCTGCCCAACCTTGTTCGAGCATTGTGCCTTCGGAGGTGGCGAGGATGATGCGCTGGGTGCTGTCGCCGTAGCGGACGGAGATGGTGGCGATGCGCGGGTCAATGCTGCGGAGAATTGCCGCGTAGCGATCGCATAATTGCTTTTTTTCGATCAGGGGAACCAGACGGGGGTCTGTTCCAGTCAGCGGTAGGAAGCAAATATCCTGTACTGGGGTGACAGGTGCCAGAATTGTTTCTGACTCGCCGATCAGTTTGGCGGAGGCGATGGCTTCTTCAATTCTGTCGGCGAGGGTGGAAAGTCGGTTAAAACTAGCAAAGCCCCAGCCGCCTTTGTGACAAGCTCGAACTTGGCCGCCAATGGAAATTCCTTCACTCAGGGTTTCAATTTTTTCACCCCGCAGCAGGATGTCGGTATCTTCGGCTTCTTCTAGGCGAATTGCTAGATAATCTACCTGGTTGCGGTAGCGTGCCATTAAGTCGGACAGCAGATTTTTTGAGTCAGCAATCGAGGTGGGCATGAGGAAAGCAGGTGATTAACTGCATCTATTTTGCACTTTTGCCAGGGCGATCGGTTTAGTTGAGCCAAAATATCAGCCCTAGCGCGGAGATTGCGGCTTATTTGGTACGGTTGTGCCAATATCGGGAATTGACAAAGGTAGATATGCTGTGAGTCAGGAGGGAAAGGCAAAAATTCCACGGAATTTGTTAATCCTTTTGGTGCCTCAATCCTAACTCCTGAACTTTCAAATTAAATAAATACTTCATCCTTCATGCCTCCGAAGGTGGATTTATAACTGTGAATACTAACTTTTTACCGACAATCAGCGAAATTTTAGCAGCCTCTGGCCCAGAACATGAGCTCAGTTTCTGTGATGGGAAGTTGGCGGGAGAAAACAACCGCCATCGCTGTCTAGGTAGTCGCGGGGCTTCCAGGCTGAAAGCGGAACAGGAATGGTACGCTGCGATCGCCACTTTAAATCAAATGCTCGATCGACAACAACAGGGACAAAAAACTGATTCCTTGGGAGCAAATTGTCGATCGACTGTTCCCCATTCCTGCCACGGATTAGTGCTATCGGGTCCATCTTCCGTTTTAACCAACCCAGCCGTGGCTTCCGGCTTTGCTAATTGGATTTTTACCAGTATTCCCGACAACGATGCAGCTTTGTGGTCTTTTCGGACTCGACAAACTTTAGCTTTACTGCCGGCGGCGGAGGTGCAAATCTCAGGCCCTGCTGCTGCGCCTGCACTGGCTTTGGCCATGGGCGATCCTTTAGCTAACGAGCAGTTTTGTTTGGTTCTCACAGCTAGTTTTAGCCTGGTGATGGTTTTAGGCGAAAATGCTCTGGGCATTCCAGCTTTTCTATTTTCTTTCGACCCCCAAGTAGTCGCCAAAGCTTGGTTCGTTTTGCGACGCAGGGTGACGGAAAGTGAAGGTTTGCTAGGAAATTTTGACGGCACCATCAATTTAGATGTGGGTCAATTTACTGCTCATTCTACTAAATTAGATGCTATTTTTCAGCAGTTTTATCCTGTGGAACCCAATTATCAAACAGTCATGCAGTTCAGTCGCTTGTTGTTGCAGAATTTGCCGATTGGCAAAGAAGAAACAGGCAGATTTAAGGATGAAAGAATTGATGATAGTTTGAGAGATAGGCATGAAAAATTACAGGGGAAGAATCTCAACTGTAAATCTTCGATTCCTCACGCTACTAAAGAGGTGGAATTGCTACAGGCGATCGCCCACGAAGTCCGCACTCCCTTGGCGACGATTCGCACTCTCACTAGATTGTTGCTGAAACGTCCCAAACTAGATGCCGTGGTAGTCAAGCGTTTGGAAATGATTGATGCCGAGTGTACCGCTCAGATCGATCGCTTCGGCTTAATTTTCCGGGCTGTAGAGATGGAAATGTCTCAAGCAAAAAATTCCGGTGTACAACTAACAGCCATGTCCCTCGGTGAAGTGCTGCTTCACAGCATTCCGCGCTGGCAAAAACAAGCAAGTCAGCGGAATCATACTTTGGAAGTAATTGTCCCGAAAAAGTTGCCGACAGTAGTTAGCGATCCGACTATGTTAGATCAGGTTTTAACTGGTTTGATTGAAAATTTTACTCGCACTTTGCCATCGGGTAGTCACATTCAAGTGGGGGTAACATTGGCTGGCGATCAGTTAAAGTTGCAGTTGGAATCCGAACATTTATCTGAGAGTAATAATAACTCGACTTTTGGCACTAAGGCTAATAGTCCTTTGCGGTCGATCGGACCTTTGTTGATGGTGCAGCCAGAAACAGGAAGTTTGAGTTTAAATTTGAGCGTGACTAAGAATTTATTTCGGGCTGCTGGGGGAAAATTGGTGATTCGTCAGCGGCCCCAAAAGGGTGAGGTGATGACGGTGTTTTTGCCGCTGCAATAGTTATGGCTCATGATGAGATTGTTGTTGAATCGAATTCAATCCAGTAACAAATGCTGGCAATTCAACTCTGCACCCCGTCTTTCTACAGCAATTGCAGCGAGATAATTGGGTGCAGGAATCAGCGCTTTTAAATACCATAAATTCGGTGCTGTAGGCGCGACGCCATCCCGTAGGGAATCGCCCTCGACGTTCAAAAGCCGTGCGGGTTCCCTTGGAGTTAGGGAAACGCTAAACCGATGGAGGGGAAAGCTCAATCCGTCTCCGATCGCCTTTATGTAAGCTTCTTTGCGAGTCCAGCAATTAAAAAATGCTGCTAATTTTTCCTCGGCTGAAACTGTCTTAAATGCGGTGTTTTCTTGGGGGGAAAAAAACCGCTCAGCAATTGATTCCATGTGGGGAACGGGACGAATTTGTTCGATATCTACTCCGATGAGGCGGCTGCGAGTAACGGCATATAAAGCTAAGCCTTGAGAGTGAGATAAGTTAAAACTAAGTGTGCTGTCCAAATTGGCGGCTATTTCTGGCTTGCCACAGGGGCCGTAACTGAACTCGACTAGGTTGGGAGCGACCTTCAAATAGCGGCTCAGGATGGCTCTGAGCGCGCCTCTGCCAACGATAAAATGGTTTTTGTCTCGATCGAACCTAAAGCGTTCTGCCCTCTGTAATTCGCTATCACAGAGGGTTTGTGCTAAGTTTTGGATCTGCGATGGGGGTCGATCGAGATTAACGCGCCAGATATGAATGTCTGTGCTCGATATTGTTAAGTCTGCGGCTGCGCTTTCCCAGATGCGATCGGCATCTTCCATCAATCTTTACCTCCTGTCGGGCAATTTTTACCATAACTTTATCAGGACTATCGCTCAATTAATTAAAATCTCAATTACAAACTCCGTTCCCTTGGATGGTGCAGAAATACAAGTCAGTTTTCCGCCGTGTTTTTCTTCGACAATTTGACGGCCGATCGCCAGCCCCAATCCCGTGCCTTTACCAACCTCTTTTGTAGTAAACAAGTGGTCAAAAATATGTGCTTGAACTTCCTCTGACATTCCCGGCCCGTTATCTCTAATCCGAATTACTGCCATTTGCCGATCGCCCGAAACTTCAGTTCCAATGGTAATTCTCTGAGGATTTGCTTCAATTTCAGCAAATGTTTGCCCGACGCAGGCTGCATCTAAAGCATCGATCGCATTAGCGATGATATTCATAAATACTTGATTTAATTGTCCCAAAAAGCACTTGACAAGTGGCAATTTACCGTATTCACCAATTACTTCTATTGCTGGACGTTTATCCGAAGCTTTGAGGCGGTATTTCAAAATTAACAGCGTACTATTAATCCCTTCATGAATGTCGCAAGCAACTTTTTCGGAGGTATCGGCTCTGGAAAACGTGCGGAGGCTGTTGCTAATCTCGCGAATGCGTTGCGAGGCTATTTTCATAGATGGAATCAGCTTTGGCAAATCTTCGGTCAGGAATTCTAAGTCAATATCTTCTGCATGGTCGATGACTTCTGGTACTGGTTCAGGATAATATTTTTGATAGTATTCAAGATGAGCAAGTAAGTCTTGAATATATTCTTCGATGTTGTTGACACTACCTGTAATAAAGCCAATGGGATTGTTGATTTCGTGGGCGACACCCGCAACTAAATTGCCCAAAGTTGCCATTTTTTCATTCTGCACCATTTGCAATTGGGCTTGTTTTAATTCCTCAAGGGTTTGTTCTAGTTCTTGAGATTTCTGGAGTACGACGGCTTCGGCTTGTTTGCGATCGCTAATATCTCGCGTCATTCCCACCGTACCAATAATATTGCCATTGGGATCGCGCATGGGAGTCTTAGTCGTATATAGATTCACGATTTGCCCCGCATAATTCAATACATTTTCCTCAAACTTTTCGGCAATTCCAGAGCGCAAAACTCGCTCATCCCACTCCCGAATCTTCTGGGCAAACTCTAGAGGAAGAACATCAAAATCAGTTTTTCCAACTATCTCGGCTTCCGTCGATAAACCTAACAACTCAAGCGTTGCAGAGTTGGCAAACAGATATTTGTGTTCGCTGTCTTTGGCGAAAATCATATCGCTGGTAGCTTCGAGGACACTTTGCAGCAGGAGATTGCTTTGTTGGAGATTGATTTCAGCTTGTTTGCGATCGCTAATATCACGGACAACACTGTATAACACCTCGGCACCATCATATAAAATCATGGTTAGTAGCACTTCTGTCCAAAATTCTTCGCCATTAGCCCGTTGATGCATCCATTCTAACTGATAGCTTCCCGTTTCTAATGCCTTCGCGATCATCCTGTTTGCTTCATCTAAAGAAGATTTACCATCAGGCTGGAATTCTGGCGATAGACTGGATGGATCGAGCTTAAGAAGCTGGTCTTTATGCGTGTAGCCAAACAGATCGAGCGTTGCCTGATTGCAGTCGATAAATCCTGTTTTATTGCCCAAGAATATAGCGTCGGGTGAATTTTTAAACAGATTTCTGAAACGCAATTCTGATTGCTCTAATTGATATAATGATACTTGTAGATCGTGGGATTTGTCTTGCTCACGACCATAAAGCCTGGCATTTTCCAGAGAAATCGCTGCTTGGGTGCACAATAGTTGAACAATTTCCGTGCGATCGCGCGTAAATGCCCCAATCGTCAGCCCATTTTCTAGATACAGCAACCCGATTAATTTGCCTTGATTTAAAATCGGCGCACACAGCACACTTTTTGGTTGTTCCTGCATCAAGTACGGGTCAGCATTAAAATTATTTTGTGCCGTTGCATCGTTGATAACAATAGTTTTTAAGCTGCGTTTAACGTAGTTTATTAGTGTCACTGGAATTTCTTGAATACTTGACAATGGCACTGACAATATGCTAATTTTTTGACTTGCATCTGCTAGAGCTTCCAGCATCAAAGTACCGTCTTGCAATAACAACAGAGCTGCTTTTTTTGCCCCGGCATTTTCCATAACTACTTGCATTAAAGTGGCAACTAATCTCTCTAGTTGAATTTCACTGGATAAGGCTTGGGAGGCTTTGAGAATGGTGTCGAAATCTAGGGATTCGGAAATGCTACTGGTGTTAGAACGAGTTGTGTGGAGGGTGCGATCGAGGATTGAGGAGCCATCGAGACTTTCCAGGCGCGTGTCGCCGATGGAAAAATGATGTTGTTGTACCTGCAATATGGCAGTAAGGAGTTGGGGATAGCGCATTTCTAAGTCATCGATTTTGGCTTTGGCTTCCCACCGGGCATAACAGTAGTAAGCTTCTTGCATATAAGATCGAGCTACTTTTTCTTTGCCCCAGTCGAGGTAAAATTTGGCGCACAGTTCGTTGGCTAGGGCTTCTTCATTCAGGAATTGGTTTTGTTTGGCTCCTGAGATGGCGCGATCGTAATAGTCGATCGCTTTTAGTTTTTGCCCCAGTACCCGATACCGTTCTGCTTCTACCAACAGAAACTTATGTTGGTAATTCATCGGCGCATAGTGCCCCCATTTCTTCAGTTGTTTCTGATTCGCGTTAATGCACTTGAGAATTTGCTTCTGTTCTTTTGAGGTTGCAGTTGCGTAAATTGCCAGTTGTGCCAGAGAATCGTAAAAGTAGTGCATAACTGTTGGGAGCAAGGAAACGCAGTTATCAAAGTAAGGTTTAGCAGCCTTTGAATTCTCAATTGCTGCGTCATATTGCCCGAATAAATAATGAAGATGTTGCTGGCAAACATAACTAAAAAATAACCCAGTGCGATCGTTCGCCGCCACCTGTGCGGGAATATCTTCAGCCACCCGATAGCTTTCACCAGACAAGCAACTCGGATCGCTAGTATCACCCAGCAGATTTAAAGTCGCTTGATGATATATTTGGATATAAAGAGAGCCGTTTTTTTGGTTAAAAGGAGCGATCGCCGTTATAAAAGAACGAATTCCTGCTTCTGCTTCCCTTAAGTTATCCCCTATCCAGTAGCGATTGTAAGAATGAACCACAACTGCCCAAGCAGCATATTCTACATCTCCCGTTTCTAAACCGCTCTGGTAAGCTGTTAGCAGCGCTGGCATCGTGTCTGTAATGCGATCGCGCCAATGACTGACAAACGCATAAGTCATAAATACCGTTTTCGCTCTCAAATCCGTCGCATTAAAACGCTCTAGTAATTGCAGAGAAAGTAGTCCAAACTGATAGCCTCCTTCAATATCCATGAGTATGCCGCAGAGGAGCAGTCCATACCAAGCATAGCCAAAAGCTGATAGGGCGGTATTGCCATACAGTACAGACAAATTAACCCGCTCAAATACCAGTAGTGGCATCAACTTCGGAGCACAAAGATAGGCGGCAGAAGCAGCACTAGATAGAATTCGCATCGCTGCCAATTTGTTAGCATCTGTCATATTTGGCAGATTCGCTAACTGTTCCGGTTTCTTGTTACCCAGAATCAACTTAGTTTTGGCTAAACCCAGCAATACTTGAGCCTGAGTCGGGTGTTTGGGAAGCCGAATCCCCAACTGCCCAAGCACATCAATTGCTGTGTAAATGCCATCCTGGGGCTGGCCTTGGGCAAGGTAAGCGAGGATTTGAATCTCGTAAGCGCTAACTTTGTCAATCAGTTGGTTTGCTTGTTGCAAAATCACACTAATTAGCTGTTGTACCTGTTCAAATTGGCTGCATAAATACGCTGCTTCCGCTGCCAAATTGTGCAGTGCCAGCGTCAGAGTATATTGTTCTTGCCAGCCATCGGCTGGTAAGCTGCTAATACCTGTATTCACAAATATTAATGCTGCGTCAAAGGCGGCGGCGGCTTTTGCGGTTTTCCCAGCCTGCAAGTTCAGCGAGGCTAATTCATAACGTGCTTTTTCATCCGAAATCAGCCCGCGGGCAAAGTTGAAATGACCGACAATATCAAAAATCCGTTCCTGACGTTGAGTTTCGCTGCTTTTTTTCAGCAACAGTTGCCCTATTTTCAGGTGAGTCGCTTGTTTTCGCTCTTCGGGAATCAGGGAATAAGCAGCTTGTTGAATGCGATCGTGTAGAAATTTGTATTTAGGTAATTGAGCGTTGGTTGTTGGCAATATTCCGGTTGTTTCCCGCTGTTCTTTTCCTTGATAAAACTTGTAAATTTCACTGGTTGGCAAGATGAATCCTTCTTGCAAAGATTTCCACAAATCCGTGGCAGTTTCTTCGGGTGACTTCTCGCTGACTACCGCCAATGTATTCAAATCAAACTGCGACCCTATGCACGCAGCTAACTTCAGCATATCCTGAGTTTCTGGCGGCAACTTCTGCAATTGCAGCGCCATAAATTCGACCACATCATCGCTGATAGTTAGGGCTTTAACTTTGGCAATATCGCACTGCCACCCCCCTGTTACCCCCCTCTGTCCCCCCTTGGTAAGGGGGGATGTTACTCCCCTCTGTCCCCCCTTGGTAAGGGGGGATGTAAGGGGGGTGGGGTTAAAGGAAATTAGCCCATCTTCCTGTAGCGATTTGAGAAATTGCGTGGCAAAAAATGGATTGCCTTTGGTTTTTTGATAAACTAACTCGGTTAATGGCTGAGCTAAAGGGCGATCGCACGAGAGCGTATCTGCGATCAAATCGTTAATATCGGCTTGACTAAGCGGCTGCAAGGTGATAGTATTTACGACTGTTCCTGAAGCAGTAATTTCTGCTACCGCCAACATAAACGGATGAACCGGCGATACTTCGTTATCCCGATATGCCCCTATTACGAACAAGTTCTGGCTATCTTTTTCGCCCAGCAACAGTTGCAAAAGCTTGAGGGATGCTGAATCTGACCACTGCAAATCATCCAAAAATATTACTAAAGGATGTTCTTTTGTGGTAAAGACAGAGATAAATTTTTGAAACACTAAATTGAAGCGGTTTTCGGCAGCACTTCCCAAAAGTTCTGAGACAGGCTGTTGTTTGCCAATAATTCGTTCTAGTTCAGGAATTACTTCTACAACAACTTGACCGTTTTCGCCAACAGCCTGCTGAATTTTGGTTTGCCATTCCTGAAGTTTAGCATCGCTTTCTGAGAATAATTGCTTCATTAAATCTCGGAAGGCTTGCACAAAAGCACTAAAGGGAATGTTGCGTTGAAATTGGTCATATTTGCCTTTGATGAAATAACCGCGCTGGCGAACTATGGGTTTGTGAACTTCGTTGACTACAACGGTTTTGCCAACGCCGGAAAATCCTGCAACTAACATCATTTCGCTGCGGGATAAATTCGCTCCCCCCCAGCTCTCCTTAATAAGAGGGGAGCCTTCTTTGCCGTCGTTTCCCTCGTTCCCCGGCTCTGCTTGGGAACGATATTCTGCCTGGGAATGAGGGTTGGCTACTCGATCGAATGCGGCTAATAATTCAGCTACTTCGCTCTCTCTCCCGTAAAGTTTTTCGGGTATAATGAAGCGATCGCAAATATCCTGTTTGCCCAAAACAAACGCTTTAATCTCACCAGTTTCTTGCAATTGAGCGAGACATTTTTCTAGATCGTGCTTCAGCCCCAAGGCACTCTGATAGCGGTTTTCCGCATTCTTTTCCATCAACTTACTGACAATTTCCGATAAGACTAGCGGAATCTCAGGATTGATTTTAGCTGCGGTAATTGGCTGCTTAGCGAGATGACAATGCACCAATTCCATTGGATCTTGGGAAATAAATGGTAGTTTTCCAGTTAATAATTCGTAACAGGTAACGCCTAGGGAATAAAAGTCGCTGCGGTAGTCAATGCCGCGATTCATTCTCCCTGTTTGTTCTGGGGAGAGATAGGGGAGAGTTCCTTCGAGAATCTGGGTATTGTAGATTTCTTGGGTTTCTTTCGGTAGCAAGGAAGCGATACTAAAATCAATAATTTTTACTTGTTTGGTATCTGGATTAATCAGAATATTAGCGGGTTTGATATCTTTATGAATTACTCGCTTTTGAGAAAGATAGTGCAGAATATCTGTGAGTTGTAAAGCTAAGTTAAGAAAGTCTGCTAAAGGTAAAATTTTATGAGATTGGTTTCGATCTGTGTCTGCTGGCTGTTTTGGATCGCCATGAAGATAAGCAGACAGGGAAACTCCACCAAAATCTTCCATAATTAGGGCATAGCTATTGCCGTAGGCTTCTAGACTTAGGGGTTTGACGATGCTGGGTAGGTTGAGATTTTTGGCGATCGTATATTGATTGCGAAATTGCACCAGTTCGCTGAAACTGGGCAAGGGATTGTTTAGCAGCTTAATCACGACTGCTTTCCCATCCGTCTCTCGGATACCCCTATATACCAAGGTTCGCAAACCTACATAAAGTTGTTCTAGTATCTGATAACCGGATAAATTAGCGATCGCATCCATAGGTTAGTCATCCTTCATCTTTATCAAATAATCCTCGCCTAAGCTCCAGCAAAATTTGCACCCTTATGTACTATGTTATAATAGGTTTAATGAAGTGCGACTCGTTTAGCCGAGCGCGACCTGAAATGGTCGTTTAGTATGCGGAACCGCTTCCGCTAAGGGATTCACACCCCTTACCCTCACGTAAAAGACTCTCAAGAGTCCGGTCACGACCCAGTAGGCAACGAAATAGTCGGAG
>JAHREW010000052.1 GCA_020883125.1 Microcoleus sp. CAWBG506
GAGGACAGGGCACTGCCGTCTCCCTACCCCAAAATAATCATGTAGGGACACCGCACGTGCAGTCTCCTGATTAAAGAGGACAGGGCACTGCCGTCTCCCTACCCCAAAATAATCATGTAGGGACACCGCACGTGCAGTCTCCTGATTAAAGAGGACAGGGCACTGCCGTCTCCCTACCCCAAAATAATCATGTAGGGACACGGCACGTGCAGTCTCCTGATTAAAGAGGACACGGCAGTGCCGTCTCCCTACCCCAAAATAATCATGTAGGGACACCGCACGTGCAGTCTCCTGATTAAAGAGGACAGGGCACTGCCGTCTCCCTACCCCAAAATAATCATGTAGGGAAAAAGGATATTCCAGATTTTGCGATCGAAGTCATTGTTACGAGCGGTGGTATCGATAAATTACAGGTTTATTTAGGCTTAAATGTGTCTGAAGTTTGGTTTTGGCAAGATGGGCAATTCTCGCTGTATCGATTGCAGAGTGGCACCTATCAAAAATGCCATAACAGCGAATTTTTCCCGGAACTCGATTTGGCTTTACTGGCTAGTTTCGTTCAGCCAGATAATCAGCCGGCTGCGGTTCGAGAATTTTTTAATAGCTTGCATTGAATGCTAACTGTCTACTTCTTTCCAGGTAGATTCCCATCGGTTCCAGTTAAATTTAGGGTTTATTAGAAATGGCGCGATCGCGTAAATAAACCCACAATAAGATAACCATAGATAAACCACAAGAAACTTTCCAAACAAATAACCACCAAGGACTCCACCACGCGCCTGTTTGTACTTCGACAATATCTGATAAACCAAACAAGAAAAAAACTAAGGTAGCAATCAGGCGATTAGTTCGGATTTTGCCTGATGTTTTTACGGCATTAACAGCAAAACCAATGGCAAAGCAAAACCAGATAAATGCTTCAATATAATTACCCTTAACATAGATTTCCTCTAATAATTTAGATTGTGCTTCAGCTTGTTCTAAAGAAGCCGGATTTGACATGATTTGCCATGAATAAGCACCACCTATTCCGAGAAAAATAAAGAGAATTGTTAGTCTTATTGCTGCACCTTTTGTGATCTTCATCATAATTAAAAGTTAATTGCCGTCTTATACACTAAACCAAAAATCTGTATGTATAGTAGACTACATTTAACCGTTATCTTAAAAAAAATATACATATATTAACAAAGTAAATGTCCGGTGGCTCAGCTATTTAGAGCTTATTGACAATCGATTTGAATGCCCCCCCGATCGCCCTTCACTACAGCCCTGACGCTACAAGTCTTTGTTTGAAACAGTTTTGATAAGCAAACCAGGAAGCCATTGCCAAGCCTTCCTGATAGCCACATCCGAAAACATTTACTTATAAGTTAAATTTAATAATTGTTTTAGAATTACTGCCAGAGTACGGTAGACTTGATTATCAAGCCCAAAAAACGTGGGGATCGCAACCAGCGTCGCTCACACAACAGGGCTGACCCAAATATCGATTTAATCAAAAGAGCGATTAATTGATCGCGGTTGGCTAAACCGTGAAAGCTTGCCCAGGGATAGCCGCTCCCATGCTCCCGATGAAGCAAGAAGCAAATGTCTAGACAAGTCTAGTATTTGTATACCAGTCAAATCAGTAAGGATAGTCCAAAGACATATGCTAACAATAAATCTTGGACTCCCTACTGCTAACGTGCGCTCAAAAGAGTTCGCTAAACCCCAATTAGCAAACACCAAAAAAGCGCATTGATAAACTTCAGTGATGTCGTTACAGAAGATTATGGATTGCAGCGAGGCTAAGCTATGACAAAATTTTCAGAGAATTTTTCCAGACGTAAATTTATCGTCACCGCAGGTGCATCTGCTGTCAGTTCAATACTACTCAAAGGCTGTTTGGGAAATCCCCCCGAACCCGGTGCTGACGGTGGTGCTGCTTCCCCTGCGGCTGGCGGTGGTGTAGCTGCTGGCGGAGCCCCTGTTGCCACATCACCAGTTGCGGTTGCCAACGAGAAAAGAGTAGAAGGGATCGAAAGCACAAAAATTACATTGGGATACATCCCGATCGTCGAATCAGCACCATTAATTATTGCCCAAGAAAAAGGCTTCTTTGCCAAATACGGCATGGTAGATGTCAAAGTCGCCAAACAAGCCAACTGGGGATCAGCCAGAGACAACGTAGAAATCGGCTCCGCAGGCGGTGGCATAGACGGCGGCCAGTGGCAAATGCCGATGCCCTACTTGATTAGCAAAGGCCTGATCACCAAAAACAGCGTCCAAATCCCGATGTACGTGCTGTTACAGCTAAACACTCAGGGAAATGGAATTGCGATCGCCTCCAAACACGAAGGTAAAGGCCTCGGACTCAAACTCGAAAAATCCGCCCAGGACTACATTCTCGGCCTCAAGGCAGCAGGTAAGCCCTTCAAAGCAGCCTACACCTTTCCCAAAGCCAACCAAGATTTGTGGATTCGCTACTGGCTAGCAGCTAACGGCATCAATCCCGACGTAGATATCGAGTTGCTAACAGTACCGGCGGCCCAAACCGTGGCCAACATGAAAACTGGCAGCATGGACGCTTTCAGTACAGGCGACCCCTGGCCCCTGCGGATTGTCAAAGAAAAAATCGGCTTCTTGTCCGCCCTAACTGCCGAAATCTGGAAAGGACATCCAGAAGAATACCTCGCAATTCGTGGCGACTGGGTAGACAAACACCCCAAAGCTACCGAAGCCCTGTTAGCAGGAATAATTGAAGCACAGCAGTGGTGCGACAAACCTGAAAATCGGGCCGAATTGGTGTCCATTGTTTCCGGCAAAAACTTCTTTGACGTAAAGCCGGAAGTTTTGCTTCCTCCTTACGAAGGCAAGTATCTGATGGGCGACGGGAAACCAGACATCAATGATTTCAAAATGAGTACGCTGTACTGGAATGATGGAGTCGGCAACGTTTCCTATCCCTACAAGAGTCACGATTTGTGGTTCTTAACCGAAAGCGTGCGCTGGGGTTTCTTGCCCGCAAAAACCTTGGCAGAGAAAAAAGCAATCATCGATAAAGTCAACCGCGAAGATTTGTGGAAGGCTGCTGCAAAATTGGCAGGAGTTCCTGATGCTGAAATTCCCAAGAGTACCTCTCGTGGCATTGAGAAGTTCTTTGACGGCAAAGAATTTAACCCGGACAAGCCCGAAGATTACCTCAACAGTTTGGCCTTTAAAAAAGTGTAATGGGGTAAAGCTTCCCATAATTTAGTCTCGGAAAGAAACAGCAGAAACAGAGGAGATTAGTCCTAGGGTGCGTCGCCATAAAAAATTCCTAATTAAATATCGACAATCTCACAGCGACGCACCTATGCCAAAACTTTGTAAAAATGGTATTAGTCTCGAAAAAAACAGCATAAACATAGGAGATTAGCAGCATGGCTGTAAGCACAAGTCGGAAAGGCGGAGTCGATGTCCAAGGAGCATTTAGCGAATTTTGGAATAAGAATTCCGCAAATATATTGCCACCAATTTTAGGACTTTTGGGGTTTCTGTTAATTTGGCAATTCCTGTCAGGTACTGGAATTATTAAGTTGCCGCCCCCGACTAGCGTTTGGACGGATGAACGGACGCGGATTTTGTTGATGTATCCTTTTATGAACTCCAAAACTTACGGAGTCGGCTTATTTTGGCAGACTTTGGCTAGTTTGGAACGGGTAGCAAAAGGCTACACTATGGCGGCGGCTGTGGGTATTAGTGTGGGGGTTCTGGTAGGTACGAATCCTTTCCTGAACAAGGCTTTAGACCCGATTTTTCAGTTTTTGCGGATGGTTGCCCCTCTGGCTTGGGTGCCCATTGCCCTGGCTGCACTACAACAAAACGAACCTGCTGCTTTGTTCGTGATTTTCATTACTTCAGTGTGGCCGATTTTGATTAACACGGCTGAAGGTGTCCGCCAAATTCCTGACGATTACAACAACGTAGCGAAAGTGCTGCAACTGACTCAGAAGGAGTATTACATCAATATCTTGTTCCCGTCGGCGCTTCCTTATATCTTCACGGGATTGAGAATTGCGATCGGTTTGGCTTGGCTGGCGATTATTGCTGCGGAAATTGTGATGTCGGGGATTACGGGTATTGGCTTCTTTATTTGGAATGCTTACCAGCAAAACTACATCAGTGAAATTCTATTAGCGGTTTTCTACATTGGGGCGGTTGGCTTGATGCTCGATCGCCTGATGGCTTGGTTGCAACAAAAAATTGCTCCTAGTCAAGGAAAGTAGTTTCTACTCGTCTCCTCGTTCCCAGGAAGAGCCTGGTAACGCAGAACCAGAGGAAGAGCCTCGAATTTTAATCCGAGAAAAGTGAGGCAGATCAAGAGTGACATGGGTTCCCAGGCTCTTCCTATAAACCAGTTAAAAGCAGCATCTATCGGAATAACCAACCTACAAAAAAAGGCAATAAAATCATGTCTGTTTTGATTGCAGTAGAACAACTCCAAAAAGTTTTTAATCTATCAGACGGTGGCACATACGTTGCGCTCAAAGGCATCGATCTAGAGATTAAAAAAGGCGAATTTATTTCCTTAATTGGACACTCTGGCTGTGGCAAATCTACGCTGCTCAATATGGTGGCTGGTTTGGATTTACCTACAGAAGGGCTGGTGACGATCGAAGGACAAAGAATCACTCAACCTGGCCCCGATCGCATGGTAGTGTTCCAAAACTATTCGCTCCTACCTTGGCGAACAGTCAGGGAAAACATTACCCTAGCCGTAGACTCGGTGATGAACGGCTTACCCAAAGCCGAACGCCTAGAAATCATCCAAAAACACATTGATATGGTAGGCTTGGGCCCCCACTCGGAGAAACAGCCTGCACTGCTTTCCGGCGGACAAAAACAGCGCGTGGCGATCGCCCGTGCCCTCGCCCTACGTCCCAAACTGTTACTCTTAGACGAACCCTTCGGCGCCCTCGACGCCTTAACTCGCGGCAACTTGCAAGAAAAGTTGATGGAAATTTGCCAAGAGTATGAAATCAGCGCCCTGATGGTGACTCACGATGTGGACGAGGCGGTATTGCTGAGCGATCGCATCGTCATGCTCACCAACGGCCCAGAATCGAAGATAGGCGGGATTTTAGAAGTAGACATCCCCCGCCCCCGCAAGCGGATGGAAGTAGTCTCACACCCCAGCTACTACGCTCTACGCAGCGAAATGATTTACTTCCTCAACCAGCAAAAACGGGTCAAAAAACTGCGGGCGCGGAAAGTACCAGCGATCGCCCGTCACGGACTGGAAAAAGTCAACCTAGAACTGGGCTTCGTCCCCCTCGCAGCCTGCGCGCCCCTAGCCGTAGCCAAAGAAAAAGGCTTTTTTGCCAAGCACGGCCTCGATGAAATCCACCTGGTGCGCGAAACGAGCTGGCGCGGCATCGTAGACGGCATCGCCGCAGGTTACTTAGACGCGGCCCAAATGCCCTCTGGCATGGCGATCTGGTTGAGCTTGGGGGGCCACCAAGAGAAGCCGATACCGACGGTCACAGCCCTCACCATGAGCCGCAACGGTAACGGAATTACCCTCGCCAAGCGGTTTTACGACCAAGGGATATACACTCTGGCAGACTTTAAGCAAATGCTGAAAAGAACCCCGGCGCAAACTCACCGCATGGGCATCGTCCACCCTTCTTCCATGCACAACCTGCTGCTACGCTACTGGCTGGCTTCCGGCGGCATTGACCCGGACCATGATGTCTTGCTCAAAAACATCCCTCCAGCCCAAATGATCGTGGACTTACAAGGCGGCACCATTGACGGTTTCTGCGTCGGCGAACCTTGGAACTTGCGCGCCTCGATGGAAGGAGTCGGCTTTACCGTAGCGACAGATTTGGAACTGTGGCCTGGACACCCCGCCAAAATTCTGGGGGTGCGGGAAGACTGGGCTAATGCTTATCCCAACACTCACATTGCTCTAGTCAAAGCTTTGCTGGAAGCTTCTCACTATTGCGCCGATCCAGCTCACGCTGCTGAGGTTTCGGAAATTGTCGCGGGACGGGAGTATGTCGCCACGGACAAAAATTACATCCAACTAGGCGATCCCAAATCTAATGCTTGTAACCTCGACAGTCCAATGCGGGAATACGCCCACCATTTGTTCTGCGGAGATGGGGTGAACCGTCCCAGCCGTACTGAACAACTGTGGCACATGGTGCAGATGGCGCGCTGGGGCGATACTGTGTTTCCCCGCAACTGGGTGGAAATTCTGGAACGGGTTGTCAGAGTCGGTACTTTCAGCACGGCGGCGAGAGAGTTGGGAATGTCTGATATTACTTACACTCGCGGTTCTCTCCCCTTGTTTGATGGCTTGGTGTTTAATGCTGACGATCCAATCGGCTACCTCAATAGTCTGAACATTAAACGCGATTTCACGATGGCTGAGGTGATACTCGATTCCGACCGCAGAGTAGCTTAGAGCGGTTTTCAGTTACATAAAAATAGAGTAATTGCTAATAGTTATTTGTTAGTTAGTAATTCCCTATTCCTGACCTCTGTTACATCAGTTAAATCCGTTGCCGAACTTCCGTCGCCAATCACCCACTAACAAATTGCAAAGCCATGATTAACACCACGAAAAACAATACCGGAACCAAAACTTTAAACAAGAAAGGGAACGATCGCCGTCAGCCTTTTTTGTCGATCCAAAATGTTTACAAATCCTATCCAAACGGTTACAGAGCTTTAGAAAATGTCAACCTGAATGTAGCTGAGGGAGAGTTTATTACCCTGATTGGACACTCCGGTTGTGGTAAGTCAACTCTGTTAAACATGGTGTCGGGTTTTAGCACTCCCAGTCAGGGTAGCGTGACGATTAACGGGGAGAAAATTACCAAGCCTGGACCCGATCGCATGGTGGTGTTTCAGGGTTATGCTTTGCTACCCTGGCGGACGGTGTTTGAAAATGTTTATCTAGCTGTTAATGCTGTATTTCCCCATAAGTCGAAGGTGGAAAAAAATGCGATCGTCAAAGACCATTTGGCGATGGTGGGATTGACAGAAGCTGCGGAAAAAAGACCGCCGCAAATTTCGGGGGGGATGAAGCAGCGGGTTTCCATCGCCCGCGCTTTGGCCATTCGCCCGAAAGTGCTGATTTTAGATGAACCTTTTGGTGCTTTGGATGCAATTACTAAGGAAGAATTGCAGGAAGAGTTGCTGAAAATTTGGAACGATCACCGTTGTACGGTGTTGATGATTACTCACGATATTGATGAAGCGCTGTTTTTGGCCGATCGCCTGGTGATGATGACCAATGGCCCGTCGGCTACCATTGGCGAAGTTTTGGAAATTCCGTTTCCGCGTCCGCGCGATCGGGTACAAATTATGGAAGATCCAGAATACTACAATTTGCGCAACTACGCTCTAGATTTCTTGTTCCGTCGCTTTGCTCACGATGACGATGCTTAGTCGATCGGGTAATAGTCATGAAAAATGAGGCATCTTGAACAACTTAAGCTTCAGCATTCCCCATTTTCTGGGGAATATTGCTGAAGCTTAACTATTGGTGAGAAATTTTTTCTGACCATCCGGATCTTTTTCTCAACTTTTACGTCTAGCTGTGCAGAGACCTAATTGCCTAGCTGTTCGTAAGCTGGCATGAACTGAGACCACTTTTAATTAAGGGTGGGCTCTTTTTTTATGTTATTGGGTATTTTTGCTAAATTGATGGTGTGTGCATTCCACCATTTTAAGTGGCACATTGCGGGTCATTGATTCCTGTTTGATGGATTATAGGCCTTCGAGATCTCCTATGAGGTAAGGGCGAGAATTGGTAATAGGTAATTGGTAATATAGCAATCCTAAATCATTTGTGAATTTCTTACTCCCGGACCTTAATAAGGTCCGGGTTGGGGTGGGGTAAAAACTTTACGACTCCTGCAAGGACTGCTATAGGTAATTAGTAATGCCATATACCCTATGCCCCATTATATCAAATTCGTCAGAGAAATTGTTGATTTTGCTGCAACTACCATCAATGCTATCTCCTGAAATTATGCTTAGGAAGACTTAATATTCATATTAATAGGTAAGCGGATAGTAAAAGTAGAACCAACACCCACTTGACTTTCCAAGGAAATACTACCACCCATCATGTGACAAAAACGCTGGCTGATTGCTAGTCCCAAACCCGTGCCTCCATACTTGCGCGTAGTAGAAGCATCTGCTTGGGTAAAGGGTTGAAAAACTCGCTGCAATTGGTCTGAGTCCATGCCAATTCCGGTATCAGTACAATTAAACACCAAAAATTCTCTAATTGCCAATGATGAGAGAGAATTATCCTCAGATTCATCGGCGTTTTCTTGTGTCTGGTCGCTAATTTCCTGCACCTGATTTTCGCGAATTGCTGTGAGGGTAATTGTGCCGTCATGAGTGAATTTAGCAGCATTGCTCAGCAAGTTTAATAGTATTTGTCGGACTTTAGTAATATCGGAGTGCATAGTGCCGATATTGGTAATTTTGCTTAAGTCTAGGGTATTGCCATTTTTCTCAGTTAGGGACGAAGCGGTAGACGCTACTTCTTTAATTAAATCAGCGATATCGAAGGTTTCTAAATAAAGATCCATGCGACCGGCTTCTATCTTAGAAATATCGAGAATATCATTAATTAAAGATAGCAAGTGTCTTCCTGAACTACGAATTTTTTCCAAATCTGGGATGAGTTCATCGTAACCTAATTCTTCTGTTTCTTCCTGGAGCATTTCGCTGTAGCCGATGATCGCATTCAGCGGTGTTCGCAGTTCGTGGCTCATGTTTGCTAAAAATGCGCTTTTTGCGGTGGAAGCTTCTTCGGCTGCTTCTAGAGCTCTTTGGAGGGCAGATTCAAAGACTTTACGATCGCTGATATCCTCGATGCTACCTTCATAGTAAAGCGGTACACCGTCGGCATCGTAAACCGCACGGGCACTTTCGGAAATCCAAATTATACTGCCATCGGCGCGGTAAACCTGAGACTCAAATCCCGAAACTTCGCCGCCTAGATCGATCGCCTGCACCAACTTATCCCGGCGTTTGGGATCGACATAAACTTGCTGTCGAATATCTGTCAAATTCGAGGTCAGTTCCTCTGGGGACGAATAGCCGTAGATTTTAGCAAAAGCCGGATTCACACTCAAAAAACGCCCTTCAGGAGTTGTTTGAAAAATACCTTCCACGGCATTTTCAAAGATGCTACGGTATTTTTGTTCTGCTTGACGTAGAGCTATTTGTGTGCGTTCGCGCTCGCTAGCTTCCATCGCCAATGACACTAAATCTGCCAAGGAAGCAGCGAAATTTTGTGCCTCCACCGTCCAGTTACGAAAAGTTTCCACCTGTTCTAGAGAGATGACTCCTACGGTTTGTCCGCCGAGTCGAACCGGCGCGTCTAAAGTCGAAGTAGCACCAGTTTCTACGAAGTAAGATGCGACAAATTCTCTAGTTCTCGTATCCGACAGAGCATCATCTGCCGCGATGGTTCGGTCTTCTTCCAAAGCTTGAAAATAAGCGGGATAATCTACTGCTAAAAGTTCGGAACCCGCGAAATGCCTACTGCTGCTGCGCTCAAACTGGTCGAAACATAGCAATTTTGATCGACTTTCATCGTACAGCCAAATACCCGCTCTTTCTGTTTCTAGGGTATGAGCGGCAGCTTCTGTGATTTCCTTCAAAGCTACTTTCAAATTGCCCCGATAAAGCGCTTTATTTCTGGATAGTTCTAATAGAACAGTATTTTGCTTGCTCAACTGTTTTTGTCTTTGTCGCTGTGCTAATTCGGCTCGTTTGTATTCCGTAACGTCGCGGGCTACCCAAATTACAGACTCTTCCGAAAGCGGAGAAATCCTCGCAGCCAAACAAACTTCACGACCCCGCAGGTTTAAAGTGTATTCGATACTGACGGTTTGTTTGGTATCTAAAGCCGAGCGAATGCAGTCAAGAAAGCGATCTGCTGTTGTTGGCTGGAACATTTCGCCGATGGTTTTGCCTACTAATTCTTGAGCTGGTGCGTACAGTAGGGATAGATTGGTAGGCACAATTTTTAAGTAGCGGCCGCTGGCATCTACAACTACAATTAATTCGGTCATCGCTGCCAACAACGCTCGCAGTTCTGCTTCTGCTGATTTGAGTTCGGCAGTTCGTTCTGCTACTCGGCTTTCTAAATGGGAATTGGTTTCTTCTAAAGTGGCAAAGGAGGATCGCAACTGTGTTGCCATTTCATTGAAAGATTCAGCTAAAAGTCCGAGTTCGTTAAAGCCTTTGACTTCTCCTTCTAGTTCTAGTTCTGAGGAGGTAAAATCTGCTGATTCGGACATTTTTGTTAAATCTTTGGAAGCTTTCAGCAATCGGCGAATCGGTTCGGCTACCCAGCGATATGTGAAAATACCTAAGACGATCGCCACAATGAAGGCAAAACAGCACAATAAAATAGTTGTGCGAATATTGGTGTTAATTTGCTCCATAAAGTCGGCTTCGGGAATAGCAACCACAATCAGCAAATCCAGCCCGCGTTCGTCTTGCAGGGGAACCACCGTAATGAATTGTCGCGAACCATCCATATCAAAGGTGAACTGTCCTTGGCTGCGAATTTGGGCAAAACTGCCAAAAATTGATTGTAAATGTTTGGCTGCCGATCGCATGAGTAAATTTTTACTTTCCGTTGCCAACAGCCGTTTTTGTCCGTCTTTGGTGCTGACAAAGGGTAATTCGTCTGTGGAACTAGCGACTATTTCGCCACTACGTTCGATCGCAAACACCTGTCCCGACTTACTGATTTTGATACTTTTGAGAAAATCGCTGATTTGAGAAAGAGTGACATCAACGGCTAGTACCCCCCGCAGGTTTCCGGTTTTGGTGTAGATGGGGACTGCGGGCGTAATGCCTAATACTGGGGGGGCCGCAAACACGTAGATGGGAGACCAGGTGGGTTTTTTTGACTGTTTGGCATTTGTGTACCAAGGTCTTGTACGGGCCTCATAGGGTATCGTTTCGACTAACTGAGTGCGATTTCCCTGGCTGTCTAGGCGATAAATTTCGCGATCGGGAGCCGTTGATTTATCTTTAATATAAGTAAAATTTTCTGTTCCTCTCTTGACCAAGAGAAATCTGCCACTTTCGGCGCCGTAATAAATGGTTGTGGTGCGATCGCTAATTTTAGTCTGGTTCCAAAAATAGCGCTCTAAGTTAGGGAAATTGTCGGGATTTAAGTTTCCAGAGGCGATCGCGCTAGCATTAATTTCCAGAAACAGGTAAGCTGCATCCCCAAAACTGCGGAAATTTTCCCTAGTCCGGGCTGCAACTTCCAAGCTTAACCTAGTAGCCAGGTCATTGACAGATTTCTGACCGTTGCGAAAAGACAGCCATCCAGTCACACCTACCGCTACAGACATTTGCACCACCAGCGGTATCAACAATACAAGACTCAGTGACATTTTCGGCGGGCTTTTCATCAGGCTAGAACCCAGGGTTTTCAATAACATCAATATTTTGGCAGATCCCGAATTTGCGTATTTTGCTTATTTTGTACAATCCCTAGACCTAAGCTACCACTAATCTTGACCTTTTCTCGACTGCCGGGAAGAAAAACTAGCAAATCGGTTACTCGAACAATCCGTAGGTCTCTCTCCTTAAACCTACAATCCGAGGGTTCTTAGATACAGCAATTCTTCAATAACTCCGGTATCTGAATCTGGTTTTTTTTACGTGCGTTTACTTACGACTGCTCTGTGATTGTTAATTCACTAGAGTTCAGCGGGAAAATGTAAGTAATTTAACAATCTTTTGTGAGGAAGTTTGCTATTTCTAAAATAGATTGGCAAAAAAACACCGAATAATCGGTAACTCTTTAAGCATATACCGGAAATAGCCGATAGCAAAATCAAAAATTTTCAGCATTTTGTGCGATGGAAATTTGTGTAAAACAATACTTTAGGAGGATGGCATGAACTATACATTTGAAATCCTGGGTGTATCTCCAACTCTATCTTTTTTCAACCAACAGCAAGAATTATTACAACAGCAGCATTCTGTTGGTGTAGAATACTTGGGAAATCACAAGTGTACCCTAGATTCGTTTGTCGCATCAGTAGAAAGCGTTTCCCCTCACCGAGGCTGGGATGTCGATAGAGTCGTAGACAGCGTGATTAGCTTCTGGATGAACAACTCCGAAAGCATCAATTATTGGAAATGCCGATTGCAGGATGCAGGTAGCGAAAACTTGTTAGTCGCTAGAGTCGGCGATATCAAATCCTTGCAAGCTGCATTTGAATCGTTGCTAAGTCAATAGGAAAATGGGAAAGTGGCAAAAAGGCGATCGACAATAGTTAAAATCAACTCAACTATCTCTTGCCACTTTCCCATTCCCCAATCCTATGTCTCGCTCCAAAGCCCTACAATCTTACATTTTTGTCCGCTTGCTCCTAGCACCGCTCATGTTGTGGACCATCACCACAGCCGTATTTTTGCTGCTGCGAGCCACTCCAGGAGACCCCATCGATGCCATTCTCGGCTCGCGAGCACCCGCAGCAGCCAAAGCAGCAATGCGAACCCAACTAGGTCTCGACACACCCCTATGGCAACAATATCTCAAATACATTAAAGACTTATTCAGCTTAAATTTGGGAACCTCCATCACCACTCGCGGACAAACCGTGTGGCAAATTATCGCAGACAATTTCCCCGCCACGGTAGAATTAGCAGTTTGCAGCATGGCCGTAGCCTTAATAATCGGCATCAGTATCGGCTCCTTAGCAGCATCCCGCCCCAACACTATTTTCGATGCCGCAGGCCGTTTATTTGGCATCATCACTTACTCCCTACCCGCCTTTTGGGCCGGCATGGTATTGCAATTAATTTTCTCGGTACAGTTAGGTTGGTTTCCCTTGGGAACTCGTTTTCCGGTGACATTAACAGCGCCCGAAGGTTACACCGGACTTTACACCATAGATAGTCTGTTGAGTGCTAACTTCGGTCAATTTCTGATAGCTTTGCATCATTTAGCATTGCCAAGTCTCACCTTGGGCATTCTTTTGAGTGGCATTTTCGAGCGCATTGTGAGAGTGAATCTAAAGCAAACCTTACAAGCAGATTATGTAGAAGCAGCTAGAGCTAGAGGTATTCCAGAATTGCAGATTTTATGGAGTCACGCTCTCAAAAATGCTCTGATTCCAGTAATTACAGTTTTGGGCTTAACTTTTGCTGCACTGTTGGGTGGTGCGATTTTAACAGAAGTGACTTTTTCTTGGCCTGGGTTGGCAAATCGACTTTATGAGGCGATTAGTTTGCGGGATTATCCAACTGTACAAGGAATTGTGGTATTTTTTGCGGGAATAGTCGTGGTGGCTAGCATTGTCATTGATATTTTGAATGCCTACATTGACCCGCGAATTCGTTACTAAAAATGCCTAAAGAAGAGTAAGATTAAGCGAACCGCGAAGGCGCGAAGAACGCGAAGGAAGAGAAAGAAGAAGATGCAGTTCTTCCTTCGTCCTCTTCGTGTCTTGGCGGTTTAATCATTCCCATGCAACCGGAATCGATATGACTCCCTTTTTAGGAAGAGGACAATTTCTAGTTTCTGGGCAATACTAGAGCAAATACACTTGAATATTTGAGGTAAAAATGATGAGATTGTTGCCGACAATAGCAGCCCTATCCGCTGTCTTAAGTCCACTGATGGCAGAAGTCGCTTTCAGCCTTCCCATGCCCAGAACAACTGACTTTCCGACCACCTCGAACCCCCAGGTAAATGTACCCGTTTGCTACATCGAAACCTCAAGCGGCACTACTTTTGATTTAGTCAGTTTGTGTGGGCAAAATACTACTCCCGCAGCGACGAATAACCGTAATACCACTACTGTCAACCCCAACGCGGCTAATCCACCTAATCCCAACCCCAATGGTATCACCAGAGATGCAGCCGGCACTCCCATAACTACTCCTGCGGGTACAAATCCCAATAATCCCAATAATCTCAATAATCCCAATAATCTCAACACCAATCCCAATAATCTCAATCCTGGAACTTCTGGCAATACCAATCCCAATAATCTCAATCCCGGAACTTCTGGCAACACCAATCCCAATAATCTCAATCCCGGAAATGGACCCTACACCACTCCCAATAAGTAAATCCACTTAATTTAACGTAAAATATGGATGACAGAAAAGCTGACTGCATAAGTCTTCTTCCTTCTTCCTTCTTCCTTCTTCCTTCTATCTGTCTCCTAACGGTGGCAGTGGCAACGGCACTGGTAGTTTTTGATTTGTCAAAATTAAGTTAAACTAGGAGGTAAACTACCCGCCACCAAGCTGAGTACAGATATGGTGGGGGCTTTAAAATAAGCCCAAAGTTTACCCGACTAAGTACCGAAAGGTACTACGTTTTGGAAGTCATCACACCTTGGGATACTAAGCCAGTTCCATGCTCTGTGGTCAACGATTAAACAAGCATATCGGGTCGAAGCTAGTGTCGTTGACGCGACAAACTTCTTAAACATTGTCAAGGCTAACATTACCCGTAAGGAGACTCATTTATGAGTAAAGTTTTTGTATTAGACACCAACAAACAGCCTCTCAATCCCATCCATTCAGGTAGGGCAAGAATGCTGTTATCTCAAGGAAAAGCTGCTGTTTTTAGGCGGTATCCTTTCACAATCATTCACAAACAGGAGGCGTTAAATCCTCAAGTTGAACCACTCCGAGTCAAGCTCGACCCAGGTGCAAAAGCAACTGGATTAGCAGTAATCAACGATCGAACAGGCGAAGTTGTCTGGGTAGCCCAATTGCAGCACCGAGGGTTTCAAATTCGAGATGCGTTAACCTCACGTCGTCAACTGCGACGCTCACGCCGTAACAGTAAGACTCGTTATCGCAAACCTCGTTTCCTGAACCGCGCCCGACACAAAGGATGGTTGCCACTATCTCTCAATAGCCGAGTTACTAACATTATGACTTGGGTTAAACGCCTGTCATCATTGTGTCAAATTACAGCAATTTCTCAAGAATTGGTGAGGTTCGACACGCAACAGATGGAAGATGCTGAAATTAGCGGATTAGGCTATCAGCAGGGTACTTTGGCTGGCTACGAAGTCCGAGAGTTTCTACTTGAGAAATGGAAGAGGACTTGCACTTACTGCGGTGCAAAAGACACCAAGCTTGAGATTGAACATATTCAACCTCGGTCGAAAGGTGGCTCTAACCGTGTTAGCAACTTATGTCTAGCTTGTGTTCCTTGCAATCAGAAGAAAGGAAACCAGGATATCCATGAGTTCCTCAAGGGTAAGCCAGATCTGCTCAAACAAATTTTGGCACAAGCTAAAAGACCTTTGGCTGATACAGCCTCCGTCAATGCAACCCGATGGAATTTGTACGAAAACCTCAAGAAAACAGGTTTTCCTGTCGAGGTGGGTACTGGTGGTCTCACCAAGTACAACCGCACCATCCGAGGTTTAGAGAAAACCCATTACTGGGACGCAGTTTGTGTGGGAGCAACGACCCCAGAACAGTTAATTGTGTCAGGAATTAAACCTCTACTGATAACTGCCAAAGGTCACGGAACTCGTCAGCAATGCCGCACGAATAAGTTCGGATTTCCGGTGAGGTATTGCTCTAGAAACAAGTTTCACAAAGGTTTTCAGACGGGGGACATCGTTAAAGCGGTTGTCACATCTGGGAACAAGGTTGGGACTTACGTTGGTCGTGTAGCCACTCGCGCCACTGGCAGTTTCAATATCTCGGCAAAAGGTGGATTGATTCAAGGTATCAGCCACAAATATTGCAAACAGATTCACAAAAAGGATGGTTGCGCTTATGTTGCATAGACCCAGCCCCCCTTTTCCTCCCGCCGTCTTGCTGGGTACAGCTATGACGGGGTCTCCAAGGGGGAAGAAAGATGAAAGTGGCGATCGCACTTGAGGACGTCTCATGTCAAACTTAGTTCAACGCTTAAAAATCACCGCCCATCCGCAACTAGAAAAATCCCTAGGCTATCGCGGAGATGCCCGCTGGGTAGCTTGGCGGTGGGAACCAGAAATCGACCAACTTATTTGCAGCGATGGCAAAATAGTCTCCACGGGCAACAATCTGGCTTGGCTGGTATTTTTGCAACACGACTTGGTGCAGCCTGTCCTAGAAGATTATAACCTCGGTAAGGGCGATCGCCATTCGCTGCTGTTAGACAGAACCAGTAGAAACCTCTACATTGGCCAAGGGACAGAAATTCAAAATTTACTAGAACAGCCAGAAAGTTTAGCATTGTTGACTTGTCTCGATCGTAACACCAAAGGCGATTCCCTGCGGGATAGCTTCGCTTCACGCAAATTTGGCGAAACATGGCAACAACAGCTAGCTAAAACCACAAAATCCGACCAATTTCGCCACCTCCTAAATCTAATTCCCGTCAGTATTGTAGCAACTTTAATCGGTGCTTTAGCCGTAGGGACAGGAATGTGGGTAATCCCAACAGCCCAGCAGAAACTAGCCCAAAAAAACGCTCCAACTTCCAGGGTAAATTTTGAAGCCAACTGCTATCTTGGCAATTCCTACAAATTTTCATCCCATGTCGGTTCCGGAACCGGAAACAAAGAACTACACTTAATAGCCGCTTACGAAGCTACATCGCCCCAAGACAATGGAAATCCCTCCAAAAATGCCATTGAAGTCAAAGTACAACGGAAAAATAAACCAATAATTCTCGCACTTTCTGCCTACGAACCGATTAACTGGAATCTCACCATAGAACCCGGTGCTGTCATCGAAAAAATCATTATAAACGGATATGAAAAGCAAACCATTACTGGAGTTAGCGGAATTCCCATCGAAGAATATAGCTACAAAGGAAATGGAAAAAGCCTCAGCGAAGGTAACTTCATTTACCAGTGGGAATCCACTACCGATAGTAGTAGCAATAGCCCCTCAATCGTCACCAAATTAGAACAAATAAGTCAGACAAATTTAACTTCTTTTCAAGGATGTTATAGAGGTACAAGTTTTATGATTAAGTAAAGGTTAAAAGTATCCCTGGGCACAGACATCGACAGATTAAAAGCATCGACAGAAAATTCCAAAACCCGCCCTGGTGGGTTTTTTGATTAATAATTAAATTAATTAAGTTTTTTATGATATAATCTGCGGTGGTATTAATCAAATTAACTCTTTGTGGAACAAGCCCGAAAGCCTGTTCAGGAGAATGATGCAAGATGTGAGTGTAATATTAATAAATATGAAATACTGGTACGAAACCCTAGCTGTAGCCCAGCGGATTTTAATTGAACTGTTCCGGCGAAAACGCAGCTTAATCCTCTGGAGTATCTTCCCAGTTTCGATTTTACTAATTAACGGAGCGATTTTACAAGAACGCGCCAACCTAACAACAGCAAAAGCCTTTGAAAGTGCAGCCCCAGCAAGCTTAGTCGGGGCCGCCTTATTTTTTAGCTGTCTCGGCGGAAGCGTCGCCACAGTCGTAGCAGAGCGAGAACAACATACACTCAAACGATTATTTATTTCCCCCCTGAGCGGTACTTCCTACTTTTTAGGAATTTTTCTAGCTCACAGTGCGATCGGCATCGGTCAAGTAATTCTAGTATATACCATCGCCTCTTGTTTAGGAGCACAATTTCAAGGCTCTGTTCTGCTAGGAAGTGCGATTATTATCCTGAGTATTATATCTTATGTCGGAGTCGGCTTCATTCTCGGAACCCAATTCGCCAGGCGCACAGAAGATGTCAACTCCCTAGTCGCAGCTTTCGGAGTTCCATTATTAATTTTAGGAGGAGCATTTTTACCCACAGCACTGTTTCCCAAAAGCCTGCTCGAACTTGCCAAATACAATCCAATTTACCACATGAACGAAGCGCTAATCCAAGTTTGGGCCAACGGCAAAAATTTCGCCCAAATTTCCGAACACTTTTGGTTTTTATTGATATTTTCCATAGCCATGATAGCAGGTGGATGGCTTTCTTACCGCAGAATGCTGAGAGTAGAAAGAAGACTATAGAAGCATCTCACTCTTCTCCTCCTCAGCGCCCTCAGCGCCCTCTGCGGTAAAAAAAAATCCCAAAAAAACCGCAGAATGCTAAGAGTAGAAAGAAGACTATAGAAGCATCTCACTCTTCTCCTCCTCAGCGCCCTCAGCGCCCTCAGCGGTAAAAAAAATCCCAAAAAAACCGAAACCATCAAACCAATATTATACAAAAAACTACGGAGAATTAAAGCAGTGCTGCAAATTAAAAAGCTAAATAAATCCTACGGCGAACGCTCTGTGCTGCGCGATTTTACACTGCACATACAAGCAGGAGAAATCTATGGTTTGCTAGGAAAAAACGGTGCGGGCAAAACTACAACTATAAATATACTATGCAACTTGCTCAATGCAGACAGTGGCCAAATTACCCTCAATGGCGAACCTGTTTCTGAGTCAACAAAAACCTTAATCGGTGTAGCCCCCCAAGAGAATTTACTTTACAAAAGCCTGAGTTGTGAAGAAAATCTCAACTTTTTTGCTCAAATTTATGGGATGAATCGCCAACAGCGTCTTTATCAAGTAGAGCAATGTTTAAAAGCCGTAAATTTGACAGATAGAGCCAAAAGCCCTGTGGAAACTTTGAGTGGGGGAATGCAGCGCCGCTTGAATATTGCGGTAGCTTTGGTACACCAACCTAAATTAGTGATTTTGGATGAACCGACAACAGGTTTGGATATTGAAGCCCGCTATGAAATTTGGGATTTAATTCAGCAATTGCAATCCCAGGGAATTACGATTTTGCTGACAACTCACTTGTTGGATGAAGCGGAACGTCTGTGTCAGAAAATTGGGATTTTGAAGAGTGGGAGTATTGTCGCCGAAGGTAGCTTGGAAGAGTTGCGAAAACTGATTCCGGCTCAAGAAATTATTGTGGTCAAAACTCAACAAGAAGCTGAAGTCATCACTAGGGCTGAAAAATACAATTTCATTCCGCGGCGTTATGGTAGCGATTTGGCTTTTTGGTTGCCGGAAGCTTTAGAATTAAAAGAGATTATTTTGCGGTTTGATGGGATTTCCATTGACTCAATTTCCCGGTATCCGGTGCGGTTGGAACATATCTATGTTGAGGTTACAAAACAAACGGTTTGCTAGGGGCGGGTGATGGCCTGAGTGTAGCTGAAGGGTTTCACTAACCATAATTGCCCCAATTTTTAATCATGACGCCAAAAGCCCGCGCTAATTTGTCGATCGCCCTAAAGTCAACCATTGATATGGACGATCGCCGAACATAGGTGGTAATTTTGCTCTATACTACTCCAGAACGCTCAGCAACTTCTGTGAATGTCCAGCCTATTTCGGTTGCTAGCGATCGAACTCTGGTTCTGACTAAACTGATACTTGACAATAATGCAATTGCGTTCGATTATTACTGTATCTAAAAAAATGACGTGCTACCAGGATATGCAACTACCATGATCTATGAAAATCAGTCAAGATCTTCGGCGATCGCCGCATCTAAAATTATTCATAAGTCTTCTGTTGTCAATCCGCGATCGAGATTTGTGACTGAAGAAACTGTAGCGCTATTGTTCAACATCTCACCAGAGCAGATTTATCGCATAGAATGTTGTCACAACATGGTATATGTTCATGCAAAAGGCCTGAGTCGTTTTGTCAGTTACGCCGATTTCCCCCCAATTGTGGCAGTAAATCCCCCCGTACCTCGCGATTATCTAGCATGGTACAAACGCTGGAAACGCACCCAAGCACCAGTATTTTGGACTAAGTTTTACACCTACAATTTTAAAGGGGCGGTTTCAGTTGACAGCTTGCGGGAGTGGGGCGTAGTGGTGGGTACTGTTAAATCCGTAATTGCTGCTACAGCGCTTCAACAGTTGCGAGATGTTTATGCTGAGGAAAAGTATTTGATGGAGAAATTTTAAAGTGCGATCGCCTCAAGGGAGTAAAAAAATAACTTAATTTTACGGAATTACCCTCATACCATCAGGAAGAGAATAGCAACGGCGTTATCAAACCAAGAATCAATATGCTACGTCTATTAATTTCCGGTGGTATTGTCATGATACCGCTGCTAGGATTTTCGATCCTCGCAGCCACTCTCATATTAGAAAGACTATTCTTTTGGTGGCAAATACTCCGCCGTCAAGATGCAATTATCCGGCAATTTCTTAACTCCTATTCCCGTTTTCCTAAGTCGGAAGTAGTCAAAAAAAAGCTGATTCCTCATCTTGAGAAAAATGCCGACCTTCCGGTGTCCCGAATTTTTTTAGCTGCGCTACAATTAAACCAGCCAAGTGTTGAAGATTTTAGTTTGGCTTTGGAAACTACTGCTCATGCAGAATTAGCTTCATTAAAACGCTTCCATACAGTTTTTGAAACAATTATTAGTCTGGCACCTTTATTGGGTTTATTAGGGACTGTTCTGGGACTAATTAACTCCTTTGCTGCGCTCAAAATTGGAGAGATTGGTGGTGGTAGTACGGCTGGTGTTACTGGGGGTATTAGTGAAGCTTTGGTTTCCACAGCAACGGGGTTAATTGTTGCTATTTTTACTTTGTTTTTTGCCAATTTGTTTCGAGGTTTTTACCAGCAGCAACGAGCTTTGTTTCTGGAATATGGGGGTCAATTAGAATTGTTTTATCGTCAGCGGTTTCTATCGGAATAATTTTACCACAGAGTACGCAGAGAAAGGGGAGAGATATGAATGATTCTGATGTTAACTGATTTGATTTTAGCTACAAGTATGGAGATGTCTTATGCGCTTACTATCGGATTTTTTTTACCGCAGAGTACGCAGAGGAAGCAGAGAGAGGGGAGAGATTTTAATGATTCTGATTTTAACTGATTTGATTTTAGCTACAAGTATGGAGATGTCTCATGGGCTTACTATCGGATTTTTTTTACCGCAGAGTACGCAGAGAAAGGGGAGAGATATGAATGATTCTGATGTTAACTGATTTGATTTTAGCTACAAGTATGGAGATGTCTTATGCGCTTACCAGAAGAAATTGATGATGTTCCTCTGCAAATTAATATTGTACCGATGATTGATGTCATCTTTGCTATTTTAACATTTTTTATCATGTCTAGTCTGTTTTTGAGTCGGTCGGAAGGGTTGCCGGTTACTTTACCTCAAGCAAAAATGGGTAATGTTCAGCCACAATCAATTCCTATCGTAGTTACTATTGACAAATATGGCAATTTGGCGCTGAATCGTCAATCTGTTAAGTTGAATGAAATCGCAACTAAAGTTCGTGCTTTGATTCCCAAGCAAAAGGAGATTGTTGTGGGGATTAATGCGGATAAATCGGTTAGTCACGGTCAAGTAACTGCGGTAATGGATGAATTGCGATCGGTGTCTGGAGTCAAAATTGCGATCGGCACTGTAAGATAATTAAGCATCGGAATTAATATTACCCAAAATGAGGAGACGACAGTGCCGTGTCCCTACAATTAATCACGGTAGGGAGACGGCAGTGCCGTCTCCTCTATATCATGTCTGAGTGCAACCGGAATTGATATTACTATTTTTTTACCTGCCAATTCCTACATATTGGAAACCTGCTGCTTCTAAAACTTTCTTATCTAAAAAATTACGGCCATCAATCATCACTGGATGATTCATCAACTTCGCCATTTTTAAATAGTCTAAATTGCGAAACTGTTCCCAGTCAGTCACCAATACTAAAGCATCGCAACCATCAGCCAGTCTTTCGGGGTCAGTTTCTACCAATACTCCTGACAAACCATGACGCATTCCAGTTTGAGAAACAATCGGATCGTAAGCTTTAACTTTTGCTCCCAATCGATTTAAATTCTCGATTAAATTCAGGGAAGGAGCATCGCGCAAATCATCAGTATCTGGCTTGAAAGTCAACCCCAAAAGTCCGACTGTTTTGCCTTTGAGAATTTTCAAAACTTGCTGCAATTTTTCGATAGCAATCAATCGCTGACGTTCGTTAACTTCTACTGCTGCTTTCAATAAATGCGCTTCGTAGCCGTAATCGTCAGCAGTGTGAACTAAGGCTGAAACATCTTTGGGGAAACAAGAGCCACCCCAACCAATTCCTGCTTGCAGAAACTTGCCACCAATTCGTGAATCTAATCCGATTCCTTTGGCGACTTGGGTAACATCTGCACCGACGCGATCGCAAATATTGGCAACTTCATTAATAAAGCTAATTTTTGTTGCTAAAAAAGCATTGGCTGCGTACTTAATCATCTCGGCTGAACTGATATCAGTCTTGACTACGGGCACTGGTGGTAATGAGGTATTGTCGGCAAATTTGCGATCGACAATCGGGCTGTAAAGCTGTTCCATCATATCCATAGCCCGCCCAGAATTGCTGCCGAGAACAATGCGATCGGGATTAAAGGTATCATGAACAGCACAACCTTCTCGCAAAAACTCTGGGTTGCTAACTACATCAAATTGAACACCAGTTTTTGCTACTACTTCCTCCCCCGTAGCCCCTTCGCTACTTTGAGCTTTTTGACGTTCAGCTAAACCGTCGAGGACAATTCTTCGCACCCAATCCCCAGAACCGATGGGGACTGTTGATTTATTTACTAATACTTTGTAGTCGCCATCGAGGTGAGCTCCAATGCCCCGTGCAACGGCCTCTACGTAACGAGTATCGCTTTCTCCTGTAGGCAAGGGAGGGGTACCTACGGCAATAAATAAAATCTCTCCATGAGCAACTCCGGCGGCTAAGTCTGAGGTGAATTCTAGATTGCCTGACGCAGATGCAGAAGTCATTAATTCAGAAAGTCCCGGTTCAAAAATTGGTGATTGTCCAGACTTCATTAACTTGACTTTTTCTTCGTTGTTGTCTACACAAATCACATGATGTCCGATGTGGGCTAAACAAGTGCCGGTGACTAAGCCAACATATCCAGTACCAATGACACATACACGCATAGAAATATCCTCAAAGTAAATGAATTCAGATGGGAATTGGGAATTGGGAATTGGGAATTGGGAATTGGGAATTGGGAATTGGGAATTGGGGAACGCCCTTTTTCCTCTCCCTCTTCCCTTCTCACTCTCCTCCTCTCCCCCTTATTTATTGTTTATTTCCCTCGATGCGATCGCGAAAATCCTTGATAGTTAACTCCAAACCTCGATCCAGCGGCACAGTCGGCTCCCATCCCAACCAAGTTTTAGCACGAGTAATATCCGGTTGTCGCTGTTTTGGGTCATCTTGGGGCAGGGGTTTAAAGATAATTTCTGCGCCGGGATTAATCATGTTTTGAATTTTCTCGGCTAATTCCAAGATGGTGTATTCGCCGGGATTCCCTAAATTCATCGGCCCGATTTCGTTGCTATTCATCAAGCGAATAAATCCTTCCACCAAATCGGAAACGTAGCAGAAACTCCGGGTTTGGGAACCGTCTCCGTATATTGTCAGTGGTTCATTTCGTAAAGCTTGAACAATAAAATTGCTGACGACTCTGCCATCATTTTCTAACATTCGCGGGCCGTAGGTGTTGAAGATTCGCACGACTCGAATGTCTACACCATTTTGCCGATGGTAGTCGAAAGATAGGGTTTCAGCTACTCGCTTCCCTTCGTCGTAACAACTGCGAATTCCGATACAATTAACGTTGCCACGATAATCTTCTGTTTGGGGATGAACATCTGGATCTCCATAGACTTCAGAAGTGGAAGCTAGAAAAAATCTGGCTTTTACTCGTTTGGCCAATCCCAACATATTCATCGTGCCGATGACGTTTGTTTTAAGTGTCTTGACAGGGTTGTACTGATAGTGTACTGGGGAAGCGGGACAGGCCAGGTGGTAAATCTGATCTACTTCTAACCGAATCGGTTCGGTGATGTCATGGCGGATTAGCTCAAAGTATGGGTTGTCTAGCCATTTGAGGATATTGCGTTTGGTGCCGGTGTAAAAGTTATCCAGGCAGACTACTTCGTGTCCTTGGGCCATTAGGCGATCGATTAGGTGGGAACCGAGGAAGCCCGCACCGCCTGTGACTAAAATTCTCATGGTGGAAACTGCCTTTCTGTTTAGGGGGTAGGACTGTGGTACAAAAATTCAGTCGATCGAGTTAAACTTGCTAATAGAATAACAAAATTGCGATCGACCGTGTAAAGGCTTTTTGGTAACGTTTGATGAATTTTTTGACGCGGTTGGCATTTTTAGATACATTAAACTGAGGGCGATGGATGTTATTTTTAAGTAGCAATTTTTTATTTAATTTTTGATATTCTCGCTCAATCAATCAGGACAATAATTAATACTATCGCCCTTCACTTCCCCAGTAAGCGGTTGCAAACATAATCGGGTTTAGATGGAATTTGTACCAGGTTGGATGTCCAAATGTGGATGTCCTTTTGTGGAACAGGCCGGAAAGCCTGTTCCTAACAAGCTACACAGAAATTACGAATCGCGATCGAGCTTCAGCACAGCCATAAAAGCCTCCTGCGGCACATCGACAGTACCCACAGACTTCATCCGCTTCTTACCCTTCGCCTGCTTTTGCAGCAACTTCTTCTTCCGCGAAATATCGCCACCGTAACACTTCGCCAACACATCCTTCCGCAAAGCCGGAATGTGTTCTGAAGCAATCACCTTCGCGCCAATCGTCGCTTGAATGGGAACCTTAAATTGGTGGCGAGGAATCAACTCCTTGAGTTTTTCCGTCAAGCCGCGGCCGACATTATAGGCTTTATCGCGGTGTACAATCATCGCCAAAGCATCCACCGGATCGCCGTTAATTAAAATGTCCAATTTCACCAAGGGATTTTCGCGATAGCCAATCAGGTGATACTCCATGCTGGCATAACCGCGCGATCGCGATTTCATCTGATCGAAAAAGTCAGTCACTACTTCCGCCAAAGGCAACTCATAAATCAATGTAGTCCGCCCTTGACTGAGATATTTCATATCTTTAAAAATGCCCCGCCGACTCTGAGACAATTCCATCAAAGTCCCCACATATGTTTCCGGCGATAGCATTTCTACCTGAACGTAAGGCTCCTCAATTTTATCACGATACTGAGGGTCTGGCAAGTGGCTGGGATTGTCAATTGTTAGCACTTCTCCCTTAATTGTCGTGACTTGATAAACCACGGAAGGGGCAGTCACAATTAAGTCCAAATTGTATTCTCGCTCCAGTCTTTCTTGCACAATTTCCATGTGCAGTAAACCCAAGAAACCGCAGCGGAAACCAAATCCCATCGCACTCGATGTTTCCGGTTCGTAGGAAAGAGCCGCATCGTTAAGTTCGAGTTTTTCCAAGGCTTCCCGCAAGTCTGGAAATTGGTCAGCATCGATCGGGAATAAGCCACAAAACACCATCGGTTTCGCCTCAGTATAACCAGGCCACGGCTCCGGTGCGGGCTTTTTGACCAAAGTAATTGTATCCCCCACGCGAGCATCCGCTACTGCCTTAATCGCCGCGCCTAGATAACCTACTTCTCCGGCGTGGAGTTCATCTACTGGGATTTGAGTTGGTGAAAGTATGCCTAATTCATCGATGACATATTCCTTGCCCGAAACCATCAATAACACGCGATCGCCTTTTTTGACACTGCCATCCATCACCCTAAAATAAACAATTACTCCCCGATAAGCATCGTAATAACTATCAAAAATTAGCGCCCTGAGTGGTTGATCGACGGTATCCTGGGGCGGTGGCACTTTTTCGACGATCGCCTCCAAAATATCATCAATGCCGATACCTTCCTTCGCAGAAGCCAGAATCGCGTCGCTACAGTCGAGTCCGACAATTTCTTCAATTTCCCCTTTTACCCGTTCTGGTTCCGCTCCCGGTAGGTCAATTTTATTTAAAACAGTAATAATTTCTAAATCATTTGCCAGAGCCAGGTAGACATTTGCCAAGGTTTGTGCTTCCACGCCTTGAGATGCGTCAACCACCAGCAGGGCACCTTCACAAGCAGCCAGCGATCGCGACACCTCATAGGAGAAGTCTACGTGTCCAGGAGTGTCGATCAGGTTAAGCACATAGTCCTGACCGTCTTTGGCAGTATAATTCATCCGAGCGGCTTGCAGCTTGATCGTAATCCCACGCTCGCGTTCGAGCTCCATGTTGTCTAAAAACTGCTCTTTCATCTCCCGTGCTTGGACTGTCCCAGTCTCCTGCAACAGGCGATCGGCCAAAGTGGATTTTCCGTGGTCGATGTGAGCAATAATGGAAAAATTGCGAATGCGAGATACAGGGACGTTAGTCATATTTTTTGTCAAAGAGCTAATCGGCAAAGGATACTTTTTGTTGTATGATTACACAAGCAAGAGTACAGTGCCTGCTTAAACCTCTGATTGGAGATTGAAATCAAACCACCAATCAGTAACTCAACCTAAACACTCTCTCCCTTGTCAAAGCGATCTGTCTGAAAGGAAAACCTCAAAAGTGTGAAGATCTCCCACCGTCTCCTATCAACCCAGGAAACTCAACAATCAAAAACTTCCCTCTGTCCCTCTGTCCCTGTCTGTGTCTCTCTCCCTCTCCCCCCTCTCTCTGTTCCTCTCCCCCTCCAGTCAGGTGCTTGTGCACCAGACACTGAGTCAAACAATTAAGCGATTGAAACTTAAGAATTAAAACTAGGATTTTTTTAACTATGAGCCAGTCAAGCATACCTTCCCAAGCAGGGTCAGAAAAAGTGGAATTATCAATCCACATAGATCCTGAACTTTTAGACCAAATTCAGCACTTGACAAATGACCCCAGCAAAGTTATTGAAACTGCAATTAGGCAGTGGTTAAGGGGCGATCGCCGTGAAGACGAGTTGGCTCTGAGCTTGCGCCGCAACCCCCCAGTTCCGCCTCGTGGTGAGTGGAACGACTGAGGGTCGATCGCGAATTCCGGCGTTAATCTGTTGGCTGTGAAATTTGCGCTCGCCCGCCAGCTATCATCACAGGCAGATTTCGCTACAAAAGCATAATTGTTTTACCATAAATTTACATAAATAATAATCACGTAATGCTGAAAAGTGAGAGACAGAATGGGATGGCTATTCGCCAGTTTCAGTCCCAGACAGCATCAAATATTTTAGGAATTTTCAAGCCAGATAATTAATTGGCGAAGGAACATTTCTAAATATTAAATATTAGTTATCAAAATCCAACACCATCACTGAGAAAACATAGTTTCGCATCCGAGGCTATCGATGAAAAAGTGAGTATTTTTTGAGTTTATTAATAATTATAAAATTAAGGGTAGCATCCAAAAATAGTTGATAGTTTTAAGTTGGGAATTTTGAATAACAAAGTATTGAACTATTTAACTATTTAACTATTTAACTATTTAACTCCAAAATCAAAAATCAAAACTACTTTTATCTGCTATTGTGATGGACTCTAACACAGATTTTCGGCGATCGAGCGTGGCCTCTACAGCCTTTTTCCAAGAGTTAGGGGCAGAATTAATATTTACCCAAGACAGAAACGGTCAATATCTATCTTTTTATTGGCAACAAGGCGAGGAGTACAATCTTACAGTAGAACAAATTGTCGATGGTGGGGCGATCGACAACTTTCCACCAGTTCCGGCGAAACCATACCTCCATCGCGTGCAACGAATCCTCGAAACCCTCACACCAGAAAGGTTTAGCTATCCCTTTGGTTCCGGCGAAACATATTTACTCTTCGATTTGACAGTCGCTCCCATTATCACCTCAAACGGCAAAGCTACAACAGTTTTAGCAATGGGACGCTTACTGTCAGAGCAACCCACAGACCTGAAGCTAAATTCTGACGCCTTGGACTCACAGTTTCAGCAACAAAAGCTGCTCCCAGAAACCTGTATCCCTCCTACTTTCCTCCCTCCCTACTCCGAAATCAATCGCCAAATCATCTCCCAAATAGCTCAAAACCTCCACCGAACCCTGGACTTAGAGACAATTTGGCAGCAAACAGCCAACAGTCTCGGTCAAGTTTTAAATGCCAGCCGCTGTATCATCTGTCCCTACAAACAAACAACCGAAATTTTCAAATCCTCTCCATTCATTCCCCCGAAAAATATCGAAAATTCCGATACTGGGGAATCGGACTTGACCCTGCCCATTGCCCAAGACCCTCCATTTACTTCACATCCTCCCCTTCCTATCGAACATTTCCAATCAAAAACCCTGAAAGTCGTAGCAGAGTACCGTCAAGAACCTTACTCTTCCATGCTGGGATTAGAATTGCAAGTCGCCCAACAGCCGGGGTGGATTGAAACTTTAGCTACCCTCAAGCCAGTAGCTGTTGAGTATGCTTATCCTGCCAATGACCCTTTCCAGCGACACTCGGTGCTGGTAGCCGCTACTTCCTATCAAGGCGAACCCAATGCACTGATAGCTTTGCACCGCTGCGGAGATTCCCCGCAGTGGAGTCCTCTGGAACTGGAATTCGCCCGCGAATTGGTGGCTCAAGTCGGAAGCGCGATCGCCCATGCTACTCTCTATCAAGAACTAGAACAGGCCCGCGCCCAAGCCGTTGCCCTTTCCCAGCTCAAAAGTCAGTTTCTGGCCAATACTTCTCACGAACTTCGCACCCCCCTCAACGGCATCCTTGGCTTTTTGAAATTACTGATGGACGGCATGGCAGATGACCCGGAAGAAGCCCGTGAATTTATCCTAGAAGCTCATCGTTCTGCGGTACTTTTGTTCAACGTCATCGACGATATTTTGGATGTCGCTAAAATCGAAGCTGGCAAAATGCAGTTAGACCTCGCTCCTGTCAAACTAGGTGAAGTTTTGCAGCAGGTTGAGTCTTTGACGCGGGTTCAGGTGGAAGAGAAGCGATTGCAATTTCAAGTCCAAACCCTATCTGCGGAGGAGGAAATTATTGTCTATGGCAATTACCGACGTCTGCTTCAAATTATTTTGAATCTGACTGGTAATGCGATTAAATTTACAAACGAAGGTGGCATTCGCATTAGTACCGAAGCAATCAAGAAAAAAGTGACTTTTCAGAATCAGGAGTTTCCTGGTCTGATCAAAATCCGAGTTGCTGATACTGGGATTGGAGTGTCTCTGGACAAACAAGATAAATTGTTTGAGTCTTTTTTTCAGGTAGATGGCGATCGTACCAGAAAATATGGTGGTACCGGTTTGGGATTGGCTATTACTCAAAAACTGGTAGAAGCAATGGGCGGTACTGTCAATTTTTACAGCATGGGGGAAGGACTCGGATCGACGGTTACTTTCACCGTCTTACTTTATCAAGAACCACTATTTTGTCAATAGTTAGCAGTCATTAGTTAGTAGCAGTACCCTGGTTTTTTACCCCCCGTGCGTCCAGGACTGAGTTATTAATTATGGGAATTCAGCGAATTCCAGAAATATGTATTAATTATTACTCTCTTTTTTCCCTTGCTCCCTATTTTTAGGACTCTAGACAGATGACAATCGTCCCGCAGTGGTCTTTGGGCACTTAGACCCAACAGGTACTTGGGAGTCCAGGTATCAAACCCCCTATAAATTTCCGTAAAACCATTGAGCAAATAAGGTATTTACAGGAATTTGGAGGCCTGATTGAGCTTGCACAGACCTTGATTTCAATAAAATTGACAAAAAGTTGACAAAACTCCTTAAGTATGAGAAGTATAATGTTACTATAGAAATAATTACAGTTAGCTAGTAATTGTTAAAAGCCTGTGGGAACATTTAAGTGTAATTACGGAAGTCAGAAATTCGACAGTCTGGAGTTGGCAAATTCAGTAAATTCCTCCTCTGTTGGCGGATTGGTCAAATTTGGCAATTCCACTAGAGAAGGGGTTTCTATGAATCAGCAGATATCAGCTCAATCGCAAAAACTTTTACTGCAAATTGGCAGAAAGATTCGTAAAACTCTGGATCTAAATGGCATTTGGCAGCAAACAGTTAATAGTATCGGGCAAACCCTTGATGTCAGTCGCTCTATCATTTGTCCCTATGAAAGTTCTAGCCTGCAAGTTAAGGTGGCAGCCGAATACTGTCAGGATAGATTTCCAGCCATGCTGGGAGTAGAGCTTTCCTTAACAGAAACACCTCATTTTATGGAGGCGATCGCCACCCTAGAACCTGTGGTATTTAATTCCTTTGCAGCCGATGACCCCTTCGACAGACAGTCGGTGTTAGTGGTGGCTACAGCCTATCAAGAGCAAGCTAACGGTATTATTAGTTTGCACCGATGCGGTCAGGATAATTTAGGAAACAATATAGGCGATCGACCTTGGACTCAGTGCCAAATCGAATTTGCTCAAGAACTTGCGGATCAAGTAGGAAGTGCCATCGCCCTCGCCACCCTTTATCAAGAACGTAGGGATCGAGTCACAGAACTTTCCCATCTCAAAAAGCAGTTCATGTTGAAAGCGTCCCACGAACTCCGCACGCCCCTAAATCACATTATCGGTTATCTACAACTAACTGTAGATGATATGGCAGACGATCCCATAGAGGAGAGGGCTTTTATCCAAGAAGCTCACCGTTCTGCTCTCCACCTTTCTAAGGTAATTGGTAATGTCTTAGATTTCATTCAGTTAAGCGATGCTTGTCAAACTCACGCAGAGTTGGCTGCGATCAGAAGTCAAGAAAAATCTTCCCTGGACTAAATAGTTGCATCGCCCATCGATATCTTAGGGTTGTGTACTGAAAGTTAATTTTTACCCATATTTACCCAAAACTACCCAGTTTGTCCATCTTCCTCAATTAATTGGTCAACAAAGAATCTCAGCCTTTCTTGCCAATCAGGGATAGCTTTGAGT
>JAHREW010000053.1 GCA_020883125.1 Microcoleus sp. CAWBG506
AAATTCAAGAAAAAGGGACAAAGAGATTCCTTTTATCTAGAATCAGGAACCAAAGCAAAACCAGGAATTAACAACGATGGCAAGCGAGTCAAATTGCCATCTATCGGATGGGTAAAACTTGCCGAACCATTACCGCTGACAGCAGTTCACAATTGTGTAATTAGTCGCACCGCAAATAGGTGGTTTATTGCTATCAAATACGAATTTGAATTGCCAGAAGTTGCAATAAGTCGTCCGGCTGTTGGTGTCGATATCGGTATCAAAGAACTTGCTGTCTGCTCCGACGGCAAAGTCTTTGCGAATCCCAAAGCTTACCGACGGATGAATAAAAAGCTTAAGCGAAAACAGCGGGATGTAAGTCGTAAAGTCAAAGGCTCCAAGAATCGCACCAAAGCGATTAAGAAACTGAGCAAGCTTTATGCTAAAGTAGCAAATATCCGAAAAGATGCCATTCACAAGCTGACAACTTATCTCGCCAAAAACCACGGCGAGATTAAGATCGAGGACTTAAATATTAAGGCATTTCTCAAGAATCACAAACTTGCTGGTGCGATTGCTGACTGCGGAATGTATGAATTCAAGCGTCAACTCGAATACAAAACTCAAAAGTTTAGCTCTAAATTGACGCTTGTAGATAGATTTTTTCCCAGCAGTCAAATCTGCTCAAGTTGCTGCAATCATCGGCACAAGATGCCATTGAAAGTCCGAGTCTTTGAATGCCCTAACTGTGGAAATGTTCAAGACCGTGACGAAAATGCAGCAAGAAATATAGAACGTTGGTTTGAAGGTATTTTTGTACCAGAGCGTTCGGAATTGGCGGTGAGTTCCACCGTGTCAGCCTGCGGAGTAGACAAGCCCGACAGCAGTCATGTTGTCGCTACTGTGAAACAGGAAGTTAACACTATAGTTACCCATGTCCAGTTAAGTCTAGACTTGGGTAGCTATGGGTAGGTTTAACGGAACGGTTCCGTCCAGATTGTAGTTCCAAGCGTGATAAGGGCAGACAAAGGTTTTAATGTTGCCTCGATCCTTAACCAGCTCATGACCACGGTGGCCGCAAACGTTGTAAAAGGCCCGCAACACACCCGCGCGATCGCGGACGGCTACGATCGATTGCCCTTGAATATCGAAGGCGATATAGTCTCCTGGATGACGGAGCTGCTCAACATGGCAGACATACTGCCAACTGTTGTAAAATATCGCCTCCCGCTCAATGTCCAGAAAATCTGGCTTGATATAGGCCCGGGCTGGCAAAGAGTACGAACATTTTGGATCGCTATTAAAATGTTCAGTTAAGCTTTGTAGCTCACGAATTGAGATAGTCATTTTTCACCCTCCGAATCAGGTTCGGGTATATAGTAGTTGATGATTGTTGGTACTTTTTAGGTTGGTGTGTCTGGAAAACCTTAAAAAAATAAGGCTACATTTCCTAAATCTCGAATGAAAGGACCCAGGACTGCTTTTCATAATTATGAGAATCGCTATGAATATCTAAAACTACCGAATCTCCGATTTTTAGGTTAAAGGTTTGTGCAAATGATCCCATGTTTATAGCCATCTCTATTCTTCCATAATCGTCTTTTAATATGATAGGCTCTCCTTTAGCAACATCGCTAAATGTCCGACCAATTGGTAAACATAAACTCTCACCATGAGAGCGTCTTATTGCAATGGTGTCTTTATGGTCTAATTCTAATTTTTTCCATAATTCATATGTTATGTTCAGATGAACAGACCCGAAACGGCTAATTTGGATAACGGTAGCGTGTAGTAAGTTCTCAAGAACGAAAGCCTCATCATATACTGCCCCTACTAGATTATTTACGTCAATACTGGCTCCGAATTCATCAAACGAAACGCCATTTGCTAGATTGGCAGCAACTGGGGCATATATATCTCGGCCTTGGAATATCTGTGAAGTTGGTCTCTGTATGTATTTAGTATTTTCAATTGTAGTAGCTTTTACGATGCCTCCCAAAATCCTGGCGGCGGGAATTAGTATCCCGTTATCTGGACCTAGTACAGCTCACCACGGTAAGTTTCTAAGATGAGCGATTTACGGTCAAACCAGACACCGGGATCGCATATACATACATGAGCACCAACTGGAAGAAAAGCAACCTGCTCTAAGGTTCTTGCAGCAGCGATCAGATTAAATGGAGGCAATTCGTGCGTTAAATGAATAAGATGTGCGTGAGGAGATATTGACAATATAACGCCTTCCATTAGCCCTCCACCCTGACCTTGGGCACCAAAATCAGTTGTTAAACTAACAAAAAATGCTTCTTTTCTATTCATATAACTTGAATAAACGTTATGTAGACATGATTATGCAGCTCAGTGATATCTTATTATCACACTATCACTGAGCTGTCATTTAGGAGTCTTAGCTTGTGGTCTGGGCTGTTTTTCTCTTGACGATGAAGCCGATCACCCGCCGTCTCACTGGTTGAGTGTCCACCTGGTATTCAGAGTTTGCAGTCGTTTCCAACTGTTTTCTCCGTCCTGAAGGTAGATTCTCAGGCGTTACTCACCCGTCCGCCGCTAATGTATTTCTACACCCGTTCGACTTCTATGTGTTAAGCAGACCGCCGGCGTTCATCCTGAGCCAGGATCAAACTCTCCGTGTTGGATTGTTTTTTTTCGGCTCGTCAAGCTCTTTTTCGGTTATTTTGGCGATTAGGCCTCATTTCCTTCTTTTTTACTTGACTTTTTTCTCGTTGTTTGTGATATTAAGTATCAGCTTCTGCTTTCACTCTCTATCTCTAATTTTTTGACGAGGTTAATAGTGCTTTAAGCTTTCAAACTATTCTTTTTTCTAGGTTCGGTTTTTACCTTCCGGTTGTGGTTCAGTGAACCGCTTCCCTTCCGGCGCTTTATTAATGTACTTATTCCGCAAGATGTTGTCAAGCGTTTTGTGAAAATATTTTTGAGTTTTTTTTGAACCTATACACCCTAGGGCTTTCGGCTCTTAAAAATCCATCGGCTATCCTATAAGCTGATCCCTTTTTCGCCATTAGTCTCAAGAGTGACCCGGAAAGTGGGTTTTTGGGCAGGACTGTGCTTTGGGTAGATAGCATTTTTATGGGTAGAACATCATGGGACTAATCATGTCCGCAGGTTAGGAGTACATATATATATGTAGTAAGCGTCAAGATATTGATGCCATCGACGGGAAGTGGTCTTGGCTGCTGTGGGTCGATCGCCCTTGGATGACGCAAAACCCTATACTTACGAGATCCGTCAGAAAGTTAGGTCCCGGATCAAAGTCGTTGGCGCGAGCAAAAGTGAAGTGGGGCAGATGTGGAACAGAGCCTGGTAACACCATAGATTTATAGATCGAGCAGTCCATGGATTAGAGAAGGGAGTGAAGGTCTGCCCAAATAGCTGACTTCCCAGGATGGTACTTTGGTAGCCACCGGGTAATGCCGATCGAAAGACCGATCGCATAAAATGAAGTGAAACCAGCTAAGGCTCCGGGAAATCAAACCACAGTTGAGATGGCCTTACCTTGGGAAGGAATTTCTCCACTCACACACCATCTCACGGGCCTTGACAAAATAGGCTTTACTAGAAAAAAAAAGACACCAGCCTACCGTAAGCGCGATCGAGCTTTCGCAACAGAGGTTTTTCGCTCCGTGGTAAACTCTGCTCCTAGAGAAGATTGTCGATCGAGAGTTAAACAAGTTTTCCGTGTCAATCCAGCCGAAACATCAAACAGCGTTGGCGGTAAGGGATATCTCAAGGCGCGATCGTGACAAATCTCAAATCCCAAATTCAAAATCCCATGAGTTACTGCCTAAATCCTAACTGTTCCCAGCCAGAAAACCCCGACGCAGCCAAACTATGCAAAAATTGTCGCTCGAAACTGCTGCTGCGCGATCGCTATCGAGCACTCAAGGCGATAGGACAAGGCGGTTTTGGCAGAACATTGCTCGCCGTTGACGAAGACAAACCCTCAAAGCCTCGCTGCGTCATCAAACAATTTTTACCCCCCCAAACCCCACTAATCCCCTCAGCCAGCAATCGCAACAGCAAAAAAGCAGCCGAACTTTTTGAACAAGAAGCAATGCGATTAGACGAATTAGGCAAACATCCTCAAATTCCCGAATTATTAGCATATTCCACCCAAGACAACCGACAATATGTAGTCCAAGAATTTATCGACGGGCAAAATCTAGCGCAAATTGTAGAAACCGAAGGCATTTTCACAGAAAGTCAAATTAAAGACTTACTCAATAGCTTACTGCCCGTGCTTCACTTCATTCACTCACACAATGTTATTCACCGAGATATCAAACCAGCAAATATAATTCGCCGCCCAGACCAACAATTAGTTTTAGTAGACTTTGGGGCTGCCAAAATTGCCACAGGTACAGCATTACTCAAAACAGGAACCAGCATTGGTAGCCCCGAATACATCGCCCCAGAACAAGCCAGAGGCAAAGCATTTTTCACCAGTGACTTGTACAGTTTAGGTGTAACTTGCCTTTATTTACTAACTCAAATTTCCCCATTTGACCTTTTCGATCCGGGTGAAAATACGTGGATATGGCGACAGTATTTAGGCAATAACCCAGTTTCGGAAGAATTAGGTCGGATTTTAGATAAAATGATTGAAAATGCTACTAATCGCCGCTATCAAACCGCTGTTGAAGTGTTAAAAATATTGAATCCAAAATCTACCATAAATTTGACCATTCCCCAAACAATTAGCAAGCCAAGTAAACCTATATCCCAGAGCAGTCGGCACCAAAATCAGACTAATAACTGGCAATGTATTCACACATTGACAGGTCATAAAAATTTAATTTCCTCTGTTGATTTCAGCCCTAACGGAGAAGTTATCGCTAGCGCCAGCGATGACAAAACCATCAAACTTTGGCGAGTAGAAGCAGCAGCAGAAATTACTACCCTGATTGGACATACTAACTCCGTTCATACAGTAGTCTTTAGCCCTAATGGAGAGATACTGGCTAGCAGCAGCCACGACAAAAATATCAAATTTTGGCGCATGAAAGATGGGCAAGATATTTGCACCCTTACAGGGCACACTAACTCAGTTTATGGCTTGGCTTTTAGTCCAGATGGCGAAACTATTGCTAGTAGTAGTTGGGACAAAACAATTAAAATTTGGCGGGTTAAAGATGGGCAAGAAATTCGCACACTAGCTGGTCACATCAACTTAGTTTATTTTGTTGTTTTCAGTCCCGATGGAGAAATTTTGGCTAGCAGTAGTTGGGACAGAACAATTAAGATTTGGCGATTCAAAGATGGGAAACTACTTCGGACGCTTATCGGACATACAGACTGCGTGCGCTGTATTGCTTTTAGTCCCAACGGAGAGTTTCTTGCCAGTGGCAGTCACGACAATACTATCAAAATTTGGTGGGTGAAAGATTGGCAAGAGATTTTAAGTATTACAGGTCATTCTTGGTATGTGGATTCCATTGCTTTTAGTCCTGATGGCGAGACTATTGCCAGCAGTAGTAATCAAATTATTAAGATTTGGCAAGTAAAAAATGGTGAAGAAGTTTGTAATATTGCTGGTCATACAAATTCGGTTTTTTCTGTAAATTTTAGCCCAGAAGGAGAATTGATTGCTAGCGGTAGTAGTGATAAAACAATTAAGATTTGGCAGAACGTAAGGGTGTAATTTTAGAAGCAGGAATAAGGTCCAAGGACTACCTTTATCCATCCACGTAGCCTAGTCCTTGGGCGACAACCGTCCAAGGATTACGATCCGGGGTAAAACAAACTCTCTATTTGCCAAAATATCTCCGAATCAGGATTTTATCCGGAATAATAGCCAAAGCCAAAGATATATGGAGAGAAGTTCCCGATGCCCCGATGGAGGAATGCCACCTAAAGCCCACTTAGAATCTCACCTGACGGCAGAGGAACTCAAAATTCGCTACCGGCAGGCCGACAACACTACAGAGTCCCGTCGCTGGCACTTGCTATTATTGGTTTCCAGAAATTGGACTATCAAAGAAGCGGCTCAAGTTATAGGTATTAACTACGACTATGCCAAAGAAATTGTCCAGCGCTATAACCGGGAAGGACCTAACTCTGTGAGAAACCGCAGTGGAGACCGCCAGCCACCTCCTGCTAAATCTTTGCTGAATCCAGAACAGCAAGAAGAACTGCGACAAGCGCTGCAAGGCTTGGCCCCCGATGGGGGAAATTGGACTGGGCCCAAAGTAGCTCGCTGGATTGCGGACAAGACTGGTAACACTCATGTCTGGCCCCAACGTGGCTGGGACTACCTGAATCGCTTGGGTGTCGATGGGCGACGCCGGCGGCGAAAGTAGATCCTATATAGTAGAGGTCTCCCAAAAAGCTGGTCTTGAACAGGTTGTCTCGCCTGTTATACGGATGAGAGATTTCTAATATATAGTGTGGGGCGATCGCTCACAGGCGATCGCCCTTTTTTGAGCCACCATTGCCCTTGATTTTTGCATAACATTTCTCAGTCTGAAATCTCAAATCTCAAATCTCAAAGGGTTTGACTCTTGTAACCATAACTGCTTATATTGAGTGTGGTTGTGTTCAGGAGTTGACCATGCTGGGGATAGGGCGTTTTTTCTCGGCGACAAACAAGACTGTCGCAGTAGTAGCTGGAATTGGACTGATTCAGATATTAACGATCGCCAGTTCATTTTCTCAATCATCAAATCAGCGTTCCCTGGACGAACTTTACAAAATCCGCGATCGCACTATCAGTCAATTAGAACAACCTCCGTCTCCCTCTCCCGAACCAACTCTACTTTCCCGGTTAGTCCCATTCAATGGGAATAATCCACAAAAACTCATAGAGGAGTTGCAATCAGTAGAGGTTCAAATATTAGTAGAACAGCGGGCTAACGATAACTTACAGCAAGCAGTTCGTTTAGCGAACGAAGCGGTAGAAGCTGGACGAGAGCCAAATCAGTCCCTCGAATATGCCCAGAAAATTCAATTTCTGTGGCAACAAGCCATCAACAATTTGTACGAAGTTCCCCAAAATTCATTTTTAGCGAGTTTAACGGCTTCAAAAATTCAAGAATACCGCAACAATCTAACGGCAGCCAGCTTGGAAGTCAAACAAGCAAAATCAGATTTTTTGGCTTCTGTTGCCAGGGAAAGTGGGTTATCGAATCAAGCTTCCATCGGCATTTGCCACCTTTCCAGAGACTGCGTTCACCTGCGAGGCGATTTACCTCCGGTGAGTCCAGCTAGCCTAATTAAACTGCCGATTGCTGTGGCCCTGATGCAAAAAGTGGCACAAGAAAAAATCAGTCTTAACAAACAAGTATTTGTTGATTCGGGTAATTTTACTGAAGACTCATCGACGGAGATTTTGTCCGATCGCAATTACCCGCTACAGAAACTGTTAGAAGAAATGATCGATCGCAGTAGCAATATTGCCACCAATCAACTGATCGATTACTTGGGTTCCGATTACATCAATCAATTCTTAGCAAATCGTGGCTACCAAGTAACCCGTGTCAACTTCAAATTAATGGGAGCACAGATTATGCCTAGTAACCCTGGTAGTGGTGCGAACCGATTGACTGTTAACGAACTCACCGAAATGATGGTACAAATTTACAACGGCGAAACACCCGGTGCTAAACTGTTAGTGGAGACTCTCAACCAACAGTACGATCGCAATCTGGGATTTGCCGCTTTGCAAGGAACTCAAGCACAGTGGCTGGGTGAAAAAACAGGAGAAAACTCCCTGGTACTCGGCACAACTTTAGCAATGAGTATTGACGGTGAAGCCTATGTGATCACTGTGATTGACAACAGCAGTGGCAGCGATACAGAAATGCGAAAGTCGATCGCCAAAATCGCCGACTACATTTCCAGCCACCCCGATTTTTAGTGAACATGATTTAAACACAGTCATCAAAATAGGGAGTAAATTGTAGCTATGCTCGTAGCACAACATTTGTGGGAATTAATTTTATTTCTGATGATTTTAGTCAGTCCGATTCCCTTAATTCTTTTTGTGTCATTTCTCAATCATCAAGAAAGAATCAACTATTCATTGTCTCATTTTTCCCTAATTTTTGTGACTAGCTGGAGCATTGTACAAGTTTCTACAGGGTTAATTTTAGGAAGTTTTGATGTCTTAAATATTTCGGGAGTTATTTTAGCGGAATTGGGAATATTTATATTAGGTTGTATCCTAAATTATCCCCTCACCAATCAAATTATTCAATTTATAAACCCGCACCAATTATTCGTGAATCCAACTCGCAATCAATGGGAATGGCTCATTATTTTTTCAGTGGGCTTTGTGGGATTTTTGTTATTGGGAAACCTCGCCACTAAACCGATAACCAATTACGATTCATTGTGGTTTCATTTGCCTGCAATTGCCAGATGGTATCAAACAGGTTCATTGACGTTATTAGATGCCACTGGCAATTGGATTTTTGAACAAGAGCAAGCGAGAGTCTATCCTTACAATTGGCATATTTTGTCTGTCTTGTGTTTGTTTCCCTTCAAATCAGATTTTTTAGTAGCGTTTCCCCTGCTAATTGCTTGGGTAATTCAGGGACTTTCAGTCTATCTTTTGAGTGTTAAATTTGGATCGACTAGAGTTCATGGAATGGCCGCGTCAGCTTTGATATTGACAGTGCCAATGATGCTGAACCAAGTTAACACGATTCACCCTGATTTACCGCTATCTGCCATATTTACAGTTGGTTTATATTTAGGCTTTTCTTATTATAAAAGCCGTTCTTTGTCGGAACTATCACTCTTTTTTGCAGCCACGGGAATGCTAGCGGGAATCAAAATAACTGGTCTAGTCTATGCAGTCTCACTTTTAACCGGATTAGGAATCTTAGAAATTCATAAACTTGTAGTCAATAAAACTCCTGGACAAAATCAATTTAAAATCGTTTATTTCTTCAAGCCTATCTTGCTATGGGGTCTAGTTTTTTTCTTACTCTTAGGAGGTTTTTGGTATGGCAGAAATTTGTTGCATATCAATCATCCTATAGTTGATACTAAAGAGATTAAATTTCCTTTACAACCAGTTACCATACCATCCACAGTAAAGCCACCAACACCAGCACTCCCCAAGCAGCCAGATTCGGCACATTTCAATATTTGGCAAAGCACTTTAGCCGCTCAATTCAATCCTAGCAATATCGATCACTGGAAAACTCTGGGCTTGCAAATTATGATTAGATTGCAAGTGCCATTTATGGCACTTATTTTGCAGGTATTGGCAGTACCTCTGGCTTTGACAACAGCTAAAAATAAACTAATTAATGAAAATACTATTATATTGAGTGTACTGCTTGCCAGTACAGGAATTATGTATCTCATTACACCTTACACTTCTGGTACTGGGGGAGAGTCGATTGGTGAAATAAGTCCTCTACTCGGTTTTAACCTCAGATACGGATTTCCATTTTTAAGTGTATTGGGCATCGCAGCCGCAGCTACAGCAACTGTGTTGAAAACTCGCAATCAATTTGTTGTGACTGTAGTGGTGGTTAGCAGTCTTTTGGGAATTACTAGCAATACAATTTTTGATTATATTAAAAATGCTTCTTTCACCGGAGATAGTATTGTCTGGGGAAGTTTGCTGATTGACAGTTTTAAGTCTAATCCATTAGAAACTTTTGAGACTATAGGAAAAATATTAGCTAGCAGTTGGAACGATATTTTTATATACCCGATATTGTATCTGGTGTCAATCTCAGTGGTGGCTGGGATATTATTAAAAATAAATCGGCGCTTAGGCTGGCAAAATAATTTATTTCAATCTCTTTTAAGGCATAAATTAAATTACCTAGTGATAATTGTTATCTGTATAGGATTGATAGTAATTGGGAATTGGAGGGAACAGCGAGATGTGGATCGCACAGCACTCTATCGTGGTATTTACGAATATATTAATGAGAATACTGTGCCGCATGAAAAAATTGGATTCTTTTTGAGTTCTCGTAGCTACCTTTTTTACGGAAAAAATTTGAATAGGCAAGTTTTGTATGTACCTTTGAGAGCAGATAGACTTTCTGGATGGATTGACAACCTGCGGCAAAATCAGGTTAGTATAATTGGAGTCGGGCCATTGACTGATACAGACGCAGCAACCAGAAAAGCTCTATCTAAGCTGACGGATGCGGAGGGCCCGCTGGAACCAGTTTTCGGTAGAGATTTTAATACCGAACCAGTGCTGTATCGTTTGAAAAATTGAAATATATCAGTGATAATGAACCTAGAGCCAATTTTATTTTCAATTATCGTTCCTACCTATGCTCGTCCTGAAAAATTGACGACTTGTCTCCAGTCTTTTGCTAAACTTGAATATCCGCGCGATCGCTTTCAAGTTATAGTCGTTAATGATAGTACCGAAATATCTCTAGTATCAACAGTTGCTCCGTTTCAAAACAACTTAAATCTCATACTTTTAACCCAGCGTAATTCAGGGCCCGCCATCGCCCGAAATACTGGTTCTTGTGCAGCCACAGGCAAATTTTTAGTATTTACAGACGATGATTGTACTGTGGCACCTAACTGGCTGCAAACTCTAGAAACTAGATTTACGAAAACACCAAATTCTTTAATTGGAGGTCGAATTATTAATGCACTTCCTGATAACATATATTCTACTGCAAGCCAGGAATTGATCGATTACCTTTACAGTTATTATAATGGTATTCCCGATCGCGCAAAATATTTCACTTCCAACAATTTTGCCCTTCCGGCTGAATCCTTCCAAAAAATTGGTGGCTTTGGGACAAGTTTTTCCTTCGCTGGAGAAGACCGGGAATTTTGCCATCGGTGGCTTAACTCTGGGTATAATGCCATTTATGCTCCCGAAGTCATAGTCTATCATGCCCACAAACTGACACTGCACCAATTTTGGCAACAGCAATTCAATTACGGTAAAGGTGCTTTTTTGTTTCAGCAAGTTACTGCTCAAACTGCGACTAAAGGGAAACTGCAAAGTCCGTCATTTTATTTTAATTTACTGGCTTACCCCTGGAAACACACCACAGGTATTCAAAAGCTATTAATTGCCGGATTATTTTTGCTGTCACAGGTGGCGATTGTGGGGGGATTGTTATGGGAAAAGAAGGATTATGAGGCTCGGAAACTAGGTGGTTGAAACTGCTAAGTAGAAGGAAGAAGGAAGAAGGAAGAAGATCGAGGTGAAGAATGCTCATACAGCAAGCTTTTTAGCCACCTGTATCTTACGTTTAATTATGTGTAAGTGGATTTACTTACCACCTAAAATTTTTTCCGGCTGTACCTACTCAGAAATAAATCTGATTAAATAAAGCCGTGTTCTGCTAAAAATTCCGGGGTAATGTCTGCCAAACTGTTAATGGCTGGGGTTTTTTCCCAGGGTTCGGGGTGTAGTTTATGGCTGCTACGGAGGAACTTGGCGACGTATTTACCTAAAATATCTGCTTCTAAATTAACTAAACTTCCTGGCTGCAAATAGCGAAGGTTTGTCTCCTCAAAACTGTGGGGAATTACGGCAACTTTAAACCAATTGCCGTCTGCATCGCAATCTGCCACAGTCAGGCTGATGCCGTTGACGGCGATGCTGCCTTTGGGAACAATGTAAGGTGCTATTTGACGTTGCCATCCTGAATTGATGGCTGTTGGGGCTGTAAACCGCATTTCCCAGGCGTTGGCGGTTTGGGTTGATGTGGCTAAAGTGCCGATCGCATCTACGTGTCCGGTAACAAAATGTCCGCCTAACTTACTGCCGGCGCGTAGGGAGGTTTCTAAGTTAACAATAGCATCGGGAAATGCTCCGAGATTAGTGCGTCTGAGGGTTTCGGGGGAAGCGATAGCGACAAAACCTTGGGGCAAAACGGACACTACGGTTAAACAGACACCATCCACGGCTACGCTATCGCCGATCGCCAAATCGTGTAAAATCTGGTGCGAGCTGCTGGAGGTGCAGGAAATTTGAAATCGGTCATTTCCTAGGGACTTCAGTTGTCCGAGAGATTGAATTAGTCCTGTAAACATGGGTATCTTATGGTATTTCGATCGCGGATTCAGGTCAAACCACAGCCAAAATTCGATCGGAGGTAGCCACCGGTTATGGTATTGCCTCTTTCGGTAGATTATTTTGAGTGCGATCGGTTGTAGATTCAGGCGAAGATCGAGTCATACTGGATTCAGGTCATCTTGATGTCCAAGTTTTCCACCGCCTTACAGTATTCTATGAGGCAGATCGAATGATTGAAATGAAAGTCGCTGGAATTGCCTTAGATGCAGCCACGCGCAGTCCTATAGTCTTATTGAGAGACGCTACAGAGCGACGCGCCTTGCCTATTTATATTGGTCAAGAGCAAGCCAAGGCGATTATCAGCGTTCTGGAAGGCCACAAGCCTCCTCGACCTTTAACTCACGATCTCATGGTCAATTTCTTAGAAGCCTGGAATCTCACATTGGAGCGAATCGTGATTCACTCCCTGCAAGATAACACCTTCTATGCCGTACTGATCGCCCGTCAGGGAGAAGTTAAAAAAGAAATCGATGCCCGACCTAGCGATGCGATCGCCCTAGCCCTGCGGACAAATAGCCCCATCTGGGTGATGGAAGAAGTGATCGCTGATGCTTCTATACCGGTCGATCGAGATGCTGATGAAGCCGAACGTAGAGCTTTCCGAGAATTTATTTCAAATCTTCGTCCAGAGGATTTGATTAAAGGCAGTGGCTTTAGTCCGGGGGAAACTTCGTAGTAGTTATCAAAAAACTGGGTTTAAAACCCCGTCTTTACAGGACGGCTTTAATTTCTTAAATCCATTTCTAAACGCCTTCAGGCTGGGGAGTGTCAAGTATAGAAACCTTCTCGGCAGTGCAGTTAGGAAGTTTTTAATTTCTAAAACCATTGATTTTATTGTATTTTCCTTCTGCCTTCTGTTTTCTTGGTTCTGCTATATGCGCTATCGAAGGTTTGGCAAAACGAACTTGCCCCTGTCCGTATTTTCCTTGGGAACCATGCGCTATTTGGCTTCTGAGGAAACTGCCTGCCAGACTGTACAGCAGGCTGTGTCTCTGGGCATCAATCACATAGAAACAGCCTCTGGTTATGGTTGCAGCGAGGAATATCTCGGTGTCGCCCTGTCGGCTGGGTTGGCGGTGGATCGATCGCGCTTGCACGTCACCACGAAAATTTCGCCAACGCCCGATGCCGAGGGAATGGAACGCTCGATTGATGAGTCCCTAAAACGCCTGAATTTAGACTACCTAGACTGTCTGGCAATTCATGGTTTAAATACTTGGGAACATTTGGCTTGGGTACAAGCAGAAACAGGCTGTATGGCAACTGTAGACAAAGCTGTTGCCGATGGCAGAATTCGGCACGTCGGCTTTTCCACTCACGGACCCTTGGAGCTAATTCTGGCAGCTATCAATACAGATTTGTTTGAATTTGTCAATCTGCATTATTACTATTTTTTTCAGCGCAACGCCCCGGCCATTGAACTAGCCAGCCAAAAAGATCTGGGCATTTTTATTATTTCTCCGGCAGACAAAGGGGGGCAACTCTACACTGCGCCCGAAACTCTGATAGAAATGTGTAGGCCGTTCTCACCCCTAGAGTTGAATTATCGGTTTTTATTGAGTGATACTAGGATTGGGACGTTGAGTGTGGGAGCCGCCAACCCGATGGAACTAGAGGAACCACTCCGATGCTGCGATCGCGACTTTCCTTTGAGTGCGATCGAAATTACTGCATTCGATCGCTTAGAATCTGTAATGGCAGCCAGCCTGGGAACGAACAAATGTAGCCAGTGCTATGCCTGTTTGCCCTGCCCAGAAAACATCAACATTCCTGAAGTATTGCGACTCCGCAATCTCGCTGTCGGCTGCGACATGACTGACTTTGGGAAATACCGGTACGCCATGTTTGAAAACGCTGGACATTGGTTTCCCGGAAATAAAGGCAACCGCTGCACCGATTGTGGCGAATGTTTGCCCCGCTGTCCCGAAAAGTTAGATATTCCGGCCCTGCTGGCAGATACTCACCAGCGACTGGGTGGCAAATGGGGCCGACGGTTGTGGGATTAAAAAAAACTGGTTTCTCAAGGTAATTAAGAGCAAAATTTAAACAGTAACATTCCGATCCTCTAGATTAATTGGCAGCCCGCATCTACTACCGATTTAGCATCTACTCCTATGGCTCAGACTCAGTTAAACAACAGTCAGTCAAATTGTCCGCAGCCAAATATCACAGAAAGTTCCGAAAAATTCACCCCTGTTGTCAGTCTTGCTGGGACTGACAAGTTGTTTCTCACCCGCCAACAACTAATGGGACTGGTGGTTTTAGCAATTATATTGCCACTGGGACTTGCAGGTGCGGCGCTGTGGATCATGTGGACAGCGGGACTTAGCCAACTGCAAAATCAAGCTAAATCAGAACTAGCTGTTAGTGAAATTAACTATAATCTCAAACTCGATCGCTGGGCTTTGAGTTTGCCAAACTTTTTTGATAATCAGTCGATCGCCCAAACAGCCATAGCTTACAATAGTGGCAAAAAGTTACCATATTTGCAAAAATCTGTCAAGCAAATACTGGAAAATCAAGTCAAAACAGGGGAAATAGACAGTGCAGTTTTAGTAGGGAAAGATGGCAAGATAATTGTTAGCACTAATCCCAAGCAGCAGGGAGAAAAATTTAATCCTCAAAAAATAGTCGATCGAGTATTAGCGAAAAAAAAACCAATTACCATCAGCGAAATTCTGGGTAAATCGGAAATAAACAAACAATTCCCAACCAAGACGTCGGCGGGATTTAGCGCCACCAATGCCTTGGTTACTTACACAGCAATTCCCGTAAACAATCCCCAAACTGAGACAGTGATTGCTACTTTAGTGTTAGGCAAAAATCTGAGCAAAAAGCCGATGGTTGCCCCTAGGGAAACTGTCAAGGCAATGGTGGAGGGATTTGACGGTATTTATGCACAGCTTAAGGAGGGAAAATATGCCTTGGTAAATGCACAAACCGTCAACACAAATCAAGTTTTGCCAGACTTACAGTCCCTGGAAAAATTGCTACTGAAACCAGCACGGATGGCCAGTGGTACAGCAGTTGCCAAGGAAATCAAAATAGGCAATCAAACTTATACAGTAGCAGCAAAAACCCTTAATAATTCAGGAAAAAATCCCCCCGTAATTTTAGTCAGGGGAATCGCCCAAACCGCGCTGGAAAATTATTGGCTGATTGTGGGATTGTGTGGGGCTTCCCTAGGGTTGCCGATGACCTTCGCAATGGCGATCGCCCGCCAAGCCAATTGGAGATTGGAGCTGTGGGATTTGGGAAGTAAACAAACACAAGCTCCTGGATTCATTCCTTCCCAGACGAAGGGCGACGACAATCCGCAATTGTTGGACGAGTTAAAATTTGATAATTTTCCCAACTTATTTGCAAAACCGTCAATTTTAGAGCATCAATTAACAGTCGATTTTAATTACACAAAATTATGGATTGATAATGGCTCTAGGGGGCTCTTCCCAAAACCCTTAAATTTCCAACAACTAGAATTACCAGCCGCCGACTCCTATTTAGAGAAAAAGTCATCCACAGAAGAGAACACTTCTTGCTTGATAAATATAAATCAGACTAGACAAAATTTGCACAACTTAAACCGCACAAACTTGGAATTGCAGCGAGAAATAGTCGATCGCGAACACACTGAAAAAGCGCTACAAAATAGCCAAGGATTACTACAAGCAATCTTAGACAACTCGACAGCAGTGATCTACATTAAGGATGTAGAAGGAAAATATCTCCTAGTCAACCGCTATTTTGAAACCTTATTTCATATCAGCCAAGAGCAAATAGCAGGCAAAAATGATTGTGATATTTTTCCCAAAGAAAAAGCTGAAAGTTTGCGAGCAAACGACCTGAAAGTTCTCCAGGAGGACTCACCGTTCAGCATCGAAGAGGTTGTCATTCAAGACGACAGACAGCACACCTACATTTCCCTAAAATTTCCTCTCTACAACTCCCAAGGAATTGCTTACGCAGTTGGTACAATTTCTACAGATGTCAGCGATCGCAAACTTGCCGAACTCGCCCTAGAAAAAGCTAAAAAAGAGCTAGAAATACAAGTCGAAGAACGCACCCTATTCCTGAAACAATCCAACCAACTCTTGCGGCTAGAACTCTCAGCCAGAGTCCGTGGTGCCATCACCGTCAGACAAATGACATCTCAAGTGGCCAGACACGCCAGAACCGTTGACGGCATTCTGGGCGCATCCCTAGACCTAATTTTTCTAGTGAACCAGTCAGGAAGATACACTTACGTCAGTCGCACTGCGGCTCAAGCTGCGGGATTGAATCCCAGAGAAATGATTGGTAAAAGTTGGCAGGAATTGGGTTGGTCTCCCAAAATTATGGAGCAAGTTCACCGACAGTGCGACGCTGTATTTGCTACCACCATCGCCGCCAAAGGCGAAGTCATCGTCCCTACCGCAGCCTGGGGAATACGGGACTACGAGTATATTCTCAGCCCGGTTTGCGCTACAGACGGCAGCGTGGAAGCAGTGGTTGCTACCCTGCGCGATATCACCGAACGCAAAGATGCTGAGGAAGCGTGGCAGTTGGCCAAAGAAGCTGCTGAACTAGCAAACCGCGCCAAGAGTGCGTTTTTGGCAAATATGAGCCACGAGTTACGGACTCCCCTGAACGCGATTATTGGCTACAGCGATATACTCGTGGAAGATGCCCAAGAGTTAGGAAACAAACAGACTGTCTCGGATTTAGACAAAATTCGCAATGCTGGCAAACATTTGTTGCGATTGATTGACGATATTTTGGATATCTCGAAAATTGAGGCTGACAAGATGGAACTTTGTCTCGAAAGCTTCGATGTAGCTGGCTTAATTGAGGAAGTGGCGGTAACAGTCAAACCACTGATGGAGAAAAACGGTAATGTTTTGCACGTAAATATTGGTGAGGGCATCGGTGCTATGCACGCTGATTTGATGAAAGTGCAGCAGGTACTACTGAATTTATTGAGCAATGCTGCTAAATTTTCGACAGCAGGTAGGATAGAACTTGAGGTTGCAAGAATTACCAGTGAAGCATTAAAAAATAAATATCAACCGACAGTTACTCAAATCTTAATTTTGGATTCAGACTTTTTAATGTTCACAGTTAAAGATACAGGAATTGGCATGACCAAAGAGCAGCAAGAACGACTGTTTCAACCTTTTACTCAAGCGGATAATTCCACTACCCGCAAGTACGGCGGTACGGGTTTGGGACTGACTATCAGCCAGCGTTTCTGTCAAATGATGGGTGGCGATATTGAAATTGAAAGCGAAATTGGTTCCGGTTCTACTTTTACAGTTTTTATGCCTGCGGCTTTATTCAAGCGTCATGAATTATAAATTTTGAATGAATAAGGAATAAGAAATAATGTCGTTTCTGGTTGCATCGGAATAATTTAACCGCAGAGAACACTGAGGACACAGAGTCCGAGAATAGAGAGATGAATAATTTAGATGCTACCGGATTTGATATCAGGAATAAGGATTTAGGCAAATGTATTATATTCAATTGAGCAAACATATTTATTTTTATATAGCTTGTTTGATTTCTCTTTCGGTATTATTGCCACAGCCACCTGCTGCACTGGGGAAACAGCCTGGTTGTCCTAGGGGCGACATTGCTAATTTGCCATCGCCTCCACTTTCCCAAATCCAAAAGAGTGTTCCGAGTTTGTGGTTGGCTCAAAAACAATTTGGTGGACAATTACTCGATCGCTGGTTTGTGGATTCTAATTCTCGCAATAGTTGGGTCATCCTGTTAGTCAATCGCCAGCTTTGGAGTGGATTGGATTATGTAGGACGCTATCAATTTGTCAATCGATTTGGGATGGCGGCTATGGAAGATGGATACAATGTTCAAGTGTGTAACCGTGAAGGTGTAGCTTTGGCTGCTTACTTCTGCGAGGGCGATCGACTAAACTGCCACATCAATTTAGACTCTGTATCAAACTTGGGTATTCAAAGAAAGCCAAAGCTATTTTAAACCACATTCCGCACCCCAATAGCAAGTAAATTTTTGTGACGTGTTTTTACCCCCGCAAACGACCCGATCGCAGAATACTAATAACTAACCATAAACCCAAAAAACTCGCGGCTGCAAACAAACCATTGCTCAAAAAAGATAATTGAGCAGTTTGAGCATTAGAAGAAATAATTGCGGCCCCGACAATCAGCGAACCTACCACAATACTAAAAGAAAGTCTATTGGCCGAATCCCCCAAAGTGCGGCGCAGGGGATCGATTTCTTTTACAGTTAAATTCCACTTCAAAGTTTCCGAAGTAACTCTGTCTAACAGCACTTCTAATTGCCGTGGAGATTGCAGAGACAAACTTTTGAGATCCAGCGCCGTTCTTAGTAAAGCTTGCACCGGATCTTCTCCGAATAACTGACGCCGAAACAAATCGGTCATCAGCGGCTTCACCTGTTCTACAATGTTGAATCGAGGATTGAAAGCGCGCGCTAGACCTTCTAAATTAGCGAGGGTTTTGGCATATAAACCGAGGTTGCTAGGTAGCCTAATTTTATTTTTGCGGGTGATGGCCAGCATTTCATAAAATATTTCCGACAAGTTCATTTGCGACAGGCTGACGTTGTAATACTTACGCAGCATTCTCGCCAAATCATTCTCTAGATTGGCTAAGCTAGTAGGCTGAGCAAATTCTGCCATTTGTAATGTTAATTGAGTGCAGCGTTGAGAGTCTAAATCCACAATTGCCAGTAACAGTTCTGTCAAACTCTGTTGAGTGCGCGGATCTAATCGACCAACCATGCCGCAGTCTAGGAGGGCTATGCGTCCATCTTTGAGGTAAAATAAGTTGCCCGGATGTGGATCGGCGTGAAAAAATCCGTCGATATATAACTGTTGAAAGAAAGCGCGGCAAAGCAGGGTGGTAATTTCTTCGCGTTCGGCATCTGCATCGCCGTTGTGGCGAAGTCCTTGCAAATCACCTAACAAAATTGGTACGCCGTCTAGCCACTCCATTACTAATAGTTTTTTGGTGGTTAATTTCCACTTAATTTCTGGGACGACTATTTGTTTGGGGTCAAACCAGCGGCTTTTAGAAAGGTTGCGTTTGAGTTCGTCTGTGTAGCTGGCTTCTTGAATGAAATCGAGTTCTGCGCGCAGGGCTGTGGCAAATTCTTCGGCTAGGGCGACGATATCGTATTGTTGACCGTAGTCTGTGAGGGAAACAAGTTCTGCTAAGGCTTTGAGGACGGCAATATCTCGTTCTATGATGATATCAATGCCGGGACGCTGAACTTTGAGGGCGACTTCGCGGCCGTCTTTTAATGTGGCTTTGTGGGTTTGGGCGATCGAACCGGCGGCGACGGCTTGAGTGTTAAATTTGGAGAAGGTTTCTTCGATCGAGACTTTGAGTTCCTGGCGGATAATCACTTCTACTTCCGACCAGGGTACGGGGGGCACATCGGCTTGCAGGGAGGAGAGGGTGTCGAGGTAGGCGGTGGGTAAAAGGTCGGGACGGGTACTCAGCAATTGTCCCAATTTCACAAACACTGGCCCTAATTCGATCAGGATGTTGCGGAGGACTGCTGGGGGTGGCAAACTGGGTTCGTCGGTTTTGCGGCCGGTGAGGAGGCTTTTCATGTAGTCCCAACCGTTGCGGAAGACGACTTCTAGGATTTCTCCTTGGCGAGAAGTGGTTTGAACTAGACTGAACACAGGGCGGCCTCCGGGTCGATCGGGTTTAAGGGCTATAACTACTAGGATAGCGCTGTTGAGTGGGCTGACCAGTATCTAGGGGAATAACTTGGGGTGAGAGGGCGAAGGGGCGAAGGGGGCGATCGCACCTGGGCAGTAGAATTCCTGTTGAGCATTTTCTTGTCTCGGAACCATTGCCAGACATTTATGTTACTTATAGTATTCATTATTTTACTTATAATATGTAGACTTATTGTCTATAAAAGTTTATTTATAGTCTGTAGAGTTATTATTTACATTTTTTCATAATTGTACCTTGAAGCAAAAAAGTGAAATAGATATCAAAAAGCGTTTTGGAAAAGCCATAAGGCGGCGTCGGCGAGAACTCGATCTATCACAAGAACAGCTAGCCGAAATTTCTGGACTTCATCGCACTTACATTTCGAGCATAGAAAGAGGTCAGCGCAATCCATCTTTGGAGAATATTAAAAATTTGACCAAAGCGCTAGATATATCTATTTCTGCTCTCTTTGCTAACTATGGTATAGAGGTAGAAGAGTGACAGCGAAAAACAATGCTAAAGCTAAAAATGCTCGGTTGAGCTATAAACTTGGTCTGCCAGCAGCAATAGCGAGAAAAGTTGAAAAGACCGGTCAAACCAGAGGTGCAGAGAAAGATACTGTTTATCAAAACCGTGTTCGCCGATGTAGCACAGTCCTAATACCGCTTAGTTCCTGGAAAGTTGGAGTTGTCCCACCACCAGAAGGATTTGAAAATGGTTACATAGTTCTTGCCCATCCAGAGGAATACTTTTCCGACATTCCTCCAACCTCTAAATCAAATTTACCAAAAGACTTACAGCTTGGACAAAATTTATTAGTATTTTATGAGACTAGACTTCAATGGAACAGCTACCCTCCAAGTCACTATGGTTGGAATCCCGGCAATTCTCGAATTCAACCACTAGGAGGTCAATACCTTGCCCGCGTACCAGATACTACCAGTGCTAAAGACTCTCTTGAAAGGCATGGGTACATAGGCGATACTGGGGGTCAAGGAGCAGGAATTAGGATTTATGAGTATGCTTCACAAACGGAAATAGAAGCTACTAAATATCAGTTATCTTTCCTTGTGTGGCAAACCGAAGGAATTCTTGATATGGCGCGAGAAGAAGGCACACCGAATCCTGAAGAATGCAAGGCAAGAATCGAAGCTAAATGTCAGGAATTGGGGCTAATCGATCTTAAGCTACTTCAGAAAAACAGAATCATAGATAGCGAAGGGCGTAGCGTTTGCCCTCTTTGCTTGAAGCCTATCCTAGCTCAAGAACTCGCGTCCCGCGTCGAACAAGCTGAAGGTCGAAATGTACCTGATTTGACAGTTACCACAGCAAATTTATTTCATGTTAAGGAACTCAGAGCCGGAGTATATAATCACTGTCGTTACAATTTGGGATGGGGACACCATCACTGCAATGCAGCAGCTAGAGACTGGGGAGTTGAACGTACATTACAATGGATGGAAGAAGTCCTCACAAATAACAGACGAATGAATGAATTATTTTTCCGAAGACACATTATTTAATAAATTTTGAAACAAAAGTTCTTTTTTCCAGTCAAATTCTGATGTTTTAGACTTTGGTAATGGCTGTGATATATCAGAACACCGTAAAGTTATTTTGTGACACAAACTTTCTTCAATCTCAATCAACATAGCTCTACGACCTAACATTTTTGCTGCTTGTCCAACAACACCTGAACCAGCAAAACAATCCAGCACCAGATCACCAGAGTAAGAACTGGCTTCAATAATATGAGTAATCATATCTAATGGCTTTTCTGCTGGGTGCTTACCCCGGTAAGGTCTAACTGTTGGGAAATCCCAAACATCAGTGTAGGGTATATCAGCAGTTACATAAAAAGGTCGGATTATTTCTTGATAATCAGGTAGCTCTGGGACTTGGGGGCTAAATTTAGATAACACTGACTTGAGTTTTTGATATTGTTCGGGACTAGGGATATTTCTGCCTGTCTCCCAATTTGATACTGCACCACCGTGATTAACGCTCCCATACTCACCAATAGCTTCTGTTAGCTTAATAGTTGAGATTCCTGTAGCTTCGCGGGTTCTTCTGAGCAGGCTACCAAAAGCGGATTGTTTGATATTTTCTGCTGAGGCTGATTCAGCAAAAATAATCCGTTCTGAATGAAGATACCAAGTCCTTAAACTTTCTTTTTTTGCTTTTTGCTTCCATCCATCATAGCCTGGTTCATTGGGTTTCGTCCAAGTAATTGAAGCTAGTATATTAAATCTTTCACTTAACATTACTTCTATTTGGGCTGCCATTTTATTAGAAGCAAAACAATAGAGAGATCCATTGGGAGCTAATACCCGCTGCCATTGCTGGGCTATAGTATCTAACCAGTAAAGGTAATCTCGATCATTTTTAAATCTTTTGTCACCAGTAATGTTATCTTTTTTAGTAGAATGATAGGGGGGGTCTGTCAGAATTAGATTGACACAATTATTAGGCAGTGACTTCAATATATCTAAGCAGTCACCTTGGTAGAGTGTGACAGCAGGGGATTGAAAGTAGATGTTCATTGGCTTATTTTCTCTATAGCGCTCTGTACTGAACCGATCGATTCCATAATTTAAGTCATTATACATCGGGAACCAAACGTCAGTTTTATGAAGACATCAGAACCCTCACACATTAGACATCTCCAATAATTACGAAAAATAGGGCTGAAACCCTAATAATATCGTTCCCTAATCAGAATTTCTGGAGATGTCTATTCAACTATCCCTGCCGCTGATTTATGGTGTGCAGGATGGCCCTGCCAAGACCTCAGCAATGCCAACACAGAAAGAAAAGGACTTGCAGGAGAAAGAAGCGGACTTTTCTACAAATTTATGGAACCTTGTTGCAGAAGTTCAGAAGGAAACTCGATCGAGTGTTTGTGAAGGCATTATCGGAGACACTCCGCTTGTGGTACAACGTTACGGCGGCTTCGGGTATACCTTGGCAAAAAGCGTCTGCCCCACGTTACGCGCCCAAACTGGAGGACATCAACGAGGCTATTCTGACAGACCAATACTCTGTGGCGAGAAATTTGACTTGGACAGAATGGGAAAGGCTGATGGGATTTCCTCCAGGATGGACAGTCGCCGAGGGAGACTCCTTGGTAATGCGGTTGTCCCAGGAATTGCCGAATGGATTGGCAGACAAATCTTAGAGATTGATTCTTGTACTTAGAATTTTCCAGCTACTGCTGAAACACAGCGTTCGCAAATTAGGGGATGTTCGATCGACTCCCCGACGTGAGTAGAATAATTCCAGCAACGATCGCACTTTTCGCCATCTGCTTTGACCACACCAATCGCCAAATCAGGAGACTGGAAGTTGTAAGGCAACTCTTGCAGAACCTGATTTGATTCTATTAGTTCCACTTCCGAAGTAATGAACAAATAGCGCAATTCGTCAACCCCGTTTCCGGTCATTACTAAATTAGAAATTACAGGTATTTGGGCCGGTGTTTCTGATTTTGTTTCGACTGGCATTAATTCTGTTGTCGGGATTTCAGGTACTTCTACCATCAGTGGTTCGACTGAGTTCGCCAGTACCATTTTCGGGATTTCAGGTATTGCTACAATCGCTGTTTCTACTGGGGCTGTGAGTACGATCGCCTGGGTTTCTCCAATCACAATCGCGCTGGTCTTGCCCAGTACATCTGCTGTCAGCAACTCAATATTTTCTGCCAGTTCTTGACGGCTAGCTGCGAACAACAAATGACGGAAAGCAAACCAAATGGTGAATAGGATACCGATGATTTCCAACAGTCCCCCCAGCATGGGAATTTGATTTATTGTATCCAAGATTCCCAGGGTTACTTTACCAGTTACCAAGAGTGAGGCTAACAAGCCAATTGTTACCAAAACCTTTTGGTATTCTGTGAAGAAATTGCCCAGGTAGCTAGGTAAATCTGTTACAAACTGAGCAACTCGCTCGAAGATTGGCTGTGCATCGGGAACCGAGGGTTCAACGGCAGAATATTCGATGACTTCTGAAGGTCGATCGCCCTCTGCGATGGTTTCCTCCTCTACATGAATTGTCGTTTCTGTCAATACCTTGGCAACATTTGCTGCTTGTTCTTCTTGTCTATCTTGTACTGCTTTGGCTTTTTCCGCTGATGCTAACTCGATAATTGAATTTTGCGATCGCACAAACTCCAGCAATTCCTCACTACTAGGATTCAAAGCTTGTAACTGCTCTCTTTTTTCGACATCAGGAACATACAATAAAACCTTAGCTTCCAAAGAAGAACCGATCGCCTTCTCCATCCGAGCTTTTTCCAAAACCTTGTTAACTTCGCCCCGCACTTGGCGCAAATATTGCCAACGAGTTGCCAATTCGGGATTGTGCCATGAAGCATCCAATTCCACCCAACCCGATTCAAACACGGATTTGTGCGATGTGGGATAAGGAAGGTATTGCCAAATATCCTCAGCCATGTGACACAACACAGGTGCGATCGCCTTTGCCAAATTCTCCACAGCGATCGCAATCACCGTCTGACAACTCCGGCGGCGGTGAGCATCCGTAGCGCTGATGTAAAGTCGATCCTTGGCAATATCCAGATAAAAACTCGACAAGTCTACTGTGCAGAAATTCTGCACAGTTTGGAAAAACCGAGAAAATTGGAAACTCTCAAAAGCATCCTTTACTTCCGCAAATACTTCGCCCATTCTGTGCAACATATAGCGATCGAGTTCCGGCAAATCTTCGTAAGCCACAGCATCTTTTGCGGGGTCGAAGTCGTGCAAATTCCCCAGCAAAAACTTAGCTGTATTGCGAATTTTGCGGTAAACATCCGACTGCTGTTTGAGAATGTTTTTGCCCAAAGGCACATCGGCCGAATAGTCTACCGAAGACACCCACAAGCGCAAAACATCGGCTCCATATTCCTTAATTACCAATGCTGGATCGACGACATTGCCTTCAGATTTGCTCATCTTGCGGCCTTTTTCATCCAGCACAAAACCGTGAGTCAAAACTGTTTTGTAAGGAGCAACGCCGTTACTTGCTACGCTGGTGAGTAAGCTGGATTGAAACCAACCGCGATGTTGGTCTGAACCTTCCAAATACATATCAGCAGGATAGTTCAATTCCGATCGCCCTTTTGCGACTGCGGCCCAAGAAGAACCAGAGTCAAACCACACATCCATCGTGTCGGTTCCTTTACGGTAAGTGCGGCCGTTATTGCGGTAAGATTCCGGTAGTAATTCGGCGATCGACATTTCCCACCAAGCATCAGAACCCTTGTCAGCAATAATTGCTTGTACGTGGGCGATAGTTTCTTCGTTTAACAGCGGTTCGTTAGTTTCTTCATCGTAGAATACCGGAATCGGAACGCCCCAAGTCCGCTGGCGGGAGATGCACCAATCCGATCGATCGCCCACCATTGCAGTAATCCGATTTTCACCTTGGGCGGGAATCCAATTCACATTAGAAATGGCTTTTAACGCTTCATCACGGAACCCTTCCACCGAAGCAAACCATTGTTCCGTCGCCCTAAAAATAGTTGGCTTCTTAGTGCGCCAATCGTAAGGATAGGAGTGAGCGTAACTTTCCTCTTTAATCAAAGCATTTGCTTCGGAAAGAGCATCAATCACTGCACTATTGCCATTTCCGAGGACATTTAGACCTGCGAATACTCCGGCTTCTGCGGTGAAATTGCCGCTTTCATCTACGGGAGTCAACACTGGTAAACCGCAGCGTTTTCCGACGATAAAGTCTTCTTGTCCGTGGCCCGGTGCGGTGTGTACCAATCCCGTCCCGGAATCAGCGGTAATGTAATCGCCGCCAGCTAAGATCGGGCTTTCGCGATCGAACAAAGGATGTTTGTAAGTACAACCTTCTAATTCTTTACCTTTGAAAGTCGCCAGTATTTTTAATTCTGTATTAAAAGTTGCCGATAGTCGATCGACTGCATCCAGAGCTACTAACATGAATTGTTGGGCGATGTGGGAATTTCCAGATGGTTCCACCACCGCATAATTCAGTTCGGGATTAACGGCGATCGCCAAGTTAGCCGGAATCGTCCAGGGGGTAGTCGTCCAAATCGCTGCCCAGAGGCTGGGCATATAGCGCTGTAGGGGCGGTGCCCCCGTGCCCGCCCTCTTACCTTGCAAAGTTTTCGACAACTTTCTGACATGGAACCCAACGTAGATGCTACGCGAGACGTGACCTTCAGGATATTCCAATTCAGCTTCGGCGAGGGCGGTTTTGGAACTCGGACTCCAGTGAACTGGTTTAAAGCCACGATAGATGTAGCCTTTGAGTACCATTTGACCGAATACACCGATTTGGGCGGCTTCGTATTCCGGCTTCAGGGTTAAATACGGATGTTCCCAGTCGCCCCAAACGCCGTAGGTTTTGAAGGATGCGCGTTGCTGTTCGACGGTTTGCTGGGCGAAGGCGGCGGCTTTGCGACGGAGTTCGATCGGGGTAAGATTTAGTCTCTCCTCCGATTTCATGTTTTGCAATACTTTAAGTTCGATCGGCAATCCGTGACAATCCCAACCGGGCACGTAGCGGACTTTTTTGCCACACAGCATTTGGTAGCGGTTGATAAAGTCTTTGAGGATTTTGTTGAGGGCGTGGCCGATGTGGAGTTGGCCGTTGGCGTAGGGCGGGCCGTCGTGGAGGATGAACAAGTCGCCCGGATTATTTTCCGAAAGGCGATCGTAGATATGTTCATCTGCCCAAAACTGTTGCAATTCCGGTTCCCGTTTGACGGCGTTGGCGCGCATTTCAAACTTGGTTTGGGGCAGGTTTACGGTGTCTTTGTAAGATTTAGCTTCCATTTTTGAGAAACGTTTTCTGTTGAAATTAGTAGTTAGCGGTTATTTGAGAGTTGATATCAAATCGAGTTAAATAATCATAATTAGTTTGTGCTGAGGAATTGAGTCCTTTCTCGTCCTTGAAGAGCTGACAACCAGATATTCTAGTATAGACGATCGACCGCACATTCGCTCAAAGCAAATCCATAAGGTACACTCTCTTCTCCTCCTCTGCGCCCTCTGCGGCCTCTGTGGTTAAAAAATCATATAAATCCAGATTACGCTACTGACTCAGCCAACTGAACATTTCACCGACAGTGAGACTAAAGGATTCAGCCAAGGGTGGAACAGGGATGCGATCGCCCGGTGCTTCAAAAAATGCTATGGTGCGATCGGCAAAATAGACAAATACCAGTGCTTCTTCCGGGTCAATCAGCCAGCCCATAAGAGTTCCGTGGGCGATAGAGTGGAGAATGTTGCGGACGACTTTGGTTTGACTTTGGTCGGGGGAAAGAATTTCGATCGTCCAGTCTGGGGCGATGGCGAAGGTGTTGGCGACTTCGCCGTTCTCGTCGCGGGGAATCCGTTCCCAAGTAAACACACTAACATCGGGCACAGTCGATCGACCGCCAAAGGTGCAGCGCAATTCTGAATAGGCGCGGGCGATCCGGCTTGGTTTGAGTGCTGTGTTGACGGCGGGAACCAGAGCTCCTTGAACTGTGCTGTGTTTTCCTTGGGGCATAGGTTTTTGGATAATCTGACCATCGATGAATTCGCTGGCGGGTTTGGTTTCCGGCCGTTTGAGAAATTGATCGAGAGTCAAAGGTTTAGTCGGGGTTTGAACCATTGTTTTAATTTGATTTAAGTTTAATTTGTATTAGTTAAGCGATCGTGCATTTAATTTATCAAGAAAATGGGTCTCAAACCCCGTCCTTCCCTTGACGGCTTTAAGGGGTAGAACTCGTTTGACGGCGAGTCCGACAGTCCGACAGGGATTGAAATCCCTGTCTCATAGCGCAAGTCCTCTGAAAGAGGACTGAGGAGGTTGATTTAGGTGAAATGCGAAACTCAACATCAAGTTGAATTTAGAGTTGCAGATACATTTAACCCGGTAAATCTAGGACTAAGCCCAAACTTACTGTGTATGGCAAGATAGAGAAAGCTGCAAGCTCTCCTGTCTTGGAGGTATCTCTCAAAGCTTTCAATAAAATATTGAAAGCGCCATTTATATCTCTGTCCAGAGTGTGTCCGCATTCTGGACATTTAAATTTCTTAGACCCACCTAATTTAGTGTGAATATGCCCGCACTTTGAACAAGTCTTGGATGTGTATTCTTCGGTCACGTCTACTACAATACAACCAGATTTGGATGCTTGATGCTTCAACATTTGTTTGAACCTGTAATGGCTCAAAGTGACCAGAGCTCTAGCTGTTTTTGTCGTTAACTTTCTGTTGACTTTCTTGACCATTTGCTGTGTCTCAAAAGTCGGCAAGAAAATCATCTTGTAATTTTTTACCAAGTATTTAGCCGCTTTTTTGTGTAATTCATTGACTAAATTTTTAATCTTGAGCCGAATTTTTGTGGCTGACTTTCTTAAGCAGTACCTCAGTCGTTTGAATTGCTTCCCTTTATTTAGTCCTACGCGCGACATCAGCTTGTCCAAATATCTGGCTAATCGATAGATACCCCCGATATCCCCTTTGCCTATTTCGGCGATATTACTACCATCAAATCCAGTTAAAAATGTTCTAACACCAGGGTCTAGAGCGATAGCTGAATCTTTTTGATTTGGTTCTTCTTTTTGGGTTTCTACTGCGTAGCAGATGAACCACTGACCATTTATTAGGGATAATGTTGGCTCATGTTCCATTACTTTTGTAATCGACTCAGAAGCTTTAAATGACAATCCTTTGGTTGCCTGCGGGTAAAAAGTCCCAGATTTCCAGTTACTGATTTGAAATCTGATAGTCTGAGACGTATCAAATCGACTTCTGAATTGGGCGGTTCCTTTAGACTTTATGGCTGCTTTATGCGCTTCAAAAGCTTGAAACACTGCCATTTGTCGAGGGTTGTAGGGTTGCTCGGAAACCCAACTTGGTGCTGAATCCATAATCTTTTTTCTGAGGTCATACTTGCCAATCTTTTCAGTTTTAAGAGTATAAATTGCTTGATTGTAACACCATCTACTTGCTGCAATCCAATTCCTCCATTTCGCTGCTAGCTTGGTTTCCGGGTAAACTCGAATCTTCTTTGATAGTAGATTTGTACTTGCGAAGTCCGTAGAGTCGGCAACTGAAGACGTGGATAATGGCAAGGATATCTTCAACCATTTCTCGTTCTGGAGACAACTCATTTCTACTGAGAACCATGAGTAGGCAATTGTTTGGCTCACATATCCATTTGATGAGGTCGCCACCAAACCTTGCGAGTCTGTCTTGATGTCCGACCACAATTGTTGAGATATTTCCTGACATGACTTGTCCCAAAAGGGCAAGCAGCGCTTTTCTTTTGAAGTTGAGTCCACCTCCGATGTCTTTGAAGACTTTGGCTTGCGGGTAGAGGTTTTGCAGATAGCTGACTTGTCCTTCGAGGTCTTCTCGTTGCTTGTAGCTACTGACTCTTGCGTAGATGGCGATAACTCGGTTGTGTCCCGTTCCGAGGACGCTATCAATGTCGTAGCGTCGCTGATTGGATGGGGTTCTGATTGCTGATATTTTGTCGGCAAGTTCCCAGTTTCTAAGGGTTTTCTCTGAGACTTGCAGGATTTCGCAAGCTTTTCGCGGTGTGACATATTTGGTCATAGGCTAGTGTTTTTTGTCCTCAATCCATACTACCAAGTTTTACCGGGATTTTTCCACACTTTATGGCAAATTATTTACTTTGCATTAACAGTCGGTTTTAACCGACTTTCGCTATGAGACAGGGAATTCATTCCCTGTCGGACTGTCGGACTGTCGGATTGTGGGACTGTCGGACTGTCGGATTGTGGGACTGTCGGACTGTCGGACTGTCGGATTGTGGGACTGTCGGACTGTCGGATTGTGGGATTGTGGGATTGTCGGACTGTCGGACTGTCGGATTGTGGGATTGTGGGATTGTGGGATTGTGGGATTGTGGGATTGTGGGATTGTGGGATTGTGGGATTGTGGGATTGTCGG
>JAHREW010000054.1 GCA_020883125.1 Microcoleus sp. CAWBG506
CGGAAGGCGGAAAGGCTGGGGAGAAGACCGCCTCTACTGCTGAGAAGCAATTTGATGCAGCAAGTGGACTTCGATGAACCAGCAATTAGAATCCCCGTGCCTTGACAGCCGGGGAGTATGTCAAATTCAAGATTTCGCGTTGTTGGTTCTGACATGGAGTGAGTAGTGGCGACTTGATAGGGCCGAAGACAAGTCAGACTCTCGACTCTTCAAGAATCCCCGTCTATGAAAGGGCTGGGGAGTATCAATTGTGAGTGATTCCTGGGACGACAGATTGTGTATCGCAACATACAACATCCCTGGGAACCCAAGATTAATATAGAGCCGCGATGTGATAGGATTTTTACTCGTCTAACTTATAAAAATTTCGCCCCAAAACCCTAGGAATAGGGATATTAAGGCTGCAAATTGTCAAAAATCCCCGCCTTAGCATCACCGGGAAGTGTCAAATATTCAGGAGTAACCCAAACAAATGACTAAGCGATTCGATCGACGGAAGTTTCTTTTATACAGTTCTGCAACTCTCACATCAAGTTTATTTCTAAAAGCTTGTAGAACACCAAGCCCAACAGCAACCCCCCAAGCTTCAGCTTCTCCCACTACCACACCGGGTTCGCCAGCCAGCAGCGGCAACACCATCAAAGTAGGTATTTTGCACTCATTAAGCGGCACCATGTCAATTAGTGAAAATAGTGTGGTCGATGCTGAAAAATTAGCAATAGAAGAAATTAATAAAGCTGGTGGTGTCCTCGGAAAACAAATAGAAGCAGTAGTAGAAGACGGCAATTCAGACTGGCCAACTTTTGCCGAAAAAGCCAAAAAATTGATCGACCAAGACAAAGTTGTCACTGTCTTCGGCTGCTGGACTTCCGCCAGTCGCAAAGCAGTATTGCCAGTATTTGAAGAAAAAAATCATATGCTGTGGTATCCCGTACAATACGAGGGTCAAGAGTGTTCCAAGAATATTTTTTATACTGGGGCAGCGCCAAACCAGCAAATCGAACCAGCAGTTGACTGGCTGCTAGAAAATAAAGGCAAAAAATTCTTTTTAGTCGGGTCTGACTACGTTTTTCCGCGCACGGCAAATACGATTATCAAAGCACAGCTAGCTGCCAAAGGTGGAGAATTAGTTGGGGAAGATTACATTCCCTTGGGTGGCACAGAAGTAACCCCAATTATTACCAAAATCAAGGCTGCTTTACCTGACGGTGGTGTCATTTTTAATTCCCTAAACGGTGACAGCAACGTGGCATTTTTCAAAGGCCTACAGGGTGCAGGTTTGGGACCGGATAAGTATCCGTCGATGTCGGTCAGTATTGCCGAAGAAGAAGTAAAGGCGATCGGTGTAGAATATCTCAAAGGTCACTATGCAGCCTGGAATTACTTCATGACTGTGGAATCTCCCGCAAATACAAAATTTGTGGAAGCTTTCAAGGCTAAATACGGCAAAGATAGAGTAACCAATGACCCGATGGAAGCCGCTTACATCATGGTTTACCTCTGGAAGCAAGCAGTCGAAAAAGCAGGGACAGCAGACGATTTAGACAAAGTGCGGGCGGCAGCTTTGGGTCAAACTTTTGACGCACCGGGAGGTAAAGTAACCCTGGAGACAAACCATCACCTATCGAAATTTGTGCGGTTAGGCGAAGTGAGAGAAGACGGTTTGTTTAAGATAGCTTTTGCTACCCAAGAAGCAGTGAAACCAATTCCTTGGAATCAATTTGTAGCAGAAACTAAAGGCTTTTCCTGCGATTGGTCTGACCCCGCCAAAGGAGGCAAATTTAAAGCGACCTAAGTAGGGAAATCCTAACCCAGATCCCAGACTTATCCCATAAGTCTGGGAAATCGCAGCAGATAATTTTAGGTTGAATTAAGTAAACCTAGTGAAATAGGTGACATAATTATAAATTCCCTCTAAAGCCCAGATTTTATGTAAACAAATAAGAGGCAAAAAAGTGGAGATATTAGACGGTTTATTTAACGGGATTAGCATCGGTGCTGTTTTGCTGATTGCAGCCTTGGGATTAGCCATTATTTTCGGTCTGATGGGCGTGATTAATATGGCTCATGGCGAATTAATGATGCTGGGCGCTTACACAACTTTTGTAGTGCAAAATGTCTTTAAAAGTATCGGAGGATTTGCTTTTGAAACCTATATTTTATTTGCGATACCCTTAGCTTTTTTAGTGGCGGCACTGGTAGGATTAATTCTGGAACGCGGTGTGATTCGCTATCTCTATGGGCGGCCGCTAGAAACTTTACTAGCAACTTGGGGCGTAAGCTTAATTTTACAGCAGTTCGTGCGCAGCATTAGTGGGGTGCTGGTAGCTGGGATAGGGGTGTTTTGTTTACTGTTTTTTGGCGGTTTGCAGGTACTAAAACGTCGCCCAGATTTCGAGAGAGCTCGCAACGGAATTATCACGATTCTTTTGCCTCTTTCTTTGGGTATTTCTTGGGCGGTGAGTGCGTTTTTAGGTGAAACTTACAAACTGGCTGTCACTAAACCTTGGTTTGGTGCTCAAAATGTTGATGTGACAGCACCTGGATGGCTGCGAGGTGGCATACCTCTGGGCAATTTTCAGTTGCCCTATGCGCGACTTTTTATTATTGTGTTAACGGCGGTTTGTTTGGCGGGAATTTACTTATTTTTGCAAAAATCTGTGTGGGGGCTTCGGATTCGCTCTGTTACCCAAAATCGCAGCATGAGCGCTTGTTTGGGGATTCCTACGGAGCAAGTAGACGCGCTGACTTTTGCTTTGGGTTCTGGTTTGGCTGGTGTTGCTGGCTGCGCGATTAGTTTGCTGGGTTCTGTCGGGCCAAATACGGGGCAGAATTATGTGGTTGATACTTTTATGGTTGTGGTTGTTGGCGGTGTTGGTAAGATTGTGGGGACTGTGGTTGCTGCGATCGCGATCGGCACTGCAAATTACCTAATCGGTTCAGGAACAATAGCAACAATCTTGACTCCTGTCAAGCCTTTAGCTGATTTCTTCACTTTTTTCGCCACTACCAGCATGGCAAAAGTAATGGTATTTGCCTTAATTATGGCTTTTCTACAAGTGCGGCCAGGAGGGATTTTTCCACAAAAAGGACGCACGGTGGAAAATTGAAAATTTCCCAATCTTAAAGTTGATGAACCATGAATAATTTAACGAGAAAGGCATGGCTACAAGAAGCAGTGATTGTCGGGGCGATCGCAATAATATTCATATTACTGATCCCAGGCATACTTCCCGATGTTCGCCTCAACCAATTGGGACGATTTTTAGCCCTAGCAATTGCAGCACTCGGTATTGATTTAATCTGGGGATATACAGGTTTACTTAGTTTAGGGCATGGCGTATTTTTTGCGATCGGTGGCTACGCATTTGCCATGTACCTAAAGCTGCAAATTCCCCTAACAGCCAGCAGTCAATTGCCAGAATTTATGAACCTATATGGCGTTACCGAACTGCCATGGTTTTGGCGACCATTTTATTCCTTTCCCTTCTCAGCACTAGCAATAATTCTCATCCCAGGCTTACTAGGCGCAATCTTAGGTTACTTAGTATTCAGAAATCGGATTCGAGGCGTTTACTTTTCCATTCTCACCCAAGCAGCAACCATTGTATTTTTCAACTTTTTCAACGGCCAACAAAAACTGATTAACGGCACCAACGGTTTAACAGACTTTAAAACCATATTCGGAGCCATAGTCAATGACCGAGATACCCAATATATTTTCTACATTATTACCATACTATTTTTAGGAGCCACTTACGCCCTATGCCGCTGGTTAACAACCGGGCGTTTTGGTCGCCTACTAATCGCCATTCGCGACGACGAAATTCGTCTCCGTTTCTCTGGTTACAATCCCACAGGATTTAAAGTTTTAGTATTTGCAATTTCAGCAGCTATGGCAGGTATTGCTGGCGCATTATATACTGTACAAACCGGAATTATTTCTCCCAAAGCCATGGACATTGCCTTTTCCATTGAAATGGTAATTTGGGTAGCAGTAGGAGGTCGCGCCACATTATCAGGAGCCGTATTAGGAACCCTGTTAGTCAACTTTGGCAAAAGTTTCTTGAGCGAACAATTCCCCGAAGTCTGGCTGTTTTTCCAAGGGGCACTATTCTTAATAGTAGTCACAGTCCTCCCCGATGGCTTAGTCGGATGGCTCCAACAGCAAGGCTTTGACCAAATCCGCCGCTTATTCAGAAAACCCAGGTATGTATCTACCTACCCCAGCCTGGAACAAGACCCCCAAGCGCTCCAGGAAAAAGAAGAACTGGAACAATGATTATGGTAAAGTTTATGCAAATTTAGAGGCAAAGTATGGCAGATATTATTGATTACAAAATCTACGGCGACGACTTGCAACTAATTGAAATTGAACTTGACCCCCAAGAAGGTGTTCGGGCTGAAGCTGGAACCATGACATACATGGAAGGCGGCATCGAAATGCAAACTTCTACAGGTGGCTTATTTCAAGGATTTAAACGGATGTTTACCGGGGCTGGTTTCTTCATCACCACCTTTGTAAACAACGGCAGAAGCAAAGCGCGAGTAGCTTTTGCAGCCCCCTATCCTGGTAAAGTAATTCCCCTTGATTTAGCTAAACTAGGTGGCAAGTTTCTGTGTCAAAAAGACTCGTTTCTGTGCGCCGCCAACGGTATTGAAATTGAGGTGGCATTTACCAAACGACTCGGAGCAGGTTTCTTTGGTGGAGAAGGCTTCATTTTACAAAAATTGCAGGGTGACGGCCTAGCTTTTGTCCACGCCGGAGGAACCATTGTTGAGAAAAATTTGGGAGTGGGCGAAGTGTTGCGAGTAGACACTGGTTGTTTAGTAGCTTTTGCTCCCACGGTGGACTACGACATTCAATTTATCGGTGGGTTTAAAAATGCTTTATTTGGAGGTGAAGGCTTGTTTTTGGCTAAGATGACTGGGCCTGGTAAAGTTTACATTCAAAGTCTGCCACTGTCCAAGTTAGCTGAGCGAATTTTGGCAGCTACTTCTACTCCTAGTTCGAGCAGTTCTACTTGAGAGAACAAGAACTTTGTATTTGGTTGTGTAGGGTGCGTCATGCCGCAGATTTTCCGGCTTACCCAGAGACTGTTAATTGACGCACATTCTTAGAGAAAATCGGCGATATCAGGTGCGTCATACCGCAGATTTTCCGGCTTACCTAGAGACTATTAACTGACGCACCCTACGAGGAAAATATACGATGAATGGAAAAGTATTAGAAATCGAAAACTTGACGGTTAGTTTTGATGGCTTCAAGGCCATTAACGGTTTAACTTTTAGCATGGATGCGGGGGAATTACGGGTGGTAATTGGACCCAACGGCGCGGGAAAAACAACTTTTCTCGACGCGATTACCGGGAAAGTGCAGCCGACGGAAGGACGGGTACTGTTTAAAGGTCGGAATTTGCGTGGTTTGTCAGAAGATAGCATTTCACGTTTAGGAATTGGTCGTAAGTTTCAGACACCGCGAGTTTTTCTGAATTTAACACCTCGCGAAAATTTAGAGTTGTCTTGTAACAGTAATAAAAATGTCTTTCCCACGCTGTTCAAGCCAGCCCCTGTCGCGGAAAAACGCACGGTGGCTGGTTTGTTAGAAACTATTGGTTTAGTGAATAAAGCGGATCTTTCGGCTGGTTTGCTTTCTCATGGCGAAAAGCAGTGGTTAGAAATTGGAATGTTGGTGGCGCAATCTCCTGATTTGTTGTTGGTAGATGAACCTGTGGCGGGTTTGACTGATGAGGAAACAGCTTTAACGGGAGATTTGCTAATTTCTCTGGCCCAAAGTCACTCCGTTTTAGTGATTGAACATGATATGGAGTTTGTGCGGCAAATTGCTCAAAAGGTAACGGTGCTGCATCAGGGTGCGGTTTTGTGTGAAGGAACTATGGATGAGGTGCAAAATGACGATCGCGTAATAGAGGTATATTTGGGCAAACCAGAAGAATAGTCATATCAAATCCTCTCTTCTCTTCCTTCGCGCCCTTTGCGCCTTCGCGGTTAAATCATTCCAATACAACAGGAATTGATATCATATCAAATTCGGTAGCATCGTCCTGTATTAAACTCTCTCTTCTCTTCCTTCGCGCCCTTTGCGCCTTCGCGGTTAAATCATTCCAATACAACAGTCAACGATATCAGTTGTCAGTAGCAGCTAACAAATCACAAATAACAAATAACCCTATGCTACAAGTTTCTAATTTAAATGTTTACTATGGTGAAAGTCACATCCTCCGCGATGTCGATTTAAGTGTCAAAGCTGGGCAAATGGTTTGCTTAATCGGCCGTAATGGTGTGGGCAAAACTACTATGCTAAAAACTTTAATGGGTTTGCTGCAACCTCGCAGTGGCACTATTAATTTTGGCGGCCAATCTATTGTTTCTAAGTTGACTCACCAGCGGGCGAAAATGGGTATTGGTTATGTACCTCAAGGACGAGAAATTATTCCCCGCTTAACTGTCAAGGAAAATCTCTTGTTAGGTTTGGAAGCAAAATCGACTAGGACTAAAAATCCTGAAGTTCCTGATGAAATCTTTGATTTATTTCCGGTGCTGAAAACTATGCTCGATCGCCTAGGTGGTGATTTGAGTGGAGGACAGCAACAACAGTTGGCGATTGCGAGAGCTTTGATGGGAGAGCCGCAGTTGCTGGTTTTAGATGAACCAACAGAAGGAATTCAACCATCTATTATTTTAGACATAGAATCTGCGGTACGTCGCGTGGTGGCGGCTAGGGGCATTTCAGTTTTGTTGGTGGAACAGCATTTGCATTTTGTGAGGCAAGCTGACTGGTATTATGCAATGCAAAAAGGTGGTATTGTGGCATCGGGAAATACTAGCGAACTTAGCGATGAAGTAGTTCAAAGGTTTTTGGCTGTTTGAGTTTCTGGCCCTCTGGGCCGGCGCTTTTGGCACGGCCCCTACCGAGAATGAAACCGCCCAGCCTACCAAGGACTGACTTGAACATTGCTACCCGGTACAAAAACTACCCGGAAATCAGCCAGCGGTTCCGCAGGTGGCCTGGTGCCCACAGGCTTGTAAAGCAACTCAGAAAATAGCGCTTCGCCCATTCCATCCACTGTTTGAGAATTCTGTATTTTATAACCGACGATCGCACCGTCTTTAGCCACACTCACCCGATAAACCAACTCCCGTTCCACAGGTGCCTTCGTTTTCAAAACTCCGTCAATTTGGTCTCTCAGTTTGCCATTCAACAGCTCAATTTCTGCCGGATCGGTAATCGGAACTCCCACCACCGCCTCCTGCAAACCTTCGGCAACAGGTGTGGGACTAACGGATGGCGAAGCATTAGCAGTAGAAATGGGACTGGAAGTTGGGCTTGGTGTTTCACCCGGAGTTTGACTGGGAATTGGGGCCGGCGATCTAGCTGACTGAGTGCGATCGTCTGGTAGCAAACCCTCTGCCGCGGGCGTGGGATTGGGATTGGGTGTCCCCGCACCCGGATTCGGCGTGCCGATATTCTGGCCCGTAGCATTGGATTGACGCACCGGCTCTCTGGGGCGTTGGACTTCTGGCAGTGGTACCAAGAAAAATGCCATCGCAGCTAAAGCCAAACTCGACACCCCCACCGCCGCAGGTAACACCCGCTGCGCTACCGGTTCTGCTGATTTGATGTAGCGTTTGGAAACAGGGGTTAATTGCAGCGATAACTCTGGCAGCGTCTGGCTGTCGGCAAAAAATTGGTCGATCGCTTCTACCAAATCAAATAGCTGCACCGTGGTTAAATCGATTTCAGCAGAGGGTTGTGTTTTTCGATCGATTTGGGTTCCGCTCTCGGATTGCCCAGCTAGAATGGTCAATCTGTGCAAATTGCCGTCAATTCTGTGTAATTGCACCAGGGCTGAATCAGGGTCATAGCGATCGGGATAATGGACTCCGCTCATAAATTCTTGAGCGTAGCCGCTGACAACCCTCACCAAGCTTTCAAAAAAATCCCGTCCCCCCGCTAGGGGCTCGGTGAGACCGCTCAAATAGCATTCAGCGCTCATTAGTATCGAAAGCACCGGCCGTATTTCTAACTGGCTTGCCACCGATCCATCGCTCAACCCTTCTAGAACTAGGGTGCAATTTGGCAAACTGTACTGACGCCTAATAGTCATTACTCAACTTCTCCATCAAACAGACTCACCCAAAACCTCTGCATTCCGGCTGTACCAGTACAAAATAGCAGTTTGCTCAACAAGTTCAAAGCTAGTTCGTCCAGCTTTTCGTCAGAGTCGTAAGCTGCGACTACTGATCGCTTCGGGTTCATTCGCGATCGAAAGTGAGCTCGAAACCGTTCTAAATACTCCGCCAACGGTAAGTGCTGGTTAAATGGGATATTTCTGGAGCGTAACCGTTGGGAGTCTAGCAGCAACTGGCGAATTGTGGCTGTTAGCTTGCGCGCCAAATTGCAGGCGATCGCCACCAGCGCTTTTGCTTCGAGCACCGTGAGGGCGCGACGTTGGGTATAGCGACGCAGGGGGTTAGTATTACGCAGCAGCCACAGGGCAACCCGATTTTTGATAATTCCTGCCAATTCCAGTTCTCTTGAGACTGCCAGCATTTCTTCCGCACCTCCGAGATACAAGGCTTCGATCGCCAATAACATCAGGTCAATTTGCAATCTGGCGCGGCGTGGACATCCGCCATCGGAGGGCGACAAATCTGGCAAACTGTCCAAAATCAAAGGGTTTGACTCGGCAAGCGAAGTTTCTGACGGCATTACGATCACGGCAACATCTATTCCAAACAAACTATACGGGGAAGCGGGGTCTCTGGCATGAGAAATTCTCAACTCAGGACTCCGATGAGATACTTTATTTTTATCAATGTTTTCAATCTAGCAGCAACTGGTCACGGCGATCGAGTCCCAGACTTCCATGCTCCCTGGATTACGGACTAGGAAAATGGGGCAACAGGCGCTCAAATCAATGTCCTTGTTCTTTTTGCTGCTCTCCTTTCTTGACCCTTTCGGCAGTAAAATCAGTAGCTACCGCATTTTCAACCAGACTAATTTTTCCTTTGAGGCTTTCTCCCTCCACAATTCCTCGCAGTTTCACCAAAGTCTTTTGACTACTGCCACCTCTTGACTCGCCACAACCTGTTAAATTGGGCACAGCACCGGACAAACTCAATCCTTGATTTTCCCACTTCCCAGCTAGAGTGGGTTTCTCAGGAGTAGTTTTTTGGCGATCGACGGAACTCTTATTTGACTTCAAATTACCACTTAGATAAACACCAGATTGCTCTATTGTCAATACCAAATCATCTGATTTGAGACATTTGGGCAAATTTTTAGCATCAAAGCGATAACTTCCGGCAATAGCAGGAGCGGCTTTCAAATTAGTTTCTCCGTAGGCAGTTACTACTTTAAACAACAATGCAACAGAGCCAATCGTAATGCCGTAAAATGCCAATGACTTGAGGTTGAAAAGACTCATAATTTTGGGAATTGGGAATGGGGAATTGGGAAGGGGGACTTTGAGCAAGTTCTTGTTCCCCCCTTCTTAAGCGGGGCTAGGGGGGATCTAGATTTAATAGTTAAACAGCAATCTGTGAATGGGTTAGAAGTTAAGTTGACACCTATGGGGGCTACCCCCCCTGACCCCCCCAAGGGGGCAGGGAATTGCCAACAACCAATAACCAATAACTAATAACAACTAACTACCTTTGAGGAAGTACCGAAGCCAAATGCGATCGCACTTTAACGTAACACCGCGCAATCAGCAACGAAGAATGACACTGAACAGCCAATTCATCAGTATACGCCCCCAAAGTTTGACGCTCAATTCCCCACTCCCGACTCGTACCCGCAATCGTCAAATCAGCATGAGCAGAAGCAGCAATCACCGCTTGAATTGGCTCCGCAGCCTCCACAATCGGAGTTTCAATCCGTGACTGCACCTCCACCGGCAACTGCTCAATCACTCGCCTAAACTCATAACTAAGCTCATTTTCCGATTCACCATCATCCGCCACTCGCAGCACCGTCAAACGCCGCTGTTCACTATTAACTAACAGTCTCAACGCCAATTCTAATCCCAAATCATCGTGAATATTCGCCGCATAAGGCACTAACAAATTATTCAACCGTTCCCGCCCTCTATCTACAAAAATTGCTACATCGACTTTAGCAGTGCTGAGGATTTGACCGACACGCCCTCCCAAACGGTTACTACTAAAAGTAGGTCTGTGCCATCCTACTAAGATTAAATCTGCCCGGTCTATTTCGGCAATTTGTGCAGTTTCCCGCGCCACATCTTTAGTCACACGAACGATGGGATGCACCAATTGTCTAGCTTCTAGAGGCTGCAAACTCTCAATCAATTCTCCTAGTTTCAAGTGTCGCTCTTGAATAATGCGAGCGGCTTCCGCAGGGGTACTTTCAAAAGCATAATCCTCACTTAATTCTATCAAACTCAGAGGATGAACCGCCGCCGACTGTAAATCGCTACCACCCCTACCCGCCGACTGCGCCAGGGCTACGGCTAGTTGCAGCAAACCTTTCTGGGTGCTGGGATTAGCAACTGGTACTAAAATCCGATAAGTTGGTAGCAAGTTTTTATCAGTTTCTTCGCTGTTAGCAGTATTTACTAAATTTTCTAATTCTGAATCATCAGAGCTAAATTCTGAAATATCTAACCGAATCAGCCGTTTGGGATAAGTCCACTCCAATAGTGGCGAAGTCATAAAAGTTGTAACTAAAGCCATAATCACTAACATCGTAAACAAGATGGGCGAAATTACCCCCAGGGAAAGACCGATATTCAGCACAATTAGTTCAGTCAAACCCCTAGTATTCATCATCCATCCCAGGGCAGAAGCTTCCCGGTTATTGATGCCACACACTCTAGCAGCAGCGTAGGTTCCGACATATTTACCAATAATTGCTACTCCTAATACTGCGGCGCACAGCCACCATAATTCTGGACTATTGAGCAAACCGATTTCTGTTCGTAAACCGCTGTATGCAAAAAATACTGGAAGTAGAAATATCAGCACAAAATCTTCGGTTTTTTCAGCTAATTCTCTGGTTAACCCCGCATTTTTTGGCATGGCTGCTCCCAGCAAAAATGCACCGAAAATTAAGTGAATGCCAATCCATTCAGTAATTAGGGCTGATGCTACAACTCCCATATAAATTCCGGCCAATACTAACTGAGTTAGTCGGCCTGTACGATTGTAGTGCTTGGAAAGCCGCTGCAAGAACCAGCGGACTACTGTGAGCATGAAAGTGATATAAATTAAGGCTTCAAAAATAGTCGGCAAAGCGCCAACCATTGAGTTAGTGCGAGTAACTGCGATCGCCACTGCTAACAAGCACCAAGCTGTCACATCGTCCACGGCCGCACAAGTCAGGGCCAGAGTCCCCAATTTCGTATTCTGCAAGTTGTGTTCGGTAATGATTCTGGCCAGTACCGGAAATGCTGTAATTGACATAGCCGCCCCCAAAAACAGCGCAAAAGCAGTAAATGAAACGCTGTTATTTGAGATAATCGGATACAGGAGCAGTGCTAGGAAACTTCCCAGGGAAAATGGGACTAAAATACTGACATGGGAAGTCAAGATAGCGGTGTCTAAGTTATTTTTGAGATACTTGGGATTCAGTTCCAAACCAATCAAAAACATGAAAAATATTAGCCCAATTTCTGATAGCACGTTCAGGAACGGGACGGCTTCGGCTGGAAAAACTGCTGCTGCTAAATCTGGCGCAACCAAACCAAACAGAGACGGGCCGAGCATAATTCCTGCTACGATTTCTCCAATGACTTGAGGTTGCTTGATCCACCGGAATCCCAAACCGACAAGTCTGGATAGTGCGATGACAATTAGAACTTCCACTAGAACTAGAATGGCGATCGGCATGGTGTTATTAGATTAGGGATTTTTGCTTATGTTAAGAGGGACAAGTGCCAGGACCAAAATTGGCGATCGAGCCAAATGCAGATGGGCTCTCTTTTTTTGTGCCACAGATAGGAAAGCCTGTTTTGAACAATAGTGCAAAAGTCAGATAAAATGCAGCTCTCTTTGTGGAAAGGGCCGTCGCCCCTGTTCTCAAAAATGGTGCAAGATTTCAGGTAGAAGAGGCCAGACAGTGGCAACAGGGCAATTTTCTCACAAGATATCTAAATAAATGTCTAAAATTGTCCAACCAATTAGCACACACTGTGATAAGCTAGAAAAGTTGTTTAAATTCGCACATCCGGGTTTTCGGGTGTTTCTCAGGCGCAAACCTTCAGAAATACGACCGGGTGGAGGATTAACCCGAATTAGGAGTTAAAAACCATGCCAGTAGTCAGTTTGGCTCAAATGCTAGAGTCAGGAGTTCACTTCGGACACCAAACCCGTCGGTGGAACCCGAAAATGTCTCCATACATTTTTACAGAGCGCAACGGGGTTCACATCATCGACCTCGTGCAAACCGCTCAGCTCATGGAAGATGCCTATGAGTACATGAGAGTAGCCTCCGAAAAAGGCAAAAAGTTTCTATTCGTCGGTACGAAGCGCCAAGCTGCCGGGATTGTAGCACAAGAAGCCCAACGCTGTGGTGCTTATTATGTCAACCAGCGCTGGCTGGGTGGAATGCTCACCAACTGGACGACAATTAAGTCCCGCGTAGAACGCCTCAAGGATTTGGAGCGTCGCGAGGAAACAGGTGCTCTCGATTTGTTACCGAAAAAAGAAGCTTCGGTGTTGCGCCGTGAAATGGTCAAACTCCAGAAATATCTCGGCGGCATTAAGTCTATGCGGAAGATTCCCGACGGAGTGGTTCTGGTAGACCAACGCCGGGAGTATAATGCGGTGTTGGAATGCCAAAAGTTGGGAATTCCTATCGTATCTTTACTGGATACTAACTGTGACCCCGATTTGGTGGACATTGCAATTCCCGCTAACGACGATGCTATTCGATCAATTAAACTGATTGTTGGCAAGTTGGCTGATGCCATCTATGAAGGTCGTCACGGTCAACTCGAAGGTAACGACATCGATGAAGACTACGACTACGAAGGTGCTTACGAAGGCTATGAGGGCGAAATCGAAGAATTGGATGACCCCAATTATGTAGATCCAGATGATGAAACCGACGACGGCGAAGCCGAGGAGTCCTAGAGTTCCTTAGTAGAGTGCTGGCAACGGCCAAAAGTTAGCGCCATAATTAATTATGGCGCTACAAATGCAAATTCTCCCTGAGCGAACTGTGTATTTGGTCAAAAAGTCTAATCATTAACAGAGAATCATTAACATTAAAATTAGTGACTAAGGACTAAGGACTAATGACTAATGACTAAGGACTAATGACTAAGGACTAATAATTTATTTTGATTGGGAAATTAAAGAAGATGGCGGAAATATCTGCAAAACTTGTTAAAGAACTGCGCGACAAAACCAGCGCTGGTATGATGGACTGCAAAAAAGCCCTCGTTGAAAATGAAGGCGACCTAGAAAAAGCTGTTGAATGGCTGCGGAAAAAAGGTCTAGCTTCTGCGGGCAAAAAAGGCGGACGAGTAGCCTCAGAAGGTATCGTCGGTAGCTACATTCACACAGGCGGCCGCGTTGGCGTGTTGGTTGAAGTAAACTGTGAAACCGATTTTGTCGCCCGTCGCGAAGATTTCCAAACTCTGGTGCGGAATATTGCCATGCAAATTGCAGCTTGTCCCAACGTGGAATACGTGAAAGTTGAAGACATCCCACCGGAAATTGTCGAAAGAGAAAAGACAATTGAAATGGGCAAGGATGACTTGGGCAACAAGCCGGAAAATATCAAGGAAAAGATTGTTCAAGGGCGGATTGACAAGCGTTTGAAAGAGTTGTCTTTGATGGATCAGCCTTTTATTCGCGATCAGAACATCTCGGTGGAAGAGTTGGTGAAACAAACGATCGCCCTGATTGGAGAAAATATCCAAGTTCGCCGATTCGTGCGCTTTGTGTTGGGTGAAGGTATTGAAAAGGTAGAAGCTAATTTTGCCGATGAAGTCGCTGCCCAAATGGGTATTCAGTAATTAACCATTAAAATTGAGAATTAAAAGCAAAAAATGCAATATTAGTATTTACATTTTGAGTTTTTAACTCTCAATTTTTTTTAATTTGATCGGGGAGAGATGGTGGGATCTAGACAGCGAATAGAGCAAGATTTGGCAGCACTAGAAGAAACTTTAACAGGCTTGAATTTGGAGTTTCGCAGTACCTACGAAGATTATCTAACGGCTTTGGGACAAGCAGTGCGAAAGCAGTTGATTTTGGCTTGCTATCACCTTTGCACTCAAGTAACACCCGATGCGTTTCTCAAGTTGTCATTCAACGAACGGCAGAAAATGCAGCATTCGGTACGGCTTTTGGCTGCAATATCTCAAGAAAAATTGCGATCGCTAGCAACTAAAGAAGATCCAAGCGCAGACGTAGAAGAAGATGAAGACCTAGAAGAATATGATGAACTAGCCGAATATGAAAACAGAGAAGAAGATGATAACATAGATGACGATCGGGATATAGAAGAACAAGAAGATTCCATCATTCATTATCAATATCCCGCCATAAACCAAGAGTTGCCAGCCAATTCACCGGAAACTTTGGCGCGCTGGCAACGGACTATTGAAAAGGCAATATTTAACATTATCAAACAGCTTTCTCGCGACATAAATCGCTTACTGCAACAGTCGGGAATCTTATCCAATCAATTGCCCGAACAGGTTTTAGAAGCTGCTTATCAAGCAGAATCCTCCGGGGAAAGTGTCGCGGGACCTCCTCATTTATTAAACATCATCATTGAAACTGGTAGTTCCTCTGAATCGAAAAGCTTGAGAGAAACCAGAGGTAGTACCACCATCCAAATCACAGCGATTAAACTCCGATTGTCGGAAATAGAGTTTGCCGATGTAGCAACCTCAACTTACCGTCAGCAAATTCGCAACTTATCTGTGCGGTTAAATACTCTGGGACGCGATTACCAGAAAAAGCGACGGGAATTAGCGGTGGTGGAGGCTGAGTCGGCTTGGCGATCGAGTTGGTTGGAAGATTAGCTATTTGTCAGTTGTCTGGAATTATTGAGCTATGATTAGTAACTAATAGACATCTCCCAAAAAGCTTGTCAAGAACAGGCAGGATGCCTGTTTCACAAGAATTATTGGAGATGACTAATGACTAATGACTAATGACTAATGACTAATGACTAATGACTAATGACTAATGACTAATGACTAATGACTAATGACTGATGACTAATAACCAACCAGAATGGCAACGATGGCAGAAAGCTCTTGCAGTAGAAGCCGATCGCGGATTTAACGATTTACAAGGCAGTCAATACCGTTTCAGCGAGTTTCTCAGTGTCAGCTTAAGACAACTCGCTGGTGCGGTGACTGCCAATTTGCGCGATCGCACCCGCCAACTAGCAGCCGAATTTGACATCTATCCACAGAAGGATATCGAAGCACGTCAACATTTGCTCGCCATCACCAGCAGTTTTCTGACACAAACCCAGCGAGTTTGGGAACAACAAAGCAGCCAACAAGCGGAACCAGAAACACAGGAAACACAGGAAACACAGGAAACACAGGAAACACAGGAAACACAGGAAACACAGGAAACACAGGAAACAAAAAATCCACCAATTTCCCCTCGCACCGCACCTCTGAGTTCAACATCCGCACCAGTGAGTTTGACTCTGACACAAGAATTGACCCGCGTCACCGGAATCGGGCCCGGAAACGGCAACCGCTTGGCTAAATTGGGTTTATACACTGTATACGACTTGCTTTACTACTATCCCCGCAACCACATTGACTACGCCAAGCAAGTACAAATAAGGGAATTAGTAGCTGGAGAAACAGTCACTTTGATTGCCGAAGTCAAGCGCTGTAATTGCTTTTCTAGTCCCAAAAATAAGAAATTAACGATATTAGAATTAATTTTAAAAGACCGCAGTGGCGAAATTAAACTCAGTCGCTTTTTTGCAGGCCCACGCTACAGCAATCGCGGCTGGCAAGAACATAAAAAGCGCGAGTATTGTACCGGTGCAGTGCTAGCAGCTTCGGGATTAGTCAAGCAGGGAAAATATGGAATTACTTTAGAAAATCCTGAATTAGAAGTATTAGATGACTCAGGAAGTGCGATCGAATCGATGAAAGTTGGCCGATTAATCCCCGTTTATCCCCTGACAGATGGAGTGGATGCAGGTGTCGTCAGGCGAGGAATTTTGGCTGTGATGCCGGCGGCGAAACAGTTGTCAGAATCCTTGCCAGCCGATTTGCGCGATCGCTATGGTTTAATGGGTTTAGCCGATGCTGTGACCAATATTCACTTTCCCCTCGATCGCGATTGTTTAGCCGCCGCCCGTCGCCGCTTAGTATTTGACGAATTTTTCTATCTGCAACTAGGACTCTTAAACCGTCGTCAAACCCAAAGAAAAGCTCAAGCTAGCGCCATCATCCTTCCTAGTGGCGAGTTAATCGAACATTTTTACCAAATATTGCCCTTCGCATTAACCAACGCACAACAAAGAGTAATTAACGACATTCTCAACGATTTAGCATCGCCTTCACCGATGAACAGATTAGTCCAAGGCGATGTCGGCGCCGGCAAAACCGTAGTAGCCGTCGTAGCAATGTTAGCCGCCATTCAATCCGGCTATCAAGCAGCTTTAATGGCACCGACGGAAGTTTTAGCAGAACAGCATTACCGCAAATTGGTAGGCTGGTTTAACTTGATGCACTTGTCTGTGGAATTGTTAACAGGTTCGACAAAAATTGCCAAGCGCCGGGAAATTCATAGTCAGTTAGAAACCGGACAATTGCCTGTTTTAGTCGGAACTCACGCCCTAATTCAAGATACTGTAAATTTTCATAAATTAGGGTTGGTAGTCATTGACGAACAGCACAGATTTGGTGTACAACAACGGGCTAAGTTGCAACAAAAAGGGGAATCTCCCCACGTTTTGACGATGACTGCAACTCCCATCCCTCGGACGTTGGCGTTGACGCTACACGGCGATTTGGATGTGAGTCAAATTGATGAGTTGCCACCGGGAAGGCAGGCGATTCAAACTACTGTATTATCTTCTAAGGAACGCAGTCAAGCTTATGATCTGATTCGGCGGGAAGTGGCAAGCGGACGTCAAGTTTACGTTGTGTTACCCTTGGTAGAGGAGTCGGAAAAGCTGGATGTGCGATCGGCAATTGAAGAAAAAGAAAAACTTGAAACAAGTATTTTTCCTGACTTTAAGGTTGGTTTGCTCCATGGTAGAATGAGTAGTGCTGACAAAGATGCAGCAATTACTAAATTTAGAGACAAAGAAACAGATATTTTAGTCTCTACTACGGTGGTAGAAGTTGGTGTCGATGTCCCCAATGCAACAGTAATGTTAATCGAAAATTCCGAGCGTTTTGGACTGTCACAATTGCATCAGTTGCGGGGTAGAGTTGGTCGGGGTAGCAACCGTTCTTACTGCTTGCTAATGCCCGGTTCTAAAACCACTGATGCCCTACAGAGAATGAAAGTTTTAGAACAGTCCCAAGACGGCTTTTTTATTGCTGAAATGGACATGAGATTGCGCGGGCCAGGTCAAGTTTTGGGAACTCGTCAATCAGGCTTACCAGATTTTGCCTTGGCGAGTTTGGTAGAGGATCAGGAAGTTTTGGAGTTGGCGCGCCAAGCTGCTCAAATGGTAATTGAAGATGATGAAAGTTTGAACAATTGGCCGGTGGTGCGCGATGAGTTGGAACGCAGATATCAGCGCATGATGAGTGGGTCGATTTTGACTTAGCTAGAAATAATAAATATTTTTTTGATGCAAAAAAAAAATTGCCTTTTTTTTCAGGGTTAAATGCTTGACTTTCCCCGCCTGATGACCTATTATTTAGATAATACCACAGAAAATCCATGCCTGTCAATAGGTAATCCTTCTTTTTTAAGGCCGCGCAATTATCAACAATCATTCATTGATATCAAATCCACTCTTCATCGAAATTATTCATCTCTCTGATCTCCCTCTGTGTTCTCTGCGTTCTCTGTGGTTAAATCATTAATCTAAAATCTAAAATTGAGTAATGGTTCCTAACGCCGATATGCTAAAGCAAATCGATCGATTCCCGCTAAATCGGCAAATATCTGAACTTGACAATAACTCCCCTGACTTTCCAGTATTTCAGCTACCGCCTCAGCTTGTCCCGCCATCATTTCAACTAACCACACTCCCCCGGATTCTAAATAATCGGGAGCCGTTTCTGCTAAATGCCGGATGCAATCTAATCCATCTAAACCGCCGTCTAAGGCTAGATGAGGTTCGTGTTTGGTAACTTCTGGTTCCAGAGTCAACACTGTGCTGCTGGGTATGTAAGGTGGGTTTGATATCATGCCGCTAACTTGACCTTTCAGGAATTCTAGGGGTTCCCACCACGCACCTCGATCGAATTTAATCCGATCGCCAAAACCTAAATTCTCGGCATTCTGTTGAGCAACTGCCAAGGCTGCGGTCGAAAAATCTACAGCATAAATTGTGGAATTTGTCAATACCGAAGCTAGTCCGATCGCGATCGCCCCACTACCAGTTCCCAAATCCACCCAATTAGATTTAGAATCAAGGCGATCGGGCTTCAGCGCTTCCACAGCCAAATCAATCAGCAATTCTGTCTCAGGACGAGGAATCAGCACCGCCGGCGTTACCTTGAGGGAAAAATCTCGCCAATAGGTAGTGCCAGTTAAATACTGCACAGGCACTCGTTCCTGCAACCGTCTCTCCCACAATTTGGCAATTTCAGCTAAAGATAAATTCAATTCAACTTTTGGTAAGTTTTTAAACGACTCCAAACGCAGAGCCAACTTATCCAAACTGGTCAACTCTTGCAGCAACCATTCTAGTTCGGTTAAGGAAACATCAGAATCGATCGCCTCTACCTTAGCTCGATCGATCCACTGCCAAAGCTCTAAACCAGAGACAAACATGAGATTTTTGGGGAATGGTTCATGGTTCATGGTTCATGGGGAATTGACAACAGTCAACAGTCAACAGTTAACAGTCAACAGTCAACAGTCAACAGTCAACTGCCAACTGTCAACTGACTAATTATTAACGAGTTGGTCGGGGTTGGCTGGGAATTGGAGCTTGAGGTGCCGGTCTGGTTTGGTTGGAGGCGGGGGGTTGATTTTGGTTCCCAGCACCTGCTGGTTGGAGCGATCGCACAAATTCCAGTGACTCCCGTGAAGGAATCAAAATCAGTTGCGTTAAAAATTTGTCGTTTTCAGTACGCAAAGCTTCCAAAACGCTTTCCAAATTAACCACCTCAATCTTAATTGCCGTCGTCACGCTCGGCTGCTGCTGTTTAAAACGATCGACCATTCCTTGCAATTCTTCCTTGTTAAAAAACAGAGGAATCACCTCTTCCTGACCGCGCTGAATGGTCAAATAGCCATTTTCCGGGCCACCTCTAGCCAAAAACAGAGGCACACCATTGAACTCGTTGACTTGTTGCCCAGTTTGCTGAAGTACCGTTTTGGCTAACTGGACTTGCTGGGGAGTCGGAACGTAGGCAAACAATACTTCATCCGGCTTACCTTTATTTGCCTGAGTGATTTGATAAATTTCTCCTAGGGACACGGGCGTTACGCGCACCGATGCCGCCAACTGAGGATTTCTGGTTTTCAGTTGATCGACAAAAGCTTGAGCATCCTTCTGGCTGATGAAAATTCCAGCCACAGAAGCATTACCACTTTGACCCTGACCTTGCTTCGGTACAGAAGCGATCAGAGGTGCACCCTGAGCATCTGTAATAGTAAACACAGGAACCGATCGCAACTTTTCCAAAATTTGCGGTTCCGGCAGGGCCAGTGCAGACATACTACCCAGGGGTGACGGGCCAAGCAGAGTGCTGCCGACAATCCCCAAAATTGCACCTAAACGAACTAATGATTTCATTGTTTTTCCATCAGGATCAAGCCATCCTGAGATACATTAACGCAAAGACTTGCCCATTGACACGACCGACAGAGCAAGTTCTATCACATTACCGATAGCATCCTTGATTGAGGTTTTAGGAGTAGCTTATTTATGGGAAACTTAGTTTGTTTTGTTTCCCCCATCCTCTATTTTTTGATTATTGGTAGTGGGCGGGGAGAGAATCGAACTCTCATACCTTTCGGTGTCAGATTTTGAGTCTGATGCGTCTACCAATTTCGCCACCCGCCCTTTTTCTTAGTTTCACCATCGTAACACACCGATCGACTTTGTGCAAGCAAAGATTCATAATTTTTTGAACTTGCCCAGCGATCGATTTCCCTGGCCCGCAATACTGGCACTGGATGGGACAACTGAGAAGTCTGAGCTTGCTTGAGCATTTGCCCTAACTCCGTGCTGCTGAGGTCATCGTAGGCCCGCGCTTGGGCCAAAAAAGCATCAACATTCAGTTTGGGAGCCAAAGTCGGAGAACCTCCAGCCAGCTTCATCAACACCGATGCTACCACTTTTGAATCCTGAGTTGCCAACAAAGCCGCGCGATCGCAAGTAAATTCAGCACATCGGAGCCACTCCAACATTTGCGCCTGCAAACCCTGGACTAGCACGGTTCCCAAAGGCGAAATTTGACCAGCCGCTAACACAATTAAATTAGCCAGAGTCAAGTAAACTCCATGTTCGCACTTCAAATGCCCCAACTCGTGACCAATTACCGCCTTAACTTCCTCATCTGTGAGCAAATCAATCAAAGAAGTGTGCATCACCACAAAAGGCTGTTTTCCCCGCATCGCAAAGGTGTAAGCATTGGGCATGGGATGCTGGCGGACATAAAGTTGAGGCACTTCCAAATCCAGAGTTTTGCAGGCATCCAATAACAAATGATGTAGGTGGGGCAATTGATTTTCGCCCACTTGGACGCTAGAAGCCAGATGTTCCAGCATGAAAAACTGTTCGCCAATTTGACCTAACAACTGCCGCACCATCAAATCCAAGCCCGGCAGTTGTTTGAGAGTATTAGTAGCTTCCAAATCGAGGGGGTGACGAAACTGGTCTGCTTTCAAACCGATGAGCGGTATATTTGGCATTTTAGTCAGTTGGGAATGGGGAATGGGGAATGGGGAATGGGGAATTGGTCATTGGTCATTGGTTATTGGTCATTGGTTATTGGTCATTAAAGTTTGTAGTAAGGACTTTCTACTAACTAATGACTACTGACTAATGACTAATGACCAATGACTAATGACTACTTTAAACCCGATCGCACTGGTTCGACAGGAGCCTCAACATTAGATGATTCTGAACCCTCTTTCACCCGCTCCAATTTCGCTCCCAATTTTTGCAATTTCACCTCTAACTGCTCGTAACCCCGGTCTAAATGCTGCAAACTGCTGATGGTGGTGACACCATCAGCAGCCAGTCCCGCCAGCACCAAAGCCGCCGAAGCCCGCAAATCTGTTGCTGTGACGGGTGCACCCGACAGGATTGGCACTCCGCGCACCACGGCCACATTGCCTTTGACGCGAATATCCGCACCCATACGGTTAAGTTCGGCTACGTGACGCAAGCGGTTCTCAAACACAGTTTCCTTAATGATGCTGTCGCCCTCACTCATAGTTAGCAAGGCCATAAACTGAGCCTGCATATCTGTGGGGAAACCGGGGTAAGGCAAAGTTTCGATGTCTGTGGCTTTATGAATCTGACCGGGAACTATCCGCATCAGGTCGGGAGATTCTGTAATCAATTTTGCTCCCATTGCCTGCAACTTGGCAATGACTGCGGTGATGTGGTCGGGAATGACTGGGGATAAACTGATTTCTGAGTTAGTAATTGCTCCGGCTACTAAAAATGTACCGACTTCGATGCGATCGGGAATAATTGAATAGTCTACGGAGTGAAGTTTGGGAACCCCTGAAATTACGATGGTATTAGTTCCAGCGCCCTGAATTTGCGCTCCCATAGCGCGACAGAAATTTGCCAAATCTGCCACTTCCGGTTCTTGAGCCGCATTTTCAATGATGGTTTCTCCTTCCGCCAAGGTAGCAGCCATCATCAAAGTTTCCGTCGCTCCGACGCTGGGATAATCTAAATAAATTTTAGCTCCCTTTAAACGGCGGTTTGGTCCTTTGACGTAGGCGTGAACAGTGCCGTGGTCGATGTGGACTTCAGCGCCGAGGGCTTGCAACCCACGAACGTGGAGTTCCACTGGCCGGGCACCGATGGCACACCCACCGGGTAACGGGACTTTCGCAAATCCCAAACGTGCCAGCAGTGGACCGATGATGAAAAAGCTCGCCCGCAGTTGGCTGACTAACTCGTAGGGAGCTTGAGCGTCTATGAGTTGGCTGGCATTGATATCCAAAACATCCCCATTTGTCTCTATTTTGACCCCTACAGCCGAGAGAATTTGCGCCATGCGGGCGACATCGACTAGGGAGGGAACGTTGCGCAGACGGCAATCTTCCGGGCACAGGATGGCACCTGCCATGACTACTAAGGCGGAGTTTTTGGCCCCACTGATTTTGACGTGTCCTTTGAGGGGCTGGCGACCCCAAATTTTTAATACTGGTTGGTCGCTTTCGGGTGAAGCTGACATATTGGATGAGTTCTGAGCTGGTTTAATGATTTTGCCCTCCATATGCGATTTGTTACTTCATACGTTATTAATTTTGGTTTCGATTTTACCCGAAAGATTTCATATGTCTAGGGGGTATCGAAATAATTTTGGAGTTCCTAGTTCCCAAACGCTCTCTGGCCTAGCCTTTCAGGAAAACTTCCACAAATCATCCCGATCGCCTTTAGTTCAATTAACTGCATCAAAATTTACAATTTTTTCAGGGCTGGCATCTGGTGGGGGCATTCTCCACCAGTTGTTGCTCAACAGGCATCCTGTGTTGGTAAGATATCTGTTCGATCGCCACTGCGAAAGTTGAAACTTTGTTCATCCTCGGCGGTGATTGTGTTACCTTGGAACAATTACTTAGAGCCAAAGCTAGTCCTAGCATATGGTTCACATTAAACGGATCGAACTAACTAACTTTAAATCTTTTGGCGGCACGACGGCCATTCCCGTGCTGCCTGGTTTTACCGTGGTTTCGGGTCCCAACGGTTCTGGGAAATCGAATATCCTCGATGCTTTGCTGTTTTGTCTGGGACTTTCGAGTTCTAAAGGGATGCGGGCTGAACGTTTGCCGGATTTGGTGAACAATGCCCAAAATAAACGCGGTACCATCGAAGCTAGTGTTACCGCCACATTCGCCCTCGAAGGTGTGGGAGATGAATGGTTTGCTGATGATGAAGATGAGGAATATCCAGATGCAGCAGATGATTTCTCTCAAGTGCCCGCAGTGCCAGCAGAAGTAGTAGAAATCCCCGAAGTCGAAAGTCCCGAAACTCCACAGAATCTTGACAAATCGAAAATCTTAAATCGCAAATCTCAAATCGCAAATCTCAAATCCTCGGAATGGAGTGTCACGCGGAAACTGCGAGTAACTCGCCAAGGAACTTACACTTCTACTTATTATATTAATGGGCAACCTTGTACCCTAACTCAACTTCACGAACAACTAAACCGATTGCGAATTTATCCCGAAGGTTATAACGTCGTATTGCAAGGGGACGTTACTAGCATTATTTCGATGAATTCCAAAGAACGACGAGAAATAATTGACGAGTTGGCTGGTGTCGCTCAATTCGATCGCAAAATCTCCTTAGCTAGGCAGAAATTGGATGAAGTTAAGGATGTCGAAGAACGCAGCCGGATTGTGGAAAAAGAGTTGATTTCCCAGCGAGATCGACTGGCTAGCGATCGCACAAAAGCCGAAAAATATCAAAAATTGCGGGCGGAACTTCAAGAAAAATCCCAGTGGGAAATTGTCCTTAAATTCCGTCAGTTGCAAAAGCAAGAATGGAAACTGCGGGAACAAATCGAAGCGGGCGATCGCCATGGTACCAGTCTCACCGAACAACTGCAAACCATTAACACTGAAATTCACACAGTCACCACAGAACTAGATGCACTAAATGCCCGCGTCAAAGCCTTGGGAGAGTCGGAATTGTTGGCGCTACAATCCACAATGGCGACCCAAGAAGCCGAACGGCGCCAAATGCAAAACCGCAAGCAGGAATTGGAAACTACTGCGGGACAATTGGCAGCCAACATAGCACAAATTGAGCAAGAAATTCGGCAATTCCGGCAAAGTTTGGAGCAAATTGAGATTGAAATATCTTATGTTAAGTCTCAGCAAGCAACTTTGGTCCAACAGCGGGATGAAGCGGGGCAAATTTTAGAGCAGCATCGGGAAGTGGCCAATGCGATCGCCTCGACAGCCGAAGCTTGGGTGCAACAGCAAACGGAATTGCACCGCCAAATAGAAACTGTACAACAAAGTTTGGAACCCGCTCGCGCCGAACAAGCAGCCATTGGAGAAAGAGTCGATCGCCTAGAAAGTCAAATTCAAGAACAAAACCAATCCCTGCAAGTATTAGCCCAGGAAATAGCCGGGAAAAAAAATCAACAATCCCGGCTGATGGAAACTCAAGGAATTGCAGCTTTGCAAGTAGAATCCCTGACTCAAATTGTGGCAGGACATGAACAAGAATTGCAATTACAACAAGAAACTCAAACTCGTTTGTTAGTAGAACAACGGGAAAGACAGCGGAAATTAGATAAACTGGAAATGCAGTTTCAAGCACTGCAAGAAGCCACGGGAACTTTTACCGCCAAAGTGCTAGTACAAAGTGGTATAGTCGGAATCTGTGGGCTGGTGGCTCAACTGGGAAGGGTGGAACCACGCTATCAATTAGCCTTGGAAATTGCGGCGGGTGGGCGCATGGGAAATATGGTGGTGGAAGATGACCGCATAGCGGCGCAGGCGATTGAATTGTTGAAACAAAAACGGGCTGGTAGGATGACGTTTTTGCCTTTGAATAAAATTAGGGGTGGCAGATTTTCGGTGAATGAAAATTTGCGTAGGGCGGCTGGTTTTGTGGATGCGGCGGTGAATTTGATTGACTGCGATGGCCGGTACAATGAGATTTTTGCCTATGTTTTTGGCAGTACGGTGGTGTTTAGCAATCTCGGTGATGCTCGCCGCTATTTGGGACAGTACCGGATTGTGACTTTGGATGGGGAGATTTTGGAGACGAGTGGGGCGATGACTGGGGGGAGTTCTACCAATAGATCGACCTTGCATTTTGGTACGGTAGATGCCTCGGAGGCACAAGTTGAAGCAAGGACGATCGCCTATGAGCAAGAACGCCTTCAGGAAATTGAACGAATTTTAGAACGGTGCAAAATAGCGATCGATCGCAGCTCTGTTGCTCTCAAAACCAGCAGTCAGGAATTGATGGAATCTAAACAAAATTTGCGCGAACATCAGTTACGGCTGGAACAATTAGCGACAGAAATTATCAAGCTAGAATCCCAACAGGAACAAGGGCGATCGCAAATTACTAAAAATACTCAGGAATTAACTAATTCCCAGTCCAGATTGCAAGGGCTGGTAGGAGAATTGCCAGGAAAGGAAACTGAATTGCAGCAGTATCGCCAAACTTTGGCCCAGTTGGAAGAGTCCAACAGTCATAGCGAATGGCAACAAATACAATCTAGTCTTCGGACTCTAGAATCCCAACTGCAAGAGCGAGAATTGGCTCTCAGAAACGTCCAGCAGCGCCTTGTAGACTTAGAAAATCAATTCTGGCGTTGGGAGGATAAAATTAAAGCAGGCTGCGAGAAATTGCAGGAATGGCAAATCCAGCAACATACTTGCGCCGATGACCTAAATCTGATAGTTTCCCAGCAGTTGGCGATCGACCAACAAATTGCCGCAACTAAGGCTGCGGTGGCAGAAATTGAGGAAAAATTGGGCGTGCAGAAGGGAGAACGCGATCGGGCCGAATCTCAAGTCAGAGAAAAACATTTAGCCAAACAGCAGTTACAATGGCAGTTACAAAAACTCAATGAAAGCCAGCAAGAACGACGGGAACAATTGACCGCAGTTCGGGATTTATTGGCGTCGGCGCTGGCGGAAATGCCAGATCCAGTCCCGTCGATTCCCGAAAATGTGGAGCAGGGAAATTTGATGGAATTGCAGCAGGAAGTAAAGGCGATCGCCAAAAGGATTCAAGCTCTAGAACCAGTGAATATGCTAGCATTATCTGAGTACAATCGCACTCAAGAACGGCTGCAAGAATTGAGTCAAAAATTGACAACCTTGGAAGGTGAACGGACAGAACTGCTGTTGAGAATCGAAAACTTTACCACCCTACGGCGGCGCGCTTTTAAAGAAGCTTTTGATGCTGTCAATGAAAACTTCCAGACTATCTTTGCGGAACTTTCCGAAGGTGACGGTTATCTACAGCTAGACGATCTAGAAGACCCCTTCAGTAGCGGTTTGAATCTAGTCGCTCACCCAAAAGGTAAGCCCGTACAACGTCTGGCTTCCATGTCTGGAGGTGAAAAATCCTTGACGGCGCTGAGTTTTATTTTTGCGCTGCAACGCTACCGCCCGTCTACGTTCTACGCTTTTGATGAAGTGGATATGTTTCTGGATGGGGCAAATGTGGAGCGATTAGCTAGAATGATAAAACGACAGTCTGAACAAGCCCAGTTTATTGTTGTGAGTTTGCGGCGACCTATGATTCAATCGGCTCAGCGTACAATTGGTGTTACTCAAGCACGGGGAGCTTATACTCAAGTGTTGGGGCTGAAGTTATAGTCCCCGATTTAAGTCGTTAAAGAGATGAAAATTTTAGACTACAGTTCCAGCTCTTAGGTTAATCTGTGGAGTAAACCTCAAATCTCAAATCTCAAGTCTCAAATCTCATATCGACTGACCATGTTGAGTGATATATGTACTTAATTAATAAATTAGGATCACAATTAGAATGACATCCGAACAAATCTGCGAACGCTCCGATATTCTCGGCACTCAAGTCATCACCCGCGACAGAGGTAAACGCCTGGGTGTAGTTAGTCAACTGTGGGTGGACATCGACCGGCGGGAAGTTGTGGCGATCGGTCTACGAGATAATATATTTGCAGTCGCTGGAATGCCTAAATATATGTTCCTCACCAGTGTCAGCGAAATCGGCGACGTGCTGTTGGTGGAAGATGAGAGCGCGATCGAAGATGATATTGATGTTGAAGTCTACAGTATTTTGATTAACAGCGAAGTCATCACCGAAACCGGCGAACTTTTGGGGAGAGTGCGAGGCTTTCGGTTCGACCCAGAAGACGGTAAGTTAGTTTCCATCGTGATTGCTTCTCTGGGAATCCCCCAAATCCCCGAACAAGTCCTCAGCACCTATGAGTTGGGAATTGAAGAAATTGTCAGCAGTGGCCCCAATCGCTTGATTGTATTTGAAGGTTCTGAGGAAAGACTCCGACAGCTTAGTGTGGGCTTGTTGGAGCGCGTCGGCTTAGGACAAGCACCCTGGGAACGAGAAGAGGACGAACAAGGCTATTATCCCAAGCCCGTGGGAACCCCAAATCAGTTGGGGCCTGGAGTGCCCCTAGCAGCCCCGTCCATGGTCCGGAAGACAGCACCTGTGGTGGAGGAGGTTCCTTGGGATGAGGATTCGCAGTGGAATCGGCCTCCTGTGCGACAGCCCCTGCGTCAGGTGCAGCCACCTCCGGTGGATGATTACGATGATTATGAAGAGGATAATTGGGGCGGCGACGAGGATGATTATGAGGAAGAGTACGAAGAGAAAAAGTACGATCGTCCTGAAAGTTATAGCACCAAAAAAGAGCCGGTGGTGGAATACGAGTACGAGGATGATGTGGAAGCCGATGCTTGGGCTGATGATGAAGCGCCGAAGCCTTACAAGGCTCCTCGCGTGAATATCCCTGAGAAGACTAAGACTCCTGAATACGAAGAGGAAGCTGGTTATTAAAAGTTCTTTGAATCCATCGCCATAATTCCCGTAGATACTGTCTTGGCGACAGTATCTACCAGAAAATTGGGGTTAGAGCCTCCCCCTTCTAGGGGGAATTTCTCCATGTTCTTGGACAAATTCCATATTCCTGTGACAAGCATCGTATCATAGGAGCAGGAGGAAAAAAAATGCTCGTTCTCGAATTCAAGGCTTACGCAAAACCAGACCAGTTCCAGGCGATCGATGAAGCAATTAGAATTTGTCAATTCATTCGCAACAAATCAATCCGACTGTGGATGGATGGTGGCGCTAAATCTTGGTTCGATCTTTCTAAGTATTGTGCGATTTGGGCAAAAGAATTTGACTTGGCAAATAAGTTAGGTGCGATGGCCAGGCAGGCTAGTGCAGAAAGAGCATGGGCTAGTATTTCCCGCTTTTACGATCGTGTCAAAAAAGGCATTAAAGGTAAAAGAGTTGGGTTTCCTAAATTCCAGAAAGATAGTCGTTCTGTTGAGTACAAAACTAATTCTTGGAAGCTTTCATTCGATAGAAAATCAATCACCTTTACCGATAGCAGTGTGGAATTGGCAGACTAAAGTTAAAAGGGACTCGCGATCTGAATTTCTATCAACCAGACCAAATTAAGCGGGTGCGGTTGGTTAAACGAGCAGATGGATATTACGTCCAGTTTTGCATCTCTGTAGAACGACTAGAAACCGCTCCAATGACAGGTAAAACAATTGGATTAGATGTAGGACTAAAAGAGTTTTACACCGATTCAAATGGCTTCATGGCTCCTAATCCTAGATTTCTGCGTAGAGGTGAAGCACGATTGAAACAGGCCGGGCGTCTTGTAAATCGGAAGGTCAAAGGTGGGTCAAATCGCCGCAAAGCCAAAGTGATTTTAGGTAAGCGACATCTCAAAATACAGCGGTTCCCGCTGTATAATGGTACAATAAATAATAACAAAATATCATCTTGTATTAAAAATTAATGAAAGCATATTCTCTCGATCTCCGCCAAAAAATAGTAATAGCACATTTGGTT
>JAHREW010000055.1 GCA_020883125.1 Microcoleus sp. CAWBG506
ACTACCACGTCCATGATTGATCAAATAATTGCAGTTGCTCTCAACTTAATCAATCCTCAACATCTAAGAAATTGGTTTGCTTATTGTTGTTACTGTACCTCATAACAGCGGGAACCGCTGTATATAAATTTATCTGCCCAATTCACCCTGAAAAACTACTTCAAACTGGCCGCAGCAACTTTAACTGGTTCTAGCAATTCTAAAGGTAAATGCAGCATATTTAAAGTAGTGCTATCAGTATTTTTTCTTTCAGGATCGGGGCCGTGATAGTCGCTACCACCGGTCATCAACAAACCGTAGTGCAAGCACAAATCTTTCAATTTTTGAATCTGACTGGAACTGTGGCTGGGATGGTATACTTCCACTCCCATTAAACCCGCATCTACTAATTCTTTTAAGACTTCTTCGACAACTCCACCCCGAAATAAATAAGGGTGAGCCCACACTGGTACTGCGCCACTACTCCGCAATAAATCAATACCCTCGACGATGGAGAATTTTTCGTAACGAACGTAAGCTGGCCCACCATCTCCCAACCACCGATCGAAGGCTTCCCGCGATGATTTGGCATAACCTGCTGCTACCAATGCAGACGCAATATGAGGTCTTCCTGGTGCCATACCTGGGGATGTTTTTGGTAATGCGATCGGGTATCCCATGGCTGCTAATTTGTCCACCATTTCTTGCGATCGCCTAAACCGTCCTTCTAGGCGATCGTTCAAAGGAACGCGCAGCTTATTTGCATCGGGATAAAAACCTAAAATGTGCAAAGAGCGATCGTTGTGGACTGTACTAAGTTCCACTCCGGGGACTATTTCTAGATTGTACAAAAGGGCCGCCACAAAAGCTTCATCCCAACCAGACATAGTATCGTGATCTGTGATAGCCAAAGCGCGAACCCCTGACGCCGCCGCCGCCGCGACAAGTTCCCCAGGGGTGAGAGTACCATCCGAATAAGTTGTGTGACAGTGGAGCTCTAGCATATTGACCTGATTAACCAAGAATCTTCGCGAACTGTACGGAAACTGCCGAACTTATCAAGTATAGCTTTATTCTCGACTCCCCAGCCCTCAGCAACTCCCAAAACGTTGAGGACGTTTTTAATTGCTCAAAGCATTGGTATTGCTGCTTCTTCCTTCTTCCTTCCTGGATACATCGCAGCTTACTCCTTGTGCCAGTTTGCAAATTGGCTAAATTCAGCCGCGGCTGCTTGTAGTTCGCAAACAGTCTCAAGCCTTACCCCACAAGGCATACAGTCAAATCGGGTGTCAGAGTCGATCGAGCTAAAAACTGTGATGGTTGGGATAGTGGCATTTTGCTGTCACTAAGACAGAGGCATTTTTTCTAAAGTAACAACATGACATTCAGGAGCTACTTATGATTTCTACTATTTGCTGCCCCGAAACTTCTCTTAAGTCTAACCAAGTTAATGCCAATCGCAATAAAGTTGATTCCAATGGCAACCTAGAATATTGTATAGTCGCTGCTTGGCTAGACTTAGTAGGAGGAGACTACAGTAGTTTAGGAGGAGATGATTGGCTGGCGGTATGCGGTGATATTGATGAAGGTGAACTTTACAAAGAATGGTTTGTCTGGCAAGATAGCGAAGTGACCACAGAATGGGAAGCTTACGATCCAATTACTAATTATCGCATCGTTGCACCTAGCCGAGCCATTTTAATTGCTCAAATCGATCGCATCGAAGCTAGCAGACAAATCTAATCTGGATGCAATCTAGGTTCCTTGGACTTTCAGTTTTTCCCGCTCCAACTTGCGTTGTTTCAATGCTTCCAGATTTTGCTTGATCGACTCTAGTGCAATTCCATTCCCCTGCTGTTGGTACAATTCACTAGCAGTAATTAAATTCTGCACAGCATCATCATCAGAACGCAAATTAGCACAAGCCAAACCCCGATTGTGGTAAGCTTCTGCCAAAGTAGAAACAAGTTGTAAGGCGCTGGTAAATTTGTCTTTAGCTTTTCGATAATTTCCAGATTTATAGGCCTCAATCCCTTCTTGGCAATAAACAGAGGCCTTGCGGCCAGCGTCCGTAGCCGGAAATTCTGGTAAACTTAAAATGGGTTCTTGAAACAGCACAGAAACGCTACCCTTACCGAAGTAAGCCCAAGTCATTGTTCCTAGGCCAATCCCCAGGACGGCAACAATGATGATAGACAGAGCAATAAAATTGGTGGTTTCCATCGAACAATATTTGTCGGATTACAATATGATAAGATATATTTGAATTTTTGCAACAAGGGCTGGCCGAAATTACCAAACAAATGGGTTTAAAGGCCCGTCCTTCGCTAGACGGCTTTTGTTTGAGATTTGTGTTAGCTTTCGTCAAGACGACAGGTAAGAGCGGTGTATAATATACTCAGAGCGATCGCCTCCCTTACCGTACCTGCAAATTCTGACAGCGCAACCAACGCACAAACTCAATAGGAGGATTTTTAGTATGATAATATGCAAAACAACCAATCGCAATCAATCATAATATGAGTTTCCTCTACAGCGCCGCCCTAGTAACTTTAGCAGATATCGACAACGAAGTTCTCGTGAAATTTTACACAAAATTTCTCGACATCGATCCGAATCCTTACATTCCTAATACTTATGCTGAATTTCAACTGCCGGGTTTAAGATTAGGCATATTCAAACCCAAAAAATCCCACAAATCAGAATTTTTAGGTATCGGAAAAGCAGGCATGAGTTTATGTTTAGAAGTCAGCGACATCGAAATGGCGATCGCCCGAATTTGGGCCCTAGGATGTCCGCCCCCCGGAGAAATCATTAAAGCTAGTCACGGTTTAGAAATCTACGCCTTCGATCCCGCAGGTAATCGCCTAATTTTACACCAACATAATTAGCAGATTTCATAGATAAAACTCCTCTGTAATAAGTTGACTAAAAAGTTTACTGTATAAGCATTATACCTTCTACCTTCTACCTTCTACCTTCTACCTTCTACCTTCTTCCTCTTTCCTTCTACCTTCTACTTATCTAATCAATTCAGCAAAACTATAAAAACTGATAATTAACAATAAGAGTGCGGTGAGATGAGTTAGCTGAAATTGAGGCCGCGGGCCCAGGGATTCTCGCACTAAAATTGAAAAAGACGAACCAATTATATAACTTAGAGACAAGGCTAAATAGGGCCATTGCCCCGTGAAAGTCCATAACCCCAACAAAATCATTGCTAAACTCAACATCACCAACTCAACAAAGCGAGGAGGATTGTGCTGACTAGATAGAATCACAGTGTTCAACCAATATTCCCAAGGTCTCATGTGTTAGCGATCGCACTTTTGGATTTAGCCTTCTAGCTTAACTTACGATCGCCATTCAGTTTGTTGCCGTAAACACGCTAAGGCAACTTCCGTCTCCACTTGCGGAAATTCAGCGTAAAAGCGACTGACGCTATAAAAAGGGTCTGGGGTTTCCAGGACGATCGCCCGATCGCACATTTCCTCCAAAAATTTTAGCAAATCCTGCGGTGCAACAGGCACACAAATCCACAAAGCCGCCAGTTGCTGCGCCCGCAAAGCTTGCGCCGCCACAGCCATCGTCATCCCCGTAGCAATCCCATCATCCACCAAAATCGCCAAAGCCCCCGCCGCACTGACATTTGGGCATCCCGCATCCAAATCCGCCAGTAGAGATTGGGCTTGATCTTGAGCCTGCTGGAGTGCTAGAGTTTGAAAGCGCAAATTGCGTGGCTTTTGCTTTTGCCACACAACCTCCCCATCAGCAGTTACAGCCCCGATCGCGTATTCTAGATTATCAGGACGAGTAATCTTCTTCGCCACCACCACATCCAAAGCACAACCCAACAAACGGGCAATAGGTACTGCGATCGGCAAACCACCGCGCGGCAAAGCATAAACAATCGGTTTCACAACCTCTGGCGAGGTTAAATTCAATTTTTCGAGCTCTGCGAAAACTGCCGCCGCGAGTTTTTCGCCAGCATCAGCGCGATTATCAAACAACGGGCTAGAGAACATATTCCTGCCTGTACGAGCAAACCCGATCTAAACTATAAACTCTAGCTTCCCAAAAATCTCCCTTATCTTTCAATATATGTCAAGCGACTTGCAACTCAGCCTTTTTGACAACAGTCAAAATGTCTCTTTCCAAACAGACTCAATACCTACAAATGTCAAAATTCCCATTCCTCCCGGCACTTATCAAAACATCGAGGAAATAGCCGAACACTGCAACCGCTGTCACCGCTGCGAATTGGGCAACAGCCGCACTCACGCCGTCATCGGGCGCGGCAATCCGCAAGCCTCAATCTTGATTGTGGGAGAAGCGCCGGGACAAAACGAAGATGAAACCGGATTACCATTCGTAGGGCGATCGGGCAAACTTTTAGATAAGATTTTAGAATCAGTAGACTTGAGTGCAGAAACCGACGTATTCATTGCCAACGTCATCAAATGTCGCCCCCCCAACAACCGCCCTCCCACAGCAAAAGAAATAGAAGCCTGCAAACCATACTTACTAGAACAAATTCGCATATTAGACCCTAAAATTATCTTATTAACCGGTGCAACAGCCCTCAAAGGTTTACTTAGCGACAAGCGACCAATTAGTAAAATCCGAGGTCAATGGATTGAATGGGAAAATCGCCTATGTATGCCAATCTTCCACCCGTCGTACTTGTTGCGAAACCCTTCCCGCGAACCCGAAACTCCGAAATGGTTTATGTGGCAAGATATGCAAGCGATTAAGGCTAAATTGGATGAATTAAAATATCAATTGTAAGGAATTTTTGTTAGTGATTTGTAGGGGCGGGTTTCACCAACAATCTCTGATTCCCACCCACAATCTCAAAAACCCGCCCCGGCCTTTCTATCTATTCACAAAATCGCGCCAAGTAAAAATCCGAATTAATTATGGTTTTATCTAAAATTTTCAGTGAAACTCCTATCAATAGACAAGAAATCCCTCAAGAACTATTAGACATTGAAGATAAACAGCGTACTAATCCACTTCCTTGGAAAGGACAATTTTCCCCCCAGTTTATCGAAAGTTTGATTCATAAATATGCCGATAAAAATAGTGTAATTTTCGATCCATTTTTAGGTAGTGGAACAGTTTTATATGAGGCAGGAAGATTAGGACTGGAAGCCTGCGGAACCGAAATCAATCCCGCAGCTTTAATCCTCGCTAACACTTATAAATTTATCACTATTTCACCAAGACAGCGTGAAAGATGTATCAATTGTTTTCTCGCTCGACTAAAGACTGATATCTGGGAGACAATGCCACTCTTCCAAACAATACAAAAAGAAGTTACAGAAAATGATATAATAGATAAAATCGTATATTTAGCCGTTGATAATGAAGAAAAATTAATTAATATTCTACATCAAGCATTAGTGATATTGCTAGACTTAGAAAATAAAAAAGTTACCTACTCAAGAGTTTTCACCATTGCGAAAAATCTCGCTACTTTTGTGCTTAACCTACCCTATAGCGAAAAGCCGATAAATGCCTACAATGCCGATGCAAGAAACGTTCCCTTAAAAAACTCCAGTATCAATCTTGTGATTACATCCCCCCCGTATATCAATGTCTTTAACTATCATCAGCAGTATCGCGGTTCTACTGAAGCACTAAACTGGAAAATTTTAGAGGTGGCAAAATCAGAGATTGGTTCTAATCGCAAGCATAGAAGTAATAGATTCCTAACAGTAATTCAATATTGCTTAGACATCGCCTATACTTTGCAAGAATTGTTACGAATATGCAGCCATGACAGTAGAATAATATTTGTAGTCGGTCGAGAATCAAATATTAGAGGCACTCCTTTTTTTAACGGTGAGTTAGTTGCAGAAGTCGCTAGTCAAGTATTGGGTCTTAGTTTAGATATCCGTCAAGAAAGAAGTTTTGTAAATCGTTATGGAAAAACTATCAAAGAAGATATACTGCACTTTACAAAAGTAGAAAATTTACAGTATTATTTTACTATACATCAAGCCAGAACTATTGCTGTAGAAGGCTTAGAGTCCGCTTATTTCCTAGCGGATGAACAAGTAAAATATGAAATCAAGGATGCTATCGACAAGGCTGAAAAAGTACAGATATCACCTTATTTCGAGCGACAGCGTTTACGTAAAATCATTGAAAAAATCAACCCAAAAGAAGAAAATTATGTTTAATTTAGCTCAGCCACATGGAGACAAACTAGCAGCATTGCTTGATAATAATAAATTACATCCTACAGAAAAAGTGCGTGTAAATCAAGCAATCGAATACTATAAAAAATGGTTGGAAACCATTGAAAATATCAGTGGCGATCTGAAAGTGGTTCCAGAGATGGTATCTCATCTAACCTCCTATAAACGATACATTGATCTCGAACTAATTTTTGACAGTGACAATGATTTTTTGTACCGTCAAAAGGGGCAATTAAAACTTGACAACTCAATCATTGAAGAATTTATACCTATCTTAGTTACAACCGTATTTGCAGATTCATTAAAGGACAAAGAACTATCCTTTGGCCCAACACAGTGTTTTTCATCACTACGATTTGAGTCAAGTTTAAAAGTAAGTCCAAAAGGCGGTGGAATGAGTATTCGAGCCAAGGATCAAGATTTTGCAATTAGTAGAAAAATATTTTTGAAAGCCTCTCACAATCAAGATTTTAAGGAGAGCACGTCCCGTGAGGCAAATATTGCTTATATTGCGGCTGAGTGTAAAACAAATCTTGATAAAACTATGTTTCAAGAGAGCGCTGCAACTGCACTTGATGTAAAATCGAGTGTTCCAGGAGCCAAGTATTTCTTGCTATGTGAATGGCTTGATATGTCGCCGATTAGCTCATCACTCACAGCTATTGATGAGATACTAATTCTGAGAAAAGCCAAGCGGTTATCGTCTAATATCAGAAGTGCTTTTAGTACGGTACAGGGAAGAAAGAAAAATCGAAATGATTTTGTCAAACATCTCGATAATAACCCTTTTGCACCGGAAGTTTTTCTGAGATTTTTAACTGAAATTGAAGGGATGATTGGCAAAGATGAACTAGACGAAGATGATGTGCTTTCAAGAGGCTATTTTTGAGGGTAAAAAACATTAGCTGAACCAGCGAATCAGATGATTTTGCTGACAGCTAACCGCAGCATGAAGGGTGAAGACTCCCTAGAACAGGTAATCCGAGAAGAAAATACAATGGATTGCCTACCTGTGATTACGATTGGAGATGCCGATCGATTTTTAGCAGATCGAGTCTATCGAAACCGCTGTATTGACCGCATTCTGGAAATCTTGCTGGATATCGAAACCTGGATGGGCGTTGGTCGTCTTTTTGTTCCGTAATCTTGTTGTTCCGTAATGTAGTTTAATCTATGGGGCGATTTAACTTCTTACTCAACTGGAGAGCGGATATGGATTTTTTCTCTTGGATAGCGATTAATGTCAAATGGATTATTTTGTTTTTTGTTGCGTTATTAATGTTGGCTACTGGGATGTACTTGTCTCCTTCTTTTGGTTGGTTTGGGTGTTTGTTGATTTTGTTTTTGTTGTGGGGTTGGATGTCGATCCCCTGGTGAAGGACGAAAAATATACAGTAGATTGCTAGTGTATGAAGCAGACCGCAGAAACTGGGTTTCTGCGGGAACCTCAGATAGCTTGTAAAAGTGCTGTATTTGCATTCATCGGCATTCATCTGAGGTTGAAAAAAACATTCCTATTATTATCCCAACTCTTCACAAATGCGCGCAAAAGCCGCCACCGGATCGTCGGAAGCCGTAATCGGCCGCCCAATCACCAGATAATCCGCACCAGCTTTCAAAGCAGCCTTTGGAGTCATCGATCGCCTTTGATCGCCCCCATCAGCCCATTTCGGACGCACACCGGGACAAACCAACAGAAAATCATCCCCGCAACTCATCCGCAACTGTTCCACTTCCTGCGGAGAACAAACAGCACCAGCTAAACCCGTTTCCTTAGCCAACAATGCCATGTGCAAAGCATATTCTGGCAACTCTAAAGGTACTTTCAACTCAAAAGCCAACTGTCTGGAATTCAAACTCGTTAACAGAGTGATTGCAATTAATTTAGGACTCGGTTTATCCACAGCCGCCGCCCCTTCCTCCAAAGCAACTAACGCCGCTTTCAGAGCATCTTTACCACAGGTAGAATGGATTGTCAATAAATCGACATTATACTTAGCAGCAGCCCGACAAGCGCCAGCAACCGTATTGGGGATGTCGTGAAATTTCAAATCCAGAAAAATCCGCTTTTGCCGCTCTTTCAGAATAGAAATGATTTCCGGGCCACAGCTAACGAATAGCTCTAAACCTACTTTCCAAAAAGATACATCGGGGAGTTTGTCCACCAGGGCGATCGCATCTTCTCGACTCGGAACATCCAAAGCCACAATAATTCGATTATCAGCGTTCATCAGCGTTCATCTGCGGTTAAAAAAATAGATTAGTCATCGCAATAATTGCCTGTTTTGAACAGGCAAGATGCCTGTTCCACAATCAAAAGAATTGCCTGTTTTGAACAGGCAAGATGCCTGTTCCACAATACCAAAATAAATATGGTCGATGTCTATTCAAGACACCAATCGCACAAACTTATTTTTCCCAACCTGCAAAACCTTACCTTCCAATTCAGCAGGTAATTCAAAAGTGAGGTTAACATCAGAAACTTTATCGCCCTCCAACTTCACCCCACCGCCCTGCATCAACTTCCGCGCCTCACCGCTGCTCTTACAAAGTCCGCTAGCACTCAGAATATAAAACAACTTAGCAGGAAACTGTACACTTGCCAAAGAAAACTCCGCCACAGCATCAGCTTCGCCCGCAGCACCTTTCACCAGCGCCATTGCATCGAGTTGCGCCCGATCGCCTGCTTCCGAACCGTAATACTGACTTACCACATTCACAGCCAAAAGCTTCTGTTTTTCTCGCGGATTTTCCGGCAACTCATCCAGAGGTAAATCTGTCAATAGTTCAAAGTATTGGGCGATCGAACTATCAGCAATTTTCTCCAACTTAGAATACATCGTCAGCGGGTCATCGGACAAACCCACATAATTATTCAAAGACTTCGACATCTTCTGCACCCCGTCAGTCCCGATCAAAATCGGCATCAGCAAACCAAACTGCGGTTTCATCCCAAAATGTCGTTGCAAATCTCGCCCGACAGCAATATTAAACTTTTGGTCAGTTCCCCCCAACTCCACATCAGCTTCCAGGGCCACCGAATCGTAACCCTGCATCAGCGGATATAGAAACTCGTGCAAATAAATCGCCGTTCCCTGCTCCATTCGATTATCAAATCCCTCTTTAGCGAGCATCTGCTGCACGCTCATCGTGCCTAGCAGCTCCAAAATTTTCGCCAAGTCCAAACCGGACAACCACTCGGAGTTGTAGCGAATTTCCAAGCGTCCGGGCGTTTCAAAATCTAAAATGGGACGCACTTGGTCTAAATAAGTCCGGGCATTTTCAGCCACTTGTTCGGGAGTCAATTGAGTGCGTGTCTCAGATTTCCCAGTCGGATCGCCAATTCTTGCGGTAAAATCGCCGATGAGTAATACTGCGGTGTGACCGGCATCCTGAAAAGCTCGGAGTTTGCGCACGCAAATGCTGTGGCCTAGGTGGATGTCAGTCCCTGTGGGGTCAATTCCTAACTTAATGCGCAAAGGTCGATCGGCTTTGGTCAGCAATTCGACCAAATTTTCGTCAGGATTGTTAGAATCAGGTCGATCGGGAAAAATCTCACTGACACCGCGGTAAATTCCCGAAAAGTTAGGAGCAATCATAGGGGTGCGATCTAAAACCATAATATTTTGCCAAAGTGCAGCAGAATTAGTTACACTCACTGATTGACATATAAAAACACAACCATCAAGCTAGCATAATCCCAAAGCTTACCTACCAACATTTTTGATGGGAGTTGTTCCATCCCCCATTTTAAATTCAAAGTCTCCAACCCCCAATCGACTCAGGAAGTGAAATCCACGTGTCAACCAACGCAGTCCGTAAAAATACGGAAAACTCAGCCCCCGTATTCGAGTTCGTTCAGTCCGTCAGTAAAGTGACCGCTGGAACCATACTCAGCATCACAATGCTTGCCAGTTCTGTAGTAGCTGGCGGACTGGTTGGCTTAGCGATCAGCTTCCGCAATTTGCCAGATGTTCGCATCTTGCAAACCTACTCTCCCACAGAAACCACCCACATTTACGACATCAACGGCCGGCCCCTAGCCAGCATCCACGACGAAGCCAACCGAGATGTCGTACCCCTTGACAAAATCTCCCCGAACCTGAAACGAGCTGTTTTGGCGATCGAAGATAGCAACTTTTTCACCCACAAAGGCATCAACCCAGGCGGGATAGCCAGAGCCTTCATCGCTAACCTCGAAAAAGGTAGAACCGTTGAAGGAGGCTCGACTATGACAATGCAATTAGTCAAGAACCTGTTTCTATCTCCCCAATCAAAACTCAGTCGCAAAGTAGCTGAAGCGGTAATGTCTATCCGCTTGGAGCAAATCCTCAATAAAGACCAGATTCTGCAACTTTACCTGAATCAAATTTACCTCGGTCACAACTTGTACGGCGTAGAAACGGCATCTCGCAGCTATTTCAACAAGTCAGCAGATAGTTTGACTTTAGCAGAAGCCGCGATGTTAGCTGGGTTAATTTCTGCCCCCGAAGAATACAGTCCTTTCGTCAAGTACAAGTTGTCAAAAGAGCGACAGGAAATCGTTTTAACCCGGATGAAGGAGTTGAAATGGATTACCCCGACTGAAGAAGCAGCAGCTCGCCAACAAAAGATTAAGCTTGGTAAAATTACCTCTTTTGGTGGCTCTCAAGTTCCTTACGTGACACAAGCCGTCGTTCAGGAGTTGACTAGGCGTTTTGGCCGAGATGCTGTAGTTAAGGGAGGAATGCGCGTTCAAACTACCATCGACCTCAAAATGCAGCGGACGGCTGAAGAAACAGTCAAAGCATGGCACGATCGACTATACAATCAAGGAATTTTTTACGATCGCGACCAAGGTCAAATTGCCCTAGCTGCCGTCGATCCCCGCACCCACTTCGTCAAAGCAATGGTTGGGGGTGTCGATTACGAAAAAAGTCAATTCAACCGTGCCATTCAAGCCCGGAGACAGCCAGGGTCTTCTTTTAAGCCTTTTGTCTACTACGCTGCTTTTGCTAGTGGTAAATACAGTCCTGATTCCGTTGTCTACGACTCTCCTGTGGGCTATCGTGACGGCGACGGCTACTACTACCCTCAAAACTATGGTGGTGGCTTCTCCGGTGCCGTCAGCATTCGCCGAGCCTTGGAAGTATCACTAAATATTCCTGCTGTCAAGCTTGGACAAGAAGTTGGATTAAACAAAGTGATTGAAATTTGCCGGGTACTGGGCATCAGAAGTCCCATGGAACCGGTGGTTTCCTTACCCTTGGGTGCAGTTGACCTCACTCCTTTGGAGATGGCTGGAGCTTTTGCTACCTTTGCCAACAATGGCTGGCATTCTGACACCACGTTTATAGTGCAAGTCACTGACAGCAGCGGTAATGTCTTGCTCGACAACACGCCCAAACCGAAATTGGTACTCAATTCCTGGGCCGCCGCTTCTGTCAACAGCGCCCTGCAAGGCGTAGTTAACAACGGTACTGCAAGGGCGGCCCAACTTGGCCGGCCGGCTGCTGGAAAAACCGGTACTACTTCTTCAGAACGGGATATCTGGTTTGTCGGTTACGTCCCCCAGTTGTCCGTGGCTGTTTGGGTTGGCAACGACGATTACACACCCATGAGCTACGGTGCTACTGGCGGTACCATTGTCGCCCCGATTTGGCGAGATTTTATGAGCCAAGCTTTGCAGGGAGTTCCAGAAGAAGGTTTCAAACCTGCTTCAGCTTTTGAACACCCTTAATTCTTGGGAATTGGGCTTTGGGAATTGGGCCTTGGGCATCGAGCCTTGGGCATTGGGCTACGAGTAGGAATTACGAATTCCTAATTCCTAATTCCTAATTACGAGTAGGGAATCTAATTACGAGTAGGTAATTCCTAATTCCTAATTACGAGTGAATAATTCGTAATTCGTAATTCTTCCCTCTTCCTTCTTCCTTCTTCCTTCTGAAATTAAGATTGCTTTTCCAGTTCAGATTTCATGCGCTCCAGGGTTGAGTTCATTTGCTCAAACATCTGCTGGGGCGTGATTCCAAATTGATTGAGTTGGGTTTTTAACTGTTCTACCGTCATCTGAGCCATGAAGTCCTCAGACAGCTCGAAACGCTTCATAAAAATACGATAACGATCCATCATTGCTTCCATCTGAGCGATGAACATTTTCTTGCCTTCGCGATCGAATTTACCATAACTACTGCCTAGTTTGACGAGGGATTGATAGTCGTCAAATAACAGTTTGGCTTCTTGTTGAACAATTTCTGAATCAAAAAATCCCATAGCTTTACCTAATTTTTTAATATCGAACAAATTTTGATGTCGGCAGGAACTTCCGCTGCTTATGAGACTATTTTATCAGTTGGCGGAGGAATGCCCTAGCCTTCAATCTGTAAAGATTGGTAGCAATGTCCGTACAGAAATGGGCATGGGGCATGGGGCATTGGGGCATTGGTATAGCAGTTGACAGTTGACAACTGACTTCAAACTTTCCCGATGCGTTCTAGAGGCCAGAACCGGACTACAGCGCGACCGATGATGTTCTGCTTGGGTAAAAATCCCCACCGGCTGGAGTCGTTGCTGTCGTTGCGGTTGTCTCCCATGACAAAGTATTGATTTTCGGGAACTCGATAAGGCCCCCACTGATATTTAGGAGGTTCGGCAATATATTTTTCAACCAGGGCTTTGTCATTGAGGTAGACTAGACCTTTTTTAACGGTGACGGTTTGACCGGGTAAGCCAATGATCCGCTTGATAAATGCTTGGTCTTGAGTAAATCCTTGTTCTTGCAACTGTTCCGGTGGGGAAAAGACTACGATGTCGCCAGTTTTGGGAGGTTCAAGATAGTAGGATATTTTTTCGACTACGACCCGATCGCCTATATGCAAAGTTGGTAACATAGAGTCTGAGGGTATGAACCGGGGTTCGGCGATAAATGCTCGAATCAAGATTGCTAAACCCAAAGCTATAATCACTATCTGAAGATTTTCTCGTTGGGAATTCCAGGCTTTTTGCCACCAGGAGCTTGTGCTGACCGCAGTCGAAGTATCAGGCTTATTTTCTATGGTTTTTGTATTCAACTTATTGTTTTCAGATGTCATTTTATCTTCCTCTGATATGTTATTTACTCAATGTAAAAAAGGCAGAGAATTAAGATTCTCCACCTTTTTTAGATACTGCTTTGGAGTTATTTACGATCGCCAAATTACTTCAAAACTGTACTTGCGATCGCACTTACTCAGCACCTTGGGGCAGCAATTCCCGCTTCTGGCCTTGCAACACCTTGACAATTCCATCCTCACCCACATCCACAACAGCGATGTCGCCGTCTTTGATACGGCCAGAAAGGATTTCCTCAGCCAAGCTGTCTTCCAACAACCGCATGATCGCGCGGCGTAGAGGCCGAGCTCCGTAACTGGGATTGTAGCCTTCTTCCACCAAGCGTTCCTTGAACTTTTCGGTAACTTCCAGAGTGATACCCTGTTCTGTTAAACGCCCGAAAACTTCTTTCAGCATGATGACAGCGATTTCCTTAACTTCCTCTCGGTTCAACTGACGGAAGACGATAATTTCGTCTAGTCGGTTGAGGAATTCTGGGCGGAAATAGTTTTTCAGTTCTTCATTAACCAAAGAACGAATGCGGTTGTAAGTAGCATCGGCTTGGTTGTCGCTGAACTCGAAACCGAGGCCACCGCCACCTTTTTCAATCACCTTAGAACCGATGTTAGATGTCATAATCAGCAGCGTATTTTTGAAGTCTACGGTGCGACCTTTAGCATCAGTTAAGCGGCCGTCTTCCAATATTTGCAAAAGCATATTGAAGACATCGGGGTGGGCTTTTTCGATTTCGTCGAACAGCACCACGGTGTAAGGACGACGACGGACTGCTTCTGTCAGTTGTCCGCCTTCGTTGTAACCGACATAACCGGGAGGGGAACCGATGAGTTTGGAGACGGTGTGACGTTCCATGTACTCGGACATATCCAACCGAATCATTGCGTCTTCGGAACCGAAGAAATAGCCGGCTAGGGCTTTGGTGAGTTCGGTTTTACCAACGCCTGTGGGCCCGGAGAAGATGAAACTGGCGATCGGGCGATTGGGGTTTTTCAAGCCAACACGGGCGCGACGAATGGCCTTAGAAACAGCTTTGACAGCTTCTTCTTGACCAATCAAACGCTGGTGCAGGGTATCTTCCATGTGCAACAGCTTTTCGGACTCGGATTCGGTCAGTTTGTTGACCGGAACTCCTGTCCAGCTTGCCACGATTTGGGCGATGTCTTCTTCGGTAACTACTGGCGATGGGTCGGTGTCGCCACGGGCCGCCGAGTCGGTTTTTTTGGCTTGGGAAATGGCGCGGATTTCGGCTTTGATCGTCATTTCGCGATCGCGCAATTCACCTGCTTTATCAAAGTCTTGAGAACGTACCGCTTCGTCTTTATCCTTCAGGACTTTGCGGAGTTCTTTGTCAAGTTCCTTGGCTGCGGGGGGAAGTTGAGAGTTGATCAGGCGGACTCTCGAACCTGCTTCATCTACCAAGTCAATTGCTTTATCTGGTAAGAAGCGATCGGAGATATATCGGTGAGAAAGTTTGGCTGCGGCTTCCAGGGCTGTATCCAAGATTTTCAGCTTGTGGTGCTGTTCGTAGCGTTCCCGCAAACCGAAGAGAATCTCGATCGTCTCATCAACAGTCGGTTCGCCGACCATCACTGGCTGGAAGCGCCGTTCGAGGGCTGCGTCGCGCTCGATGTGCTTGCGATATTCGTCTAACGTGGTAGCGCCGATACACTGGAGTTCGCCTCTTGCCAAAGCCGGCTTGAGAATGTTCGCAGCATCGATCGCACCTTCCGCCGCACCAGCACCGATCAAAGTGTGCACTTCGTCAATGACTAAAATCACGTTACCCGCCGTGCGGATTTCATCCATGATTTTTTTGAGGCGTTCTTCAAATTCCCCCCGGTATTTCGTACCGGCGACGAGGAGGCCGATATCGAGGGTGACGACGCGCTTATCTTCGAGGATGTCTGGGATGTCGTTGTTAGCGATGCGCTGGGCCAAGCCTTCGGCGATCGCGGTTTTGCCAACTCCAGGTTCACCGATGAGCACCGGGTTATTTTTGGTACGGCGACCGAGGATTTGAATTACCCGTTCGATTTCTTTTTGCCGACCGACTACCGGGTCAAGCTTACCATCGACGGCCATTTGAGTCAAGTTAGATCCGAACTCATCCAGGGTTGGGGTTTTGGTGCGAGCACCGCCCCCAGTGGCTGCGACTTCTGCGGTTTCTCCCAGCATCCGAATCACTTGGGTGCGGACTTTCGACAAATCTACTCCCAGATTTTCCAAGACTCTAGCCGCGACTCCTTCACCTTCGCGGATCAGACCCAGCAGCAGGTGTTCAGTACCTATGTAATTGTGTCCGAGTTGGCGAGCTTCTTCGAGGGACAGTTCTAGAACCCGCTTGGCGCGAGGGGTGAACGGAATTTCGACTGCTACGAAGCCCGAACCGCGCCCGATAATTTTTTCGACCTCAATCCGAGCATCTTTGAGGTTGACCCCCATTGATTTGAGGACTTTAGCTGCAACTCCGGTGCCTTCCCCGATCAGACCCAGGAGGATCTGTTCTGTCCCTACGAAGTTGTGACCCAGGCGGCGAGCTTCTTCCTGGGCCAACATGATTACTTTTATTGCTTTTTCTGTGAAGCGTTCAAACATGGTTTATTCCCACCTGCTATGTGCCCGTTTTGAGGTCACGCTCGCACAACGAGCGTTTTTATTCGAGTTTTAACTCGTAATGCTAATTCTAGCGCGACACTCCCACCGCTCTGCCACACTGGAAAAGCGGTTGCAGATTCTAGGCTCATGTTGCAGGGTGGCTTTCAACTGGGAAGACCCAAATGGTGGCTGACCTACAACCTCCCCTAGACTGCAAGAAGATTGTTCTTCTCGGCCTGTGCCCAACCTACGACTGCGTATTGATGGATTCTAGCACAATCTTTTTTGCTCTTACGTGCGATCGCCAATTCATAAATCTGGAAGTGTGTGGAGGTTGCTTCACAAGACTTATGTGTTACAGGGGCGATCGAGCTTTTCACCCTTAAATCCATTGCGCGAATCCCAGGGGAGGTCAGAAATCGGCTTTTTGGAGAAAATCTTTCGCTGTAGCCGTCAAATTAATTGAAAAACCCGGTTTCTTTGGTCAGGAGTGCGTCCGGTGTAATTGCCACGCGCTTGGCTTAGCTCTCAAGTAGCGTTCCTCAACTTTGAGGATTTAAAATTCACAGCGGTCTCTACAAAATCGAATAAAAGTCAAGCCTAAAAGATCCTCGTAGGGAAAGGTATTTGCGAAGCCCAGAGACCGTCAATCTTGGCAATCAATTCACTTCCAGCCCAGAGAAAAGTTTGAGTGATGAGGTTTTGCGCCTCAATATTCACCCCCCCCAAAATTATGTCAGTTACTGGATTAAAGTTAACTATTTTGGCGTAATCATTTCCACCACCGACTGAGTACCAATTTGTTGTGCGATCGCCAATATAAAATGCGTTTAGTCTGGCGCTAGGGTTGCCAATTAAAGTATCTACCTCATCACTAGACATCGTGTTGGTGTCTGTACCTTTGAGTAAGTTTAGACCCGTACCACCTTGTAGAACATCGTTGCCAGAACCCCCAAAAAACCTATTAGTGCCGTTTCCACCAGTCAGATAATCATTACCCCTATCGCCATAAATGTCATTAGTCCCATCTGGGCCATTAATGATGTCAATTCCCTCGCCGCCGTAGATGGTGTCATTACCTATACCAGCACCGAGAATATCATTACCGTCATCACCATATATCTGATTATTCCCATCTGGGCCATCAACCGTGTCATTTCCAGCCCCGCCGAAGATGATGTCATTACCTATGCCACCAAAAACAAGATCGTTGCCGTTACCAACATTATAAGTATGGTTGCCGTTGTTGTTGTAATATTTCGCAAAACTCCCACTTAATCTGAATTCGTCGTCTCTGTTAGTCCCATAGATAAAGCGATCGTTGATTCCGCCAGCAGCTTTAGCAGCAACCAGAAACAAAGGATTATTTTGAGCATCAACCGGAATCACTCCTTCATGCAATTGAAGAGAGTTAGGAGAATCCCCTTTATAAAAGTTTGGTCGAAATTGATGATCGGCCTGGGTGTCATCCAGAACCAGAATATTCGTGGCTAAACGAGAATTGTTGGGTGCATGAGTAACCAAATTTGTGTAGTGACAACACGGCTGTGTTGATCGTTTGCAGCAGTACCGAAGGATAGCGGTCAGACCATATTTTATGTTCACCAGATATTCCTGATTTGAAAGGCTTCACCCACAACAGTGAGTTTGTTTTCGCTTGTAGCAATTAACGAAAACAACATCTTGAAATAAAGAGTAAAGCTCGATCGCGGAATGTTGGTTGATTGTGCCTGTTATTGTAGCCATAACAATCGAAAGTTAAAAGAGAGCAGTCCGGGTATATCTGCATTTCCACGCTAAAAGTTGGCTGGGACAACTATACCGATCGCGATCGGGTAAAAGAGAACGGCAACGATCGCACCGAATAAATCTACTGATTGAGCCTAATAGCTCTTGGCGACTCTACCGTTGCCGTTGAGAGATTAAGTTTGAAAGTGCCTAAATGAACGATCGCCTTGACGGCTCTAGCCTTCCTCATCTAAATTTTGCCCGAGATCCGTTTGGGGCTTCGGTTATATTGTCAGTTGGACGAGCGATCGGGTATACTCAGCGAGCGGGTGCAAAGGCTAAAAAGCAACTGGATCTGATTCGATCAATCGCTCCTGGGTTCTATAGGAAATATGCCGAGAACCCCGTCCTTTCAAGGCCCGGATGAAGGCGAGTAGCAGCTTTTAAGCTGCCAGTCATCCGTTGAGTTCTGGTTCTGGTCATTGTATCTACAAAATGCTACAATACTTTGTAGAATTAGTAAAGAACCATGCTAAATCTCAGTTACGAGTACAAACTCAAGCCGACAGACGAGCAGATTTCTCAAATCGAAGGAACTCTGGTAATTTGTCGTCAGGTTTGGAACTACGCATTGAGAGAGCGCAAAGACTGGATTAACTCTCGTAAATGTCCGATTAATGCTGGCTCCCTCGATGGCGAGTACATTATTCCGGCGGATGCTCCCTACCCGAACTATTATATTCAGGCAGCGGGGCTGACAATCGCCAAAAAGTTGTTTCCCGAACTCAAAACGGTTAACGCTCAAATGCTTCAACAGGTGTTAAGAAAGCTGGAAACAGCTTTCCTAGACATGAAGCGCAAAGGATCTAGTAACCGTCATAAGTTGAATCAAAAAATTGCTAGGTTGCATCAACGAGTAACAGACACCAGAAAGGATTGGCAGTTTAAATTAGCTCATGAAATCGCTCTAGATGCGGGAATGGTATTTGTTGAAGATATCGATTTTCGAGTCTGGGCAAAAGGTATGTTTAGCAAACACACCTTAGACGCTGGTTTTGGACAATTCATTTCAATTCTGTCATGGGTATGCTGGAAACAGGGAGTAGATTTCGAGAAAGTAAACAAGGATTACACTTCTCAAGTCTGCCCTAATTGCGATCGTCATACTGGCAAGAAAGCTCTCGATAACCGAGTGCATAATTGCCCTGAGTGTGGGTATACGACACATCGAGATGTAGCAGCAGCACAAGTTATTCGTAATCGAGGATTGTCGGCGGAGGGACGCTTCGTAGACATTAAAGAAATAGCCTGGGGAGGCGGTCTGACGGGAACTCTTAACAGTCTAGTTAAGAGCCAGAGAGACAGGAAGAAGAAAGCATGAGGCACGGATGAAGGCCTGCCTTCATGCAACCTTTGAGAATCCCCGCGCATTCATGCCGGGGAGTCCGTCAAGAAACATGGAAAAATAGAGCCTTTATTTTTATGGATCGGTTAAAGATGTATGTAAATTTTTTTAACTCTCTGATACGTGCAGATTGCGAGTACGCTTATGCAATTAATTAATCAAATCCATCGATTCAGTGTCCGTACCAAGCTCATTGTCATGCTGCTGGTAGTCAGCCTTTTATCAATGGGGGCAAGTAGCTTTATTTGCTCCAGATCGGGACAACAGCTCCTGGAACAACGAGTATTTAACCAGTTAACGACTCTACGAAGTATCAGAACTGAGCAAATCGAGCTGTATTTTAACTTTCTGGTTCAGCACACCCAGACGCTTAGTGATGATGATATGTTCATCAATGCGATGAAGGAATTCAAGCAGGCTTTTGATGAACTGGCTACGGTGAAAATACCCAAGGCCTATGATGACAAGCTCGATATGTTCTACAGCAAAGAGTTTGTACCACGGCTCAAGAAGACGATGGAGGCCACGCCACTCCCGGAAACTTTCATACCTAAAAATGTGGCCTCCCGCTACCTCCAGTATCACTACGTTGCCAATAATCCTTATCCCATTGGTGAAAAGTACAAGCTAGATGACCCGAAAGACGGCAGTAACTACACCCGCGTTAACACTCGCTACAACTCCAAGTTTGCCAACATCGCTCAACGCTTCGGTTACGACGACACATACCTGATTGATTTGAATGGGAATGTCGTTTACCTACTTTCTAACGAGGGTGACTTGGGCGCGAATCTACTTGGGGGACTGGTTGCTGATACTAACTTTGTCCAGGCTTTTAAAGATGCTCGTCGATCTAATAGCACGGCTTATGTCAAAATTGTTGATTTTCAACCTTATATCTATTCTTACAATTCGCCATCTGCTTTTATTGCCTCCCCGATTTTTGATGGATCGCAGATGATTGGTGTGTTGGCGTTCCAACTTCCAGCAAATCGTCTCAGCGACATTGTTAATGGCTACGGCAAATGGCAGGAGAACGGATTGGGCAACACCGGGGAAACTTATCTGGTGGGGCAAGATGAACTGATGCGATCGAAATCGCGATTCTTGATAGAAGATCGAGAGAAATTTACAAAATCGCTCTCCGAGAGCGGGCTACCTGAATCAAACGTCAAAAAAATCCGCGAGATGGACACGACGATTCTGTTTTTGCCTGTCAATAATGTGGACGGCGTGAAGCAAGCATTGTTGGGCAAATCCGTGCTGGTCCGCAACAAGGATTATCGGGGCAGCGATGTGCTGGGTGCCTATGCACCGATAGAAGTCGATGGGTTGCGATGGGCGCTGAGCGCAGAAATAGATATCGATGAAGCCTTCGCTCCCATCACCAAATTTCAACGAGAGGTAGTAATTTCAGCGGCTCTGATTTTGGTTGTTGTCACCCTAGTCGCGATGTGGTTGGCGAGGCTGTTTGTCAAACCGATCGATATCTTAATTGCCAGCACGAAACAGGTGGAGTCTGGTGACGGCAAGACAATGGTGGTATCGGGAACGCGAGATGAATTTAGTGACTTGGCTAGGTCATTTAATGAGAAGATTTACACACTGCGAAGCCACATCCGACAGGTGGAACAGCACAACGCTGAGAACCAAGGTCTGATTGACCTGCTGCTCCCTGCTCAGATTGCCAAGCGGATCAAACAGGGAGAGGGTGTCATCGCTGACCCCTTTTCCAATGTCAGCATCATTTTTACGGATCTGCACCGCTTCAGCAAACTCTTTGAATCATTAAGTGCTCAAGAGGTGGTTTTTCTCTTGGATGAATTGGTGGATGCCTTCGATGATTTGGCAGACAAACATGGACTGGAGAAAATTAAAACAATGGGTGATGGATACATGGCTGTCTGCGGACTATCGGTTTCTCGCCTGGATAGTGACAAACGGGCGATCGATTGTGCCTTGGAAATGCTGGCGCACGTGCGTCGCTTCAATTACGAACGGGGCTTGAACTTGGATCTGCGAATTGGGATCAATACGGGGGATTTGATTTCAGGTATTGTGGGCAAGAGCCGTTACGTGTATGACGTTTGGGGCGAGACTGTCAACATTGCCCATAGACTGAAGTCGTGTTGTCCCCCCGGAAGCATTTTGGTTTCGGAATATGTCCGCGAGCGCTTGGCTGATGTCTACGAGTTCGATCCAGTTGAGATCGTCGAAGCACTGGACAAGGTATCGGTAAAGGCTTGGGAACTCCGAAAAATAAAACCGCAGGAATAGAGAACGTGTGTACGTGGAGGTGTTTTCAGATGGGTAATTTGAATTGGCAAGAATCAGGGTTAATCTGGGTAATCGTTTTAGGCATTGGGTTTCCACTCCTCATTATTGTCCTGGGAGAGGTGATTCAGCGATTAAAACGGCAAGGAAACCCCCTGGCGTCAACTCTGCGGGCGGTGAAAAACCTCGTCTTGCCATCTTTTGCGTTAATGATTTTTGTTCGAGATGTTTTCAAGTTCGATCCGCAAACAACGCTGGTTAAAGTTATCCAAACGCTGTTTTGGATATGTGTCATCAACGCTGCCCTTTCCCTGATTAACGCATTGTTGTTCGAGCAGGCAGAAGCAGACACTTGGCGGGGGCGGATGCCCAAACTATTGGTTGACCTTTGCCGATTTGTGTCCATTCTGGTGGGCGGGGCGATCGTTCTGTCGCAAGTCTGGGGGGCTGATTTGGCAGGGCTTGCCACCGCATTGGGTGTTACTTCGATCGTTCTGGGTTTAGCACTGCAAGACCCTTTGGGCAGTGTCTTGACGGGAATTATGCTGTTATTTGAGCGTCCGTTTAATATCGGGGATTGGCTGAAGGTGGGGGATGCTGAAGGTCAGGTGATTGACATGAACTGGCGGGCGGTTCGCTTGCTGACGGAAGACCGCCAGGTATTCATCATTCCGCATCAGATACTGGGAAAGGATGTGATTTGTAATTACACCGCACCCGATCGGATTTATTTTGGAAGCATTAAGGTTGGCTTCTCCTACGACAATCCTCCCAACGTGGTAAGGCAGGTCCTCTTAAGTACCGCTTTGTCTGTTCCGGGAATCTTGGCAGATCCCGAGCCGGATCCTCAAACGATATCTTACGATGACTTTGTGATTACTTATAAAGTAGAATTCTTCGTAAAAGATTTTCTACAACTTGAGTCAGCGCAAAATGAATTTATGACTCGGATTTGGTATGCAGCACGGCGGAACAATCTTACGCTCTATCACTACAAATACCAATCTCCCGTGGAGTCGAATGCTAGCAAGATAGATAGTGTCGCAAGCAAGCTGAGTCAAGGATTTTCCTCGATTCCTGCTTTGAGCTCAGTTACTAGGGAGCAAAGTAGTTTAGATGAACTGACGAAGGGAACAACTATACAGCATTTTGGCACAGGAGAAACCGCGATCGTGCAAGGAAACCGGGTTTTTTCTATGTACATCATTATTTCGGGTGAGGCGGTAATGACCGTCTTGAATGATACAGGCCCAGAAGTGGAGGTGGTCAAGCTTTCACAGGGTGAGTTTTTTGGATTGATCGCGCTGTTTAGTCGGGAACCGAGTCCGGTATCGATTACGGCGATACGGGATATGGAGGTGATGGTGATCGACGCAGATGCAGTCAATACAATGATCGAACGACAACCTAGTTTATCGCGTGAAATTGCTCAGGTGATAGAGATGCGAAGACACGCAATCAATATATCGCTGCGGACTAGCCAGAATGAAAAAATATCTACTCAAAATAATCTCGAAAATGAGCTGCGATCGCAAGCAGCTATAACTTTTTCAAAAAACGACATTTAACTAAATCGAGTGTCATTTTTGATGTTAATGTAATGTAATGTAAGGATGTTAGGGACGACCTATTTTCAGTTTGATGAACCAATACTAGAGGTAAAATCAACATGGTTTAATCTGTCAAATTGAGCAAAAATAAAACCACCACAGCCGACTGGCGATTAACTCCGGGCTACTTGCATGAAGGTAGGTTAGATTTTGAATCAGCACATATTTTGTTAGGGTATTTTTTGGCAGATAGAAATTCTCTAAATCCACCGGAAGAAAAAGAATTATTTGCTGAAGATGGCATTTTTGAATGGGGACACGCCCAGCCTCTAGAGAAAGTCATAAATTCACGGGAAGATGTGGAGTTTATGCTCAAACATCCCAATTTGTTACGCAACTGTATAACCATTATCGAACCCTGGGAACACGTAGGCGTTAACACTCTCGGAGAAGATGTTCGGGCTTCCAAAAACGTTGCCTACATTGCTCAAAAAGTTGCCGAGATCGACTCAGTATTATTGCCAGTTTGGTCAACGGGAATCATCGATCCAGAAATAATTGTTCCGGCAATTAGCTGCGGTTATGCCGTAGTAGTGGAAGGAGGCGATCCATCGACATACGATGAATCGACTTGGACAAGTCCAGCCTGTCCGCGAGAGGATATGTTTGCATTAGTGGAAAAATTGCTGATTTCGCGATCGCCCACCAGTGCCCCGGCAATATTCATCTGTGTAGGCCACCAACTGGCTGCTGAATGTCACATACGACTGATTCGTCGTGCAGTCAAAGAAGTCCTGGGGATGACATCTTTAGATGGCGATCGCTCAGGTATTGCTCTGAGATCGTTGCAAGAGGTTGCAGGGCGCATCGAAGCAATCGGTAAGACTCTTCAAGTTAAAAAACGTGATGGGCGTGTTGTTGCCGAGGGCTGGAACGATCGGCATTTTGCGGTGACGCGCAATGAATCCAAGGAAGTTGGCGATCGCGTGTTGTTGCCCTATCAGTCTCCAGACGGCGATGCCTTAGATATTCCTTGGGAACTCATCCATGCCCACTCTGTAACAGCAGACGCACATGAAGGTGTCATTGACACGACGATTCAATACGAGCATGAAGTATCAATATCGATGTTTCACTCAGATGAAGTCAACGAAGAAGCTGTACTGTTCGCTAACTGGGCTTACCGGAGCATTCATGACGCCCTTATTCCTTATCGGCATCTGATAGCTGGAAGTCCTCTGTCATGGCTGATACAACTGCCTGATTCCGTGGAAATTCTTTGTTCGACAGCAGCTAATGGCGAAATAGTTACAGAATGTTCGGCTACGTGCATTAACTACAAAGACTTTGAAACCAAAAAAATTCGACGTTCTTTTACTTGCCAGTTCCATCCAGAATTGCTGTCAGATTTGCGTGCGATCGGTAACAGCGAAGCTCCATCATATGCAACTTTGAAGAATGATGATGGCGTCCGCTTATTTGTACGACTGCTCTATGCAGGTATGCAAGAGTAATGGCGTCCGCTTATTTGTACGACTACTCTATGCAGGTATGCAAGAGTAATGCTGTTAGCTTGCGGTGCTTTGGGAGATGAAGATGACAATTAGACATCTCCAATAATTAATGTGGAACAGGCAGGATGCCTGTTCTCGATCGGGTTTTTGGGAGATGACAATTGAACTGAAACTATCCCACCAACAGATGATATCAAATCCGGTAGTATCGGAATTAATATTACTAACAGCCGGGACACTTCCTTTAGCCTTTGGGAGTGTCAACTTAAGGTAAAACCGATAGTCCGACAGGGGTTGAAACCCCTGTCTCAAAGCTAAAGTCCTCTAAAAGAGGACTGAAGAGAAGAATTTTCAACTCATTAGTCAAGAAAGAGAGGACTTTGGCTATTAGAAAGGGGTTGAAACCCCTGTCGGACTCGCGGGCTCACTAACGGACACGGGCGGGCTTTCGGCTTAAGTTGACACTCCGAAAGGCACTGCCGTTTCCCTACAATTAATCATCGATCGCCCAATGCCATTTTTTTTGATGCAGCCGATCGCACATCTGCACTTTCTCAACCGTCAAATATTGCTGAAATTCCGGTTTTTCCAGACCGCTGCGCCACATCACCAGAGCATCTTCTCCAGTGTCTTCGTAGTATCGTTTCCGCCGTCCTGCTTCTTTAAAACCAAATTTTTTGTACAGGGAAACTGCCGCTAAATTCGAGTCCCGCACCTCTAAAGTCGATCGCTCTAATTGTCTGTCGTGAGCCGATTTTAGCAAAGCCAAAAGCAGAGCTTGTCCCAAACCCTGACGTTGAAACTGAGGATGAATTGCCAGCATGATAATGTGAGCTTCCTCTAAAATCGCCCACAAACAACCGATACCGATGAGCATTGGTGGAATCTGTAGGGGCGGTGGATGGTGCGTGGGTGCCCGAACTTGTAGGGGAGGTGTCCCCGTGCCCACCGAATTTTGAACTGATTCATAGTCCTCAGTTTCCCATGTCCACAAACCTAATAAATCGCTATTAGGACTCTCTAACTCGCGCCTGTAGCCTTCTATCGCCCAAATGCCTCCAAAACAGAGCTGATCGAGTTCTACGGCACTAGGCAGGTGTTCTGGGGCGAGATGTTTTATTTCGAGAAAACGCACAGGGGATTTTAGATTGTAGAATTACTCAAAAGTGTCAATCTGGGCGCTTATGACCCAATTGCTTGCGGTCAATTGTACACTGGGAAAGACTGTAAAGATAGTTATGGCGCGATGGTATTAACTCAATCGATGTCTAAAGAAACTGTGCAAAGTCGATCGCCCAATCAAGATAAGTGGGATCTCTCGTAATTATGGTGATAAGTAATGATTATGATCTAGCAAAATCTAGGGTTTCTGATTTCCTTATTCCGAAATTTAGTATTATTTGCTACATTTTACACCCAACATCCGAGAGAGCCAGTGAACTACCTGCACTAAATCGAAGCGATTATAGTGCAGGCTTCTAACATCGCGGGGGAATGCCTCAGAACTGACTTGCGTCCTTTCGTTGGTCTTACTTCCCCTCCATTAGCAGAAACGGCTGTTCCATCCGTTTGTAGTAGTCTGATACCTTCTGCTCTAATATTTGTTGCTGCATTACCATCGCGATCGTGACAAGTGCCACAATTAGGGCAAGTCCATTCCCTAACGTCAAGTGGCAACTTGTCAACTTGATAATAACAGTTGGAGCCAAGTTTAGATCTGGGGAACCATCGATCTATTTCTACTAGCTTCCCACCTTTTTTCTCTAGTTTATAGGCAAGAAAATTAGTAAAAGTTCCCCATCCAGCATCAGATATAGCAACCGCCAGGGTGGTTAAGTCGTGGGGTGGGGGCGGGTTTATAGAATTTGTCTATACCGATGAAAGATATCGGTGAACCCGCCCCTACAAAATCTGCCCTAATCGCCTTGGCAGTTGC
>JAHREW010000056.1 GCA_020883125.1 Microcoleus sp. CAWBG506
CGCCAGGGTGGTTAAGTCGTGGGGTGGGGGCGGGTTTATAGAATTTGTCTATACCGATGAAAGATATCGGTGAACCCGCCCCTACAAAATCTGCCCTAATCGCCTTGGCAGTTGCTATAACTTAAGAGGTGCTTTGTTTTTGCCAGCCAGATCCGGAAATTGGTCAATCCATAGCAATATTTCTGTCGTGTTCGGGAATTTAGTAGGTCTCCAGGGGGCTTCGCCTGTGAATGCAGCTTTAACTTCTTTAACAAAACGTATGGCTGTTTTTCTTTGCATTGTACCGTCCCCGTTTTGGGCGATGTGGTTGCCTGTTTCGAGTATGGTTGCCATCGGCAACAGAAAAGTACAGCCAGCTTGAGAATAAGTCTTAAAATCTTCGAGAACTGATGCTCTATGCTGATTATAGTTGGGAACGTTGAGTGGTCCGAGGAATATGCTGGTATCCATCAGGCAAATACTACTCATTGCCATACTCCTGTAACCGAGACAGCCATGCCATAGCTTGCTGTTTTCTGTCTTCAGGGGTGTGCGGCGATTTGACGAATCGATCGACTACCCCAGCAGTTACCAGTTGACCGAGCGGTCCCTGAGATATCAGACTAGGAAAATCGTACATCTCTCCAAGCCGTACCAGGCGGCTATCTCCTTTCTCCCGATTGCGGTAACAAAAGACTACATCACCCAGGGCAGCATCGGGTAAGGCATCCATTAAGGCTGGGTTGTGGGTAGAAAGCAGCACTCGTAATTTACGCCTCTGGGCAATATCTCGGATGCTGGCGAGTAAATGCTTGGCGCGGTTGGGATGAACGCCGTTGTCGATTTCCTCGATTACCACTAAACTACCAACGGGTGCTGATAGCATAGCTGCTGCGATCGCTAACACCCGCAAAGTACCATCGGATAATAATGCCGCCTCACAATAACGACGGGTATTGCCAAAGGTTTCTGCTAGTCGCACCATCACCTCATCCCGTGGGCCGAAAAGGAAATCTAGCCCATCTATAGCTTGCTCTGGTAGACTCTGGATCAAGTTGAGAATTGCCTGTTGATTTTCGGCTTGGTTCTCCCACAAGCGATACAAAACGCTGGAAAGATTAGTGCCATCTTCTTGTAATCGCTTATCAGATTTGAAGCTGTACTCGCGCATTCTGGCGGGGACGGGATCTAAAAATAGGATATTTTGTAAGACTTTTTGATATTCGCGGACGATTTCAGGAATGCTTTTTTGGGATTTGGGGTACTTTGGATCAAAATGGGCAGGGGTGTCTAATTGCACGAATATAGCCATTTGATCGCTGCACGTTATTCGTGGCTTGTTCTTCCCTTTTGTAAAGTTGTTATAGGCCACACGAACATCAGTCCCTACTCCTTGAGAAGGCTGATCTAGCTGATATAGCGGGACTTGACTTGTTGAGTTAATGATTCGCTCACTACTGATGTGCAGTTCTCCGTCACGCACATTTAGGGTGATGTCAAGTTGGTTCCATTCTGTTGAATCCAAACGGCAACCGATGGTAAAATTTGATTCTCCCCGATGGCACAAATCATTTACTCGACCGCGTACAACACGGTCTGCACTATTCACGGCATATTGAATGCTAGAGAGTTTTTGACATTGTGCTAGCCATGACAGAAAGCGCAAACCTTCCAGGGCGTTACTTTTGCCTGTGGCATTGGCTCCGATTAGTACGGTTAGGGAGCCAAGGGGTAATCGGCTTGTGCTGTAACTTTTGAAGTTGGCGAGGGTAAATTCGGTTAGCATAGCTTCATGTTAGTCCTCTCTCTTCTTCTCTGTGTCCTCTGTGCCCTCTGCGGTTAAATCATTCAAAAACAACCGTAAAAAACATCAACCAAACAACCGCTGCTGTGCATTCGCCACATCCTTCCCCGTATAAATCTCGCGAGTTCCCTTGGGAATATAAATCCAACCAAACTCTTGCAAACGATTAGTCAAATTGGAAATACTCACTCCCAACTCATCCCTCATTTTGTATAAATGCGACCATTTAGTTAAATCCCGTCCCTGTCTTTTATCCTCCAAAATACCTCGTGGCATCAACAAACAACTGGCAAAATATTGTGCTTGCCATTCGATCGATGCAATTTTGGTATCAGCACTCGCACCCCGACAGACAAACGGTTTCTCAACATCCTGCGCCCTGTTTCCCCCGTTGTCCAAATTTAACTCCAATGGTTCTACATCACCGTCTGCTGCGTCTTGATTGATGTGCAGCACCCAGTGTCCAATTTCGTGGGCGATGGTAGATTCGATGAATCCAGAGGGTTTTGCCAAAATCTGTTCGTTGATTTCAATTAACCGTTGCTGCGGCAAAATTCTAGCAGCGATCGCACCCTCTTCATCAGGTTCAATCCAGTCCCAAACTACTCCTAAATCCAGGAAATCAGCCACCATTGTTGCCTCAAAAGGCCATCTCGGAGCAAAATTTCGGGTTTTTTGCATCTGCATCAGAATGTCATTTGCCAAACCCTCGATCGATTCTTTGGGGTAGAAGCAATACGGCTTAAAGATACTCACTTTGAGAGCCCTCTCTTACGGTTGCAAAGAATTTTTCAGCCAATCGGGATTTTCTTGCATCCGCCGGAAAAGAGCCTGCATTTCCTTCGGATTCTGCTTCAGCAAAGCTTCGTACTGCTGTGGCAGTCTACCCGCCAAGAAAATTAGTTCCTCCTCATTGATGTCTAGATTCCGTGCTAGCGATCGGATTACCTCCTCTTTCGGCGCATAATCCGCGCGATCGTTCTCCAACTTCGACAAATAGGTAAAATCCACACTTAGCATACCCGCTAGCTCACGTTGTGAGAATCCTTTGTCCTTGCGAGCTTGACGGATGAGTCTTCCAAAGGTCTGTTCTAATGTCTGTTCCACGTTTTTTTGCCTCCCTCCAAGCATTCTAGCCTGTTTTGATGAAAAATTCAACAAAACACTTGACGGGAAAATCAACATAGGCTAGACTCAGTTTAGTTGACGGTTTCGTCAACATTAAAACTATACAGGTAGAGTTAAAAAGCCAAAGACGGAGACAAAAAACGCTAGATATAGCCTGTGAATGGTCAAAACAAGAGAAGTGCGATCGGTCAAAACGCTTGTACTGAGAAAACAAGGAGGAACAGATAGCCAATGCTGAGAACCTGGACAGACACCCATTACAAGCTAGAAGACGACGACTGGCTATACATCGCCGCCCACGAAGAACAAAACTCGGCCTCACTGGTTTGTCCGGGTTATGCAAGGGATGGCGAAGGCTTCAGCATCCACTTCACCCCAGCCCACCTAGAAATGTTAGAGCATTTACTCGCTGCACTGCGGATAATTAAAGCTCAGCAAGAAGCGATGCTTGAATACACATATCCCGAACCAAAAAAAGCCCAACATCTCATTAGGTAATCGCAGGAAAAAGGAAACAGGAAAAAACAATGACTAAAATACAAGAAAGACCAGTATTTTCAGTATTTGGATCTAAACCTAGCAACGCTTTACTCGTACCAGAAATTCCCATCGCCGTTCGTAACAATTGTCAAAGCGGACAGTGGACAATCGGCGATACCGATTATAGTAGCAAATGTTCCATGACCATTCTCAAATTCTCCAAATTCTTCGGCAGTTTAGGTCAAACTTCCCACACACTTTGGGGTCAACTCTGGTTTGTCGCCGAAAGTGGCGAACTACCGCAAGGAGTTGTGATGGTCACATACATCAAAAACCGCAGTCTGAACGATTTTAACCGCTTAGTTGCCTCCGTTCAATCTCGCGGAGTAGAGCCAGCTACAGGTATCTTCATTCCCGAATTTACCAAACATTCCGGTCAAAAACCCGATGATAGCGGAGTAGTAAAACCAATCAATTACTACAGCTTAAAATGGTCTTGGATTGAGCGCAAAGACTGGGGAATCATCGACCAAGCCGCCGCAGTATTGTCCGATATGAGCAATCAATCTCGGATGATAGATTTGGAAGGAACGCGGCAAATGGTCTGTTTGGACAATCTCCCTCCCCAGGAAGTTGCCTGTTTGATGGCAGCCCATGCTAACGGTGAAAATGATGCCATTTCTTTAAACTCTAACGGCGCTATTTCACTGCCAGCAGCCCAAGATAAATCAACTGCCGACTTGTTCTAAATCTAGGGAAAGGGCGCGATTATATCTCGCCCTTTGCCTAGATTATTACTAATTTGAACCGATGCCGAAAATAACGAACATCCAAAACCCATCGCATCTGATGGAGAGCCGTTTGAGAGCAAATTTAGAGCTGATAGAACCAATTCGAGCCGATGCTATAAACGACATTAAAAGTCTCACAGAAATGTGCCAACACATGACTTTAGTTACAGAATCTATCCAGCAAAATTACCAAGCTTTATTGGCGCAGAATCAATTGCTAACAGGCAAACTTTTGAGTATAATTGACGAGTGTACTTGCCGGGAAGGGAAGCGCTGCGGGCGCTGTTTGGAAATTCTCAAAACTTTAGGAGGCGAAAATCTAGAACCCAAACCGGATGCAGTTCAAAAATACCAAACTCTCCTTACCAAACTCCGCAAGTTAGGATAGCCAAACACCTCTGTACCCACAGGAATAAAAATTAGAATCAGGAGAAACCAGCATTATGACACTAGGAACAGCCAAAGAAAGCAAAGCCAAAATCCAGCAAAATTTTCAGCAAATTATAGCGGAAAGAAAAAAGATTGAATCGAAGGTAGAAACGAAAGAACAGTCAGCCGAAAAAGCCAAAAACCAACAACTCCTCGAAGTCGCTTCTACCTATACAATTGACAGTATTGTCAAAGGCTTAGCGGATTTGCAATTAGATTTTGGTAACATCATCAGCGGACTTTCGGAAAAATTAAATACGGAATCATCAAAATTAGATGAATTAAAGCGCGCCATTGAAATAGAAACAGCACAATTGCAACAATTGCAGCAAATCCGAGTTGTAGCAGATGCACTCTATATTTTAACCCAAGAACATCAAGAGAAAATATCAGCCTTAGAGCAAAGTGCAGCCCTTCAGCACGAAGTCATCGAAAAAGATACGCTCCAAAAACGCAAAATCTGGGAAAAAGAACAGCAAGAATTCGACGTAGCAGTTGCAGAACAAACTGCACTAATACTCAAAGAACGTCAACAGGAAACAGCAGATTATCGCTACGAATTGGAACGCACTCGCAAAATTGAAACTGACGAATACGAAGAAAAGAAACGCAAACTAGAACGAGAATTGCACCAATATACCCGCGAAAAAGATAAGAATTGGGTAGAACGTGAAAAAGTCTTGAGTGACAATCAAGCTGAATTTACCAAGAATCAAACTAAGGCTGCTGGATTTGAAGAAGAGCTGAAACAGGCTAATACTAAAGCTAAGGAAGAAGCTATTCAAGAAGTTTCTCGCGAAGCTAAAGTCAAGGCTGATTTAGTGGATAAAGAATGGGAAGGAACCAAGCAAGGATATGAATTTAAAATGCAATCTTTGCAGCAGAATATTCAGCGACAAACGGAACAAATTGCTGAGATTTCGGCGCAACTGCAAGCTACGATGAAGCAAGCGCAAGATTTGGCAATGAAAGCTTTTGCTACCAAATCTTAAAGTGTTTCGGCGGTTGAAACCGCTTCTTGTCAAACAAATTCGGGTGCATCTGTGTTTAGCTAATATATTCGTAGGGGCGAAGCATGACCGGTGTAAATCTCTGGTTATCACTAATAAATTGTCTGCGGTCATGCTTCGGCTATACGAAATCGGGATGCTACCAAAAAAGTCCGCCTCCGAGGACTAAGAATTTGAACTTAAATCAAACACAAATCGCCCAATTATTAGGAGATGAAAAGTTGTGAACAAAAAAGTGAGTGATAAGAGTACCAAGGCTGAAATTTTGGAAGCATACAAAGAAGCAACAGAAGCTAAGGCTGCTTTGGAATTGCAACTGAAGCAGGTTAATAAAAGCCAATCAGTCAATGTTTCGCAAAAGCAAACAGTAGTTCCAGAAAAAGCGATTATCGAGGTAAATAAACCAATGGTTGTAACTCAAACTCAACAAAAAATGCAGGCTACGATCGACAATTTAATTTTACTGCAATTTGGCTTCGGTGGTGCGGTCAGCGAATTGTCTGAAAAACTGACCTCAGAAGCGTCTAAACTGGAGGAATTGCGGCGGAATGTGGGTGAGGAAGTTCAACAACTGCAAGAGTTACACAGTTTAGAAGATGTTGCGGAAGATACCCTGGATAATTTAATCCAAGAATACGAAGAAAGTGCGAAAACATTTACTGAAGAAATCACTCAACAGCGAGAAACTCTTGAACAGGAACTCCTGGAATTACGCAAAGTTTGGGAAAAAGAGCAACAACTGCAAGCCTTAGCAGTTCAAGAACGGAATGAGAGGGAGCAAAAAGTTCGCGATCGGGATGTAGAGTTGTATGATTATGATTTGGATCTTCAGCGAAATCTGGATATTGAAGAATATGAACAGCGTCAGCAAATGCTGTATAAAGAAATCGAAGAATTTAAGCAGGAACAGGAGAAACAGTGGGCGGAACGGGAAAAGTCTATTGCGGAACGGGAAAAACTCTCTGCTGAGGTGAAGGCTAAGGTGGAGGCTTTTCCGAAGGAATTGGAAGCTAATATCAAGAATGGCAAGGAGATTGGGCGCAATATCGGCAATTATCAAGCTAAAATTAAGTCGGATTTGTTTGCTAAAGATTTGGAAGGACAAAAGCAAAATTACGAGTTGCAAATTCAAGGTATGTTGCAGACTATTCAAAATCAAGAGTCTCGGATTGCTAGTTTGTCGAAACAATTGGATTCTGCGTTGAAACAGGTGCAAGATTTGGCGGTGAAGGCGATTGAAGGTGCGTCGAATTTGAATTCGTTCCAAGCTATGAAGGAAATTGCGATCGAACAAGCTAAGACTCAGCAGAAAAATAAGTAGTTTTTAGGGATTTTAAGAGTTAGTTAGGTGGCTTTAGATACCCGATTTCTTTGAGAAGTCGGGTATCGGGGTATGGAAGGGAGAGATTTTTGCGATCGCCCGCTAGTTGTGCAAAAATATAAGTATTTAGGATTAGGACAACTGCTATGCTTGATACTAACAACTTCGATCCGCGCGACATTCCTATATATTCTATCCCTCAAGCAGCGCAATATCTCAGGCTGCGGAAGGATAGGTTGCGAGATTGGGTTGGTGGCTGGTTCTCGAAAACAAAAGCGGACAAGCGCTTCTTTGAACCACTGATTAAGTTAGCTCACTCCAACAATTTTGAACTGCTTCCTCAGTCCAAAACTACACTACTTTCTTTCACAAATTTGGTAGAGGCTCATGTCTTGATTGCCATTTTTAAGGCTACTGGCTTCTCCCGAAAACAACTTAGCACTGAACTCGACTACATCAACGATCATCTTTCGACTCCTCAATTATACGGTGGAATTGAGTTTCAAATCGAGGGAATAGCTCTTTTATTTGAGAGATTCGGACAGAAGCTTGCAGCATCCGACAGGGAACAGGAAGCAAGACAGATTCTAAAAACTTATTTCGATCGCATTGTACGAGATGAAGCTGGATTACCCCTCAAACTCTACCCTTTCACGAAGCTACCAGGTGCCGACGAACCTAAAACAGTGATGATTGACCCCAGAATCTCCTTTGGCCGCCCAGTTTTAGCTGGAACTGGCATTCCCACAGCTATGCTGGCGGAACGTTACAAAGCTGGGGATTCTATCGATGAACTTGCCGAAGACTACAATTGCGATCGGCTCCAAATAGAGGAAGGTATTCGCTGCGAACTTCAGCTAGTAGCAGCATGAATGAGATATTTTTCATAGACAGATGTTTAGGAAAGAAACTGGCAGATTCACTACGAAATGTGGGGGCTACAGTAGAAATTCACGACGATCATTTTAGTCAAGATATCAATGATGAGGATTGGCTGAGGATAGTTGGAGAGCGCAATTGGGTGGTATTAACAAAGGACAAGAAAATCGCTAGCCGTCCTTTGGAGTTATTAGCCGTGGCTCAAGGCAATGTACGGCTTTTTGCATTTGTGGGCGGTGATGTTCCTGGAGTTGTAGTCGCACAAGCTTTTGTAAATGGCTTAGAAAATATGCAACGATTTATTCGGGGGAATCAAGCACCTTTCATCGCTAAGGTACACCAGTCTGGTAAAGTAACGTCCTGCAAAAACCAAAAGGAACTTTTGAAAAAGCTCCCTAAAAAAGCATCACTCGGCGATTGAAACTTTTTGAGATTGAAATAGACAAACGAAGTCCGCCGAGGCGGACTAAGAGAAAGTGCCTATTCTGTTTTGTTAGGTGGGTTTACTTAGCTGGAATTAAGGCTTAAGAACGGTTTAAGACTTTTCGTTTGTAGGAGATTTAGGAAACTTGCACTTTACCTCAATTTCTAAATTGCCTTCGGCTGAGCCTTCGGTAATATATGGAATGCCAGTTTTGCCCCCCATTTTGATAGAAAATTTTAGTGTCACTTCTTCTACTTCCGCCGCACCAAAATCTTTAAAAGCTGTGACAGCATACATAGCATAATTACGAATTAGCTGGCGAGCTTGCTGCATCCGGTTCATCGTCTCGCTTCCTATACCCCTTTGTTCATCAAAAGGACTATCGTCCTCTGACGTTGCAGTTTCGTCTATGGTGACTTCGTACACTTCTTTATGTTCTTCAAAGGCGAAACGTTCTATCATAATGTTACCTATTGTTAAGTTTATGTTGATTTTGCTTAAAGATCGAGCTTGCTTCCGGGAAGTTTAGTTATTATAGCGTTTAAAGGAAAACATGAGTTCAGGGTGTTTGTCAATTAAGCCAGTATTTTTAAATTTAGGTGAAACTGAATGGCTCGTTATGCCCTGGTTATTGGTATTACTGAGTATCAAAGCTCACAAATGTCCCGTCTCCCGAAAGCTGCTAGTGATGCGGAGATTTTGGCGCAAGTATTAGAGCAGTATGGCGGTTTTGAGGTGAAGCGATTGCCGGCACGATGGAATGCCGAAAAAAATTGTTTTGAAATCAGCGGAAATAAGACAGTTACAGCGGCTGAAGTCGGTCAAGAATTGAGAACTTTACTGTTAGATAGAGCTACTAAAAATGAAGCTTTGATTTATTTTGCTGGTCATGGCTTTACCTTCTGCGATACTTTAGGACAGCAAAAGGGAGTTTTAGCGACTTCTGACTGTCAGGTGGAAATGGCTGGGAAGGAAGTTATTGACTATAAATATGGTATTTCTTTAGCAAGTCTCAACGATTTAATTCAGCAATCCGATTTGAGCAGTTTAGTAATGTTGTTGGATTGTTGTCATAGTGGCTATTTTTTAGAAAGTCAGCTTGTGCAGCGAACTCTGACGGCTTTCAGTACACAAAGAGATTATTATTTAATGGCGGCTTGCCGAACATTTGAGACTGCCAAATCTTTAAAAGGTGAACCAAATAGTTATTTTACAGGTGCTGTGCTGAAGGGATTGGCATCAGCAAATGCGGGTCGCAATCGTCGTGTTAGTGGAGATCTTTTGTTCGACTACATCAGTGGGGAACTTAAGAGTTTTGTGCAAGAACCAATTCGGATGGGCTGGGGGCGCTGCATTACTCTGGTAACTTATCCGCAGTCAGAAATGCCTGCTAGTGAAATTAGTTTCGATCGCCACAATCCTTATCTGGGACTGTCTGCTTTTGAAGCTGAACAAGAAAAGTATTTTTGTGGGCGGGAGGAAGCTTTTCGGATACTGATTACTCACTTAACTAATAGTCGTTTTATTCCGGTTATTGGCTATTCTGGTTCGGGTAAATCTTCTTTAATCAAAGCGGGTTTGTTGCCACAGTTAAGTCGGGATAGAATTCCTGGTAGTAGTCATTGGCCTGTTGAATCTTTTACTCCGGGGAAGCATCCTCTCGGAAAATTGGTGGATATTTTAGCTCGGTATCGAGATCAGAATGAGCCGTTTGTAATTTTTATCGATCAGTTTGAGGAGGTATTTACGCTTTGTGAAGATGAATCTGAACGAGGGAGTTTTATCTGTTTAATTGCAGAGGAGATGAATGATTCTGAGCGCAAGAGCCGGATGATTATTGCAATTCGTGGAGATTTTTTAATTCGTTGTACTAATTATCCAGATGTTTTGAATTTGATTAATCATATTCCGCCTAGCACTTATATTGTGAAGTCGCTAGGGATTAAAGAGTTGCCAGAGGCGATCGAGAAACCGGCCCAGTTGCATGGGGTAAATTTTGAGCGGGGGTTGGTATCGCAAATTGCTCAGGATGTGGCGGGTCAACCGGGTGCGTTACCTTTGTTACAATATGCTTTGAAGGAGTTGTGGCGAGTTTGTATTGAAAAACCGGAATTTCCTGAACCGTTACTGACGAGAAAGGGCTATGAAGATATTGGTGGTGTTCAAGGGGCTTTGGAAAATCGAGCTAATGTGATTTATCAATGTCTTAGTGAGGCCGATCGCCTTTTTGTTCGCAAACTATTTATGGAGTTGGTGCAGTTGGGTGAGGGTACGGAGGTAACGCGCCGGCGGGTTGATTGGGGTAGAGTAAAGGACATCGCAGATTCTACTGAGCAGTTAGATCGGGTAATTGGGCTGTTGGCTGGGGCGCAGCAGCGTTTAATTATTGTGGATGAAAACACGGTAGAAGTGGCCCATGAAGCTTTGTTGTGTCGGTGGAAATTGGTGAGTGGTTGGATTGAAGAGGATCTGGAAAATATTCGGATTTCTCGGCGGTTAGAGATAGCTTGTCGGGAGTGGAAGGAAACTTATGCTAAGTCGGATGAGGCGCTGCTGACGGGGGCGCGATTGGCGGAGGTTGAGGAGTGGGAGAAGAGGGTGCAGGCACATTTGACTGGGGATGATAGGGATTTTTTGGATAGGAGTGTGGGTAGGCGCGATCGGGAGGTGCAACAGCAAATTAATAGATTAGAAAAGGAAATACAACTGACGGATGAAAAATATCAGGCTCAAAAGCAAAGAACGAGGTTGGCGATCGTATCTGGGATACTTTTAACCTTTACACTTGGCTTGGGATTACTTACCAATGTACTCGATGGACAGAAGAAACAACGAGAGGCGATGACTCTTGGAACCTTGGTTTCAACCTCTGAACTGTTATTGAAAGCTAATAATCAACTTGAAGCTTTAAAAACGAGTATAGAAGCACTGAAAAAACTGAGAGAGATAGGTAATTCTGATATAATTACATTATCTAAGCTTCAAACCGTAATCTACAGCGTGCAGGAACGCAATCGCTTGGAAGGTCATAAAGACGCGGTTACGAGCATAAGTTTTAGCCCTAGTGCTGGTATTCTTGCTTCTGCAAGTACAGATCAGAATATCAAATTATGGAATTTAGAAGGTCAGAACCTCAGAAGTTTTGCCGGGGCTTCAGGAGCTAACAACATAATTCACGAAATTAAATTCAATTCTAAAATTGAAAACATAATTGCCTCTGCCAGTAATGACAGAGCTATAATCTGGACTATAAATGGACAAAAATTACATACTTTTTCCGAATTAAAAGGAACTGTATTTAGTGTTAGTTTTAGTTCTGACGGTAGCTTGATTGCTGTGTCAGATGCTGGCGGTGAGATAAAAATATGGGATACTAAAACTTACCAAAAAGTACAAGAAAAAATAGATAATCAGTTCCAAAGTAAAATATATAAAGTTACCTATATTTATAGAACTGATTTTAATCCTAAAGACAAAAGCTTTATTGCTTACGCAGGGTTTTTAGATGGTGGTAAGGTAAAAATTTGGAATTTAAAAACTAATACAACACAAATTTTAGGCGAACACCGAGGGATGGTAAATTCAGTAAAATTTAGCCCTAGTGGTAATCTTCTAGCTTCTGCTGGATCTGATGGTAATATAAAAATTTGGTCGCTGAAACAAGGCGTAAAATTTATAGGAGAAATCAAGAGCAGCCAAGGTGAGTTATATGGTTTGGCATTTAGTAAAGATGAGAAGTTAATTCTCTCAGGAGGAAGTGACACAACCATAAAACTATGGTCTTTTGATGAGGTAATAAAGATGGGAAACAATAAAAAACCTTTAGAGATAGCTAATGAGACTGTGAAAGGGCACAAGGGTCAAGTCAATGCTGTACAATTTATCGATCGGACAAAGGATGATAAAATTACTATTGCATCCGCCAGTGATGATAGAAGCGTCAGAATTTGGCAAATAGACATTTTTCCCACAAAAAAGAAACTTAAAGAAAAAATAAAATTAGATGATTTGTTAGAAGATGGCTGTAAGATATTAAAGTCTTACTTAAAAAGTAGTCAAAAATTGAGTCCAGAAGAAAAGACAATTTGCGATCGTTGAGAACTAATCGTCAAATTTATTCTAGTAAAATTTAGGTTGACATACACAAAAAGAGTTCAAAACGTATGAATAAGTTAGAGGCTTCTTTGGAAGTTTTAATGCTGGGTATCTCTAGTGAGTTAATGAGTTCTAGGCAACCTCAAGAACAAGTCAGGCATACCCTAGAACTGCTGCAAAAGATTTACGTAAAAATTGACACAATAGAACAATCTCAATTAAATCAGGGGGTAGATTTGAGAAAATTCCGCTCTCTGTTGATAAACCTTTTAAAAATAACTGTTTTGAGGGAATCTTTTGCCACTATTGAAATTTCGCAAAAAATAGACAAACTACTAGAATATCTAGAAGCAATATATCAACAAATCCCCCTTGATTTTTGGGTGGAAAGTACAGATAGCTTGAACGATCCTCCCTTGAACATAGATTCCCCAACGGATGGGACTTTTGATATTAGTTTTCCTCCTCTTAATTTAGGTACTAATCCTCCGTGGACTTTTAGGGGTAGCAACGAGAGAAGGGAGTTCACCGAATCTATTCATGGCACTGGCCCTCGTCCGGCTAGCAACGAGAGAAGGGAGTTCACCGAATCTATTCATGGCACTGAGCCTCCTTTTATGGCTAGCATTGAGGGAATGGGCTTCATCGACTCTACTCATGGCACCGATCCTCAGTTATTGTAAAAACAGCAGTCTGAAAAACCGATCGCCTCTCCAACCTCTCAAACCCTCAAAAGCTATACTAAAATCAGCACCACAACCATCAAACAGCATGGTACAACAACTCACCCCCGAAACCAAACCAGAAATCATCTACCCAGACAGCGACGGAGAGCCAATGTCAGACAATACCAAACAATTCCGATGGATTGTCACTATTAAAGAAAATCTAGAAATCTTGTTTGCCAACATCCTAGATGTCTTCGTCGCCGGAGATTTACTTTGGTATCCCGTTCAAGGAAATAACAAAATTCGCCAAGCACCGGATGCAATGGTTGTCTTTGGTAGGCCAAAAGGTGACAGAGGTTCTTACCAGCAGTGGAAAGAAGATAATATCCCTCCTCAAGTCGCTTTTGAAATCTTATCCCCTGGAAATCGGGCTGGAAAGATGGGAGAAAAACTCCTGTTTTATCAACGCTATGGGGTTCAAGAATATTATATTTATGACCCTGACAATATCGAATTGAGTGGCTTTGTTCGCCATGAAGATTGGTTTGAACCGATCGCACAAATGAATGGCTGGGTTAGTCCGCTGTTGCAAATCCGCTTTGAATTGACAGAAGATACCCTAGAAATTTATCGGCCTGATGGCCGGAAGTTTCTCACTCCTGTGGAAATGGATCAACTGAGGGAACAGGAACGGCAAGAGAAGGAAATTGCTCAATCTCTTGCCCAACAGGAACGGGAAGAGAAGGAAATTGCTCAATCTCTTGCCCAACAGGAACGGCAACGTGCGGATGAAGCGATCGCGCAACTGGAACAAGAGCGACAACGTTATCAAGCTTTGCTACAACAAATACAGCAGCAAAGCATAGACTCTGGGCCTAGTAATTAACAAAACGAATTCAACTTGATCCAGCTCCCTTAGTCCAGTTTCTAGATTGTCTGCTTTCATCCGGGCTACTTGAGGCTGAAACCCTATTTGTGTCGATCGCGTTTTTAGTCAAAACCCCGATCGCCCTGTGCACTTATTCAAACTGTCCCTATCTCTCCCGATCGCTTCATTTATACTCTCTATTCTTGAAGTTAATCCACCCAAAGATATATTTAAAGCGGAGAGATTATGGCACAACAAATTTTACGTCAAAAAGATACTAATGCTTGGATTTTACAGTGTTGGATTTCCTTTATTCTAGCCACTTCTACCACGGCGATCGGTATCATTTACTTGCCAGTTGATGTGTGGGTCAAAAGTTTTATGGGTATGGGTTTGACTTTCTCGGTTGGTTCTTCTTTCACTTTAGCAAAAACCATTCGGGATAACAATGAGGCTACTAGATTGACAGCGAGAATTGATGAGGCTAGAGTTGAGAAAATTCTCGCGGATCACCATCCTTTGAAATAAGTTATGGCAGAAGGAAGAAGAACCCCCCCTACCCCCCCAAGGGGGGAATGAATCAAAACTTCTGCTGGGGGGAATGATATAAAATCCTCTCTTCATCCTTCTGTATTAAACTCTCTCTTCTCTTCCTTCGCGTCATAAGCGCCTTCGCGGTTAAATCATTCCGGTTGTATCGGAATTGATATGAATCAGAACTTCCCAAGGGCGGAATGAATCAGAACTTCTTAAGGAGGGAATCAATCAGAACTTCCCAAGGGGGGGAATGAATCAGAGAAATAAAAATAGCCCGCACTGGCGGGCTTTATGTTTGTATTCTGATTGTGTGATATTAATGGCCGTGTTTGGAGTTGCGATCGCCCAATTTCGCTTTTTGCCGCTGGCGAATACCGGCCCGAACTGTTGCCATATCCACCGGGAAGCCCACGACAGGAATCACCTGATCCTGGCGTTCCTTTTCCAGATTCTTGAGTTCGGTGTAGTCAACCCAGTGGATGCAATTCACCGGACAAGTATCGATCGCCTCAGCAATCAATTCTTCAGAATCACCATCTTGTCGAACTACGCGCGATCGCCCGTAATCCGGTTCAATGTAGAATGTATTGCGAGCAACATGAGCGCAATGCTTGCAACCAATACAAGTAATCTCATCAACGTAGACACCTTTTTGCCGCAACACGCCACCCAACTCTGGTTCAAAACCAGTGCGATCGGGCGCATCCCGCAACACACCACCCAACTCTGGTTCAAAACCAGTGCGATCGCCCGCAGTCTCTATTTCAAGTCCAGAAATCTCCGACATTTCGACCTCTTCCAATAACAATAAGTCCGCACAGGCGGACTTTGATTGTGAATTTATTTAATTGTGCAGCCACTGTTTGAAGCTAGACGCATCTAAGCGCACCAGCGCTGTACCACCAAGCGAATCGAACCATCTTGATTTTGCTTTTGTTCAGAAACTTGGAAACCCTGTTTGGCGCTCTCATTCACCACCGTATGGTAAGCATAGCGCTGAGTTACCTTATTCAGAAAACGGTCTACAGACCAAGCCTGTTGCCAAAATTGCAAGTCAGCTACCAACTCATACTCAGTCCCATTCCAGCTAAAACCTAAGTCATAGCCATTTTCTTGCTCAATAACCACCTCAGCGGTGCTAGTTAGTCCGCGATATCCCCGCACCTGTGTCGGGCCGGACTTCCAGTCGATACCCAAGTCGGTTAAAGCAGCTTCCAAAGAATTCAAATTGCGGATCTGGGTTTTAATTTGGCTAAAGTGTGACATGATGATTCCAAAAAAATTTAAGTGAACTTAACAAAAAAAGATTACCAATCGCTAAAAGCAACTTGGGTTGTGGCTTCGGCTGACTGATGCAGTGTTTGGGTGAAATATTCCGATGTAGACTCTTGATGAAGCACAACTCCAAGCTGAGCTTCGATCGCAGCCGTTACCTCAGCGCAGGATGCACCAATAATGCCGGTGACTGTTTCCTGTACCCGGCCATCTGGATAAATCACAAACTCTAGTGTTTCCATAGTGTGTTATCGAACAGTGGCTGACTCAATAGGAATAGTGGGATTTAGACATCGGTAGCACTAGGCTAGGGAAGATGTCTGGGGCGTCGCTTCTTGAGCTTGGTGTGACTCGCAAACCCCTAAATCAATTTTGACAAATTGATAGGTTGCGAGTCACAACTTAACAAAAGTTATTAATATCTAGAAGCTTTACGTCAGTTATGTGTAAAGTTTCGCGTACTTTGTGACATCAGTCAATGGGATTTTAGATTTTAGATTATTGTAGAGGCGATCGCCTGGGATCGATAAAAAAAATCACATTATGTCAATATTGTCAATAAATTTTAGATTTTACACGCCCTGGGATGGTCTTGAGAGGGCTAGATATCTTGTTAAAATGATGAGTAAACCTGAATAATTTTTAGCAGAGGCGTAGTTGCTATGACCGTTGCATCCCAAAAAATGAGCCTTGAAGAGTATCTGAACTTTGATGATGGTACAGAGACTCGGTACGAACTGGAAAATGGAGAACTGATTGTTATGCCCCCAGAAAGCCAACTCAATTGCCGAATTGCCTCATTGCTATTTGCTCTATTCTTGCAACAGGGTATTCCATCTTATCGATTGATGATGAAGACTGAAATTTTGGTGAGTAGTTCGCGGGCTGGGAGTCGTTTACCGGATTTGATGGTGTTATCGGAGGAATTGGCTACGGCTTTGGAGGGAAGTAGCCGATCGACTATTATGATGGATATGCCACCGCCATTGCTGGTAGTAGAAGTGGTGAGTCCTCATCAAGAAAATCGAGATTATCGCTACAAACGTTCTGAGTATGCGGCGCGAAGGATTCCAGAGTATTGGATTGTTGACCCGATACAACAGCGGGTGACGGTGTTGGAGTGGGTTGAAGGTTTGTATGAAGAGGTTGTGTATACGGGTGATAGCGCGATCGTATCTCCTGTATTGGGCGTGTTGGAATTGACAGCTTCACGGCTATTGCAAGGCAGTTGAAAAAGTGGGTGAGATTCAATTTTAGATTAGTTAGAAATATTGTTAAAATGATGAGTACACCTGAACAATTATAAGAGGCGTAGTTGCTATGACCGTTGCATCCCAAAAAATGAGCCTTGAAGAGTATCTGAACTTTGATGATGGTACAGAGACTCGGTACGAACTGGAAAATGGAGAACTGATTGTTATGCCCCCAGAAAGCCAACTCAATTGCCGAATTGCCTCATTGCTATTTGCTCTATTCTTGCAACAGGGTATTCCATCTTATCGATTGATGATGAAGACTGAAATTTTGGTGAGTAGTTCGCGGGCTGGGAGTCGTTTACCGGATTTGATGGTGTTATCGGAGGAATTGGCTACGGCTTTGGAGGGAAGTAGCCGATCGACTATTATGAGTGATATGCCACCGCCATTGCTAGTAGTAGAAGTGGTGAGTCCTCATCAAGAAAATCGAGATTATCGCTACAAACGCTCTGAGTATGCGGCGCGAAGAATTCCAGAGTATTGGATTGTTGACCCAATACAACAGCGCGTGACGGTGTTGGAGTGGGTTGAAGGTTTGTATGAAGAGGTTGTGTATACGGGTGAGAATGCGATCGTATCTCCTGTATTGGGCGTGTTGGAATTGACGGCTTCACGGCTATTGCAAGGGCGTTGAAAAAGGGGAATAAAAGTTCTAAAAAAGCGAAGGGGTTAAACACAAGATCGACTCCTTTGTTGAAGGTTATAGAAGATTCGTTCCAAGGAATGTAACAGGACTCCAGCAGCATCAAGTGTGTGGTTATCAGTCGCTATTACATCGTTAGCTCTTTGGCTCCAATACTGGACTTGTTGTTTGGCAACACCCCTCATTTGGTCGTCAGGAGAATTTGCACTTAGTCCTAATCGCTCTCCAATAGAGCCACCATTTTCTCCCACAATGTTGAGCAACTGTTTAACTTCTGTGGAGACAACTTGACCCTAGAGATCTGCTTTAGGGTTTCTACGCTGCGCTGTACGGTTATCAAGAATGCTTTTTGACTTAATCTGCTCCTGATTTTAAAAGACCTAGAAGAAAACTCTAATAGTCAACTAACTTAACCACTATGGGCTATCCGATTACCGCATCTGCCAAAGACGAAATCAAAGCTGGGGTTTTCATGGAAACGAGTACCACTCTTAATGAATTTGGGGAGTTAAATATCTCTACCCGGAGTTGGACTAAAAATCTAACTGATGGAGCGCACTCGCGGGCTGTCATATATCTGTTTGACGAAGCTGGTAAACGCCTTTGGAATACCGATGAACTGGCTTGTGGGGTGGGTGGAACAGTAGATGAGCTTATCCCCATTTTTGGTAAGGCAAAATCAGACCGAACCGAAAATTATTCATTCAATGTACCATCAGGCTTTGTTTCGCAAACAAGGTCTATCAAGATTGTTCATTTTGATAAACCCAAAACTGTCGCTGGATACCTAGAAATACTTAACAAGTTTTTTGATATGAACGAACAACCCCAAAATCCTACGGTTATCAACACACAGAATGGAGATACGATACACATATCTGGAGGTCAACAAGGAGTCGTTGGAAGCCATACCTATGTAGAAAAACTAACTCAAAACTACAACAATAACCACACCCTATCTGAAGCTGTGGCGGAAGTTCAAAAGATACTGAAACAATTGTCTCAAACTTACCCAGCTAATACAGATATGGAAAAGATGGTACTTGCAACCGAAGCCATCAAGACAATTGAAGCTGACCCTACTTTGAAGCAACAAGTTATTAGTGCAGCAAAAGCAGGATTATTGGCGGCACTAAAAGAAGTACCAGGGGGAAAAATTGTAGTTGCTGTAATCGAAGGTTGGCTAGAGCCTGAGCCAAATTTAAAACTCAAGCAAAAACAATTAGGAGGTTAGGACATTATCTAGCCCACCTAACTTTCATTAATTATTGTGTGGATACTGAATTGACAGTTTCCACACAATAAATCAAACGCAAAAACTCACGATTCAAATCGGAACAAAAGTTACACCTTTTTTTACTACGAACATACCTGACATTCCTTTCTCAATCGTTTTAGACCAAGATAGAGGTTATTTTGCCGTTGGATTTCCTAAGTCTTATTTAGTTACCCAAATACTACCTTTTCTGCAACATTCGAATGGGAGAGTCAAAGATACTTCTTTTAACAAGGTTAACGTAAACATCAATCACCTAGACTTTATTGAGGGAGGTTTGGCAGTCTTTGGAGATGCGCGGTTGCAGCACAGAGAATTGTTGGCGAAGAATCCATTAACAGGTAATAAGCATTATACTCCTTGGATTTCGGTAAGTGGCTCTTTTAAAGTAGCTGTTAATGCCACTATTAACTAAGTAGAACAAATTTAAGAAAAAAAGAATTACTAATGGGTGTCAGAAATCGGGTTGTTCACTAAATCTATGGAATTCAACGAAGTATTTCGGAAAAAACCCGGTTTCTTTGGTCAGGTGTATAATTCCTGAGTGATTTCTTAGGATTTGTAATGATTTACGATCGCCCCTGCGCGACATCTCCACCAGCCACCAAAAGCGCGATCGAGCTAAAATCCCAAATCTAAAATCCGATGACTTCCTTAAAAGCGATTTAAGATAGAGAGAATAAGATCAAACCAAAAGCCAAATGACATCAACCCTGCTCAAATCCTCAGCCCGATCGCCCATCAACGCCCCAACCATCCGCCATTTCCCCAATGGCCTCACCGTCATCGCCGAACACTTACCGGTTGATGCCGTTAACCTCAGCATTTGGGTGAACTTGGGCTCCGCTGTCGAATCCGACGAAATCAACGGGATGGCTCACTTTTTAGAACACATGATTTTCAAGGGAACTCCCAGTATCAAAAGCGGAGAATTTGAGGCTGCGATCGAACAACGCGGCGCAGTCACCAATGCAGCCACCAGCCAAGATTACACAAACTACTACATCACCACAGCCCCCAAAGACTTTGCCGAACTAGCTCCCCTGCAAGTCGATGTGTTGCTAAATGCCAGCATTCCCGACGATGCCTTCGATCGCGAAAGACTGGTAGTCTTAGAAGAAATTAGGCGATCCGAAGACAATCCCGGCCGCCGCACCTATCAGCGATCAGTCCAACTAGCCTTTGAATCCCTACCCTATCGCCGTCCCGTCCTCGGCCCTAGCTCGGTGATCGAAAACCTTACCGCCCAACAAATGCGCGATTTCCACCGCAGCAGATATCAACCCAGCGCCATGACAGCAGTGGCTGTAGGGAATTTGCCCGTGGATCAATTAATTCAAATTGTGGCAGACAGTTTTTCGGCAAAAAGCACAGCACAAAACGGCAACATAGACATCGCTGCTGCCAAAAATGACTCAACAGCCCAAACCCCGACATACTTTCCCGAATCGGCCTTGACAGAAACAGTCCGCCACGAGTTTGTCGATTCCGCCCTTCAGCAAGCCAGACTGATGATGATGTGGCGAGCACCCGGTTTTGTTGACATCTCCGAAACCTATGCCCTAGACGTTTTAGCCACTATTTTAGGTCACGGGCGCACAACTCGCTTAGTTCAAGAGTTGCGAGAAGATAAGGGGCTAGTCTCATCAATTTCGGTCAGCAATATGACTCAGCGACTAGGCGGTGTTTTCTCAATTTCCGCTCACCTGGTGCCGGAAAACTTGCCAGAAGTCGAAGCAGCCATCGTCCGACATATCCGCACTCTGCAAACTGAACTGGTGACAGATGCTGAAATTTCCCGCATCCGCACTCAAGTGGCAAATCGGTTTGTCTTTGGTAACGAAACTCCTAGCGATCGGGCAAGTTTGTACGGCTACTATCAGTCGATGGTAGGAGATATCGCTCCCGCCCTCAACTATACCGCTTGCATCCAAGCTCTGACTCCCACCGAGATCCGGGATGCTGCTGTCAAATATTTGTCTCCCGATGCGATCGGCATACTGATCGTTCGCCCTTCCTGATTGTATGGCTGTTTCATGCTCCGAAAAACAGGGATCAGGTAGGGGTAGTGCCAAGAATGCGTACCCCCCTCACAGACGATTTCATGGATATTGGGGGCACTCGGAGGGCCGGCACGGGGGCACGGCCCCTACCCACAATGAAACAGCCCTGCCGCGGGCACGGCAGCGCTAGGGGAGCGACACAGATCCGTCGTCCCTGAGCCTAGTCGAAGGACTCGGTAGCCGCGAAGTCCAACAGTGCCTACCCCACCACTCGATGGACCCTTACCAAGAATGAAGTTGCTTCCTGATTTTGCAATCTCCCCTTGAAGGTTTTGTATCGAATCATGAATACAAAGCCTTTAACATAGGGGCGATCTACAAAATTATCGTAATGTTCTGAGAAGATAAGCTTGGAATTATTACACATCGGTGGGCAAGGATGAAATTACAAAACTTTCTAAAATCCAAAATGAGGTACGATGTCAAGGCGATCGCGGCTGACGACGAACTCAGTCGCCAAATTCAAACTCGCCTGATTGACTTGGGTTTACTCAAACCCCCCGTAGACGGCTTATTTGGTCCCCTCTCTACTGCCGCTCTCCACCGGTTTCAAACCCTGATGAAGTGTGGTGAACTTGGTTTTTTGGGAGCAGTCACAGCCGAAAAGCTGATCGAGACCAAAAAGGGAGACATTCCCACACCTCCGATCGTCCTAAAAATCCTCAAAGACACGGTTTTTAAAGCAAAACCTCTGGCAACTTCTCAACTTCTTGACGCGGAAAAACAGTCAATACCAGCGGGAAAAGAGTTTGAACTGATTGCTTTTGCTCCGATTCGCGGCCACCTGAGAATTGCTTTGCGCAACGAGTCTTTTAAAGGTTCGGGGATTTGGTATGTTTTGGGAACCCAGGCTCAAGTTACTCAAGAAGGTGTGGTGCTGTATCCCAAAATAAATCCGCCCACTGTCAGACTTGGGGTTCCTTACAGATCTCAAATGGATAATTTTTATAATCCTAGTGGTTCTTGCAATGTAACTTCTATAGCAATGTGTCTGGACTTTTTGAGGATTCCACGACGCAAAAGAACCGGGCAATTTGAGGACGAACTCTACGAATATGCGATCGCCAAAGGTTACAGTCGTTGGGAACCGTTAGATTTAGCAAAGATTGTCAAAGATTACGGCGCTCAAGATTACTTTACAGAAAATGCAACGATTCAAGACTTAAGAGATTGGCTGGCGAGTGGCAATCCCGCCGTCATCCACGGATATTTCACGTCTTTCGGTCATATTATAGTTGTAGTAGGTTATGACAGCGATGGATTCTTTGTGCACGACCCCTATGGAGAGTGGTTTGCCGAAGGCTACGACACGAGTGTTAGCGGTTCCTACTTGTATTATTCCGAGCGCTTAATCCGCAACGTTTGTATGCCTGACGGTAATTTTTGGGTTCATTTTATCTCCAAGTAGTCATTAGTCATTGGTCATTAGTTATTGGTCATTGGTCATTGGTCATTAGTTATTGGTCATTGGTCATTGGTCATTGGTTATTAGTCATTAGTTATTGGTCATTGGTCATTGGTCATTAGTTATTGGTCATTGGTCATTAGTTATTGGTCATTGGTCATTGGTCATTGGTTATTAGTCATTGGTCATTAGTTATTAGTCATTGGTCATTAGTTATTAGTCATTGGTCATTGGTCATTGGTCATTAGTTATTAGTCATTGGTCATTGGTCATTGGTTATTAGTCATTAGTTATTGGTCATTGGTCATTGGTCATTAGTCATTGGTCATTGGTCATTGGTCATTGGTTATTAGTCATTAGTTATAGCAACTGCCAAGGCGATTAGGGCAGATTTTGTAGGGGCGGGTTCACCGATATCTTTCATCGGTATAGACAAATTCTATAAACCCGCCCCCACCCCACGACTTAACCACCC
>JAHREW010000057.1 GCA_020883125.1 Microcoleus sp. CAWBG506
TTATAGCAACTGCCAAGGCGATTAGGGCAGATTTTGTAGGGGCGGGTTCACCGATATCTTTCATCGGTATAGACAAATTCTCTAAACCCGCCCCCACCCCACGACTTAACCACCCTGGCGGTTGCTGTATTAGTCATTAGTCATTAGTTATTAGTCATTAGTCATTAGTCATTAGTTATTAGTTATAGCAACTGCCAAGGCGATTAGGGCAGATTTTGTAGGGGCGGGTTCACCGATATCTTTCATCGGTATAGACAAATTCTCTAAACCCGCCCCCACCCCACGACTTAACCACCCTGGCGGTTGCTATAAGTGAACCGCATTGTCTTATACGGTTAATAACCGTAGCAACAATTTTTCACGTATGGTATGAGAAAGCGTTCGGAGTGCGATCGCCTTTGGGAAATAAAACTAAATTTCTAGCTCTATTAGCAGACTAGGGAATATCCCATCTGCCCCCCATAGTTGTAAAAACTATTGCTCAGAGATATACTAGGTAATAGAAAGCAATCAAGGTTTTGAACGTGGCTGCTGGCGGTTTAAATTAATTAGGAACTGGACGCTCGATTATGAAAAAAAGATTATTTTTGAAAGCTAGTCTAGCAACAGTAAGCATGGCATGGTTATCGTCCTGTTTGCCTGGAAAGTCAGATGTTATGGCGGCTTCTAATGGTGTTTTTGAAGTTACTAAGACTGAGGCAGAGTGGCGCAAACTTTTGACTCCGGCACAGTTTGATGTGTTGCGAAAACATGGGACTGAACGCTCTCACACTAGCATTCTGGATAAGCAATACGGGAAGGGGATTTATGCGTGTGCTGGGTGCAGTTTGCCAGTTTTTTCGTCGCAAACTAAATTTGATAGCGGTACTGGTTGGCCAAGTTTTTATGAACCGATCAAAGGGGCGATCGCCACTTCTGTGGATAATTCGCTATTTGGGACTAGAATTGAGGTGCATTGCCGTCGCTGCGGCGGGCATTTGGGGCACGTATTTGATGACGGCCCTGCACCTACTGGTAAACGGTACTGTATGAATGGTGTTGCTATGAAGTTTATTGCTGGCTGAGGTTCTTTCACTTTGATCGAGAAACCGGGTTTCTGCGTAAATCTCGGTGAGGATGCTTAAATTATCGTAGAAACCTGGTTTCTTGCACCGCGGGGTGTGGAATCCCATAATCATCCACGCGCCAAACCGCAGGTGCACTCCTGATTCGCGCGGATGGTATAGTGATTTTTGGGACGAAAGGGCGATCGAGGTTATTTATGGATGCTGAAGAACTTTTAGAAAGATACGCTAAAGGCGAACGGAACTTTCAGTCGGCTATGCTGAGAGGGGTAGACCTCAAAGGTGCGGACTTAAGTGGGATAGACTTAAGCTCTGCAAACTTGACAGCAGCAGAGTTGAATGAGGCAAACCTAACGAAAGCAACCCTTAATAGTACAAACCTCACCAAGGCATCTCTGACAGGTGCAAATTTGAGCGGGTTAGTAGCAGCATCTTATGCAAACTTCACTGATGCAGATTTGTGCGGTGCTGATTTGAGTAAAGCCAATTTGAATTCTGCTAATTTTAGTAATGCCAACTTGAATGAAGCCAACTTAAGTGATGCCCAACTAGCTTCTGCAAACTTCACTGAAGCATCCTTGATTGAAGTATGTTTGAGTAGAGCTAAACTTAACAGTGCAAACCTGACTCAAGCAAACTTGACTGAAGCAGACTTAAGTCGGGCAGATATAACTGGCTTAAAAATCAAAGATACTAATCTTCAGGGAGCAAAGCTGCGCGGTGTGAATTTGTCTAAATATGACTTGTCGGGTATCAATCTAGCAAAAGCCGATTTAGCTGGAGCAGAATTGATAGCAATAAATCTGAGAAACGCTTGTTTGCAAGGTGCAAATTTAGATAGGACAGGTCTTCAAATGGCTAATTTGATGCGAGCCAATCTGGAGGGTGCTAAGCTTAAGAGAGCCGATTTGACTGATGCTAATACTTATGGTATGAACATCAAGGATGCAGACTTCACTGGTACAATCATGCCGGATGGAGAATTTTACCAACCAGAAACCAATCAACAAGAATCCCAAAAAGTGACATCTATGACGCGCAAAATTATTCGTACTGACAAAGCACCCGCACCCGTGGGCCCTTACAATCAAGCGATCGCCGCCACGGGCACTATGCTGTTTGTAGCTGGTCAAATTGCGATCGACATTAGACTAAACGATATTGTCTATACCGACGACGTGACAAAACAAACCGAACAAGTTATGGCAAATCTCGAAGCGATTCTCACCGAAGCTGGGGCGACTTGGTTGGATGTCGTAAAAACTACGGTGTTTCTGAAAGATATGAATGATTTTGCCGCTGTGAATGCGGTTTATGGGAAATATTTTGATGCGGAAACTGCACCGGCGCGGGCTTGTGTTGAGGTTTCGCGTTTGCCGAAGGATGTGTTAGTTGAAATTGATTGTATTGCTGTGATTTGATTTAATCTTTTTCTTGAATTTATGACTCGTTCAATTCTTCGGGGGTTTGGTTATATTGGATTTTTTTAACCGCAGAGAACGCAGAGGACACAGAGGGAGAGAATGGTTTTAACTGCCGATCGATCTGAGGGGAAAGTGCGCGACTGTTTTTAACTTCCACAGCCGATCGCATTTATCGATCTGTCGCTGTCGCGCACCCTACTCTAAATCAATCTGAAACAATCAGATTTAATCTAAATTACCAGTTAGCAATTAGCAATTACTAATCACCAATTACCAACTGTCAACTATCAACCGTCAACCGTCAACTGTCAACTGTCAACTGTCAACTGTCAACTGTCAACTATTTATTCAACGCTTCACGGGCGGCAACCGCTTCGTCAGGATGAATATTCAATCGGGTCAAATTGATCCGACCTTTATTGTCAATTTCTCGCACTTTGACAATCACTTCGTCGCCGACAGCTAACTCATCTTCCACTTTGCCAACGCGGTAGTCCGCTAACTGCGAAATGTGAATCATTCCTTCTTTTCCAGGTAGAATTTCCACAAAAGCGCCGATCGGAATAATCCGAGTAACGTGGCCAACATACACGTCTCCTGCATTCAACTTGCGTGTCATGCCTTGGATAATGCTGTGAGCTCGTTGAGCTTTTTCGCTGTCGTTGCCAGCAATTGTGACGGTTCCGTCGTCTTCAATGTCAATTTTGACACCGGTTTCTTCGGTGATGGCTTTGATGGTTTTGCCACCTGGTCCAATTACTAAACCGATGAATTCGGGGTCGATTTTCAGGGTTAGCAAACGCGGTGCAAAGGGCGACATTTCCTTGCGGGGAGTGTCGATGGTTGACAGCATTCTTTCTAGAATGTGCAGTCTGGCTGGTTTGGCTTGGCGGATGGCATTGGCAATCACATCTAAGGGTAAACCTTTGATTTTCATGTCCATTTGCAAAGCAGTAATCCCGGTGTCGGTACCGGCTACTTTGAAGTCCATGTCGCCTAAAAAGTCTTCAATTGCCTGAATGTCAGTCAGAATTCGGACTTCATCGCCTTCTTTAATTAACCCCATTGCTGCGCCGCTGACTGGTTGGGACAGGGGTACGCCTGCGTCCATGAGGGCTAGGGTTGAGGCGCAAACGGAACCCATGGAGGTGGAACCGTCGGAAGAGAGAATTTCCGATACTACGCGAATCACGTAGGGGAAGTCTTCCTTTGATGGCAACACTGGGACTAGGGCTCGTTCTGCTAGGGCTCCGTGACCGATTTCCCGGCGTCCTGGCGATCGCATGGGTTTGGTTTCTCCCACGGAAAACGGCGGGAAATTGTAGTGGTGCAGGTAACGTTTGTCTTGCTGTGGGTGCAAGTCGTCTGCTAAGTCTTGGGCATCGCCTGGGGTTCCCAGGGTTGCTGCCGACAGCACTTGAGTCAAGCCCCGATTAAACAACGCACTGCCGTGTACTCTTGAAGGGAGGACGCCGACGCGACAAGAAACGGGTCGCACCTCGTCTAGCTTGCGGCCGTCTACACGGACGCCATCTTCGACGATTTGCTTGCGCATCATTTTTTTGGTGACGTCCTTGAAAACGTTGCCGATCGCCTTGCTGTTGGCGGTGGCGGCTACTTTTACCGGATCGTCTTCGGAGAGTTCGGCGATCGCAGCTTCTACTTCATTTGCCTTAACTTCGTCCAAAGCTGCATTGCGCTGATTTTTGTCTTGTTCAAATTTAGACAAAATAAAGCGGATTGGGGCTTCGGCGCGATCGCGAATAAAGTTTTCCAGGGCTGAGTCTAGGGATGGCCGTTCTTCCACCACCAAATCTATGCCCAATTCTGCCATGATTTCCCGTTGGGCTTGAATCAAGTCACAGGTTGCTTCGTAGCCGAAGTCGATCGCCTCGATGATATCCTGTTCTGGCAATTGGTTAGCGCTGGCTTCCACCATGATTACTCCATCTGGAGAACCCGCCACCACTAAATCTAATTCGCCTTCTTTGATTTCGCTGTAGGTAGGATTGATGATGAAGTCGTCTCCTACCAAACCAACTCGCACTGCTGCCATGGGTCCATAAAAGGGCATTTTTCCTAGCAATATCGCTACGGAAGCCCCTGTCACCGCCAACACGTCTGGGGGTACTTGTTCGTCCATTGACAGCGTTGTGGCGACGACTTGGATGTCGTCTCTGAGCCAGCTTGGAAATAGCGGACGCAACGGTCGATCGATCAAACGGCCCGTGAGAGTCACTTTTTCTGGGGGACGGCCTTCCCGGCGCAAAAATCCACCGGGAATTTTACCACCTGCGTACAGTCTCTCTTCGTAATCCACTAACAGGGGCAGGAAATCAATTCCTTCTCTTCCCTGGGAGCGAGTTGCCGTCACTAAAACCGCCGTGTCACCCGACTGAATCAAAACTGCACCGCCTGCTTGAGGCGCTAGTAAACCAATCTTCAGTCTAATATCCCGTCCATCAAAGGATATTGACTTGTCTATCTCTACCATGTAGCACTGCTTCCTTATCTACCACATTCTTTCTCTGTCGGGATCGTAGCATTAACCACAGGGCTTTGAGAGGAAGCGGGGAAAAGAGACCAATAATTGTGGTTCGATCGAGGTTTGGCGCTGAAATTATGAGTAATTATACTCTCCAAGGATGTTTGGTATTCTGGGGTCGATTGGGCGATCGCCCGTCGCATCTGTGAAATAGGTGGTAGAATCTTCGTCTGGGCATGGGGCAAAGTCTGGTTCCGGCATTGAAGACAGGAGATAGGCCCCAAGGATGTTGCTGAGGGATTGAAACACAAATAACAAATAACCAATAACAAATAACCAATATTTTAATAATATGGCAATTTTACACGGTAGTTGGATTATAAATGAGTCCGAAAGTTGTTTATTTATTTGGGCAGAAACTTGGCGCAAAATAGAACCAATCGATACTATTGAATTGGGGATGAGTCTTCGCTTTCCCTTAGCAATGAGTGAGTCTGAGTTAAAAACTTTTCTAATTTCTTTGCACCAGTCTGGTAAACTGCATTGGCTGTTACCGGAAACCTCACTTGGACTAAGCTCAGTGACGGCAGAAACTCCACAGGAAAAAGGCAAAAAAATTAGGCGATCGGCAAAAAATCACAACCCAGAAGTGACAGCCGAAAACTCATCGATTCGCCGGGAAATTAGGGCGATCGCACTTCCTACCCAAATCTCCACATCCAACAACATCAATCTGGTGTTACCACAGCACTCGGCAGCAACATTGACAGCAGAAGACAATGACAATCTTTACCTTTTTCCCTGGGAGATAGAGGGATTTTGTCTCAATCCTCAAGCAGCTTTTATTTTCTTGCAAGCACTACCGCTCAATAGCACAGCAATTGACTCTTTTGTCGGTTCAGATTTGCGTTTTTGGTCTTATATTGCTAGATGGACTTTAGATTTGTTGGCCAGATGCAAGTTTTTACCAGCCTTAGAAATACAGTCTGACGGTTCGGCTATTGCTAAATGGCAACCTCTGTTAGATAGTTCTACAGATCAACTTCGTCTTGCTACTTTTAGCAAGCAAATGCCGACGGCTTGTCGAACATATCAAGGGAAGTCTACCCCCCCCAACTCTCCCCAAGGACAAGGAACTCAATTTCATTTAGCCGTAGATTTGCCTATGGATGCCCAGGAGTTGATTTTGGGATTTTTGAGCAGTGTTTTAGACTGCCAAGTGCGATCGGCTATTAGCTCAAATATGGGCTCAAATTTAGAAATCAAAACAGTTTCTCCAACCCGCGAATGGCTGCAATCTTTGCAGCAGGAATCTGGGATAGTTCAAGCAGAATCAGCGGCTTTAGAAAAATTGGCAACCAAGCTGAGTGCTTGGAGAGAACCCCTGCAAATTTCACTATCTCAAAAAAATCAATTTCGCACTTGTTTTCAACTGATACCGCCTTCCCCTGGTAAAACTGAATGGAGTTTAAATTATTGTTTGCAAGCAGTCGAAGAAAATGAATTTTTGGTGGATGCGAGAACTGTTTGGAACAATTCTGTGGAGAGTTTTAATTATGCAGGCAGGACTATAGAACTACCTCAAGAAACTTTGCTCAGTGGCTTGGGTTTAGCTTCAAAACTTTATCCGTTAATTGAACCGAGTTTGCAAGCACAGCGCCCTCATTGTTGTCTGTTAAAACCCTTAGATGCTTACAATTTTATCAAGTCAGTGGCTTGGCGATTCACTGACAGCGGATTGGGCGTAGTTTTGCCACCGAGTTTGTCTCATACTGATGGTTGGGCGAGTCGTTTGGGTTTGAGCATTCAAGCGGAAACTACCCCCCCCAACCCCCCCTTAGTAAGGGGGGGCGCTCAAGAAATTAACCCCCCCTTACTAAGGGGGGGCAAGGGGGGGTTAGGATTGCAAAGTCTGTTAAGTTTTAAGTGGGAATTGACGATCGGCGGACAGCGCATTTCTAAGGCTGAATTTGACAGATTGGTAGGATTGAATTCCCCTTTGGTGGAAATTAATGGTGAGTGGGTAGAATTGCGCGCAACCGATGTCAGGGCTGCTCAAACTTTTTTTGCTAGTCGTAAAGAGCAAATGACTCTTTCTTTGGAAGATGCTTTGCGTTTGGCGAATGGTGATTCTCAGACAATCGAGAAACTGCCAGTGGTGAATTTTGAAGCAACTGGTCAACTTCAGGAGTTGTTGAATACTTTAAATAATAATGAGGCCGTAAGTGCGATCGCGCCTGCTAGTTTCCGAGGAAAATTGCGGCCATATCAAGCCCTAGGAGTTGGCTGGTTAGCTTTCTTAGAAAGATGGGGTTTGGGCGCTTGTCTCGCGGATGATATGGGGATGGGAAAATCGGTCGAACTAATTGCTTTTCTCCTGCATTTACAAGAAAACAATTCCTTGGAATGGCCGACATTACTGGTGTGTCCGACATCGGTATTGGGTAATTGGGAACGGGAAGTCAAGAAATTTGGCCCGACACTAAAAGTATTGCTGCATCACGGAGAAAAACGCGCTAAAGGTAAAGCATTTGCTACGGCAATTAAGGGTAAAGATTTAATTATTACCAGTTATTCTTTAGTGTTTCGTGATGCGAAGGAAATTCAAAACACTAAATGGCAAGGATTGGTTTTGGATGAAGCGCAAAATATTAAAAATTCGGAGTCTCAGCAGTCGAAAATAGTACGACAAATTGAAGCATCTTTTAAAATTGCGCTGACAGGAACTCCGGTGGAAAATAGACTGCAAGAATTGTGGTCTATTTTAGAGTTTCTGAATCCGGGATATTTGGGACCTCGCAATTTCTTTCAGCGCAGGTTTGCGATTCCCATCGAAAAATATGGTGATAGGGAATCTTTGCATAGTTTGCGATCGCTAGTGCGGCCTTTCATCCTCCGTCGCCTCAAAACTGACAAGTCAATCATCCAAGATTTGCCCGAAAAACAGGAGATGACTGTATTTTGTGGATTAGCTACTGAACAGGCGACATTATATCAGCAAATAGTTGAAAAGTCAATATCGGAATTGGAATCAGCCGAAGGTATTCAGCGCCGGGGCATGATTCTGGCTTTGTTAGTAAAACTCAAACAACTTTGCAATCATCCGGCTCTTTTGACAGCTAAAGAAAACCCTAAATCTTTGGCAATTAAGAGTCACGAGTCGGGGAAATTGCAGCGGTTGTTGGAAATGTTAGAAGAAGTTGTCGCTGAGGGCGATCGCTCTTTAATTTTCACTCAATTTGCCGAATGGGGAAAACTACTCAAACCACATCTAGAAAAGCATTTAGGTCGAGAAATTATGTTTTTGTATGGTGGAATTAAGCAGCAACAGCGGGAAGAAATGATCGATCGCTTCCAGCACGACCCCCAAGGTCCACCGATTATGATTTTATCCTTAAAAGCTGGCGGTACTGGTCTTAATTTGACCAGAGCAACTCATGTTTTCCACTATGACAGATGGTGGAACCCAGCAGTAGAAAATCAAGCGACTGACCGGGTATTTCGCATTGGTCAAACCAGGAATGTTCAAGTACATAAATTTGTGTGTACTGGCACATTAGAGGAAAAAATTCATGATATGATTGAAAGCAAGAAAGCCTTGGCTGAACAAGTAGTCAGTGCTGGAGAAAACTGGATTACCGAGTTAGATACAGACCAACTTCGGAATTTACTAATTCTCGATCGCAATGCTATCATAGAATCTAGTGATGAAGAATAAAGCTTTTTTCGTTATTCCTTTGCAACCGGATTTGATTTGATATGATATAAAATCCTATCTTCATCGTCCTGTATTAAACTCTCTCTTCTCGAACTTCGCGTACTTCGCGCCTTCGCGGTTAAATCATTCCGATACAACCGGAATTGATATGACTTCTTCCTTCTTCCTTATTCCTTCGGCTTATGATTGACAGAGAATGGTGGACGCAACAATGGCTTGATTTAATCAATACCTACCGCTTCAAAAAGCGGTTAGAACGCGGCTGGCAATATGCGCGGGAAGGTAAAGTTCTCAGCATTAAATTTCCAGATCAAGAAGTAATTGCCCTCGTTCAAGGTACCGATCCCAAACCCTATCAAGTTTCTCTAGGACTCGATCCACTAACAGATGAAGATTGGGAATATGTGATTGAAAATATGTCACAAAGAGCTATTTTTTCAGCAAAATTATTAGCTGGAGAAATGCCACACAATATTGAAGATGTGTTCGCAGCGGCCGGGAAAACCCTATTTCCGTTAAGTTTGTCCGATATTCGATCGCGCTGTAGCTGTCCCGATCCCAAAAACCCTTGCAAACACATAAGTGCAGTGTACTACTTATTGGGCGATCGCTTCAGCGAAGACCCCTTCGTGCTGTTTCAAATGCGGGGTAGAACCAAAGAACAAATCCTGACAGCACTCCGCCAAAGACGAGGTACAGAAGCCAAAGACAATACACAACTAAATTCAGGGGAAAATTCCCCAATAGAAAATGCCAAATTACCTAAAGTCGATCGCTTTTGGGAATACAACCAACAACTAGAATCATCTCTAGTAGTAATTGTACCACCACCGAGTAGCGAAACAGTGTTAGATATTTTAGGGCCAATGCCCCTCGCCACTGACGGGAAAGGTACTACCAGTAAATTATCCCCAGCCTCCAATGCACTCAAGCAGCATTTTAGCAAAATCTACCAAACTGTTAGTCAGCAAGCTGTTTTCGCAGCACTAAAACGCAGTGAAGCAGATTAACTGTCTTTTAATTATAAAATAAAAGTGCAGCTTGCCAACAATTGTATTCCCGATCGTTGGTGGAGTTATCGGCGTTTTGGCTTATAATTTGATTAAGCCCGTCCCGGAAGAAGTTTAATCAGAAATTAAGCCAAAAATCGGGTTTCTGGAGTCGTAAATTTTTTACCCCACCCCAGCCCTCCCCTTGAATCAGGGGAGGGAGTAAGAAATTCACAAATGAATAATTTAAGAAACCTGATTTTTGGGTCGATCGTTGCTATGATTGTAATTCTGATGGGAGTATCCGGTGCTGGCAAAACTACCGTGGGCAAGTTGCTGGCGGATTCACTCCATTGGAAATTCAGTGATGCAGATGATTTTCACTCCCAGGCAAACATCGACAAAATGAGTTTGGGTATTCCCTTAGAAGATGTCGATCGCCTTCCTTGGCTTTTACAACTGCAAGCTGCTATAGATAGCTGGTTAGTAGAACAGAAAAATGTAGTATTGGCTTGTTCTGCCTTAAAAGCATCTTACCGCGAAATGCTCTGCCGAGACAAGCAACAAATAAAAATATTTTATCTCAAGGCTTCTTTTGGGCTACTGACAGAAAGGTTGAAAAATCGCGAAAATCACTACATGAAAGCAGACTTATTGTCAAGTCAATTAGCAACTCTGGAAGCACCTCAAGATGCAATTGTCATAGATGCCTCACAGTCTCTAGAGGTAATTGTCCAATTCCTGATAAATAGTGTAGGGACTCCTGGATCGGGGAATGTTCTTCCTGGTAATGAAAATTGAGATATTTAATAATTTTTGTACAAGTACAAGAAAGCTTCTACTTCAGCAGCGCTTGGTTGAGCATAAATTGCACCAGGTTTCATTGCCGTCATTGCACCTACTGCACTGGCATAAGTAACCACTTTTTTGGTGACTTCTGCATCGGCTAAATTCTGAATTCCTACCTTGCACAACTGGCTGACAAAACCAGCCACAAATCCATCACCCGCACCAGTTGTATCCTCAATATCTACTTTGAAAGCGGGGATTTTTCCTTCATTCTCCGAGATACAATAGGAACAACCTTTATCTCCCGCAGTGACTAAAACTCCTTCTGGGGAATGGAGTCGGTAGGTAATAGCTCCAGCGTCGGTAGTTTCAAACAGCCATTCCGCTTCTTCTTCCGATAATTTTAGAAAATTAATTTTTGTAAATAGTTTTTTAATCAGTGATTTTGCTTGCTCTGGATTTTGCCAAAACACTGGTCGCCAATTGATGTCTAGTATAATTTTTACATCATACTTTTCTGCTAGTTCAATCGCTTTTTCTATCGCCTCTTGACTATCTGGATAAGCTAGTTCTAAAGTACCTAACACTAGAAAATCAGCATTTTCAAACAGCACCTCTGGTATTTGGGCAGCAAGCAGGTGAGTGTCGGCAAACTCCGCAGTGTTTGCATCGCCAAAACCGGCAAAAAATCGATCGCCCATTTCATTTCGCAATACATAAACTTGTCGTGTGGGTGCTGTCGGGTGGCGCTGCACTCCTGTGGTGTCAACTCCTATTTCTTGCAATACCTGCACGAGGGAGTTACCCAATTCATCCCCACCCACAGCACCAATAAATCCTGCGCTATGCCCCAATTTAACTAAAGCACAGGCAACATTCGCCGGGGCACCGCCGGGATAGGGTGTCCAAGATTTTACCTCTTCTAGGGCAAGTCCCGATCGCTCTGCGAGACAGTCAAATAAGATTTCACCCAAACAGAGTACGCGAGGATAATTCATAGGGATTTGAGATTTGAGATTTGAGACAAGACCAGACTGGTCCTTATAAATCTCCCATAATTCCTGTGGAACAGGCATCCCTTCGACCCTTCAGGGCCCGGCACCGCCTGCTTGTTGTTGACTATCTGTTTGCCAGAAATCTATTACACAGGAATCAAGTGCGTGTACTGACACCCGGTGTGGGCACTTCGCTGGGAGGACGTGATGCTCGATCGACTGCAATTGCTCATCTGGGGGAACCATAGCACGAAAAGATTTAATTTTTCTATTCTTACTTGATCCTCCATCCTTTAGAATTATAGATAGGTAAATATGCAGACATAGGAAAAATTTATGAGTGGGAGCGTTTCTCAGATCCCTGTCACCCTATCAGACAGAGAATTACAAGTGGTAGAATTAGTCGCGGCGGGATTGACTAATGAGAAAATAGCGGAAAAGTTGGAGATTAGCAAGCGTACAGTTGACAACCACATTAGCAATATCTTGAATAAGACGCGGGCTGACAATCGAGTCACACTGGTGCGCTGGGCCTTGCAGTGGGGAAAGGTATGTTTAGACAATATTAACTGCTGCACTCTACCAGGACCGATCGATAAAGAAGTATCTTAAGTAGGGCTCAATGTTGGGAACAGACAAAGGAATGATGCAAACGGCACAAGAAAAACAACTGCGCTATCAAATTCAATGCCCTGGATTGCCACTGGCGGTGTATCGCGAAGTGGTGGCCCATTTGCGTCAAGTTGAAGGGGTGGAAACTGGTTTAATTCCGCAGCAGTCGCAGCAGTTTGATTACAGCGACAGCCAAGTAGGCGCTTTGTGGATACAGTATCCTGAAGGGTTCGATTTGGTCGATCGCGAACGGGTAGATCAAATTTTGGCTTATTATGGCGATCGATACGGAGCTTGGGAATCATTAGTTATTGGTTAATCTTTCGATGATTCGGCGATTGAAATCGCTACTACACAAACCAAGTCCGCCTCCGCGGACTAAGAAATAAAGACTGACTAAAAAAATGAGTGCAATTAAAACTTTACCGGGAACGCGGGACATTTTGCCGACAGAAATCATTTATTGGCAAAATGTCGAAGAAATCGCTAGAACTATTTTGAAAAAAGCGGCTTATCGAGAAATTAGGACGCCAATTTTTGAACAAACATCTTTATTTGAACGTGGTATCGGTGAAGCTACTGATGTTGTGGGCAAAGAAATGTACACTTTTAAAGATAAAGGCGATCGATCGACTACTTTGCGGCCAGAAGGCACTGCCGGAGTAGTTCGAGCTTTTATTCAAAATAGTTTGTATGCGGCGGGTGACGTCCAGCGTCTGTGGTATACTGGGCCGATGTTTCGCTACGAACGCACCCAAGAAGGAAGACAGCGGCAGTTTAATCAAATTGGCGTAGAAGTCTTGGGTAGTGCGAATCCCCGTGCAGATGTGGAGGTAATTGCGATCGCCTGTGATATCCTTCAAACCCTCGGTTTAAAAAATTTGCGCCTCGATATTAACTCTGTCGGAAACAAGGAAGATAGACAAAATTATCGGCAAGCCTTAATCGATTATTTTACACCATACAAATCCGAATTAGATGCGGATTCCCAAGACCGTTTAACTCGCAATCCGCTGCGGATTTTGGATAGCAAAAATGAGCGGACTCAGGAAATTGTCAAAGACGCACCCAGTATTTTGGACTATTTGGGCGATGAATCGCGATCGCACTTCGAGCAAGTCCAGCAAATGCTCACAAGTTTAGGCATTAGTTATCAGTTAAATCCCCGTTTAGTGCGCGGTTTAGATTACTATACCTACACGGCTTTTGAAATTATTTCCGACGATTTAGGCGCGCAAGCCACAGTTTGTGGAGGTGGCAGATACGATGGTTTAGTAAAGGAATTGGGCGGACCAGATACGGCCGCAGTCGGTTGGGCAATGGGTATGGAAAGGTTGATTATCCTGCTGCAAAAATTGCAACCATTACCAAAACCAAAGTTAGATTTTTATTTGGTATCCAGGGGTGAAAAAGCCGAACAACAATCGGTATTATTAGCTCAAAAACTGCGGAGTGCTGGGTTTAGCGTCGAAATCGATTTGAGCGGCAGTGCTTTTGGGAAACAGTTTAAAAGAGCCGATCGCAGTGGTGCTGTTGGGTGCTTAGTTTTGGGAGATGCGGAAGCGGAAAACGAGACGGTACAATTGAAGTGGTTGGCCAGTGGAGAACAAAGTGCGATCGGGCAATCAGAACTCCTAGCAATGACAGAGGAGTTACAGCAGAAGATTCAAAACCCTTAGAAAAATGGGTTGTTGCCAAGTCTCGATCCCCCTAAATCCCCCTTAATAAGGGGGACTTTGAGATCGCTTCCTCGTTACTAGCCTCTGCCTAGTAACGCAGATCCAGAGGCTCCGCCTCGTACTTAATCGTCATTAAAATTAATCCCAAAAACCAAGAGATATAATTTAACCATTAAAACATTGCTCAAAGATTGGCAGAAAAACTGCGTCAAGCTGGGATAGAGTTAGACGATGAAGAGTGAAACACTAAAATATAGTCGAATAGGACAATATTTTGGTATAATTACTATCTAGTGGTTGGCATTCAGCCAGCCCTTGTCCTACTACGAACTAATATGTTAATCGAACGTCTCAAGCCGATCGCCTGGAAAACCAAACCGCAACTGATATCATTGTTTTCAGGTTGTGGTGGCATGGACTTGCCATTCCACAAAGCCGGATTTGAGGTAGTTTGGGCGATCGACTCCAACAAATACGCCTGCAAAACATTCAGCAGAAATATCGCCGATGTCATCGTCAATGACAGCATAGAAAATATAGACATTACCCAAGTTCCAGATGCAGACATATGTATAGGAGGATTTCCTTGTCAAGACTTTTCCATGATTTGGAAACGTCCAGGACTGGAAGGAACCAGAGGCAATTTATACACATACTTTCTCGACTTTGTCAATAAAAAAAAACCCAAAGCTTTTGTAGCAGAAAATGTCAAAGGCTTATTAAGCGCCAATAATTATCAAGCAATCAAACAAATAATTTCCGACTTTGAAAGTATCGCTCCCGGCTACTTAGTTAAACCCAAACTCTACAACTTTGCGGATTACGGAGTCCCCCAATTTCGCCAAAGAGTATTATTAGTTGGCATTCGGATGGATACAGAATTTAACTTTGTACATCCTCAGCCAAAATACGGTGAAAATCGCAATTATCCTTATCGAACTGCCGGCCAAGCACTCAAAAATGTCGAAAAAGTCAAATATAATCAAGAACATCAGAAAATTCAGCCACGAACCATTGAAATTTTGAGTCGCATCAAACCGGGAGGGAATTTTACTGATATTCCCAAAGATAGTCCATACTATGTAAAAGGCATGATCAGTCATGTTTATCGGCGAATTCATCCAGATAAACCCTGTGCTACAATTATTGCTGGTGGTGGTGGCGGTACTTGGGGATATCATTATCCCGATCCCCGTTCATTGACAAATAGGGAAAGAGCAAGGTTACAAAGTTTTCCCGATAATTTTGTGTTTGAAGGTTCTATTACAGAAGTAAGAAGACAAATTGGCAATGCAGTTCCGCCCGATGGCATAGTTGAAGTTGTTGAATCACTGATTCCCTTATTTCAAGAGGATTATCAGAAAGTCGATTTACACAAATTAAATCAAAAATTGCAATTAATGTCAATTAAAGAACGATTAGAACACGCAGAATCAGAGGCTTCTGAACAGCAATTACAGTTAACATTTAGTGTTTAGTGAAGTGAGGTGACTTAATGTCGATACCTACCATAACTCCAGAAACGCCCTATGTAGACATATCATTATCAAGAGTTGATAAACAGCAGCAATCAAATCTCAATACTTTTTTTGGCAAAGGGCGAGAGAATAAATCTACGGGTAAAGTTATCCCAAGAGATTGGTACGAAGTTGAACTTATTGTGGATAAAAAAACAAGTGATAATCCTATTTACCCAAAAGGTAATTTTATCGCTCATACAGATGATGGTTTAACATTTGATTGCCAAACTCAAGGAGCAAATCACAAAAACTTTAGATCCAAAGATGATTTAAAAATTTTAGGACGTTGGATTAAAGGCAAGCTAGAAAAAAGTGGTGTGTTAAAACAATTTGAACCTGTTACAAGCCAGACACTTCAAGCCTATGGTAGAGACTATATCCGTCTGTACAAATTATCTGATTCTGAATACTACTTAGAATTTGATGGATCTATTCACCATAAGATGCTGAAAGAACTTCACCTAAAATGGGTGGGAACAGCTCCAGAATTCGATGTTGACTTCGGCGAAAGAATCAATTTGTTTACTGGAGACAATGGTCTTGGTAAAACTTTTTTGCTAGATATTGCTTGGTGGGGGCTAACTGGAAACTGGGTTGATCGACCTGCTTGGCCTCAACAGGTAGAGGGAAAAACACCAGAAATTACTTCTGTGTTGAGCCATCAGAGAGATTCTGAGGAATATCGTAGCCTTTTTAGTTTTTCAAATGAGAAATGGCTGAATCTGCGAGTACCTCCCTTGTTAAGAAGCTTGATTATTTATGTCCGTGTTGATGGTGGATTTTCGGTTCTCGATCCGGCTCGTCAACAGTCGAGTATCTATCACTTTACTTCCGATCATCTTTGGAATGGGTTAAGAACCGATAATAAAGTTCTATGTAATGGTTTAATTCACGATTGGGTCAATTGGCAACTACAGCGAGAAGAGTCTACATTTGAAATATTTTCTTCTGTGATTCGACGACTTTCTCCCCATGAAAATGAATGGATGAAACCGGGAAAGCCAATACGGGTTTCTGTAGAAGATACTCGTGATATTCCTACCCTGGATTTCCCTTATGGAAATGTGCCGATTATCTACGCATCAGCGGGAATAAAACGAATTTTAGGACTTGCTTACTTACTAATGTGGACGTGGTATGAACATACGCAAGCATCTAAATTGCGACAGCAAGAACCTATCGATCAAATAGTCTTTTTAATAGACGAGGTTGAAGCTCACTTACATCCAGCTTGGCAACGATCGATTCTTCCTGCGATATTAGAAGTAGTTAAAAGTCTTAAAAATGAAATGCAAGTTCAGTTAATAGCAACTACTCATTCTCCGCTTGTACTTGCCTCTATTGAGCCTCAATTTGATGAGCAACAAGATAAATTATTTTTGTTTGAGTTACAGGGTAAAGATGTAACTCTTAATCAAGTTCCTTGGGCCAAACAAGGAGATGCTGTTGGGTGGCTAACTTCAGATATTTTTGGGTTGAAACAGGCTCGTTCTCGCGAAGCAGAAATAGCGATTGATGCTGCGTATACCTTCATGCGAGGAGAAAGCATAGATGCTTTTCCTGAATACCTGAGAACTAAAGAGCAAATTCATCAGGAACTCCTGCGAGTTTTACCAGAACACGATCGCTTCTGGCCGCGATGGATTGTTAGCACCGAGGTAGAGTAAAGATGATGCGATTTACTCCGCCACCGGAACCACCGGATTTTGAGCAACAGGTGCGAAAAACAGGCAATAATTGGTTAGTTAACAATCCTGGGAAAGAACCAAAGGATTTTTGGTCTACCTTAAAACCCGCATTAGCTAAAGGGTTCCAAAATCTTTGTGGCTATTCAGTTATGTATATACCGAGTCGGATGGGAACTGTCGATCATTATTTGAGTAAAAGTAAAGCAGAAAACCGCCATTTGATTTATGAATGGCAAAACTATCGCTATGCTTTGCAACGGGTAAATAGCTGCAAAGGAACTTACGATCGACTAATTCTCGACCCTTTTGAAGTTGAAGATAATTGGTTTGAAATTATTCTCCCTTCTTGTCAGTTAGTTTTGACTGATTTGGTGCCTTCCCACAAGCGCCAACTAGCTGAATTTACACTCAAAAAGTTACAACTTCAGAATAGTGAATGGGTAATAGAACAACGTCAGGAGTGGTATCGGATGTATCTAGATGGAGAACTGAATCTAGAAGGGTTAGAAAAGAAAGCACCTTTAATCGCTCGTGCGGTTAAAAATAGCTTAATTAGTTAAGTAGAGTTTTACAATTCAAGAGCCAGGTCAATTTCTTTAACTAATTCTAAAGGGAAGAATGGCTTATAAATAGTCTTTATTACACCCAGCTTAGGAAACAAATAGCTTTCTGGTAAGTGGGTTTTTGCCGTTAATAGTACCACAGGAATGAATACGGTTATTGGATTGGATCGCAGGTATTGCAAAAAAGTAAAACCATCCATTTGAGGCATCATCATATCTAAAACGATCGCATCGGGAAGTTGCATAGTCGCTAGATATAAAGCATCCTCTCCTGATGGTGCAGTTAAAACTTCCCAACCTCCGAATTTTTGTAAGCAAAAAGCCACAACTTCCCGCATAGAATCGTCATCATCTACAACTAAAATGCGTTTGGGAGTGGGATTAACCGTTTCCGAGTGATTGTTCTCGATCGCCTGATTTGAACAGAGCATATTGATCATAGGTTTCCTCACTTTGAGTGTCAGATGGTCAAGTCGATCGCCGACAGTTTCAGATTAGACGAAGAAAATGGAGAAAATATGAATAAATGCCCTGATTATGTCAAGAGATATGAAGTAATCTGAGTTTGGTGGACTTTGGGTGAGGTCGATCGCACTTTGAACCCAAATTTTCATTCCTAAAACCTTTTTCCTTCAGCTATATTATCAGGCACACCTACCGCAGAAATCCCGGCGATCGCCCTTAAATTCTGACACCGAATCAAAGCATTAAAATCCAAGCCAGAAGCTTCTATTTGAGCTACAGCCTCGATCGCCGATAGTAAATGTCTGGCCGCATCTTCCTCGCTGTAACCGCGCCGCAGAGCTACTTTAATCGCCGTTTCGTCCGCATCTAACTCTACTTGGGAACTCCGGTTGTCCCGCCAAATTCGAGTTACAGCAAGTCCCGTCAAACCGCCGGCGATCGCAGTGCCGATCGCATCTCCCTGCAATAATTCTACCACTGTTCCGACAACTCCCGCCAGAGCTGCCCCTTGATAAATATCGACTTTAAACCACTGAATATTTCCCAGAAAACTGACATTTCGTAATATTAGTAAATCTCGCTGTGGCTTAGACAGCAACTTCCACAGGTCAAAATTAATATAAATTGGTCGATCGCGATTCCAAGGTAAAGGAAATTGACAGTCTATTACCTTTGATTGCTGTGGCTTATTAATGATTTTACACATCATGCGGCCGGAGGCTGGCATCACATCTAACAGGCGGCGAATTTCTGGTTCGGGATTCATAATTGAAGGAAGAAGGAAGAAGGAAGAAGGAAGAAGGAAGAAGGAAGAAGGAAGAAGGAAGAAGGAAGAAGGAAGAAGGAAGAAGTCACCCCCCTAGGGGGGAAATTCAGGAATCAGGAAGAAAGAGATGGGGGAGAGAGGCTTGATATCAATTCCTCTCTTCATCGTCCTGTATTCATTTCTCTCTAATCTCTCTGTGTTCTCTGTGTTCTCTGTGGTTAAATCATTCCGATGGAACCGGAAACGATATGATTCCTTCTAGTTACTATATTAAGGGTTTTTCTTGGAGTCGGGAGAGGGAGATTTTTGAGCTTTGGGAGTTGCTTTTTCGCTCTTGGGCGAAGGCTTTGGGTTGGCAATTTTTGGGGCCACTGAGGGCTTGGAAGTTGCCGCTGGTTTCGAGGAAGCAGGGGCTGTTAATGGCGCAGCAGGGGCTGTTTTAGTACCTAAAATGCTGGCATCTCCTGTGTCAAATAAGCCAGCGATGCAAGCAATCATCATGGTGGCTAAAGTTCCGACAAATAATGCTTTCCAACCAAGTTCAGAAATGTCTTTGCGCCTGGAGGGAATTAGGGCGATTGTGCCGCCGACAAATATGCCGACAGAGGCGAGGTGGGCGAAGCCGGAAAGGGCGTAACTGACAATCAATACTGTGCGATCGCTCACCAGTCCTTTCCCAGCCACTTCTGCTAAAGTTTGATAAGGTGGAATGGCTGTTTCCAAAAGTCGGCGACCGATAATTATCGATGCTTGCCAAGAATCCTCAAGGGGAACTCCGGTTAACAGCGTCAGGGGATAAAATAAGAATCCCATGATGTTGGCCAAGGTTACTATTTTAAAAAAGCCACCAATCGGGTTTGGCAAGATAGCCAGCCAGCCAAAGAATTGATTAATTAAAGAAACTAAACCTAAGATTAATATTAAAACAGCGGCGATCGCCACTGCCATCTTTACCCCATCCAAGGCACCGATGATAGCAGCATCCAAAGGGCTAACTCGTTCGATTGGTTCTCCGCCAACGGTTTCTTGTTGGGGAATTGCGCCGTCCAAGTCATCAATTTCTTCTCCCACAAATTCTCGACCTTGAGGTTTTGAGTTTTCCTTGGGAATACCACCCATTGTCAGCGGCACTTCGGTTTCCGGGACTAATATTTTGGATAGAACAAAACAAGCTGGAATCGCAATAATTGAAGCTGAAACTAAATGTCCTAAAATATTTGGAAAAACTGGCTTGAGGAAACTGACGTAAATTGCTAAAGTTGAGGATGCCGCCGTCCCAAAACAGCAAGATAGGATGGCACAAAGTTCCGAACGAGTCATTTTAGGCAAGTAAGGCTTGACCACAATTGCTGCTTCAATGCCTACGAAAATATTGGCAGCACCGCTGAGTGCTTCTGCGCCACTCAAACGCATTGTCATATAAAAAATTTTGGCGAAAACTTCGGTTATAATTTGGATAACACCGATGTTATAAAGCAAAGCCATTAGACCTGAAAAAAACACCACTGTTGGCAAAGCTCGAAAGGCGAAAATATATCCTAAATTAACAGGAGGTTCTTGGCCTGGTATGGGTACAATGTTTTTGCCGAATACAAATCTCGCCCCGGCATCAGCAGCGGTAAATACGCCATCAAGTAAGCTAGTAAACCACTCTAGGGCGATGCGAGTTGGGGGAAATAGGAACACTAAAAACCCCAAGAGTAATTGCAGCCCAATACCCCAGACGATGACCCGCCACGGTATATACTGAGGTTTGCGGTTTTCGGAAAAAATCCAGGCGATCGCGCATAAGCCAAAAATGCCCAGAAATGAGATAAAGTTGTAAATAGACATGACCCTAGTCCTTGAAATATCTGAGAATATCGGCTGATGCCTTATATCAAATCAGTTATACTCTTCATTTGAGGGCAAATGTCAAAAAAATTAACTGTACGAGTTCTGCGGAGCTTTCGCAACCCTTGATTTGCCTTAAATTACCAGCAGTTTAATCTAAACTCGAACACATGGAAGCTTTTGCTCCAATTCCTCCCGAATGGACTGCGGCAGCAGTTCACGCTCATCAATTCTGCTGTCCTAAATGCGGTGCTAGCTGCACGGAGGCGCAGGAGGTATGGATTAATCGTCGATCGCCAGTATACACCGAATTCAACCGTCGCAAGTGGCAGGAATTTTATCGCTGTCAGTGCGATGGTGTCTGGTGGGCTTGGAGTAACGACCGGCCTCCTTCGGAGCTTGTGCGTCGCGATGAGAACACCACTGACGACTCAGATGATTTCTGAAAGTTCAAGTAATAGTAGTTTTCCCTAGGTGGAAATCAAGTACACAGGAGTAGGGACTTAGGTTTTGTCTAAGTCCCTACCGGAAATCTGTAGTTTACTCAACAGACAAATGCTATCTTGATGAATATATACAGCGGTTCCCGCTGTTATGAGGTACAGTAACAACAATAAGCAAACCAATTTCTTAGATGTTGAGGATTGATTAAGTTGAGAGCAACTGCAATTATTTGATCAATCATGGACGTGGTAGTT
>JAHREW010000058.1 GCA_020883125.1 Microcoleus sp. CAWBG506
AACACCAACTGTGGAAACCAAACCACCGGTTGAGACAAAACCAACGGTAGCTGTAACACCAACTGTGGAAACCAAACCACCGGTTGAGACAAAACCAACGGTAGCTGTAACACCAACTGTGGAAACAAAACCAGCAGTTGAGACAACTTCACCCGTAACAACTCCACCAGTACCTGTAACACCGCCAACGCTACCTGTTGTGATTAAACCACCGGTGGCTGTAACCACGGCTGTTACAACAACACCGTCTGTTACGACAACGCCACCTGTGGATGAACCCCAACCTTCGGTTAAAGTTGAACCGCCTGTGGAGTCGAAACCCATTATTGAACCGAAGTCTTTTGTCGGCATCATCGATACTGGGTTTGCGGCGAAGAATCCCGATTTGGATTATTCTAAAGTGACGATGGGGCGCGATCGCATCGACAAAGACAGCAATCCGTTGTTAAATGCTGGAGAAGGGAACGAACACGGCACGTTTAGCTGGGGTTTAGTAAGTGCAATTCAAGGGAATGATAAAGGCATTGATGGCTACAATGATAAGGCCAATGTGTATCTAAGTCGGGCAATTGGTTCTGGGGAATGGGATTTAGCTTTAAATGATTTTGTGAGTGAAGCGAAAGGACAAAAGCAGAAGAATGCGATCGCCCTGCTTCCCCTCGATTTAACTCAAAAGAATGCTGACGGTAGCATTACTACTCGTTACGAGTTTACGAACCGAGAACGTGCGGCATTGGAAAATGCGCGTCAAAATGGAGTGCTGTTAGTTGTAGCGGCGGGTAATGACGGCGGTGTGATGTCGGTTTTGGGTCAATCTTCTCAGGAGTTTGACAATATTATCACTGTTGGTTCGTCGGATGGATTTGGGCGATCGGATTATTCTAGCTACGGCTATGGTTTGGATATTTTAGTGCCCGGTGGTTCGATCGACAATCCTACATTATCTACGGTTGGTAATGATGTCGGTCAAATGGCGGGAACTTCTGCATCGGCGGCGATTGCGGCGGGGATGTTGTCTAAGGTTTGGGATAGCAATCCGGCTTTGAATGCTACTCAAGTGATTGATGTTTTGACTGGAAGTGCGATCGATTTGAAGGAGCCCGGATGGGATAAAGAAACGGGTTTTGGGGTGGTGAATTTCAATAAGGCTGTGGATTTGGCGAAGGAAACCAAGCCGCAAAGTTACACGCCTAGTCCTTTTTTGAGTCCGACAACTTGGGGTTTAGAGGGAAAAGTCACCCCTTGGGAACGCGCGACTTATGATATAAAGACAGGAAGTTTCACGTCGATTATTTGGTCAACTACTGGTGTAAATCTTCGTACAGGAACCAATTTGAGCGATCGTAGTGATGTGAATGTAGGATACAAAGGTCAGACATTCACTTTCGATGCTTGGACTTACGGGGAAGCAGTCCCCGATCTCACAACAGGTAAGCCAGATGCTTTGTGGTTCCGAACAAATTACAACGGCAAATCTTATTGGGTACCGAGCGCATACACGAAGGGCTACCCGCCTGGAAACCCGCCCTTACTACCGCCTATCACTCCGAATCCCGTACAACCAAATCCGAATCCCGTACAACCGAATCCGAATCCCGTACAACCGAATCCGAATCCCGTACAACCGAATCCGAATCCCGTACAACCAAATCCGAATCCCGTACAACCACCTACTTCAATTAATCTCAACGGATACAACGTTGGTGGCAATTTCTATCCTGTTTTCCAGAATTCTAAAAATACGCTGGGAAATCCGATTTCAAGTGTCATCAACTATTCAGGTGGTGTGAGCTACCAGCTATTTGACAAAGGATCGATCGTTACCAGTAAAAATGGAACTTTCCCCCTTTCGGGAGCGATTCGTCAGGAATTCTTAAAAACAGGTGGACTAGATGGATCGTTAGGCGCTCCGAAGAGTGGGGAAAAGGATCTGGGGAATGGAAATAAGGTTCAATACTTTGAAAACGGTTACATCTACTGGAATGGTAGTAAGGCGACGGCTTACAAAGAAGGTACTGGCAATGCTCAGATAACACCCCCATCTTCTACGCCAAAACCTATTAATGGTTTGCCAATCAGCGCACAACAAGCAGAGCCTTTCTTCAAGATTGAGTACGTAGGGAAGTATAATTCTGGACCTTATAAACCTTCTGGTTGGGCTAACTGCGGCCCAGCCAGCTTGGCTATGGTAATGGCAACATTGGGACGTGAGCCAAGTGGAATTAGCACTGAAACAAGTATCGATCATGCCCGCTACCTGATGCTTAAAGACAATCCCTATTTCAAGAAAACACAGCGTGAAGGTGTTACTATTGTGGATGCAGATTCAAAAATTACCACTTGGCCTGAACTGCAAACAGGTATCTCGAATGCAGGTGGAATACCAGAAGATGTAGAAACATGGAGTGCTCTAGATCAGAAACTTGCACAGGGAAAACCAGTCATAGCCAATGGGTGGTATGGCCCGAGTTGGCGTCAACAATTTCCATCTTATAATCTGACTGCCGGAACAGTAGATCCCAATGGTGTTTGGCATATTAATGCTATTCTTGGAAAAACATCAAATGGTAAGTACATTGTTGCTGATCCTCAGTATGATGGAGGCCCAGTCGAAATGACGAAGAATCAGCTTGCTGTTTACTTCGCAAAAGATGGTGGAAACCCTGTAGGTCTTGCCTTTGCTAAGCGCTAGGTAAAAACCCTATAATATGGTCATTGCTTTTCCATAAAGTTAAGCGATAACCGATCGCCCTTTTGGAACTATCCGAAAGTGCGATCGCCCTTCCCTTCTCGCATTCAAGTAAACCAAAAATTGCCGATTCAGCCAATTATTGCTAGAATAGTCACAAAAAATTATTCTTATTAACCAATGAACGACATTTCTATCTGCTTGCCAGAAGACTTACTCACATACGTCAATCAAAAAGTGCAAAACCCCAGCGCTTTGATAGAATCACTCTTGCAACAATGGCGAAAACAGCAAGAAAACCAAGCCTTAGCAGAAGCTTGCAAGCTAGTTGACGAACTCGATTTAGGATGGGATGAAGAATGGCAAACTCAAGCGATTACCGACTGGGAAGTATCTGGATAGCTAGATTCGATCCGTCAGTCGGAACAGAAATACGCAAAACGCGACCGGCATTAGTAATTTCTGGTACGTTGTTTAACGAGCGGCGCAGCAAAGTAACAGTTTTGCCGTTTACCTCAGCTCGTCCTCACGATCCTCGGATTTCTGCTGCTGTGATATTTGTACCAACATCCCCACAAAATGGTTTAAACGCAGACAGTTTGCTAGTCTGTGTCGATCCAATGACTTTCGACAAAACTAGATTAGTACAACAACTCGGCCAACTCGAATCAGAACTGCTTTCCCAAGCTCAAGAGATTTTACAGCGCTATCTGGAATTATAGCGATCGCCCTCCACTACCTCTCACCAAAAATAAAACCGATCGCCCTTTTAGAACTATCCGAAAGGGCGATCGCCTTTGCTAAATTTATGATACAATTATCAATCAGCTACAGCCAGACTTGCCCACTTCTTTTGACATAAAGGAGTAAATCCCGTGAACATAGAAGAATTACTGCAAACAAGAGGGATTATTCACCGCGATCCAGAAATTATGAGCGGTGTCCCCGTATTTGTCGGCACCCGCGTCCCCTTAAAGACTTTTTTCGACTACCTCGAAGGTGAAAGCGGCCTCGCAGAATTTATTAATGATTTTCCTTACCTACAAAGTCAGGCAATTAAAGTCCTAGAAAATGTAACTAAGATGATGCTGTCTGTAGAAAATACTTCAAATGCTTATACTGCTTGATGAAAATCTATTGAGTCAAAAACTCTCTTCAGCCTTTCCTAGATGAAGGTCATTCAGTCAGCAATGTTTATGACATGGGATGGAGAGGTTTAAAAGATAGGGAAATTCTGGATCGATCGGAGAATCATCCTTTTGATGTTTTTATCACGGCTGATAAAAATCTTCCCTATCAACAAAATATAGCAAGTCGTATTATTAGAATTGTCGTGTTAGATTCTAGCAGTACCTATTGCTATCAACTTAACCCGAAAGACCGCCAGGGACTGAAGTCCCTGTCTAATAGCGAAAGTCCTCTAAAGAGGACTGAAGAAATCATCAGTCCTCTTTAGAGGACTTCAGCTTTGAGGCAGGGACTTCAGTCCTTGCCGGACTACGGGTTTGAGCTTAAGTTGACACCAATGAGCAGTACCAAACCCGATCGCCTTGTACCTTTGATGAAGCAAGTTAGCACTATAATATCGAGACGGAAATCAAATAAAATTTGAACCAGGGGCGAACACACATAGTACCGGAGAAAAAGTAATTCTATGACAACCGCGATCGCACTCAACCTTAAAACCTTTTTAGAAGACTTAAAAAGTGCCGATTTAGTAGGGGTTTCACTCCGCCATCAAAATCTGGGATTGCGTTTAGACTTCACCTTTGGCCCAGAAATAAGAGATGTGGCGATCGAGTTCGATCGCATTCTTCACCTAGTCATTTCTCGCCCCATCAATTCCGATGATGAAAATTACTGTTTTTGGGTAGGAGAAGTCGAACTCAGAAAGCTTGAAGAAAATGCTGAAACCTTCTTGTCTTCTTTGTCATATCCCTTCAATTTTTCTCCTGATTTAGATTTGGCTTCTTTGAGTCATTTTAGGTTAGAAGGGGATATTTTTATTGAAATAATTTGCGAATATTATAAGATATTTCAGGAAGTGAAAAATTAATTCCTGTTTTTTAACATTTTTGAATCAAAAGAGCGAGATCCTTCTCTCTCCCAGATTCAGATTCAACTATCCCAGAGAACAATGAATCATACCCTCAACATTCAACACTTGCCACCATCCGCTATTCATTCCCTGATGACCCATTTGCCTGACTATGTGAAAGTCGCCCTGATGGAAAAAGCTACGCAACTAGAATGCTCTCTCGAAGCTGCGATCGAAATGGCGATCGCTAGTTTTCTAGACTCAGAAGCTTTCAGCTTTGAAGATTGCCTATTATCGCAACGTCTTCAGGAATCAGAACTGGTAGAATCTCCGGCAAGGAAATAGGAGGCGCCCTTTTGGAACTATCCGAAAGGGCGATCGCTTATTGACTAATTGCAGAGAATAAATAATTGACTAAGTAAATTACCTTTAGCGTAAAATCTATAGCGTACATCTCACACAAGTAGACATGGCAAAACTGCCCAGAGAAATTGCCCAAACCATCGATCGCTTAAAACAGCAATTATTGGATATTATCGATGATGCTACAAAAGCTGAATACACTCTCTTTGAGCAATTTGGAGAAACCGACAGAACAATTGACTATTTAGATCAGCTAAAAAACGTAGCACAGCAAGCAGATGAGCGGTTTTCCCAATTTTCTCTATTGCAACGACGCTTGGCTAATTCACAACCCACAGCAAGTTCTGATATGCTAAGCTTGATGACAGAAGTAATTGCTTATACCCAAGCCAGACTTCCAGCATGGGAACGCAGCATTGAAGAAATTAAGATTGAGTGGAGATTATGATGAACGAACCAGGATATATGCCACCTCCAGATGTTGATCTACGACTCCTTGCAAACTTACGTCGCAGTCGTTTTGAAATGGAAGAACTAGGTTGCAAATTAGAAGAAGTTATTGCCAAATTAGACGAAGAGCATCGACAAGTTAAACAAAAACGGTTACAAATACATCTCAACAGTCAGTAGTTATCATGTCATCCCCAGAACTAGACCTAGCCGATAACTGGGAATTCACAGAATTATGGGTAGATCCGACAGCCTCACCACCTTACGTCCTAATTTTACTCGGTGACGGTTCAGGTAATAGCTGTGTCTACGACCCTGCTCAAAATTATCAGATTGTATTTTCGAGTTCAGATTATCAAGAAGCTAAACTCTGGCTATTAGAAGATGAATACGAACGAGTAGAACGTCGGTTACAATTGTCAGCCGCATGACCTCTATTTTTCGGAAAATGAGGAAGAGCGATCGCCCTTTCTAATAATTCAGAAGGGCGATCGCCCGTTTTATAATCAAAATGGCGATCGCCCTTTCTTTTTGAAGAGCGATCGCCCTTTTTCAACTATCCGAATTGCATCAACTCAGAAGTCATGCTATAATTTGCTTATACATTAATTTCACGCTCGATACCCTTGGATTATAACTTTGATTGGAATATAGCCAAAGAAAAGCAAAATATTCGCAAGCATCAATTAAATTTTCGTTTGGCTTCAACTATTTTCCGCGATCCTTATCAATTAACAATCTATGATGAAGAACACAGTCAAGATGAAGATAGATGGATTACCATAGGTTTAGATGAAACAGGTATTTTCAGGCTGGTTGTTCATACTTTTGAACAAACTGATAGCTCCTCCTGCATCATTCGGATTATTTCCGCTCGGAAAGCTACTTTCACTGAAACACAATATTATCAAGAGAGAAAATTATGAAATCTGAGTATGATTTTTCTGCGTCAGAACAAGGCAAGTTTTACCATCCTGATGCTACGTTTCATTATCCGATTTATCTCGAAGCTGATGTCGAGCAGTTTGTGACTAAAATTGCTGAACATAAAAATATTGACGTTCAAGTTTTGGTCAATGAATGGCTGAGGAATAACATTAAATTAATTCAAAGTATTGAGTAGGTTAGAAACCCGGTTGCTTTGAGAAACTATGAACTTTCAAGAAATAAAGATCGATCGCCCTTTCTCTGTCAAATTCAAAAAGGCGAGCCCATAATTCATCCAACGATCGATCGCCCTTCTTACATCCGCGTTAATCTGCGTCCATCTGCGGTCAAAAAAGAGCGATCGCCCTTTCTAATAATTCAGAAAGGCGATCGCCAGTTTTATAATCCAGAAGGGCGATCGGCTCCTACCAATGTTCACGCACCCCCCACCCAAAACCCAACTTCCCTGAACTTTATTCTGCTCCCTTAACCCCATTTATTCATCAGATTATGAACTTTCAATAAATTTAGCAACAAGATGAATTTTATCATCAGTTGCAGACAAATTCTGATAAAGCGCAGGCACTCCGCCAAGCAATGCTGGCAACAATGAAGGAATATCCTAATGCTACTAATTGGGCTGCATTTACTTTAATTGGCGAAGCAGATTCATATAGCAACCGCCCTAATAGTTAAGGCGACTGCTATAGTTGGCAAGCCGGAACCCTATGGTAGGCCCTGCGGGAGCATCCCGACTTTGTAATGGCTATAGCCCCTACGAATATAGCAATCCTAAATCATTTGTGAATTTCTTACTCCCGGACCTGATTCAAGGTCCGGGTTGGGGTGGGGTAACAAATTTACGACTCCTGCCAGGATTGCTATATATTTGCACTCATTGAGATGCACCCCGCCCTGCTGTTGGTTGTGGCGATTTTCACCCCGATCGCTCTAGTGGACAGCCACCGCCAGATTAAGTTCTGGATCTTGAAACAAAGGAGTGCTCAGATAGCGTTCGCCAAAGCTAGGCTGAATCATCACGATCAATTTGCCTGCATTTTCAGGACGCTTGCCAATTTTTAAGGCCGCACACAAGGCTGCACCGCTAGAAATACCAGACAACAGTCCTTCTTCTCTGGCTAAGCGACGCCCATAGGCGATCGCCTCGTCATCGCTGACAACTACTATCTCGTCGATCGTATCCACATTCAACACCGGTGGCACAAAACCAGCACCGATACCTTGAATTTTGTGAGGTCCAGGCTTACCACCGGAAAGTACCTGACTGTTAGCCGGCTCAACGGCGATCGTCTTAAATCCAGGTTTTCGGGACTTAATCACCTCCGAAATACCTGTAATCGTACCGCCTGTGCCAACCCCAGAAATCAGGAAATCCACCTCGCCATCAGTATCTTCCCAAATTTCCTCCGCTGTGGTTTCCCGGTGAATCTGGGGGTTAGCAGGATTCCGAAACTGCTGCAACATATAAGCATTCGGTGTTTTGTCCACAATGTCTTGGGCGCGACGAATGCAGCCACTCATGCCCTCAATTCCTGGAGTCAATTCTAATTGGGCCCCGTAAGCTCGTAACATCGATCGACGTTCCGTGCTCATCGTATCAGGCATTGTCAAAATCAACTTATAACCCTTAGCCGCCGCCACCATGGCCAAAGCAATGCCAGTATTGCCAGAAGTCGGTTCCACTAAAACCGTTGTCCCTGGAGTAATCAGCCCTTCTGCTTCCGCTGCATTCACCATATTGACGCCAATACGGTCCTTGACAGAGGCAGCAGGATTCATGCCTTCGAGTTTGACCACAATCCGAGCTAAGCACCCTTCAGCTTGGGGAATGCGGTTGAGTTGCACCAAAGGTGTGCGGCCGACCAATTCTGTAATGTCACGAGCAATACGCATAATCTTTGTCAGTTTGTGGTTGATGGTAAATTCTTCGGAATGATTTAACCGCGAAGGACGCGAAGTTCGAGAAGAGAGAGTTTAATAATTCCTATGAATAGAGGATTTTATATAATATCCTTAAGACTTTCAGGTACAGTAGCACATTTTGTTTGTATTTGCTACATTTTGAGTCAATAAATTTCATACAAATAACTTTGCTAATCTTCACAAAAGTCAATTATTAATCCCTATTAACTTTTATCAACTATTAGTAATTAGATGTAGTACATGATATTGATCTGTCGTCTGCCATTGCGTTTTTCGCACAGGTCTTGTAGGGTATATTTTTGTAAAACGGAGTTAGCAATGGAGCGAGCTTCTTGCCAAACTTCCCAAATCACGGCACTTTCTACGGTTTGAGCAGGTGAGTCTTTTTCCGATCGCTCGAAATCCGAACCTTCGAGGCAGTTGACAATTTCTAGGAGTGTAATTTTCCAGGGTTCCCTTGCCAAAATATAACCTCCCTTAGCGCCTCGCTGGCTGCGGATTAAACCACAGCGTCTCATGGTAGCGAGTAACTGTTCTAAATATCGATCGGGGATATTTTGCTGAGTCGCTATCTGTCGAATTTGCAGTGGTTCACCTTCCTCATAGCAATCCGCCAACTCCAGCAAAGCCAAGATCGCATATTCGCTTTTACAGGATAGTTCCACCATAATTTCACTTTAAAATACCATAATTTGCAACTCCGAAGTCATATCAATTCCGGTTGTATCGGAATGATTTAACCGCGAAGGCGCTTATGACGCGAAGTTCGAGAAGAGGGAGTTTAATACAGGACGATGAAGAGAGGATTTGGTATCAGAAGCGATCGCAAGTATTGATTTTGAACTCAAAATTCTAACTTCCCACTATTGATTATACTCCGGTTCTCCACTAGAGTTTATTGACTTCCTGATTCCTCCCAACAAGAAGCCCTGCCACAGGCAGGGCTAACTTAAACTTTGAGACCTCTAGGCCGAAAGAGTATCACCCATCCAGCCTTCTAGAAGCTGTTCCTAGAAAGTGAAAGTAGTTCTGAGAGTACCAATGATGATGTCGTCATTACCCTTATCTTGATTAGGGTTAGTAATCCAAACTACCCCAGGAGTCACAGAAATATTATCTGTAAGCTGGTACTTGTAGAAGCCTTCAATGTGCCACGAAGTATCATTTCTGAAGTTCCGCAAACTAGATGCAACCTCAAGTTTATCCAAATAAGGCTCGCGACCTAGCACAAAGCCCAGCAAGTTGCCTTCTTTCCCTAAATCTGGGAAAGCCAAAGTGACAGCGTAGTTCCAAATTTTCGCATCACCGATACCGAGAATGCGAGCATTAGTTAAACCACCCCAGCCCCCAACGATAAACCTGGGGCTGAGTCGGAATGAAGCCTGAGCGCCGTAGGAGTTGCTGACAACTTTGCGACTGCGGAAGCCTGTAAAGCCATCACTCAAACCGTTCAGGGAGTTTGCCACACCGGTGCCGGTGAAACCGCCTAGATTACCAGAACCATTGCTCAAACCATTGTCAAACCCAAAGTTACCTCTGCTAAAGTAACCGTGGTTATAGTTGAGAGCAACCTGCAAATTCCGTCCGGGGGTAAAAGTCAACTGCCCCATGGCCGCGTAGTCGCCATTGAACAAACCCGCACCTTTGCTAGGACTGGCTGCATTGGATGCCAAGTAGCCGAAAGAAAGAGAAGTCGGGCCGAACACGCCACCGAGCAATCCCCTGCCACCGAAGGCATAATCAAAGCCGATACCGGCACCGCCACCGAGGCGATAAATCGGGTTCCGTTGTCCGAAAGCACTTAATGCCCCGTTACCACCGTCAAAGTCTTCAAAGTAGGGGTTGACAGTGGGCATGATGTCGTCCCATACGCCTGCGTTAGCTGAGAGGGTAACGTTCAGACGATCGCCGACGGGAAACTTGTACAACAAGCTGTCGAGGGCAAAAACGTTGTCGGTTCTGCCAACGATGTTCCAAGTTTGATTCCCTTCGCTGGTAGCCCCAAAGTTAAAGTTTCGACCGTTGCCGACTTGCAGCCTGGTCAGCAACAAGTCTCTGCCAGTGAAGCTAGTGTTTAAATTGAGACGTACCCGTTGTTGGAAGACAGCTTCGTTGTTGTTGCTGCCGATTCTTTTGCGGTCTCTGCCAAAAAAGCCTGCACTACCACCAAAGTCGTCGCTGAGGGCGAAGATTGCTTCCCCAGTCAGTTTGGTAGTGGTGGAGAATTGGTTGGCTTCGAGTTCGGATGTTCTAGCTTCCAAAACATCTACTCGGCCGCGCAGGGTTGCTAGTTCCGCTGCAAATTCTTCTTGGAGCCGTTGGAGGGCTGCCAAGTCTTGTTTAGTTGCTAAGTTGGTCGTACCTGCTCTGATTAGTTCGTTAACTTTATCTAAGCAAGCGTTTAAACCAGCGGCAAATTCGTAGCGGGTCATGGCCCGGTTGCCACGGAAAGTGCCGTCAGGGTAGCCGGCGATACAGCCGTAGCGCTCGACTAGGGATTGGAGTGCTTGGAATGCCCAGTCTGTGGGGCGCACGTCGGAAAGCTGGGAGACTGAGGTCACTTGACCTTGAGTTTCAGACTCTGCTGCACCTTCGGTGCTGTACTGGCTGAGCTGTTCTAGTGTAGCGCTGGGGTTTGAAGTTGCTGGTGCTGCGGTTTGAGCTACAGCTTCAGCGGGTTTTGGCAAACTTGGTTGTGCCGACTCTACCACTGAGGAAATGGTTGTTTTTGGTTGAGTGGCGCTGATTTGTTCTGGTTGAGCCGCTTCTAGAGCCGCAGTTGCTGGTTGCTCAACAACTGTTGGTTCAACTGCTGCTAAAGATGCACTTACTGGTTCTGATGCTGCTTTGGGATTTGCGGTTTCTGTGGCTGTGTTGGCTGCGATCGCCTTTTCAGTAGCAGCCTGAGCATCAGTGGCTAGCTTTGGGGACTCACTTTCGTCGCCCGGAACTTGGGAAATTGCTTCAATTGTCTCAACTGCTGTTCCTTGAGGAACGGCGGCTAAAGCATTGAGCTTGGCTTCGGAGATTTCAGCGATGGCAGTTTTTGCAGTTTGAGCCTGAGTTGCGTCAGCAGCGGGTTGAGCGTCTGCTGCGATCGCGCTCGAAGAAACTACTAGGGTAGCTCCTAAGACTGCTGGACTGATCAGTAGATAACTCCACAAAAATTTCGACATATTTACTCTCCTCCTCACACCGATTACAAAGAATCTTGGAATCTTGTCTAGTGTTCTATGTGGTCAGTAGTTGCCCCCATAGCATACTTTAAAACGAGACCAAAGTTTTGATTTTTTCTGTTAAATTTTTTCGGAATGACCGAAAACGATTTGGTATGTTTGCCCCTGATTCATGCCTTCGCCGACTCAGGACTGGTGGAATCTCCCATCTCAAATTTCACATTTCAAATCCGATGAACTGTTTAGCAAGCAACAGTTCATCTATTTACTTTTTAGCACTCATTGCCACCATCGTCTAGGGTGATTCGACGCGATCGACATCCAAGTTGTGTCCGAGGACGCTGAATACTTGTCGGTGCTCGAACAGTTGCAACAAATCGCTATTGATTTTGTTGTGAGTTGCTTCTTGTCGCAAAATTTTGAGGGCTGCCTCTGTACGTAGCGCCCGCTTGTAGGGGCGATCCCCGGCTGTCAGGGCATCATATATATCGGCGATCGTCATCAGTTGAGCTTGAATTGGAATTTCCGACTGTTTGAGACCTTGAGGATACCCTGTACCGTCTAGTTTTTCATGATGTCCGTAGGCAATTTGGGGCACATTTTTTAAATCTTTTGTCCAAGGAATTTGTTTCAGAAACTCATAGGTGTGAGTTACGTGAGATTCTATGGCTGCTCGTTCTACCACCGTCAGGTTGCCCCTGGACACCATCAATTGTAGGATTTCATCTTGGTCTAGGAGGGGTTTAATTTCACCGTCTATATCTCTGTAAGTTTGTCGAGCAAGTTCTCGCAGTTGAGCTAGGGGTTCGGCAGCCAGAATGTGAGGCTCGTTAGCTTCTAGCAGCAATTCCCAGTATTCTGCCAATCGAGTTTTTGCCTCTGCTAGCTTGGTGTCTAGCTGTTCTATTTCCTGACATTGAACACATCCTGGTTCTTCACTAGGATGTTTGCGGTAGGCTGAATGGGCTAGTAAGTATTTATACTTAGATTGCACGCATTCCATTTCCATAGTCTGCTGAGCTAAGGCAAAACGGTGGCGAATGATTTCTAGCTGTGATGGGTAAAGTTTTTTCTGCTTGGTTAAAACTGCTTCTGGAACTCCGATTTTGCCAAAGTCGTGCAGCAGGGCTGCGTAGCGAATTTCTTGAATTTGGCGATGGTTAAAGTAAATAGGACGCAGCCATCCTCCGCTACTGTTGTTTACTTCTTCTGAAAGGCGCACCGTCAGGGCTGCTACTCGCTCTGAGTGGCCGTAGGTACAGGGGTCTCTGGCTTCTATTACTTGCACCGAGGCCTTGACGAAACCCTCAAACAGGTGTTCTATACTTTCTTGTAGTTGATTGCGCTCGATCGAGATGGCTGCTTGAGAAGCGAGCGATCGAACTATCCTTTCTTCCCACTCCGAATAACGCTGGGTCGATTCCCAGGCATTTTCGGCTGTCAGTACCGTCTCTGCTTTGGTTTTACGGTTGATCAGTTGCAGTACACCTATAGTCTCCCCCTGTCGGTTTTGCATCGGCAGCACCATCACAGAGCAAGTACGATAATTAATATCCCTGTCAAAACTGGTATCTAGCTGATAGGGCACACCCGCCGGCAAGTCATAGGCATCAGACAGGTTCAAAATTTCGCCTGTAATTGCCACGTAGCCCGCCAAGCTTTTGTCTGTTAGTGGGAGGGCAAACTCCTTAAACGACAGTCTCGGTTTAGAAGCGTTTTGAGCTACCTTGAACAGTAATTTAGGTGTTTCGTCACTGTGATCTACTAAGTAAACACTGCCGGCATCACTGTAGGTAATTTCCCTACTTTTGGATAAAATTAAGTTTAATAAACCCCCTAAATCTTGGGCACTCGAAAGAGCTGCACCAATATCCAAAAGTTGTTCTATCAGCTCTGTTCTTTCATCAGATTCGTTCAAGAACTCTGGCTTTTCAAATACGATCATGGTCGGAGGATGGCGAATAGCCTTGAATACATGGGACTTTTTGCATCTCGACTTCCTTACCTCTGATTCTAGCCCAGAGTCGATGTTTTATTTGTGAAATTTGGGCTTTTGAGACGATCGCTAGATGCTGTGGCTGCTTTCTGGCGATCGGTAAAGCTTTTATTTTAGTGAAGAAATCTCTTTAGCTAGTGCAAAGTCTTTCTCAGTTAAGCCTCCTGCATCGTGAGTTGTCAAGTTAACTGTGACTTTGTTGTAGGAGATTTCTATGTCTGGATGATGTGCGGCGGCTTCTGAGGGTTCGACCAACTTATTCACAAAGGCGATCGCTTCTATAAAATCTTGAAATTTCCGGGTACAACGGAGTTTATCACCTTCAACTGTCCAACCTGACAATTGACTAAAGCGCTTTTGAATTTCAGTATGGGTCAGTAGTGAATCCATAATTTTTTTGTTTATTTGAAATACATACCAAAAACTATCCGCTCTCACCAGTAGTATCTTAGTCTAAGTTTTAACACTCAAACTTTAACACTATTTGGGGTGAGAGCGGTCTAGCGGATCTTCAGATTAGAACCTGACTGCCGGGAGATTCCCTAGCTCAGCCTGGTTTCCGAGGAAAGTCGCTTCCTATTGGGAACGACGGCTGACTGCTAGTGAGCGGCCCCGGCGCACAGCCGGTAGTTTCCAATCTGATGACCCATGCGTTTACTACTTTCTACCATGAGCATCACCTCCAGTTTTTACTAAATGGTTTATATTTGAACGCACTTCATCTAAATCAAAGATTCAGTATGAAGATTTGTGTGCTACCCATTGGTAGCAATACCAGAAGAACCTGCGTTCTGAGTATCATTCCGGTATGCACAACTACTAGAGTAACACAACTAATCAGAAGTGAACCGATTCAGTGAAAAATTTTGCAGCTAAGGGCAATATTTTCGATCGTACTTTAATTTCCTCACACAAAAAGCTCCTGCCAGCAGACAGGAGCTTTTGCAGCTTGTTAAAATAGCTGATTTGTTTCTAGCTTTCGCGATGCTTACAGTGCATTACCACGAGGCAGAACTTCTTCTGGGAAGATGAAGTTTTCGTGTGGTTGGTCCGTTGGAGCCATCCAAGCACGAATACCTTCGTTCAACAGAATATTCTTAGTGTAGAACGTTTCAAACTCAGGATCTTCTGCTGCACGAAGTTCTTGGGATACAAAGTCATAGGCCCGCAGGTTTAATGCTAAACCAACGATACCCAAAGAGCTCATCCACAAGCCTGTGACAGGTACGAACAACATGAAGAAGTGTAACCAACGTTTGTTGGAGAATGCAATTCCGAAGATTTGCGACCAAAAACGGTTAGCTGTCACCATGGAGTAGGTTTCTTCAGACTGAGTTGGGTTGAAAGCGCGGAAGGTGTTTGAACCTTCACCGTCTTCAAACAAGGTGTTTTCCACCGTTGCACCGTGAATGGCGCACAACAGCGCACCACCCAAGATACCTGCAACACCCATCATGTGGAAGGGGTTGAGGGTCCAGTTGTGGAAGCCTTGCAGGAATAATAGGAAGCGGAAAATTGCTGCCACGCCGAAGCTAGGGGCGAAGAACCAGCCTGATTGACCCAAGGGGTAAAGCAGGAACACCGAGACGAACACGGCGATGGGGCCGGTGAATGCCAAGGCGTTGTAAGGACGGATGCCGACTAAACGGGAGATTTCGATCTGACGCAAGCAGAAGCCGATCAGTGCGAAAGCGCCGTGGAGTGCGACAAAGGCCCATAGGCCACCGAGTTGGAACCAGCGGGTGAAGTCCCACTGTGCTTCGGGGCCCCACAGGAACAGCAGGGAGTGTCCGAGGCTGTTGGCTGGGGTGGATACTGCGACGGTGAGGAAGTTGGCTCCTTCGAGGTAGGAGCTTGCCAAACCGTGGGTGTACCAGGATGTGACGAAGGTGGTGCCGGTCAGCCAGCCACCGATGGCCATGTAGGCGCAGGGGAATAGCAGGATGCCAGACCAGCCTACGAAGACGAAGCGATCGCGTTTGAGCCAGTCGTCGAGTACATCAAAGATGCCTCGCTCGTTCTGGGCGCGTCCGACTGCGATTGTCATTACCCAAATCTCCAAATTGATATAATTACAACGGACAAGTTTCTATTCTATATTTTCCAAGTCTTGCTGCTTAGCAGAAAATGACATGGATTATGAACAGACTTTACTTTTCTTTACCGTAATCCAGATTATAAGGGTAATTCTTTACAAGAGCAAGTATTTCTCCTAGATTTTCCAGATCTTCGCTCTGGTTGTAATTCCGGAAGCTGTGCTTGCTGTTGGCATGGCTCAGGGGACTTCTACTATATATACTGAAGACAGAGCTCCAAACTTAAATTGTTAAGACTATATGTTCAGCATTGACATGATTGTGAAGAACACCCCCGTCTCGCTGTCGGTGCAGCGGAAGTCCGCGGAGGACGCTGAGGCTGTTTACCAGCAGGTTGTAGAGGCGATTCGTAACTCCCAACCCCAAATTTTGGAACTCACCTGCGAGAAAAATCCTGAGAAAAAGGTGGCTGTACTCAGTAGCGAGATTTCTGGGGTGATCGTCTCTCAGAAATCGGGGGCTGCTTCTACAGGGAGAGCACCGGGTTTTGTCTCGATGGCTGTAGCAGAATGAGGGCTGGGGGTGCTGGTGGCGATCGCACTCAGCCGGCGGTTGCGGTGCGGGATTTGGGTTTTTGCTGGCCTTCGGGCGATCGAGTGTTGCAAAGTTGCTCTCTCGATGTACCCAAGGGCGAGTTTTGGATGCTCTTGGGTACCAACGGCAGTGGCAAATCTACCTTGCTGAGGCTGATGGCTGGGCTGCTGCACCCCCAGTTTGGGGAAATAGATCTGAGTGGAAGGGTGGGTTTTGTCTTCCAAAACCCCGATCACCAACTGGTGATGCCTACAGTCGGTGCAGATGTGGCTTTTGGCTTGGTGGAGGAACAGTTGTCTAATATTCAGGTGCGGGCTAGGGTGGCGGAGGCTTTGGAGGCTGTGAATTTGTTGGAGTTGCAGCGGCGGCCGATTTATGCTTTGAGTGGTGGCCAGAAACAGCGGATTGCTCTGGCTGGGGCGATCGCCCGTCACTGTGAAATTCTACTATTAGATGAACCGACGGCTTTGTTAGATCCTGATTCTCAGTTGGATTTGGTGGCGGCGGTGCAACGTTTGGTGAAAAATCGCGGAATTACGGCTTTGTGGGTGACTCACCGTTTGGATGAGTTGAATTATTGTGATGGGGCTTTTTTGTTGGAAAAGGGCCAAGTGGTCGATCGGGGAGATCCGGCGCGTTTGAAGCAGCGGTTGATGCAAAGTCAAGATGTTTAGCTGTGCGTTTTTTTGCGTAAGCCCTTAAGCAGATAAATTCCCTTGGATGCTGAAAGCAGTTCCCGATATAAACTTGCTGCTGTCTTAAATTTAACTATCGCAGATTAGGTTGAGGTTGTGGAAACTTCAACCAATTTGTCATGGGTAAAATAGTCGATCGCGATCGACTATTGTGTTGCTATTATAGGAAAATCCAGTCCAATGCTGTGCCTGATTGGTAACAAAAGATCGCCCTTAGTTTCAGCCGTCAGAAGGCGATATTTGTACTGAGCACTTTTATTACAGAATCAGGATGTAGCTGCTGTTTAATTTAGTGTGGTGAGAGTGGAATTAGAGCTTATGTTGAATACAGCAAAATTTTTTGAAGAAAACCCAATTCAGGGAAATACAGCGCTTTTATCAGCGGAAATTCCCGACTTATTTGGTAGCAAGTTCGATCGCCTAAATCCGAGAAAAAACCTTGCAAGCGGCGACACCAATGTTTTATTTGATACCAACTATGATTTGACTCAAACATCAAATATGGGTGTGGCCGCAACTGATAGTGCGATCGACCTTTTTGACCAACTCACCGATTTCGGAACCCTAGAAACAGGAAACAACAATCTCAAATTCGATGGTAGCTTCCCATCCTCACCAGATATTTCCGGTCAAGTTGAGCGAGACGAACTTACAGGCATAGATTTTGCCCTTAGCGATGCAGCTAGTAATCCAGAGCGCTTGGCAGCTAGAACTGCTGCCCCATTCCCTTCAGAAAACTGGGCTTTCAACTTTAAAAGTTATACCATCGACCACCAAGGTTTAAACACCTTAAATATCAAAGTTGGTTACGAACTAAAACCGGGAATCACCAAACAAGAATATCCCGATTTTGTGCCAATTTACAAAAGCATTGATAACTTCCTAGTTAACTACCCGAATGAAACAGATGCTTGGGAAATTCTTAACAAAAATTTGAGCCAAAAAGTGCTAGATGAAAATCCAGCCCTCACCAATGTTACCCTGCAACTGGAAATTTTGCCAACGGACAGATTGCCCTACGATCGCGCCAGCACAGTTTTCCGCAGTCGTTCGGGCAAAATCCAAGAAGACTTTGATTTTTCTTTGCAAAACTACGCAATTAATCACCAAGGCTTAAACAAACTAAACCTGGATGTCAATTACCAGTATAAATCTGGAATTACCCCAGCAGAATATCCAGATTTTGTGCCAATTTACAAAGGGATTGATAAGTTTTTAACCAACTATCCAAACGAGACAGATTTTTGGGAAATTGTCAATAAAAAATTGACCCAAAATATCCTGCTCGAAAATCCTGCCCTAGCTGCGATCGATATCAATTTGAACGTTTTGCCCAGCCAAAATATACCCTACAACCGCACCAGCAAAGTTACCCGCACTCAACCCACTAATCCTCAAGGAACTTTCCTTGTGGGTAATACAAGGGGCAATAATGTACTCCGCTTTGATGGCAAAACAGGGAATTTGGTAGACGAATTTATTCCAGCAGCAAGTGGTGGCTTGTTCAGACCAGATACGGTCATCTTTGGGCCCGATGGCAACGGCGATGGCAAGTCGGATATTTACATTGCTAGCGGTGACAAACCAGGCAAATCTGGAGAAATTGGAGCATCTGCTGTATTGCGCTATGACGGAATTACTGGTGCATTTATTGACAGATTTGTCGGCGATAATCCCAACACTACGACTGATGAAAGTGGTGGATTGTCTCGTCCTTATGGTTTAGCTTTTGGTCCTGATGGTAATTTTTATGTTAGCAGTTTTTTGACTGACCAAATTCTCCGCTATAATGGCAAAACTGGGCAGTTTATTGATGTATTTGCAACCGGAAATCAGCAAGCGGGAGGATTGAATGGTCCTAATGGTTTGGTATTCGATCCTGATGGTAATTTGTACGTGACAACTCAGGGGAGTGTGGCTAAAAATGGTCAGGCAGATTTTAGCGGTAATTTCCTGAGTCAGGTACTTCGCTATAACCTAGAAACTAAGCAGTTTAGTATTTTTGCTTCACCGGATGTTTCGCCTAGGAGTCAGGGATTTGTGAGTCTTTTGGGAATGGCGATCGGACCTAATGATGGCGACCTTTATGTGAGTGATTTTGCTAACGATATCCGGCGCTACAAGTTAAAAACAGGAGAATTAGTCAAGGTTTTATCTACTAATTATACTGACACATTGCCCAGTAGCAATTATGTGGGTAGTTTGGCATTTTCGCCTAGTGGCAATTTGTTTGCCGTTGGCTTTGACAACCGCGCTAATGCTAATAATGCCGGGGCTGTGTTGCGGTACAATGGCAATACCAGTCAGCCTCTGCCCATTACCGGGAATCTTGGTTCTGGGAACAATTCTATTTTTGTTCCTCCCGATAGTAAACTACAGCGTCCCGTGGGGATTGCATTCTTTCCTACCGATGCTCAATTGACCGAGAAGTGGAATTTTACAGTCCCAAATTACCCCATTAATCATCAAGGGCTGAACAACCTGAATATTGATGTCAATTACCAGTACCAAAATGGGATTAAAAATTTTCAGTATCCCGATTTTGTGCCGATTTACAAAACTATTGACAATTTGTTGGTTAACTACCCCAATGAAACGGATTTTTGGGAAGTAGTCAACAAAAATGTGACCCAAAAAGTGCTAGGGGAAAATCCATCACTATCCTCGGTAACAGTGAATTTGGATGTGTTGCCGACCAACCGATTACCCTACGACCGCAGCAGTACCGTGACTCGGACTCAAGATGGTAAATTATCGGAGGCTTGGGATTTCCAGTTGGCCAATTACTCGATCGACCATCAGGGCTTAAACAACCTAAATATTGATGTCAAGTATCAGTACAAACCAGGAATTGCTACGGCTGAATATCCCGACTTTGTGCCGATTTATCGCAGCATCGACAATTTCTTGGCTAATTACCCCAACGAAACTGATTTTTGGGAAGTTGTGAATAAAAAATTGACTAAAAAGGTGCTAGCTGAAAATCCAGCTTTGGATTCGCTACAAATCAGCCTTGAGGTTTTGCCCACGAATCGATTGCCTTATGAACGAGCTAGTCTTGTGTCGATCGCTTAGGCAGTAATTTGATAAGATTGAAAAACCAGGTTTCTAAGTTTTGGAGTCGATCTTAGACTGAAGATGCTGGAAATCTGGTTTTTATAGGGCAAATAAAAAAAATATCTATCTTGGGACAGATATTTTGCGTCACAATATCTAATAAAAACAAACGGTTAATCTTGTGAATTTTGGCAAGAGGGAACGACTCTCGGAGGTTAGGGTGAAAACGCTAAATATCCTCTTATTAGAAGACAGTAGCTTGGATGCTGAATTGATTCAAGACTATCTATTAGATGGTGGGCTAGATTTTTCTCTGCTGTGTGTGGAAACGCGGGCAGACTTTGTGGGGGCACTGGAAAATAATTGCTATGACCTGATTTTGGCGGATTATATGCTGCCGGAGTTTAATGGGCTAGAGGCCTTGGAAATAGCCCGTAGTATTTGTCCCGGATTGCCGTTTATTTTTGTATCGGCTACTTTGGGTGAGGAGTTGGCGATCGAAACTTTGAAAAATGGGGCTACAGATTATGTGGTCAAACGGGGTTTGACGCGGCTTGTACCGTCTATTCAGCGGGCACTACGGGAAGTTAAAGAAAGACTCGATCGCAAACTTGCCGAAATACACCGCCAAGAAAGCGAAGAGCGGTTTCGGATGATGGCAGATACCGCACCGGTGATGATTTGGATGTCTGGTATCGACAAAGTTTGCAATTACTTTAACCAAGTTTGGCTGGATTTTACGGGTAGAAGTTTGGCCTCCGTCATGGACTGGGGCTGGAAAGAATCGTTACACCCGGAGGATTTGCAGTATTGTTTAGATACTTATGGGAATGCTTTTGACGCGCGAAATGAGTTTCGGATGGAAGTGCGTCTGAGGCGCTATGATGGCGATTACGGCTGGATTTTGGCTACGGGCTTACCCCGGTACAGACCCGATCGCACTTTTGCAGGTTACCAAAAAATGGGTCTAAAGCCTCCCCCTTCTAGGGGGACTTTTATCTATGTATTTTTAGATAAAACTATGCTATCATAGATCCATGATAGTCAGAGAATGCAAACTCAAACACGGAACAGCAGATCAGTATT
>JAHREW010000059.1 GCA_020883125.1 Microcoleus sp. CAWBG506
TAGGGAAACAACACTGTTGTGTCCACAATCCTGGTAGGGAAACAACACTGTTGTGTCCACAATCCTGGTAGGGAAACAACACTGTTGTGTCCACAATCCTGGTAGGGAAACAACACTGTTGTGTCCTCAATCCTGGTAGGGACACAACACTGTTGTGTCCTCCTCCGGGGAAGGACACAACAATGTTGTGTCCCTACAGATATCATATAAAATCTGTATTAATGAATAAAATTATCGAAATAGCCAGTTATCCATTCTTTTTGCGAATCCCAATTTTTCTTGTAGCTTTATTGTCAATCTGGCTACCATTCGCAGCGCCAATTTATCTTTTAGTTAAAGATAGCAACCTCGCAACTATTCTCACTATGGCGCTGTTGTTTACAGAGTTTCTGTTGTTGGTGCGACTCTGGGGAAAACAGGTTTATGGAGAAAACCAAGTGCCCAAAAGCTATGGTTTGATAAATAGCAGACAGAATGGTTTCGAGTTTTTGATCGGATTGGCGATCGGCATTTCGATCACTTTCACCCTATTTTTAGTGCAAGGACTGCTCGGTTTTGTCTCATGGCAAAAATCAGATAATTTGCCCAGAATCATCGCAGAAGGGCTATTAAGTGCTTTAGGAGTGGGTTTTGCGGAGGAGTTGGTATTCCGTGGTTGGTTGCTAGATGAGTTGCAACGGGATTACAATTATAAAATATCTCTGTGGGCGAATAGCCTGTTGTTTGCCGTATCTCATTTTATCAAACCTGTGGCTGCAATGCTGCGGAGTTGGCCGCAGTTTCCGGGGTTGTTGCTGCTGGGTTTGATATTGGTTGGGGGAAAGCGAATCACCCAAAATCGTCTTGGTTTGTCGATCGGCTTTCATGCAGGTTTAGTCTGGGGATACTATATAATTAATGTCGGGGAGTTAGTCCGATATTCTGGTTCTGTACCGGATTGGGTAACTGGAATTAACGGCAATCCGTTGGCTGGTGCGATCGGGCTTTTGTTTTTGAGCGTGTTGGCTGTGGGAATGCGGCAGATGTCGGAACAGTCCAAAGGTTTGTAGCTGGTAGGGGCGACGCCCCCGTGCCCGCCCGGACTTTCATGGCGACGCACCCTACAACTAACCATAAAAATTGTCATCTAATATCTGCTCAAGAGAAAATGGACAAAGATTAGGATATTCACTAACATCAGGAATTCGCACCCCCAAAGCAGCAAATTTACTTTCCTTGATGGCTAACTTACAAGCTTGAGGATAGGCTTTTTCAATTGCTTGAACCAGAAAACTTTTCAAAGAAGGTGTATCTTCTAAACTGCTTAAAACTCGCTGGCGATGTTCAATAATTGAATTATACCAACTCATTTTCATAGTATCAGGAGCATCAAATTGCACCTTCACCTTTAGCAAGTGAGCTAACAAGATCATTAAATTACTTTTTAGTGCATTCTGCTCGGATTTACCCAAACTATTTAATTCCTCAATCAGATGTTCAATATCAAGGGATTCAAATTGACCATTTCTTAAATGCTGAATTGTTGAATCAATCCAGATTTGAAAATCCTGTTCATAGAGAGGTTCAAGCATTGTTATAAATCTAATACTAACCGATCGTGATTATGATAACTTAAAAAACTCAAGCTTGTAAATTGTCTAGTGACAGCGATTTTCCCAAACAGAACTTACGTACAGGTGCCCAGAAACCGGGTTTTTTGACGATAATCCTTCGCTGTACTCCACAGATTAAGTAAAAAACCCGGTTTCTTTGTCGGGAGTGCATCCAGGAGTGCCAAAAATAAATCGAGTCGCCAGAGGCGACGAAAAAAAGTGAAAAAGAAAGAAGAGAAAAGAGCAAAAGAGCAAAAGAGCAAAGAAGAGTCCTCACAGGGAAGACAGGGAGGAAGGGACAGCCAAAGCTACCGCAACACGAAAACCCCAGAACCAGTTCGAGTAGCCCACAGAGCCGTTGCCGCGGCCGGCAGCACGGCAATAGACCGCATAGTTGTCCCACGAACCTCCACGCTGCACTCGGTATTTAGTATCTCCACTTTCCCAAGCACTACCATCCGTCGGCGCACCATTATAATTATCGTGCCAAACATCTTGACACCATTCGTTGACATTCCCGTGCATATCATAAAGTCCAAAGCTATTAGGTGGAAAACTACCCACAGCAGTTGTTTTTTCACGATAGATTCCCTTCGGTGCAGCACCGTAGGGATAATTCCCATCATAATTAACTAAATCTGGGGTAATAGTGTCCCCAAAATAAAAAGGTGTAGTCGTACCAGCCCGACAAGCATATTCCCATTCCGCCTCGCTAGGGAGTCTATAATTATGTTTAGTGAGTTGAGATAACCTCGCACAAAATTCTATAGCATCATCCCAAGATACTTGCTCAACAGGCAAATCATCACCTTTAAAATGAGAGGGATTAGCCTTGAGGTCAATCTTGACTTTCGGTAAACCTGTCACCGCACGCCACCCGGCCTGAGTCACCTCATATTTTCCCATCAAAAATGGAGGTACATTAACCGTATGCTGTGGCCCTTCATCGTTATTTCGTTGTGCTTCGGTATCGGGGGAACCCATGACAAAACTACCACCAGGAATTGCCATCATCTCTAAAGTAATGCCATTGGCGATAGTTTCTATAAAAACCTGTGCTTGACTTTGGCTGCGCTTGGTGATTTCCCCCTTTGAATTCACTGTCACCGTTTCAAATTGAACTGTTTTTAGCGGATTTGACGATACTTTGGGCGCTGGAGTTTTTGGTGGTGGTTCTGGTTCTGGTTGTGAAGTTTCTGAAGGTGGCAAAGGAGATGGTGTATCCTGAGTTAATATCGGTGACGATGACTGATCCGTTGCAGGTTGAGACGAGTTGTTCAGCAAGTTTGTAATCACAACTGCACCGACAAACCCCAGTCCCGTAAAACCAGCTAATTGTAATACAGTTCGCCTTGTAGTGTTAGTTGAAATTACACGCACTGTATAAGGCGGTGGCGGTGTTGGTGTTGGTGGTGGTGGCGGTGGCGGTGGCGGGGAAGACTGCAACAAAGATAAAATTTCTTGTAATGCGACCTCTGCATTTTGATAACGCTGACTGAAATGGTCTCGCACCATTTTATCCAAAACATTCGCTAAATTATTGCTAACTTGAGCCTGATTTCGCCAAATAACTTCTCCAGTCTGCGGATCTTGTGGTAAGGTATTAGGAGGTTGACCAGTCAAGGCTTCAATCCCAATCATCCCCACTGCATAAATATCGCTACACAGTTTAGGTTTGCCGTTCGCTTGTTCGCTCGGCATATAACCACGAGTACCAATCCCAATAGTTAACTTCGTTTGCCCTTGAGCATTCACAACTATTGTGCTAATTTCCTTAACAGCCCCAAAATCAATCAAGATAATTTTACCATCTTGGCGGCGCATTAAGTTAGCAGGTTTCAGGTCGCGATGAATCACATTTTGCTGATGAACAATGGCTAATATTTCTAAGATATCGTGCAATAATTTAATAGTATAGGATTCGCTTAATTTTTTACCTAGAATCAGTTCTGTCTTCAGGTCATGTCCGTCAATAAAATCTTGCACCAAATAAAATTCCCCCTTTTCCTCAAAGTGAGCCCAAAGGCTGGGGATTTGGTCATGTAGCTTACCCAACTTATATAGGGTTTGGGCTTCCGTCTCGAATAAGCGTTTAGCAATTGGTAAAAGGGCGGGATCTGGGTCTTTCGGTTTAAGATGTTTGACGACGCAGTGGGGCTGTCCGGGTAAGTCTAAATCTTTGGCGAGGTATGTGTCGCCAAAACCGCCTTCTCCCAAGTCTTTAATAATTTGATAACGATTGCGGAGAATAGGACTCGGCATAGTTTTCAGGGAATGCAGTGGAATTTAGGATATATTGTCGCACAAAAACTAATGAGATGCTTAAACTTAGAATCGTTTCCACAATTATACTGCTAATTAGTGCCAGTTGTTCATCTCCCGCACGATCGCAAAATCCTACACAACCAAAGCAAAATAACTCTTTAGTTCAATTCCAGCCAACCCGCGAACAAATCCTCAATGCTTGCGTGCTCAATCGCGCCGAAACTCTGCCAAATCCTTTTACGGATGTACCTTCCAATCACTGGGCTTACAAAGCAGTTTTGACGATGTATTATTGCGGCGCTTACGGAGAAGCAACTGCGATTGCTTTTCAGGAATCAGATAGTAACAACACTAATTCCTGGAATCGCAGGTGATTTGAGCTTTTGCTTCACCACAATTTGCACATCGCACCCTAACGCATTTAAAAATCGAAACAACCTTTCTGTTGAAAAACCTGTCAGCTTTCCTCTCATCAACGCTGACACCTTGGGCTGGTCAATTCCTAATACTTCTGCGGCTTGAACTTGATTCAGTTTCCTTTGACTAACGAGCTCAGTTATCTGTCGTACCAGTTCCGCCTTCATCAGCATTTCATCAGAATTAGGCATACCCAAATCAGCAAATATATTGCCACTACTAACTTGAATGTCGCTGTTTTTACTCATGATTATTCCTTTTTTTATATTGTCTTGGTTATCTCTACAAAATTAGTAGCCGTAGGTGCGTCGCTATCTAATACCATGCGTGACAAATTGTTGCTACACTGATTAAGCGTATACAAATTATATGTCATTATCATAAATTGCCGGAGACGGCAGTGCCGTGTCCCTACAGGTAAAAACCTCTAATTTGTTTTTGGTAGCAATGTTTTTTGAAATTGGTATTAGTTCGTAGCATCGAGGCCAAAGAAACCGGGTTTTTGAGAGTTTTAGGGTGTGGTAACGAAGTATTATCTAAAAAACTCGGTTTCTGACTAAAACTCAGCCCGAACAGTAAACGAATAATCCCCACCTGGTTCTAATTGATAATCCCATTTTTCCAGAAAACGGTGCAGCGGTTCCTGGATTAATGCCCTACCCTGAGAAGGCTCAAGAATTAGTGTTTTTTCTTCCCGAAAACGCCATTGAAACTGCCATTGAAAACTGCCGGCACTTACTTCACCTTCAAGTGTGCCTTTTAGCCAGGATTGGCCTGTAACTCGGACATGTGCAGTTGTTTCCGGCAAACCTCTCGAACTCACCCTTTTGTTTCCGCGTTTGTTTCTACAATGGTACGATTGTTATATAGACTCATGCCTTTTTCTACTCCTTGCTGTAGACTTAGCTCGATCGCCTCTACAACCAGTTTCAACATCTTCTCCACTAACTGACTTTCCTCTGAGGAAAATTTTCCTAACACGAAGGAAATCGTATCTTTATCATTTTTAGCAGGATCGCTTTGAGGTTTGCCAATCCCAATCCGCAATCGGGGAAATTTGTCTGTGCCCAAATGAGCAATTGTCGATTTCATGCCGTTGTGCCCGCCTGCTGAACCGGCTAGCCGCATTCTTAATTTCCCGATCGGCAAATCCATAATGAATCTCTACAGAAAAGTTTGACATATAGCAACTGCCAAGGCGATTAGGGCAGATTTTGTAGGGGCGGGTTCACCGATATCTTTCATCGGTATAGACAAATTCTATAAACCCGCCCCCACCCCACGACTTAACCACCCTGGCGGTTGCTATATTTCCACCGCTAATGACGATCGCAATTTCTGGTTCGAGTGGGCGATCGGAACTTGCCGACAGTGAGTCTGTGGCGAAAAATGAGAAAAATGCCCTGGTAGAAAGGATTTCAGGTTTTGGCAACAACCTAAGTAAAAAATACAATTGAGCTTGCAGACACTGGTTCTCCCCACCAGGTTTTTACCCCTGTGTCGCCTCCATATCCTATGGAGTCCCAAGTCAATATAATATTACACAAAATGTTATTTTTTTTAATATTATGAGGAGGAGCACTCATAATCGATCAAAACTATGGAACCCACAGCAGTTCTAGGCATTTCCCTGGGCGTGTGTCTGGTGGCAATCACCGGCTTTTCGATATACACCGCCTTTGGCCCCCCGCTAAGGAATTGAGAGATCCTTTTGAAGAACACGAAGATTAAAAAGGAAGGAAGGAGGAAGGAGGAAGAAGGAAGAAGACTTATGCAGTCAGCTTTTCGGTCATCCGTATTTTACGTTTAATTAAGTGGATTTACTTAACAACACTAATTCCTGTAGGCTAGATTTAGCATAAAATGTGGTTATAAAGTTTATAACTATGTAACAAAAGAACTCTATTTTTGCTTGATTACCACCAAAGTAATATCATCAAAAACCTTCTGAACACCAATATACTGTCGCACATCAGCGATCGCAGCTTCCCGAATTTCCTGGGCTGAGCGTTGACGATTTTCAACCACCACTTGCCACAACCTTTTTAATCCGTACTGCGCTTTACTAATATTTTTAGCTTCAGGAATTCCATCAGTATAAAGCACCACCACATCCCCAGGATTTAACTGCACTTCTGCTTGAGCAACAAAGTCGCCAATCTCTTCTACTAAGCCAATGGGAAAGCCTAAATCCATCGTGTCTACGCACTCCAATGTTCCATCAGCCCGCACCACAATCATTTCTTCATGTTGTCCGCTCAATTTCAGGACACCTCCGGCATAGTCTAAGATGGCTAAAGTCATATTTTTATCCGAGTCAATGCGCTGGAGATTGTCATAAAGTGTCTGGTTTATGATATCCAAAAACTTCACAGGATCTGTTTCGTTCATTTTCTGAAGCGTCCTGACAGCAGTTTGTGCCATAATCATCAACACGCCACTTTCTAAACCATGTCCGGTGACATCACCAATACTAATTTTAACTCTTCCATCCTGTTGCAATACGTCGTAGTAATCGCCGCCAACTTCATCTGCTGGTTCCATAAATCCAGCTATTTCTAAACCTTCAATTGCTGCGAGTTCTGACTGTTTGGGCAACACCATTTGTTGCAATTGTTTGACAATATTAAGTTCTGCATTCATGCGGACATTTTCGGCTTTGAGTTTCTGATTTAGGGTGCTAATTTCTTGATTTGCTTGAGCTAGTTGAGCCGTGCGTTGTTCGACTTTATCTTCTAAATTTTGATAAAGTCGAGCATTTTCGATCGCAATAGCTGCTTGGGAGGATAGGATTTTTAATACTTCTAATCTATCTGGGGTAAATACTCCCGTAGTCAGATTATTTTCTAGATACAGAATGCCGAACAGTTTGCCTTTATTAATAATAGGGGTGCATAAGAGAGACTTGGGCTGATTTTTAATAATATAGGGTTCGCGAGTAAAAACTCCTTCGTTAGTAGCATCAGATAAAACGACATCCTCTTGAGTTCTTGCAACATACTGGATGACACCTAGTGGCAGTTTTTCGCTATTTTCAATGTTGATTGACTGTAAGACAGTGACTTGTTCTGAATCCACAGATGCTTCAGCTTCAATCAGTAATCTTTCCTGAGATTCTAAAATCAGAAAACCAAATTGTGCTCCGGCATTTTCGATCGAAATTTTTATCAATTTTGGTAGTAGTTCCTCTAGCATAACTTCACTCCCAATAGCTTGGGAGGCTTTGATGACTGTTGCGAAATCTAAAGCGACGTCTGAGCTTGTGGTAGTATATATTTTGGTTAAATTTGTAGGCGCGTTTGTAATGTGAGTGGCTGCCGAAGATTTAGTTTGTAACTGCGGATATCTTGATTCCAAATCCTCAACTTTTGCCCAAGCTTGCCAGCGAGTATAGCTATAGTATGCCTCTAGCAAATAGGTTTGGGCAATTTTGTCCATACTATTTGCTAGATAAAATTCAGCCCCCAACTCATAAGCCAAGGCTTCATCTTGAATATATCCGTTGTCTCTAGCACCTTTAATAGAGCGATCGTAAAGTTGTGCGGCTTGCCAATTCTGACCTAATACTCTCGCTTTTTCAGCCTCCACTAAGTCGTATTTGTGCTGGAAGTTGACCGACACACAATCGACCCATTTTTTCATTTTATTTTGATTAAGATTTACTTGTTCGAGATCTTCTATTTTTTGATCGCGATCGGCATTTGGATACAAAGCTAGAAGGGATAAAGAATAGTAAAATGGATGTTGAGTGGCAGGAAGCAATCCTGCCATCGCTTGTTCATATTCTGTGGCGATCGCTGCATTGTGTGCAGATTCCTGATATTCTTTAAATAAATAGCTGAGAATACATTTGACTAGATGCGCGACAAACAAAGAACTAAGATTATTATTATTTTGCAAAAATGGTAGCATTTCTTCTTCGTTGAAAAGCTCACCCATTAAGCGATTTTTATTTTCAGATTTACCCATTAAATTCAAGGTTGACTGCACCCAAATTTTGGCATAATCCAGAGAATATTCCTGTTTTGAGTTATGAAGTAATTCAACATAAGCCATCTGCTTCTGATACACTAATTCCAGAGGGTCTCCCACCAATAATATGTAAGCACAATAGTGAACCGCAGAATAACCTGCAAATTCTAAATCTCCAGTTTCCATCCCGAATTGAACGGTTTGGCGCAAAGCTTCTATTGAGGCACGAGCAGGTTCTTTCCAGTGTCTAATGAAGGCATTAAATACTTCATGAACCTTGCATTTTATATAACTCGATTCAAATTTATCTAACACCTGCAAAGCTAATCTACCAAACTTATATCCCGCCTCGATATCGTTCATTCCCGTACACAAAAGAACTCCATAAAAAGCGTAAGCAAAAGCAGCTTGGGGCGAATTCCCCTCTCGAAGACATAGTTCGAGCATGGTAAATGCGATCGTTGGTAATAAGGCAGGATTACTAATATAGGCAGGACTAAATAAATTTATGAATATACGCATAGCTGACAATAAGACAGGATCAGTCATTTCTGGCAATTCATAAAGACTGTCAATGTTCAAGTTATTTGGTGGTGTTTTTGACAAAGATACACCCAGCATTTCCAGAAGTTGTAACCCAGTATCTATCGCAGAAGACATCTGATTTTGAATGCAAGCAAACTGCATCTTTGCATCATAAACTTTGAATTTATCTACTACTGTTTTAGCTTGTTTAAATACAATCCCAGAAAGCTTATCAGCTTCCTCAAAATTGGTGTTTAAGTATTCTGCTTCTACCGCTTCTGTATAAAGATTCAGCGTTAATTGATACTGGACTTGCCAACTATCATCTGCCAAGAGATTTAATCCCGTATGCAAATATTGAACTGCTTCACTATAAGCTGTTGCTGCTTTTGCTTTCTGACCCGCTATTAGATTCAGCTTGGCAATTTCGTCTCGCTCTTGTTGATGGGTAATAAGTTCAACTGCTATATTGAAATGCTCGACAATTTCAAATATTGTTTCCGAAAAGGTTTCTGGGAGCCTATTCTGCCGAAGTAGCCGACCAATCTGTAAATGAATTGCTTTTTTATCTGCTTCGTCAATTAAAGCATATGCAGCTTCCTGGATACGATCGTGCCCGAATTTATAAGATTGGATTAAAAGTTCTGAATCTAGTTCTGATAAGGAAATAATTAACTCTGACTGAATGGCGGGTCGGAGATATGAGAAAAGCTCTGTTGTCAATTTTTCGCAAATAATTGATAAAGTATTCAAGTCAAAATGTCTGCCAATACAGGCTGCTAAACGCAAGACTTGCTGACTTTCTTCAGTCATTGTTTTGAGCTTAGCAATCATTAACTCAACTACATTATTTGTAATGGCTATTTCTTCAATTTGAGCGATATTCCATTGCCAAACCTGGGAATAAAAGTTAAAGATAATTAAATTTTGATGGTACAAATATTTCAAAAATTCATTGACAAAGAAAGGGTTGCTATTAGTTTTCCTAACTATTAATTCTGATAAGGGTTTTACGGTTTCTATGTTACTAGAAAATGTATCAGCAATCATCTGGTTAATATGTTCTCTCCTTAAAGGTGCGAGCGCGATCATTTTGACAGTTGATCCTCCGGCGCGGATGTCTTCCAAAGCCATCATCAAGGGATGAGTCGAGTTGACTTCGTTATCCCGATACGCTCCTATTAAAAATAGGTATTGCGTATCTGCATCCGCGATCATTAGTTGAATTAATTTGAGAGTAGCAGAGTCTGCCCATTGCAAGTCATCCAAAAATATAACTAATGGATGATCTTGAGAACAAAAAGTGCGAATAAAGTTTTGGAATACTAAATTAAAACGATTTTGCGCTTCAGCATATCCTAAATTGGGTACTGGTGATTGTTTGCCAACAATCAGTTCTACTTCAGGAATTACATCAATTACGATCTGACTGTTAACACCTAAAGCTGTTAATATTTTTTCTCGCCATTTGTTTAGTTGTGTTTCGGTTTCTGTTAACAATTGTCGAACTAAGTCGGAAAAAGCAGCCACTATAGCGGAGTAGGGAATATTGCGCTGAAACTGATCGAATTTTCCGGAAATAAAATAGCCGCGATTGCGAGTAATTGGCTGATAAATTTCTTTGACTAATGCTGATTTTCCAATCCCAGAATAACCAGCTAACAGCATCAGTTCGATTCCGTCTACTTTCCCGGCTGCTATTCTGTCAAATGCTGCTAATAAAGTAGCAATCTCTTCCTCACGTCCGTAAAGTTTTTGGGGAATTTGAAACTTGCCGGAGATATCTTGAGAACCAAGAGTGAATGGCTCAATTAGGTTTTGGGTTTTTAACTGATTCAGACATATTTCCAAATCAGCTTTAATGCCAAAAGCACTTTGATATCGATCTTCAGCCGTTTTCGCTATCATCTTCATCACAATATCGGAAACAGGCTTGGGTATTTCTGGATCGATTTGATGGGGTGGAGCGGGCTGTTTAGCAATATGAGAATGCACTAACTCTAAAGCATCATTAGTAGTAAATGGAAGTTGTCCGGTAAGGAGTTCGTAGAAGGTAATGCCAAGAGAATAAAAGTCAGTGCGGTAATCTAGAAAACGATTCATCCTCCCTGTTTGCTCTGGAGAAATATAAGGTAATGTCCCTTCTAAAACATTTGGGCTTTTCAGGGTAGGATTTTCATGAGTGAAGAAGGTGGAAATACCAAAATCGATAATTTTTACTTGTCCTGTTTCTGGATTGAAAAGAATATTGGCGGGGTTAATATCCTTGTGAATAACGTTGGCAGCGTGAATGTTACCCAAAATCTCTGCTGTTTTGATGGCGATGTGGAGAAACAGGCGTAGGGAGGCAATGTTTTGTGCTTCTACAGGATGATTCATCAACATCTTCAACGAGCTACCACCAAAATCTTCCTGGATGATGGCCAACATCCTGTGATCTTCCTGGAGGTTGTAGACTTTGATGACTCCCTCGATGTTCAGATTGCTGGCAATCTCATACTCCTGCTTGTAGCGGGTCAGCTCAGCAGGCGTGGGATAGTCCTGCTTTAGCGTTTTGAGGATAACAGGTTGGTTATCCTGTTGTCGGATACCTCGATAAACTATAGAATTGGTGCTTTCGTAAATTTGACTGAGAATCTGGTAACCACTAAGTACGATCGTCATTATAATTATCCAGTCAATAAATTAAAGTTTTGAGATGCGCAAATAATAACCTAATTTACGACAATATTTAGAAGTTAGAGCAGAAAAAGGAAACCATACTGCGGAACGTATTAAATTCAACTCCATTCGCACCACTTAATATTTCATTACATAGTTGTAACTATTTCCACCGACTTACTTAGTACGAGATAATTTAGATAGATAAAAGAGCAGCACGATTTAGGTTAATTCCCGCGTGCTGCAACCTTCAGTCAGCCGGATTATCCTTCAAGAGAAGTATCCGGATATTGAATCGTTACCCCTAGAGACCCTAAAAACGAAGTAGCGCGTCCGTTTGCCAAGTTTCCTGAAAATGTAGAACCATGAAAAGCTAAGATGCGTTCTTTTTGCTCTGAGTTAGCAGTAAAAGAAAAACACGAGATATTGATAGCATTGTTGGTTGTGCCGTAAGTTGCGGTTTGACCATTTTGAGTTGTCAAGGTTAATTGCAGAATCGCTGTCCAACCATACCAAGTACCGTAATAACCCGAAACTTCAATGAGAGTATCTCCTGGTTCGATGTTAAAGATACTTTCTGTACCGCCGTTACCGCCACGCGCAAACATACATTCATCGCCATAGCATATTTGCAGGCGATCTATAATATCCCCGTGACGAACAACAATTTTAGTCAAAAATGGAAAAACTTGATTTTTCGCTGCTTCTGTATCATCAAACCAATTGTAAAGCTCATTATTGGTATGGTTTGAATAGCCAACGGCTTTTTCATAGCGCAGTAAGCGTTGCCCGTAATAGTACAGGCGCGAGTCTTGAGTTAGAGGTGAGTTGTCTTTAACTTTTGCACCTAGACGTTTAGCCACAGCGCAAGCAGCATTAATTGCTGTGTGCATCGCTCCTTCTGTCCAACCTCCTGCCCAAGAAATGCTATCACCAGCCAGGTACACTCCTCGATCGCGATCGTCCAAAACGCTTAAAAATTGATAGTAAGCCGCCTGAATATTGGGTTCTTGTCCGGGATACTGAAGCTTAAACGCGCCGTAGTAATAATTTTCGGCTTGCCAGTCTATGCACAAAATATCGTCCTTGTCCTTACCATCCTTGTCCTTAAACTGAAGGGGAACGAGATTTTCGGCAAACTCTGGACTCACGCGGGCGATCGATTTTTTAAACAGTTTCAGCCGCTCTTGTGGGCTTAATCCCATTAACTTAGTTGAATCATCTTCCCAAGTGTAGCTAACCACGACTACTCCGTTTTGGTCGGGATTGTATTCTTTGGGATAGTCAAGGGCGTAGATGCCGCGCGGTAGTTCGTCAGTTTGAATGTTTTGCGGAATATTCGGTTTTGGTTGGCCATTTTCATCCAACCAAAACTTCGTTTGCGTGCGAATAAACAGTTTTGAAGAAGTAGTTAAATGAAGGTTGCGTAACGCCACTTTAACGGATTGTTGAGCGATAACCGCATCAGAATTGGTAGCAGAGTCGAGGGTTAATCCCATAAACTGCATTGAGCGAGTTGTGCTGGTAACGATCGCAGCTTCAAAAGACTGCGATCGCTCGCTTAGATCGGGATTGGTATAATAAACGACGGGTTTACCATTTTTGTATTTAATGGCGGTAATTGGAGTGTTGAGATGCAGAGTATTTAAATCTTGCAGCGATCGCCTTCCTAGAGGAGAATCCACTGGTTCAGTGTAAAATTTCTCGATAAAAGTAGAGATGCCAAAAGGAAGAAGTTGCTGGTTGTCTTCCCACCCGTTAGCGATGATGCGCAGGAATTCTAGGAAATTGAGCGGAAATACCGGCCCAAACCCTCCCGAACCGATGCCCAATGCGCCAAATTTGTTGGCATCTTCATCTGTCCAACTGGAAATCCCTTGACGCACTGCTTCGTAGAAGCTGACATTTTGATAGCGATAGATATAACCTTGCCAAATTTGCGTTAGCTGTTTCCGCTTTTGTTCGTACTCTTGAGTATCGCCTTTTTCTTTGGCAGTTGCTAGTTCCCCCCAAGCTTTTTTCAGTGGCTCGACTAGCTTATTTACAAAAGCATTAAACTCGTTGCCAATGCGTTCAAATTCCCGATCGTCCGGATGCGGTAAACCCTGGGGCCAGTCGATCGCTTCATTTTGGTAATACAGTTTTGTGGGGACTTTCCCCGGATCGGGAAAACCACTTCCCTCGGGCTGCGGCAGCTTGAAAACCTCGGTAAGATAGTAAAAAAAGAGCTTGCCAGAGGGAGGAAACCGCATCGAACCCAACTCGGCAACAACAGGAGATTCTTTGCCATCCAATTCGGTGAAGTGTTTAGAATAAGCTCGTCCGCCAATGCGATGGCTAGCTTCAAAGATCACAGGTTTTGCACCCATTTTCAAAAGTTCGTAGGCAGCAACCAATCCAGCAACTCCTGCACCGATCACCGCCACTTCCGTTCCCCAAAGGTCTTCAGGAAGCGTAGCAATGCGATCGCCCTTAACAAATTCAACGTAGTCAAAAATGGTGTCGATTACACCTAGGATATCTTCGGAATTGGGAGATGATTTTTGGCGTTGTGAAACATTTAGCAGTTCGTAAAATGGCATACATATCTTCCTGATACTCTTGGAGCGATCGTCATCGATAACATCAAAATGTATTATAGAACCTATGTGAGATATTTGACTGTCTTTACGGACTTTTTCGTTAATACAAGAACGACAACGATCGCTGGCGTTGAGTTGGGCGGTTCAGCCAGTAAATCTCCGTTATCTTTTACGAGTAACGATCGCTCACACTTTTTAATATAAATATCAAAATCTTAAAACTCAGCCCGAACCGTAAACGAATAATCCCCACCCGGTTCTAATTGATAATCCCACTTTTCTAGAAAACGATGTAGGGGTTCTTGAATCAAAGCCCTACCTTGAGAAGGCTCAAGTATCAGTGTTTTTTCTTCCCTGAAACGCCACTGAAACTGCCACTCGAAACTGCCGGCACTTACTTCACCTTCAATCGTGCCTTTTTGCCAAGATTGACCAGTAACCCGGACATATGCAGTAGTTTCAGGTAAACGTCTCGAACTCACCTTTTTGTTTCCGCATTTATTGCTGCGATCGTGCGACTATTGTAAAGGCTCATGGACTTTTCCACTCCCTGATCGAGGCTAAGTTCCACAGCTTCTCTAACCAGTTTAAGCACATTTTCTAATAACTGGGTTTCCTCTGAGGAAAATTTTCCTAAAACGAAGGAAATCGTATCTTTATCATTTTTAGCAGGATCGCTTTGAGGTTTGCCAATCCCAATCCGCAATCTGGGAAATTTGTCTGTGCCCAAATGAGAGATTGTCGATTTCATGCCGTTGTGCCCGCCTGCTGAACCGGCTAGTCGCATTCTGATTTTCCCGATCGGCAAATCCATATCGTCGTATACTACTAACACCGATTCTGGAGGTATTTTGTACCAATCCACCACCGCACGAATTGATTGACCGGAAAGATTCATATAGGTCAGCGGTTTCAGCAAGCGAATTTTGTGTCCCCGCGGCCGATTTCCTTCGCCAAATATGCCTTGAAATTTGCGATTTTCCGACAAAGATATTTGCCAAGATTGTGCCAAGGAATCGACTGCATTAAAACCGATATTGTGTCGCGTGCGATCGTATTTAGGTTCGGGATTTCCTAGGCCAACTATTAACTGAGGAATCACTAACTCGGCTGGTGTTTCTGACTTCTGAGTCTTATTCATCTAAATGTTTGCGCTATCTTCCTTGGGATTAGCGGCCGCGAGTTTTTCTGTTTCCGGTTTGGTGCTACTGGCGACGGCTTCTTCTAATTGCTTGGCTTCCCGGTTCAACTCGGACTCAAAATCCCGCGAAGCATCTTGAAATCCGCGAAGTGCCTTGCCCATACTGCGACCAATTTCTGGCAATTTTTTCGGACCAAAAACCAATAGGGCGATCGTAAAAATTACTGCCATTTCCGGCAAACCAATGCCAAAAATATTCATTATGTTGCTCCTGCGATCGATTTAATTAGTTATCATTTATTTAGGGATAAAGTAATCGAAAAGGGCAAGGAAAAAAGGAAAAATCGGAAAACTTAGTTTTTGTCCTTTCTCCTCTACCCTCAGCTTTTACTTGTAGCCTGACTTTTTCGGGCTCAATTTTTAGCGGCCAAGACTCGACCAATCTACATCTACATTCTCTAGAATTAGAGAAGAGTTGTAGATTTGCAAAATAATCAACAAGAACACAAAAAACAGTCCAATAAACGTACTCATCAATAAAGTAGTTCCCCAACCGGGGGCTACCTTGCCGTATTCAGAGTTAAGGGGTTTGAGTATATCTCCTAACCAAGTCCGTTGTGCCATAAGTCACCTGCAATGAATCTCTACAGAAAAGTTTGACATATTTCCACCGCTAATGACGATCGCAATTTCTGGTTCGAGTGGGCGATCGGAACTTGCCGACAGTGAGTCTGTGGCGAAAAATGAGAAAAATGCCCTGGTAGAAAGGATTTCAGGTTTTGGTAACAACCTAAGTAAAAAATACAATTGAGCTTGCAGACACTGCTTCTCCCCACCAGGTTTTTACCCCTGTGTCGCCTCCATATCCTATGGAGTCCCAAGTCAATATAATATTACACAAAATGTTATTTTTTGTAATATTATGAGGAGGAGCACTCATAATCGATCAAAACTATGGAACCCGCAGCAGTTCTAGGCATTTCCCTGGGCGTGTGTCTGGTGGCAATCACCGGCTTTTCGATATACACCGCCTTTGGCCCCCCCGCTAAGGAATTGAGAGATCCTTTTGAAGAACACGAAGATTAGTCATTAGTCAGTAGTCATTAGTCAGTGGTCATTAGTCAGATTAATGCTCTTCGGCTCTTCGGCTCTTCGGCCCCATCTCCCTCTCTCCCTCTCCCTCGGAGATATTTTTATAGCGGGAAGGGAGTGATTCTGTGGGCCGATCGCCACTCGCCTACTCGTCAATGGTATATTTTTCAGAAATACAGTAAATCTCTATTCGATTTAAGCTAAAAATTATTAGGTTTCAAGCTAAAGCATCATGGGCAACACATTTGGGCATTTGTTTCGGATTTCGACCTTTGGCGAATCTCATGGCGGTGGGGTGGGAGTGGTAATTGACGGTTGCCCGCCACTCCTGTCCATTGACGCATCGGAAATTCAAGCGGAACTCGATCGCCGCCGTCCCGGCCAAAGCAAAATTACGACTCCCCGTAAAGAGGCTGATAGTTGCGAGATTCTGTCCGGGGTGTTTGAAGGGAAAACTCTGGGAACTCCGATCGCCATTTTAGTCCGCAATCAAGACACTCGTCCCCAAGACTATGGCGAAATGGCAACTACCTATCGCCCTTCCCACGCTGATGCCACCTACGATGCTAAATACGGAATTCGTAACTGGCAAGGCGGTGGTCGCAGTTCGGCAAGGGAAACTATTGGTAGAGTAGCAGCAGGGGCGATCGCCAAAAAAATTCTCAAACAAGTAGCCGGAGTCGAAATAGTCGGCTATGTCAAACGCATCAAAGACTTAGAAGGTGTTACAGACCCCGATACTGTCACCTTAGAACAAGTAGAAAGCAACATAGTTCGCTGTCCTGATGCTGAATGTGCCGAAAGAATGATTGAACTTATTGAAAAAGTTCGGGATAGTGGTGATTCGATCGGGGGTGTGGTTGAATGTGTCGCCCGCAACGTACCCAAAGGTCTGGGAATGCCAGTATTCGACAAACTAGAAGCTGACTTGGCAAAAGCTATCATGTCGTTGCCAGCTAGCAAAGGGTTTGAAATTGGATCGGGCTTCGCAGGAACTCTCCTAACAGGCAGCCAACACAATGATGAATACTATACTGATGAACAGGGTGTGATTCGTACAGTAACAAACCGTTCTGGTGGAATTCAGGGCGGAATTGCTAACGGCGAAAATATAATTCTGCGGGCAGCCTTCAAGCCAACTGCGACCATTCGTCAGCAGCAACGTACAGTCACCCGCGAGGGAGAAGAAACGCTGCTGGCTGCAAAAGGACGGCACGACCCTTGCGTTTTGCCAAGAGCAGTGCCAATGGTGGAAGCGATGGTAGCTTTAGTGTTGTGCGACCATCTCCTGCGCCATCACGGACAATGTGAAACCTTAAAGTCTGAATTTTAAAATGGAAATCAGCTTGTCCTCTGTAGCGGCAACTCCCTTTGATGATTGCCCTCAACAGTCTGAAGCAATGGAAGGTATAGATGATTTTGTAGTGCAGTTCTGGGGTGTGCGGGGCAGTGTTCCCACACCGGGAGTAGAAACTGTTCGCTATGGCGGTAATACTTCTTGTTTGGAAATGCGGGTGGGTGGAAAACGCCTGATTTTTGACGGCGGTACTGGTTTGCGGATGCTGGGAGACCAGTTGCTGCAAGAAATGCCGGTCCAAGCTTATATGTTTTTTACTCACTATCATTGGGATCACATCCAAGGTTTTCCGCTGTTTGCCCCGGCTTTTATCCGTGGTAATCGCTTTGATATTTATGGGGCGACTCCGCCGGATGGAGATTGCCTGAAAAGACACTTTGTTGAACGGGTTCTGCACTCGAATTCGCCGGTGCCACTGATGGGCTTGCCGGCAGATTTGAATTTCCATGAACTCCATCACAACCAGACAATGATGCTGGATGATATTGAAATTAGGACTGGTTCTCTGAATCACCCTAATACTGCTATGGGATATCGGGTGACTTGGCAGGGAAGATCCGTTGTTTATTGTTCGGATACGGAGCATTTTCCCGATCGACTGGATGAAAATATTTATAATCTCGCCCTTGATGCTGATGTGCTGATTTATGACGCGATGTACACGGACGAGGAATATCACAACCCCAAGTCTCCCAAGATAGGCTGGGGACACTCGACTTGGCAGGAAGCGGTGAGAATGGGTAAGGAGGCTAGGGTGAAGCGTGTGGTGATTTTCCACCATGATCCGGCTCATACTGACGATTTTCTCGATCGCATTGCTCTGGAAGTGCAAGTGGCTTTCCCCAAGGCGGTAATGGCGCGGGAAGGCTTGATTTTACCCATCGGCATCTGAATGTTGCTCCTGTGTCCATTGCTAATCAACATGATGATGTGGAGTTGGTCAGATCGATCGGCTCCACAATTTTTTAAATTTCTAGCAAACTCATAGGTAAGTGGTATAATCTTTGTTCTATAACTTTTTGGACAGAGTATTTAAGATTTTTTCCTGGTGGAACTGCGTCCGCTTCCAGCCAAGATGTCAGATAATTGGATGACTGCCAAGCGGTGAAAAGGTGACAGTTTTAAATGTCAACAAACACTGCGAGGCGATCGGTCAAAAGTGCCAGTTGGCAGTCGATAGACGAACCAAATCCTGGTAACAGATTTATTCTTAAGGACAAAAGCTGAGGTTATGGCTCTGATAAAATGAAAGCGCGATCGGCTGTTTCTGCTCCTGGATATTGACAAATCTGAAAAGCTCAGAGCTTTTCGCTACAAGCTGAGAGCTTTTTCAGCAGTCAATTTAACTCACAAGAAAAAGACGATCGCTATTTGGTTTACCAGTAGCTGCGGCAAGCGAATGTTATGACTTGACTATCAAAATGGCAAATTTACGTTTTAAATCACCAGCTAATCGATACAGATGGATTGCTTTAGGCAGTTTTGCTGTAATTATGGGCATTTCAGGGGCTCTTGCCTACCGTCTAGCCCCGCCTCCCGGATTCATGGCTCAAGGCACTCTGACTTCTAATAGTCCGCCAGTCAAATTTTCTAGCACCGGTACTACTATTCTCAAGCAAGGGGAACAACTGACACCGGATGTTCTGCTGGCAGATAATGTTGTCAAAGCAGTGGCAGATGCCGTGAAGTTGTCGCCTCAACAGGTGAGAGAAAATGCTAGCGTCAAGATTTCTAAGCCGGAACAACCGCTAGAGATTGCTGTTGGGTATCGCTCGCTCGATCAGCAGCAAGCCATCAAAACAGCGGATATGTTGATGAAGGGGATGGTGGAAAAGAGCCGCCTGATTAACCAATATCGGTGGCAATCCGTCAATCAATCCCTCAATCAACGCTTGGCACAAGTCACTCAAGAACTGAAACAAGCTCAGCAAAAGCTCGACCAATATGAAAGAGAGCGAGCTCGCCTGTTGCAACAAATCAAGGTTCAGCAAGACTTTTACAACAAAACTCAGCTTGCAATGGCGGATACGCAAGCGTCGGAGAAAGAAATGGTGAGTAGTTTAGCCCCTTCCCAAACGCCACAAATTGTGGCGACACCAACTTCCGATCCGACAGTGCCTTTGATTTTGGGACTTGGCTTGCTGCTGTCTATTTTAGTCAGTCGCGGTTTGATTCCCACGGTGGCGGATTGGAGATATAAAGCAGCTTTTCAACGAGAAGAGAGCGATCGCCTCCAAAGTGCTTTGTACCGACTGATCAAAGAAGGTAATGGGGAAATCACTCTGGTGCGATTTGCGATGGAGACGCGACTGTCGCCGGATGTCGCCCAGCGTTTTTTGAACGAACAAGCGGAAGTCTTTAATGCTCATTGCGAAATTAAAGACGACGGTAGTATCTTTTACCACTTCCACATTTAAACGATGGCGGGCGATCGCCCTCTATTGAATACCTTAGCCGATCGAGTTTTCGGATTGCTCGATCGGCTTGCTTATAGGATATCGCCCCAGGGGAACCTGTGCCAATCCGCATCAAAAACCCATCTGGGGGGAGGAGAGGGGCCGGGAGAGGGAGAAATTAGCGATCGACCCTAAAGTGGGTAGCTTTCCCCGGATTTGCGATCGGGATTGGCTTCTTGGGAAACAGGAATCAGCCCATCAGCCACCTCATTTGTTAAAAAATATTAATTTTTTGACAGTTTGGCTCCAGATATGTATAATGGAGACAAATACGTAAATATACGGTTGTTTTTTATAAAGATAGCCAAAATTAAGTATATTACATTGGATAAAATTGCTGATAAAGTCTGCTGAATCAGTATAAACACTTGATTGGTGACAGAGAAATAAATCAGCGAACTAAGCAGGTTTGTCATCAAAACCTGGATTTAGCAACATCCTGGAATCAGCATTGGGCGATCCAACTGCGCCTTCCCCTAGGGAAATTTTGTAACCATATATTGAGGCGAAAAGATCATGTTTTTAATACTGTGTTGTTCTTTAATATTTTATTTTTTGTTAATGTCAATAGCCAATTACGGCGATACTGGAATTTGACACTCACCGCGCCCAAGCGACGGTGATTCTTAGATCCTAAACCAGACTTAAATCAAGAACATTGCTGCACTTAACCCAGAGATCCAATCTCCCTAAGCGTTTACTGTATCGAGTACAGAAGTT
>JAHREW010000006.1 GCA_020883125.1 Microcoleus sp. CAWBG506
AAATAAACCTACTTTTGAGCGAAATCAGAATTTGTTGGTAACAAAAAGAACTGACGCGCGGGGCAATAATACTTCTTACGAGTATGATGCTAAAGGGAATGTGAAAAGTATTTCAGATTCCCTTTCTGGAACACCTCAAACACCCCCTATTAACAACGGTCAGTTGTTGGCTGCTAAGACTTTCTATCAAGCTGGGTATTATGCAGCAACAATCAAAGATGTTAATGATGATGGAATTCCCGATATTATTACTGCCAATTATAGTAATGTATCAGTGCTACCTGGAAAGGGCGACGGTACTTTTGCTGCCAAAAAAGATTACGCTGTAGCAAACCAGTCACAATCTGTAGCTGTAGGTGATGTAAATGGCGACGGCAGTAACGATATCGTTACTGCCAGTCCATCAGGGGGTACGAATCCATCAAGCGGTAGAGTATCAGTATTATTGGGCGATGGCAGTGGTAATTTCGGTACTCAAACCAATTATGCAGTAGGTGATGGGGCAGCATCCGTAGCTGTGGGAGATATCAATAAGGATGGCAAGAACGATATCGTTACGGCAAATACTTCTAGCAACAGTATATCAGTGCTTTTGAGTAACAGCAGTGGCTCTTTTTCCCGAACCGATATACCGCTAAATTCTGCAATTTCTGGGCCAAAATCTGTAATTTTGAAGGATTTAGATAAGGATGGCAACTTAGATATTATTACTGCAAGTCCCTCTGGAACTAATTCAAATGGCAATGTGTCAGTATTATTGGGTAATAGTAATGGCACTTTTGCTACTCAAACTAATTATGCAGTAGGTTATGGGGCGAGTAGCGTAGCTGTAGGAGATATCAATCAAGATGGCAGAAATGATATCGTTACGGCTAGTTCAGGCAGCGCAAACAGCTCTATTGCATCTGTATTATTGGGTAATAGCAATGGTTCTTTCGCTGCGCCAACTAATTACCCACTTAGGTCTAATATTGATCCTACATCCGTAGCTATAGGGGATTTGGATTTAGATGGCGATTTAGATGTGATTGTTTCTGGCAGCGGTTACGGTGTTGAGAGTATCATGTTAAATAATGGCAGCGGTATGCTATCAAGTCCGACTGATAATGCTGGTTACAGCAACTCGTCATCTGTGGCATTAGCAGACCTTGACTTAGATGGCGATTTGGATCTGGTTTTGAGTGGTTATAACGGCGTTTCTGTCAGCCTCAATAATACTGTGAGAAACGAACAGGGAAGCGGTACTGGTGGCAAACGGAGTTATACTTACGACCCTGTTTTCAATCAAGTAACCAGCGAAACTGACGAATTAGGCCGCCAAACCCTCTACGAAATTGACCCGCTTACTGGTAACAGAAGAAAAGCCACAAAGGTAGTAGGTACTGTGGGCGGCAGCGATGATGTTGTTACTACCTATACTTACACAAACAAGAATCTAATTGACATTGAAACTGACCCCAACGGACGGGTGACAGATTACGATTATAATGCTCAAGACCAGTTGGTTAAGATTACTGTTGCTAAGGGGACTGTTGATGAAGCGGTGCAGCAGTTTGAATACGATGCTGCGGGGAATCAAAAGGCAGTAATTGATGAAAATGGCATCCGCACTGAGTATGAATATGATGCGATGAATCTGTTGAAGAAGACGACGTTTGCTAAGGGGACTGTTGACGAAGCAACGCAGCAGTTTGAGTATGATGGTGATGGAAATCAGACGGCGGTTATTGATGAAAATGGGAACCGTAGCGAGTCTGAGTACAATATCATGAATCAGCTCGTTAAGGTGACGGCGGCTGACCCGGATGGTAGCGGGCCGTTGAGTTCTCCGGTGACGAGTTACGAGTATGATAAGAATGGGAATCAGGTGTGGATGCTTGACCCGTTGGGAAGGAAAACTGAGTATCGGTATGATGGTCGGAATCGGTTAGTTGAGACGGTGAATCCTGATGGTTCTAAGGAGAAGATGCGGTATGATTCTGATAATAATCAGACGGCGAGTTTTGATGCTAAGGGGAATCGGACTAATCAGGTTTATGATGCACGGGGTCGGTTAATTCGAGAGGTTGATGCTACTGAGAAAATTACTCGATTTGAGTACGATGCGACGAATCAATTAGTGGCTCAAGTTGATGCTAATAATAACCGGACTGAGTACAAGTATGATGAGTTGGGAAGAAGAACGGATCTGACGGTCGGGGCAACTACTGCTGTTGCCAGCACGAGCAAAACTGAGTACGATAAAGTTGGAAATTTTACTGCGGAAATTGATGGGAATAATAACAAGACTCAATATGTTTACGATGCCCGAAACCGTCAAACCAAAATCACCGATGCCTTAAACGGAGTTACCAACTTTGAATATAGTCCCACTGGCAATCTCAAAGCAGTTACTGACCCGCTACTCCGCAAAACTTCCTTTACCTACGACTCTTTAAACCGCCAAAAAACCGTCACAGACCCCAAACTCAATACTACTACCTACACCTATGACAAAGCAGGCAATAAAACCAAAATTACCGATGCTCTCAACCACTCCATAGAATATACCTACGACGGTCTAAATCGCCAAATTAGCACCGCTGATGCTCTCAATCACACCACAAAATCTACCTACGACGCCAACAGCAACCTTCTCACATTCACTAACGCATTAGAAGAAACAACGGCATATAGTTACGACAAAAAAGACCGAACTACTTCGGTTGTAGACCCCGTAGGTAACACAGTTTCTACAGAATACGATGCTAACGGCAATGTTAGTGCTGTCACTGACGGTTTGGGCAACACCACTCGCTACGGTTATGATGCTTTAAACCGTCAAACTACAGCTACTGATGCTCTCAATAAAACCACAACTACTGCTTACGATAATGTCGGCAACATTGCTTCAGTTACTGACCCTTTAAATAACAAAACGAGTTTCACCTACGATGAATTAAATCGCCGTAAAACTGAGACCAATCTACCTCTGAACCGCACTCGCAGCTACACTTACGACCCCGTAGGTAATTTACTAACGGCAAAAGACGGCAATAACCGCACTCGCAAGTTTGTTTACGACCAACTTAACCGTCCCAAAGAGGAACAGTGGCTGAATTCAGCTAATACTCCGATTCGCACGATTAGCAATACTTACGATGCAGCAGGTCAACTTAAAACTATTAGCGACCCCGATGCAACTTATGCTTTGACTTACGATTTGGCTGGCAATTTGGAAACTGTTGATAATGCGGGAACTCCCAACGTGCCAAATGTGTTGTTGAAGTACAACTACAATCAGGTTAATCGTCCGATTTCTGTGACGGATACAATTAACGGTCAATTGCGGGGAACCAAGTCCTTTACCTATGATGATACAAATCGAGTAACTCAGATTACTCAAAGTGGCAATGGGGTAACTTCCAAGCGGGTGGATATGAGTTATGATGCTGCGGGTAAAACTAAAGCTATTAATCGTTACAGCGATTTATCAGGGACGGGTTTAGTAGCCTCAAGCGAGTATGTTTATGACAGTGCGAGTCGTTTAACTGGGTTGAGTCACGGTAAGGGGAATGTGACGTTAGCTAATTATGCTTGGACTTACGATTTTGCTAATCGGGTGACTGGATTTACTTCACCGAATGGTAGTACCAATTACAGTTATGACAAGCGAGACCAGTTGACTGGTGCAGATTACAGTTCTGGGAGTGATGAGAGTTACAGTTACGATGATAATGGGAGTCGAACTAATTCTGGATATCAGACGGGAAGTAACAATCAGTTGAAGTCTGATGGTGTTTATAATTACGACTACGATGGTGAGGGGAATCTCACGAAGCGGACTGATATTGTGACGGGTGAGGTGACTGAGTACAGTTGGGATTATCGGAACCGTTTAACTCAGGTTGTGGGTAAGAATGGTAGCGGTTCTGTTATTAAGTCGGCTCAGTATAGTTATGATGGTTTGAATCGCCGCATTGTTAAGGAAGTTGATGCGGATGGTGCGGGAAGTGGGGTGTCTCAAGTTGAGCGTTTGGTGTATGATGGGCAGCAAATTGCTTTGACGTTTGATGGTGGTGGAAATCAAACACATCGCTATTTGTATGGGGTGGAAACTGACCAGATTTTGGCTGATGAAAGTGCTTCGGGTAGTGTGTTGTGGCCGCTGACTGATAATTTGGGAACGGTGCGGGATTTGGTTGATTCTAATGGGGCGATTCAGAATCGGATTGGTTATGATAGTTTTGGGAAGGTGAGGAGTCAAACTAATTCGAGTGTGGGTTTCCGGTTTGGTTTTACGGGGCGGGAGTTGGATTTTGAGACGGGGAATTATTATTATAATTCGAGGTATTATGACCCGCAGGTGGGGAGGTTTATTAGTGAGGATACTGTTGGGTTTGGGGGTGGGGATGCTAATCTTTATCGGTATGTGGGGAATAGTTCGACTAACTTAGTCGATCCTTCTGGGCTTTACGGGAGAGTAGTCAACCAAGTACGGAATATTCAGTTTACGAATCCTAGGATGAGAGATATTCAGCAGGTGTCAGTTTACCCTACAGTAGGTTTTACAATACCATATACAAATATCACTGTAAGATCTCCGCACCAATTTGTTTTTCCTATAAGTCAGGTTACGAGTCCTCTTGACTTATCTCCTTCAATATCTCGAAACGAGGCAATAGATAGACTAAACGATCTTATCGGACAATTTAGAGATGTTGATACCGATCCGAGAGTCTCTCTCAAAACGGGTCGGATTATCAATGATGGTACAGTAGTTAATGATGTTACAAATGCTAAAATAGAATATAGCAAGACTACGGGTATTGATGGTAATGTATCACCTTGGGGAGGTATATATGGAAGAGAGGATAGCGGACATATTGTTCCTCGCATTCTTGGTGGTTCTCACGATAGACAGTACAACTTTTTCTCCCAGAATCGTTCTATAAATCGTGGAGAATTTAACAATTTTGGAAAAGCGTTAGTTGACAAGCTTGATACTCTTCAGTCTGAATATGAAAAATGCCCCCCCGGACCTAAACCCAGCTTAGATTATCAAGTTAGTCTTGTGCATGGACAAAAAACTCAAAGGGAGCGTGAATATCCTTTACGACCTACTCAAGTTAATGCCAGTGCTCGATTTTCAGATGGAACATCAATCACAGAAACTTTTTCTAATAAAATCAGAGCTGTAAGTAATTCCAGACGAAATCAGGCCTATTTTCGCACAAGAATTAGGTAATATAAGTGTAGTTAATATAATACGAGTTTACACTTTTTACCTACTAGTAAACTGTCTACAGTTGGGAATGACAGTTAATTAGCTCAGGTTTTGACTCAAACCTTAAAAACTCAGGAGATATTATGGCTAATAATGACCTGACTAAATGGCAATTACTGCTTTCTCAACTAGACCTGAATCTAGAATGTTTTTGCGGATCTAATTATTTAAAATACCCTCATCCGGTATCAACTTTAAATGAATCCGAACTGGAAGATTTTGTATCCCAACAAGGACTGATTTGGCCAAAGGGTTGTTTGCCAACTTTAACTGAAGCGGAACTCAGAGATTTTGAATCCCAAGCGGATTTTATCCTTCCTCAAGGATATCGAGAATTTTGTCAAGTATTAGGAGCGGGAGGATTTGGATTACGTAATTTTTTCATTAATTACCCCGATATTGATGATATAGAACAAGACTTAGATGAAAATAAGGCTCTTCTTGAATCTTGCAAAGATAGCTCATTGTGGTCAAATGAAGTGAAGGAATTACTGGATAACGCTTATCTATTTGGTGGTGGTGGCGGCCTGATTGCTTTTGTTTTTGACTTAAGAACTTACAGCGAACAAGATCGGAGCTATGATATTTATGGCATCAAATGTGACGATAACTTTACTTGTCATTTGGGTCGAAATTTTTTTGAGTTTATCCGCGACATTTGCATTGGTGATCGAGCTCAAAAAGAATTCCCCCAACTGCTATATGGAGTTCCATCAGGTATTGATAAAGATGACCCTCGTTATCAAAGTACAACTTTTATTTTATATCCTATAGAATCTAGATTCCCTGATGAAGAACTAGAAGAAGGGGAAATAGAGGAAGAGGAAGAAGATGAAGACTTTGAAACAGATTACTGGTTAACTTAATCAGAATCGGATTGGTTATGATAGTTTTGGGAAGGTGAGGAGTCAAACTAATCCGAGTGTGGGTTTCCGGTTTGGTTTTACGGGGCGGGAGTTGGATTCTGAGACGGGGAATTATTATTATAATTCGAGGTATTATGACCCGCTGGTGGGGAGGTTTATTAGTGAGGATGCGATCGGATTTGCGGGTGGCGATGCGAATTTGTATCGGTATGTGGGGAATAGTCCTACTAATTATACCGATCCGTCGGGAGAACAGGTTCCTGTAGCGGTACCTTTGCCTGCACCGGCTTTGCCTCTACCGCCTTTGGGTGGTCTTCTCCGGCGCGTACCTGGTTTGGGTATATTACTTGCACCTCCTGGTGGTGGTGGGTTGCTGAATCCTTGGTCTGCTGGTGAGGACGATCGACTGTTTGAGGAACGGCGACGTAGAGGGTTGATTCGGCCACAGGGAACTCAGACTACTCCACCGCTTAATCGACCAAATCCTCGTCCTTCACCAGCCCCTTCGCCGTCAACTTCTCCGAGTTCGCCAGCTTTGCCGAATCCTGATTGTAAAACTTGTGCAACTGACCCCGAACTCAAGAAATATGTCAAGTATGAGACCATATTTAGTGGAACAGGGGGAGGAAAGGGTAATATCCTAGTTGGTTATAGATACGAAAGCAAACAAGCTGTTGAAGAAGAATTTATCAAATTCAGGCGTAGACAAGGAAGTAGTCTATGGTGGCAGGCAAGACCAGTATTTGAATCTGGACAAATACCTCGCGTTAGTGTTCGCTGTAATTACCCACCCTCACAAACAAATCCAGAACAAGGTGCGCTTCACTACAACGTAACGGGAGATATCTTCAACGAGGCGGGCTCGACCAGTTTAGGTTCACTTGGAAGGTGTGAATCTTGTGAAGATACTATAGCAGGTCCTAAGAAGCGAGTGACATTTGCTATTTTGAATATCAAAAATTTCCAAGGAGAGCCTATTAGTAAATATGACCAAAGATAGAACTATTATGACTATCCATAGAATAGAGTATGTGATTCTTTGTTCAGCTATAAAAAATTATGAAACCTTGAAAAATGTTGGATCAGATTGGGAACTCTCCCATGCTGAAGTGGCAGTAGCAGCAGATCGCTTATTTCAGAAAGGTTACATCTTAGCTGGATTTCCCACTGAAGATTTAGGAGGCGTTCAAGATTTGAGCTTAACCCGCTCCGAAATTCAAGCACACTTGGATGGAAAACTCAATGCTTTTTACTACTTAACTCCTCAAGGGGGAGCCTGTTGGGAAGCTCTATGTCATCCCGATTGGCATAAATATTTTGGAGGTTATTTAGCTCGGGGTATAGATATTGAAAAAGGAGTGCTTCAATCAGAAATAATTTGTCAAAATCGGCAGTTAATAGAACATCTCCTGACCATTACTGAACACGTATTCGACCAAACTGTTATTGTTGGCACAGAAGTTTGGGAAAACATAGAATTTTGGAAAGCAACTTACTGGAAAACTTTACCCAAAGCTTATAGAGTTCGTTACCAATATCAAAATTTTGAATGGTGCATCGACTCAAACACACCTCAAGAATGGATTGAGAAAGATCGGCAAGCAAAACAGTGGTACTGGGAAATTTTGCACTGGTATACAAAGCCAGAATTAGATACAAATCCATCAAGTCTATTTGAAGATGTAGCACCCATCTCTTACGCAGCATTGGCAGAAACTCCGAATCCACAAGTTGAATACTTGCTGCTCAAATGTGCTGTAATATTCAACAATAATGGACTAATAGATATTGCATCTTCGGAACACTTGTCTCATGTTGAAACATTACTTGCAGCCGATTCCTTGTTTCAAAAAGGAGATATTAAAGCAACTGTGTTTGCTGATGAATACGATGCAGAGGGGACTCCTGATGTTGTTTTAACAATGGCTGGAATTCAAGACCACTTAGATGGGAGACTTAAAGCATCATACTATTTAACTCCTCAAGGAGGTGCTAAATGGGAAGCAATGGCTCATCCTGACTGGAATAAGTTTCTTATTGCGAATTTTCTGAGCATCTTCCCCTATGAAGAGGGAATTATAGGTACTGAACGCGAAATTATAGAGCAATTGCTGGCTGTGGATAGTTTGATTTTAATACACGAACATATCCCAGGAACCGAAAATTGGAATGTCCTTGAGCCCTTTCAAGCTACCTACTGGAAGACTTTACCGCGAGGCTATCATGTTAGTTGCGAGCATAAGTCTAGTGATTTTTGTCCTTGGAAATTAGATGACAATACTCCGGTGGAGATAGTTGAGGAATATGAGCAGGCAAGTCAATGGTACGAGAATGTGAAGAAATGGTATACAGATCCTTCCTTATGATTCTGATAATAATCAGACGGCGAGTTTTGATGCGAAGGGGAATCGGAATAATAAGGTTTATGATGCGCGGGGTCGGTTGATTCGAGAGGTTGATGCTGCTGAGAAAATTACTCGGTTTGAATATGATGCTGGGAATCAATTGGTGGCTCAAGTTGATGCTAATAATAACCGGACTGAGTACAAGTATGATGAGTTGGGAAGGCGGACGGATGTTACTAAAGGGGCAAAATCTACTATTGCTAGTACGAGCAAAACTGAGTACGATAAAGTTGGAAATGTTACTGCTGAAATTGATGGGAATACTAACAAGACTCAATACGTTTACGATGCTAGAAATCGGCAGACCAGCGTCATTGATGCTTTGAATCCATCGGGAACTACAACCACTGAATACGATGATGTCGGCAACGTCACATCTATCAAAGACCCGGTAAACAATACGACTCAATTTGTTTACGATGCCAGAAATTGGTTAAAATCAGAAACCAACCAACTCAATAAAACTCGTTCCTTTGAATACGATAAAGTTGGCAATCGCACTCAAATTACTGACAGAAATAATCGCACCCGTTCCTTTACATACGATGCCCTAAATCGAGAGACGGCAGAAAATTGGCTGAATGCTACTAACACTCCGATTCGCACCATTACCTCTACTTACGATGCAGCAAGTCAGTTAACTTCTGTTAAAGACCCTGATTCCACTTATCAGTTTAGTTACGATCCGAAAGGGCGGCAAATTGGAGTTGACAATACGGGGACTCCTGGTGTACCGAATGTTCTGTTAAACTACACCTACGATGACGAAGATAATCTGTTGTCTGTCAAGGATACAATTAATGGCGCAGCTAAGGGGAATACTGCTTATAGTTATGACACCCTAAACCGGGTAAGTCGGATTACTCAAAGCGGTAACGGTGTGGCATCGAAGCGGGTGGATTTTGGTTACGATGATATCGGTCAAATCAAGTCGGTGAATCGTTATTCGGATTTGAGCGGTAGTCAGTTGGTGAGGGGAACTACTTACACTTACGATGCTAAGAATCGTTTGGATATTCTGAGTCACGGAAGTGGGGTTTCTTATGACTTCGATTACGACAATGGGAATCGGATTACGAAGATTACGGATGTTGATGGGGTAACTAATTACACTTATGACAAGAACAATCAGTTGACTGTTGCTAACCATTCTAATAGTAATAAGCCGGATGAAGGTTTTAGTTACGATGCGAATGGGAATCGTAATAGTTCGGGATATCAGACGGGAACTAATAATCGGTTGAATTCGGATGGTAAGTATAATTATGCTTACGATGATGAGGGGAATCTGATTCGTCGGACTGAGATTTCGAGTAATAAGGTGACGGAGTATGAGTGGGATTATCGGAATCGTTTGGCGGGGGTTGTTGATAAGAATGTGGCGGGGAATGTTACTCAGGAAGTAGGGTTTAAGTATGATTCTCAGAACCGTCGGATTAGTAAGAAGGTGGGGAATGCTGAGACTCGGTTTGTTTATGACAGGGATAATGTGCTGTTTGATTTTACCGCTTCGGGGTCAAATCAACCTGTGTTGGATCAACGGTATTTTTATGGGACTGGGGTTGACCAGATTTTGGCGCAGGAGAGTGCAAATGGAAGTGTTTTGTGGGCTTTGAGTGACCAGTTGGGGACGGTGAAGGATTGGGTGAATAATGGCGGGAGTGTGGCGAATCATGTTGTTTATGGTTCGTTTGGTCAGGTTGTGTCTCAAAGTAATCCTGCGTTTGGGAGTCGGTATGGGTTTACGGGGCGGGAGTTTGATGCTGAGACTGGGTTGAGTTATTATCGGAGTCGGTATTATAGTCCGGGGATAGGAAGGTTTATCGGGGAGGATGCGATCGGGTTTGGTGCAGGGGATGCTAATCTTTATCGGTATGTGGGGAATCGACCTGTTGATAATGTCGATCCTTTTGGTCTCGTGGTCAAGGGCCTGTTCGATCGCAGATCGGGCATCCTAACCTTAAAGGATCTAGACACAGGGGAAACTGTTACTGTTCAGGCGTATTCTGGAACAGGGGATGCTATCAATCGCCCTAATAGGGAGAACGACAAAAATAAAGGACCAATTCCTGCGGGCAGATACGACATTCTTGCTGGTCCCGACAAAGAGTTTTATCGCCTGGATGCAATCGATAGCTGGCGTCGTAATGATAGACACGAACCAACTGGTCGCGAAGAATTTAGACTCCATATACCGGGTGCCTCAATAGGTTGTATTGCTGTAGGAAGTCCAGAAAATAGACTGCTACCAAAAGATCAAAGGAATTTTGAAGAGTGGAAAAGAGTGGCTAATTTGCTGGAAAAAACTCGCACTGTGATACTTGTTGATAATTTAAGAAAACGCTCAGCGCTAGGTGTGCTTTCTAATTTTATACCGGGAATAAAATATTATGGTGAAATAGAAGTTAGATGAACATAGTTTATGCTTGGGCACATGGCTTGGCTATGGATTGATAGAATATAGCCTTTTGAGCGAAAGATAAGATGCGAAATGGACATCAAACAGCTTGGTATTACTGGGTTTCGGTATACTCATATCACGCCTGAAAGGCTATATATTTAAGTAAAAATTTGTGGGCAATATTTCCTAAAATATAGATATTGCTTACCTTAAATGACTGAGCTTGCTAGTTGAAATCTTAAATTGCAATCTACCTATGAAACCTATTTTATCCACCATTGTTATCGCCAGTATAAGTTTTCTTCTCGTGACGCAATGGACGGGGTGTCGAGAGCCTTTACATCCCGTTTCTAACCAAAATACAACTTCAAATCCTACCATTAATACAATTCGTGAAGCTGTTGTACTAACAGGACATCAAAGCCTTATTGAAAGCGCTCGTTTCAGCAAAAAAGGTGAGCGAATTGTCACTGCTTCCGGCGATAATACTGCTCGTGTCTGGAACAATTCAGGTCAGCAGTTAGCTGTACTTGAAGGGCATCAGAGTATGGTATTTAGCGCTAGTTTTAGCCCAGACGGTCAACAAATTGCCACTGCCTCTTGGGACAAAACAGCCCGCTTATGGAATTTGTCGGGCAAGCAATTAACTGTGCTGAAAGGGCATCTCGACAGAGTTTACACAGCTAACTTCAGCTCAAATGGTAAGCTTCTTGTTACTGGTTCTTTGGATAAAACAGCTCGCTTATGGGATTTATCGGGCAAGCAACTAGCTGTGCTTAATGGGCATCAGGATGAACTCAACAGCGCTAACTTTAGTCCAAACGATCGGTTCATTGTGACTGCTTCCATTGACAAAACTGCCCGTGTTTGGGACTTATCAGGTAAACAGTTAGCCACACTTCAAGGACATCATGATTTTGTCAACAGTGCCAGCTTCAGCCCAAATAGTCAGCTCATTGTGACTGCTTCCCAAGATAAAACTGCTCGCATATGGAATTTATCAGGTAAACAGTTAGCCACACTTCAAGGGCATCAAGACCATGTTTATAGCGCCAGTTTTAGCCCAGATGGTCAACGAATCGTGACTACATCAGGCGATAAAACAGCACGTTTTTGGGACTTGTCAGGCAAGCAGCTAGCTATATTTTCAGGACACGAGAAATATCTTTCTGGTGCTAGTTTTAGCTCAGATGGTAAGCGAGTTGTTACCGCATCCGCTGATGGTACTGCGCGAGTGTGGGATTTGTCAGGTAAGCCATTAGTTATACTTCAAATATCAGGTCGGCCATCAGCAGGCATAATTCAAGAAAGTCAGCAAGTCTACGTCAGCAGCGCAAGTTTCAGCCCCGATGGTCGGCAAATTATCACATCTTCTTATGACGGAATAGCTCGTTTGTGGAACTGGTCAGGTAAATAGATAGCTGATTTTGATTGAATCACAAATTTTGATTGCACAGTAGGTGGTGCAATGTGGTCTACATATGGACAGCTAAAGGATAATGATTTAGAGAGAGGTCGAGGTACTCTGCGACCTTCATCTTCCAGTGAGCCTCATGTGCCAACCATAGATTTGAAAGTGGATTATTGGAACAAAACGCATAATACGCCTGGTCATGAAGCTGTTAAAGAGGTCAAGTTTCGCTACAGGGATGATGATAACAACAGTAATCTACAGCCGTGTCAACGCCCAGCTCTGAGACCAGCTCAGGAACCAAAATTTGCCCCAGAGAATTTCCCTAATCTAATTAGACCCGCTCGTCCAGCTCCAGCTCCAGCCCCAGCTCCATCTCCATCTCCGTTCCAATTTCCTATTATTCCTCCACTGCGCTTACCAAATTTTCGGTGGCCTAGTTTTCCCAATCCTTGGGGAGAGACTCACTAGAAAAGACTCTTTTGTTGTCAGATTATATTAGGAGAATACTCATATGCACACCCTCACTGAAGATGAATTTCATTTAGAGGCAGAGCCTTTTCTTCGGAAAATCTTTGTTCACGACAATCCCTTTAACGAACCTTTCTCATCACAGGTGATAGGACGCACAATTATCTATCCTTGTGAAGATGAAAATGACCTTCTAATAATTCAAGCACTCATTAACGCAGCACTAAATTTAGGTGATACTGGCTGCTATATCTCACTACTACCTACAGGATACCCAAGTGATAATCTCTGTCATTGTTATATCCCGTTATCAGAGTTTCTTGAGGGCTACGCTGGAACAGAAGAAGATCAGCTAATTGGACCGAGATTGGGTATAAATCCTTATACTTCAGATAGTGCTATCTATTCATCCCAAGGTAAGTGGGGGCTGATGAGATCGCATGAAGGGCACGGATTGCTGGGTGGATCGCTAGAGTTTATCGAAGAGATTCGAGGATCTGTCCCGGATTTAGACAAGCAGGTGTATGGTTTTTTTGAGCGTTTGCGATTGCTCTTGTGGGATTGTGGTGTGAATCCCCCGGATATCACTCGAAATAAATGGTTGCCAATGTTGTTAACCCATGTATATGGGGCTGAAGTCGCTGAAAAGTTGTTGGAGGAGGAGACTAGACTATTAGAGAGAATGTGACGGCTGAGAATTACTGATGTAGATGGGGGTAGCTAATTACACCTACGACAATAATAATCAGTTGACTGCTGCTAACAATTCCAATACTAACAAGCCGAATGAAGCTTTCAGTTACGATCGCCCTTGAGCGAGATATCATTAAGCCCGATCGCACAATTCATTCCTCCCAACCTCTGCTAACATCAGATTTAACCCAAAAACATCAAAGCTGTTTACCGAAAGTGCGATCGCCCGACGGCTTAGAAACCCCCAATGACCTCCCCAATCTCCATAATTACCACCACCTACAACCGATCGCAATACCTCAGCGCCGCCATAGAAAGCGTTCTCGCCCAAACCTACCCCAACTTTGAACTGATAATTTGGGACGACGGCTCGATCGACTCTAGCCTCACCATCGCCCGCAAATACGCACAGCAAGACACGCGAATTCAAGTAATCGCCGCCCCCCACCAAGGCCGAGGAATAGCCCTCAAAACCGCTCACACAATCTGCAAAGGAACATACATCGGCTGGCTAGATAGCGACGACTTGCTCGCACCCACCGCCCTGCAAGAAACCGCAGCCGTATTAGACGCACAGCCAGAAATTGGCGCAGTCTACACTGACTATTTAATGATTAATGAAAAAACTCAAGTAAAAGGACTGGGACACCGCAGCCAAATACCCTATTCTCCAGACAGGCTGTTAGTAGACTTTATGACCTTTCACTTTCGGCTGTTTCGCCACCAATTGTACGATAGGATAGGTGGCATCAATTCCGAATACAACCGTGCGGAAGATTACGATTTCTGTTTGCGACTATCTGAAATTACCCAATTCTATCACCTCAACAAACCCCTTTACTACTACCGCCAACATTCCCAGCATACAGTTCAACAGCAACTAGACCAAATTCAAGAATCTCAGTCAGCTATTGCACAAGCGCTGGAAAGACGGGGGTTGAGCGAGAGATTTGAATTAGAAGTAGATATCGTTAGTCGATTTTTTCTGTACAAACGCCAGCATAAAGAAACAGTTGACAGTTGACAATTGACAGTTGGCAGTTGACAATTTTATTTTTATCTAATTAATAACTTTCCACTGTCCGCTGTCGGCGGAAAAATTCCTTCCAGCAACGAGATTAAACCCGCAGTCCGCAAATCCGGCAGGGGTTTAAACCCCTGCCTCATAGCGAAAGTCGTCTCAAGACGACTGTTAATTATCAGAGAAATTCCGATGTATTTTAGTCCTCTTTTAGAGGACTTTAGCTATGAGACAGGGGTTTGTAACCCCTGTCGGATCACAGGAACGATAAACCAACTCTCAAAACGATCGATCAACTCTCAAAACACCAGAAAAAAAATCAACCAACTATCAACTCTCAAATCTCAACTATCAACTATTACATATGACTCCGATCTCCATTGTGATGACTGTCTACAACCGAGAACGCTACCTCAAAGCCGCCATAGAAAGCGTTCTCGCTCAAACTTATCCCAACTTTGAACTATTAATTTGGGACGACGGTTCCACAGATAACTCTCTCAACATAGCCCGCAGCTACGCCCAACTCGATCCCAGAATCAAAGCCCTCGCCGCCGAACACCGAGGAGTCAGCTATTCCCTAATGGCGGCGATTAGAGAAACCGCATTTCCCTACTTCGGGTGTGTGGATAGCGACGATTTGCTCGCCCCGAAAGCACTCGCAGAAACAGTCGCTATTTTAGATGCAAATCCTCAAGTGGGAGTTGTTTACACTAACTATTTAACCATCGACGAAAATGACTGTGTTGGCGGCGAAGGGGAACTATGCAAAATCCCCTATTCGCCAGAACAACTGTTAGTAGATCCGATGGTTTTTCACTTCCGCCTCATTCGCCGATCGGTTTACAATAGTTGTGGTGGTGTTGACCCAAATTTTGGCAATTCTGCCGATTATGAGTTGTGCTTGCGGCTGAGCGAAGTTACAGAAATTAGGAAACTCAACAAACCGCTTTACTATTATCGCATCCACCCCCAAAGTATTTCTCGCCAGCATCGGGCAGAGCAGATATTATTATGCCACAACGCTGTCGAACAGGCGCTCGTTCGTCGCAAACTTGATGATAAATTGGAGTTGGGAGTAGAACTTCTCGGTCAATTTCGCTTGCGCCCGAAGCAAGTTAATGATAAAATAGATAGGAGCAAGTTTTCGAGCGCGGATGCTAATTCACCCAACAGCCAGTCAAGCATTTTTTTAGGCGCTAAGGCTAATTCACCCAGCAGCCAATCGACCGTATCAAGTCCGATTTTTGTAATAGGAGCCGAACGTTCGGGGACAACTCTCCTGCGTTTAATGCTAACAGCGCATCCAGATATCTGCATTCCCCCTGAAAGTCTGTTCTTTGTTGCCCTAGAGTCAAAATACGGTGCTGTCAACGACTTGCTGCCTCAAATCGAAGATTTTTTAAACGACCTTAACAACAACAATTTTCACAGGTTTTGGGAGTGGAACGTTGACCGAAAACTTTTATTAAATAACTTGGAAAGTTACCAGCAATTAAGCTACCCACTGGCAGTGGAAACAGTTTATCAAACTTACCGCCAGCAGTTTAACCCGACAGCTTCTATTTGGGGAGATAAGAATCCTTTTCACATTTATCAATTAGGGAAAATTCGGAAATACTTTCCGGGTGTTAAGGTGATTTTAATTGTCCGAGATTTTCGGGCTTGTTACAGTTCTGTTAAAAAATTAGTGGCAAAAGAGCAGGAAAGGGGAGAAGTGTGGCCGGGAATAAAAACGATAGCGGGACTGACGCACCAGTGGAATCAGGTTGTTAAAATCATCGAGAAATACCATCAAAAATGGGAGCAATTTTATTTGGTTTCTTACGAAGATTTGGTGAGGGAGCCGTCGGCACAGTTAGCTAAAATTTGCAAGTGGATTGGGGTAGATTTTCAGGAGTCAATGTTGGAATTTTATCAGAGAAATGCCGAGTCAGGTTTAGTTCCGCCAAGTCAAATGATGTGGCATCCTAATACTTTAGAGCCGGTTGGGGTCAAGGGAATTAATGCTTGGCAAGATGAGTTGAGTTTCTCGGAGGTGGAGACTATTGAGTTGATGAATTGGAAAAACTTGGAAAAACTGGGATATAAATGCAGTTCGTTGTTTTAGCAGGTAAGTTGATGGGCGATCGCTCTCAACGCAGAGCGCTCTGCTATTCGTTTTTTAATCGCAAAACTTGCCGATTGGTGAATAAGCACAGTGAGGTTATGCTTGATGGCGGCATTGCTTCATGTCAACCGCAGCGCTTGCATCATTAACCAAACATATCAATAAACCGGAGTGCGATCGCCCGAACCAAACTTGCCGACCCCGCTCCCCAATCGTCGCCTCATTAAGAAATCCACCAGATGAATGCAGTAATGCAGTCCTACGCTTAGTTCTAGCTTTGGCACGAGTGCGATCGCTCTTGGCAGCTTTCACCACTGATTCTTGCTGTTGGTGAGCCGATTCCCAATCGTCCTCATCAAATAGTATCGGAGCCAACAGAGAACGCATTTGTAATTCTACATAGGGTTTGCTGAATATATCGATCGCGTGTTACTTAGCCTGGGTTACGCGCTCGCGCGATCGAGAGTTTAGTGCAAGATAAAGAGGTAGAATACGTCTTCATCCGTGCATCACCACCTGCGCTCGTGTACAATAAAGCTGAGCTTGCTCTCCTCCCACCCTTAGACTTTGAACTAGCCAACGGCTCTAAATTGTCTGCGGACAACCGTTGGGTAAAAATGGCCCAAATAATCCCGTGGTCTGAATTTGAATCAGAATATGCCGCCAACTTCCCCGCAGACTCATAGTGCACCCGCCAAATCGTTTAGGATGGCATTGGGGGCATTAATTATCAAAGAAAAAATCGAATTTACCGTAAAGCGTGAAAACCGAGCTTGGTGTAAAGAAAGAGGCATTAGAATTAGTGGGCCACCTCTAGGAAGACCAAGAGCAAATGTGAGTAAAGCAAAAAAGAAGTAAGCCGCATATGATGAAAGAATTAGAAATGCAATAGAGGGAAAGTTTGGGGCTTGCGGAAAAGAAGATTCGGTCTCAATAAAGTGATGGCTAAACTCGATAATACCTCTGGTACGGTTATTGCAATTACTTTTTTGGTTATGAACCGATGCTTCCTGGTGGCGCCGGGTTTTTTGTGTGTTTTTCTGTCTATTTGGAAACAGAACACCTGTTTTTAGGTTGAAGATAATCCCCAATTATAATTGGGGGGACTCGATACCGAAAAAACTTATCTTTAACTGAGCTTTCAGATATCGTGAGCTCCTGCTCTTGGGTGGCGATCGATTATTCAGCAAACCCTATTTACAATTACAAAGAAAATCAAAGCCGTCCTATAAGGCGATGTGCTGAGCGTAGTCGAAGTAACGGGGCTTTAGACCCAATTTCTTGGTAAGGTGCTGCGAACTAAAAAAGAAGTGCAACAGAGCAAAAATGAAACTTACGCATCAGAGACAATAGAGTAAAAGGGTCAACCAATCTATTTGCTCAAAAGATTGTGACTTTTGGCGAAATAGTTTTCTGATAGTTCTGGTTTTTATCGCAAAAATTAGCCAATTGGCTTAGGGAATTTAAGACATATTGCTAATGCCTTCTAGCCCCCAAATAAGTTATGTTCCGTTTACAGTCTGTAACATATTCCACAGATAGGCGGGAAATCAAGCTCGCCATAGCTGGGATTTTAAATATCGCCCAATCTAGAATCTGTTTGCTGGTATAATTAGTTCTGAACTTGTTCGGGTGCAGCTCATCGAAATGATATAATACCTCATCGCCAACAAGTCTTTCTAAGCATGATTACACGATCGAGCGTCAAAGTTGCAGACTCAACTCAATCTGCGGGCAAATTAGCGATTATAAAAAATGCTCGCTCCCTGCCTCTGCGTACAGTCCTGATAGTTCCCTTCGTCTTGCAAATCTTCGCTGCGGTGGGAGTTGTAGGCTATCTGTCGTTTCGCAACGGACAACAAGCGGTTAATGAAGTTGCTTCTCAGTTGCGACAAGAAATTAGCGATCGCATTTCGGAGCGTGTTCAAGCATACATGACCTTTCCCCATCAACTCAATCAATTTAAAGCTAATGCTTTTGAATTGGGAGACCTGAATTTGCAAGACAGTGCCAGAATCCAGCGTCACTTTTGGAAGCAACTGCAAAGCTTTGACACTGTAAGCGTTACATATGTTGCTACTCCAGCGGGAGATTTTATTGGCGTGAGGCGTACAAATGAGGGTAATTTTTTACTGCAAGAAAGAAGCGACATGACCGAAGGCAGCATGAATTATTATGCTGTCAATAAGGAAGGTGAACGTACTGATTTAGTTAAAGTTAAACCGAAATATGACCCGCGAGTCCGTCCCTGGTACACCGCAGCAACGGAAGCAAAAAAGGCAACTTGGAGTAAAATTTACGCGGATTTTACTAGCAAAGGACTTGGTATTACAGCAGCCCAGCCATTATACGACACATCGGGACAGTTGCAGGCAGTCTTGGGCACAGACTTACTTTTTGCGCGAGTAAATGAGTTTCTTGCTAAGTTAAAAATTGGCAAATCAGGACAGACATTTATTGTCGAGCGTTCGGGGGCTTTAATCACTACATCGACTACGGCTCCAGTATATTTAATTAAGGGTGAAGAAACGGAAAGAATTCCAGCGATAAATAGCGAAAATACGGTAATTAGTCTGACAACTAAATACTTGCAAGAACGCTTTGGAGACCTCAATAATATTCACCATAGCCAACAGCTTAACTTTCAAATTCAAGGCGATCAACAATTTCTGCAAGTTACTCCTTTAAAGGACGGCAATGGTTTGGATTGGTTGATTGTGGTAATTATTCCAGAATCTGACTTCTTGGAACAAATTAATGCCAACACTAGGACGACTATTTTGCTGTGCATTGCTGCTTTTACAGTAGCCATCATTATCGGCATACTTACGGCAAGATGGGTGACTAAGCCAATTTTATATTTGAATGAAACCGCGAAAAATATTACTAAAGGTCAGTGGGGAAAAATTGTAGAAATTAACCGTAATGATGAGGTAGGGGAACTGGCTCATTCCTTTAAGAGTATGGCGGAACAACTGCAACTATCCTTCGCGGAAATGCAAGCTTTGAATGAAGAATTATCCCAGAGTAAAAGCCAACTTAACCAAATTTTAGAAGCCGTCCCAGTGGGGATATTTGTAGCTGAATCTAACGGTCAACCTTACTACATTAATTCTCGCGCCAAATCCTTGCTGGGAAAAGGTATAGTGGCGGATCTTAATCCTGATGAAATTAGAGAGGAATATCAAATTTATATGGCTGGTAGTAATGAAATATACCCTTCAGAGAAACATCCAATAATTTGTGCTTTTAATGGCTCAAGTGTCAATTATGATGACTTAGAAATCCACAAAGGCGATCGGGTGATTCCCCTTGAAGCTTGGGGAACGCCAATTTATGACGAAAAAGGAAAAGTTAGTTATGCGATCGCAGCTTTGGCGGATATCACCCAACGCAAAGAAAGTGAGAAGTTGGTAGCGGAATATAACCACACCCTCGAAATTCAAGTCGCCCAAAGAACTCAAGAACTTTCGGAAGCTTTGAACTATCTCCAAGCGACTCAGAACGAACTAATTCAATCGGAAAAAATGGCGGCGTTAGGACAATTAGTAGCCGGAGTAGCCCACGAACTAAACACTCCTTTGGGTGCGATTCGATCGAGTGCTGGAAATATGACTAAATTTTTGGGACAAACTCTTTCTAACTTACCCTCGCTGTTTCAGTCACTTTCCACCGCCGAAGCTGAAATCTTCTTTCTTTTGCTCAACAAGTCTCTGGAAAAAGATATGAGTTTAACGGCCAAAGAAGAAAGGAAGTTAAAGCGGTCTTTAATTAGCAAACTGGAAGATCAAGATATTGATGATGCTGATGATATCGCTGATACCTTGGTAGATATGGGGATTTACGAAGCCGACGAATTTTTGACTTTGCTACAAAAGGGCGATCGGCATAGCATCTTGGAAATGGCTTACAAACTCTCAGAAATTCAGCGGGGAACTCAAACAATAAATACGGCAACAGAGCGAGCGTCAAAAGTCGTATTTGCCCTGAAAAATTATGCCCGTTACGACTCGTCGGAAGCCATGATTCAATCGGATATAGTCGATGGCATAGAAACGGTACTAACCCTGTATCAAAATAACATCAAACACGGCGTAGAAGTATTACGAAATTTCCCAAAAATAGAACCAATTCTCTGCTACGCAGACCAACTAAATCAGGTGTGGACAAATCTGATTCATAACGCACTTCAAGCAATGAATAATAAAGGGACATTGACGCTCGATATCCTTCAGGAGGGTAATTATGTCAAGGTTGCAGTCACCGATAGTGGCCAGGGAATTCCACCCGAAGTTATGCCCAGAATATTCGAGCCATTTTTTACTACTAAGCCCCCCGGAGAAGGTAGTGGTCTGGGGCTGGATATTGTCAAAAAAATTATTGAAAAACATCATGGTAAAATAGAGGTGGAATCGGTTCCCGGCAAAACCACTTTTACGGTTTTCCTATCGGCGAATCTTGCCTAAAATTTCCTAAAAACAGGCTGAATATCGAGGAGCTATAAAAAACTCCCAATTTTTCCTAAATTCGGTTGTTTTTCAATTCAAAATCAGTGGAAATTATAGTTGATTCAAACCCTGACCAATTCCTAGTATTATACTAAATACTTTGGTAATGATGACCTTTTGAATTACTAAACTCATTGATTTTATTGCATCTTCCATATTCCATACTCCTTCTGGTATAATCCTAATCAACAGGCAAAAAATGTCTAAGCCAATCATCCTGTGCGTTGACGACGAAAAAGTGGTATTGAAAAGTCTCAAAACCCAATTAAAATCAGCATTTGGTAGTAACTATGCCTATGAAATGGCAGAGAGTCCTGCGGATGCTTTAGAGTTGATCGATGAATTCAACGATGACGAAACAATGATTATTTTAATTGTTTCTGATTGGTTGATGCCAGGAATGAAGGGAGATGAGTTTTTAGTTCGAGTCCATCAAAAATTTCCCAATATTGTTAAAATCATGCTGACTGGTCAAGCGGATGAAGATGCAGTCCAGAGGGCGTTCGATCAAGCAAACCTCCATCGCTGTTTGCACAAACCTTGGTCAGAAGAAGAGTTGATCGAAACCATTAAAACGGCTTTATCACTATGATCAAACAAGTTATTATTTGTGTGGATGATGAAAAAACTGTTTTGAAAAGTCTCAAAACTGAATTAAAAGATGCTTTAGGTAACACTTATCGAATTGAAATTGCCGAAGGAGGTGAAGATGCCCTAGAATTAATTGCTGAATTGATAGAGGACGAGTATGAAATTCCCTTAATTATCTCCGACTACGTGATGCCAGACATGAAAGGAGATGAACTGTTGAGGCGAGTCCACCAATTATCTCCTAAAACTCTCAAGGTGATGCTAACAGGTCAGGCGACTATTGAGGCGGTAGGAAATGCCATCAAAAATGCTAAACTTTATCGTTATATAGGCAAACCTTGGCAAACAGAAGATTTGAAATTGACGGTAACAGAAGCGGTCCACAGCTACAGTCAAGATAAAAAACTAGCTGCACAAAACGCGGAACTTCGGAAAATAAATCAGGAGTTGGAAGTTGCCCTAGAACAGCAATCAAAATTAACGGAAGCTGCTAAACGCTTTGTACCTAATGAATTTGTCTCGCTGCTAAGCCGTGACACGTTGAGCGATGTTAAACTGGGGGACAGCGTGGAAAAAGAAATGTCCATATTATTTTCTGATATTAGGGATTTTACTGCTTTGTCGGAGGGAATGACACCGCAGGAAAATTTTAAATTTATTAATGCTTATTTAAGTCGAATGGAACCGGGAATTATTGAAAATCACGGTTTTATTGATAAATATATTGGGGATGCAATTATGGCTTTATTTGGTCACAGTGCCGTTGATGCAGTCCAAGCCGGAATTTCTATGTTGCACAGTCTAGATGATTATAATCAATATCGGATTAATGCTGGTTATGGGCCGATTAAAATTGGGATTGGTATCAATACAGGTTCATTGATGTTAGGAACTGTTGGGGCAACTAATAGGATGGATAGTACGGTAATTGGTGATGCGGTGAATTTAGCTGCGCGGGTGGAAAGTCTGACAAAAAGCTACGGAGTGTCAATGTTAATTACTCAAAATACTTTTTCAAAGTTAACAAATTTTCCACTGGATTTTATCCGCAATATCGGTCATGTTCGAGTCAAAGGAAAATCAAATTTGGTGACAATTTATGAAGTATTTGAAGCCGACAAACCTGAAGTAAAGGAAGGCAAGTCAAGGACTTTACCTATATTTCGAGAAGCTTTATATAACTACAGTGCTAGTAAACATAAAGAAGCTGCACAATTGTTTGGTGAGTGTCTGCAACAAAATCCGCTGGATCAGGTTGCGCAAAATTATCTGGAACGTTGTCAGGAAATGCAGTCACTATTAGCTCCCAATCGAGGCTAGTTTATTTAATTATAGCAACTGCCAAGGCGATTAGGGCAGATTTTGTAGGGGCGGGTTCACCGATATCTTTCATCGGTATAGACAAATTCTATAAACCCGCCCCCACCCCACGACTTAACCACCCTGGCGGTTGCTATATATAGCAATCCTTGCAGGAGTCGTAAATATTTTTACCCCACCCCAACCCGGACTGCGAGTTCGGTCCGGGAGTAAGAAATTCACAAATGATTTAGGATTGCTATAGTTAAGGTTAATTACTGTAAATATTAAAGGATAAAATAAAGGATATACATTTTAATTTTTATCCCAATATCAATGGTCAATAAGTCCAAGTTTGTAGAACTTTTCCGGCTAATTTCTTGCCCAACCAAGGCGTATTGACCGATCGCGACTTCAAACTTTGCCCATCCACAATCCAACTCTTTTGCGGGTCGAATAAAATCAGCTCAGCAGCGACTCCTGGTGCAGCAGTAGGGGGGGTTTGTCCGAGACAAACGGCGGGACGGGTACTCAAAAATCGCCACAGTTCTAGAGCCGAAAAATCGCCGGTTTCTACCAAATTTTGCCAGAGTAAAGGTAAAGCTAATTCCAAACCGATCGCCCCTGGTGGAGCATCAGCAAAAGCCACGGTTTTCTCCTCATAAGTATAGGGAGTGTGGTCGATCGCGATCGCATCAATTACGCCATCTTTGAGCCCTTGAATCAGCGCCAATTGGTCAGCCTCATTGCCCAAAGGCGGATCTAAACGCAAATTCGGATCGTAAGGAACAGAAACAGTGGTGTTTCCTGAAATTGCCCCCACATTTAACAACAAGTGCATCCAAGTCACACTCGCCTGCACCGGCAAACCCCGCGCCTTCGCATCTCGAATTAGTTCCACACTGCGAGCACAAGAAACCCGCATGATGTGAACAGGAGTCGGCACAGTAGCGACTAATTCCAGGATTGCAGCCAAAGCGGAAGTTTCCGCAGCCGCCGGCACTCCCGGTAAACCCAAGCGAAGGGAAACCGCACCATCCCTAGCGACTCCATTTCCTGCCAAAGTGCCATCCATCGGCCACAAAGCCACCGACTTACCCAAAGGCTGTATGTATTCCAACAAACGCATTGCCAGAGCCGGATTAGCCAGCGGTAAACCATCGGCAAACCCCACAATCGCGCTGGATGCCAACTCCCCCAACTCAGCCATATGTTGCCCTGCCAACCCCGTTGTCAGAGCGCCCCAGAAATACAAGCGGGTTCGGGAAGGGGCAAAATTGCGGATATTTTGCTCTAACAAAGCTAAACCGGCCAAATTGTCAAGAGGTGGAGATGTATCGGGCAAAATCGCCACCCGCGTAAAACCACCAGCAGCAGCAGCCTGCATCAAAGATTGCAGGGTTTCTCGATCCTCAAAACCCGGTTCTCCGCTGTGACTGTAAATATCAACCAATCCAGGTGCTAAAATCAGTCCCCGACAATCTCGCACTTCTGTGTGAGGGGGAAATTCCGCAATTTTTGGCTCTACTGCTTTGATATCACCTTCGACAATCAGAACATCAGCGAGGCGATCGCCCCCTGAAGCTGGATCTAGCACTCGTACATTTTGCAGCAGTTCACTACTCATAATATCAAATCCAGTGGCATCGGAATCAATATTACCCACAGTCAGGACACGGCAGTGCCGTTTCCCTACAATTATTTGGCGGTAGGGACACGGCATTGCCGTGTCTACTCATAATATCAAATCCAGTGGCATCGGAATCAATATTACCCACAGTCAGGACACGGCAGTGCCGTTTCCCTACAATTATTTGGCGGTAGGGACACGGCATTGCCGTGTCTACTCATAATATCAAATCCAGTGGCATCGGAATCAATATTACCCACAGTCAGGACACGGCAGTGCCGTTTCCCTACAATTATTTGGCGGTAGGGACACGGCATTGCCGTGTCCTCCGTTGTTTAAACTTTTGTCCCACACTCAGGACAAAACTTATTGGTCGAAACATTCTTCGCCCCACAACTGGGACAATAAATCAATTCTGCTGATTCCAAGCTGCTGCGTTCGGGCAAACCAACCATTTGAGCGTTACTTTTGCCGGGAACAACCATCGGATAACAGTTTTCGTCCCTTGTCACCTTCACGTCCACAAGTACCGGACCTTGATGGGCTAGCATTTCGGCGATCGCCTCCTTCAGTTCCCCCGGCTGTGAAACCAGCATCCCCTTCACCCCGTAAGCCTGAGCCAGCATCACAAAATCCGGCATCCCCACAGTCATGTTCGACGACGAATAGCGCTCCCCATAGAAAGCCTGCTGCCACTGCCGCACCATGCCCTGCCAACCATTATTCACAATTACTAGCTTGACATTAATGCCGTATTGTGCTAATGTTCCCAACTCTTGAATATTCATTTGCACACTAGCATCGCCAGCAATGCAAATTACTTGCTCCTGGGGCAGAGCCATTTTCGCGCCCATTGCCGCCGGTAGCCCGTAACCCATCGTTCCCAAACCTGCACTAGAAATCCAGCGACGAGGCCCGTTGTTGAGGAATTGAGCCGACCACATTTGATGTTGACCCACATCGGTGGTGTAGTAAGCATCCGGCGCTTGAGAACCCAACTCGGAAATCACCTCTTGGGGAGACAATATTTCTGGGTAATGAGGTACGACTAAGGGGTAATCGCGTTTCCAGCCATCGATCCTGTCAAGCCATGCCCGTGTTTGTCCGGGATTTCCCGAAACCGCTGTTTCACGACAGCGACGCAGCAAATCGATTAAAACTTGGCGGACATCTCCGACAATCGGAACTTCCGGGCCACGATTTTTACCGACTTCAGCCGGATCGATGTCGATGTGAATCACCTTGGCGCGGGCGGCAAACTCGTCTAATTTGCCTGTGACGCGATCGTCAAATCGGGATCCGACAGCAATCAACAAATCGCACTCGGTGACGGCAAAATTCGCGTAAGCAGTGCCGTGCATCCCCAGCATTTTCACTGACAAAGGATGGTTTTCGTCAAAGGCACCTTTGCCCATCAGCGTTGTGGTGACTGGGATATGGAACAGCTCTGCTAGTTCTTTAATTTCATCATGGGCTCCTGCTGCGATCGCGCCGCCACCCACATACATCAAAGGACGTTGGGATTCCTTGAGCAAATGAATCGCTTGATTAATTTGCCGGGGATTTCCCTTCACCGTCGGCCGATAACCAGGAATCCTGACTGCTCCAGGCTCGATCGGCAGATAGTCAAATTCCTCCAAACCCACATCCTTGGGTACATCCACCAACACCGGCCCTGGACGCCCCGTACTGGCGATGTGGAAAGCCTCGGCGACAATTTTCGCCATATCTCTGGGGTCGCGTACTACATAGGAATGCTTGACAATGGGCAGTGTAATGCCATAGATATCGGTTTCCTGAAAAGCGTCGGTGCCGATCGCCGGCCGAGCCACCTGACCGGTAATAATTACCATCGGGATCGAATCCATGTGAGCTGTCGCAATCCCCGTCACCAAGTTAGTTGCACCGGGCCCGGAAGTGGCGAAACAGACCCCTACTTGTCCGGTAGCGCGGGCATACCCATCAGCGGCATGAGCAGCACCTTGCTCGTGGCGCACCAGAATATGTTGGATGCCGCCCTCGGCTTCAGCGCGGTATAGTTCGTCGTAAATCGGCAGAATTGCGCCGCCGGGATAACCAAAAATATGCTTGACACCGTGTCGTCTCAAGCTGTCTATGAGAGCAAATGCACCAGTTGCACGCTTGATTGCTACTTTAGTTTTTAGTTGCACAGAATTTCCCTTCTTAAACTAATTATGATTTACGATTAAGGCTTTCATTTTACTTCTTTATCAATATTGAAGCTTTAAAAGTTGCAGTGTTGATATTTTTCTCAACACTTGAGAATAGGACATCGGCTTGGGGCATAGAAGTTTTAGAACGGCAGAGGGGGACAGGGGAGATTCCGATCGCAGGAGAACCCCAGAGGGCCCAGCGGGAAATACGCTACCGTCTGGCATCTAACCCGCATTCCGCATCCTCAACAGTCACATCGACAGTTATAGCTGCTCAATCTTACTTCGTAACTCCCTGAGATCGAGATGTCGATCGATGTCCAATTGATTAGCAGCCCAATTAAAAAATGCTTTTAGAGATATATAGCAACTGCCAAGGCGATTAGGGCAGATTTTGTAGGGGCGGGTTCACCGATATCTTTCATCGGTATAGACAAATTCTCTAAACCCGCCCCCACCCCACGACTTAACCACCCTGGCGGTTGCTATATATTGAGATTCTTGCTTTTGCATTTGTTTTTGAATATCTTTGCCGTGAAACCAGATTACATACTGTTTCTGCGACCAAAATTCTGATTGACTAAATTGCTGGTGATATAGCAACTGCCAAGGCGATTAGGGCAGATTTTGTAGGGGCGGGTTCACCGATATCTTTCATCGGTATAGACAAATTCTATAAACCCGCCCCCACCCCACGACTTAACCACCCTGGCGGTTGCTATAATTAGCTAGGCTTGCTTCAAATCTATCTAGTGTAACTGTTTCGACAGCTTGTCTAAATTGGTTAATTAGTTCTCTAGCTTCAGTTCGACAATCTACTAGCGCTAAAGACGAGGGAAGATCACCGCTACCATCAGTCCAAGTTGTCTTGAGGTGCGTTCTCGTTGGACTTGAGAACAACAGATCGCCTAAAGCCCAGCGTACAGCTTGGTAGTCTTGCAAGCTCTTTGCAGCATTTTCCATCCATTGTGCAATCCTATTGATACCTGGAGAGTCTTTATGTGCCCATTTAAAAATGGGATAGTTCTGTTTCTCGATATATTTTTCTCGCCAATAACCATGAATCAAGTCAGGATCTAGGAAATAGTTCTCAATGCAAGCTCGATGCGTTAATAAAACGGATTGACTGTCTAATTGAATCAGTCGTACCTCTTCTGAAGGCTTGGCATCGAAGTCTCGATCTCGGAAAACGAGATATTTTTGACTGCCAATTTCTTGAGGGGAAAAATAACCCTGTGCAAATAAAGAAAAGCTAAATTTACTGCCACAGGGGACAATTGTAGGCCGCTCTGCTGGTAGTGTTTCTAAAACCCGCTCCAGCAGTTGGGCATCCAAACTTCTTTGCTTTCCTTCGCAGAAAATAATTTTGCTACTGACAACACTCACAATTACACCTCTAGCCTGATAATGTGTGCTTCAGGCACTAATTGCTCCACATAATCAGAGTGGGTTGTAATTATAAACTGATTATTATTGCCTAGCTTAGTCAAGGATCTAAGGAAGGCCTGCTGCATTGGTGGGTGGAGGTGCAATTCAATTTCATCAATCAAGATGAGCGAATTATGAATGTTCCAATTGGCAAAATCCATGAGGATGGGAAAGACAGCTCGTTCGCCTCCAGACATCTCAGAAATTTCATACTGCTTTCTGCCGTCGTAAACATACAGCAGTTCCCGCTGTTATGAAACACGGTAGGGACACGGCATTGCCGTGTCTGTTATGAAACACGGTAGGGACACGGCATTGCCGTGTCCCTACGAGGATTGAACGATAAGGTTCGCTCAGGATATCATCTATATTCTCGCGCGGGACGGGGCCTAGAAAGCTGCGTTGGGGAAAAACTCCTTTGTAACCTCGTTCAATTTCAGCATACAAGTCTTTTTGTCCCGGTCGCAGTTGCTGAATTCTACCTGTTTCGACATCTTGATGAAACTGCCGCCATTTTGATAGCCGATCGCGCAAAATATCCTCAGTAATTTCTTGTTGCTTTTCGGGATATTCTGTTGTTAGGCTAGTTGCAGTTCTTTGCTCGGTGTACCAAAAAACGCTGCCAACTCGCTCAAACGCCTGAAAGCCTTCAGAACGAAGCAGTCGTTTAGCGTATTCTCGTCCTTTAAATTGAAATAATTCAGGAGCCCTATCCGCTACGACTAGCTCAGATGGCGATCGCCATCTGAGTTTCACACTATGTTTTTGTGCCGGACGAACTTTTAAATTGTGTCCCTTCCCTGGTAATTTTTGGTAAAAATCTGCAACTGCTTGAAGTTCTTGCGAGGAAAACTATACCTGTAAAGTGACTTCTGGTGGAAAATTTCCCCAGTTGTTTCCTAGCAATTCATAGTTAAATCCTGGCCATCCTAAGTCAGAAAATTTTTGTAATCGTCCGGTAGCTGTACCTAACGTTGCTGCGATCGCTTGTAAAAGACTTGTTTTGCCAGAGCCGTTCATGCCAATTAGAACAATCAGATTTCGTGCCAACCCAGTTTCGGGATCGGTGAAATCAAATACCGGAGGATTCGCAAATTTCTTGAAATACTTTAGCTCAACAGATTGAACTTTCATTTGGGAAGTCTCTAAACATCGTTGACTGATGACTAATAACTGATGACTGTTGACTAAATTCAAACAACATCTTGCAAAACATTTCGGGTATGCCGCCAAGCTGCAATCCCCATTACCGCAACTAAACAGCCCAAACTCATCAACACGATCCGCAAACCGAGGTCATCGGAATTTACCGCTTTACCGACAGCATCTGTCAGTGGCCCGGTAATTGCTAAAGGCAGGCTGAGGGCAATATTAATCGCATTGTTCTCGAATCCAAAGACTTTTCCCCGCATAGATTCTGGAGTTTGTTCTTGAATTAACGCTTGCATCGGGCCGTTAATCAGGGAAGCCCCGAAACCGAACAAAGCGCTTAAACTAAATCCCAACCACAACTGTCTGGTAAAGGCAAACATTACCAATACAAAACCCATCATTAAGAAACCAATTAAGGGTAAAGGTTTCTGGTGCATTCGATCGCCCCAATGTCCCAAAAAGGCTGCGCCGAATACCATGCCTACACCCGCAGCAGCGAGCAAAAAGCCAAATTGAGTTTCTTTGAGACCTATTTTACCTGAAAGGGCGATCGCCAACACCTGAAGTGCAGCAAACACGGAATACAAAATCGTCAACTGTAGCATCGCGTTACTGACAAGGGGATTGCGCTTCAAATAGCGCAAACCTTCCTTAAAGTCTTGCCAAGGATGAACGTTTTTTGCACTACTGCCAACATAACTTTCTTTGATCCGCATCGCATAAATCAAAACAGCCGAGATCACATACAACCCGGCCAGCAAAAACTCTCGTGAACCTCCTCCGTAGCTTTGTTTGATCCAACTAAACAGTGGTTCGCCGATCGTCATACCAACAATGATGCCACCCATCGTGGATGAGGCGAATAGGGCATTGGCGGACATCAGTCCCTCTCGCCCCACTGCTAGGGGAATGGCCGCTGCTTCTGCGGGAGCAAAAAATTGGGTAACAGTAGAAACCAAAAACGTAATCACCAACAACACAACAAAGGCTTTGGGCAAAAACGTCATCGCGACAATCAATAGGGCGCGAATCACGTTGCACCCAATCAGCATTTGCTTCTTGGAAAAGCGGTCTACGACAATACCTGCGATCGAACCAAAAACGATTGCCGGCACTGTGTAGGCAATCATCACCGCTGACAGCATGGAATTTTCCGAATTGTGCCCTGGCGTGTAACCGCCTGTTTTCAGGAGGATAATCAGCAATACATAAAAAATCTTATCTGCCACTTGCGCCAACAACTGCCCAGTCCACAAGGCGAGGAAGGGGCGATTTCGGAACAGGGCATTAAGGCCGTTGCGGTCAGGGGGAGGGCTAGCTGGGTGCATAGGAATAGTTTAACTGACCGCCTAATTATATTTTTCAAGAATATGTGCCAACTTGACATCACAAAATTGAGACTGGGAAAACTCCTGTCTCCTAGGTGCTTTTTCTGTTTTAGCAGATCGCCGTTGAAAGGCAGCGGTCTGTTTGACCCTACTTCTAGCGGCTCAACCTAACCCAGCCTTGAGTAAAATCAAGGAATTTTTTGACATACTCACCGGCAGATGAGCGCGGTGATTCTTGACGCTTCACCAACTGACGCTACCAAAGGTAGTCTTACTCTGTCTCTGCGTCCATTTACAGTCGTGGCAATGCCTTGTCCCGACTATGTATCGTTTGGAAAGAAAAACATTAACAATACTTTTTATTTTGCTTCCAGGTTGGATTTTAACCATTGCCCTTCAGTCTTTCCCTATTACTGGATCAGTTCCGGTTTCAACTCAAAATGAGTATATATCGCTGCAATCTTAGGCGGGTATTTCAACCAATTAAATTCTCAGCTATTTAGCACAAGATATTTGATATTGCAACAAAATTTTACAATTAAAGCCGTCCTATAAGGACGGGGCTTGTATCCCAGTTTTTTGGTCAAAGGTTGGTCTACATATGAAGCTCACCCCACCTTTCTAGAGGTGGGGGTGTCTATGCTAATCTTAAGTCGGTAGACCACAGATCGCAGAGACAAGCCCAGCTTCTAGGCAAGCGTCCAGAACTTTTGCTGGCACGCTTCTCGTAGTCCTTTCGGCTATCGAGTTTTTGCCAACCTCTAGCGGCAATATTGTACGAACCGTTTAGATCGCAGTTGTACTTTTTGCCGCTAGCAAAGGTGGCTAAAGCATAATTCTTTTATCCAATCTCAAGGCAAAGACGACTTAAAGAGAGAATCGGCTAACCCCCACCTGTACCGAGGATGGGGGAATGCGCCTCGCCGAAAGTTCAATGGCGTTGGAACATACGGTAGTATATTTTACAAAATGCCATGGCGTTGGCAATGATATCAAAAGGTGTCACCCCAATTAAGTAATATAACGAAAGAAGTAAGTGTCAGGAGTGAAAAACTTGAAAAAAGTTGAAGCTATTATTCGTCCCTTTAAACTTGACGAAGTAAAAATTGCCCTTGTCAATGCCGGCATTGTAGGGATGACTGTTTCTGAAGTTAGAGGTTTTGGCCGCCAGAAGGGTATGACTGAACGCTATCGCGGTTCTGAGTACACGGTTGAGTTTTTGCAAAAACTCAAGGTCGAGGTCGTTGTTGAAAACGATCAGGTTGACATGGTGGTTGATAAAATCATCGCTGCTTCTCGCACTGGCGAGATTGGAGACGGCAAGATTTTTATCTCTCCTGTAGAGCAAATTATCCGTATTCGCACTGGTGAAAAAAACCTAGAGGCTATCTAGGAAATTTGGGAATGGGGAATGGGGAATCGAGAATCGGGAATCGGAATTTGTAGCCGTCTCTCGCCCTGTCCCTATCTCCCTATTCTTTTACTTGAAAAGTGTCTCCATTTGTGGTACGAGAGACTGGAATGCTTGGCCACGGTGAGAGTACGATCGCTTGGTATCAGGTGTCATTTCTGCAAAAGTCTGTTGCTGTGCGGGGACGTAGAAAATGGGATCGTACCCGAAACCTCCCGTACCGCGAGGACTATGCAGGATTTCACCGCGGCAAATTCCTTCTACTTGTAGGGCAATTGTACCGTCTGGACGGGCGATCGCGATCGCGCAAACAAATTGTGCTTGCCGGTTCTGTTCGTTTACCAATTCTGTCAGAAGTCGAGATATCCTGTCAGCATCGGTTTTCCCGTAGCGCGCCGAATAAATTCCGGGTTGGCCATCCAGTGCATCTACCATTAAACCGGAATCATCTGCGATCGACCATTCTCCCGTTGCTTTAGCAATTTCCGAAGCTTTCAAACACGCATTAGCGATAAAAGTCTCGCCAGTTTCCTCTATTTCCAATTCTTCCGGTTTGAGTTGCAACTGCCATCCCAAATCCTGAAGATAAACCTGCATTTCTTTGAGTTTGCCGGGATTGCTGGTAGCAACAACTAGCAATTTGCGATCGGTCATAATTTCAATTAAAACTTTGTATAGACATTAACTCACATTTTGGGAAAATGGTTGCAGCAAAATCCCCAAAATCTTATCAACCTGGTTAATATAGTATTCGACCGGATCGATAATACGAACCGCGAAGACGCGAAGGACGCGAAGAAAGAGAAGAGAAGAGAAGAGAAAGAGTTCACAATTGATGGGAGGATTGCTAGAACAATAGGATTTTATTTATGAACAAGATTTTTTTTACCGCAGAGGACGCAGAGGACACGGAGAAAGAGAGATTTGATATCAAGTCATCGGCGTTTATCTGCGTTTATCTGCGGTTGAAAACTCCTATTAATTATGCGCCCAATCTTTCGCCCAATTCAAGTTTTTTATTACTTCTTTTAAAGTCGCAGCTTCTGAATACAACCGCAAAACTGGTTCAGTACCGCTAAACCGAATTAACAGCCAACTTCCGTCAGCTAAACGGAATTTATATCCGTCTACTTTGTTGCAATCTACAACTGCTTGATCGGCTATTTTTGTTAAAGGTTGATTTTCCAACAGCGACAGCAAACGCGAACGTTCGTCCATATTTGCTAAGTGCAAGTCGATTCTGTCGTAAGCTGAAGTAAAGCCTGTTTCTTTTTGCAATCTGGCATAGATTTCGCTCAAATCTTCGCCGGATTTGACAACGGCTTCTAACAAATACAGCGCCGACAGCAAAGCGTCTCTTTCTGGGATGTGGGTACCGTAGCCTATTCCTCCTGATTCTTCGCCGCCGACTAGGACTTGAGTGGTCAACATTCGATCGGCTATATACTTGTAACCGATCGGCGTTTCAAATAAAGGCAAGTCGTACAGTTGGGCAATTTTGGGCATAATGTCAGAACCGCTGACTGTTTTAATCACTTCCCCTGTAAACCCGCGCCGTTTTGCTAAATGTTCGATTAATATGGGAACTAGGATTTGGGAACTGAGGAAATTGCCTTGGGAGTCAACAGCAGCAATGCGATCGCTATCTCCGTCAAACACAAACCCGATCGACAAACCAGAGCTTTTTCGTTGGTGAGTTCGCATCACCCGAAACAACTGCGAAAGGTAGCGCGGCAAAGGTTCGGGAGCACCGCCTCCAAATAGCGGATCGCGATCGCTATTGACTTCGTGCACTGTTTCTTCTAAAATCTGTGCCAATCCTCCGGCGGCCGCACCGTGCATGGCATCTACAAACACGGTAATTTTGTGAGAGGCGATCGCACTTTTAATCGCATCAATATCGACCATTTCCCGAAGCGTTTTGCAGTAAGCTGGCCAAGGATTGAAATTCTCCAATTTGCCGGGAGTTGCTGAAATTGGTGCGGGATTTTCGAGTTTTGCTTCTATCTGTTGAGTAACTTCGGGCGAAACTGAACCGCCAAATCCGCCCTTGACTTTTAACCCTAAATATGCACCCGGATTGTGGCTGGCCGTCAGGACGATCGCACCCAAAGCATTTAATTGTTTCGCAGCTAAACTAAAAGCCGGAGTTGGAGCATAAGAATCGCTCAGCAACACGTCAAATCCTGCGCTCTGGACTGCCTTAGCCGCTGCGAGGGCAAATTCTTCAGCCAAAAATCGGCGATCGTAACCGACAATCACAGTACCGCTGGTGGCATCTTTGCCCGCGGTTTGTGCGAGAACTTGTGCCGCTAGAGGAGCTACTAATGCCACGCGATCGAATGTAAAATCGTCAGCAATGATGCCGCGCCAGCCATCTGTACCGAATTTAATAGGATTCATTTTTAGTCACAAGCCATGAGTCACTCGTCTATTTTATGGGCTGAACGGGCGATCGTCATCCGATTTTAGATTTTAGATCGGGACTTACGCCGACCAAGAAACCGGGTTTTTACGAGATACTTCGTTACGCACCGTAAATTTCTGTAAAAAACCCGGTTTCTGGGCCCCATGCCGATCGTCACTAGCCACAAGCCAAAAAGTGATTGACTGATGACTAATGACTAATGACCAATGACTAATGACCAATGACTAATGACCAATGACTAATGACTAATGACTAAAAGAATGCTGGTTGATGGCGGATCAAGTTCAGGAATTCCTCACGAGTTTTCTGTTCTTCCTGAAACACTCCCAACATCGCACTCGTCACTGTCCAAGCACCGGGTTTTTGTACGCCACGCATCGTCATACACATATGACTAGCTTCCATCACCACAGCTACTCCTCTTGGTTCCAATATTGTCTGAACTGCTTCAGCAACTTGGCGAGTCAAACGTTCCTGCACCTGCAACCTTCGGCTGTACATTTCGACAATTCGCGCTAATTTACTCAATCCCACTACTTTTTGATTGGGGATGTAAGCAACATGAACTTTGCCCATAAACGGCAGCATATGGTGTTCGCACATACTGAATACGCTGATGTCTCGCACCAACACCATCTCATTGTGACCTTCGTCAAAGATAGCGCCGTTGAGCAGTTCTTCCAGGGATTGACTGTAGCCGCTGGTGAGAAACCGCATTGCTTCTGCTACCCGCTTCGGGGTTTTGAGCAATCCTTCGCGTTCGGGGTTTTCTCCGATTCCTAGCAGCATCGTCCGTACTGCTTCCATCATTTCCTCTTGACCTACTTCTGTCGGTATGGGCACGTTGGATTCTTGACCATTCGAGGAGTTGCGGTCTGGTCGAGTGGTGATACTGGGCAAGTTTTTGTCTGCGGTTTCTAAAGGTTTCATGCTGTCAGTCGAGAGTGTATTCGAGCCTGTGGAACCGTTGTTCGATGCAATTGTCATAAGAAATTGGTGTGAGGATGAATCGATTTTAGATTTTAGATTTTGGATTGGGGGATGGAGTTTCAAAGATTGTTGGATTCCGAGACCAACTCAGATTTCACAATCTCAAGTTCACAAAACTCCAGCGTTAGACATCAGGGTGATTTCTTCAATTACTGCGCTTGGCGGCAACTGAACTGCGTGCAGAATTGATTCGGCAACGATTTCTGGAGTTAACATGGCAGTGCGATCGAAGTCGGCTTGCACGGTTTCTGTGTCCCACATGGGAGTGTTGACAGAACCTGGACAGATGGCTGTTACGCGAATTCCGCGAGCCCGTTCTTCTGCCGCTACAGCCTTAGACAAAGCCATGAGACCGAATTTGCTGACGCAATATAGTCCCCAATTCGGAAAGACCTGGCTGCCGGCGATGGAGGAAACGTTGATGATGATTCCTGATTTTCGATCGCGCATGGACGGCAAAATTCCTTGAATGCACTGCCAGACGCTAGTCAAATTCAGGTCTAAAACTCTCTGCCAGTCGGCTAGAGGCGTTTCTGTCAAGGGGCCTGTATAGCCCATGCCAGCACTGTTGACCAGGATATCTACTGGTCCAAATTGAGCTGCGATCGCACTGATGCTACTTTGCACCTGGTCAATTTTTGACAAGTCTAAGGGATAAGCTTCTGCTTTCACTCCGACTTCTCTGGCTGCTGCGGCAACGGCTTCTAAGTTTTCTGACCCTCGACTAACTAAAGCCAGGTTTATGCCGGCTTTGGCAAATGCTAGAGCCGTGGCTTTGCCAATACCGCTGCTTGCTCCGGTAATCAGAGCCTGCTTTGTCGTCGGATAGTTCATAGAAAAACTCGGTATGGGGGAAACTAAGTTGATGACAGTTTCCATGAGAACAGTTATTTCTGAGATCGACATTAAGAAATGTTAAGCCGATGTCACACAAAGAATTATAACACTGCTGGCAGATTCGCAGAATTCTCCATCGCTATTTGAGAAGATGAGTTTTCAGTTAAAAATTGCTTAACTGATTCCTGGGAATCGATCGGCTCAAGCAGGAATTTCTGTGAATACACCGATGTGGCGGAATTTTTGATACCGCAGTTCCCGGCGCTGCTGGCTCGAAAGCTGACTGAGTTCTGCTAAATTTTCCAACAATGCTCGTTTCAGTATGGACGCAGCCTTGATGGGGTTAGAGTGAGCGCCACCAATGGGTTCTGGTACTATTTGATCGAGAACGCCGAGGTTTTTCAAATCCCAAGAAGTAATTTTCAGAGCTTCGGCGGCCAAGTTGGCTTTCCCAGAGTCTTTCCAGAGGATCGCGGCGCAAGCTTCGGGGGTAGCAACGGTATAGACAGAATGCTCTAGCATCAACAATCGCTCGCCGACGCCTATGCCCAAAGCGCCACCAGAACCGCCTTCGCCGATGACGGTACAGATGATGGGAACATCGAGGCGAAACATTTCTCGGAGGTTACAGGCGATCGCCTCTCCTTGTCCAAGCTGTTCGGCTTCTAAGCCCGCCCAAGCCCCTGGAGTGTCGATAAAGGTGAAAATTGGCATAGAGAAGCGATCGGCGTGTTCCATCAATCGTAGGGCTTTGCGGTAGCCACCGGGAGCAGCCATACCGAAGTTGCGGGCAATATTATCTTTGGTGTCGCGACCTTTTTGGTGGCCGATGATGACCGTGGGACGCCCATCAATGCGGGCAATACCACCCACCATGGCCGGGTCGTCGCCGCCCCGTCGATCGCCGTGAAGCTCAATCCACTCGTCGCTAATTGCTTGAACGTAATCGAGGGTACTGGGGCGACGGGGGTGACGGGCTAGTTGCAGCCGCTGCATGGGGGAGAGGCTGCTAAAAATCTCTTGCCGCAGTTGGTCTGTTCGAGCTTCCAGCTTGCGAATTTCGTCGGAAGTTTCTTCAGAAACATCCACACCGTTTTCGGCTGCGAGTTGGCGAATCTCGTGAATTCGCGCTTCAAGTTTTGCCAGAGGCTTTTCAAAATCTAAGAGTAGTGGTTTCCGGTCTGGGTTTGGCACGCTGAGAATTTCTATAATGTTTTGTAAGTTTGAGTCGATCGACTCTTTGAAGATCCTACCGTGTTAGGTGTTGCTCCAAAAGAGGGCCCGGTTGAAGTTGTCACTATTAATTGGTCAATTGCTTCCTATCGCTTTGGCAAATCAGGGAGTTGAGCTTAATTTTTTGCTACACTCTAATTTAACTCGCGCTTTGAGTGTTATTCGCCTCTTTCCCAGCGCCCCTATGCCATCCCACAGCCACCAAAGACCAAATCCTGCTGAACTTTTCGGAAGTGCCAACAGCGACACCATCGCCATCGAGTTCACGCGGAAATGGAAGTTATGACTATCAAAAACTGCGCTCAAAGCTTCTTGTAACAATTAACAGTTAACAGTTCATTGTTAACTGTTAACTGTTAATTTTCAAAATCAAAATGACATCAAAGGTCGGAAACCGTGTTTGACAGAAATCTCACCGATTTGCTCCATCTTTTCCACCGTAATTTGATTGCGTCCCCAAGAAAAATTGGTGTACAACTTTTCAAATTCCAGCAGCATGGATTCAGCAAAACAGGCAAACAACTGTCTTCCCGGTACATCCATATTGACAATCTTCATAATTTTCCACTCAATATCGAGGGAATGCTCCACAATGCCGCCATTGAGGACATAAATTTCGGGATGCTGAATCTGAGTTGCCAGATTTTTGGGATAGCCACCATCAATTAGCAAACAAGGTTGCTTCAATGTAGAGGGATCGATTTCTACTCCCTTGGGCATACTCGCTACCCAGACGACAATATCAGCCTGGGGTAGCGCCTCTTCCAAACCCATAATTTTGCCTCGCCCTAATTCTGTCTGCAAGTCTTGCAAACGTTCCTTGTCGCGGGCAATTAGCAACAATTCTGCTACATTGGTTTTAACGTTGAGCCAGCGACACACGGCACTGCCAATATCCCCAGTAGCACCGCAAACCGCCACAGTAGCCTTGGACAGTTCAATCCCCAATTTGGGGGCTGCTTGTTCTACTTGGCGACAGAGGATGTAAGCAGTGTGAGTATTACCCGTGGTGAATCGCTCAAACTCCAACTTGAGATTGCGAATTTGCTTAATTTGCTGCAAGTTGAAGGTTTCAAAAATGATCGATGAAAACCCACCTAAAGCCGTGATATTAATCCCGTTTTTTTGAGCGTGTGCCATCGCGTTAATGATTTTGCGGGTGGCTGCTTTAATCCGGCGAGTGGCTAGCATTTCTGGCAGAAAACAGGACTCCACATAGCGACCTTCTATTTTTTGCCCAGTGATGCTGGTCACCGTTATATTATCGACTATTTGGGGAGGTGCGCTGCACCAAAAATCAAGACCTTGATCGGCGTATTCTGGATAGCCCAGCTCGTTAGCTACCGATTGGGCGTGTTCTAAGCTGGTTAAGTGACCGATTAAACCAAACATTCAGTTGTCAGATTAAGGAAAAAGGAAGAAGGAAGAAGGAAGAAGGAAGAAGGAAGAAGGAATAAGGAAGAAGAGAAAATTAAAAAATTTTAATTTCTAATTTTTATCTGATTCCTCATGTTCCCATTAATTAGGTTATAACCATTGTGATGGATGAAGAATGGAGAAGTAAAAATTATTTTTTTTTAAATTTTTACTTTTCCATTCCTGATTTTATACTTGATTAGGCTATGAGACCTTGTGCTGACATTCGCATGATGTCACGGTTGTTAAAGCCAATGTTTTTAAGGGCTTCACCGTAGGCAATCATAAAGTCTTCAATTAAAGCATCTTTTTCCATTCCCAAGACTTGAGCATCATCTGCGACTTTGTTTAGTAGTCTCCAGATGATGGGCAAGTTTTGACGGTTGGCGGCTTCTAGTTCAGCTTTGGATTCTTCAAAGTGAGCTTCTAGCCACACTTCCCCAAAGTTGAGGTGGGTGTATTCTTCTTTGACTACGCCTTCAGTGATTTTGCGGGCAAAGTCGTCAGCGACGGGAATGTAAATATTGTAGGCTGCGATCGCAAAGCATTCGATAATCAGTGATTGAATCAGCAAGCAAGTTACAACCTTACCTTCGGCAGATGCCTTTTGGAAATTCCCGTGCAGTTCTGAAAAGAACTCCTTGGCAAATACCATATCCGGCGTGACTTTGAGATTCCTGCCACAAGCTTGGAAGCCTTTCATATGGCGGTTCTCCATCTTGGACAAACCAATTAACTCTTCCTTTTTGTCAGCCAACATTTGGGCCAGTGTCAAGTAATTGTCGTGAGCTTCTTGTTCGCCTTCAATCACAATCGCGTTGATTCGGCTGTAAGCATCTTTGTAAGTTTCGGTTTGAAAGTCAGTTGCTGGGATGGCCTCAAGCTGTGGCATATGATATGTAGTCTCCTGAATAACCTGTAGGATGTTTGGACACCCCTTTAAAATTTGGGGTCAGTGACAGTACACTTTACCTATTTTCGACTAAAAATTCGCGGTTGTGTGGGAATCTGGGAGGAGATCGGGTTTGAGAGCCTCACAAGGTTATTATTTTAGATTAATTCACAAGTTTATGGGCAAATCTTTGGACAGATCTAGGGCACTGGAACTGCTGAGTTTTATTTTGTTGCTAGGGGGGGCAGCACTGGTGCTGTTGCCTCTAGCTGCTGTATTTTTGGTCTCTTTATCACCATCTGGTGTCGGTGTCAAGGTCACGGGCTGGACTTTTGCCAACTATCAGGAGGCTTGGCGACGCGGTAATTTTTTGTTGGCATTTCTTAATTCTACTCTAGTGGCGATCGCAGTAACTGGTTTTCAGGTAGTAACTTCGGCTTTAGCCGGCTATGCCTTGGCCAGGCTGAAGTTTCGAGGGCGACAAGCCCTAGTGTTGGTGGTTTTGGCAACCCTGGTAATTCCCTTTCAGCTTTTGGTGATTCCCATTTTCTTGGTTTTGAAGTGGGGCCATTTGCTCAATACCTACGGGGCGCTAATCTTACCCACGGCTGCTAATGGTTTTGGGATTTTTCTCCTACGTCAATATTTCCTGACAATTCCCGTGGAGTTGGAAGAAGCCGCCATGCTGGATGGGGCAAACCGCTGGCAGGTGTTGTGGCAAGTGATGTTGCCTTTGGCCCGCCCTGCTTTGGTGACGCTGTTTTTGTTTACGTTTATCGGCGAGTGGAACGATTTGTTTAAGCCCCTGGTGTTTACCACGCGCCCAGAGTTGCGAACCGTACAGTTGGCTTTGGCTGAGTTTCAGGAACAGTTTACTAGCAGTTGGCCGTTGTTGATGGCCGCGGTGGTAATTGGGACAGTGCCAGTGGTGTTGCTGTTTTTGGTCGGTCAACGGCAGTTTATGCGGGGTATTGCGACGACGGGGATTAAGAATTAAGAAATTAGTCCAAGGCAGTGCCGTTTCCCTACGATATTTTTTGGGGTAGGGAGACGGCACTGCCGTATCCTCTGCCGTATCCTCTGCCGTATCCTCTGCCGTATCCTCCGTATCCTCCGTATCATCTTAAATCCTCGCTATCTTTGGCAAAAACTCAGAAATTTGTACCGCAGATGAACGCCGATTAACGCCGATACTTAAAAGTGTATTTACTCGCTAAAAATTTGCAAACGAATAGAGCGTTCTCCATCTCCGAAATCTACTTCTATCTTCTCTCCCGAAAGAGTATCTAAACATCCTAGAAGTAATCGTAAATTCGGTGTACTGGCTCCTGTATCGACATACAATCTATCTGTTAAACTGCCTAATCGCTTCCAAATTGTGTAGAGTTTGATTACTGTTTGTTCGAGTTGCACTGCCTGTTTTACAACGTCGGCGGTGGTTCCCAAACAGCCTACTCGCAAGGATTCTTCTAAGGCCATTTCCATATCTAAATGAGACTGATTGAGAGCCTGGACTTGGGCCGCGGAATCGAGATATTTAGATAAATTCTTGGCATCGGAAGTTAGTTGTTTGACTGTATCTACGTCGGGATTTTCTGCTACTTCTTTTTGAATTTCAATTTGGTGAGATGGAGATAGTTTCTCCATTTCTTTGACTAAGGGGGCTAGGTAGCGGGGAGGTAGGGAACCTGTGGATGCTTTTTCTTTGACTTCTTCTGGGAGTAAGTCGGAGTTCAAAGCCATCCATTCGTCGGAGAGTTGTTTAACTTCGCGCCTGGTAATACGATCGCCTTTTCCGGCCGCATCTGTTACCATTAGCTGTACTTCGGGAGATGCTTTGGCGGTTTCTACAAAGGCTCTTTTGCTGAAGTTTCTAATGGAATCTGGGTCTAAATCTCCTTGCTCGATCAAGGTATCGGCACTCTTAGCTAATTCTATCAAGGAATAGGCTTGACTTTTGCCTATTTCTCGTTCTTTTAGCCAGTTCAAAAAGCCGGTACCGCGTCCATCGCCGCCTTTTTTTTCTCTGTCTCTGACTGTTCGGAGAATGCGTCCCCGCCAGATATCTGTTTGTAAGTCAAAGCGATCGCACACTTTCCAGGCATTGTCAACCTGATTGTCAAAATCGAAGTCTGGTATTTGTTCGTCTTCGGGATCTGGTAATTGAAAATTGATATCGGTAAAGCCTTTGAGGGCTTCTGCAAGTTCTGCGGGATTTTGGGGGACTTCAGCCATTAGGAAAAAATTGTGTAGAGCAACAGCCGGTTTGATTTGGAACTTACACGGGTTGACAGTTGAAACTCTATATGTAGCGGTAATGCGGGGAATGCCCACTCTACTAATAGAGTTTGTGTGCAAGTCCTATCATTATTGCACGATCGGGATGTTTCGAGACAATTTAGCTGATGGCGAAGCCAAAAGGCCCAATTCCCAATTCCCAATTCCCAATTCCCGATTCCCGATTCCCGATTTCTACTTTCTACTTTCTTCCTTGGAGCCAATAAGTCACCATATCCCCCTTACCTTTGATCGGAGTCAAACCTCTATTCTTAAACAAATACTTATCTTTCAAAAGCTCATAAGTAACATCCGTAACTTGAATACCGCCTGCAACTCCTGTAACTTCCATCCTCGCTGCCACATTCACAGTATCTCCCCACAAATCGTAGGTAAATTTGCTAACACCAATCACTCCCGCAACTACTGGTCCAGAATTGATACCCACGCGAATTGCCAAATATTCCCCTGTTTGAGCGGACAATTTTGCTATTTTTGCTTGCATTTCCAGGGCCATTTCCGCGATCGCCTCAGCGTGGTCATCTCTCGGTGTAGGTAATCCTCCAACTACCATGTAAGCATCACCAATAGTCTTAATTTTTTCCACACCATACTCTTCTGCTAATTGATCGAATTGGGAAAAAATCACGTTTAAACGCTTTACAAGTTCCGTCGGAGACATTCTAGCGGACAACTCAGTAAAGCCAACAATGTCAGCAAATAAAACACTTACTTCTTCAAAACTGTCAGCTATTGTACTTTGCTCAACTTTCAATCTTTCGGCTATTGGTTTTGGTAAAATATTTAACAGCAACTTTTCAGTTTGATCCTGTTGAAATTTAAGGGCTTCTTGGACTAATTTTCGCTCTGTAATATCAGAAACAGTACCTTCATAGTACATTAACTTACCTTGTGAATCGCGAACTGCCCGCACATTTTCGGAGATCCAAATCACAGCACAATTCTTACGTTTAACCCTCGATTCAAACCCAGAAAGAGTATTGTTTTCCTCCATAGCAACTACGAATTCCCGACGGCGTTCGGCATCAATATAAAGTTGCTCAGAAATGTTTTGAATGCTGGACATCAGTTCCGCAGGCGATTCGTAACCATACAATTTCGCTAAGGCTGGATTAGCGCTGATAAATTGTCCTGAAGGGGTACTTTGAAAAATGCCTTCCATGGCATTTTCTACGATACTGTGATATCTTTCTTCAGCTTTTTTGAGAGATTCTTCTGCTTGTTTTCGCTGAATTAAAGAACCTACTTGAGTGCAAATAATATTAAAAATGTCAATAAATCGCGAGTCCTTGGGACAAGATAAAAGTTTAAAAAAAACGAGGACTGCTAATACTTCATCTCCGACTAAAATAGGTACACCAAAACCTGCTTTAAATCCGATTTCTAACGCTATTCTAGTTCTCATAAATTCTGGGTATCCCACGGAAACATCTTCTACCCATTCAGGTTGCCGGGAAACCCAAACTCGTCCTGGTAGCCCGATATTTCTAGCAAATGTCAAGTTTTCACTTTGCTGGCGGAAGATTGCCATGCTGCTATCTCTACCATACCAACCGCGGCTCGATTTCAAGAAAGTTCCTTCGGCATTAGGAATCCAAGCTTCTCCTAAATCCCATCCGATTGTTTCGCCAACTTGGTGCAAAATTACTTCTAAAGCAGAGTTAAAATCCACGGATTCGCCGATCGCCCGGGTAGTTTCCAGCAAAAATCTGATTTCTTCTTCAGCCCGCTTTCTTTCGGTAATTTCTTGCTCCAACAAAGCATTGCGTTCGTGCAATTCCCTAGCTTGTTGTTGCAGTTTTGATTGCAAAGAGCGCAAGGAAAGTTGGCTTTCAACACGGGCCAAAACTTCTTCTATTTGAAATGGCTTAGTAATATAGTCTACTCCTCCTACTTGAAAAGCTTTTACTTTTTCTAATACATCATCTAGGGCGCTAATAAAAATGATCGGAATATCTTTAGTATTTTCATTTGTTTTTAGTTTTTGACAAACTTCATAGCCGTTCATTTGCGGCATATTAATATCTAATAAAATTAGACTTGGAGGAGAGATTTGGGCCCCTTGCAAAGCAAGTTGTCCGTTAATAGCTTTCCTGACTTGATAGCCGTGAGATGTCAGCATGGTGGATAAAAGTCGCAAGTTATCCGGCATATCGTCAACGATCATAATATCTTTAGGAGTCACGGGAAGTGGATGGTCGTTCATCATAATATAATTGAGTGAGATCGATGATGATATCTATCCGAAAGTTTTCGACCAAATCTGTTAAAGCCGTAGCGAGATTTGCCTCACTTTCAGGGATTTGCTGGATAAGTTTCAATAGGCCGCTGTCATCAACGCAAATTGCTGCTTGGTATAAATTGACCAACCAGTCTGTGGGCATTACACTCAAATCGTCTGGGGTTAAAATTTTCGGAGATGTCAGGGGTGGTACAGAAGTAGATGAATTTTCTTCTTCATAAATATAACGCAAATTTAGGCGATCGGCTATTTTGTCAAACAGAACTTTTTCCCGAAAGGGTTTACAGATAAAATCATCACAACCTGTGTCAAAAATTACTTGTCGCTGTTCTTCAAAGGCACTAGCAGTCAGGGCAATAATTATGGTTTTTTGACCTTCAGAAGTTTGCTTGATTTTTCTGGTTGCCTCATATCCGTCCATAATGGGCATCAACATATCCATCAAGATGAGGTGCGGTTTCCAGCTTTCGTGCAAAGCCACAGCTTCTTCACCGTTACAAGCTTCGATAATTTCAAATCCCAATGGTTTCAAAATCTCGATTAACAGTTGACGGTTTTCTAGTACATCTTCAACTATCAATATCCGATAAACTGGCTGTCCAGCTTCTAAAGAAATGACTTGTTTGGTGCTATATTTTTCTCTATCATCAATTTCTGTTAACACATTCACTTGGATATTAAAGGTAAATTTTGTGCCTCGATCGATTTGACTTTTAACTGATATATCACCTCCCATAATTCGGACAAACTGCTGGCTAATCGGCAAGCCTAAACCAGTTCCTTGCATCGATTTGCGTCCGGTATCTGTTTGCACGAAGGGCTGAAATAAAGTGTTAATTTCTTGCGGAGAAATACCAGGTCCGGTGTCAGTTACTTCAAAAAATAATTGGCATTTTTTGGCTCCATCTAAAGTTTCTTCTGCTTGGCTTGTGACTCGCAGACTAACGCTTCCCTTCACAGTAAATTTAATAGCGTTGCCGATGAGGTTAATTAAAACTTGCCGCAATTTTGATTCATCAGTTTGAATGTATTTTGGTAAATTATCCGGTAGGTCAAAGATTAGCTGTAAGCCTTTAGAGTTGGCTTTTAATTGCAACATTTCTTTGAGTATATTGATGAGTTTGTAGAGGTTGAAGCTATTTTCGTTGATGCTAATCTGACCAGATTCTATCTTAGACATGGACAAGACATCATTGATGAGTTCCAACAAATGTTCGCCGCTACGGTTGATGATTTCGATGTATTCTTTTTGTTCTTTGGTGATGGAAATGTTTCGAGCCATGACTTGAGAAAAACCAAGAATAGCGTTGAGTGGGGTGCGGAGTTCGTGGCTCATGGATGCGAGAAATTGGCTTTTGGCACGATTGGCAACTTCGGCATTTCCTTGAGATTTAATTAGTTCCATTGACTGTCTTTGAGTGTGGGCTAGCAATTCAGCTTGTTGCAAGGCAACTCCTAGCTGCGTACCTATATGAACTGCGACTTTGATTTCAGCTTCGCTCCACTGGCGGGGGGCTGTATTTTGATAGGAGGCGAGTAATCCCCAAAGTTTTTCTCCGCAAAAAATGGGGACGGTAATATAGGCTTTGACTTCAAATCTTTCTAAGAGTTGGATGTAGCAATTATCGAAGCCCTGTTTGTAAATATCTTCGACGCAAAGGTAAGTTTTACCACGGCTGTAAGATCCGCCCTGGGTTTCTTGCAAATAGGTGTCGCATACTTCTTGTAAGCTGCTATCGAATTTTTGGACTACGCAATTTTCGCTGTCTAAAGAATCTTCTGTGAAGTTGGGGTCTATTTGCTGTTCTTGGATGAGGGAAATCCAGTTACTATCAACGGATTCCGCTACAAATTCACCACTCCAGTCTGGATTGAAACGGTAAATGGCGACTCGATCGCATTTCATGGTTTGGCGCAATTCTCGTGTTGTGGCCTGAAAAATTTCTCGGATATCTAATGTCTGCCGCATTTTTTCAATAATTCGCGCGATCGCTCTTTGCCGCAATGCACTTTCTTGTAGTTCCATTTCTGCTTGCTGGCGTTCGGTAATATCCACCGCCATTAAACCGATGCCGATCGCTCTACCTTGTTCATTAATTAGCGGAGTATTATACCACTCACAAACAACTTTTTGACCATTTTTTCTCTGGGTTTCATAGGTGGTGCAAGTAGCACTAAATTCCCCAGTCATATTGTTGTTTAAAAGTTGAGATATTTGCTGGTAACAGCTTTCGGGAATGATTAAATCTGGGACGTTATGACCGATAACTTCTGCTTGGCTATATCCAAAAATATTTTCCGCAGCCGGATTCCAAGTAATCACTTCTAAATTAATGTTTAATTCGATAATTACTATAGGTGTTTGCTGCAATAAAAATGAGATTTTTTGCTGTGATTCTAGCAACTTTTCTTCGGCTATTTTGCGGTCGGTTATGTCGTTAGCGGCACCCAGTATTTGTTTTGTTTTGCCATCAGCTTGCCTCATAAATACTGTATCCCAACTGTGGAACCACCGCCATTCACCGTTTTTATGTTTCATGCGATACTGACACTCAAGGATATCGCCGTCTTGGGCTAGGTTGAATTTTTTGACACTTTCAAAAAAGGCTGGCAAATCGTCGGGGTGCATCAGATTTACCATCATTTCAGTACGCATATCTTGTATTTCTGGGGAAGTGTAACCCAGCATTCCAGTAATTTGGCGGTTGGTGTAAACGTTGCGCTGTTCAATTAAATCGTAAACGTACAATAGATTGGGATTGGAATCGGCGATCGCCTGAATGAAGTGCTGACTTTCTCGAAGTGCGAATTCTGTTTGTTTGCGATCGCTAATATCTCGTCCCACAATAATTACTGAATCTTCAGACAGGGGAGAAAATTTAGCATCGAGCCAGATTTCGCGTCCTTCTACAGTATAATTATATTCAATATTGATACTTTTTTTGCTTATTAAAACCTGTTTAATAGTAGCTAATATCCGGTCGGCAATAGATTTTGTTAAGACTTCGTGGGCTGTTTTATTAATCATTTCGCTGGGAGGTTTAATCCAACTTGACGCACCTGTGGGAGCGATTTTGATACAACGCCCTTCCGCATTTCTCACTAAAACTAAGTCAGTCATGGCCACAAAAATAGCTCGCAATTCTGCTTCAGATTCTTGCAGAGCTTGTTCGGCGCGGACGCGGGTGCGAACTTCTGCTTGTAAGTGTTTATTTTGTCGATCGAGTTGTTGCAGTCGCTGTTGTTCTCGCTCTAAGAGTTTAGCTTGAGCGATCGCAATTCCTACTTGAGCAGCCACAGTTTCTAAAAGCTCGATTTCATCTTCTGTCCATTCTCGGTAGCGATCGCACTGGTGTAAGCAGATAGCACCGTTCGCTTCCCCTTGGTAGGAAGTGCGAATTGCTAACATCGATTTCAAATTCGCCTCGCGACAAATGGGTAGCACTGCTTGTAAAAGAGGATCTGAGTAGACATTATTGGAGGCGATCGCCCGATCTTGAATCATCATTTGTACGACGTGAGGATTCCCCCAAATCGGAATTGAGATATGGCTAATTGATTCGCAATCGGGTTCCAGATACTCGGCCGCCAAAGGAATATCTACCTGGGGGTTAGTAATATAGGTGTGAATCAAACAACGATTGACACCGAATGTCTGACCAATTTGAGTAACTGCTGTTTGAAATATTTCGCCCGGTTCTAAGCTAGAGCGAATCTGCTGAGTTATTTTCCCAATTAGCAATTTTCGCTGAATTTGTCGATCTAAGGCTGTTTTAGCTGCTGCTTTTTCTAGATCTGATTCTTTGCGATCGCTAATATCAAAAAGTACCCCATACCAAACAATATCTCCATTGCTACGCATTTCTGGTCGAGAATTAGATTGCAACCACTTAATCTTCCCTGATGGCGTAATAATCCGCCATTCGCAGGCAAAAGGTGCTAAATTTCTGGCGCTCATCGCCACAGCATTTTCAAGATTTTTTCGGTCATCAGGATGATTTTGTTTAAAACAATATTTAGGGTTATTTAAAATTTCTTCGCTGTCTAATTCATATATAGTTATACTATCCGAACTGATGTATTCAAAGTTGAATTCTCCCTCACTATTCATAACAAATTGATAAATCACTCCCGGTATATTAGTAGCCAATTTGTGCAACCGTGCTTGACTTTCCCGCAGTGCTTGCTCTGTCGTATTGCGAACAGCCACCTCTCGCTGTAGTTTGGTGTTCTGCTCTTTTAATTGTTTTGATAGGTGTTGAATAGTTAGTTGATTTTTGACACGGGCTAAAACTTCTTCGACTTGAAAAGGCTTAGTAATGTAGTCAACTCCGCCAACTTCAAAGGCTTTAACTTTATGATAAGCTTCATGGAGTATGCTCAGAAAAATTATGGGGATTTCGCGGGTTTTTTCGTTAGCTTTTAGTCTTTGACAGACTTCATAGCCGTTCATTCTTGGCATGACAACATCGAGCAAAATCAAGTCAGGTATAGAATCAAAGTCAGAATTTACTGTCAATTCACCGGAAATTGACCTCTGAACTTTGTAGCCCTCTTTACTCAATATGTTTGATAAAAATCGCAAGTTATTAGGTCGATCGTCAATGATTAAAATTTGGATGTTTCCTGGATCGATCGACATCTTTTGTTCTGCCATATTTTAATTCTCTACTGTGAGTGCCAGAGTCACATTCTAGTATATTTATTGATGGATTAATTTACTTTCTAGAATTTTATATGCTATGGCAGCCTTATCAATAATCTAGAATTGCTGGTTCACCAACAGATTTAAACGATGCCCAAAGACAACAAAAACGTCACCACATCGCGCCCAAGTCTTTGATTTATAGGGCTGCAACATCTCAGGCAAAAAGTTGTTTAAATTTTCGGGTATTTTTCTGCTAGTAATTCCTGAAGTTTCAGAAGATTTTCGGCAGTAAGAGCGATTTGGATTTCCAGTTCTTGTTCTACATCCCATAGCAACATAATATTATCTTCGCCTAGGGCAAATTCGACATTTTTCAGTTCAAGGGTTTGATATTTAATTTCGGGAATTGCTATCCGAATTACTATCTCCGATTCTAACTGAGGATAAATGTAAAGTTGCTGTTGCAGGTTGTCTAGTTCCAGTTTCTGAACTATGGTGTTCCTTTCGACTGGAGAATCAGGTTTGTACCAATACAGAGTATCCCCACGAATTTCAGGATTGACCATGATAAAAATTTCGTCAAACCGCTGGGGCTGCCAGTGAATTTCACTCAGATCACCGGCCAGGGGAATAATGCGCTCCACCCAGGTAATTGCTTTGCCATTGAGATTTGCCCACCACTGACTGATATGATGTAAATTGTCAGTATTGTTGGGGTTGTTACTTTCCAATTCCCAAACTATTTTTAGTTCCATATACAGGTTCTCCAGCGAATTTATTTTTTTGATAGTTTGCACTTTCAATTGGAGATTTATTTCTTCTACAATACTCTCAATGGACTTACCAATTATTTACCACGAAGATTACGTTGCACCCCTGCCACCGGGTCATCGCTTCCCGATGGCGAAGTTCCGGCTGCTTTATGAAATGCTGGTGGCGGATGGGGTCGCCTCCCACGCCCAATTTCACGCCCCGGAACTTCCTCCATTAGAATGGATTCAATTTGTCCACGATGACTTTTACATTCAAGCTTACTGCAACGGGACCCTTGATGCCAAAGCTCAGCGCCGAATAGGTCTTCCTTGGAGTCGATCCCTTGTCAATCGGACTTGTATCGCCTCCTCTGGAACGGTACTGACAGCCAAGCTTGCTTTAGAATGCGGTTTAGCTTGCAATACTGCGGGAGGAACTCATCATGCTTTCCCTAATTATGGGTCTGGTTTTTGTATTTTTAATGATTTGGCGATCGCCTCTCGTGTCCTGCAAAAAATGGGTTTAGTTCGTCAAGTATTGATTGTGGATTTAGATGTACACCAAGGGGATGGAACCGCTGTTATTTTTCAAAAAGACGACAGTGTTTTTACTTTTTCGATGCACTGTGAGGTTAATTTTCCAGGTACCAAACAAAAGGGCGATTTAGATGTCGCTTTGCCGATCGGTATGGAGGACGACGAATATTTGCAAACCTTGGCTAAATATTTACCAGATTTGCTCTCGGATGTCAAGCCAGATTTGGTTTTATACGATGCCGGAGTAGACCCTCACCAGGGCGACAAACTGGGAAAATTAGCTTTAAGTGATACGGGGTTATTTCGCCGGGAAATGCAAGTTTTATCTACTTGTTTGGCGGGGGGCTATCCAGTGGCCTGTGTGATTGGTGGTGGCTATTGCGATGACATGAAGGGATTAGTTTATCGGCATTCGCTATTGCACCGAGCGGCCAGTCAGGTTTATCGCCAGTATCGACTTTAAACATTTGTATTTTATCAAATGTCGATCGCCTGCTCTTGCCAAACAGAGACAAACTGAGCTAAAAATTATTAAACAGACGATCGCCATTATGTCCAATGCCATTGCGCCCAATCATCCGTATCCGCTACTTGTGGTCATCGTTAACTACCGAACACCGGCTTTGACCATTGACTGCTTGCGTTCTCTAGTTAACGAAGTAGAATCCCTTCCCGGTATGCGGGTTGCAGTTGCAGACAACGCCTCTGGCGATAACTCAGTCGCAGAAATTAGCAGCGCGATCGCAGCAGAAGGCTGGAGCGAATGGGCATCCTTCGTACCCCTAGACTACAACGGCGGATTCGCCTTCGGCAACAACGCCCTGATCCGTCCCGCCCTGAGATCGCCCAATCCCCCGCCTTACATCCTGCTGCTCAACCCAGACACCGTAGTTCGCCCCGGTGCAATCAAAGCCCTCGTCGATTTCATGGACACTCATCCCGAAGCAGGAATCGCCGGCAGCCGCTTAGAAGACCCCGACGGCACCCCCCAGGAGTCAGCTTTTCGGTTTCACAGCCTGTTGACTGAACTCGATTTTGGTTGGCGCACAGGCTTCCTCTCCAAGCTCTTGAAAAACTGGGCCGTAGCGCCTCCGATTTCCCAAGAAATCTGTCAAACTGATTGGGTAGCAGGAGCCAGCATGATCGTCCGTCGCGAAGTATTTGAACAAATTGGCTTGATGGATGAAGCTTATTTCATGTACTGCGAAGAAATGGACTTTTGTCTGCAAGCTCACAAAGCTGGCTGGAGTTGCTGGTATGTACCCCAAAGTCGCGTAGTCCACCTAGTAGGTCAAAGCTCAGGCGTCACTGACACCAAAAAGCCCGCGAAACGACTCCCTACTTATTGGTTTGATTCCCGACGCAGGTACTTTCTCAAAAACTACGGCTTGGTTTACACAGCATTAACTGATGTATCCTGGGCTTCGGGCTTTGCCACCTGGAGGGTGCGTCGCGTGCTTCAGCGCAAGCCCGACGGCGATCCACCCAAATTTCTCAGCGATTTTGTATTGAATAGTGTATTTTTTAAGGGTGGTAAGATTGAAAAATCAAAAAACTTTTAAATGAGTTTGTACATAAGTCAAAGCCAAATAAACCCGGTTAACCCAGGCAAGCAAAATATTGTATGATGTACCCTAGAAATAGGTATTCTAGACCTCAAAAAACCGGGTTGAACCGGGAGCATCCAGATTTTGCATAGGCGAATCCTGACCGCAGACAATGTATTAGTGATAACCAGAGATTTACAGCGGTCATGCTTCGCCCCTAGGAATATATTTGACAAACTCAGATGCACTCGTTAAACCTCCCTCAAAAAAACAAATAAACAAATTACTATCAAGGGCATCTATCTAGGAACAGGGTAAACAAGCAAGAAGTGTGAATTAGAACTTATGGTAACTGACGATCAAAACTTAATTGGCAGTGCAAATCAAGTAGAAAACCCCCCACTGGGACTGTGGCAGCAAATTAAAGAAGACTGGATTGCTCATGGTCGCGATTGGACAAAACCGGGGTTTCGGGCGGTAGCAGTTCAACGCTTCGGTGTCTGGAGAATGAAAGTTGAACCCAAGCTGCTGCGGGCTCCCTTGAGTATTCTGTATCGATCGCTCTACCGAAAAGTCCGCAACACCTACGGCATAGATTTGCCATACACCGTGAAGCTTGGCCGCCGGGTGGTGATTGAACATCAAAGCGCGATTATCATCCACGGACACTGTACGATCGGCGATGACTGCATTATCCGCCAAGGCGTAACCCTGGGAAACCGCTATTTGGACAAACCGCTAGAATCGCCTCAATTGGGCGATCGAGTGAACATCGGCGCCGGTGCAAAAATTCTCGGCAAGGTCAACTTAGGAGACGACGTAAATATCGGTGCCAATGCAGTAGTTTTATCCGACATTCCGGCTGGTCAAACTGCTGTTGGTATCCCCGCCAAGATTCTTCAATCTACAAAGAAACAGGAAAATGCTTAAGTCAATAGTTAGAGATTACTTTTCATGTAAACTCCACAAATAAACACAATTGTCTACATCATCAAAATACTGGACAAACAATGGTTGAGTCAATCACTAAGCCAATCATTTCTGCTACAGAACCAGACTGGAGTCGCGAACAAGCTGGTAAGTGGTGGGAACCCAATTGTCAACTGCTCAAATCTATCCGTAATTACCAAAAGTGGCAGCAACATGGTGGGATTTTAGGCTATTTGTTATGTCGCTTGAACATCATCTACCATCGTTTTTGGAGTGTTGTAACGGCAACAGACATCCCCTTAAACTGCCAAATAGAAGGAGGACTGGTACTGCCTCATCCTAATGGCATTGTCATTCATCCCAGTGCTTCCATTGGCCCTAACTGTTTAATTCTGCAACAGGTGACAATTGTGGGTGATGTCAAAATTGGCGGTCACGTCGATATCGGTGCAGGAGCAAAAATAATTCGCTCAGTAACCATCGGCGATCATGCTTTGATTGGTGCTAATGCTGTGGTGATCTGTGATGTGCCACCCGGTGCCACCGCAGTGGGAATACCAGCAAAAATTATTGAAAAAAAAGCCAGTCAAGCGGAAAAATCTTTTCTAGAAGTAGAAGAAACCATATCGAAATAGCTTGGCTTTGATTAATATCTGAAAGAGACATCTCCTAAAAAGACAGTGAAGAACAGCCAGGACTGCGTATTCCACCCATAATTATGGTACAGGTCTCAGGAATAGTTTAGTAGTTGCATTCAACAGGAAAAACTTGAAAAAAATTGGATTAGTGGCGATCGGACGAAATGAAGGGCAGCGCCTCCGCCAATGCCTAGTCTCGGCCACAAACAAAGTTTCCCGCGTCGTCTACGTCGATTCCGGCTCCACAGACGGTAGCCTAGAATTAGCCCGATCGCTCGGCGCCGATACCGTAGAACTCGACTTATCCACACCCTTTACCGCCGCCCGCGCCAGAAATGAAGGCTTTACCCGCCTGCTGGAAATAGCACCAGACATCCAATTTGTCCAATTTGTCGATGGCGACTGCGAAGTCGTTGACGGATGGATCGATCGAGCCTACAACGAACTCACAGCCAAACCCGACGTAGCAGCAGTCTGCGGGCGCAGACGCGAACGATACCCCGCAGCCACCATCTACAACCAACTCTGCGACATCGAATGGGATACCCCCATCGGCGAAACCAAAGCCTGTGGCGGCGACTCCATGATGCGCATCGCAGCCTTGCAACAAGTCGGCGGTTTCAATCCCACACTCATCGCCGGCGAAGAACCAGAACTCTGCGTGCGTTTGCGCCAAAAAGACTGGAAAATCCTCCGTTTAGATGCCGAAATGACCCTGCACGACGCCCAAATGACCACTTTTACTCAGTGGTGGAAGCGCGCCCAAAGAGCAGGTTACGCCTACGCCGAAGGTTCCTGGATGCACGGCGGGGAACCAGAACGCCATTGGGTAAAAGAAACCCGCAGCATCTGGCTGTGGGGATTAATCTTGCCAGTGCTAGCCTTAGCAATGGCATGGCCGAGCAAAGGTTGGAGCCTGTTACTGTCGATCGGCTATCCCTTAGCAACCTATCGCACCTATAACTATTATGTAAAGCATCGGAATATCACCACTAAAGACGCAGCCATCTACGCTTTGTCTTGCGTATTAGCCAAATTTCCCCAGCTACAAGGTCAAATCCAGTTTCACCAGCGCAGATTACTGGGCCAACAGAGCAAATTGATCGAATACAAAACAACCAACTCCATTAATTCCGTCAACTAGCACCTAGCTCAATAAAATTCATTCACAACCAGAGGTAGTAAACAAATGAACAAGCAAAAATTAAAAGTTTTACTAATAGTAGAGCAATGCAATCCTGAATGGGCATCTGTACCTTTGGTTGGCTACAATTTTTTTCAGAAAATCAACAAGTTAGTAGATGCCACCCTCGTCACCCATATTAGAAATAAAACAGCTCTGGAAAAACATCCAGAATATGAAAAAGTTTTCTACCTAGAAGAATCAAATTTAAACAAGCAATATTATAAGATAGTAGCAAAAGTTACAGCAAACGGGCGAGTAAATTGGCCTCTTTATAATGCCTTGAGCTACCCAATTTATGAAGAATTTAATCGGCAAGTATATCAAAAATTTAAAACACAAATCTTGAACGGCGATTATGACATAGTTCATGCCATTACCCCGATGATGCCACGGTATCCGTTTAAAGTAGTCACTGTATGTCAGCAGACTCCTTTTATTCTGGGGCCTGTGAATGGGGGCATTCCCTTCCCACCAGGCTTTCAAGAAACGGCAAAACAAGAATTTGCTCAATTTAACTTTTTGAGAGCAGTGGGTCGAGCCTTAATTCCAGGTTATGTAGAAACTTACAAAAAAGCTGACAAAATCTTAGCAGGTTCAACCTATACTTTGAATATGCTCAAAGATTTATTTGCCATTCCTGATGAAAGAATTGATTTGTTCTACGAAAATGGCATTTCCGATGAATTTTTAAATTCGACAACTATCAAAAATAAAGATGCTAGCTTGATAAACCTGCTGTTTGTCGGAAGATTAGTCCCCTACAAATGCGCCGACATTGTGATAGAATCGATTGGGAAATTAGACCCTGTAATTAAAAATAAAATCCGGTTAACAATAGTGGGAGACGGACCAGAAAGAAATAACTTGGAAAACCGAGTGCAGGAACTTAAGTTAGGGGAAATAGTGAGCTTTGCCGGATGGGTGAATCAACAAGAGACTCTGGATTATTACAGGAAAGCAGATATTTTTTGCTTTCCTTCTATCCGAGAGTTTGGCGGAGCTGTGGTAATGGAAGCTATGGCTTGCGGGCTCCCCTGCATCGTTGCCAATAATGGCGGTATTGGTGAATATGTGAATGAAGAAACGGGTTTTAAGATAGAGCCAAATTCTAGGGAGTATCTCACCGAGGAGTTGACAAGTAAAATTAAACTGTTGGTTGAAGACGATCGCCTGCGGGAAAGTATGTCAGCGAAGGCGATGGAAAAAGCCAAAGAATTTGCGTGGGATAAAAAGGCAGAAAAGATTGTTGAAATTTATCAAAAAATGCTTGGCGAACCTCTAAACTCTAAAAGTTAATGTTCAAAGACAATAAAAATGGCGAGAATTTTTCTATCAGCCGGTCACGGTGGCTTTGAAAACGGGACGAGAGACCCCGGAACAGTGGCCGGTGGAACTACTGAAGCCAGGGAAATGATCCTGCTTCGGGACTTGGTGGTTGGCCAATTGCGATCGCGCGCTGTGGAAGTGCTCGCTGTCCCCGATGAACTCAGTCAAGTACAAACCATCGATTGGATTAACTCCCGGTCTCGGATTGGCGATGTGGCTTTGGAAATTCAAGCTAGTGGCGCTTCCAACCCCTCGGTGCGCGGTGCCGGTATTTTTTATATTGCCGCCAACAACCAGCGGAAAGCTGATGCGGAAATGCTGATTATGTCCTTGCTGCGGAGGTTCCCGCAGTTACCTAACCGTGGCGCAACACCGGATACGGCTACGGGTTTGGGACGGCTGATTTTTTGTCGTTGGGTTTCTATTCCTTCGATGTTAATGGAACTGGGCTTTCTGACGAACCCGGACGATCGCCTTTTGATTCAAAATCGGCGGGGAGAGATGGCGATGGGAATTGCTGACGGATTGGAAACTTGGATTCGTCCTCCTGCGGAACCTCCAACTCCTAGCCCCATTACTTATCGATCGATTAATATCAATCTCAATGGTGGGATTTATGAAGAACAGGGGGTTTTAATTAATGGGAATGCTTATATTCCCATCGATCTAGTGGATAGATTGGGCATTGATTTATCTAATATTGCCCGACTTCGCCGCGTTAGTTACAAAAATATTGTCTACGTTCAGGCGATCGAACTGCGGGATTTTCAAGTATTAGTTACTTGGGATAATGCTAATCGGACTGTGGTTTTGCGATCGAATATCCAGCCTCCCGGTCAAGTTGGCAAAATTATGGGTGCCGGAATCACCACGGAAGTGCAGTTAATGATGTTTCTCAGAGCCAATAATCCCAGCGCTTTAACGGTTTTTCCTGACATAGCAAAGCTTTATCGCGAAGAAGCGAGGGTTGAAGGAGTCAACTACGATATTGCTTTTTGTCAAATGTGTTTAGAAACTAATTTTTTGCGTTTTGGTGACAATATTAGACCGACTCAAAACAATTTTGGAGGTTTGGCTACGGTTGGGGGAGATAGTGAAAGCGCATCTTTTGCTAGCGCCCGCATCGGTGTTAGGGCTCATATTCAACATTTAAAAGCTTACGCCAGTATTGAACCTTTGGTTCAGGAACTCGTAGATCCCCGATTTCGCTTTGTAACGCGGGGAATTGCTCCAGAAGTCGATCGACTAGGTGGGCGTTGGACAGCGGATTTGCAGTATGGCACCAAAATTACAGCCTTGGTAAGGAGGCTTTATGAATTGATGCAATCTGCCAGTTGAAGCGACTTAAACGTAGAATGCGATCGCGGTTAAATTCCCGACTTCTTAAAGAAATCGGGAGGGTGCATCTGTGTTTTTCAAGTATAGCAACTGCCAAGGCGATTAGGGCAGATTTTGTAGGGGCGGGTTCACCGATATCTTTCATCGGTATAGACAAATTCTATAAACCCGCCCCCACCCCACGACTTAACCACCCTGGCGGTTGCTATATATTCGTAGGGGCTCTCGCATGACCGCAGACAATTTATTAGTGATCACCAGATATTTACAGCGGTCATGCTTCGCCTATGCAAAATCGGAATGCTCCCAATCGGGAATCTGGGTCTGATTTTTTTTGAGAAAGTCTGTCACAACCAGATAATTTAGATAACCCCCGGTCCTTTGCCACGCATATCTGTTTCGGCGGTCAGTTTACCTTCTTCACCTCTTTTATCTTTAATTTCTGCCAATATCCGCGCGCGTTCTTGGGCTTCGGCTTCTTCTTTTGCTCTCAAATCACCCGGTTCGTCAATGTACATTTCGGGTTCGATGGCGTAATTGTTAACAAGACCTTCTTTGTCTACTGTATAGCCATCTGTAGTGCGAATACTTTCGTCATCAGTTTGGTCGTCAGTTTTGGCATCTTGCTGATGTTGTTCTGTGGTTGTGTGCATGAAGTTGCTACCTTCACGTTCTTGCCGCGCTGCTGTTTCGGCAGGAGTGATGCCCCTGTCGTAGTGGGGGGCTTGCATATTAGATTCCATTTCTACATCTGTTGGTGTTGATTTGCTAATACTCATGATTTATTCCTCGGTTATTTTTTCAAAAAGTGTCTTTGACCTATGTTTAAATACTAGACTTAAGCTCACGGATTCCCTAACTATCTTTGGTTATAGTTTCCTAACGATCGATCTTATGACAGAAGGAATAAAAAAAACTCTCTATAATACACATCTCCTCCGACAGTCAATAACACCCAGGCGATTCCCCCTCAGCTTGGTCCCAGGGATGCCTGGTCCACAATAATTATGGGAGAGGTATCATCAATTTTTACCCCCAAGCTTACTGATTACCACTATTTGACATCTATCTAAAGGTAGGGAATGGGAAATGGGCATTGGTGTCAACCTAAGCTCGAAAGTAGTGCCAGACTACTGTTTTACCCTGAGATCTCGATCGCCCTAGCTCCATGGCTGTTTCATTTATCCCCAAATTAGGTAAAATCATTGGGGTGTCTGAGGATAAACTGTATGCGTTTGGTTAAATATATTGCGATCGCCATTATCAATACTTTCGGTGTCATCATCGGTATCATCTGGGTAGCAGTCCCCCAAACCCTCGCCCAACCTTCCCTCAACAACCAACTCCAAATCTCTGGGCGACAGCCAGACACCGAAACTCCCCAATCCCTTGCCGAACTCTACAAATTGCGCGATCGCCTTAAACTAGAATTAGACCAAATTGCCAAAAATCCCGATCGCACCTCGTTTTTCTTAGAACCTTGGAAACCCCAAATCCAGCGCCAAAAATCAGAAGCTTTGGTTTTGCAACTGGCCAAAGTCAACAGTAGCATTCAAATCGAAGAAACCGCCAAAAAAACTTGGAATCAATCCGCTAAAATAGCCAGTGAAGCCGTCATCATCGGACGCACCGCCAAAAATTCTCCAGCTAGTTGGGAACAGTCACAACGTCTGTGGCAGTCCGCTATCAACACGCTGCGCCAAATTCCCCACGGTTCTTTTTTCGCTAGTGCGGCCATAGACAAAACCATCGAATATCAAGGAAGTCTAACAGTCGCTACCTACGAATTGCAAATTGCACGGAACGTACAAAAAGCCTTAGCAGAAGAACAAGAAAAACAAGAGTTAGCCAGAATAGAACTTGAGAAAAAAGAACAAGCCCGCCAAGAACTAGAAAAAAAAGAGCTTGAAAAGCAAGAACAAGCTCGTAAAGAACGAGAAAAACAAGAGTTTGAGCAAAAAGAAATAGTTCGTAAAGAACGAGAAAAACAAGAACAAGCCCGCCAAGAATTAGAGAGACAAGAACAAGCAAAACAAGAACAAGCCCGCCAAGAATTAGAGAGACAAGAACAAGCAAAACAAGAACAAGCCCGCCAAGAATTAGCAAAAAATCCACCAACTCCTCAACCAACTCTCACCCCAAATCCCAGCCCACTTTTACCCACTTCAGCGCCATCCAACTTCTTCTTTGCGGGAGATACCAACAGAGATGGCGAAATTAATGAGCAAGATGAACCCGGTAAAGAACAATGGTCTTTGTCTAAGGGAGCCCTAGTTCTATTTAACGACAAATCGGGCGATCGACGCAAGATACCAGTTTGGCAACAAACCAAAGTTAGCGCCCCACGCCGCCCAGCAATGCTGTCTCAAGTTCACTTAAAAATGTCGGAAAACTTCAAAGGTTCTCAAATATTTATCACGGCTGATAACCTGGCTAGCCCTCACATAAATGTTTTTCAAAAAACCGGCGATGGGTGGCAAAGTGTAGACATATCAGGTACTAACCCGCTAGTTTTTAGCAAAAATATTGTCTTAGGAGTAGAAGCCAAACAATTTGCCGATCGCAATTGGAGCGGTCGGATTAATCTCAAAGCAAATGCCATCAATAACGGTCAAGAAATAGCCTCAACAACAATTCAAATGGGCGTGACACCTTGGATAATGCCGTCCAATACCGCACCAGTTACAGAGGTTCAAGTCAGCGACAGAGGCTCAGGAAACAGCGAATTCATCTCCCAACTAAAACAAGCAGTAGAACCGACAGGAGCTAAAGTCAAAATCATCCAAGGAGAGAAAGCTTGGATGCAGGACATTCAGAAAAATGGCTACGTTCAATTTCCCGAAAAATTCCAAACCCGCAATTTGAATGTACCCATACAAAACAATAGCAATTCCCTAGGTAATTATCCTAGAAAAACAAATCCCGATGAGTATTTGAGCGTAGTCAAAATCGGCCAACCTCGCAATCTAGAGTCAGCAAATCAGTGGGCTGATGGCTACGGAAATTTACAAGTAACACCGCCGATTCCCGGATACCCAATGGGTCGAATTTATTACGGTAATTCCGGGAATGCTAGTTTTAATCCAGAGGTACTAGATTTTATTCAAGCTCAGCAAATTCAAGGTCCTGCGGTGGATATTGATACTTCTTGGCTATTGACTCGCCAAGTCGATGAAATTATCAATTTTATTCCCAGTACAACTCCCGGAAAGTATATAATGGCGATCGCCAGTCCAGAAGCCGGAGTTAAGCTCCTAGAAGAATTGGCAGGAAAAGGTTACGGTGATGTTAAGATAAATCGTGGATTGAGCAATGAAATTACAGTCAGCGCTGCTTTGAAAAATCAAGCTTTAATTAAGCACAATCTCAATTTGCAAACACAAAAACTTAATCCAATTATCGATAAATTAAAAAGAGAATTTTCACTGACAGATGACCAAATTATTCAAATCCCGGCGATGTTTGGCTATAGCGGTTATGCTTGGTGGCCGAATCTAGTCAATTCCGTACCTGTCAATGGCAATTTGTTAGTCTCAAATCCCCGTGGGGCGCTGATTGACGGTAAGGATTATACTCAGGAAAAATTGCGTCAATTACTACTACCTTTTGGTGTAAATGTTAGTTTCCTTGACGATAGGTATTATCAAGAACTGAGGGGGAATGTGCAGTCGGCGACAAATACTATCAGGAAGGGAGAAGAGCGACCTTTTTGGCAGTCTTTACCTAATAATTAACAATGGCGAATCTAGCCTAGGGAATTGGGAACCGGGGGTAATACCCATTGGTGACAACAATCGCCTGAAAGCCATGATAAATCTCGCTTTCACCCCAGTCTAGATCCCCCTCGCATCCCCCTTCAGAAGGGGGACGAAAGAGAAGATTCCTGTCCCCCCCCCTCTGAAGGGGGGGCTAGGGGGGATCTAAGTTTAATAGTCAAACAGCAGTCTCTGACTGAGTTTAACGTTAAGTTGACACTAATGGGTAATACCAAATCCGGGTTATCCATCCCCTTTATTGTTGAACAGGGGGAGAGGGGGAGAGAGGGGGAGGGGGAGAAATTAGTTCACTCTTTCATAAAGGGGGTAAGTAACCCGGATTTAGTATAATTTGTAGGGGCTGGTTTCACAAACAATACTCGCCTCTAACAAACAATTTCGTAAACCAGCCCCCACCCAAAGGTAAATTGCTAAATATCTCCTAAGTACGTCCATGTAATTAAATGCAAAATCCAAATCGCTCAAAAGCTTACTGGCTTGCTATTCTTCACATCGATTTTCTTCCCTCTTCCTTCTTCCTTCTACTTAAACCCACATTCCTATGCTAATATTTATGGAAACTATGCTAGGACTTTAAGACATGGCTACCCTGGAAATAGAAAATATACCAGATGAATTGTATAGGAGGCTGCAAGAGTTAGCCGATGCTCAACACCTCTCAATTAATGCTTTTGCGATCGCCATTTTAGAAGCTGAGTTGTCAACCAAGACCAAACCCCTCTCAGCACAACGTAAACAGTCTGTCAAATAACTATTGGCAGAAACTAACCGTCTTCGGGAGTCTCATCCGGCAAATATGCAGATAATACTAGATACTACCGCTTTAATTAGATAGGAGCGCGACGAATATGTTGTACCATCTATGAATTATTGCCTGTTGCACAAAAGTACCATTTTCTTGTTTTCTCAAGAGCATCGGCGTATCATCTCAATGCCCCCCGATCGCACAAATAACGTAAAATACTCAACAGCCATCTTTATACTATAATTTTATCCCTATGAGTGACCAACCGGAAAACAATCAAATTTTGACTCAGCATCCAGAAACAATTGCAACTTTAGAGTCAAACTCCCCATCAGCAGAAACTTCACCAGAAACTTCCCTAGACGAACATTCTTTAATTACTGATTCCCAACCAGCAGAAACTTCACCAGAAACTTCCCTAGACGAACATTCTTTAATTACTGATTCCCAACCAGCAGAAACTTCACCAGAAACTTCCCTAGACGAACATTCTTTAATTACTGATTCCCAACCAGCAGAAACTTCACCAGAAACTTCCCTAGATCCACATTCTTTAACTATCGATTCCGCACCTCTGGATTTTTCTAGAGAAACTATGATAACAGCCAATATTACCCATACTAATAATGACACACAAGCGACAGTCAATCCTGCTATTACAGAAGATATTTTACCTACTAAAATTAAATCAGAAAATAGCGCTGAAACTGCCATAAAAGAAGATATTTTAATGGCTAATTTGGAAACAGAAACAGAAAGTATTCCAAGGGATGCGGACATCGCACCGCCAACCATTGACTATGACAATTACCCAACTCAACTAAATCAGACTCCGAATCCCGAACCTAAAAAAACAGGAGTTTGGCAAGTTTTAGCAGTTTTTCTGAGCGGAATTTTAGTTGGTTCTGTGCTGAGTTTGGGCGCTTTGTTAGCCTGGAGAATGTATCAGGAAAGAGTCAACCTGCAAATCAAATTACCCGCCGATGTACCACTTCGTCCCAGCCCTTCCCCTATCCCCGCCACTCCGGTTAATCGACTACCTGCGATTCCCCCAGCGCCCGCAACTCCACAATCACCTGTCTCCAGCATCCAGTCGCCCACTCCCACTCTGACACCAACCCTGTCTGGGGTGCCACAATTGGCCTCTCCATCGCCCTCAGCATCCCCCTCTGTCTCGCCCTCAGCATCCCCCTCCCCTGCTGCCCAAACGGCTGTCACTGAGCGAGTTAGCTTTCAACCAGGTGCGATCGGAGTTACTCTCAGGAATACTTTGCCAGACAACAAATCAAAGCGCTACTTACTTGAGTGCAATAGTGGCCAAAGCATGACATTAAAAGTTGAAGAAGGCAAAGTTAGCGCCGCAATTATTGCTCCTAACGGTGAAAAAGTAGGCACTGCAAATAGCACAAGTCCGTGGGAAGGTCAACTACCCAGCAGCGGGGATTATACTATTGAACTTTCTGGCGACAATAAAGCAAACTATGGAGTTAAAATTGAAGTAAAATAGTAAATCCGTCTCTGGTTCTTATTAATTATCAATCACCAATGATCGCACAAGTATCTCCAAGTATCTACGAAGCAAAAACCCAGGAAATTGCTAAAGAAATTCTTAAGGCAACTCAAGAGAAAAAACGCTCCTTTTTGGGTCAACTACAAGACCAAATGCGTTGGGATGACAAGCTGCTAGACTGGGCAATGGCTAGCCCCGGACTCCGGGTGCAGTTGTTTCGATTTATTGACTGTTTACCAGCCCTCCGCAGCAAACCGGAAATTGCTCGCCACCTGCAAGAATACCTGACTGCTGAAGAGGTAGAATTGCCCGAAGCTTTGAAAAAATTGCTCAATTTTACTAATGCTGATTCGATTCCCGGTCAATTGGCGGCCACAACCGTTGCGCCGGCGGTGGAAACTTTGGCGCACAAGTATATTTCTGGGGAAAATATCAAGCAAGTAGTTAAAACTTTAGAACGACTTCGCAAGGATAAAATGGGTTTTACCGTTGACCTTTTGGGGGAAGCTGTAATTACTGAAACTGAGGCCCAAAATTATCTCGATCGCTATTTGGAACTAATGCAGGAATTGAGCATCGCTGCTAAAAATTGGTCTCAGGTAGATGCGATCGATAAAGCTGATGGTGAAATTTTACCACGAGTACAAGTATCTGTCAAGTTAACCGCATTTTATTCTCAGTTTGACCCGCTGGATGCCAAAGGTAGCGAGGCCAAAGTTAGCGATCGAATTCGCTTTTTACTCCGTCGCGCCAAGGAGTTGGGCGCTGCTGTCCATTTCGACATGGAACAGTATGTTTATAAAGGTTTAACTCTCAGCATTCTCAAAGAGTTGTTGTTAGAAGAAGAGTTTCGCGGACGCACAGATATCGGTATCACATTGCAAGCCTATTTGCGCGACAGCAAACAAGATTTGCAAGGGATTATTGCTTGGGCGAAAAAACGCGGCAATCCAGTGACAGTAAGGTTGGTAAAAGGCGCTTACTGGGATCAGGAAACGATTAAAGCGATGCAGAAAGATTGGCCTCAGCCTGTCTACAATGACAAAGTTGCGACAGATGCCAACTTTGAAGAAATGACCCAGTTGCTGCTGGAAAATCACGAATATTTGTATGCAGCGATTGGTAGTCATAATGTGCGATCGCAAGCCAGGGCGATCGCGATCGCCGAAACCTTGAACATACCACGTCGCCGCTTTGAAATGCAAGTATTGTACGGCATGGGCGACAAATTGGCTAAGCTATTAGTCGATCGCGGTTATCGCGTCCGAGTCTATTGTCCCTACGGCGATTTACTCCCAGGAATGGCCTATTTAATCCGCCGTTTGTTGGAAAATACCGCCAACAGTTCCTTCATCCGGCAAAGTTCCGAAGAAATGCCGATCGACCAATTATTAGCCGCACCAGTAGCCAAGGGCAATGACCAGCTAGTTTACAGCAAAGTATTTCCCAACGTAGCCGATACAGACTACGCCAATACCGAACTCCGCAAACAAGCAGAAACAGCCATTAAATCAGTGCGGGGAATCCTCGGACAAACCTATTTACCCCTAATTAACGGCGAATACCAAAACACCGAAACCACAGTCAACTCCCTCAACCCTTCCAACCCCACAGAAGTAGTTGGCAAAATCGGATTGCTTTCCGAATCACAAGCCAGACAAGCCCTGCAAGCCGCCAAAGATGCGTCTACCAGTTGGCGAAAAACCCCCGTCAGACAGCGCGCCGGCGTGCTGCGCAAAGCCGCAGAATTGATGGAAAAAAGACGGCACGAACTGTCAGCTTGGATGGTATTTGAAGTCGGTAAACCAGTCAGAGAATGCGATGCTGAAGTTTCCGAAGCCATTGATTTTTGTCGCTACTACGCCGACGAAATGGAACGGTTAGACCAAGGGCAAAATTACGATGTCGCCGGAGAAACTAACCGATACAGCTATCAGCCGCGCGGCATTTCTTTAATCATTTCTCCTTGGAATTTCCCCCTAGCAATTCCTGTGGGGATGACAGTTGCTTCCCTAGTTGCAGGGAATTGTACTTTACTCAAACCTGCGGAAGTATCCTCAGTAATTGCTGCTAAAATTACCGAAATTTTGCTAGAAGCGGGCATCCCCAAAGGCGTATTTCAATACGTGCCCTGTAAAGGTTCAACCGTGGGCGCTTACATGGTGAAACATCCCGATGTCCACATGATTACTTTCACCGGTTCTCAAGAAGTTGGTTGCAAAATTTATGCCGATGCTGCGATTTTACAACCAGGACAAAAACACCTGAAACGAGTGATTGCCGAAATGGGTGGCAAGAATGCCATTATTGTCGATGAAAGTGCTGATTTAGACCAAGCTGTAGCTGGGGTTGTTTATTCTGCCTTTGGATATAGCGGCCAAAAATGTTCCGCTTGTTCGCGAGTAATTGTCGTCGAATCGGTCTATGACACTTTTGTGGAAAGATTAGTAGAAGCCACGCGATCGCTCAATGTTGGTCCTGCGGAAAATCCCGGCACTCAAGTCGGCCCAGTCATCGATGGGAATGCTCATGGCCGCATCCGCGAATATATCGCCAAAGGCCGCGCCGAAGCTAACATCGCTTTAGAAATGTCAGCACCCGAAACCGGCTATTTCATTGGCCCAGTGATTGTGACGGAAGTACCACCCACAGGAATTCTTGCCCAAGAAGAAATTTTTGGTCCGGTTTTGTCAGTGATTCGGGCCCATAATTTTAATGAAGCGATTACGATTGCTAACGGCACCAATTTTGCTTTAACTGGCGGATTGTATTCTCGCACGCCTTCCCATATCGATCGCGCCAAAGCCGATTTTGAAGTCGGAAACCTGTACATAAATCGCGGAATTACAGGGGCTGTGGTATCGCGGCAACCCTTCGGAGGCTTCAAACTTTCGGGAGTTGGTTCCAAAGCCGGTGGTCCGGATTATTTGCTACAATTCCTCGAACCTCGCACCATCACTGAAAATATTCAGCGACAAGGTTTTGCTCCCATTGCAGGAGTAGACGATTAATCTCCAATTTCTTTGATTGTAATGCCATACCTGACTTCAACTAAGCAGTCAGGTCTTGTAAAACTTCGTTAAGTTTGTAAGCAATTATAGTCAACAGTGGTAATCTGTAGTCAGGAGGTCGAAAATGAAACTACCTGACTACGCCAAAGCAATAGGCATAAGTTACACAACTGCATGGCGATGGTGGAAAGCAAACAAGCTACCACATCCGGCACGACAAACAGAAAGCGGTTTGATAATAGTGGATTATTTGCCACCAGTGTCATCGACAGAAATTAAGAAAAACCGAGTCGCTATTTATAGCCGAGTCTCGTCTTCTGAAAACAAAGATAATCTCAATCGTCAGTCAGAACGACTCGCGGAATATGCAGTCGTTAACGGCTATCAAATTGTTAGAAACGTCAAAGAGATAGGCAGTGGATTAAACGACAACAGAAAGCAGTTGGAAGCACTGTTACAGCAAAATGACTACGACATTTTACTGGTCGAACACAAAGATAGATTAGCTCGCTTTGGTACAAATTACCTAAGCGTATTGCTTTTGCGACTAGGAGTTAAATTAGAAATAGTCAACCTAGCGGAGAACGGAAAAGATGAACTAATGCAGGATTTAGTGGCAATAGTTACAAGTTTTGCTGCTCGACTTTACGGACAGCGCCGCGCAAGTCGGAAAACAGAAAAAATAATTGCCGAGCTGAAAGATGGAGGTTCTGAATGCAACTAACAGAACGACACATCATTAAATCCACAGAACACCGTTTCACTCAAATTGACGAACTAGCTTTTAAATCCAAGAACCTTTACAATGCCGCCAATTACGTCATTCGTCAGAGCTTTATTTATGGATGGGGCTATGTCGGCTACAGCCAAATGAATCGATTGATGAAATCTCACGAAGCGTACAAGGCTTTGCCTGCTAAAGTTAGTCAGCAAATTTTGATGGTGCTAGACAAGAATTGGAAATCATTTTTTGAAGCCGTCAAAGCTTACAAAAGTGACTGTTCTAAATTTACTGATCGCCCAAAATTGCCGAAATACAAAGACAAAGTTAAAGGGCGAAATCTTCTCGTATACACGATTCAAGCAATTAGCAGCAAACAGTTGAAAAAAGGGATTGTCAAACTTTCGGGGACAGATTTTTTAATCAAAACTAAGGTGAATCCCGCTCTCATTTGTCAGGTTAGATTGGTTCCTAAATGCGATTCTTATGTAATTGAGGTAATTTACGATGAACCGGAGTCCACCATCAGCAATACCAGCCATGTAGCTAGCATTGATTTAGGACTAGACAATTTAGTGGCGCTAACTTCAAATCAACCGGGATTTATCCCTTTGTTGATTAACGGGCGACCATTAAAATCGATTAATCAGTTCTACAACAAACGCAAATCCAGATTGCAAACCCAGTTAAAAGGGAATCGTCAAACCTCGCCCAGGATTCAGCGATTAACTCGCTGTCGCAATCAGAAGATTGATAATTACTTGCATCATGCTAGTCGCGTGATTGTCAACCATTTGATAGTGAAGCAAATTGGAACGCTAGTCCTAGGCAAAAATGCACAGTGGAAAACCGATATCAATTTAGGCAAGCAAACTAACCAAAATTTCGTCAGCATTCCTCATTCTCGATTAATAGAGATGTTAGAATACAAGGCTCGACTAGTAGGGATCACGGTAATTGTACACGAGGAGTCCTACACATCCCGCTCCAGCTTTTTAGGTTTAGACACAATCCCTGTTTATGGAAAAACCGAAAAAGAGCCTGTGTTCACGGGTAAACGGATCTCACGAGGATTATACAAAACCTTGACTGGTCGGTTGATTAATTCTGATGTGAATGCTTCGTACAACATTCTCAGAAAAGCAATCCCAAATGCGTTCAGCAATGGGATAGAGAGCTGCGTAGTTCAGCCAAGGCGGGTTAATCCGCTCAAAGTAAAACAGAAAGGGGAGGGCTAACGCCTCCCATGTCATTGCAATAAATGACTATAGTTTTACCAGCTATCTGGCTACTCAATCTGGCTTTTTGATGTTGCTAGGTTAACCATACATTAACTCGGCAAATCTGCCAAACAGCTCACATTTACTAAGGTTAAATCTGGAGTTGTTCGTTTAATCAAACCTGTGAGCACTTTACCGGGCCCAATTTCCACAACTCGATCGATTCCCTGTTGTGGCAATTGTAGGGAAATTTCTCGCCACCGCACGCCTTTTGTCATCTGCTGAGTCAAGCGCTGCTTCAAAGTAGCTGCACTTGTGGTAGCTGTCGGTTCCGAATTGGAGAGCACCAGCATCTTAGCATCTGAGAATCTGGCCGATTTTAAAGCTTGTTGAAACTCCGCAGCCACTGGTGACATCAGGGGAGAGTGAAAGGCGCCGGAAACAGTCAATTTTACCGCCCGTTTGACTTTGATTTTGGCCAGCAATTCTTCTACGGCTGTGGGGGTTCCAGAAATGACTACTTGTGCTTCGCTGTTATCGTTGGCTAGCACAACGTCTCGACTGTATTGAATTTGCAATTCTAGTTCCTGTCTGTCGAATCCGATCAAAGCTACCATTTGTCCGCCGGAGACATTATCCATCAGTTCGGCGCGGCGTTTCACTAAGCGCAATCCTGATTCAAAGTCAAACACACCCGCAGCATAGAGGGCGGTATATTCTCCTAAACTGTGACCGGCCACTAGGGAAGGTCGATCGAACTTTTCGCGCACCAAATCGGTCAAAATGCTTTCGATCACGTACAAGCAAGGCTGAGTGTAGAGAGTCCGAGAGAGTTTTGCTTCTTCTTGGCAAATCTCTGGGACAGACCAGCCTAAAATCTCTTTTGCTAGATCGAATTTGGCTTTGGCTTTTGGCAAGTTTAATAAGTCTGCACCCATCCCGATCGCTTGGGAACCTTGTCCGGGAAATACCCATGCTGTTTTAGTCATTTTTCCGGTAATTTACTAATTGGTAGTTGCTAATTGGTGATTGCAAAAATTATTTGTTTCTCGCTCATTCACTATCTATGCGCGACTTATAATTATAACAGATGGGGGAATTTTTTCAAAAATTTCCTATAATTTATTTCTGCTACTTTAAGGGCATTAGTCTTTGTGGAATAATTTATTAGCTTCCCAGTGGCGAAAGTCAATCGCAGCAAAGAGAATTTTCAATTTCACAAGCAAAAGCTACAATCCACCGCCACCTACATTGAGCAACACCCGATCGCCCGCAAGGGTTGATGCTGTGGCAAAATTGTCTGGTTGTGGATATTTAATTTTCTTGCAGAGCCGACAATCTCCTGATAATAACCAGGATTAATTTACAATTGGCTGGCAAACCTTCAACTTCCCCATTGAAAAATCACAGCCCCCCAACTCAAGCCTGCACCAAAACCAGCCGCAGCAATAGTATCCCCCGCTTTCACTTTACCCTGACGCACTGCTTCATCCAGAGCTAGAGGAATTGAAGCTGCTGATGTATTGCCGTAATTTGCCAAATTACTAATGACTTTTTCCGGCGGAATATTTAGCCTTTGAGCCACTGCATCCAGAATTCGCTGATTCGCTTGGTGCAACAGCAGCCAGTCAATTTCTGTGGCGCTAATATTTGCCCGAAACATCGCTTTTTCAATCACTTCCGGGACTTTTTTTACCGCAAACCGATAGATTTCTTGACCATTCATGGTGATGGGTTGAAAAGCACCTTGTCCGATATTCACACCCTCAATTAATTCTTGGGACTGTGCTTTGTAAGCCAGGTTGAGAGAGGAATTTTGAGTACCATCGCTGCGAATTTCAAATCCCAAAAAGCGATCGATTTCTGAAGCTTGCAATACTACCGCACCTGCACCGTCTCCAAACAGAATGCAAGTACCTCGATCGGACCAATTCACCCACCGAGATAAAATATCTGCCCCAATCAGCAACACATTTTGATAAACCCCTGTCCGAATGAACTGAGAGGCTGTCACCAAACCAAACACAAAGCCCGAACAAGCTGCTGTCAAATCAAAAGCCACAGCCTTTGTCGCACCCAAGCGATATTGAATTTGACCCGCAGTCCCAAACAAATCGTCAGGGCTCGATGTCGCCAAAATAATCAAATCTATATCTGTCGGCAAAATTTGTGCCATGGATATCGCCTGTTGAGAAGCGAATGTGGCCAAATCGCACAAAGACATTCCATGATTCGCCAATCTGCGCGATCGAATTCCTGTGCGCGCCGCTATCCACTCATCAGAGGTTTCCACCATCTGACTCAAACCGTGATTATCTAGCGAGACCGGCGGTGTACAAGAACCGCTACCCGTGACGGCAATACCAAACCCTGATTGCTGCAACATTCTTCTCCATTTATGAGCGATGGGTCTAGAAATTAAAAATTAAAAACTACAAATTAACAAAAATTAAGCATCCACTGAAAACATTTTTTTCAGCAAAAAAGCTTGTTCAATTTGACATTTTTAACTTGACATTTTTAATTTTTAATTTTCCAGTAAGTAGCTAAACATATATGTTGCGTGTCCACACCTAGAAGCAAAGCAATTGCTCAGACTAGGGACAAGCTTTGTAACTCTCTGCGGAGCTAGTGACGTTGATTTATGTCCATCTACCTACTAACTTTAATTCCTAGCTTCTTGTTCGATGGCACTGTGGCGATATTCCGATTGAATTCGCTCCAGAACTTGGTTATCAATAGCTCCCTTCGCCAAACGCACCGCATTAGCAATAGAAGCAGCTTGAGATGAACCGTGGCTGATAATGCAAACTCCAGCAACGCCCAACAACAAACCGCCACCGTGTTCAACGTGGTCTACCCGCTGCTTGAATCCTTGCAGACTTTTTTGCAGCAGAGGATCGTTAATTTGATGTTGGAGTCCTTTGACCAATTCTTCCTTGAGCACCTGCACCACAACTTCGCCCACAGCTTCGGCAAACTTCAACAAAACGTTGCCGACAAAGCCGTCACACACAATCACGTCGAAGTTACCAGAGAGCACATCGCGACCTTCAGCATTCCCCACAAAAGGAATATGAGGGTTGTCCACCAATAATTGATGAGTACGCACTGCTGCGTCATTACCTTTAGAAGGTTCTTCACCAATATTGAGCAGACCGATTTTGGGTTCCGCCACACCCAGTACGTACTGGCTGTAAATGGTGCCCATGGCCGCGAACTGCTCCAAAAATTTGGGGCGACAGTCCACGTTAGCACCGACATCCAGAATCAGTACAGCGCGACCAGCTACCATTGTCGGCAACACCGCACCGATGGCAGGGCGGTCAATCCCAGGAAGTCGTCCCAATCTCAGCAGAGCCGCCGCCATGGCCGCGCCGGAGTGACCAGCCGACACCACAGCATCGGCTTGCTGCTGCTTCACCAAATTCATCGCTACGTTAATCGAAGCTTTAGGCTTGCGTTTGAGGGCGCTCAAAGGTTCTTCGTGCATTTCCACCGTTCCTTCAGAAGCAACGATTTCAAGCTGACCTGCACAGACGCGGTCGAGCGCGTCTTGTTGTCGCAGCGAGTCTTCTATTTGCTGCGGGTCGCCCACCAGCAAAATCTCTACACCTAATTCTGTTTGTGCCTTAAGCGCTCCAGCCACAATTTCGGCGGGGGCGTGATCCCCACCCATAGCGTCTATTGCAATTCTTGCGCGTGTCGATCCCATTGCCCAATCTTTGAGAAACCTTCAAGATTCTACCAGGAAGTCTGGAGCCTGAGTCGAGAAGTATGAATAAAGAATTACATTTGGCGATCGCCAAATGAGACTATTGCCATGGAGGACCCTACTGATACAGTCTAAAATCCTCGAATCTTCAACTTAAAATCTCAAATCGGTGGACGGGAAATTCCCAAACTCAATGCAATAGTTAATAGGACTTTAGGAGTGGAAAATGCTGGATTTATTTAGCTCTGGAATTATATCTGTGTGGCTGCATATGGCTGGGGTCAGCAGTGCGGGGGCAAATGCTGCCTCGGTGCTGGCTTGGGAGGGAGGGATACCAGGGTTAGGAGTCGCGATGGATTTGGCGAACGGGGGAGTCTCACGGGCCAATCCCGATTTATCAGCCTCCACCGCAGTGCAAGAATTTCTCAAGGATTTGAAGACGAAGGGGCTGACTGAGGGAAATCAGGGAGTTTGGGTCCAGGCGGGAATGTTGCCACTGGTAAGTCAGCAGGGAACCACACTGATGCCAGGGGCTTCGCTGACCAAAATTGCCACTTCTCTGGCTTCCCTAGAAACTTGGGGTGCGGATTATCAGTTTGAAACCCGGTTCCGGGGGACTGGGCCGATTCGCAATGGCGTGTTGCAGGGGGATTTGGTGGTGAGCGGGGGGGGCGACCCTCTGTTTGTGTGGGAGGAGGCGATCGCCGTTGGTAATGCTCTCAACGATCTGGGAATTCGTCGCGTCGCGGGCAATTTAATTGTGACTGGCAATTTCCGCATGAATCAACAGTCCGATCCTGTGACGGCGGGGGAGTTGTTGCGGGAGGCCCTCAATGGTCGCAGTTGGTCGCGGGATGTCCAGTCAATCTATTCTAAAATGCCTCCGGGTACGAAGCGACCGCAGGTGGTTGTGGTTGGTAGCACAGTTGCTCAGCAGCAATTTGTGGGTTCTGCGCGTTTGCTGATGACGCGGCGATCGCTCCCTTTGGTGGAAATTCTCAAGCAGATGAACGTCCACAGCGATAATCAAATGGCTCAGATGTTGGCTGACAATTTGGGCGGGGCAAAAATCGTGCAGCAGCAAGCTACTTGGGCCGCTGGTGTGCCGGCGGCGGAACTTCAATTAGTTAATGGTTCGGGATTGGGATTGGAAAATCAGATGTCTCCCAGGGCTGCTTGTGCAATGATGCAGGCGATCGGGCGTTATCTTCAAACTACTTCGTTGACTGTTGCTGACTTGTTTCCGGTGTCTGGGCGCGATGCAGGGACTCTCGAACATCGGCACATTCCCCCCTACGCTGTGGTCAAAACAGGCACTTTGGACAGCGTGATTGCCTTGGCTGGAGCCATACCAACGCGCGATCGGGGTTTAGTTTGGTTTGCAATCATTAATCGCGGTACCGATTGGGACTCTTTGAGAGCGCAGCAAGATGTGTTTTTGCAAAAATTGGTTGACCGTTGGGGAACTGCATCGACTTTACCGAAGGTAATTACGCCCCATATTGACGGCCGCAGACCAGCCCTAGGGGCAGCAAATCGCAGCGATATTTTGCTCGGAGGTTGACCGTTGACCGTTGTCAGTTGACTGACGGGGTGAGCCAACAGTTAACAATGCTCCATCCCGGAGCCAGAGCCAGAGCCCAATTCCCACAGCAGAAAGTGTGATGTGTCCTTGTTGTATGTCACAATTACTAGAGGACTATTCTGCAAGAAGATGATCAAACTGCGATTAAAGAGATACGGGAAGAAACGCGAGGCAAGCTACCGGATTGTAGCGATGAACAGTTCTACCCGCCGCGACGGCCGCCCTCTAGAAGAGCTCGGCTTTTACAACCCCAGAAATAACGAAACGAGGCTGGATGTTCCAGCGATTGTCAAGCGCCTCCAACAAGGCGCTCAGCCAACTGACACTGTGCGTGACATCCTGAGAAAAGCCAATGTATTTGAACAAGTCGGAGCCGGACCCAACATTGAATCCAGCAACACAGCCTCCGTCAGCTAGTCCCAACTATGCTGGACTGGTGCAATTTTTAATAGCCCCTTTTTTAGAGTCCCCAGGCTCTTTGCGGGTTGATTGTGAAATCCACCCCCGTCAGTCGCGGGTCTGGGTGAGACTAGCTTTTGACGATCCAGACAAAGGACGGGTATACGGTAGGGGTGGACGTAATATTCAGGCTATTAGAACTACCCTCGAAGCGGTGGCGCAGACGGCCGGCCAGTCCGTCTACTTAGACATATACGATGGTGAAGCTGGTGAAATGCGATCGCCTGCACCCAGGCCCGATCGCCCCGATCGCGGTTCTCGCGATCGAGGAGACTTCCGACCCCGAACCTCCGTACCGCCACCCACGACCTTACCTAGCAGAGCTCCCAGAGAGCAACCTCGCCGCACTAATACACCTACGTTTAGAACCAGCAGAAATACTCCAGGCTATTAACTGCTCTGTGGCGAACAAGTCTGCAACCAAAGAGTTTTAGATTTTAGATTGTCTGTTGTAAATTTTTTTTACAAATCCCGTCTGATTTTAGTTGGCCGATTGTGCGATCGGGCCAAAAATTAAAAGCTAAAATATTAACGGGATTAGATCGATCTAAAATCTAAAATCTAAAATCTCACATCTAAAATCTAACATCTAAAGTTGCCTGACTTGATAGAAAGGAGATTTGATTTGTACCTCAAGCACCAAACTCATTTGGGAGCTAAATCTAAAAGACGCCTTAGATACTAGGTAAAAGCTAGTACCGGGCGCTTTTTTGTTTGCAAAATGCGACCAATCTAACTGGTAATTGTTAACTTTTAATTGCTTATTTGGAGGGAGCTTATGTTGGCATGACTGAAACACTAATCATAGAGTTGCCGAGCCCTCAAAGCGCCATGTCGCTGGCCGGCCATCAAGAACAAAATCTGAAAACTATCTCTAAGCAAACCGGCGCAAACTTAGTCATGCGAGGCCAAGAACTGCTGATTTCCGGCACAAAAAATCAAGTAGAATTGTGTCAGAAATTAGTGCGATCGCTCTCCGATTTCTGGAAAGCAGGTAAAACAATTACCGGAGTGGAAATCCAGACAGCGCGCCTCGCTCTCGATACCAACCGCCAAGACGATTTACAAGACTTGCAGCGAGACGTTCTCGCCAAAACCCGCCGTGGCGAAGAAATTAGAGCCAAAACCTTCAAGCAGCGACAATACGTCCAAGCTGTACGCACCCACGACCTGACATTTTGCATCGGACCCGCCGGTACTGGTAAAACATTTCTAGCAGCTATTTTCGCCATCCAAGCCCTGTTAAGCAAGCAGTACGAACGGCTAATTTTAACCAGACCCGCCGTAGAAGCTGGGGAAAAACTAGGATTTTTGCCCGGAGATTTACAGCAAAAAGTCGATCCCTATTTGCGGCCGCTTTACGACGCGCTTCAGGAAATGATCGACCCCGAAAAAATGGCCGATTTAATGGAAAGAGGGCTGATTGAAGTAGCTCCTTTAGCCTATATGCGCGGGCGCACCCTCAGCAATGCTTTCGTAATTTTAGATGAAGCTCAAAATACCACACCCGCTCAGATGAAAATGGTGTTGACTCGTCTGGGTTTTCGATCGAGAATGGTGGTGACAGGCGATATCACTCAAACCGATTTACCACCCAATCAACAGTCTGGATTAGCAGTTGCACAAAAAATTCTCGGTAATGTTGAGGGGATTGCTTTCTGCGAATTTTCTCAAGCGGATGTGGTGCGACACCCGTTAGTGCAGCGGATTGTAGCTGCTTACGAACTGCATGAACAATAGTCAGTAGTCATTGGTTATGGGTTATTGGTTATGGGTTATTGGTTATGGGTTATTGGTTATGGGTTATTGATTATCGGTTATTGGTTATCGGTTATTGGTTATTGGTTAGTTTCCACAAAAAACCACATAACTAACTCATAACGAATAACCTATGCCCAATTCCCCATTCCCAATTCCCCATTCCCCATTCCCAATTCCCCATTCCCCATTCCCAATTCCCAATTCCCCATTCCCCATTCCTAATTCCCCATTCCTAATTCCCCATTCCTAATTCCCCATTCCCCATTCCCAATTCCCCATTCCTAATTCCCCATTCCTAATTCCCCATTCCCCATTCCCCATTCCCAATTCCCCATTCCCTCAGCGGTTTTCAAGTAAGTGAGGTATCCCCGATCGCCCGATCGCACCTCATGTTACTGATAAAGGCTACATATCTAAACAAGCTAAGAAAATTGTAGCAGAACGATCAAAACATCAGGATATTCAAAATTCCCGATCGAAAGCTATCGAAGCGGAATTCGAGCCCTGAGTCTTGAAAATATTTAAGATTATTTTAAGGATTTTTTCTGGTACCTGCATAGACTAGCAGAGTCTATAATCGATTAAGCTAGTTAATAATTATTAACAAAAGTTCAGCTTTGTAAAGATTAGAATTTATCATAACTCAGATAGAATCTTAGTAGTGTCCCTACTTCATAAACTTGGAATACGCGGTCAATCTAAAAGGGGATGTGAAGGGTTAGTTATTGACTGCTCCATCAAACAGCTAATTTGCCCACTTTTTAGGGTGGAAATTAGAGACAACGACTTGCTTAAAGAAATTTCAAATTCAGGGAAAAATTTTTCATGATAAACAATAAAATGTTACCCAAGAGAGTCAGTGCAATTTTTTTCATCGGAGTTGTTAGTTGTTTCGCACTCTGGGGAATGCCGGCGCGATCGCAACCAGCCGACGAAGCCACAGCCTCAGAGGAAGCCACAGCCTCACCTAAAGCTGAGAAAATTGAGCCTCCACCAAAAGCAGATCCCAAAGCAGCAGTTACGACTAAAGATCCTGAAATTCCAGTTGAGGAATTGCAACTGCTAGTCAAACCGCTCACTTTGGATGAACTCCAAAACGAAGCCGCAGCGTGGCAATTGTTGCTCCAACAAAAAGTCAAAGAAATTAGCGATGCCGAAATCGCCATCAAGCGTCAAAATCGCTCCATCAACAAACAACAAGAAGTTGCAGGTTCCCTAGACGAAGCTAAGAAAGCACTAGAAGAAAGCGAAAAAGCTCTCAAGAGCGCTGCCCCAGACTCAGCAGAATACAAAGAAGCCACTAAAAAGGCAGAAGAAGCTAAAGACAAACTCAAAAAAGCCCAGGAAGGGCTCAAAGAAGCAACTAAAACCAAAAAGGAACTTAAACAGGACGATACCCTAAACAATGCCTTGAAAAAAGCCGAGAAAACAGGCGAAGTAGATCTGGCCAAACAAACCCTCGACAAAGCGAAACAAGAGCGAGAGAAAATAGCCCCTGACTCGCCGGCATACACTGCGGCTACTGAAAAAATTGACGCGCTAGACAAGGCGATCAAAGCCGATGAGGACGCAGAAAAAGCCCAAAAAGCTATTGCCGATCCCAAATCGCCGGAATACCAGGAAGCCACAAAAAAATTAGAAGAGGCTACCGCACAAGTCAAAAAAGCGCGGGAAGCGATTAGCGGGGCTTCTACCACTGGTGGTACAGGCGCTGCGGAAAAATCTGCTCAGAAACTCGATGAAGCCACAAGCACCCTTGAAAACACGACAATCAAGACTGGCGGTGAAACAGGAACTGCGGGTTCGTCTGCTGCTGCTAACAGTCAAGCAAACCAAGACAAAAAAGGGCAGCTTGCAAAAACGTCAGACAAGTTGCAAGCGAATGCTAAAGATGAATCAGCATTGAAGAACCAACTGGTGGTCAATGCTACCAATCTCCAGTCTGGGCGAACAGCCGTTGTAGACCGCTTCAACATGATTTTAGAAGAATTAGACCGCAAAGGTGGGGACTCCAAATATTACCGCAAATACATTGAAGCTATCACTAAAGCCGAAATTGATGTGAAGGATACTGAAGGTCTAGGCGTCAGAGTCCTCAGTTGGTTCAAATCAGATCAAGGTGGTTTGCGTTGGGCTAGTAATATCGGTAAATTTGTCGGTATTGTCTTGGCTTCCGTGATCGTTTCTCAAATACTAGGCTTCGTGATTAGCAAGCTTCTGAAACTTTCTAAAACCTCCAAATTGATGCGCCAATTTATCGTTGTTGTCATCAATCGAGGAGGACTTGTAGTTGGCGTACTCTTAGCTTTGACAGCACTAGAGGTTAGTCTCGCGCCTGTTTTGACTGTACTTGGGGGTGCGAGTTTTATCTTTGCCTTTGCTTTGCAAAGCAACCTCGGTAACTTTGCCAGCGGGTTGATGCTAATGGTTTACAAACCCTTTGATGTCGGTGATGAAGTGAAAATCGGCTCCCTATGGGGGTGGGTAGATTCCATCAGTTTAGCCAATACCAAAATCAAAGGATTTGGCGGTCAGCTTTTTACAGTTCCCAACAACGCTGTTTGGAGTGACACGATAGAAAACCTCACCACCAGTGAAACTCGCAAAGTTAAATTTAGCTTTCGGATTAGCTTCGATCAAGATGTGACAAATATAGAGAAAGTGCTCGTAGACATTTTCAAATCCCACCCGAAAATTTTGGAAGATCCAGCGCCTTCAACTTTTGTGTTTGACCTAGAAGACGAATACATTAATCTGATTGCTAGCGGCTGGGCAAAAACCGACGAATTTTGGAAAGTATCAGCCGATATTCTCCGCACAATCCAAACCAGGTTTGAGCAAGAAGGGATTAAACTTGGGGCTCCTGCACAAGATATTCGGATTCTCCCTGAAAGTGATGAGAATAATTCTCTAACTCTCGATCGAGAATTCGCTCAAAAACAATTGCTACAGCCAGAAACTGCAAAGCCAGCGATCAAATAAGTGACGAATTAACTCAGAGCACTTTTTCTAGGAAAAACCATGGAGATTGCTGGGAAAGCAAGTTAATTATAGCGAGTCTACAATCTGGAGCATTTTCCGTTGTGATTTAATAATACCAAATCCGAGTTTGCCACCCTTTTTGTGATTCGGCGGTTGAAACCGCTACTACACAAACGAAGTCTGCCGGAGCAGACTAAGGGATAAAGGAGGTGTTTAAGCCGGATTTGGCATTTTCATTGACGGACGGTAAGCTGTTCGGCATTTAAACTTAGGGGCGTAGGGTGCGTAGGGGCGAATGGCTCTCTTAGCCCGTACAAGGTTTTGTTTCAGCGTAAGGGTTCTAGCTGACGCACCCTACGCCACGAGTTACTGGTTTAAATGGAGAACAGCTTATGTGTGGCCAACTTTCTGCCTGCTGATTCAGCAAAACCCTAATTATATCGACGCAACCAGCAAACCACATTGAGTCGAAATAATCGTTAAATTGAGGGCGATTGACGGAAACCAATCCAGAAAATCGGCAAGTTCCTGCTTCCGATCTTCCACATTATCAGCAACCAGAAGTATCTGCTGACCACCACAGCTTTCAATAATAGCAGAAACATCGTCTTTATAAGGCCGTTTCGCGTGATCTATAAACACAAAATCTGGCACAGGAATCTCCAGGGGGATTTTGGAAATTGCCTCAGAAGAAGGACACACCCACTGTTTAATTCGATGGGAAATTCCCGCTAATTCAAAGTGTTTATTAGCTTCCTCGGCTACAGCACTATCAAACTCGACAGTATGAATGATAGTTTCGCTATTTCCCAATGCTAGATAACAAGTAGAAAGACCATAACCAGTGCCTAATTCAAGGATAGTCTTGGGTTGGGATGCCATCACAAGTGCTTGCAAAATTGGGCCGGTATCTTTGCGAATGGGATTTCGCCAAGCACTTTCCCCGTACTGTTCGCCACCGAGGACACTGATTTTCTCAATTACTGCTAAAACTTGTTGGTTCATCAGAAACTCTTGATACGTTATTTAAGTTAAAAAGAGAAGGTTGTTCTCACTACTCCCACAACAACATCCGGGTTGCGATCGTCATGGTTGGGGGCGGTCAACCAGATTATACCAGGGGTAATAGTGATATTGTCGGTCAGTAGATGCGTGTAAAAGGCTTCGATGTGAAATCCCGTGTCGCGATCGCGGCGTTGTCCTGCGGGTAAACCAATCGCTTGAGCGATCGCCCCATTGCTCGTACCCGCCAGCCTGGGCTGCACCCCAAAAACAATACCAGCTAAGTTACCTTTTTTACCTATGTCATAAAAAGCCATAGAAAAACGATAGTCCAACACATTAGCATCTCCCTTAGTACCATTGCCCAAGGCACGAGCATTAATCAAACCAACAGAACCGCTTAACCCCAAAGTCGGGGAGACTCGATAGGAGATTCCAGGAAGATATGCGTTGCCGACAACAGGCCCAGCCCCCACAACTTTGGCAGCGTTACTACCACTCGCCGTATCAGCCCCAAATTGAGGAGAGTAGAAGTGGATATAATTGAAAGCAAGATTGAGCGCCCCGAAAGTGAAGACCGTTCGTACAGAACCACTGTAGCCACCACTGAAGAGACCTACAGTCGGGTCGTTTGTCCGGGATTCGCTGCCGGCCGAGAAATCGACGTTCAACCACGGAGTTGCTTTCCACTGTACGCCAATCCCTGTTTGCTGACCGGTGGGGTACAGGATCGGGTTCATTGAACCAAAGTATGATATAGATCCTGTTGTAAAGCTGGAAAATGGACTCAGGGGTGCTGAAAGTATCCGATCGCTAGAAAAGGCATTTAGAAAAACCTGTAGTTTGTCACCCACCGGGAAGGTGTATTGCAAAGCGTTGAGCTTCAAACTTCCATCCCCAAATATGTTAGTGGCAGAAAAAAGCGTTTCATCAGTTGCACCCTTCAAACGGCTTTGCGGAAATTCGGTAGCAGCGTCAAGCCGTCTTAAATTTGTGGATTGCAGTTCGACTAACAAGTTATCTTTACCCGTGAAACTGGTATTTAAGTTGAGTCGGACTCGATAGCCGAATGCAGTGTTATTCGCCTCACTAGCATTTTTACCAAAAGCATCTCCTAGATAAGTCAACACCTGACCGTTCAGCTTTGTGGTTGTGGAGAATTGGTTGGCTTCGAGTTCAGCCGATCGAGCTTGCAGGGTATCTACGCGCCCCCGCAGAGTCGCCAATTCCGCTGCAAATTCTTCTTGCAGCCGTTGGACGGCTGCCAAGTCTTCTTTGGTAGCTAAGTTGATCGTCCCAGAGGTAATTAGCTCCCTCACCTTATCCAAGCAAGCGTTTAAACCGGCGGCAAATTCGTAGCGAGTCATAGCCCGGTTGCCGCGAAATGTGCCGTCAGGATATCCCGCGATACAACCGTACCGTTCGACTAGAGATTGTAATGCTTGAAATGCCCAATCTGTTGGCTTCACGTCGGATAGCTGGGAGACTGAGGTCACTTGGTCGATCGATGTGTTGTCCTCGGATGTTTTTTTGTCAAAGAGGGGGTTGACGGTTTTTCCGCTTGCTGGCAATATATTATCAAAGAGTGAGGTATCCTGTTGTGGAAGTTCTGCTGTTTGTCCAGAGATCGGAATTACCTGTTCCGTCAATGTGTTCTCTGGCGATGGATTGGAAACTAGGGAATTTTCCTTGGCCCTCGAAGATCCTCTGTCCTGATTTAGACTTAGATATTGATTGAAATCTTCGGCTTTCTGCGTTGGTATTTCTTGGTTAGTAGTGGTTGGGAGCAACACGCCGTTGAGGGAATTATCCCCAACCTTTTCAGCGCTAACTACTGACTCTGGGACTGCCTCTGGTTGTACATTTATTTGAGGATCGGTTTCCTCGCTGTTGGCTGGTGAAGCAGTTGGTTGTTCTGTAATTGGGGAATCGACGGTCTGGGCGATCGCTGCCGGCGTCAGTCCACTACCTAAAACAGTTAGCGTAACTACTAAAGTTTTGTAAACAAGTGTATTCATAGTTGATACTCACCCTCACATCTTAGTTTCAAAAACAATATCACACGTTCCCCACTCACTACTCACTAACTTTTTATTTCGTTGTTTGTTGTGAGCTATAAATATCCAACCTTGATGTTTCATAAATAAAAAGTTAGCCCAAGAGATACAGCTTGCGATGAAAAAAGTAATTTGGGGTTTTTGTCTAGTTTTAGCTTTACTTGTTTGGAGTGGTGATGCGAGTGCGGGGGTTTTGGCCGATCGCCTATCGAGTTTTCCTAATTGGGATAGCAAGCCGACTGTGGCTGTAGCTAGGGGGGATTTGGTTTATCCAGACTGGATGGCTGGTAATTGGAATGTTGCGAGCACTTTGGTGGATTTAGCAGCTCCTTTAGCCCCAAATATTGTCAGTCCTGGGTTTGAGGGAAATCGACGCTATTTGCAGCAGCCGGTTTTATTTAAAGTACGGTTTCAACCGGAAAAAAATACTGGTTTTATTTTAAATAATAGAAATAAACTAGCTCAGAAAATTGTAGCCGATCGCACTTTCAATGGTTTTAATATCGCCAAGGCTTATTTGGGCGATCGCGCTGTACTTTCGGTGAAAGTCGATCCGACCAATCCCAACCGCCAAATTACTGTTTTGAAAGGAGAAAAGCAGCTCATTTCAATTGTGACAGGTCGGGGAACCGAGACACCAAATCCCGATCGATTTGTGTCTACAGAGATTTCTCAGCAGGTATTTCGGGGAGAGTCGGATATTTATTTAAATGAAGTGGAAACAACTACGGCTTATCGATTTGTTGGGGGCGACGAAAATAGCGACTCTGCAAGTAAAAGAATTGAAGCCGATCAGGTGACAGCGATTTATTTGTCGCCACAAGACCCGGATTATTTTGCTGCTAGGGGGCGTCCTGTCGCTTTGTACCGATATCGGTTGGAGTTGGTGCGAGCGTAATTACCATACTTTTGGATTCCAATCCACCTAGACCATATATATAGCAAGCAATCCAACTATATATAACCCCACCTTATAACCTTCATCAGTTCTACTGTCGTTACACCCCTTTACAAACCAGAGTAGTAGCCGTAATAATAGAAACATCATCAGAACATTGACAACCAAATACAGCAATCATAAAACCATGACAACCACCTTACAACAGCGCGAAAGCGCCAACGTCTGGGAACGCTTTTGTGAATGGGTCACAAGCACAGACAACCGCATTTATATCGGTTGGTTCGGCGTCTTGATGATTCCAACACTACTAAGCGCCACCATCTGCTACATCGTCGCCTTCATTGGTGCACCTCCTGTAGACATCGATGGTATTCGCGAACCAGTTGCAGGTTCCTTGATGTTCGGTAACAACATCATCACAGGTGCTGTTGTTCCTTCATCCAATGCGATCGGTCTTCACTTCTACCCAATCTGGGAAGCAGCTTCCCTCGATGAGTGGTTGTACAACGGCGGCCCTTACCAATTGGTAATTTTTCACTTCCTGATCGGCATTTTCTGCTACATGGGTCGTGAATGGGAATTGTCCTACCGCCTAGGTATGCGTCCTTGGATCTGCGTAGCATACTCTGCACCAGTTGCAGCAGCTACCGCAGTATTCTTGATCTACCCGATCGGTCAAGGTTCATTCTCCGACGGTATGCCTTTGGGTATCTCCGGTACATTCAACTTCATGATCGTGTTCCAAGCTGAGCACAACATCCTGATGCACCCCTTCCATATGTTGGGAGTTGCTGGTGTCTTCGGTGGTTCTTTGTTCTCCGCCATGCACGGTTCCTTGGTAACATCTTCTTTGGTTCGTGAAACAACTGAAACTGAATCTTTGAACTACGGTTACAAATTCGGTCAAGAAGAAGAAACCTACAACATCGTTGCAGCCCACGGCTACTTCGGTCGTTTGATTTTCCAATACGCTTCCTTCAACAACAGCCGTTCCTTGCACTTCTTGTTAGGCGCATGGCCAGTTGTCGGCATTTGGTTTACCGCTTTGGGTATTTCCACAATGGCGTTCAACTTGAACGGTTTCAACTTCAACCAATCGATTATCGACTCACAAGGTCGCGTCATCAACACATGGGCTGATGTTATCAACCGCGCTAACTTGGGTATGGAAGTAATGCACGAGCGCAATGCTCACAACTTCCCACTTGACTTGGCTGCTGGCGAAACAACTCCAGTTGCTTTGGTTGCTCCTTCTATCAATGGTTAATTTTTAACTCTTGATTAACAAAAAGCGCTCCTAGAAATAGGGGCGCTTTTTGTTTGGGCTTTTGCCAAAATCCAAGAAACCCGGTTTCTGACTCCCACGCGATCGCCCATCTCTACTAATTGTCCTGTGATATCATGTTCGGTAGCATCGGTCTTATAGGTCGCCGTTGATAAATTTGTAACAATTAGCAAAGATAATTTTTTCTGCCACCCCCAGAATCACCGGGTCTTCGGCTTCCCATTCCTCCCAAGGCAAACTCATCTTTCAACGAATGAATCTCAACGATATCATAGAAGCAATATTAGAAAATCGGGTGCGAATTACAGACCATGCGGATGAAGAAGCAGAAAATGATCGTCTCTCATTTGATGAAATCTACTTTTCCGTCCTTTATGGTGAAATTATTGAAAATTATCCCAAAGAAAAACCCTATCCCCGATACTTAATCTATGGTGAAAGCTTTAGAGGTGATCCCATTCACAGTGTTTGGTCTTATGTCCCTAGTAATAAACTAGCCATCCTAATTACAGTTTATCGCCCCGATGCGAATCGATGGATTAATTGGATACAAAGGAGAAATTAACAATGCTATCTGTAGAAAAATGCCCTATTTGTGGCGGTGAAATAGTTATAAAAGAAGTCGATAAACTTTTACGGGGCGGCAACCATACTGCTATCTTAAAAGTGTCGGCTGAAGTTTGTCTAAGCTGTGGAGAACGGTTGTACTCTGTGGAAACAGTTAGGACATTTGCCAAAATTAGACAGCAGTTACAGCGGGAAGAAACTCAAGAATTTCAACCGATGGGGCAATCTTTTCGCGTTGGGTTAAGCGCACCCGGCGGTTGAAACCGCGTCTACACAAACCCGGCGGTTGAAACCGCGTCTACACAAACAAAGTCTGCCTCCGCAGACTAAGAAATAAAGAGGTGCAATGTTACTTAGATTTAATGTATTGTTGAAATACGGGATTAATTTGAAACTTCGATCGCCCTTCCACCTGCATTTTTTCGACTAAACCGCGTCGGGCCAAGGATTGTATGGCTTGCCACAATTGCGATTTGGATAATTCGCGATCGGCTGGTGGTTGTGAAATATCTACCGCGTCATCTTGACTTGCTAACCATTCGCTCACCTTTTGTTCTAATTCCGATAAACGCTCTAGTTGAGATTCTAAAAGCGGTTCTATGTCCCCTAAATAGATATCATTTTGTGTGGCTAAGAACCGGGCTACATTCCCGTCAAATAATTCTAAAATTGTTGAAGCGATGATGTTTAACCAGGAAGGATGTCCTTGATAAAGGTTGATTAATTCCGACCATTTTTCCTCATCGGTTAATCCTTTGTCTCTGAAAAATTCTGTGGCTTGTTCTCCTAATCCTTTGAGGTGTAAGGTGCGAGTTGGTCGATTTTCTCCTTCTAAAGTTGTGATTTCTCTGGGTTTTTCCCAACTGAGGAGGATTAAGCAACTTTGGTGAGATGATGTGGCAATTTGTTTGAAGAATTTGGCATAATCTTTATATTCTGCTAAGTATTCACCTGCTAATTGACCGCTGCTAAATATATTATGTACATCATCCAATATTACTAAACAACGATGGGAGCGAAAATAATCGATGATTGTTGGTAATGGGGTTGGTTGCGATCGCGAAAAAACTTGCTTGAGTTGGGTTTGCAGTGTTGAGAGTGTGGGAGTGTTGCTGAGACTTTGCCAAATAATGTAATCAAAGTCGGTTTGAGTTTGTTCGATGAGTTGGAGGGCGAGATCGCTTTTGCCGATTTCACTTAAGCCGTATATGGTGATTAAGCGGGTGTGGGCTTCTAATATCCATTGTTTGAGGGTGGTGAGTTCGGATGTGCGATCGTAAAAGCTTGTTAATTCGGGTGCGTCTGTTAAGTCGATGATGCGGGTATGGGCTTTGTTTTGGGGAGAATCTGGGGGAAAGGGCGATCGGGTTTGTACATCTTTAATGGTTTGTATAAATTGACCGCCAATATTAACATTATCAAATTGTAATAAACAGTGACCTGATTGAGAAGTTTGATCAATTTTATGTTTTTTTTCTAACCTAGAACGAAAATTAAATTTATTGAGGTCTTTCCCTAATTCTTCACCCAACTTTTCCCATAACTTAGCCGCTTCTTTTTTAACGTGAGATTCACTGCAATGAAAATCTTTAGCTATTTGAGGATATTTTTGTCTTTGCCAAACACCTGTTAGTATTGCTTCCTGTAGGGGTGTGAGATTTTCTCCAGTGCGATCGAAAATCAAGTTATCAGCCCATTGTACAACATCTTCAACATTCATGGGTCAGGGTCGATCGAGGTTTATTGTACTATATTCTACCAAATCCTACTTTGTCAACTGAATTGTACCAAATTCTACTAAACTGGTTCAGGGTGGTCAAAGAAATTGGGTACTAAATCAGACCGTTTTGAGTTGCAAAAGTTAAGGACAATTGAATAAAATTTATTCAACCAATAAGTTTATCACCATTATTATGTCCAATTTTTTGTTTCCCGAACCTCAACAAAGTTGGGAAGATAACAATCCAATAAACATTTTGCCCCTTAGTTCAAATGTACTAAACATAGCCTTGACTGGTGCTAAATCTGAGTTACAAAAGTTTTTAGCTTCGCCCACAGCCTTAGAAAAACTAGATCAAGTCTTTGATATTACGGATCAAAATGCGGCTCATATATTGATTGAAAATTCCGCAGTAGGCATTTTTGAACAAATTCCCCATATCCAAATTGTCAATGATGCAGGCATGAATGGGGCACAGGGAGCTTTTTCCGAAGCTACAAACACCATCTATTTATCAGATTCCTTGGTGCGCGGTGACAGCCTGAAACTTCAAGAGGTTCTGCTTGAGGAACTAGGCCATAAGTTTGATACTTTGCTCAATCCGGGTGGGGATACTCCTGGGGATGAGGGAGAGTTATTTAAGGACATTGTTTTAGGTTTCCCTCTAAGTCAGCCAGAGTTGCTACGGATTCAGACAGAGAATGACTTCGGGACAGTTGTCATTGATAATCAGGTTATCTCTGTTGAACAAGCCCAGAATAGCACAGATGTGACCGGAGATGGCAAAGCTGACGCTATTGTGGCTAATAACGATGGTGTTTATGTCAGGCGTTCTAATGGTAGCAAATTTTTACCGAACGAAAAATGGATAGACATTCCTTTTTGGGGATCAATAGGAACAGGGTTTGCTGATGTAACGGGAGATGGTAAAGCTGATGCAATAGCATCTAATAACGATGGTGTTTATGTCAGACGTTCTGATGGCAGCAAGTTTTTACCTAATGAAAAATGGACAGACATTGGTTATTCGGGAACGCAAGGAACCTGGTTTGCCGATGTAACGGGAGATGGTAAAGCTGATGCAATAGTATCTAATAACGATGGTGTTTATATCAGACGTTCTGATGGCAGCAAATTTTTACCTAATGAAAAATGGACAGAAATTGGTTTTTTGGGAACGAAAGGAACCTGGTTTGCCGATGTAACGGGGGATGGTAAAGCTGACGCTATTGTGGCTAATAACGATGGTGTTTATGTCAGGCGTTCTAATGGCAGCAAATTTTTACCGAACGAAAAATGGATAGACATTCCTTTTTGGGGAACGACAGGAACCTGGTTTGCCGATGTAACGGGAGATGGTAAAGCTGATGCAATAGCATCTAATAATGATGGCATTTATATCAGACGTTCTGATGGCAACAAATTTTTACCTAATGAAAAATGGACAGAAATTGGTTTTTTGGGATCGAAAGCAGCCGGATTTGGTGATGTAACGGGGGATGGTAAAGCTGATGCCATAGTATCTAATGAAGATGGTGTTTATGTCAGGCGTTCTAACGGCAACAAATTTTTACCGAACGAAAAATGGACAGACATTGGTTATTCGGGATCGAAAGGAACTTGGTTTGGTGATGTGGCGTTAACTGGAACAAGTTCGACTCCCCCACCACCAGTCGGTAAATACCAACTTCCTTACCCAGACGGTAAAACTTATGAAGTTAAGCAAGGGAATAACGGCGGAAAAAGCCACTATGATGAATGGAATCGTTATGCCTGGGATTTTAATATGCGTGAAGGCGATACAGTAGTCGCTACAAGAGGTGGTAAAGTCATTAGCTTGTATGAAGGTTCAAATACGACTTTGAATTCGCTCAATGGTTGGGATACATACACCAATTATGTACTTGTTGATCATGGAGATGGAACATCGGCTGTGTACGCTCACTTAAAATATAATAGTGTACTGCCAAATGTAGGCGATTCTGTAAGTCAAAACCAGCCAATTGCCCAAAGTGGAAATACTGGTTACTCGACTGGTGCCCATCTACACTATTCAGTGCAAAAGACTCCCAGCTATGTCCCACCTGGAGGTTTCAAAAATACCCGTGGCTATTGGCAAGCATCTTTACCAAGTTCTTTCTCAGATCCAGGTGTTTTAAGCAAGAATTCTAATGGCGTGCCTACTTATCCTAACAACTATACTTCGTAAGTTGTTAGAAAGTAAGAGATTAAGCATTTCTGGGTAAAACTTAGAAACGAAATAAAATAGGATTTTTTCAAATTGCGATCGCCCTTCCCGTACCATCCTTGGTGACAGAAGAAGGGCGATCGCACTTCCCGTACCATACCCTATCCCACAAGAAGCGCGATCCTTTTATTTAATACAATTGACAAAACCCTTTCAACTTTAGAGGTTCTCCCAATCACTAAAATCAACTTTAGCCTCTCCCAAAATTTTAGCTAAAAAGTTCGCACTGATATCGCCTTGATGAGGATTAGGGATAGTAACACGAAGGCTATCTTTCAACATAAACTGATGCCTTTTTCCCGAATAGGGCCGTCAAATCCCAGTTGTTTCAGATAATAAATTAAGTCTCGACGTTTGATTTGTTTTAAAGGAGGCATCAGGCAACTTCCTTGGTAACTGTAAGGTCGATATTATCAATGACAGGTAAAGGAAGATTCAGCGTGAGACTAAGTAAGATCCAGTCTTCCAATACCTCTTGCAATTCTTCACGGAGAACTTCGAGAGTTACAGCATTTGCATAGACTCCCTCACAGATAGGAATTTCTCCGTAAAAAGTCCCATCATCAGGGAAAATTTCATACTTAGCTTGCTTCATGGCAGCTTGAATGTATTTAGTTAACATATTAAATCGCTGTCCTTGTTGTTAGTAATGTGTTCTGACTCCCCCACAGACTCCAAGAAACCGGGTTTCTACGATAATTTACGCATCCTTACCGAAATTTAGGAAGAAACCCGGTTTCTGATTCCCCACAGATTCTAAGAAACCGGGTTTCTGCGATAATTTACGCATCCTTACCGAGATTTAGCAAGAAACCCGGTTTCTGACTCCCCACAGACTCCAAGAAACCGGGTTTCTGCGATGGCGCTCATTTTTCTATTTTTCAGGTAAAAAAGAGCGATCGCACTTCTTCAACAATCTCGACCCCGCCTCATGGGATGAAAAGCCGACTCACACCCATATAGCCATTAATACCAAGTACAATCTCAATTAGACGTTCAACACAACGTTCCCGATATTCCGAATCATTCATTAATCTATCAGCGTTTCCAATTGTAATCACAGGAAGTGAACTAGGGGTACTTTCCTCGCGCATTACTTGTTCCAAGGAATCCTTGCCTTTCATACTGCGATTAGCTGTGAGCAAAATCATCTGATTTTCTTGAGCAAGTCGCCAAACTACCCTGTCATCGCTATTGATTGGCAATTCCATTTGTGCAAATGTGACAAAACGAATTGGGATGATATCAAGCCAACCTTGATTAGCAATAAATCCAAATAAAATTATGGCGTGTCCATTGAGATTGTGATCTATCAAAAAAATCATCCTTTAGCCTCGCGTTTTGCCTTGGCTTCTCGAAGCTTTTCCCATATAGCTTCAGTTCCGGGTCTGGGTGGCTGGGCGGCAATTCTGGCAATAAGATCGCGATTTTTTTCTTCGTAGTATAGTCGGAGTTCTTCAGCTTCCTTAAGAACCAGTTGATACTCAGCTTCAACAGTATCGCGATTTGCCTCAATGTAAGCTAAAGCCCCATTAATTTGTTCCTCTGTCAAATCGAACAATCCCCTGATAAACTTAGGCGGATATTGAGCCGTTACATAGTCCATGATGTCGTAGATAGTGATGCGCGTACCTGCGAGCGTCAGTCCTCTTTCTGTACGGATAATAGCTGTTTGTTCGTTAGATAAAGTTGTCATTTTTATAGCCTCCTAGAAGTTATTTTTATCTTGGTCGAAAACCCTGTACAAAATTCAGCCAGCGATCGACTTTATTGCCAGTAATATCTAAAATTGGGATAGAACGAGTTATCAATATTGGCGCCCCTGCTTCTTCCTGAGAATATTCGATCGCACTACGCTCTGGTTTGCCTAAACCGTAAGTATTCGCAATATCGCTAGCTAACTGACAGGTAATTCTGAATGTCCCCATGCTAATTCTGCCATTTCCTGCCCTATACTCCCAATTTCTCCAGCCAGCCCTAGGTATCTCCTGACAATCAGCATATGTCACCTCAAACATCTTAGCAATATGCACGTCATAGAGCCGCAACTGACCCCCACAGGCAGATTTTGTGGTGTCCGTCTCTGATACCGTAAGGGTATAGGTTCCTTCTGCGTGTTGCAGTCTCATCGGAACTTGTGTTTGAGCGATCGCCCCTGGTATCCTGTGAATGGGAGTTCCGAAAACCCAACTCAAAGTAATAATAGCAAAGCTGCTTAGGAATACTTGTTTTACGCCTCTCATTTGTTCCTATAAAACTATTGGATAGTTGTATTGTAAAGCCTTAATTTAACCGCAGCAGCATTTATCTGCGTCGAGGCAAAAAAACCGGGTTTATTCCTAAATTTCGATGAGGATGCGTAAATTATCGCAGAAACTCGGTTTCTAATTCCCCACAAACTCCAAGTTGTAGGGTTTCTGCGACTATCTCGGAATTTCCACCAAAACTTAGGAAGAAACCCGGTTTCTGAATACTCACCAAATTATTTCTATATTACAATCAAAGCCATTAGCCGCCACGAAAACGCCTGTAGGGAAACAAAATTCGGAGTTAATGTAATAGCCGATCGCCCAATCAAAAACAAAAAGGTGAAAAATTAATTTTTCACCTTTTAACTCTCGACTCTCGACTCTCAAATTGCCCGCTACCGAACAAACTTCTTGAAGGCCAGCGTCACGTTGTGGCCACCAAACCCAAAAGAATTCGACAGCGCCACATCAACTTTTAGATCGCGACTTGTATGAGGAACATAGTCTAAATCACACTCTGGATCGGGATTTTCCAGATTGATTGTCGGCGGAACTTTATCGTTGGCGATCGACATTACCGCAGCCACCGCCTCAATTCCCCCAGAACCACCCAAAAGATGACCTGTCATTGACTTGGTAGAACTGATGGCTACTTTGTAAGCATGGTCTCCCAAAGTCTTTTTAATCGCCTTCGTTTCCGTAGAATCGTTGGGAAGAGTGCTAGTACCGTGAGCGTTGATATAGCTAACCAGATCCGGCGTCAAACCGCCATCTTTGAGCGCTAAAGCCATTGCCCGCGCTGCACCGTTCCCCCCCGGTACTGGGGAAGTCATGTGGTAGGCATCGCAAGTTAAGCCGTAGCCGACGATTTCTGCGTAAATTCTGGCTCCACGGGCGATCGCATATTCCATTTCTTCGAGAATTAGAATGCCAGAACCTTCGCCGACGACAAAACCATCCCGATCGCGATCGAAAGGACGGCAAGCATGAGTCGGGTCATCATTGCGAGTCGAAAGCGCCCTGGCCGCAGCAAAACCAGCCACGCACAAAGGTGTCACCGCAGCTTCCGTACCCCCGCAAATCATGGCTTGGGCGTAACCCCCCTGCACGAGGCGAAACGCATCGCCCACCGCATTTGACCCCGCAGCGCAAGCGGTAACAGTGCAAGAGTTTGGACCTTTAGCACCCGTTTGAATTGCGGTCAGGCCAGCAGCCATATTCGCAATCATCATCGGAATCATAAACGGGCTGCATCGTGAGGGACCCCGATTCAGATAGATCTCTTGCTGGTCTTCTAAAACCTTCAGCCCGCCAATACCAGTGCCAAGAATGACACCCACCTGTTCTGCGTTCAGGTCATTAATCTCAAACTTCGCATCAGCCAGAGCCTGTTTGCTGGCTGAAACCCCAAATTGAGCAAAGCGATCCATCCGCTTTGCTTCCTTGCGCTCTAAATAGTCGTGTGGGTCGTAACCCTTCACCTCTGCGGCAATGCGACAGTCGTGTCGCGACGAGTCGAATAAGGTGATCGGGCCTATACCATTCTTCCCGGCAAGCAACCCGTCCCAATACTCGGACAAAGTATTACCGATCGGTGTAATCGCGCCGAGACCCGTAATAACAACGCGCTTACGCTCTAAATTTGTCATGATTTCAGTTTCAAAAAAATTAAACACCCAGAACGCAGAACAAAAGAGGAGTTTTCAGTTGTCTAACTTGTCTCCTCTTAGGGGAAAAGGCAGGTATTTTATGCTTTTGGAGTGGCAAGTTTGCTGCTGATGAAGTCTACAGAGGCTTGAACCGTAGTAATTCCTTCGGCTGCCTCGTCTGGAATTTCAATATCAAACTCTTCTTCCAAAGCCATTACCAACTCTACTGTATCTAAGGAGTCCGCTCCTAAATCGTTAGCAAAGCTGGCTTCTGGCTTGACTTCATCCGGATCGACTTCCAGTTGCTCTGCCACAATTTTCTTGACTTTAGCAAAAATGTCGTCTTGACTCATAACATCCTGTCCTCATTGGTTGCTGCGTATCTGATCTTATCCGAAAGGGGGATCTTCAGGAAAAAGGCTTGCCACTTTTCTAACTGACCCTTTGTGCAGGGAGTGGGCCGCGGGCATTGGTGACAACTTCACGACTGTGGGCAGGTGCGATCGCTATGAATCTCAGGGATTTGCGGTAGAAACTGTATATATCGGCACAAAATCTTCCTAGGTGGAATCGCTCAAACCGATAAATCTTTGTTTGATTAGGCTGATGGTTAACTAGAAGCAAACAATGTCGTACAAACGCTCCGGTTGAGCAGCAGCAATTACCCTTTCACTCCGCTCCGACCGGGTTGTTAGGCTGCTGGCGCTGGGCAATTTGGAGTAATAACCGCAGTGCCTCGTTTACAGAAGCATTCGTCGGAAAAGCCTTGGCAACATCAGGATCTAGAAGAACCACATTTGTTCCTGTCCGGTATCTTTCAACGTACTTGCCTCTGACACCCCCTGCCATCTTAGAGAAGTCGTATTCAGGGCGTAGTTCATCTTCTAGCTCGTCAACTTCCTTCTTCATAAAACCTCTTTTCAGGGCGATTTGCTGTTCGGGCACTGATGATGCGGATGCGGTTCTCTCGGTCAGTATGGGAGACAATTAACAATTTCCCCAATTCAGACATTCCAATAATAACGTATCGTTCCTCGCCAATGGAATGATCGGGGTCAGGAAATGTCACAGATAACGAGTCATCAAATATCGATAATAATTGTCTAAAACTAGGTAAGGATATGGAAAACGGAAACGAAGCAGGAAGCATCCCAACTTCGTTAGCGCAGCCCTCGAAGAGGATCGCTCTCCTGTCTTGTCCTTTGCCTTGTGTCCTCAGCAGAAACAATTATGCCATCCCAAAATCTCAGATATGCTTACTTTCCCGGTTGCGTTGCCCAAGGGGCCGCCCGCGAACTTTACCTGTCTACCCAAGCACTGACTCAAGCCTTGGGCATTGAACTGGTGGAACTCAAAAAAGCTTCTTGCTGTGGTTCTGGCACTTTTAAAGAAGATTCGCAGTTGCTCGAAGATACTGTCAATGCTCGGAATATTGCTTTGGCTGAGCAACTGAATTTGCCTTTACTCACCCATTGCAGCACTTGTCAAGGGGTGATCGGTCATGTGGACGATCGCCTCAAGGATTGCCAAAAAACCGATCCCAACTACATAGAAAAAGTCAACGGTTTACTGGAAAAACAAGGCTGTTCGCCTTATCAGGGCAGTACCGAAGTCAAACATCTCCTGTGGGCGATCGTTGCCGACTACGGTTTGGAGGAAGTGCAAAAACGAGTCACCCGCAAACTTTCGGGTTTGAAGTGCGCCGCTTTTTACGGCTGTTATTTGCTGCGAGCTCAAGATAAGCTGGTTTACGATGACCCGCATCAACCGGAATCGATGGAAAATGTGTTTCGGGCGATCGGCGCAACTCCGGTTTACTATCGAGGACGGACACAGTGCTGTGGCTGGCCCCTAGCGAGTTATGCCACTAACCAATCTTTTCAGATGGCTGGCAAACATATTGTAGATGCTCTTGACAACGGTGCTGATTGTATGGTAACACCTTGTCCGCTTTGTCACTTAAATTTGGATTCGCGACAGCCGGAAGTGGAAAAAGTAATTGGGCGCAAGTTGGGTTTGCCTGTGCTGCATTTACCGCAATTGGTGGCTTTGGCTTTGGGTGTCCGGCCCAAAAAATTAGGACTAGACAGACATATTGTTTCCACAAAGCCCCTGTTGGAAAAATTAGGCTTTTAGTCTATGAATTTGGTCAGGTTTGTAGTAAGGACTTTAGTCCTTTCTAACACTGAACATCAAATAACTGTGAAGTTTTGTCGCTTTTTGGCGAAGTGCTTCCAGGCACTGCGGTAGACTTACTTTTAATTCTCTGTGCAGGTTATAGCGGTGGCCTCAAGCCGTCAAATCTTTTAACTCGCAGAGTCCGCAAATTTTTAGTGACTCGTTGGGAGCCTTTATTCAATGTCTCATTCAGTCAAAATCTACGATACCTGCATCGGCTGCACTCAATGCGTCCGCGCTTGTCCGACTGACGTTTTGGAGATGGTGCCCTGGGATGGCTGCAAAGCAGCTCAGATTGCCTCATCTCCCCGCACAGAAGACTGTGTAGGCTGCAAGCGTTGCGAAACTGCTTGCCCTACCGATTTTCTCAGCATCCGGGTTTACCTGGGAGCAGAAACAACTCGCAGTATGGGTCTAGCTTACTAAAATTCGATCGACACGCGATCGAACTACAAACACCGGAGAGGGGGCGATGACATTGCTCCCTCTCTTTTGCTGTGGGATCTAGATTCTGCCCCAGTTAGAAGCTATAGCAACAGCAAGCAGAGGAATGTGAAAATGCAGCGATATAGCCTTTCGATCTCTCATACGAGGTACAATCGAGCATTGGTAATTGGTAATTGGTAATTGGCGTCGCCCTGCCCTTCGACTCCGCTGACTGAACCGCGAAGTCGAAGGGTAATTGGTAATTGGTAATTGGGTATTGGCTATGAGAAAAGTCACTAACAAGTAACCACTAACAATTCGCCATTCGCCATTCGCCATGGACACTCCCCTGTATCTCATTAATAATATTTTTTATTTTGTATTACCATAAAAAACCATAATATTGATCCCGTAGGATTCACAGTAATTAATAATTAATCTAGTGGTTTAATTAATCGAATCCGGCAAATCCCTTCCATCTTGGTCTTCAAGGGACGGGGTTTCCGCTTCCCGTGCTATCTTGATAAAAATTGGTTTTGACTTACGATCGCTAAGCAGGAGTACCTCAAATGTGCGGAATCGTTGGCTATATCGGCACCCAAGCAGCAAGCGAGATTTTGCTAGCAGGATTAGAGAAACTGGAATATCGGGGTTACGATTCAGCGGGCCTCGCTACCATCTGGGAAGGGGAAATTACTTGCCTCCGGGCTAAGGGTAAATTGCACAACCTGCGGGCAAAACTAGCAGAGATAGAATCTCCAGCTTCCATTGGTATCGGACACACTCGCTGGGCAACTCACGGTAAGCCAGAAGAATATAACGCTCACCCTCACATGGATAATAGCGGGAGAGTTGCAGTAGTTCAAAATGGCATTGTCGAAAATTATCGCGAATTGCGGGAAGAATTAAAAGCAAAGGGACATAAATTTGTTTCCGATACGGATACAGAAGTTATTCCTCATTTAATTTCTGAATTATTGGCTGAATTCACAAGGAATAAGTCAGAAGCCGATGCCGATATTTCCTTTTTAGAAGTCGTTTTAAAAGCTGTAAATAGATTAGAAGGAGCCTTTGCAATCGCGGCGATATGTGCAGATTTTCCCGACGAATTAATTGTCGCCAGACAGCAAGCTCCTTTGGTAATTGGCTTTGGTGCCGGCGAATTTTTCTGCGCTTCAGACACCCCCGCCTTAGTGTCTCATACCCGCGCTGTTTTGTCTCTGGAAAATGGAGAAGCAGCCAGACTAACTCCCATGGGAGTTGAAGTTTACAGTTTTGCAGGGCAAAAGCTGAAAAAAAGCCCGCGCCTCCTCGGCTGGAGTCCCGTTGCAGTGGAGAAACAGGGCTTCAAACACTTCATGCACAAGGAAATTTACGAACAGCCCGCCGTAGTCAGAGTTTGTTTAGAGACTTATTTAGACAACAACTGGAATCCTGAAAGTAAAGACTCTCCGATTAATTTTAACTTGCCAAAGGAGCTTTGTGCCGATGTCGAACAAATTTCGATTTTAGCCTGTGGAACGAGCTGGCACGCCTCCCTAATTGGTAAATATTTGTTGGAACAGTTAGCAAATATTCCTACTTCGGTGCAGTACGCTTCCGAATATCGTTATGCACCGGCACCGCTGACGGCAAATACTTTAATTATTGGGGTAACACAGTCTGGAGAAACGGCAGACACACTGGCTGCTTTGGGAATGGAACAGCAGCGCAGAGCTAATTTGACTGATAAATTTAGACCGAGAATGTTAGGCATTACTAACAGGACAGAAAGCTCGATCGCCCACATGATACCACACATTATTAATACCCACGCTGGTATCGAAGTTGGGGTGGCGGCTACCAAAACTTTTGTCACTCAGTTGATGGCTTTCTATTTCTTAGCCTTGGATTTGGCACATCAACGACAGACTATAAGTAACGAAAGATTGGCAGAAATCCTGCTTGGTTTGCGCCAGTTGCCTGCTGTAATTGAAAAGTTTTTGGAGATTCAGGAACAGTATGTGGAGGAATTGTCCCACCAGTTTACTGAAACCCAAGACTTTATCTTTTTGGGACGGGGAATTAACTTTCCCATTGCTTTGGAAGGGGCTTTGAAACTGAAGGAAATTAGTTACATTCATGCCGAAGGATATCCCGCCGGAGAGATGAAACATGGTCCGATCGCTCTTTTGGATGCCAAAGTGCCTGTAGTCGCGATCGCCATGCCCGGAAGCGTCTACGAAAAGGTGCTTTCCAACGCTCAGGAAGCGAAAGCCAGAGATGCCCGTTTAATAGGCGTTACCCCTAAGCAAGGTGCGGCGGAAGCGGATATTTTCGATCATGTTTTGCCCGTACCTTTGGTAGATGAATTATTGTCACCAATTGTTACCGTAATTCCCCTACAACTGTTGGCTTATCATATTGCGGCGCGACGCGGTTTGGATGTGGATCAGCCTCGGAATTTGGCGAAGTCCGTGACGGTGGAATAAAGGAAGTCATTAGTCATTAGTCATTAGTCATTAGTTATTCGTTGGTTGTTGGTTGTTCACTCTAATAATCAATAACCAATACCCTATTCCCAATGCCCTATTCCCTATGCCGCCAATTGCCGCCAAAATTAGCCAGCTTATAGTATTCACTCGAAAATCAAACACGGTGACATCTACGGTGTTAAATAGGGTGCAGGCTGCGAAAGCTAATAAATAACTGAAGAAAATTAGCCGATCGCCTGAATTATAGTCTTGACAAATTACCGCATTCGTGATATAAATATCTTGAGAATTTGCCTCAGTTTGCTGTGTCGGTATTGGCGACGGTTGAATATCCACAGGAAAATGCGATCGCCAATTCAACAACAGCAAAACACCCCTAGCCAAAATCCACCCAACTAAACCCAAAAAAAACAGCGTTACTGGTATTCCCGTTTCCGCAGTCAGCATCAGTATCAAACTGTGAGGATGACCAAGCCATTCGTGCATTTGAGCTTCATAAAGAGCCGTAAAATTTCGCAATCCCCAACCAGTCCAAGGACGTTGCTGAGTCATCGACCAAGCAAATTGCCATTGAGTAGTTCTTAAAGTCGCTGTCGGTCGATTGGGAAACATCTCATCGGTGAGTCTCGCCCAGAAAAAAGCCGGGATAATTGTTCGTAAATATTGCCGCAAAGGTTGCGGACCAAAAGCTGACAAAAAAACTGCACCAACAGCACTAAAAACCGCAGCTAATAATTTTTTCCAACCTGCATAAACAGCAAAAGCCACAGCAGCCAAAACTGCCAATCCCCAAGCATTACGAGAATTAGTAAAAATCAAGCAAACAGCATTTCCCACCACTGCAAAAGTTAAAAACAGGAATTCGGCATTGAGAATTGGAAATCGGGAATTGGGAATTGGGAATTGGGAATTGGGAATTGGCAGTTCCTTACTTGTTTCCCTTATCCTTATTCCCTCATCTTTATTCCTTATTCCCTCATCTTTATTCCTTATTCCCTCATCTTTATTCCTTATTCCTTCTTCCCTTATCCTTCTTCCCTTATCCTTCTTCCTTCTTCCTTCTTCCTTATTCCTTATTCCTTCAATACACAATCCCAAAGCTAAAATAAAAACAATAGTTAGATAACAAGCTAAAATATTGGCATACATAAATACAGAAGCCATCCTACCAGGAGGATTCCCTGTGGGTTCGAGTACCCAGCCAAAAACGGGCTGTAATTGAACAATGCCACTCCAACCTAAAAATTGCTGTCCCAAACCCAAAATCATGACTGGAATTGAACTAATTACTATTATCCAAGACAATTGCCGCAATTGAGTGGGAGTTTGAATTAAACGACTGAATGCCACAAAAAATATAAAAAACGGCAAGAAATTTCCTAACCCTAAAAAAGCCTCGATGTGGTCGTTAGCAAAAACCGCCGTGATGACTAGCAACACGCTGAGAATTGCGAAGCCTCGATTCACCGGGTGAGTGCTAATTTGGCTAAATTTTTGTTGGGAACAAGTGCCGATTAATCCCAGGAAGATTCCTAAAGCTCCCAAAATCGGAATTACCGGAAAAATCAGCACTCCCAATTGAGCGAAATTCCAAGGGATTTGCAGGTTGCGATCGGGATGTTTTTGAAGTCGAGATTTGAGATTTTCTACTGTCAGTTTTACACCTAATTTTAACCGTTTTTTGCTATTCACCGACACTCCTAGTCTAAAATCTACAATCTCAAATCTTTAGGCTAATTCCCAGGTGCATTCCGATCGCGTTAACCGAATTTGAGCCAAGGCAAAAATGGTAGGAATAATCCGACTATAATTAGTTGAAATCGAGCGCCAGCCTAAATCAGCTAAAAACCACGTCCACAACACCGGGCCGAGAAATGAAAACACACTCCGCGTCACACCGTAACGAGCAGCACTTGTGGCCATAGAGCGTCGGGCAGTCTGAATTGCGACATAATTTTGAAACTGGGTTGCTGCGGCTGTTCCACCTGCGATCGCTGCTTGTTTTGCCATTTCATAGGTGGCAAAGTGCAGTGCAAATTGATGGGCCATGAGTTTGAGTAAAACTGGTTTGACGATGGAACTAACAGCTAAAGCGCTGCCACCTTTGAACAGTAAACCCAAGGGGTCTTTTTCCGCAGAAATTGGCAGAGGTTCCGAGAGTTTCGACTCGACAATTGCTCGCTGTACTCGTACAGTCAATGCTTGTTTTTCTTGGGAAGGTAACTGCTTCCATGCGCGACCCATTAAGTGCAAAAATACTTCTGCTTCTAAGTCGGTGGTTGACAACTGTTTGGGATAGGGAATTTTGAGATAGCGACAAACTTGAATTAGGGCTTGTCTGTAAGTTACTTGTTCAGTCCCTCCTCTGAGTACCGTCAATCCGTCGGCTGAGAGGTAGCGAAACCGTTGTTCTAGGGCATCTAGCCAAGCTTCGCGATCGCGACTTTGGACATCGATCGGTGCGGGGGTTTGCACGTAATCTAAAGGGTTAAACCTGCGGCTGAACAGGAGTTCTGTGAGTTGTTGCAATTCTTCTTCTGTAGCCAATTCTAGCGCTGCTCTGAGTTCGTCCAAGATTTTTGCCCTCCCTGATGGGATTTTAGATTTGAGATTTTGGATTGCTGTTGTTTGACAACGATCGGGTTGGAAAATTTGCCTACAGTGGCATTTTTTTAACTGGTCTTAATCACGGATTCGTGCTGTCCTTAATTCTACTACTTGGTGCGGGGCGATGGCGGGGAGGCGCCCTAGCTAGGACTGTCAGCGCTTGGCCGCTTGTTGAAATATGGCACAGAAACTTCCCCCGCAGCCTTTAAGCTGATAAGTGGACATCTGGTAAAAAGCTAGTCTTGGGTGGGCCCAATGCCTATCCCACAAGAGTTTTTGGAGATGTCTCATGACTAATGACTATTGACTATTGACTAATTATGTTTGATGTTGCGGTGATTGGTGCTGGTATGGCGGGGCTGAGTTGCGCTCAACAGTTGCGCTTGGCTGGTTATTCTGTGGTGGTTGTGGAAAAATCTCGCGGTGTGGGCGGCAGAGTTGCTACTCGCCGTGTTAATGGTACTAGGGCCGATCATGGGGCTCGCTATCTCGAATCCCAGGGGGATGCGGTGCAGGGGTTAATTGATGTTTTGGTCGATCGCGATATCCTGAAACTGTGGACTGATACTGTTGGGGAATTTCGAGAGGGAGAAAATGGAGTCGGGGGAGAGGTTTTTTCGATTCCCAGGGACTGTTATGTTGCACCTGCGGGAATGAATGCTGTAGGTAAGTACCTGGCTGAGGGTTTAGAAATTTGGTCTGGGCGTCGCGTAGAAGCTATTTCTACTACAGATAACCAAAGGTGGCATCTTTCTCTGGAAGTTACTGATGACAATTTTAACAAGCCTCAAGAATTGATTGCTAAGGCGATCGTAGTCGCAATTCCTGCACCCCAAGCTTTACTGTTTTTAAAGGCAGACCTGGGATTTTCGCCAGATTTTCTTGACAAATTGCACTCGGTTAATTATGACGCTTGCATTACGGTTATGGCTGGCTATCCTGCGGAACGCCAACCAGATTTGAGTAATCTAAATTACCCGTGGAAAACTGTTGATTTTCGAGATAATTCTGATTTAGCTTGGATTGGTTTTGATAGTAGCAAGCGACTGGAATCGCCTCAGCCTGTGTTTGTGGTTCACAGTAGTGCAAGTTTTGCCGATCGCTATTTTGATGCTACGGATTTGCCTAGTGTGGGTCAACAATTGCTCGATCGCACTTCTGAATATTTGATGCCTTGGCTAAAACAGCCTGAATGGTTGCAGGTTCACCGTTGGCGCTATGCTTTTTGTCGAAATCCTTTGCCTGTTTCTTGTTTGGCTGCTGAGGGGACTTTACCCTTAGTTTGTGCAGGGGATTTGTGCGGGGGAAATCAAATTGAAGGTGCTTTGCGATCGGGTTTTGCCGCCGCTAATTGGGTCAAATCATAAGAAAAGGATGGGAGTGTCGAAACGAGCGTGTCTTCAGACCTGAGAGGAAACACGACACAGGGGAATTTATTCCCCTTGAAATATTAGTTTACTAAATGATGTGGATCTTCCATATATTTTTTAACAGTTTCGCTGCTGATATTACCAGCACTGCTAACAAAATAACTACTTGTCCACAAGCTAGGTAATTTTAGCAAGTGTGGAAATTATTTTCTCAATAAATTACTAGACCTACCCTTAAATGCTTTACATGATTATGGGTTCTGTATTCTGGTAGAGGGAGCATATTTATTTAATTTGGGGTTGACAGAATCACTATAGTTGATTACCATAAAGAGGTCAAGAAAATCGTGATAGTCGAATTAATGGCTAAAATAATAGGAGTGCAGCAAATCTTGTTGTCTCTAGATCCAGAAACCCGTGCGTTGATAGAATATCTTTGTCAACAATCAGGTAAATTGTACAATACAGGGATTTATTTCGCTCGTCAAACATTATTTAAGACAGGTAAATTATTAACGGGAAAGTTTGATTTAGCATTTGAACCATCGGTATCAAAATCTTTGTTGGCACAATCAATGCCATCAACACCGATGCAGCAGACCTTAATGTCGGTAACAGAAGCATTCAAATCTTTCAAGAATTTGAGAGATTTACATAAAAAAGGTCAATTACATTTTCGACCCAAACCTCCTGGTTATCTCAATGGTTCTAAACTATTCAAAGTTGCTTACCCTAATTCTGGGGGACAAAAGCCAACGTTAATTAACGGTCTACTTAGGTTGGCCCTGGGACTAACAGTTAAAAGATGGTTTGGGGTATCTGAATTTTTCTTGCCTATGCCATCAAATCTTGATTATTCTAAGGTTAAAGAATTTACTATTCTTCCTAAGAATGGTGCTTTTTATTTAGAAATGTCTTATGAAGCAGAGAAACAAAACCATGAATTAGATATCAACCAAGCGTTGTCTATTGACCTGGGAACTGCCGATAATTTAGCAGCTTGTGTTGATACCTTGGGAAATTCTTTTTTAGTTGATGCTAGAGTGATGAAAGCTAGGAATCAACTTGGGAACAAAAAAGTATCAACTCGTAAAGAAGGTAAGCCTCAAGGATATTGGGATAATTGGTTAGATCGTGTAACCCGTAAACGCAATCACCAAATGCGTGATGGGATTAATAAAGCAGCCAAACTAATTGTTAGCCACTGTCTTAAATATGGTATTGGAACCTTGGTGATGGGTTGGAATGAAGGGTTTAAAATTAATGCTAATTTGGGTAATTTGAATAATCAAAAGTTTGTTCAAATGCCTTTAGGTAAACTAAAATCCCGCGTCAAACAACTTGGTAATTTACACGGGATTAAATTTGTTGAAACTGAGGAAGCCTACACTTCAAAAGCTAGTTTCTTGGATGGAGACTCCCTACCCAAATACGGTGAAAAACCGATGGGGTGGAAAGCATCTGGAAACAGAATTAAGCGTGGACTTTATTGGACTGCTGATGGTTTTGTTGTTAATGCTGACCTGAATGGGGCAACCAATATTTTAAGAAAAGTATCGGGAAGATTAGGTTTGTCGCTTGATCAACTCAGTAGACGATCTTTGGCAATCGTAGCGAGAATTAGATTAAGCTAATTCTGTCCGCAGAATCTCAGCGTCTTCAGACCTGAGAGTGTCAATGATTAATCAGATAAAAGTCGATCGCGGGCAAGAGTAAAGTCACAAAATAGTAAACTAACGGTGCTGTAAAAACATAACTGTCAGTGCGATCGAGAATGCCACCGTGACCGGGGATCAACTGCCCCGAATCCTTAACACCGGCATCTCGCTTCATCATCGACTCAGTTAAATCTCCCAACAAACTGGCAACACCAATCAACAGACCAAAAGCAGCCCCAGTATAGGGCCAGCCAGGCCAATTCAAATACCAAGACCCGGCGGCGGCGACTGCTATACTGCCACAAACTCCAAACACGGCACCTTCAACCGTCTTTTTCGGGCTGATGTGGGAGAGGGTAGTGCGGCCGAAGAATTTGCCGACAAAATAAGCGCCAATGTCCGCAGCCCAGATGCAAAGGAAAGCCAGAAGTAGGGAAGTTAGTCCCAAGGAGATATGACTGATATCCATCCAAGACTGGGGATAAATGTGAGTTAGCGAATTGCTGGCGACTGCTTGGCCAAATCCAGTTGTAGCTTGATAAACTGGGTCAAGTCCGACTCGCAGCCTGATCCAATAGCTGGGCAAATAACCGCCGTAGAACAATCCTAAGATTGAAGCGGCAATATCGGCGATCGTCGATAGCTTAGGCTGGAACAGCAGGTAGAAACAGATGAAGGTTCCCGCTAGGGGAAACATAGCATCTACCAGTTGCGGTGCAAGGGCGGCCGTAATTAGCAGAACTTGACTGACAACTAAGGTAGTTTTGGCAGCAGGTGCAATGCCCTTAGCCCTGGCTAGTTGAAAATATTCTAATTGGCCTAGGTAGACGATGATCCCGAAGCCGACGGTGAAGTACCATCCGCCCAATATAATCATTCCCAAAGCAAGGACGATCGCAACTATTCCACTGACGATACGAGACCACGGCATAAAATGAAATTCTCTTGCAGACGGGGGCGGGTGATTCGATTTTGGATTTTGGATTTTAGATTTTGGATTTTTGTAGGGCACGGGTTCTTCCCCCATCAGTCATCCAAATATCTCAAGTCACGCGGTCAATCGAGTTATGTTTGCCCTTAATCTTAGTATGAAGGTTAACGGGACTTAAAAAAGGTTAAGAATTACATTTTAGGCATGGGAATGGGGCATTGGGCAACCAGCCCCTTGGGGGGAGCTGGGCGGGGGGTGATATTAATTACAGCTTGTATCGGAATGATTAAACCACAGAGGACACAGAGGACACAGAGAAAGAGAAGAGAGAAATAATAATTCCGATGTCAACGGATTTGATATGACTTCTTCTTCCTTCTTCCTTCTTCTGTCTTCCTTCTTCCTTCTTCCTTCTAATCTAGCTTTTCGCCACTGAGAATAAATATGGGATTGACAGCGGCAAAGGTTTGACTTAGCCCACGAGTCTCTAGGCGGTTGACGGCGGACTGAACTACTTCAATGTTGCGGACTTGCAATTGGGCGAAGCTTTCGGAAAGGGCGTAAAGATTCTCTAAATTGCTGGCGGTGGCGACAATTCGACCCTGGGGTTGCAAGTACGCCCAGACTTCTTGGACAATGGCTTTAATGGGCCGGCCTCCTTCTATGCAAACTCGGTGAGGGGGGTGGGACAGATTTTTGAGGCATTCCGGGGCGCTACCTTCTATGACTTCTACGTTGTTGAGCTCGAAGCGATCGCAATTTCTGCGAATCAAGTTGGCCACCTCTTCATCTCTTTCGATGGCGATAATTTGACCTTTGGGACATAACAAACCTGTTTCTACGGCGATCGTACCAGTACCTGCGCCAATGTCCCAAACCACTGAGTCTGCTTGTAGCCGTAGGTAAGAAATTAACAGCAGTCGGACTTCTCGTTTACTCATGGGAATACCCGGTAAACGTTCAAATAAATCGTCTGGGATACCAGGAGTGACGTAGGGCCAAAGCATAGTTGTTCTATTTTAGATTTTAAATTCCAGCCAAGCCGCAGTTGGAAATGAGGAATCAGTAACAATTCTCGCCATTTCGCCCAGCCTTAATATTTACTTTCGCACAACGTTGAGATTTTGGAGGTGGGTATCGCTGCAACCTGTGATTTTGCCACCGGCGGAGTGGATTTGTTTGAGGTATTCCAGGGCTTTTTGGGTAATGATTTCACCGGGCATCAACACAGGTATGCCTGGGGGATAAGGACAGATGAGTTCGGCACTGAGTCGATCGACTGCTTTGTCTGCTGCTATGGTTTCCGTTGGGGAAAAGAAGGCCTCGCGGGGGGAGAGTGGAGGAGGGGGAAAGTGGGGGAGTGGGAGAGTGGGGGATGGGGAGAGTGAGGGATAGGAAAAATCTTGTTTCTTCCTTCCCCCATTCTCCCCTTGGGAGTCACGAGGGAGGGGTTCTTCTTCCTTCTCCTTCCTTCCAGCTAAAAAAGTACAAGCTTTAACTAAATTGTCAATATCTGATTCGGTATTTCCCAAGCTGATAATAAATGTGAGATGTTGTGGCATTGGCAATTCTGCGGTAACGCCAAGTTGAGAGTGCAGAATTTCATCTGCTGCAAATCCTGTGATTCCCAAGTCAGATACTTTTACTGTCAGTCGCGTGCGGTCTAAATCGACAAAACCGGGTGTATTTAATGTTTCTAAAACTGATAAACCTGGAATTTTATTGATTGCCGATCGCGCTTTTTTTGCTAATAGTAAAGTTTGGGCCATCAACTGTTCGCCGTGGAGGGCAATTTGTTGACGGGCGGAGTCTAGGGATGCTAATAATATGTAACTCGGACTGGTGGATTGTACTAACTGTAAAGCTCTATTTAATTTTTGGATATCTATCCTCGAACCCTTGACATGGAGCATTGATGCTTGTGTCATTGCACCGAGAGTTTTGTGGATTGATTGTACTGTTAAATCAGCACCGGCTGATAGTGCTGGTTCTGGCAAGTTGCGATGAAAGTTGAAGTGTGCGCCGTGGGCTTCATCTACTAATAATGGTATGTTGTATTGATGGGTAATTTTGGCGATCGCCCGCAAATCTCCACAGACGCCGTGATAGGTTGGGTAAAGCACCATGACTGCTTTGGCATCGGGATGCTGTGTTAATGCTGCTGCGGTGGCTTCTGGGGTGATGCAGTTGGCAATATCCCAATCCGAGTTGTACTCTGGATTCACAAAAATGGGAATTGCGCCGGATAAAATCAAACCAGAAATTGCCGATTGATGGATGTTTCGAGGTAGGATAATTTTATCTCCTGGGCCGCAAGTTGCGACAATTGCCGCGATGATTCCGCAAGTCGAACCGTTTGCTAAAAACCAAGTATGTTCGGCCCCAAATGCCTCAGCAGCTAAATTTTGAGCTTCTGCAATTACGCCCTCTGGATTAAAGAGATTATCTAATTCTGGCAATTCGGGGAGGTCCGATCGAAATACTTGTGGCCCTAATAACTCAACTAACCGCCCTGAGATTCCTTGACCGCCTTTGTGTCCGGGGGCGTAAAATGGGGAGTGATGGTGATTGGTGCGATCGCGCAAAGCATCTAATAAAGGCGTGTTTGTTTGAGAGTTCATCCCTGATTTGTTTCATCCTGAGTTGATTATTTGAGAGGGGCTTGAGTTTTGGCTAAGCTGTGTGCAATTTTTGGGAATTTCTCGGCAACGACTGTTAATAATCATCTCTTTGAATTGCCGAATCAAGTGACAGCTACAGCCTCACCCAAAGGATGTTCCTGCAAAACAACTTGCAGATATTTCCCAGTATAAGAACGAGGATTAGCCGCCACGTCCTCCGGCGTTCCAGCGACAATTATCTCACCTCCCTTATCTCCCCCTTCCGGCCCCAAATCGATCGCCCAATCGCAGCACCGAATCACATCCAAATTGTGTTCAATTACCAAAATAGAATTCCCCTTATCCACCAATCTTTGTAACACATTTAACAAATGATGAACGTCATAGAACGACAAACCCGTCGTCGGTTCATCTATCAAATAAAGCGTCTTCCCAGTAGCGCGACGGGACAATTCCGTTGCCAATTTCACCCGCTGTGCTTCGCCCCCAGAAAGGGTCGGTGCGGGCTGTCCCAACTGAATGTAACCCAAGCCAACATCAGCCAAAGTTTGCAGTCTAGCACCAGCCCTAGGAATGTTTTTAAACATTTCCAAAGCTTCCTCCACAGTCATGTTCAAAACATCAGAAATTGACTTGCCTTTATACTTCACTTGCAGGGTTTCCCGGTTGTAGCGCGCCCCTTTACAAACCTCACACTGGACGTAAACATCGGGCAGAAAATTCATCGAAATGACGTTAACACCTTGACCGCTGCAAGCTTCACACCTGCCTCCTTTGACGTTGAACGAAAACTGTCCGGCTTTGTAACCTCTGGTTTTAGCTTCAATGCTTTCTGCAAACAAGTCTCGAATCACATCAAAGACTCCCGTGTAAGTGGCGGGATTGGAACGCGGAGTACGACCGATGGGAGATTGATCGATGACAATTACCTTATCAACTACATCTTCTATGGAGCGTTCACCTTTGGTTTTCAGCGCGTCCATATCGGGTGGTAAAGGAACTTTTTTGGTGAGGTAGTGTTGTAAGGAAGGATACAGCAATTCATTGATTAATGTAGATTTTCCCGAACCTGAAACTCCCGTAACACAGACAAGTTTTCCGAGGGGAATTTCTACATTAATATTTCTTAAATTATTGCGCCTTGCATTGGTGATGGAGAGGGATTTGCCATTGCCTTTTCTCCTTTGGGCTGGGGTTTCAATTACTCGCTTTCCTGACAGATAAGCACCAGTTAAGGAGTCTTCAGCCGCTAGCAAGTCTGCTAAAGTTCCTTGGGATATGATTTTGCCACCGTGTACGCCGGCGCCCGGTCCGATATCCACAATGTGATCTGCCGATCGCATTGTTTCTTCATCATGCTCTACTACAATCAAAGTATTGCCTAAATCTCGTAACTTTGTTAAAGTTTGCAGCAGTCGAAAATTGTCTCTTTGGTGCAAACCAATGCTGGGTTCGTCCAAAACATAAAGCACTCCGGTCAAACCGGAACCGATTTGAGTAGCTAGTCGAATTCGCTGGGCTTCCCCACCTGAAAGGGTCATTGCTGCGCGGTCTAAAGTCAAATAATCTAATCCGACATCAAGCAAAAATTGCAGTCTGGCTTTGATTTCTCTGAGGGCTAAATCGGATATTTGAAATTGCCGATCGCTCAATCCTAAATTATCTACTCGTTGCCGGCATTCCCGAATCGAAATACTGGTTAAATCTACAATGCCGTACTGTCCCAACCGCACTGAAAGTGCTTCGGGTTTCAAGCGTTTGCCTTGACAAACATGGCAATGTTTATCAACGCGATACTGTTCCAATTTCTGCTTAATCAAATCAGAACCAGTATCTTCATACTGGCGCTGCAACATGGCAATTACACCTTTAAAATCTCTTCTTAAATCGCTGGAATTGGGGTCGCGTTTCTTATTTTCTCTTGTTTGATTTTCCTCATTGCCATACAAAAGTACCCGCTGGTGTTCCGGCCTTAAACGATACCAAGGAATGTCAATATTAAATCCGCAAGCATCAGCAACACTGCAAAGTAAAGAGAGATAATAGGAATTATCTTTATCAGACCAAGGGGCGATCGCACAATAAATAGGCGCTTTCGCATCCGGCACCACCAACTCTGGCGCAAAGGTGCGTAAACTGCCCAAACCGTGACAGTTTGGACACGCACCATAGGGCGAATTAAATGAAAATAACCGGGGCGACAGTTCTTCCATTACTGCGCCGTGTTCTGGGCACGCAAAGTTTTCGGAAAATACGATGGGGGGATTTGGTTCGGAATTTTCCTCTGCTGGTAACTCCTCTATGATGGCAATTCCTTCTGAATGACGCAGACAAGTCGAGAGAGAATCAACTAGACGTTCTTCTAAACCTGGTTTTTTAATTAACCTGTCAATAACTATTTCGATGTTGTGTGTTAGATTTTTATCTAATTCGATATTTTCCGAAAGTTCTAAAATCTCGCCGTTAACTTTGACCCGACTAAATCCTTCGGCGGCTAAACTGGATAATAATTTGCGGTGAGTGCCTTTTTTTCCGCGTACCACCGGTGCCAGAAGGTGAAAGCGAGTACCGTCAGGAAGGGCCATGACGCGATCGCACATTTCATCAATTGTCTGTGGCGCAATGCAGCGATCGCAAATCGGACAGTGGGGTTCGCCAGCTCTGCCGTAGAGTAGTCTCAGGTAATCATAAATTTCTGTAACAGTGCCCACAGTCGATCGCGGGTTGTGGGAAGTGGACTTTTGGTCGATCGAGATAGCCGGACTCAAGCCCTCAATTGCGTCCACATCCGGCTTATCCAACTGTCCCAAAAACTGTCGCGCGTAGGCGCTGAGAGACTCCACGTAGCGGCGCTGTCCCTCGGCAAAAATTGTATCGAAAGCCAGGGAAGACTTACCAGAACCGGAGACACCAGTAAACACGATCAGGCGATCGCGCGGCAGTTCCAAATCGACATTCTTGAGGTTGTGCTGTCTGGCACCGCGAACCCGAATCGTATTTTGGTTATGAGAGTTAGGAGTCGTCAGATTATGCCCGTTGAGGGATGCACTTGGCTGGCTGTTTGAGGTTTCGGGGCGTTGGGACATGGGAGTAGTGCAAAACAGTGCTTAACTATCTTAGCGCTGCCTTTGGAATAGCTGGCATCCAAACTCAAGAATATCAAATAATTGTCAAATAAGTTTCCGTCGCCCCGTGAAGCAAAACCTTGAATCTTGGATTTTTCAAATCCAGTTCCATATTCTGTACGAATCATGGTCAGCTTAGGGACGAATAAAAAATTATCCTTGGTCTTCCTAGGTGATATAAAATCCTCTCTTCTCTTCCTTCGCGTCCTTAGCGCCTTCGCGGTTAAATCATTCCGATACAACCGGAATTGATAGGAGATGCTGGGAACTATGGCACGCCAATAAATTTATGAATTTGCAAAGATAACCTGTAACGAGGATTTTGTTTTAGCAATTCCAATATAATCGGAATAGCTGCATCTTTAGAGTTCCATTCCGGTTGTAAAAAAACGGGAACATCTACATTGCTTCCCAAATATTTGTGATATAATTCAACTTCTTTGCCAGTGCTAACCACCAATTTAATTTCATTAGCTCTACTCCAAAAAAGCTCTTGTACCGGATATTTAGGACTGACGTGTTCTTTAGGAGAAAGAGTAATCCAAGCCTGGGGTGAAACATCTAGCCAGTAAGCACCAGAAGTTTCAATACTCACTTGCTTATCGGCTGCTAACAAAGCTTGTACTAACTGAGGTAAATCCCGGTGAATGAAAGGCTCACCGCCAGTGATTACAACTCTTTTTGACTGCAACTGAGCGAGCAATTGGGCGATCGACTGCGACACCGCAGGCAAACCTTTGCCACCATTGGAGTAACCAGTATCGCACCAAGGACACCTCACAGGGCAACCAGCCAATCTGATAAAATCAACTAAAGTCCCCGTCCAGTATCCCTCGCCTTGAACGGTAGACTGAAAAGTTTCGTGAATTGGCAATTTTACTTGTAAATTAGACACCAGAATTTCTGCCTCAAACCAATTAATTATGTTATTTAAATATAGTAGTTAACTACCAGAAGCTGACCGATAGGGCGGTACAGCGGTGGTAGTTCAATTCTTTTGAGGTTCCATCATCGTAGCCCAGCGGCGTTTCAATGCCAAAGTCAGTCCATCAGCAATCGGGACAACACTGAGAGTTACTCTGGGATCGTTACGCAATTTGTCGTTGAAAGTACGAAGGGCTAGGGTACTTTGGTCTTGTACTTGAGGATCTGCCACTCGTCCAGACCACAGAACATTGTCAATTACAATTAAACCGCCATTGCGTACCAGTTGGAGCGATCGCTCAAAATAACCCTCATAATTTTCTTTATCCGCATCAATGAAAGCAAAATCAAAAGTTCCTGTTTGTCCTTTGGCGATGAGCTTATCGAGAGTATGAATTGCCGGCCCCAAGTGCAAAGCAATCTTATGGGCGACACCCGCTGCGGCCCAATAGCGACGCGCGATCGCAGTATATTCTTCACTGACATCGCAAGCAACAATTCTCCCGTTTGAAGGCAGTGCTAAAGCTACGCACAGGGAGCTATATCCCGTAAACACCCCAATTTCTAAGGTTTTTGTCGCTCCCATGAGTTGCACCAGCATCTCCATAAACTGACCTTGTTCAGGAGCGATTTGCATCATACCCATAGGGTGTTTAGCAGTTTCTTCTCGCAGTTGCTGAAGAATATCTGGCTCCCGCAGGGAAATAGATAATAGATAATCGTAAAGTTTATTTTCTAGACCAAGAGTTGAGTTCGCCATTGGTTTGTCCTTGCTGCTGACTGTTGATTTTAAGTAGTAGACGCGCAGATATTTAGATGAAGACGCTAGAGTCAATTGTAGATGCTGTGCGTCCAGGACTGAGTTAGAGACACGGAACTGGCTGAACGCGCGATGATCGTCATCCAAATCAGTTTATCTCAGCCCTAGCTGATTCTGCTGCTATCTGAGACTTGTCCAAAAAAACAGTCAAGAACAGGCTGTGTAGGTGTGTACCAGAGGAATTAGGAAGCTTTCCTAACTGTCACACCCTTTTTACATACCAAAATCCTGAAAGCATTGGGTTTCCATGTAGTTGAATAGGAAGCTTTCCTAACTGTCACACTCTTTTCACCTATTCCTGCAAACCCGCACACAATCAAACAAACATTCCGCAAAGGCGATCGCAATGTATTACACTTTCGCAGGTTTTGGTGCTAGCACAGGTATATTTTTACTATTAGTTTTTGCCATTCTGCAATGGTTGCACATCCCCGCCGGCAGCTTCATTGATTGGGTAATTGCCATTGCTATTTTTGAATGGCTATTGTTGATAGTTACAGTTCCGTGGAATATTCATTTTGAAGCTAAAGAAGTTTTAGCGCAAGCCACAGAATCAACGGCAAAAGGCATCGTAGTTGACGATAAACAAGTCAAATACGTTACTGTATTAGTTAGTCGATCGCTCCTGGTGGCCATCGGACTGCACTTGTTGAGTGCGATCGCCCTGTACGCCCTTGCAGCCACGGGAATTAGCGCCATTGGCTATCTCAGTTCCGGTGCTGCACTGCTGTTAACTATATTGCGTCCAGCGATTAGAGGTTATCAATATTTAGCAGCGCGGCTGACAATGATTCGCCGTCAATTTTTGCACCCCCGCGAAGACATTCTCGAACTCCGCAGCCGATTCGCCAACTTAGAATCTACCATTAAAAATTTACAAGCTCAATTAAACTCTGACGATCCGAATTCTTGGGTAGCTATCCAAGAGGGAAAGCAGGAAGCTACCAGAAGAGACTTAACTCGACTAGCAGCATCTCTCCAAAACTTGACGGCTACCAATGAGGCCGAACATACTAAACTGGCAAGAGATGCAGAAAGTGCGATCGCGCAACTCACCGATGACGGAAAAATCCTCAACCACGTCCGCGAAATCATCAGATTCTTCAAAGAAGCGTAAACTTATGAGCGCTAGCTATTCCATTCCCCATAGGTATCAACTTAAGACTAAAACCCTTGAGAAATCTGGTTCAGTTGTGAGCGATGCAGTCGAATAAAATCACCTCGATTGAGAGTCAAAACTGCTCGCTCATTACTCACTGCAAAAGCCAATACATCCTCATCAGGAATTCCTAATCCTGCGTTTCCGGCTTCTTGAACTGTTAAAACATCGTGACCTAAAGGTCGAATAAACTCAACTACTGGCAACGGATACTGTTCGTCTGCATAAATTCGTGCCATGTTTTAGGCTTCCTCATTTTCTTTAATTGCTTGTTCAATTTCTTCTGGGTAAGCATTGACTCATAAGCCCAAGCATTTACTAAGTCAGCAGCAGTTAAATGGGGATAGCACTTAAAGAGTTCAGCATCACTGCATCCGAGACGGCGATACCCGACAAGTACCCAAACTTGTATGCGAGTATTGCCAACACAGGCATCGCCGCCACAGACACCAGGAGTCTTTTTAATGCCTAGGGAACCGTTGGTTAAAGTTTTAAGTAAAACTTCTAAAATCGCTGCTTTATCGGCTGAATTTAAGGATGCTAGCTTGACTTTTAATTCGGTTATTGTCACAGTTAACACCTCGTTTTTTCAGGAAAGTATGCTTAATATTTTAGCTGAAATCGGGTTGTGGCAATTCACGCTAGAGATAGCTACGCTTCACGGCTTTTTTCAGTTTTGGGGACGTACCACCCGAATCAATCTACCGCTCAATGTTTCTTCAGCAGAAATAGCATCATCGATACGTGATGCCAATCTTTCCCAATTGCGATCGTTAGTGCAAGTAATAATACCAGAATGATTTGGTTGCAAGCGATGCAGTCGGATGAAATCTTGCCGATTCAATGTTAACACAGCTCGCTCATCACTCGTTGCAAATGCTAAGACGAGATCGTCAGGAATTTTAAGTCCTGCATTTCCGGCTTCTTGAACAGTTAAAACATCGTGACCGAGAGTTCGGAGGATTTTTACAACAGCTATTGGGTATTGCTCATCTGAATATAAGCGCGCCATGTTTTAAGCTTCCTCATTTTCTCGGATTGCTAGTTCAATTTCATCAGCATATGCCTCAGCATAAGCCCAGGTATTTGCTAAATCTGCTGCACCAATAGTGGGATAATTTTCTAGTAAATCGGCTTCACTGTATCCGAGACGACGAGCTTCAATCATTACCCAAACAGGAATGCGAGTCCCAGCAATGCAAGCCCTACCCCCGCACACGCCCGGAGTTTTTTCTATTCCTTGCCAAGTATTGCTTAAACTTTGAACTAATAGCTGTATGGCTTTAGTTTTTTCACTGGGAGTTAAGGCAAGGAGTTGTTTTTCTAATTCTTTCAGTGTCATTGTTTGCTATTCCATTTTTATCAAATGACATCAAATCCGGTTAAAGTAACCGGTTAAAGGTGAGGACACGGCAGTGCCGTGTCCCTACAGTTCTGGTAGGGACACGGCACTGCCGTGTCCTTACAAATATGTGCAATCAACCAGATTTAATGTGATATCTTAGCTAAATTATAGCGACTAGCCGCATCGCGTCCTTGAAATCGGGAGTTTTCGACAGACTTTCCTCCGCCGTAGCAGTAGGGCCGCACCAAATCAAAAACCATTGCTTTTTCGCGTGCGGTATGGAAGTGCGATGCTTGCGGCTAGCGCGATCGTGTTTCTCGATGCCAATACAGCACAACAGTTTCAAATTAAAGTATAATTCTTTCAAGGAATGTCGTGCTAACCTCCTACCTGGAAAGCAACACATCACTGTTGTAGAAAAACCTGTCCTTGATTCCCTTCCTGCCTAAAACTACCAGTAAAAGCAATGAAATCTCGGTCTTGCTTGCTAATTCTTACCCTTCTCGCAGTCTCTTTAACAAGTTGCGGACAGCAGAAGTCATCTCAAGAAATTGCCGAAACAGTTAAAAATAGCATCGTGCTGATTTCCTACCAAAATGAACGCGGGCATGGTACGGGCTTTATTGTACCTGGCCCAACAGGAGTTTGCACGGTTCTCACGGCACGTCATGTGGTGGAAGGGCGCAGTTTGAATCTGCGAACTAATGACGAAAAATCTTGGAAAACTCAAAGCATCCAACTAAGTCCCAGTGTAGATTTAGCAGTGGTGACGTTTAAGCCTATCGGGGAAAAATGTCCTTATCCGAGTCTCGATTTTGGCAATTCTGATAGCGTGAAAGTGGGAGATAAAATTTATATTCAAGGGTTTCCAGATCAAATTGGAGGCAGCAAATTAGGGCCGCAATTTGTGCAAGGTTATGTATCAAGGTTGGATATATTGGAACAGGGTTATGGGATTTCCTATGATGCTTCTACTTTTGGTGGCATGAGTGGCGGGCCTGTTTTAGATTTCAGCGGTAAAGTGGTTGCTGTTCACGGAAAGACGGAAACTCAAATTGTTGCGGATTTGCAGAGTCAGCAAGCAAGTTTATCTCCGCAACAGCAAGCGGCGCTACAACAAGCGGCGGTCAGAGTTGCAGGAGGGGTACAAATTAATACGTTTCGGTGGGGAATTCCTCTTAGAAATTATCTAGAATTTTTTAATACAAATAATTTAATTCTAGACCACCTCCCTCCAACAATGCGAGCAGATGCTTTTCTTTATATTTGGTTATCGTTTGAAGGTGTTTTGGACGTGTTGTTTTTTGTTGGATGGATATTGATGTGGGTCTTTTGTGGTTGTGTTGTGGTGGTAGTTTTTTGTGAGGATATTTTGCGGCAGAATGGGTTGATAGAGAAGGTCACTAAGGTCATCGATTGGTTTAAAGAATTGTAACCTATAAAAGCTTAAAGTTTTTATTAATAATCGTCAGATTAGCAAAATCTAGGAAGTCATGCGGTATCTGGGTTTATGATACCTGGCACTGTGACTTACCAGTAAGGATGCTACCTGCGATTTGAGGGTTATAACAATTAGCCAAAACGAACTTTTCAATCAATCAGGACTTACGCACTCCCACCAAAGAAACCGGGTTTTTTCCTAATCAGCGGGATGTAACGAAGTATTTTCGCAAAAAACCCGGTTTCTGAGCCCATGCGGTAATTCCTATAAGTTTAATATCACTTAGCAGAATTAGAACCAGCAATCCGATCCTCTTCAGCCAAAAAAGGAGTTAAATCAATCTCTGGCGAGGCCTGAGAAAACTTAGAAGTTGCCAACTTACCCTCGCTATTTTGATAAACAGCATTACCACCATTCAACAAATTTTCAGTCATATCTCGCATTGCGTTATAAGCCTCAGTATCGCTACCGGGCTTCAACGTCACCAACAGCGGACAACCCTCGCCACTAAACTTAGTTTTAGCACAAATCACATATTGATTCGGCGTCTTAGGCTCGTCTCTATAAGCTAACCGAATCAAACCATCTTTGCGATAACTGTTCAAGCTTTCAGAAATTATTTGGCAGCGTCTTACAGGCGTATAATCACCGCCTAAAGTTGTGACCATTTTCAGCCAAGGTTGTTGACCTTTATCGTGACGGTACATCACAGTCCAAACATCACCACCCCGCTGAGTATCTGGCTGAAGTTGGCAGGAAAAACGAGCATTTTGTCCAACCAACAGGGGCGGCCAACCTTGAACAATAGCAATTCCCGCACCGCCAACAGCCGCAAACAAACCTAGTACAGCGACAGTCAGGTTTGCGACGTTCCAAAACTTTCCCCCATTAGTCACGGTACAGAATCCTCCGAAAAGTTAGGATAGACTAAAAAACAAGCGATAATAGCTTCAGAAATTCTACATCAGTCAAGAAAGGAATTCCCGAAAAAGTTGCCTGTTTTTGAACGGTATTCATACCAATGATGAAAATCAATGCTAGATATAGATTGTACGCGATATTCGTAGGGAAACGGCACTGCCGTGTCCTTACCCGGATCTACATTCGTAGGGAAACGGCACTGCCGTGTCCTTACCCGGATCTGCGGGTTTTAATAAATAGGATAAGTAGCCGATCGCCCATCTGCACAAAACCGCCAAAAATGCGATATAATATCAAGTAAAACTATAATTGTTTGAGCTTGGCAGTCCGCCACTTCCAATTATGAAGTCAACACAACAGTTTACAGCAATCATTGAACGAGAAGGCGACGGATATGTATCCCTTTGCCCAGAACTTGATATTGCCAGCCAAGGTGACAATATAGAAGAAGCCCGACGGAATCTGATCGAGGCGCTAGAACTATTTTTTGAAACAGCAGATCCTTCTGAAATAAAGAATCGGCTGATACTCGGCGATTGAAATCGCGGCTACACAAACGAAGTCGGCCTCCGCCGACTCAAGAGTATTGATATTAACAAAAAAACCCGGTTTATCCAATAAACCGGGTTTAATTATCTGCGTTAATCCGCGTTAATCCGCCTTAATCTGCGATCGCAAAATCCTACAATTGCTTCACCTCAGCAACCAACTTCGCAACCACATCCTTAGCGCTACCAAACAACATCATCGTCTTATCCTTGTAAAACAACTCGTTGTCAACACCCGAAAAACCAGCATTCATACCGCGCTTGATCACGATCGTATGCTTAGCCTTATCAACCTCCAAAATCGGCATCCCGTAAATCGGGCTCGCCGTATCGTGGCGCGCCGCCGGATTCACCACATCATTCGCCCCGATTACCAAAGCAACATCGGTTTCGTCAAATTGCGGGTTGATATCGTCCATATCGTACAACTGCGGATAAGGCACATTTGCCTCCGCTAGCAACACATTCATGTGCCCCGGCATCCGCCCAGCCACCGGGTGAATCGCGTATTTGACGTCAACACCCATTTTTTCCAAACCGTCGGCTAACTCGCGCACGGCGTGTTGTGCTTGCGCTACAGCCATCCCGTAACCTGGAATAATCACCACCGATCGCGCATAACCCAACATCATCGCACTTTCTTCGAGATTGATGCTGCGCACAGTTTTGTCGATCGCCCCAGCACCAGCAGCCCCAGCAGCCCCAGCACTAGCACCACCGCTACCAAAGGCGCTAAATAACACGCTAGAAAGCGATCGATTCATCCCCTTACACATGATTTGCGTCAAAATAATCCCCGACGCACCCACCAAGGCACCAGCGATAATCAGCATATTGTTCATCAAAATGAACCCAGCCACACTCGCCGCAATCCCCGAATAGGAGTTAAGCAGCGACACCACCACGGGCATATCGCCGCCACCAATCGGTAGCACAAACATGATCCCCAGAATATTGGAAATCGCCACCAAACCGAGGAATACCGGCACATTTTCGGGATTCGTCAGCATATAACCGCTGCCGGCTAAAAGTGCGATCGCCAGCGCAGCATTAAACGGCTGTTGCAGCGGAAACGTCATTGGCGCACCCGGTAGCAATTCTTGCAGCTTCGCAAACGCCACAAGGCTACCAGTGAAAGTAATCCCGCCAATCAACACGCCCAAAAGAATCGTGATTGTGGCATCAGGTGCCGGCGATTCTGGGATGCTGAGATAGCGCCAGAATTCCCCCACAGCAACGAGTGCAGAAGCAGCGCCCCCGAAACCGTTAAGCAAACCCACCATCTGTGGCATATCCGTCATCGCCACGGTTTTCGCCATAATTGTTCCCAAAATGGAACCGACGATGATGCCGACAGCAATTAATTCGTAGCTGATGACTTGTTTTTCTAGCAACGTACCGACGATCGCAATTAACATCCCGATCGCAGCTAACACATTTCCTTGACGCGCCGTTGCGGGCGAACCCAACTGTTTCAAACCGATAATAAACAAAGATGCGGCAACTAAATAACCTAGTTGAATGCCACTTGGCAGAAAATCGCTCACGCTTTTACCTCTTTTTTCTTGAACATTTGCAGCATTCGATCGGTTACTAAGAAACCGGCGACAACGTTAATTGTGGCAAGGGCGATCGCGATCGTCCCCAAAATCGAAGTAACAGTCACATTACCTTGGCCAGAAATCAGAATTGCGCCTAAAACCGCAATTCCTGAAATCGCATTAGAACCCGACATCAAAGGTGTGTGTAGCGTCGGTGGGACTTTGTTAATAACTTCAAATCCCACAAACGATGCTAAAGTAAACACCACTAAACCTGCAATCAATCCTTCTGCCATAACACTTGGTAATTTGGTAATTGGTTATTTGTCATTAGTCATTAGTTGTTAGTTATTAGTTGTTGGTCATTAGTCATTAGTCATTAGTCATTAGTTGTTATTTTCAATGACTCCCGACTCCCGACTCCCGACTCCTAACTACTAACTACTAACTAATGACCACTAACTAATGACTAATGACTAATGACTACTAACTAATGACTACTGACTACTGACTAATGACTGCTGACTGCGGAAGCCGTCAAAGCATCCCGCACCCGCTGATTAGTAACTTCGCCGTCGCGAGCCACACAAGCACCAGCGATGATATCATCTTCAAAATTTAGATTTAGTTCCTTATCTTTCAGCATCAACTGAAGTAAAGCCGAGACATTCTTCGAGTAAGTTTCGCTAGCATGAACAGGCATTGAGGATGGCAAATTAATCGGTCCAATCACATTAACGCCGTTCCATTCCACATCTTTCCCCGCTTCCGTGCACTCACAATTGCCGCCTTGTTCCGCCGCGAGGTCAACAATTATTGCTCCCGGTTTCATTTGAGAAACCATTTCTCTAGTAACTAAAATCGGGGCTTTTCTACCAGGAACTTGAGCGGTTGTAATTACTGCATCGGAAGCGCCGACGTGCTGGGTGAGCACTTGGCGGGTGTGTTCTTTCGCTGCTTCTGATAATTCTTTAGCGTAGCCGCCTGCTGCTACTGTTTCTTCTTTGAGTTCGACATCAATAAATTTAGCACCCAAGCTTTGCACTTGTTCTTTTGTTTCCGGGCGGATGTCGAAGGCTTCGACTACTGCGCCCAAACGACGGGCTGTGGCGATCGCCTGTAAGCCCGCAACGCCGACACCCATTACCAAAACTTTCGCGGGGCGAATCGTACCCGCCGCCGTTGTCAGCATCGGAAAATACTTCGGTAAAGCCGCCGCTGCGATCAGTACCGCTTTGTAACCAGCCACGTTAGCCTGGGATGACAGCGCATCCATGCTTTGAGCCCGGCTGGTGCGCGGAATCATTTCCATGCTGAATGCTGTTACTTGGCGATCGGCTAAACGCTGCACCAAAGCTGGATTTCCCAAAGGATTCAAAAATCCGATGAAAACTCCACCTTCGGGAAGTTGATGAACTTCTGACTCTTGCAATTGGGCGATTTTGACGACGACATCGGCTTCGCCCCACAGCGTAGCGGTATCGGCGACAATTTTGGCGCCAGCTTGTTCGTAAGCAAGATCCGAGAAAAAGGATTTTGCTCCGGCACCGGCCTCAACCCAAACTTCGACACCTTGTTTGACGAATTTGGCTACAGCGTCGGGTACTAAGGCTACCCGGCGTTCCCCTGCTTCTATTTCTTTGGCGATCGCTAATTTCATGAACTCTCCTTATTTAAGCCTTCCCAGGGCGGTTGAGACCGCTCCTACACAGACAAAATCTGCCTCCGCAGGTTTCTCTACTAAAGTGCGATTTTTAATCGCCTGATGCCTTGCTTTACATTGGAGCAGCCTTTGCCCTAAACTTCTCTCGTTGATACTAAAGCCGATCGGTCAAGTGACCGCCGTATCTTTAACTTGTCTTATAGAATGAAGCTCACCCCACCTTTCTAGAGGTGGGGGTGTCTATGCTAATCTTAAGTCGGTAGACCACAGATCGCAGAGACAAGCCCAGCTTCTAGGCAAGCGTCCAGAACTTTTGCTGGGACGCTTCTCGTAGTCCTTTCGGCTATCGAGTTTTTGCCAACCTCTAGCGGCAATATTGTACGAACCGTTTAGATCGCAGTTGTACTTTTTGCCGCTAGCAAAGGTGGCTAAAGCATAATTCTTTTTGTCGCGCTTAACTTGACCTGACCCATCATAAGCAAGCTTTGAAGTGTAGGCAGCAACGATCGTAATCGTTTTGCCACCACATTCAGCCCATTTACGCTGTGTTAACTCAACAATCAGACTCTTGAGCCAACCGTGAAACTTCTGCTTCAGGTTAGATCGTTTCTTACCCCCTTTTGGCTTCCAGCCTTTGAGATCCTCAAACACAATTGCATCAGCGCTGTACTTTTGAGCAATCTCGGCGATCTGCTTAGAAACGATATTCCCAATCTGTTGATTAATATTGCGACACTTGCGATAAGTATTTTTGCAGAAACCTTTGCCAAGTTTCCCGCCTTTACCCATCGTCTTCTTAGCCCTCATCGAAACTGATTTCAGGCGCTTGTCACGGCGGTCTATGTCTCTTCCTGTGTGAATAAATTCACGATGGATTACAGTACCCACCTGTACCGAGGATGGGGGAATGCGCCTCCGAGAAAGTTCAAATTTGGAAAACAGTGAAATTTGAGCAAAGCCATGATATACTAAACCACTTAGTAATTCTGTATCTTAAATGTCAGCCTAGGATATGGCCTCAAAAAATTCACCTATATTGTTCAGCGATCGCCCCCATCAAATTTCTCAGAGAGTCGGTAATATTGGAGATCTAATAGCAAATTGTCAGCACTAAATATTTGCTAAATATTCAAGGTTCGATCGTAATTTTAGTTAGAGGAGTTGTTATGCGACGATTATTTTCAGCACTAGCGGTTACAGGTTGCTTGCTCTCCGGTTTACCAACCTTGGCTTTAGCCCAAGGAATGCCGGGATTCACAATTTTCGGAGGCCCTGAGCGTGGCAATCAGTTAAACTACCGCTTAGATTACGGCAAATCTGGGATGAGTGGTGACAGATATAGACTGCGCATTCCAGCCAAAAAAGTAAGTCTGGCGATCGCCCAACTCAACATTTCCTATCCAAACTACTACAAAGGTGAATTCGACCAAAAAGACATTAAAGTGCGCGTCAAAAACAAATCAATAGAATTGCAAGAAGTAATCTGGGACAAAGAAAATCGTTTCATAGAAATTTATCCCAAAGATCCCATTGCTGCCGGCAACAATGTTGAGGTTGTACTCTCCAACGTCAAAAACCCATCGCCAGGAGGAATGTACAATTTCAACGTTCGCATCCGCACCCCTGGGGATGTCCCTTTGCTACGTTACCTCGGTACTTGGCTGTTGAGCATTGATTAAAAGCAACAAAATCGGCTTGGGGGCATAAATTTATCCTTTCCTGGTTTTGGGGAACCGAAAAATATAACCTCCGACTCATACACCAATCCTCAGCGATCGGTAAAATAAACTGTTAGATACCCGGCTTCTAAAAGAAGTCGGGTATCTAGGTATAACTTGACTTAATATCAAATAAACTCAGTAAATTCACTTAATTAAACCTCATATACAGATAGTCCAAAACCTTACTGTATCAATAATCTTCCAGATTCCTTCATCCTTCAACTTACATCAAATGAATCCACTAGCCAAAGTTAAAAATATCAAACTTCCTCGCGCGCTGCGATCGAGAAATTATCGCCTGTTTTTTGCAGGACAAGGCATCTCTCTGATTGGCAGTTGGATGACGCAAGTTGCTACTGTTTGGCTTGTGTACAATTTGAGCGATTCACCTTGGATGCTCGGCTTAGTAGGATTCACAAGTCAAATTCCCACATTAATACTACTGCCTTTTGCAGGAGTTTTAATAGATAGATGGAACCGCCACCGAGTGATAATTGCCACTCAAATTTTGGCAATGATTCAATCATTAATCCTAGCATTTTTGGCCCTCACAGGAATCATCAACATTTGGCAGATAATTATACTGAGTTTGTGTCAAGGAGGAATTAATGCTTTTGACGCGCCAGCCCGCCAAGCTTTTGTACCAGAGCTAGTAGAAAAGAAAGAAGATTTAGCACAGGCGATCGCCATTAACGCTTCCATGTTCAATGGAGCCAGATTAATCGGCCCAGCCCTGGCCGGTTTACTGATAGCCACAGTCGGCCCAAGTTACTGTTTTCTCATAGACGGACTCAGTTACATCGCCGTAATAGTAGGCTTGTTAGCCATGAAAATCAAGCCCAGACAAATAGTAGAAACCAATACCAAACCCTTACAAAGATTAAAAGAAGGATTTATTTATGCCTTTGGATTTCCGCCAATCAGAGCCATTTTAGTGCTACTAGCATTAGTCAGCTTTGCCGGAATGTCGCACACAGTTCTAGTGCCAATCTTTGCCACAAAAATTCTGCACGGTGGCCCGCAAACCCTAGGCTTTTTGATGGCAGCTTCGGGCATAGGAGCCTTCGCAGGAGCGATTTATTTAACCACCCGCAAAACAGTAGTTGGCATCGGCAAATTAATAGCCATCTCACCAGCAATCATGGGCTTTGGACTAATCGGTTTTGCCCTGTCAAAAACCCTGTGGTTATCATTAATCATGATGCTGTTTGTAGGAATTGGTTTCATCTTGCAATTTGCAGCAGGAAACACATTTTTGCAAACCATAGTTGACGACGAAAAACGTGGCCGAGTCATGAGCATTTACACAATGGCATTTTTTGGAATCACCCCCTTTGGCAACTTAGTTGCAGGTGGATTAGCCAACTATATCGGAGCACCCAATACAGTCCTAATCGGAGGGATAATTTGTGTATTAGCAGCAACAGTTTTCACCAAACAATTGCCAGCCTTAAAACACCTAGTTACACCAATCTATCAAAAAATGGGTTTAATTTCCTAAACAACTTGTAAAATACCCTCTTCCCCTCTCTTACTCTGCGCCCTCTGCGCCCTCTGCGGTTAAAAAATCCAAATTAATTACACCAGAGGTAAAACCAATGGCAAATCCAAGTACAATCATAGAACAGCAAAGCGATCGCGTTCCCCTAAAAACATGGATCGGCGTCATGGGAACAATTCTCGGCGCATTCATGGCAGTTTTAGACATCCAAATCACCAACGCTTCCCTCAAAGACATTCAAGCAGCATTAGGCGCAACCTTAGAAGAAGGTTCTTGGATTTCCACCGCCTATCTAGTCGCAGAAATCGTCGTAATTCCGATGACAGGTTGGCTGTCCCAAGTCTTTTCCGTGCGCCGATACATTTTAGTAAATGCCGCCCTGTTCACATTTTTTTCCATGTGCTGCGCTTGGGCGTGGAACTTGAATTCAATGATTGTATTTCGAGCTTTGCAGGGGTTTACAGGTGGCATTTTAATTCCGATGGCGTTTGGATTTTTGCTAACGAATTTGCCACCCAAAAAACAGCCAATTGGCATGGCAATGTTTGCTCTGACAGCAACTTTTGCACCCTCGATCGGACCGACATTAGGAGGATGGCTAACGGAAAATTACGGGTGGGAATATGTCTTTTATTTAAATTTGGTTCCGGGAATGCTGCTGCTAGCCGCTGTTTGGTACGCAATTGACCCTAAGCCGATGCAATTAGAACTGCTAAAAGGGGGCGACTGGTGGGGAATTATCTCAATGGCGATCGGCTTGGGTTCCCTGCAAGTTGTCTTAGAAGAAGGGAGTCGCAAAGACTGGTTTAGTTCGGAGTTTATTGTCCGTCTCAGCATCATTGCTGCAATTTTTCTGGGGACTTTTTTCTGGATAGAACTAACGCGAAAAAAACCTTTTATTAACTTGCGGTTGCTGACACGTCGCAATTTCGGTTTAGCTACTATTGTGAATGTATCCTTGGGAGTGGGATTGTACGGTTCAGTGTTTATTTTGCCGATGTATTTAGGTCAAATTCAGCAGTACAATGCCATGCAAATTGGCGAGGTGATTATGTGGGCGGGAGTACCGCAGTTATTCATCGTACCGATGGTGCCGAAATTGATGCAGCGCATCGATATGCGGCTGATGATTGCTGTGGGTGTTAGTTTGTTTGCGCTGAGTTGTTTTATGAATGCCAGCATGACTCACGATACGGGTATCGATCAGTTACGTTGGTCTCAATTAGTGCGGGCTTTTGGGCAGCCTTTAATCATGGTACCGCTATCAACGATCGCAACTGCGGGTATGGAGAAACACGAGGCTGGTTCGGCTTCGGGTTTGTTTAATATGATGCGGAATATGGGAGGTTCCATGGGGATTGCAGCCTTAGCCACTTTGGTGACGCAGCGGGAGCAGTTTCACTCGAATCGTTTGGGGGAATCGATTTCTTTGTACGATCCGGCGACGCAGGAACGACTTAATCAAATGACTCAGTTTTTTGTGAGTCGGGGGGCTGATGTCAGCGTGGCGAAAGATCAGGCAATTAAGGCTATTGATAATATTGTCGGCCGGGAAGCTTATGTGATGGCTTTTAATGATTGTTTTTACTTTGTGGGCATTGCTTTATTGTTAAGTGGAATTGCGATTCTGGGCTTTAAAAAAGTGAAACCTGGTGGCGGTGGCGCGGGTGCACATTAGACCTGTTTAATAATTTCCCATAACTATTGTGGAACAGGTGGAATCTAGGGAGTTTCCGTTCCCTCAACCAGTCCATTGGATACAATTGCTGTTATTGAAGGTGGCGGAAATCTCAGTTTTAATCTATCACCAGGCTCTGGTTTAACACGTTTACTTACGTAGAAATCTCGAAGCTATTAAGGATTTGCCTGATTGTTGCTGGGGAGTGCGATCGCACATTCAACAAAAAGGGCGATCGCAATTTCCTATTCCTGCAAATCGCCAAAGCGATCGCGATATTGAGCCACCAATTCTTCAGCCGTCAAATACCTACTACCTCCTTCGTTAAACCAGTACAAAACCTCCAACTGTGTTTCCCCATCGCTGTATCGACCTCGACCGATTCATAAACCCACTTCCGGCATCCAAAAAGGTTCACAAATTTGCTGTTGGTACTCGCCATTTACCAAACGATAAACTTCAAACGGTTGATGTTGGTCTCGCCGCCAGTAGTAGGGATTGTAAATCACATAGTACAGCACGCCCAACTTCGCATAAATATCAATTTTTTTGATGCACCTACTAAGTCTTTAATAGATATCTTGCAAAAGTCAAATTCACCCCCCTTAGTAAGGGGGGAAACAATCATAATCTTGCCCCCTCCCCTTAGTAAGGGGGGAAACAATCATAATCTTGCCCCCTCCCCTTAGTAAGGGGAGGGTTGGGGTGGGGTGCATGGTATTTTTGCAAGAGTTCTAATGGTGATCGCGCGCTAGTTTCAACACCTCAACTGCATCTTTATGACCCTCAGAAGATGCCCAAATTAAGGCTGTCCAACTGTTGTTATCCTTAGCCTTAATATCAGATCCTTTCTCGATTAAAAACTCCACAACTTGAGTCCGTCCACTACCAGCGGCACTCATTAAAGCTGTCAAACCAAAATTTGTCTTAGCGTTCACCTCGGCTCCGGCCGCTAACAAAAGCTGTACAATTTCTGTATGTCCCGCAGCCGCCGCGCTCATTAAAGGTGTCCAACCGTCATTATCCTGACTGTTGACATCGGCACCAGCAGCGAGCAATTTTGTTACGAGTTCAGTATTGCCAGTCTCAGCCGCAGCCGTCAAAGCCGTAGCACCTTCCTCATCTTTGGCATTGATATCTGCACATTGTGCGATCGCAGATTCTACAGTAGAAACATCACCAGTCTTGGCGGCATTAATTAAATCGGTCATATATTCTCCTTTGTATCCTCTAAAATCTTAAATCCCATGGCAGTAGATATTTTAGTCCTCTCTAACGGCCCCGGAGAATTAGCAACCTGGGTACGTCCCGTCGTACAAGCCTTGCGAGAACATTTAGGATGCGATCGCGCATCTGTGCGTATTTCCGTTGTCCTGTCCCCCTGTCCCCACGCCACGGGCAAAGAAGCAGAAATCGCCAGTTCCTACACCGAAGTTGACAGAGTGCAAGCACCAGAGCATTTTTTGCCATTCCTATTATCCGGCAAAACAGTTGAAAATTGGGATTGGCATGAAAAAGGAGTTGTTTTATTTTTAGGTGGCGACCAATTTTTTACAGTTGTTATTGGTAAAAGGCTCAAATATCGCACTGTTATTTATGCAGAATGGGAGGCAAGGTGGTATCGCTGGATTGATAAATTTGCCGCCATGAAACCACAAACTTTTGATAAAATACCCCAAAAATATGCTAATAAATTTACAGTTGTCGGAGATTTAATTGCCGAGGTTTCTCGTTCCCAGGCAGAGCGTGGAAACGCAGATGCTTTGGCTCTGCCTCGTCCAACTCCTCCAAAAGAACTAATTGGATTGTTACCAGGATCCAAGGCGGCAAAACTAGCTTTAGGCGTGCCTTTGTGTTTGTCGATCGCCCAATTCATCCACCGCATCCGCCCGGAAACTCGCTTTGTAATTCCCGTTGCTCCCACCATAGATATCCAAACTTTAGCAGGTTTTGCAGACCCCGAAAAAAACCCTTGTCTACATTTATTTGCCAACTCAGTCGCCAAACTTCATGTAACAGAATCACCATTTTTACAGACAGCAAATGGCTTACAAATAGAACTTTGGACTGAGACACCAGCCTATGATTTGCTATCAGAATGCAGTTTGTGTTTAACTACTGTTGGAGCCAATACCGCCGAATTGGGTTCTTTAGCTGTACCGATGATTGTTTTGCTACCAACGCAGCAATTGGATGCGATGAAGGCTTGGGATGGTTTGCCGGGATTGTTGGCAAATTTGCCCTTAGTTGGTTCAGTTTTTGCGACGGTGATTAATTGGCTAATTTGGCGATTGGGGAAGCGAAAACTGTATGCTTGGCCGAATATTTGGGCCCAAGCAGAGATTGTACCGGAGTTGGTTGGGAAACTGGAACCGGAAGCAGTGGCCGGGTTGGCGATCGACTATTTGAGCCATCCTGAAAAATTAGCACAAATGGGCGATCGTTTGCGTCGGGTTCGGGGAGAATCAGGGGCGGCGAATAAAATTGCTCAACTGGTTTGTGAAGAACTTGATTGTAATAATAAATAAAATCTTGTAGATACAAGGGGCGGGTTTTACCAACAATATTTAATGATGACAAAGAATTTAGATAAACCCGCCTCTGAGCAATTTATCGATCGCGATCGATATCCAGCATTTGAGCAACATACCCTGGATTGGGCAGAGGAATTGTAGCATATTCTTGGCGAATTAGCTCAAAAAATTGCTTGACTTTTGCATCGAAATATGCACTGCTAAAACATTCGCCACGTTGTTCAGCAAACCCTTGAAATTCTACTAACAAATCAGGATTAGCAATCAGTTGATGGGAATAGTGACACAGTTCCTCCACAGTGTTGAATAAAAAACCCGATCGCCCATGTTCCACAATTTCCGGTTGTCCACCACCGTTGAAAACAATCGGAACACAACGGTTTTGCATTGCTTCCACCGTCGCCATCCCGAAATGTTCAAATCTTTGGGGATTGACTTCCCCCAAACCGCAGCCGTGCCAAAATATACTGGCTTTAGCATAAAGCGATTTTACCTCATCCAAGTCAGCATTGACCTTAAGTTCGATCGCCCTAGAATCTTGCTTCAATAAATTCTGAACAGTCTTTAAATAAGGATTGCGGGGAACACTACTTCCCACCAAAACTAGCCGCCATCCTTGCAGTTGTTCTGGATAATTCTCCCGCAAACTGCGAAAAGCTTTAATTAATTCAATTTGCTTTTTGGTTCCCCCAGCTTCCCACTGTCCCACAGCTAAAATAATGTTTTCTTTCTGGACTTGAGAAGTTGCCATTTCTACAGGCGGATAAAGTAAAAAAGTTGGTTTGAGATTCCAGCGTTTCTCCAACCACTTGACAGTAAATTGACTGTTAGCAATCATGAACGTGTAGTCATCAACCGCAAAATGACGGTTGCGAAAAGTATTGGGAAAGTGGCAGAAAAACACCGAAATTGGGGACAATGGTTTAACTTTTTCCAGTTGATTAGCGTTCACAAAAATATCATAATTTTTGCTTTCTTTGGCAATTTCATCAAAGGGATTTTCCAAGTCATCGGTAATCATGCTGGAATCAATACACTGCATTCCGCGCTTTTCGTAAAACTGCAACGGAATAACTTTGATTTGACATTGGGAAAGGTTGATTCCGTACCAGGATTCTAAATCCGAAATCACCACTGGTTTGTTAGTAATAAAAGTGATACTAAATTGATTTTGCAGCAGGGAAGCCATCGTGGCTACATATTTTTGTCCCCCACCAATAAAATGCAGTCCGTGATCGTAAATCCCGATCGACATTTGGCGATCGCCTCGAACCACCTCTAAGCGAGACAAAATGCGATCGACTTTCAGCCGACTATAAATCACCGCCAACTTTTCCGACAATTGCGACAGCACAGTTTCCACTATTTCCGGCTTCTGATACTCTAGCAATTTTTTAATTGCTACAAATATGCTCTCGAACAACAAATCATACTGTTTATTCGTGAAAAAATCAGAAGTATGAATCGCAGAAACTAATTGCAAAGGTTCATGTTTTGCCAAATACAAAAAACGATTCCGATTACAAAAATACTCCGTGAGCTTGCTTCCCCGACTTGAACCTCGGTATTCGTGATGTGCGATCGCATCGGGAGTGTAAAGCATTTCCCAACCCCGCTTTTGACAGCGTTTCGCAAACTCAACATCCTCAAAATACATCACAAAATCTTCGTCTATCGGTCCCACATCTTCGAGACATTCCCTACGAAACAGCACCGTAGCCCAACACAAACCTTCTACGGTGCGTTCTGTATCATATTGTCCTGCATCTTTCTCCCCAAAGCCTACATCTCGCCAATAAAAATTAGGTAATTGCTGAATTCCCACACTATTAATTCGCCCGTCTTTGAACAGCAATTTACCACTAGCAGCACCCACCTTGGGGTTGCTTTCTAGCTGTTTAATTAAAATTTCTAACCACCGACTTTCCAGAGTAGCATCGTTATTCAGAAATGCGATGTACTGTCCTTGAGCTTGGCTGATACCCAAGTTAAGAGCTTTAGCAAAGTTGTTGGCAGAATTCACCACAATGCGAACTTTGGGAAAGCATTTTCGCAAAGATTCAACAGAGTCGTCTTGAGAACAGTTATCTATTAAAATTAAATCGAGTTTTTCTTCTGGATACGCAAGTTTTTGTAGGGATTTTAAGCAATCTTTAGTTTGGCGAAAACCGTTATAATTAACTATAATTAGCGAGCATATTGGTAGTGTCGTCATCAAATTTTAGATTTTAGATTTTAGAACTTAGATTACTATCGCCACTAAATTTGGAGACTTAGGGAAGGAAAATTGTTTGGGGTCATTTTTGATATTCTATCGCGGTGTATTGAGCAATTTCACCTTGATTTCTTCTAACATAGCAGAATGCTGCTCCTGTATAGCTTTTATTTGCTCTATTTCAGATTGCAGTGCTGCGATCCCTGCTTGTTGCATCTCAAGTGTAGCTCTAACTTCAGGAGACTCGTTGCTAAATTCAGATTGAATTTTTTTCTCTAGGCTTTGCTGATTCTCCTGCAATTTTTGCAATTGATTGCTCAATGTTTGAACGACGCGGGTATTGGCAAAATTGTAAATTACTTGTCTTTCTAGTACAGGTCTGAGCAATTTTCTGACTATTTTTCTAACGGCGATTACTGCGGAACCAAGCCTCCTTTGGTAAGATGTTATTGGGATATTGTAAATATCAAAACCCGTTTTCAACAGGGCGATATCTTCATCTTCTTCCTCAAGGGCGATCGCACTTTTTTCGGTTACAGACAATGGCGAATTAACAATACCAATTCGCGGTTCCAAAGTTTGTCGTAATTTATCAATTATTTGTTGAGTTGGTATTTCTTCAGACTGCAAACTTTCCTCTCCTTTGGATAACTTACTATAGATGCTTGTCAACAGCCATCTTGCGTGTTCCTGGGCGGGCTTTCGGGCCCACCCCACAAAAACATTTATTTCTTGTCAAACAGCATTATTGCTTCCGATATTGGCAATATCCAAACTTACACCAACTCGATTTGACTGTCATCCCCAATCATAAACCTCAGCGCTTTCGGACGGATAGGAGCATTAGTTAATTGAGCTCGCTGGCCGATTACGCTGTCCACAATTCGTTGCTGAATCCCTGATATTTTAGCGCCTTCCAAGATGACACTGTGTTCGATATCCGCATCAATCATCGTGACTCGATCGGCAATACTACTGTAAGGTCCGATAAAGCAATTTTCAATGTGGCAATTTTCCCCAATCACCACTGGTCCCCGTACCGTACAGTTGATTATTTCACTACTTTTTCCAATTTGGACTCGCCCGATAATTTGACTTTTCGCATCTACTTTTAATTCTGTCGAAGCTACAATACAGCTATCTAGGATAATTTGGTTAGCACTTAGCAAATCGTCTTTTTTGCCCGTATCCAACCACCAACCTTCTAGATTGCAAGCTTCTACTTTTTTTTGCTGATTAATGAGCTGTTGAATGGCATCAGTAATTTCTAGTTCGCCACGGGCAGATGGTTGAATTTGGGCGATCGCCTCGTGAATCGTAGGAGCAAAAAAGTAAACCCCAACTAATGCTAAATTAGAAGGGGGGACTTTCGGTTTTTCTACTAGCTGCAATACTCGCCCTTTTTCATCCACTGTGGCTACACCGAAAGCAGTAGGATTGGAAACCTGCCGCAGCATAATCAAAGCATCTAACTTGTTGTTGTTAAACGTCTCTAAAAACGGATTTAGTTGACTTTCAATTAAGTTGTCTCCTAAGTACATGATAAACGGAGAATCTCCCAAAAATGGTTGGGCGATTTTAACCGCATGAGCTAATCCCGCTGGTTTTTCCTGCAAAATATAGGTGATTTTCGCACCAAAGCGATCGCCATTTCCGGTTTTCGCTTTCACTTCTTCACCAGTTTCGGGACTAACAATAATCCCAATATCGGTAATCCCTGCTGCCACAATTAGCTCAATTCCGTACCACAGTATGGGCTTATTTGCCACAGGAACCAACTGCTTTGCACCCGTATAGGTGAGGGGACGCAAGCGTGTTCCTTTGCCGCCAGAGAGGATTAATGCTTTCATTTGGTTAACTCTGAGTTATCCTTGCTTGGTTTGCGGTGCTGACTGGATTTGTCTGCACTTGTTCGCTTTCGTTCATCTTAAAGCACCATTACTCCCGTGGCAAGAGTCTGGGTCTATTCTGATTCCATGGATTGAGGGCGATCGACACTTTAACAAAATCACAGCCACCGTCAATACCTTGAGGACATTCTTAATTGCTCAAACCCTTGCCCCCAATTGCTTCTTCCTGATTCCTCACTCCGTTAGCCCACCCTAGTAGAAGCACCTTCTTCCTGGTTCCTGAGCGAAGTCGAAAGACCTTCTTCCTTCTTTCAATAACGGCCGTATCGGGCTACAAATTGTTTGTCCCCCTCCTGTTCACCCAGGGACCAAGCCCACATCTGATCTCCCAAGGAAAAATGCCACCACTCGTGAGGATGCTGTCGAAAACCAGCAGCAATCATCGCATTTTTTAATATTTGTCTCCGACAATGAAATGCTTGTTCGGCTGGCTCATTACTGCTAGCAAAATAATCAGGATAAGAACGTTCTGATATTTCATCGATGGGAGAACCCATATCAATTGACCCGTTTTGGCGATCGACTAAAGTCACATCTAAGGCTGCACCCGTACTATGCGGTGGCGGTGTAGCGCGATCGAGACTCGGCACAGCCCAAAATTGATACACTTGCTCTAGAATTACTTGTCTTTTGTCTTCGGAAACTGGCAATTCATAGCCTTGAGCTTTGGCAATTTCCGCAAAAGTAAAATCCACCATAAACTGCTGCACTTCCACTGGTCTATAAGCATCAAATATCAGAATTCGCCAATCAGGATAATCTTGCTGCAACCGCTTTTGAGCCACCATCAAACTATCTATAACTCCTTGGCGTAGATAGTAAGGAGAATCAACTTTGCTTTCCTGATAAGGAGCCCCTAATTTTTGATAAGGATGTGGCTGTTCCAAAGCAAATATGTCAGCCGGAATTGCCACTAAAGCTTCTCCGCATTCATCGATCGCTATTTGCTGATATGGTTTCATAAACTGAGGTATACCCTAACTTTGACATTCAATCTTTTCTACTCAATATCACAACTCCCGAATCATTGCTGAGTGCAACCAGCATCCAACTCACTCTTTTTTAGGAGCTAATTTAGGCAGACTGGACGGGACTGGGGCAAAATTCAAATATTGATTTTTATCTGCCACTACCGGTGCTTTTGATGCTTGATACTTTTTGGTTTTACCCATATTATTAGCAACGGTTCCTAAACAAGGAATGCCAAAGTTTTCTAATTGAGCGAAAACTTTCTTCACTACAGAATGCTTAACCTTGAGAATTGATACCACCATCAGTATGCCATCTGTCCGTGCCGCCAAAAAATTAGCATCTTTACTATCAACCAGCGGGGGCGTATCGTAGATCACCAAGTCAAATATGCCATTAAATTCTGCCATTAAATACTGCATCTGAGACGAAGCCAGCAGTCTGGAAGTCCCCGGTTGAGGAATCCCCGCAGTTAGCACAAACAAATTATCCGCTACAGGCGATCGTTGAATCGCTTCCTTAAATTCAATTTTATTTTCCAACAAATTGCTCAATCCCTTTGAATTTGGCATATTTAACAGCAAATCAAGACTAGGAGCGTGCAAATTCGCATCTACTAATAGCACTCGCTGACCTGCTAGCGCAGCCACATGAGCTAAATTGACAGCGATGATAGATTTGCCTTCCCCCGCTGTAGCCGAACCAATGACCAAAGAGGCGATCGCCCGATGGGAAGACAGAAAGCGAATGTTAGTATAAAGAGAGTCAAAAGCTTCTATAAATTCCGTCGAATTTTTTTTATACTTATTTTCCTTGTTTTCCAGAACCTCATAGGCATTTGCAATAGAGGGATAGAAATTTTTAGCATTCTTGTTAACAGGAATTACACCCAACAAAGGTGGATCTACTGCATCTTTAACATCGTCAGAACCGTAAAATGTATTCTGTATTTTTTCGATGATTATCGCCAGCACCAGACCCAAAACTAGCCCCCCAAGCACCCCCATCATTAATTTGTTTGTATTTTTAGATGCCACAGGAATCATCTTCCCATCAGGATCTCGCGGTATTTGAGGCTCAGAAATTATTTCCCAAGGTACTTGGCTTTGAGCCGCTTGCACCCGTAGCGTTTCCCGCTGAGTCAAAAGTTGATCCCGCGTGCGCGCAGCTATATCTAGTTGCTGTTGCAGTTCGTTGTAGCGTCTGGCTACGGTAGGAAATTCTTTTGCTTGTCGATCCAAATTGTTTCTTGTCTGCGTAATCGCTTGATTGCGAGCCTCTAAAACTTGAACTTGGTTAGCAGTATCAACCAATTGTTTAATCAAGCCAATACGAATGGAATTCTGGAAATTTTGAACTTTAGAATTTGCCTGAACTCCTACTAAATTTTGACCCAAAATTCTGTCGGTTTGCTTATTTAGTAATGCTATTAAATTTGCCCGCTTCCGCTCTAAAGCTTCCACTATCGGATTCGCCGATTTAAACCGAGCTGTTTCTACCGCAATCTGACCTTCTACTTCCTTAACCTTTGTCAGCAGCTCTTTGTATTGAGGTTCTTCGCTTAAAGCTGACGCTGCAATAGCTTCATTTGGTGTAAAATCCAATTGTTTTTGCAAATTTGCATACAGAATCTTCTGCTCTTCTAGCAGCCTTTGGGTTTCTAGTTGTAAGGTTTCTATATTCCGAACTTGCTGGATCAATTGCGCTCCTTGTTCTTTCGGATCTGCTATCCTTTGCTGCTGTTGGATAATCTGCAACTCAGACTTTAAATCGTTGACGCGCTTATTAAGTCCTGGAAGCTGGTCTTCAATAAATTTAACACCTTCACCAATGCGACTTTTGCGTTCGTCAAGACTGTACTTTAAATATTTCTTTTTAGTTTCTTGTAAAACCAATTCCACTAACTTAGGATCTTGACCCAAGAATCTCACTTCCAAAATTTTAGTTTTATTCAGTTCAGTTTCTCCAAGGCGCAATACTAGCAATCCTTTTTTGAGAATCTCTTCAGTAAATTTGCGATCGTGCTTTTTGACTTTTTTGGTAATCTCTGACAGCATTTGAGGACTCTGGAGAATTTCCAGTTGAGTTGCGTAATCGAGACTAAAAAAATCTCGACTCGGCACTCCGCCTTCGCGATTCGCCAAAGCAGAGGGATCGGCAATCCTGGCTTCGGTTGTTACCGGTTCCACTAACATCCGAAAATCACCTTGATAGGTTTTCTTGCTACCTTTTATCTGGTAGACTATGCCACCACCTGCTAGGGCTACAATCCCAATAATTATCAGGGCTTTCCGTTGAAAAGTCCTCAATAGCGGGGCTATATTCAAGGATTTTTGAGGCTTTTCGCCTGACTCTTCTCCTTCCTCAACGGAGAATTGCTGCACCGGTCTGGTTTGGGTGCTAATTTCTACGATATTAGGGTCTTGTTCTGTTTCCATGTTGACCTCTTTATATTTTTCTACTAAAAATAATCGCTTATGCGCATCTTCCGATTCACAGTTTCACCCTTTACTTAACGATATCACATGAAATTCTTGGTTTGCCAATGCAAGTTACCTTACTTCTAATCATTATCAAGGTTGACACATTGTAATGTTACTCATAGACAAAAGGTATAAATAATATTTTTAAGCTTAAACAAAATAAAAATTACCCCTCCCAAAACTCCCAAATTCTTTGGTCAACAGGTTGATGAGTGTGGTAACTCAACGGTAAATAACTCAATAGTCCAAGGTGACATCAGGGCTTGAAGATTATCGTTACCCTGGATTTTAGGAAGATGTATGGGGATTTTTATTGAGTTTTTTCCAGAGGTTCTAGAACAAAAAATAAATCTGTACAGCGCTGACGATTAAGCATAACTTATAAAGAGCGACAGCATCATATATGATGTTATTAACATCGATCGCAAATGTATATTTTGAAGTCTAACCCCCTGGAAGGTAAAATATTCTAGTGTTTTTAAGTTTTAAGTTTACAGTGGAAATTTAATTGCCCTACCAGGAAAACTAGACTTCAATATCCTAAGATTGGCGGTAAGCAACTACAGCATAAAAAGGATCGACACTTCCTATTCCCAGCATTTTCATGAAACTCGGCAAACTGGACTGCTTAGAAATTATTTCCGGTTTGCTAAATCCGGGTATACTCGCTCCTTTGACAGCATCAAAGTAACTCTTTACCAATTCTACCCGATCGCCCTCGGAACCTTCCCGCCAAGCCGCAATTGCCTTTTGATAAAACATCCGGTTAGAAAAGCTGATAATTGCTACACCACCCGGTTTCAAAATGCGGTGAATCTCCGCAAAAATCAGATCCGGGTGTTCCAAATACTGTACCGAAACGCAGTTGACAACAGCATCAAACTCGGCATCGGCTAGTGGCAATTTAGGATTTGCATTCAAATTCTGGACAAAATAATGGTTGAGTCTCGAATTTTTTGCCAACTCTTCTTGATTCATGCCATGCCCCTCTACATGGGCAAACTCGATGTCATCTGGCAAATGAGAAACCCAACTACTCATCATATCGAAGATCCGAGTATGGGGTTTCAACCGCTCCCGATACAAATCCGTTAATTGCTGAATAAATCCCTCGTCAACATGAGTCACAAACCGGGGATAAGCATAGAACAAGTTGTCGTCGGTGTCGTCTAACTTGGTTCGTCGATCGTCTGGAAGTAACATAAATTCAGATATCAGGAAGAATGAAGAATGCAGAATGCCTTGGGGTAAAAGCGATCGAGAATCGGTTAAATGTCCAAAATGTTGCTAAATCAACAAACAAACTCGTTTTTCATCATTTCAACCAAGCCCGATGAGCCATCAGAGCCGAAAAAGGCTGCACGCCCCGCAACTGATTCGACAGTGGCAAATGACCCCTAGGCGCGCTCAAATCCCAAATAAACTCTTGGGGATACCTAGTCCAATTATTCCCCTTCTTCCAGCCAATTAGCGGCCACAACTTATCCCAATTTTTACCCGAACTTAGCCAAATTTCCCGTTGCACCGAAAAGCCGAATTTGCCTTCAGAATGAACCTTCCACAGTGTATTGATTGTTTGTAAATCTGCCACGGGCAAACTTTCCACCTGGGTAAAATACAGCCACTTTCTCGCGGAAGCTGTTTCCCCCGCCAATTCACAAAGTTTATCTAAAGTCAAGCGATCGGCTTCTTGAAATTCCTGTAGCGCCAATAATTGTTGCAGTGGAGTGTAATCAATATTCGAGTCCGATCGCAGTGGCACAACCCCTGTGGGAAAATGCGCTTGCAAAAACTCCGTCGCCCTCGGAGAATTAGCACTATACAAAATTTGGTAAGCCTTACCCATTACTGCCGTCGGTTCATCCGACTTGCGCTCTAATAAAAATTCCATCAATACATCCCAACTGGAATCTGCCATCTGTTGCAGAAATTGCAGTTGAGTTTTTTCCGAACCCGACCTCAACAGAGAGCGGAGTTCGGCTGATACAGCCACCGAGTCTAATGGAGAAGTAGAAATCGAGTCAGTCATGAGAAACAATCAGCTATCAGCTATCAGCTATTAGCTGAAGCCCTGGTTTTCCCCCATTGTACAATGGTACTGACTCCGATTCACTTCTATCTGTTGGGATGTCCCCGCCCAAAAGAGGCAGGAACATCCGAGTTCCCCCACAGTCATCAGGGAATGGGAACAAACACAAATAAACTAAGGATCGACATCTGACGATCGACGATCCGATTTAAAACTGTTTTCTGGAGCCTAATCGTCCACTACCGAAGCCCACGCAGAGAACGAAGGCGGAAAATAGTTGATATCATATCCCGCAAGTTCCCACTCTTTCACCCACAGAGGCACCACCCCAGGGCAGGGAGTAGCCGAAAATTGACGTTCCTTAACCTCGATCGAATGAAATAACTGTTTTAAAGTATCTCCCCGATCCAAAGCCTCGCTGAGGATGTCATCCAAATCAGGATCGACTCGCTTAACCCGGTTGTTGTCCTCTTCAGTCCACAGCAGTTTCAAAGACTTCAAATCCCTAGGACTGAGGATGCTCTTGTAATACACCCGCTTCAGGGCAGCTACAGGCTCCAAACTGCGTTCGATCCGGCGAATTTGCTCAACTCGCAGGTAATGCCATTGGGCCAAAAGCTTCCGTTCCGATGGCGGGAGTATCCCCTTACCGCTAGCGTGTTGATAGTCATACTTCACCAAACTGCAAGCCATATTCGCCAGCAAGTGAATTAGCTCTTTTTCTTTGGGTGTAGCTTGACGCCGCTCTTGGGTTCTTGTCAATACCCGCTGTCTGCGAGTAGTCACGAGTGTGTTTTCCATTGGGTTTTTATGAAAATAAATAGGATCAAAGCCAAAACTGATTGGCATGAAAATCAGAAGCTAGCTCAGTTGAGAGATGGGAAAAATCTATCCGCAGACTGGCCTCATCTTTTGATTTTCCCACTCACACCTGCAATTTAGGTAGACTGATAGCAGGATGAAGTCTCAACCGCCTCCCACAGGTAGTACAGGACAACAGCCATAACCTCATCCCTTATAAGTTCCTATCCTTTTCCTGTTTTTACCTCTTCTTGCTCCCCATCCTCATTCGTTCCAGTGTAATGGAAGTCGGGATAACTCTCCAAAGCCCCACCACTGCGAACAAATTTTCCAGCAGCAAGACCAGCCACACTGGGGCTACCTAGATCGAATACGCCTAAAACTAAGATGCTGTATTTCATTTTCGATGACCCTGATTTGCGTAGATTGACACTTTTAGCAACTCCAACCAGTCACAAGCGGGTTGATGCAATAGCCCACTTGCCTTTGGAGAAATCTGCCTGTCATAATCAATTCAGACAGGCACACCCTGAGCGATCGGCCGCGCCAGAAGTGACGTGTTAGTAGTATCCACGATCATCCACCAACCCGAGTATTTTGGGTAGTGGAGCTTATGCCATCAGGGCCACGATCTATCAGGGAGTTATGCCATCAGGGTGTTAATCCATCGGGTAGTTAATCCATCAGGGCGCATCTTTTACCTGCATGAAATTTCATGCGATCTAAGTCAACTTAAAAAAACGCAGATTAACAATATCTCCCACTCAAGCAGTCCTCAGCAATAAGCTGGGGTTTTTTATTCTGAGCCAGTATTTTCCGTAGAAAGGTACTGAACCTGAAGGCCAAGGTAGCTGGAGGCAGAAACTTAAAGGTTATAAGTTTCCCCGATCGCATTATACCACCGACTGAATTTTAAAGTATTATTGTAAAACAATATAAACACGCACTCTAAATACTTTTGTATTTGGGGCTTCTCGATCCCGTCCGAGTAAAAATCAACATACTTATAATGTCAACGAGTATAAATAACCACAACGGGTCGGACGACGATCGCTCTATAGGAGGATTTCCTATTGCAAAGATACAGTAAAGATTGAAAAAAACCAGAATAATTAGTAGATAATAGAGTAAGATAACCCCAAACTTTGAACTAAACCAACTGGCAAATAACTGGAATTTATAACCCTTCAATCGGACAAAATAGAGGTGAAGCGTCTTGATCGATCAGCAGGTGACAACCGAAATAAACACAACTTATCAATATCAAGTAGAAGGATATCTCCCCGTCAGTGCCCCCACCTATGTGAAGCGGCCCGCAGACGAAGAACTCTACAAACAACTCCTAAACAGGAACTACTGCTATGTCATCAGTCCGCCACAAACCGGAAAGTCCAGCCTACTGCTGCAAACCGGGAAAAGACTGCAAGCAGAAGGTACATTGATTGCAGTAGTTAACTTGAAAACCATCAGCAATCCCAATATAGCCCCCCAAAATTGGTATGGGGGAGTTATGTATCGCATAGCTAGCAGTTTTAACCTCACAAATAGGTTTGATGCTCTCAAATGGTGGAACGACCGCGAACTGCTCTCACCGGTGCAGCGATTAGAGATATTTATCGAAAAAGTTCTGTTAAAATCACTTAAAAATCAACAAAACATCGTAATTCTCCTCGATGACATAGACAGTATTAACAACTTAAATTTCAGTGCTAAAGATTTTTTTGCTTTAATTCTCAATTGTTATTCTAAGCGAAGAACTCAACAGGACTACGATCGCATCACTTTTGCCATGATGGGAGTAACCGTACCCTCGCAATTAATCGAAGACACCAGATGTAACCCGTTTAACATAGCACGACAAATTAATTTAGACAGATTGGAATTACACGAAAGTTCCCCCCTCGCCAAAGGATTAGCAGTCAAAGCATTTAGACCTCAAAAAGTGATCCAAGCCATATTAGATTGGACTGGTGGTCAACCGTTTTTGACTCAAAAGCTTTGCAGCTTGGTACTTGAGTATGGCTCTTTCATTGGCAGAAATTGCGAAACAAAAGAAATTGAAAAATTAGCAAAAATTAGAATTATAAAAAACTGGGAAGATTGGGACAAGCCAGAACATTTGAATGCTATTCGCAGAGGCATTTTCCAGAGTTCCTGCGACAGCAGTCGATTGTTAGGGTTGTACCAGCAAATTTTGCCAACCCTCGCTTCTGAAAAATTAGGGGGAAATGGGGGAGTAACGGCGGATTCATCTCCAGAACAAATCGAATTACAAAAATTAGGATTGGTTGTCAAAGATTCGCGGAACAAACTAAGATTAGCCAACCGAATTTATGAATCAGTATTCAATATTTTTTGGGTGGAAAAACAGTTGGGGAATCTGGCTCCATACAAAGCATCACTAACAGCATGGCTGGCTTCCGAACGTCAAGATAAGTCCCAGTTATTGACGGGAAAAAGTTTGCAAGCAGCCTTAGATTGGGCCGCCAATAAAAAACTCAGTCCAGAACACTATAGCTTCTTACATCCCGATCGAGCTTTACCGGAAAAACCAGCAGTCGTTTTGGCACCAATTTCCGAAACCATTACAGATAGTAGTATTGTCAACCCAGTACCCTTAGAGACTATTCCAGCTACCCGCGACGAGCAGAAACTGTACAACCACATACTCTCCTGCGTCCAAACAGAATCGCCGCTACAGGTGATAGAGCGTTTCCGACAGCTATTTATAGATGGTATGGGCTATCCCGATCCAGACATAGAAGCAACTTTGTATAGTATAGTCTCTCTAAAGCGATCGGAACAGGAGTTTAAATACATCCTCCACCGCTGCTGTTACATCCCGATCAACCGATGGCAATTGAATTCCCAATACAAATTTGCGATCGCAAATTTGGTAGGTCTATTTAAGCAAACTTCACCCAGATTTGGGATGGATTTTTACATAGTCAAGTGCTTGCAGCGTCAAATAGATTTATTTACTAAAAGTGAAGAATTTCTCAATTTAGAACGCTTGGTAAAAGCTGTAGAACTAGGATCGGAACTTCAGCACAAACAGACTCACACTACCTTGGGAGAAATAATTTTTCGATATCCTTATTTATACGGTTATTCTCTGTTGAGCAAGGAAAGCATTGAAGAAGAACAGCAAACAATACAACGACTCCAATCTCAAAGGCAACAGCAATTTGAAACAGACTTATCTCTTTATTTAAACTATTTAGTGGCACCGGGACAGACCGAAATTGGGATTGTAAATCCCGCGCCAAATCCCACCCTTTTGAACGATGCAGAATTACATTTAGCCGTCCGGGAATTTGCTGGAAAGGTGAGTGGAAATCGCACTTACAAAGAGTCGGCTCAGTTCTTTTTAAGACAGGCCAGAAATACTCGCTCCTATCAATCATTTAAAGTGGATTTGTATGAATATTTAATCTCAGCGGTGGAACCTGAATACGGCCGACGTCAATTTAGCGGTCGTTTGTACAAATACATCAAAAATACCCTCCGCGAAAATGACTCGGTGAAGTTAAATAATTTGTTATTAGTTCAGACTTGTCATGAATTATTCAATTTTTTAGTAGTGGCAAACGAACACCATCCCAGCCACTACATTTTTTATGACTTAGTTTACAATCTCGGTCCCAGCAGAACCATGGGTTTACTGCTGAAATTGGTACTACTTTCTGGTAAAGTTAAACCAGATTTGGAAAAGAAATTCTCTATTTTATTCAATCACTATGAAGGGAAAGGCGCTGATGAAATCCTGTGGTTTATCAAATCTTTGGAAAACTTAAATGTGGCTTTGGTGGTGAATTTTGGGAAACCAGATTTGTCTGTCGTTAAACGGAATTTGATTTTGAATTGAAATAACGGTATATTGAGTCGTTTTATACAGATTTATGATTAGCTATCTCAAAGGCACTGTCGCCGACATCACCAAAGGCAGTAACCGCTTCATCCTGACTCTCGAAGTCAATCAAATTGGCTATGAAATCCAAATTTTGCCCCGCGTGAGTAGTCAATTACCTCCCTCCGGGGAAATTGCCCAAATCTTTACTCATCAACAAGTTAAAGAAGACCAAATTGTGCTGTACGGTTTTGGTAGTGCCACCGAACGAGATTTATTTCGACTGTTAACCAGTGTGAGTGGGGTGGGTGCTCAACTGGCGATCGCACTTTTAGATACCCTAGGATTACCAGATTTAGTCCAAGCCATCGTCGGTGGCAATACCCGCATCCTCGCCAAAACCCCAGGCGTCGGCACCAAAACCGCGGAACGTTTAGCCCTGGAACTTAAAAGTAAACTTTCACAATGGCGACAACAGGAAGGTTTGACCACCTCAGTCGCCGCCGGAGTACCTGCGGCTATTCAAGAAGAAGTGGAAATGGTGTTGCTGGCGATGGGTTACACCGGGGCCGAAGTCTTGCAAGCGCTGCAAACCCTGAGTCAGGATAGTAATTTAGCAAAAAAAAGTAATGCCGATGATTGGATCAAAGAGGCCATTACTTATTTGAGCCGATAAATCTCAAGAAACCGGGTTTTTCATCCGTATCTAAGACTGGGCGTCCAGTATTTTCCTAAAAAACCCGGTTTCTGCCTCGATGACTAATCTCGCAAGTGCGATCGCAAATTTGCTCATTTGTGGTTCCCCTGTGATATACTCAGGGATTGTGAGATAGTACAAAAAAACCTAAAATCAATTCATGGCTCTTACACAACAACGCAAGCAAGAAATCATGGGCGACTACCAAACCCATGAAACCGATACCGGATCGCCAGATGTTCAAGTCGCAATGCTGACCGATCGCATCAGCAAACTCAGCGCCCACCTTAAAATCAACCAAAAAGACTTCGCTTCTCGCCGCGGTTTGATGATGATGATCGGCCGTCGGAAGCGCCTGCTGGCTTACCTGCAAAAGGAAAATGTTGAGCGCTACAAAGCATTGATTGCCCGTCTAGGTATCCGCGGCTAAAAACCAAAGCCAAAATTTGCGACAATATTCATTAGTCATCTCAATAAAAGTCAGTCAAGGGCTGGCCCCATGCCTACCCCACAAGAGTTTTGGGAGATGTCTATTGAATAAATGTCTGAGATGCCCCGTGGAAAAGATAAAAACCACCAAGACGGTTAGGACGTTCTGAATCGCTGAAACTATTACTATACATAGTTAGATTTTTCTTGTTCCTGATTCCTTCTGCTATAAAATATGTCCTCCGAACCACCCCGCCAGCGCCTCCCCTTTGAACCGGCAAAAAATCGTAAAAAAACCCCTAAAAAACCCGCCGAAGCGCAAGTAACAAACGCAGCATTAGAACTAAATCCGGCCGAGAACCAGCCCAAAGCCAGCCAAACGAAAAAACAGGACCCATCTATCCCAGAAGTAGTCAGCAAGCGCATGATATCCCGCATAGCGGTATTTTGTGGTGTACCGACACTCTTGGGAATTTCAACATTTTTTGTGAGCTATTTGATAGTCAGCAAAGGCTTGTTTGATTTACCAAACACAGCGGTATTGTTAGTAAGTATGGGTTGTTTTGGTTTGGGTGTACTAGGATTGAGTTACGGAGTCCTGTCGGCTTCCTGGGATGAAGAAATTTCAGGAAGCATTCTGGGGTGGGAAGAATTTAATACCAATTTTGGACGAATGCGAGAAGGATGGCGATCGGCTAAATCAAAAAGTTAGTTATTAGTCAGTAGTCATTAGTCATTAGTTATTGGTTATTGGTTATTGGTTATTGGCGGTACCCGCTCGCCAAGCATCGTCAGCCAGCGTAGCCGAAGGGTCGAAGGGTTATTGGTCATTGGTTGTTGGTTGTCATTAGGTATTATGTATGAGTATTAGCTCAGATTTACTCATAACAAATAACAAATAACAAATAACAAATAACCCTTCGACTTCGCGAGGGGGCATCGCAAATAACCAATAACAAATAACAAATTCCCTAGTCAGTAGTCAATAGTTAATAGTTAACAGTCAACCAGTTAACAGCCAACTGTCAATCCGTGTCATAATCCGTGTTTAGCCCAAGAGAGAAGGCCAAAGAAATATGATTATTGTAATGAAAGCCGGTACTCCAGAAGCCGAGATCGATCGCCTAGACGCAGAACTCCGCACCAACTGGGGTTTGGAACCAGAAAAAATAGTGGGACGCTACAAAGTTGTCATCGGTTTGGTAGGTGACACTGCTGAGCTCGAACCGATGCAGCTTCGGGAAATGAGCACCTCGATTGAGGAAGTATTGCGAGTGGAAAAACCCTACAAGCGGGCTTGCTTGGAGTATCGCCAAGGTGAACCGAGCTCCGTAGAAGTTTCTACTCCTCTGGGAATTGTGACGATCGGCTTGAATCACCCGATCGCGATCGTAGCAGGCCCTTGTTCCGTCGAAAACGAAGAAATGATTGTCGAAACGGCAATGCGCGTTAAAGCTGCTGGTGCTCATTTTCTGCGTGGTGGAGCTTACAAACCGAGAACTTCTCCCTACGCTTTCCAAGGACACGGCGAGAGTGCTTTGGGGCTGTTAGCCGCGGCGCGGGAAGCTAGCGGTTTGGGAATTATTACCGAAGTTATGGATGCGGCGGACTTAAGTGCGATCGTAGAAGTAGCCGATGTAGTCCAAGTCGGAGCCCGAAATATGCAGAATTTCTCGCTGTTGAAGAAAGTCGGAGCTCAAGATAAACCGATTTTGCTGAAGCGCGGCATTTCCGCCACCATTGAAGAATGGTTGATGGCTGCCGAGTATATCATGGCTGCTGGCAATCCGAACGTGATTTTGTGCGAGCGCGGAATTCGCGGCTATGACAGGCAGTATACGCGGAATACGCTCGATTTGTCGGCGGTTCCAGTGCTGCGTACCCTGACTCACTTACCTATTATGGTTGACCCCAGTCACGGGACTGGTTGGGCGCAGTTTGTGCCTTCGATGGCGTTTGCGTCGATCGCCTCCGGTACAGATTCGCTGATGATAGAAGTGCACCCGAATCCGAAAAAAGCTTTGTCTGACGGGCCGCAATCGTTAACACCGGATCAGTTCGACAAGTTGATGGAAGAATTGGCTGTAATTGGCAAAGTCATGAAACGTTGGCCGCAACCCGTGCCAGTTTTGGCATAGAAATATCGGTAATGAGTAGGTTTGATGGGAAGGAAACCCAACACTGTCAAACCTCCATAGGTGTCAACAACCGCGTTAAACCCGCAGTCAACAACCGCGTTAAACCGTAGTCCGCCAGGGGTTAAAACCCCTGTCTAATAGCGAAAGTCCTCTAAAGAGGACTGATGAGTGAGTTCTTCAGTCCTCTTTAGAGGACTTCAGCTTTGAGGCAGGGGTTTGAACCCCTGCCGGTCTTTGATGTTAAGTTAACACCTCTGGGCGCTGCCGTGTCCCTACTGTATTTCATCCGATTGAAAACTGCTGTATATTCCCAATCATTGCCAGACATATACTCTGTCATTGCGAGGAACGAAGCAATCGCCAAGACTCAGGAAAAGCTTCAGATTCCCTAGTTCCCTATACTCATTGAGTTAGCCAGCACTTCGATCTAAGATTGTTTCAATTTGACTCTGTACTTGTTCAAGTTCCCGCCGTTTGTCAGCCAGCCAAACTTTTTGGGCTTCGCATTTTGCTTGATTTTGGCGATCGCGCATTTCTTGCTGTTCTAACAAATTCTCCCACAGGGCGATCGCTTTTGACATCACATTATTACTCGTCTCAATTCGCTTATCGAATAATGCAATAATTCTTTCTTGTATCTTATCCAAAATAGACTGTGAAGATTCATCAAAATTCTGAAACCCTAACTCGCAAACTTTTTCCTTGATTTGACCTTTAACTGTATCGCCATCTAAGAAACTCAAGCCCAAACCTCCACCAAGACCCGCAACTATTGTGCCTAAAATTACTGGAATAATGCCAAGTGGAAGAGCGATTAACACAGCAGCCGCCACAGCACCAATTCCCAAACCGCCCATGAATCCGCCGTCACCAATATCGTCAATTGATTCAGCAATCCCGCTTCCACTTGTACCAATCTCGCCCAAATTACCGGCCATCGCCAAATTATTAAATTGACTGACAAGGTTACTACTCAGTTGCTTATCAAACTTTTGAAACTCCTGCCGAATTGCAGAAATTTCTTCATCTATTTGACTATTTAAAGCTCCCATATTCTCTTGTAAAATAGACTGTACTTTTTGAGTAGTCCAATCTTCTATTTCTTGGGTGATATCTTCCACAAATTGATCAGAATAATCTTTAGTCAACTCTTTTTGACTCCACATATGCCAATGATCAGAAGTCCAGAGAGCGCTTTTTGCGATTAGGCGATCACCCAATCCTTCTAGCCATTCGTTCCAAGATTCAATAGCTTCTTCTACACATTTCTCCATCAGTTCATCCGCTAAAAGTTTGATTTTCACATCGCGGCCGCTTGCTTCGGCCATCTGTTCAAAAATTTTCGCCTTATCTCCTTGAGAAATTGTCAAATTTCCTTCTAAGATTTTCCTATATTGACTCAATTCATCGCAGCCAGTATTAATAATTTGCTTAATTCCGGTGGCGGACTGCCGAAGTGCGATGATCGCCCCCCGTTCAACTGTCAGAAACTTCTCAACCGAATCAGTAAAACCCTGAAAAGATTTTAGATAATCATCATTTTCATTGCCTTCTAAAATCGCATCCAATGCCGATTGAGCAGAAATAAAATGAATCCGGTTTTCACCAGCAATCAAATTTTTATCCTTAACAATCGTTTCCACCCTTTTTCGTACCTGCTGGCGACTCTCTTCGCGCCGCAGCAAATCGAAAAAATTAACTACCATAAAAATATTCCTCGCACCTTCGTTATCACCATAATTTAGTTCTTTTTTCAAGTACAAAAGCAGTTCCCGCTCTTTTTCCGTTAAAGCATTTTGAGCATGAGTTAAGAAAATAACGGCATCAGTTGTTTTGAGAACTTGTTGAGTGACTAACGTGCGTTCTGCTTGTTCGTTCAGTCCGGGAGAATCAATAATTTCTACTCCATTGCGGCACAACTCTAATTCGGGATGTTCAAAAACAATTTCGGCAATTTCCGACTTGGCAATTTCATCGGCATAAGAACCATAAGCCGCTTCTTCCGAAATTGAAGCTTTCTCTTGATATTCTTCCGGTGAAATTTCTTCTTCTCGTCCATCTTTGTAGCGACAAATAACCCGGCGCTGCGAACCATATTTCAAAATAGTCACATTTCCGCTACAGGGAATATCCCGCACTGGTTGAATTTCTTCGCCGAGTAAAGCATTGAGTAAGGTTGATTTACCTTTACTAAACTCACCGACAACAGCAAGGCGAAAACATGGAGATTGCAATCTCTGAGATACTTTGGTTATTTCTTCTGCTAAAGTAGAAGATAGGACGTTGCGATCGATTCCATCTTGCAGAGTTAAACCTAGTTTTTCACAAACAGCATTCAGTTGTTGCCGGTACTCCTGAAACTTTTTCAATTCCTGATAGGACGAAACTGATTTGTTTTGAGTTGTTTTGTGTTTCGGTTTTGCTCGTAAATGTCCGATCATGTGACTAGCAGCACGGACAAATATAGAATCGAGAGATTGAAATTGTGCGGGATTGAGTAACCTGTTGACTTCTGCTAAAGCTGCTGTATCTGCGATCGCCCTACTGCTAAAACTAGCCTCCAAAACAGTCAAATATCGCGCATTAACTCCGAGTCGATCGGCAATAAGTTTCAAATACTGTTTTTCGCGATCGTCCATAGATCCATCTGCGGCAGACATCTGATAGCCAAAACTAATTAACAGCAGTTTTTCCTCCTCAGAAAAACACCCTGTCAGCGCCAGCAACTCCGGCAATCTCTTATAAATTTTATATTCCTGCACGCCCTTAGCCATCCGCATCGCCAATTGTCGCAAACTGTTGTTAGCGGGGATAAGTTCCGTCAAAGTTGTCCGCAGGTGCTGGACTTCCTCAGCGCCTACCGTACCGTCGGCATAGATGACTCCCAGCAACACCGTTATCAGCCCCGCCAGAAACAGGATCGGGGGACTAATATCCTCCCTACGAAGTCTTTGTCCTGTCATCTGCGAAACAAGCTCAACCGTCTGCGAACTAATTAGCGAAGTGTCCATTTGCGGCGCTCACTGATAATTTTTTTTTATTTAACCTATCATAATAGATAAGTTATTCTTGGGTATGCTACCGGGGTAAAAATCAATGATGAACTTTGTATTTCCCGCAGCGGTACAGGCTGCGATCGAGGCTGGCAAGTACGCACAAGTCTTTACCTCTGCCGGAGTGCCGATCGGCATGGCGAGGGATGCAGCGACGGGAGAATTCGTGGCCCACGCGATCGGCGCTGCCCTCAACAACAGCCCGCTATCGCCGTTAGTGTCGCCGTTGCAGTTTGCGATGCAAGGCTTGCAGATGCAGCAAATGCACATGGGCTTTCAAGCCGTCCAAGCGAGTTTGGGGGTGCTGCAAGCGACTACAGCCGTCATTGGTGTCGGAACTTTCGCTGGGGTAGCCTTGTCAGCGGTGAATTTGCACCAGACTTTGAAACTAAAAAAAGCTGTAGAAAGGCTGGAAGTCAAAGTAGAAAACGGTTTTATCAATTTAGAACAACTTTTAAAATACCAAGGCGCGGATATTAAGCAACAAATTTCGCAAGTTGTCGAAAAGATGACATTTGAGAATCATCGCCTAGTTTTAGTGCGGGCTTACGGGTTATTTACGCAAGCAATTCAACGAATGCGATCGGCTTTGCAACTGCAAGATATCAACCGCCGCAATGCTGAAATTGATGCAGCGCGGGGGATGTTGTTTGAGGCTTTAGCAGACTACAAAAATCCGCAGTTATTGGCAGAAACTTGTGCGGCGGGACAGTTGCGGCGGTTAGAGTGCAGTTGGGCGATCGAGCAGAGTATCATTGGCACGTATCAGGTGCAGAATGAATTTGATGCTGCGGGCGATCGGCTTTCTCAGCTTCAACAACAAATCCGTCAAGATAGCCTCGGTATTATACAATGCTGTGACTCCGACGAAGAGCTTGACTTTCTATTTCCTGAAATCACGCGAATTCACAATCACGATTTAGCCGCCTTAGACATTTGGCTGAATCAGATTGAATGGACTAAAGCTTTGCCGCCAAGTGAGTTAAAACAGTTGCAGAGTGCTGATTTGAGCAAATCAAACTTGGCGGTTATTGAGGATAAAAAATCAGCAACAACAGCTTTATCAATACCCGACGAACAGTTATTTTATGAAAATTTGAGGCCAAAGTCTCATTTTTATGCGCTTCGCACTCAACTGGAACTAATGCTCGATCCGCAGCGACGTGAAAATTACGAAGATTATATCATTGAGCAAGGGCAAATAGCGGGTCATAAAAGTTTAGTAGCGTCGAATTTGGAAAAAGCCTCAGATTTGGCTGTTGCTAATCTCTTTTACTACTTCCGAGTCCGGGATGAATCGGAAGAATTAGAATTAGAGTTCGAGGGAACTACAACTGATACCATTACTCCTAGTGTTGTTGCTGAATCTTCCTCAAGTAATAACGTTAATCAGCAAATCTATGAAAGAGTCAAAGCGGTTATTGTCAAACAGCTAGAAGTTGATGCAAGTGCAGTAACCCTCAATGCTAATTTTGCCAATGATTTAGGAGCCGATTCTCTCGATGCAGTAGAGTTAATCATGGCGTTAGAGGAGGAATTCGATATTGAAATTCCCGATGAAGCGGCTGAAAAAATAAGCAAAGTTCAACAGGCTGTTAATTACATTTACCAAAAAGTTGCTGTTTAGAAAGCAAAGACCCTTAACACCCCGTAGGTTGGCTATAACTGAGATCTGCAAGCCTTTCAACAATCCTGTAGGGGCGGGTTCGCCAATGGCTTTGAAGCTTGCAGATAGGTTAAATAAACCCGCCCCCACCCCACAAATAACCCCCAAATATCCCCTCTATTGAGATTGCTGCAAGATGTCAGGTATAACGAAGTGAATCCCCAACCAAAAGCAATGATTAACGTTGGGTTTCGTTCGTCAATATAATCTGTAGTTGCTAATACCCCAGAAAAAACTTTGAATCTATAAACACGGAGCGATCGCAAAATGGATGAATTTGTTAGAAAAGCAGCAGCACTAGGATTACCCGCAATTATGCTGGTAATTGTGATGGCAACTACAGGTTTAGCAGGTGCCGCGGCAATTACAACAGCTTTAGCAGCGTTAGGTGGCCCAGCAGGTATGTTAGGCGGAATCGCACTGCTGGGAATCATCGGTTTAGCTACAGAAACATTGTCTAAGTATGGTCTTGAAGCAGTGCTAATTGGGATTTACAGACAGCGGCTTCAAAACGGAAACTCAAAATCTAGCCTTTGCGGAGAAATTCGTAATTTACCTATTTCTACGGAGCTAAAACGCACACTTAAGGAAGAGTTGGGCTGTTAACACATAGGTAGAATTAGAATTCGCAACCATTCTCTTTCTACTAAACACGAACAGGACTTACGTGCAAGCTCTATCTTTAGGTAGGTGGGCATTGCCCACTTTAATGCTACAGCGCAAAGTTACAAAAGTGCGATCGCTAAACAAATACTCTATAACCCATGTCATTCTTATTCCAACAATAATCAAATAAAATGAAGTCTAAATCAGTTACGCAAATCAGTGGTCTTCCCGGTCAATTAGTCGGTGCAGTTCCCCTCCGAACCAGCGGTACAGGAACTATCAAAATTGTTGGGGACACCTTACAAGGAAATTTTACTTCATTTTTTGGCTTAGAAATCAAAGAAATTATCATTCCGATTCAAAATGTCCAAGCAGTAGAAATTGGGGAAGGCTGTACTTGGTGGCTGCTCGGACTAGGAATTTTGACCCTGGGGATCTTCTTTATTGGTATTATTTTCATTGTGTTGGCTTTTGTTGTCAAACAGCGTTATATAGTCATTTACACGAGTAGCAATAATTTAATTCTGTTTTGTACAAAAAGTGATAAGATTAACCAATTTAGGGACGAAATTCTAGAAGCTGGTCGTCCTAAACCTAACTATATTCCTCGATCCTCTCAGTCTCCACCCGCACCACCTTCTTTGCCAAAGCCATCAACGACGCTTAGCTAAGTTTACCAGGTCGATCGCTATTTGTGCGAAAGTGCGATCGCACCAATCCGTAAATCTTGTGTGCCAACGCGGATTTTTTGCCGCAAAAGTTCCATATAATAATGTTGAGCATCTCCATCGAAGTCAAGCAACTCAAAATCGGTCAGATAGTTAATTGTTTTTCGCAGACTTGCATAAGCTGATACTATTTCATCCTCTGACTTCCCTCGTCTGATACGGTTAAGTCGTCCATACATTTGAAGAGCAAATGTAACTATCGTAATGGCAATATCTTTTGAATTAACTGCACTGACACGCTGCACTATTTGTGGATTACCCTGCTGAAAAAGTGTGGCATGGTCTGTATCAAATATCCACAAAGTCACTTAGCTATTTCCTCCATTTCAGTTTTATTGGTGGATTCTGCCTCATCCAGTCTAGCGTAATATTCTGCCATTTCTGCATCCCTGTCGCGGCGCAATTCTGCAATATCTTCTAGCATCTCATCAAAGTGCGGATCATTTTTAAAGGCTCCGCCCCACTTCATTAAATGATTTTCAGCTTGGGGAATCTCTACTGTCAAAGAGACTATTTCGACTTTTTTTAAACGATCGATCAACAATCGGTGCAAAACTTTTAAAGCTTCTTCTTTACTAGGGCCTGAGCTTTTACACTCTGGCAATTCCCAAACCATTGCGCTGTAAAGTTCTTCATCATGCTTTTCAATGAGAACTTGATAAGTTAATTGAGTTAAAGGATTCGGACTAGCAGTTAATACTCTGGTATTCATAGTTTGTTGGGGTTGGTTATATTTGGCATTTTAAAACATTGTTTTTAGATTTGGTTACATTGTTGCACTATTATCAAATTTAGTTGTTATCTGTTCCCTAAAACTAACAACTTTAATCTTCATTATATCACAATCATTAAAAATATTGCAAAAAAAACAACTGTATGGTACAATCAAAGATTGTGAATATTAATCAAAAGTAAAGTAACCAGCCGGGAGAAATCAAAATGACACAGCAAACCCTGCACGGAACCAGCCGTAAAAGAAAAAGAACCTCCGGTTTTCGCGCCAGAATGCGAACCGCAACAGGTCGATTGGTAATCAAGGCCCGTCGCAGCAAAGGTCGCCACCGTCTCGCAGTCTAGCACTGCGTTCAGTGACCCGATCGCGCCCGTAGCCATGTTGCCCGAAGCAAACCGACTCAAGCACCGAAAAGACTTCAGCGCCGTTTACCGCAAAGGAATGCGCCGCAATTCCGCTCATCTGAGCTTAAGAGCTCTGCGGAAACCAAAAAGCGCCCTCAAGGCCCAACCGACAGCGGAAAAATCCTTCCAGCCCACTCGCACAGGCATTTCTATCAGCCTCAAAGTGAGCAAACGCGCTGTAGTCCGCAACCGGATTAAGCGCCAAATTCGCGCTGCTTTGCGACAGTTATTGCCGCGATTAAAATTCGGGTGGGATTTAGTAATTGTGGTCCGCCCGATCGCACAAGAGTGCAATTATGCAGAAATTCTGCAAGAATTAGAGCAGTTGTTGGTAGAAGCCGAGGTACTAGATGGGAATTCGAGAGGAAGTATATTATGAAGGTGGCCCCGCCCCCGGTGACTTGATCGTTAACTTACTCCTGGCGCTGACTGTAGTGGGAATTCCCCTAGCAGTCGGAGCAATTGTCCGAGCTCTATGGCTGCGTTATCGGATCACCAGCCGTCGGGTGTCAGTCACTAGCGGTTGGATGGGCGGCGATCGCACAGATGTGATCTACTCAGATATAGTCAAGATTGTGACGGTACCACGAGGTTTTGGCACCTATGGAGACATGGTGCTGACTCTGAAAAATGGCGGTCGTTTGGAACTAAGATCGATGCCGAAATTCCGCTCTGTCTATGACTACATTAATGAAAAACTGCCCCCCGCAGCTCAAAAAACCAACGCAGCTCAAACTAAATAACAGCTCTACCAGCTCTCAAAAAAAGGCTAAGTTAGTGCGAGGATTGGCAAACTCATTATCAAAAAACCGAAGAGCGGGCGATCGATCGATAGCCAATGTCCTAAGATAGACAAAAGTCTAAAAGTTGAGTGGCCCGTATCCAGCGGTACCCAATATTTCTCAACAGTAAACATAGAGCACCTAAATTAACTCAAAGCGAATGGATTTTGGTATCTCATTTCTCTCCAGCAACCTCATGCTGCCGATCCTGGATTTTTTCTACGGGATCGTGCCAAGCTATGGTTTAGCGATTGTAGCTCTGACGCTCGTGATTCGCTTTGCTCTTTATCCTCTCAATGCAGGCTCTCTTCGCAATATGCGGCGCATGAAAGTAGCGCAGCCGTTGATGAAAGAGCGAGTAGATCAAATTCAAAAACTCTATAAAGACAATCCTACTAAACAGCAGGAGGAAATGAGCAAAGTATACAAAGAATTTGGTAATCCTCTAGCAGGATGTTTCCCATTAGTGATCCAAATGCCAGTGCTGTTTGCGCTGTTTGCGACACTCAGGGGTTCGCCATTTTCTGACATAAATTACACCGTTAACGTCCAAGTCTTGCCAAAAGAACAAATCGAAGCTGTTCAACCACAAGCCTTTGCTACGCCACCGCAAAATATTTATGTCACAGGTACTTTTCACGCTCCCATTATTGGCGTAATTCCAGGCGGCGACAAACTCGCAGTCGGCGACAAAACCAAAATTGAATTTCAAACCCCAGAGGGTAAGCCTCTCAGCGCTGTAGCGACAGAAAACAAGAGCGAAACCGACTTTGTACCCCGGTGGACAATCACCAAAGGCGAAGAACTGGCAAAGATAGACGAACAGGGCAACATCGTAGCCATAGCCCCCGGTGATGTGACAGTTCAAGGCACAATCCCCGGATTGGCCACTAACAAAGGATTCCTGTTTATCGAAGCTCTAGGCCGCGTTGGTGCGATCGACCCAGACGGTACAATCCACTGGGATATTTTGGTCATGATCCTCGGCTTTGGTATCAGCTTGTATATCAACCAAACCCTTTCGGGACAAGCCCAAGGACCAAACGACAACCCTCAACAGGCTACAGTTAATAAACTCACACCTGTGATATTTTCGGGGATGTTTTTGTTCTTCCCGCTGCCGGCTGGTGTGTTGATGTATATGCTGATTGCTAACATTTTCCAGACAGTTCAATCGTTCATTTTGTCGCGAGAACCACTGCCGGACAACCTGCAAAAAATAGTGGATGAGGCAGAGGCGAAAACTAAAAAAGATCAGGGATTAGATGCGATTCCCTTTGAGCCTAAGCGTCCCAAGAAAAAAGCTTGATGTTAACAATGAAAGACTCTCAAATGCAGCGCGGACAGCAATGGTTAGAAGAATTTCTCAAACAGTCCGCCATTCCATCAAAAGTGGTATGTGAACAACAAGCAGATTGCTATTGGATGACCATAGATGAAAGCAATCTGACTCCCGAACAAATTGCAATTTTAGTAGGACCAAACGGTGATGTACTAGATGCTATTCAGTACCTCTGCAACACTGTTGTAAATATAGCTCACGAAGCAGAAGAGCCAATTGCTTATACAGTTGAACTCAATGGCTATCGAATTCGTCGCCAAGAAGAACTGCGATCGATGGCAGAATACGCAGCACAGCAAGCCCGGATGACAGGAGTAGAAGTTGAACTGAAATCGCTATCTTCGGCTGAACGCCGTCAAGTACACAGCTTTTTGAGTGAATCTGAGGATATAGAAACTTACAGTCAAGGACAAGAACCCGATCGGCGTTTGGTAGTGCGTCTCCGCTGAGGGTAAGAAGAAGGAAGAAGTCACCCCCCCAAGGGGGGAAATTCAGGCAGAAGGAAGAAGGAAGAGGGAAAATTTAAAAATCAACTATTCCTTTTCAATTTCTACATTCCCCCGCATTCATCAGTGGGGTAATTTTCTATAATTCTTCAATATTACAATCTAAAATCTAAAATCTAAAATAGGCTGAGGTTCAGAAGGCGGAGGATGATTATGGACACAATTTATATTCCTCATCTACTCTCAAAATCAGAGCAGACAGAGGTAATTGAGTTTGATGAATTTATTCCCGATTTAGCATCTCTAACTCCTGTGCGAGGAAGATTGCAAGTGACTCACCAAGGAACTTATCTTGAGGTGAAGGCGAAAGCAGAAACTATTGTTACTCTCACTTGTCATAGATGTCTGAAACAGTACAATCACAGATTGGTGTTGAACTCATCGGAATTAATTTGGCTGGATAAAGATGCCGATCGCCCAGAGACAAATCCGATAGAAATGAAGGTGGAGTTTGAAGATTTGGTGGAAACTTTGTCGCCAACTGGGACTTTGTCTCCGAGTGATTGGCTGTACGAGCAACTGTGTTTGGCAGAACCCCACAAACAAATATGTGATGCTAAATGCGTGGGAATCATTGTAAATGATGATGTCAATACAGAAAGTTCAGAAACTATATCTGATAGTCGTTGGGCATCTCTGGCGGCACTGAAACGGCAATTGCCTTAGATAAGAGCAGATAAGAGCAGTATTCGGCGGTTGAAACCGCGTCTACATAAACAAAGTCCGGATGGTGCGCGGACTAAGAAATAAGAGCGATTTTTCAGCACTAAAACAAATAACCAATAACAAATAACCAATGACTAATAACCAATGACTAATAACCAATGACTAATTTTAGTGATGAGTTTGAACTGCTGCTACGATCGCGCTACCCCCTAATCTACATTCCCACACGGGAAGAAGAACGAGTAGAAGTGGCGATCGCCCAAAGTGCCAAAAAACAGGGTGATCGCGCCGTCTACACCTGGGATTTTGTCGATGGCTACCAAGGTAATCCCAACGATACGGGTTTTGGTAAACGCAACCCCTTACAAGCTTTGGAATTTCTCGAAAAACTGCCCCCAGCGGCACCAGCCATCTTTATTCTGCGAGATTTTCAGCGGTTTTTAGAAGATGTCGCAATTTCCCGTAAACTGCGGAATTTGGCGAGACTCCTCAAATCTCAACCCAAAAATATTGTCATCGTATCTCCCATCGTTTCCATCCCCGAAGACCTCAGCGAAGCGATCACTGTTTTGGAGTTTCCCCTGCCTGCGGCGACGGAAATAAAAATTGAGGTGGAAAAGCTGTTAGGGGGGATTGGACAAGCCATAGAAGGGCGTTTGCTGGATGAAATGGTGCGCTCCTGTCAAGGGTTATCCATGGAACGAATTCGACGAGTTCTAGCAAAGGCGATCGCCACCAGAGGCGAACTCGATTCCAACGATGCAGAACTGATTTTAGAAGAAAAACGCCAAACTATCCGCCAAACTCAAATTCTGGATTTTTACCCAGCCCGCGAAAACATCTCTGATATCGGCGGTTTGGATAATCTCAAAGAATGGTTGCTGCGCCGCGGTGGTGCTTTTTCCGATCGCGCGCGTCAATACGGTTTACCCCATCCCAGAGGTTTGTTGTTAGTGGGAATTCAAGGCACCGGCAAATCTTTGACTGCAAAGGCGATCGCCCATCACTGGCATTTACCCCTACTCCGCTTGGATGTCGGACGCCTATTTGCCGGATTAGTCGGCGAATCAGAATCGCGCACCAGACAAATGATTCAGCTAGCAGAAGCTTTAGCACCTTGCGTATTGTGGATTGACGAGATTGACAAAGCCTTTGGGGGATTGGATGGTAAAGGGGATTCGGGAACCACTAGCCGAGTGTTTGGGACTTTTATTACCTGGCTCGCCGAAAAAACTTCTCCAGTATTTGTAGTAGCAACGGCGAACAACATTCAGTCTTTACCACCAGAAATGCTCAGAAAAGGTAGGTTTGACGAAATATTTTTTGTGGGTTTGCCGAGTCAGGAGGAACGGCGGGCGATTTTTGAGGTACATTTGTTGCGGTTGCGATCGCACAGCATCAAAAATTACGATGTAGAGCGTTTGGCTTACGAAACTCCTGATTTTTCCGGGGCAGAAATCGAGCAAACATTGATCGAGGCGATGCACATTGGGTTTAGCCAGAATCGAGATTTCACCACAGATGATATTTTAGAATCAGCTAGCCAAATGGTACCCTTGGCAAGAACTGCCCAAGAACAAATCCAGTTTCTGCAAGATTGGGCTGCTGCGGGGAAAGCTCGTCTTGCTTCTCGATACGGCAGTTTAAGTCGCCGAATTCAAGGGTAATCAGGAATCAGGAATCAGGAATCAGGAAAATTTTCGCAACTCTCTCCCTCTCCCCCTCTCCCCCATCTGCCCCTGTCCCACTTCCCCATCTCTCTTGCTTAAATAGCGGCTTTATGAACAGTTTGTATAGTTTTTTCAAGTTTTTAGTTGGCTTTTTATTAGCCATCGTGCTAATGGCAGGCGCTAGTGTCGCGGCTGCACTTTACTTTGCCGCTAAACTCACCACCATCCCTGAAAGACCTGTTTTTCCTAACGACAAAAAAGTAGTTCAGATTGCCAACGCCAAGCCTACGTCAACAGCGAAAGCTAGTCCTGTTTCAGAGTCTAGCGATACTCCCTCACCAAAACCGCTAGAACCGGGAGCCTACCGAGCTCTGGTTACTCAGCCGATTGGCTTGATTTTACGGGATAGTGCCAACCGAGATGCCAACCGTATTGGTGGTGTTGGTTATAACGAAAAAGTGGTGGTTTTGGAAGATTCCCCTGATAAAGAGTGGCAGCGAATTCGGGTTGAGGATGGCAATCGTGAAGGTTGGGTCAAGGGTGGCAATACTGAAAAAGTATCGGTCAATAATTAAAACTTATGTAGTAAATGAGAATATGTTAAGAAACTTAGCAAAATTTTAAGGTTAGTTGCAAAACCCAGCCCGTTGTCACCCCACCTGCGACAACAGTGATAACTTGAATTACACCATTCAAGTTTTCTTTGACATAACAACTATCTAGGATAAAAAATATGTACGATCAACGTCCCGATCGAGATTTGGCGAGTGCTGCGGTTACTGCGGCTTTGGGAGCTGGGGTAGTCACCTCTTTTGCCGTCAGCCAAGGGCAAAATCCGCTAGTTGCTTTGGCAATTACTGTTTTTGCAGCGGGGGTAGCTTTACTTTGCGATCGGTTAGGCTTAATTTAAGATACTCAATTTTTTAAGAAATAGTTAAGTAGGTCGCTCTCAATCAATCTGAGATGCCGATCGCCCATCAGAACCCTGACTTTTCAGAGAAGTCGGGGTTCTGGCATCAGTGGTATTTTTAGCAGCAGCCAGATAAAATATTAAGCAATTATCGCCAAAAACATATCATCCTTCGGGACAAAAGGCTAAGATGTGCTTGCCAACTTTTTGCTGACGAGCACGTCAACAGAAACAGTGATGCTATCCTGGTTTTTATAGCAACTGCCAAGGCGATTAGGGCAGATTTTGTAGGGGCGGGTTCACCGATATCTTTCATCGGTATAGACAAATTCTCTAAACCCGCCCCCACCCCACGACTTAACCACCCTGGCGGTTGCTATACCTGCAACTATATTTTGAGTGGAATTTTTTTTGATAAACAGGGGTGCTACGTGTATACAGGTAAAACTTAGTCTCCATAGATTGAGTCACAGACCAAAATAGAGTTTTGGCAGTTTTCCCACATAGCCCAGCTACAATTTCACAATCAAAAGTTATGGAATCTCTTGCTTATCTCGAACTTGCTCTGGCTGACGAAGCATCCACAGAGCATCCAATTTTAGAGGCGATTAAGTGGAAACACTTATCCAGCCATACTTATTTCCGTTTATTATCTTTGGCTTTAATACTATCGGTTGTGAGTGCAGCTAGTTCGGCTTTTGCTCAAATAAATCCAGGAAACCCCAATGTGCGAGCAGTTCAAGACCGATTGCGACAGTTGGGCTATTTTAACAGAAGTTCCACTGGTCAACTCGGACCCCTCACTCAACAAGCTTTGACTAACTTTCAACGAGACTATCAACTATCGCTGACGGGAAGACCCGATCGCGATACAGTATCAGCACTCAATAGTTTAGGGGTCAAAACTCAAGCTTATAGAACTGTGGATACCAATAATTATCGGGAGTTGCGTTTTGGAGACAAGGGTGAAGATGTTTTAGTTCTCCAGCGCCAGTTGCAGCAGTTGGGCTATTTTACCACAAATCCTACTGGTACTTTTGGCAGAATTACTCAAGAAGCTGTCACAAGTTTCCAACAAATTAACCGACTATCGGTAACTGGTGTTGCTGACAGCCAAACTTTAGCTTTGCTCTTGGGGCCGTCCCAGCCCCAGCCAACGACTCCAATTCCCGGCGTTATTTCTGGAAATGGGGGTTGCAGAGGGTTACGCTTTGGAGACAGAGGAGCGACGGTAGACTTGATTCAGCGGCAGTTAAAGGATTTGGGCTATTTTAAAGGCCCTGTTGATGGCAAGTTTCGGGAACGTACTCTCTATGCTGTTACTCGTTTTCAACAAGATAATTTTCTGGTAACAGATGGCTGTGCTGACACTGCTACCTTGATTGCGATAGATACCCGGAGGGCGGAGTTTCAAGCTACATTTTTTCCTGGACAAAGTAAACAGCCAAATTTTGTGGTGGACTTTATCCAGTTCGGTGACACGGGCCGACAAGTAGAGCAGTTACAGCAGCGACTGCAAGCATTGCGCTATTATGCAGGTCCGATTCATGGTTTGTTCGATCGAGCTACTGAGGCCGCCCTGATTCGGTTTCAGACAGCTAACCGCCTGTCGGGGACTGGAAAGGTCGATAGACAGACTCAGGGAGCTTTACAGCAAAGTCAGAACCAGACTGCACAGACAGTTCCTCCTAGAGGTGTGAGCCTACCACAGGTCGATCGAGCTTCTACAGTTCCAATTAGCATCAGTTCTCGATCGAGCATTTACCAGTTACAAAGACGACTGCGAGACAAGAGCTTTTACAATGGCCCCATTAGTGGAGTGTTGGATGCTCCCACTCAAGCCGCTCTCGACCAAGCTCAGCGCAGTTATCGGGTCAGCAGTGACGATTTGTTGACCAAAACTTTTTAGCCAAGGCCACACCAATATTTGTTAACTTTTGTAACAATTTGTACTTAAAACCCGAATATAGGTGTATACTTACTCGCTTGATTCCGGGGCGTTGCCATTTTGGGCGATCGACCTCGGACAAGACCAATTACTCGAAACCAAAGAGGGCCATCCCATTCTCAAAGCTTCGTGACAAACAGTATGAATGGTGAGCTGGCAGTCGAGGAGGTGCAACCCTGACTTTTCAGCTTGCTTCATGCCAATTTTCAAGATCGAATCGTTGTTAAATTCGATCGTTCTGTTGCACTGAACGCAGACTAAGTGATGGTGGTGGTGCGGATAAGGCTGGTTTATTTCATAGTGTTTGTGACCTTCTGCTAGTTCGAGTTCCCGTAGCAAGCTCATCCTTGCCATTAACTTTAAAGTTCGGTAAATAGTGGATAAGCTAATGTTTTCTCCGCGATTTTTCAACAAAGTATACAAATCCTCCGCACTCAGGTGGTTGCCTTTGGGGAGGTTCTGGAAAACGTGCAAGATGGTTTCCCGTTGAGGAGTCATCCGCCAGCCTTTGTCATTGAGTTCCGATTTGAAGGAAGAAGCTGTGTAAAGTGCCATAGTGACCCTCTCAAGAAAGTCTGTCTATTGACAATCATACACAACGATCGGGATATTTTTCAAATATCAAAGCTTATTGATAATTTCTCAAGACAGGAGAGCCCGGACTTCTTGAAGAAGTCCGGGCTCTGACATCACAGGATTGTGGATGTGCCAACTTTAACTTAGAGACTCTAAATAATCCCGCACGCGGTTGCGACGCTTCGGCTGGCGCAGCTTTTGCAAAGCTTTAGCTTCGATTTGGCGGACACGCTCGCGAGATAAATCCAGTGCACGACCAATTTCTGCCAGTGAGTAGGGGTGTCCATCACCCAAACCAAACCGCATCAGAATCACATCTCGTTCCCGACTGCTCAAATCTGCCAACAGTTGCTGCAAGTCGCGGTGCAAAGCTTCTCGCATCAGCATTTCTTCTGGCGATACGCAGTCTGTTTCGAGCAAGTCGCCCAACTCTGTATCTTTCTCGTTGCCAACTTTAGTTTCTAGAGAAACAGAGCGGGGTACTCTGAGCAAAACTTCCCGCACTTGGATCGGAGTCATATCTAACTCAACAGCGATATCTTCTATAGTGGCTGTCCGACCTTTTTCTTGAGAAATTTTACGCTGGGCTTTTTTAATTTTATTCAGCTTTTCGGTAATGTGAACCGGGAGGCGGATGGTACGGCTTTGAGTTGCGATCGCCCGTGTAATTCCCTGGCGAATCCACCAGTAGGCGTAGGTGCTAAATCGATAGCCCCGCGTCGGATCGAACTTTTCGACAGCTCGTTCCAGTCCCAGAGTACCTTCTTGTATCAAGTCTAGTAGTTCTAAGCCACGATTTTGATATTTTTTCGCCACCGAAACGACTAAGCGCAAGTTAGCCTTAATCATGTGGTCTTTAGCTTCGACACCTTCAGTTTGAGTCCTTTCCAGGGTCTCTACTGTCATCTCTGCTAACTCGGCCCAGTGGCGCTTACCTTCGCTCATAATCCGCTTGAGCTCGGACACATCATCCACACCGGCGGTGGTGGCCCAACGTTCCAGGGAAGGTTTGTGTCCCAACTGTGCGGCCAAGCGATCGCGCACCTCAATTAAATGCACGAAGCCCTGAATCTTTCCTTCTTCCTGCGAAGCGGCGGTGTTCCGCAATTCTAGCAATTTGATATAGCGCTGAACTTTTTGAGCTTCGGAGACTTCCTCATCTCGACCTAACAGACGTACCCGCCCTATTTCTTGGAGGTACAGACGCACTAAATCAGTAGTGCGGCGATTAGCATTTTTTTGAGACTTGGCTGCTGAGTCTGCATCATCAGTCTCTGCTGTTTCTTGGTCGATGAGTTCGTCTCCAGCTTCTTCAGCATCCTCATCCAACACATCATCTTGCAAGGGATTGACTCGCAGTTGTTCGTCGAATTCAGATTCAGCGTAAAAAGAGGTGGCTGGCATAGTGATTTTCTCAGTGGCTCCGGGTGAAAAGATGCTACGCTTAGCGGTTATTTATATTTATGATGCCCATTTTGTTAGGACGAAGCATCACCGCTTTTTGTTTCTTTACTAATTTTCCTGACTGGAATACTGTTGTCCGATCGAACTTTGACTCACCATCTTGTTTTAGTAACTTTCTGGAAAATGCCAAGAACTTTCTGATGTAACAGTTTGGAGACCAGGAAAGTGTGTTCTACTTCTTTGTTTATGTATCTAGTATAGATAATCTCTAGGTATAAACAAGTGACTCTCGTCAGAAGTTAAGTTAATCTTCATCACCGATCGGCTGGTTCCCGATCACTTCTGAAAATTAGTTGTTTTTTTCATAAAACTTCATAAACTCTCAGGTTTAGACGCCCACGATCGCCCTACGGACCATTGCTACCTAGGGTAAAGTTCCATCAGTTCCCTCACCTGTTCGGCATGATAAGAACTGCGAGTTAATGGAGAAGCCACAACCTGCAAGAAGCCCAAAGATTCACCAAATTCTCTCCAAGCATCAAACTGTTCCGGTGTCACAAAGTTTTCCACATTTAAGTGTTTTTGACTAGGTTGCAGGTACTGTCCAATTGTCAAAATATCGCACCCCACAGCGCGCAACTCCTGCATAGCCTCACGAACTTCCTCGTCTGTTTCTCCCAGTCCCACCATAATCCCAGATTTGGTGTAAACCTCTGGTGCCATTTCCCGACTGCGCTGCAACAGTTCCAGAGAGCGATCGTACTTAGCCTGTGGTCGCACTTTCCGGTAAAGTCGTTTAACAGTTTCAGTATTATGGTTGAGTACCTCCGGCTTAGCTCCCAGAATAATTGCCAAAGCTTGCCAATTGCCACACAAATCGGGAATCAAAACTTCTATAGTCGTCTGTGGCATCACAGAACGAACTGCTTGAATGCAGTGCACAAACTGGGATGCACCGCCATCAGGCAAATCATCCCGATTCACCGAAGTAATCACAACATGGTTTAATTTCAGCCGCTCTACTGCTTGCGCCAATCTTTCCGGCTCCGTCGGATCGAGAGGTTGGGGCTTTTTCTCAAAGTCAATGTCACAGTAAGGACAAGCGCGGGTACAGGCTGGCCCCATGATTAAAAATGTGGCAGTACCTGCATTGAAGCACTCGCCGATGTTGGGACACGAAGCCTCTTCGCAAACCGTATTCAGGGCTAAATCCCGCAAAATTTCCTTGACGTTGCCGACGCGCTCCCACTGGGGGGCTTTGACTCGCAACCACTGTGGCTTTACTGTCACGTCTGTCTTTGCCTGGTTAGTATTTTACCAATTATTATATACTATAATGTTGAATTTAGAGTTGAATATGATATATTATTCAAACATTGACTTGATTCGGGATGTAGCGCAGCTTGGTAGCGCACCTCGTTCGGGACGAGGGGGTCGCAGGTTCAACTCCTGTCATCCCGATTTAACTTAACCGTTTATTTCTTTAGGCAAAAGCTTTGGGAAAAAGCGGATTTGATATCACTTCCGACCCCGCCACAAGTGATATCAAATCCGCTATTCATCGTCATACTAAAGTGTTCTCCAGCAGCCAAGCAATATCAGCTTCAATCAGCTAAATCTGGGAAAACTTCGCGGACAGCAGGATGCACCAATCTGTGATGTTGCACGTTCAATCCCTTGGCTAAACTAGGATTGGTTTCCAAAGCTTTAATCCCACCATTTGCCAACTGCAAAACATAAGGCAAAGTGCTATTATTCAAAGCTTGAGTCGCAGTCCAAGGCACCGCACCGGGCATATTTGGTACACCATAATGCACGACTCCTTCCTCAATATAGGTAGGATTTGTGTGAGAAGTTACCCGCAAAGTTTCTACGCAACCGCCCTGGTCAACTGCGACATCAACAATCACAGAACCGGGGTGCATTTTCGCAACAAATTCGCGAGAAACTAGAATAGGAGCTTTTTTGCCCAACACCAAAACCGCACCGATTAACAAATCAGCATCGGGGATAACGGCTTCAATTTGCAAAGGACTGCTGTAGAGGTATTCCACTCTGGAACCGAACAGAGTTTCTAAATAGGCTAGGCGATCGACATTGACATCCAAAATCTGCACTCTAGCGCCCATTCCAACAGCAATACGCGCTGCTTCCGTGCCCACGATTCCGCCGCCCAAAATCACAACTTTGCCCGGTCTTACCCCTGGTACACCTCCCAAAAGTACGCCCCGGCCGCCTTGCTGGCGTTCCAAAAACCGAGCCCCGAACTGCACGGCCAAACGCCCTGCAATAATACTCATGGGCGTTAGCAGTGGCAATTTCCGGTCGGGGAGTTCGACAGTTTCGTAGGCGATCGCCTGAACTCCACTTTCCATTAAATGTTCGGTTAACGTGCGATCGGCTGCTAAATGCAAATATGTAAATAGCAACTGCTCTTTTTGGATCAGCGGATACTCAGCAGGTAAGGGTTCCTTAACTTTAACAATTAGTTCCCGATTCCAGACATCCTCCGGCTTTGAGACAATCTTAGCCCCTGCTTGAATGTAGTCTTCGTCGGCGAAACCAGCGCCAGTACCGGCACCTGTTTCGACGAAAACTGTGTGGCCTTTGTCCGAACAAGCCCGGACACTTGTGGGGCTGAGTCCAACTCGAAACTCTAAATCCTTGATTTCCTTGGGGACACCTATTTCCATCTATAAACCTCAAATTTTAGCCATACTTCGATCGAATCTAGCTTAGAAATTATCCCATCGGCATCATACCATGCCCCATGTCAGCACTTGAGACCCCCCACAACTCCGGCGAAGTCGGGGATTTGGAGATACTAGGTTGGGAAATCATACTGTGGGGGCGAATAATTGTTTGATTTTCAGCCAGTACGATCGCATTTTGCCAAAATTGTCATTTTCCATCAAATAAATCCTGTTTTTAGCTTTCTCTAACTCTAACTGAAGTTGTTGGATTTGAATTTGGGTACTATCCCAGTCTGAATCAGCATCTGGCAACTGAATTCGTACTTCCTTGTCGTCGCTGTTTTTCTTGATTGCAATATCGTGATAGCCAAGAGACTGAAGTGCCAAAAATACGATTTCCCAGTTATTAGCTATACAAAATTCATTGACCGCTCTTGCAACACCATAAGGCATAATCTCGCAGATAGACCAATTTGTATAATCGTTAAAAACCATCATACCGTCGGATTTTACTTTTTTATATCCTCGGTCGATATCTTTGCAGACACCTTCATAAGCGTGGTCAGCATCAATATATATCCAGTCAAAATACTCATCGGGAAACTCACTTAAAATTGTCGATGAATCGCCTTCATGAAGCTCGATTGTCCCATTTTTTATACCCTCTTGCAATAGGATTTTTTGTTTCTGAGTTACCTGGGTTTTAAATAATTGCAAATTATTATCTATGATATGCAGTTTTTTGGGTTTAGTAATAGAAAATATTTTTTCAGCAAAGTTTCCATATTGAGTTCCCACTTCAGCAACCACACTATCTTTAGGCAAGTATTCTAATAGTTTTGCCCGACTTTCAACTAAGCGGCAATTCTTGACATGGCGATTTTGCAGAATCGGGGAAGAAATTAGGAAGGGATTGATATCTAAATTGCTCCATTTTTCATTATCCCAGCCCTTAGTCGCTTCTACAAATTTTTTTTTGTATTTGATAAAATCAAACATAGTATTCTGAAGGTAAGTGAACTAAAAATCTAGACAAAACTGTTCGTAATCAGGACTTAAGTCCTCGATGGTCGCACAGGAGCGATTCACCACGTCTCAAAAAAAATGCCACGCATACCTAGCTTAACATTCGATCGCGGAACTCTTCTGCTACATCCACCACCAAAAGGCAGAGACTGGGTGGACTTTGCGACATGGGACGATCGCGTCGAAAAATTCCGCATTCGGGCAATTCACTACCGTCCCCTGGTAGAATGCCTCCAGGCAGATTGTGTCAACTTCACCGACCTTGCCCGCGCCTACGAACAACTCGAACTCGTACCCAGCGTGGAAATGCAGCCTTATCCACATCAAGAACAAGCCCTGGCTGCATGGCTGCAAGCCGGTAGTCAAGGAGTTGTGGTGCTTCCCACGGCTTCGGGGAAAACTTACCTGGCACAATTAGCCATGCAAGCCACTGGTCGCAGTACATTAATTGTAGTGCCAACTCTGGATTTAATGCACCAGTGGTATGCTAATTTGAAAGCAGCTTTTCCCAAGATAGAAATCGGATTGTTAGGCGGAGGTTCGCGGGACAAAACGCCGATTTTAGTAGCAACCTATGATAGCGCAAGTATTCATGCAGAAACCTTGGGCAACAAATACGGCTTGCTAGTTTTTGATGAATGTCATCACTTACCCACGGACTTTTTTCGAGTAATTTCCGAATATGCGATCGCGCCTTTTCGACTGGGACTAACAGCCACACCCGATCGCACCGACGGCCGCCACAGCGATTTACATTTCCTGATCGGCCCGACAGTATTTAGCAGAAAGCCCGAAGACTTGGCTGGCGATGCTTTAGCCGAACACAAGATAGTCCAAATCATGGTAAAACTGTCCAAAGAAGAAGGCGATCGCTACCGCGAATTAATCAACACTCGCAACGACTTCTTAAAACAGTCTAACATCAAAATATCCAGCCTGGAAGGATGGAAAAAGTTTATCATGGCCAGTGCGCGATCGCCCCTGGGACGAGGTGCCATGCTAGCCCACAACCAAGCCAAAGCAATCGCCCTTTGTACCGAAGGAAAACTGCGAATCCTAGCCGAAATACTAGAAAAACATTACCCCCAGCGCACCCTAATTTTCACAGGGGACAATGCCACAGTTTACCGAATTTCCCAAGAATTTCTCATCCCAACAATTACCCACCAAACCCCAGTTAAAGAACGCCACGAAATCCTCCAAAACTTTCGCAGCGGCGAATACAAAACCATTGTTGCATCCCACGTCCTCAACGAAGGAGTTGACGTTCCCGATGCCAGAATTGCTATTATATTATCAGGCACCGGAAGCGAACGGGAATACATCCAACGTTTAGGTCGAGTTCTCCGCAAAAGCAGCGATGTAAACAAACTAGCAATTCTCTACGAAGTCGTCACCGAAAACACCAGTGAAGAAAGAACATCCCAGCGCCGCCGAGGAGGAATGCAAGTTGAAAAACCGCAACCCAAAATACAAATAGAACCACCAAAGCCAGAATATCAGAAATTAGAAACAGTCAAACCGACACCCATTTATGGAGTGAATCGAGAGACCACCCAGCGCGCTGCTGAGTCGCCTCAAAAATGGGGAGAAAATCCTGACGAAGAAAATAATGATTAAGTATTGCCTATTTATTGTACCTTTTAACAATACCACAGTCTGGTTTGATTTCTCATGCCTTCGTACATTCAACTTAAAGGGTTCATACACTAATGGCGTCCAATAACTTTTTTGATTTGACAAACGGTGTTGATATTTTTACGATCGATGCCAAAGTTACCCCAGGTTTTGCCATTAGAGCGCTCGCAGGAGCAGATTTCATTGTCGGCTCCGATCGCCCGGATTATGTTTATGGGAACGATGGAGCAGACTCGATCGCCGGTGGAATCGGGAACGACACCCTACAAGGCGGACGCGGTGCCGATCTACTATTGGGCGATGCCGGAGATGATTATCTGCAAGGAGAACGCGGTAATGATGTTCTCTATGGCGGTCAAAACAACGACACATTAATGGGTCAAGAGGGAGACGATTTCCTAGCTGGGGGTGCTGGAGTTGATAGTCTCATTGGCGGCCAGGGTTCCGATGCTTTTGTGTTGAATGTCGCTGATGCTGTAACCAATCCGGCACTCGCCGATACGATCGCCGATTTTAGCAATAAACAGGGCGATGTCATCGCTTTGACGGATGGCGCAGGCGATGCCCTGACTGAAGCCGACGTAACGCTGGAAGCCAATGGCACGGATACATTGATTCGGCTGAAAGCAACTGGTGGGATTTTGGCGCGGGTGCAGGGAGTCAGCCCTGCTAGCCTGAGTGGCTTATTCAGTACCGCCAAAGCGACACTGGACGATACGGAACCGGGAGCTACAGTCCTGGGGCCATTGCCGGGGGGAGCTACCCTTCAGGGAGCAGTGGGCGATGAAGATTATGCCGACTTTTTCCAATTCCAGGTGAAGGAAACGAGCATTGTTAACTTGGGCTTGAGTGGCCTGAGCGCAGATGCGGATCTGTTGCTCTATAAGGATAAAAACGAAGATGGGGAATTGGGGGGAGATGAAATCCTCTCCGCATCAGAGCGATCGGACACTGCGAATGAAACCATCGAGAACGTTACCTTAGATCCGGGTAAATATTTCCTATCGGTGGAGGCATTTGAAGGGAACACCAACTACAGCCTCAGTGTGGCTGGGGTTGCCGGGACTGTAGCAAAAGATTTGGCGGGCGATCGACCCAGCACGGCACGGGCTCTGCCAACCGATGGGGGAGTGGAATTGCACGATTATGTCGGCGGGGCTGACGCAGTGGATACCTATCGCCTGGAAGTGCTCAACGTGGGGTATCTGGATCTGTCCGCCGAGAACCGGAAGGCGGATCTAAACCTTACTGTATGGAGCGATCGCAATGGCAACGATCGGTTGGATGCGGATGAGATTGTTGCCCAGGGAACGAATGAAATCCAGGAGGATAACATCAACCCCGGTACTTATTACGTCAATGTCACCGCCCCAGGGACAGGAACACCCTACAAAATTTCTGCCATCTCCGAACCGGGCAGCCGGGTGGACATTGAAAACTATGACCCGCTCTTCCCCGGTATCCCCACGACTGGCACCCTGACTCAAAACGATCGCTTCGATCCGAACGATGAGGAAAACTACGCCGATCCCTATCTCATACCGGAACTGGGGGCTGGGTTAACGGTGACTGTGACTCAAGAATCACAGGATTTCGATGCTTATCTAAGGGTGGTGGATCTGCTTACAGGCGAAGTGGTGGCTAAAAACAATGACATTAACACCAGCGGCGGAGACTTCAATGCCAGGGTGAGTTTCACCACGGAGCCGGGGGTTCAATATGTGGTGTTTGCTTCCAGTGTGGATGCTCCTGGCTTGGGTGACTATACTCTGAATACCACGGTGACGGGAACGCCGGTGGCAAACGCGGTACGCAGTGCGAGTGCTGACACTCTGTTGCCGCCACCAGTCTTTAATAGTAAGTCAGCGAAGGCTACCTATAGCTTTACCTATGCCCCTCTAGAAGACGGTAAAACCGATAAAATTCTAATCTCTGGGCTGAACCAAAATGGATTCGGCAACTGTGCCTTTATGGCAGCCCTAGGAGCCACATTCGGCACGATCGACAAAAACCTTACGGATGCTAACGTCAAGGAGAGTGAAATTCTCAAAGTCACTGAAAGCGATGGTAACTACACCCTCACGTTCTACAGCTCCTCAACAGGCGCAGCGAAGGATGTCACCGTTGACAACCAGGTGGTGACCAAGACAAACGGTTACTTGTTCGGGGCGAAATGGCCGAGCCAGTTTGCCGTCAAGCCAGAACAAGCGAAGGATAAACCCATCTGGGGTTCCATTTTTGAACGCGCTTATGCCAAGTTCCGGGGTGAGGAGACCGGTAATAATGGCTATGATGTGACAGGGAATGGCGATTGGCCGGGGGATGCCCTCAAACGGTTGACGGGCAAAGCGGTCACAACTACTTATTTGCAACCGAGCCAGGTTAAGCAGGGGAATAATTCTTCTACTCAGTCTCTCACTGATAAATCTAATGAAGTTTTTAATAGCATTAAAACTGCGTTAGACCAAGGACGCTACGTCGCTACATGGACAATCGGCGGCGGGAATGACACAAAGGCGTTGTATAACGGGGTACTATACCAAAGTCATGCCTACAGCATCCACAATGCCTATGAAGAAGATGGGCAAAAACTGATATTGCTGCGAAACCCCCACGGCGTCGATAATAGTAACAACGTGCAGGCAGAAGAAGATCCGAGTAACGATCTTAAGGATGGGTTTATAACCATCACATTTGATGCGTTTGTGAAGAACTTTTATGGGGTGTCTATTTCCCAAGCCTAGTTTCTAGAGGATCGGTTAATTATCCGATCGGTTCTTCAAAACCTAACCGTTAAACTGGAACAGATATAGGTTGGGTCTCATTTCGTGAGACCCAATCTAGTAAATGGCTGTTCGGTTTCCTACCCTCAACCCCAACGAAATAGGTTCCAACTCGTACCGACACGCAATTTTGGGCGGCACCTCGCTCAATTAGAGGTCTTTGAGTAATATCCTCTTCTCTGATTTGGGCTACAGTAAAATTAGAGGAAGCTCGAATAAAATCTCAAAAACCCAAACCACAAATAATAACAACTAATTCACATTACCAGAAGATGAGCGAAACAGCACAAATAAGTAACTTTAAAGTCTTCCCCAAACATACAGGAGTTTGGGAGGGAACTTGGACAATACTCGATGCCGACTCCAAAGAAACCCGGCGTTTTACAGCAGTTGTCACTCAGAAAATAGTTGACAACCAATGGAGGCAAACTAACGTTCAAACTTATGCCAACGGTCAGAGTGAAATCCAAAATTTTGTGGGTTATGTTGTGGGCGAAGGGCAAGTGCAAATTGAAGGTTTGGACTCTGTTTTTTCCAACTACAATACACTAGCGACAGAAGTTGGAGATGATTTGATAATTTTTCAAGTATGGGACAAAGCAACTGGCCTTCTGAGGGCGGTTGAAACAATCAATTTGATTAATTCTGGTGAGCGAATTCGGACTACCCAAAGCTTGACCGCAGAGGGGAAACTCAGGGGAGTTATGGTGATTGTTGAACGAAGAATTGAATAAAACTTTTACTGCTGATGCTACCAACCGAACTACTAAGTCATCGTCAAAACGGCGAATCGATCGTCCCCTTACACCTGAAGATAGATGCTAAAAACCTAGAAGCAGCCACCGAAATGATTGACTGTTTCCAAAGTGCGATCGGCAAAACCCAAGGCGAACTAGACAAACGGTTGCAAGAACTAGAAGGCGACAGTCCCGACTACCGGCTCAAACGCGGATTAGCCCACCTACTAAAAGGCGGTTTCAGCACCTTTGAAATCATCAGTCCCCTAGAACCAATTGCATTGAGACAGCGCGTATTTGCCCTAGCAGCGCAATCCGTACCCAGCAACAATTCCACCCAATTAACCCTCGAAACATTAGCACTTGAACTAGGTCAAGAATTAAATAGAGAAGTTTTAACCAATGAAATAACTACAGGTTTATACGCAGATTTAAACGAAAACAAAATCTTCATCCAATTCGACACACCCACACCAGAAGCACTCTTACATCGGTACAATCTTTCTCAAGTCCAAGGCATATTTTATCGCGCCAGTCAAGTCCAATTAAACGCCCACCGCAACGATCCAGGAGAATACAAACTCCTATTTCGCTATCTGAAACTATTCCAATTAATGACTTACATAGAAGGCGATGCCGAACATGGTTTCACCCTCACCATCGACGGGCCGACAAGCTTATTCAAACCCAGCACCCGCTACGGCTTAGCCCTAGCAAAAATGCTACCAGCACTGCTGCACGTCACCAAATGGAGTATGCACTCGACACTGCAAACAAAAGACCCTTTTACTGGCGTATTAAAAACAGGTAAATTCACCCTCAATTCCGAGTGTGGCTTAGTCAGCCACTATCCCCCCGGCAAACCTTATGATAGTATGTTGGAAGCAGCATTTGCTGAGAGATGGAATTCCACAAAAACTGAGTGGAAACTAGAACGAGAAGTCGATCTAATTCCCATTCCCGGAAGCGTGATGATTCCCGACTTTCGGTTAGTGCATCCCGACGGGCGAGTCTTTTTATTAGAAATAGTTGGTTATTGGAGACCAGAGTATTTACAAAAGAAATTTGCCCAAGTACATAAGTCAGATTGCGATCATTTGATTTTGGCTATTTCCGAACGACTGAATTTGGAAAAAGCTGGGGTGAAGGTGAAAGACGTGCCAGCAAAAGTCATCTGGTTTAAAGATAAATTGGCGCCCAAATCAGTCCTAGAAGTCCTTGATTAGTAAGATATTCTGCATTTAAAATTAACTTTTAGGGCGGGCTAGAAGCCCACCCCACAAGAGTTAAAATAAAAACAAGTGTACTTCTTTCTTCCTCTCTTCCTCTGTGTACTCTGCGCCCTCTGCGGTTCAAACCTCTTAAATTAAAAAATCCTAAAAGAACGATCGCACATTCCCAACTCCAGTAAAATAGAAATATCCCGAAATCCATACCACCGCCTACCCTCACCCACAACCCATCGAACAATGGCAGACACAAGTATTGTCGATAAAATCAAAAAGCTGCTAGCCCTCGCTACTTCATCCAATGAAAATGAATCGACTGCGGCGGCCGAAAAAGCTTCACTTTTGCTAGCACAATACAATCTCAGCCTCGCTGATTTAGGGCCGAATCAACAGGAAGAAATTAGCGAAAGTGGAGTGGAAACTACACCGCGCTATGTGACTTGGAAGATGATTTTGCTTTCGGGAATTGGTGAAGCTAACGGTTGTAATGCGATGCGAAATAGTTATAGTGGTAGTATGTTTTTGGTGGGAACTTCTACTAATTTGATTGTGTGTACGCATCTTTACGAGTATTTGAGTCAGGCGATCGAACGGAGGGCGAAATACCGCAAAGGAAGTGGGAGAGGATTGGCTTATCTCAATGCTTTTCGGGTGGGCTGCGCGACGAGATTGAGACAGAGATTGCTGGAACAAAAGCAGGAGATGGAAGAGTCGGGGATTCCGGGTGTGGGGGATGTGGCGGCGACTCCGGCGATTGTGGTACGATCGATGTTTGAGAAGAATCAACAGGCGATCGCAAAGTATTTAGAGACTTTAGGTGGTAAAGTTAAAACGAGAACTGGTTCTCAAATCAGTAGCGAAGCCGGTTTTAACACCGGATATGAAGTAGGCGATCAAATTAGTTTGCACAAGCAAGTGAAACCACAAGGTGATATGAAACAACTCAATGAAAGTCTTTGAGTTTAAACTCAGATATTGCACAATTCTCAACTAGCTGTAGGGGCGGGTTCACCAACAGCCTTAAAGAGTGCAGACAGGTTAAATAAACCCGCCCCCACCACTTACCAATTCAATTTAATATTGTCAATCTCTATGCCCTACAGTTCTTTCACCACGATCGGTAAAGTCAAGGAAGCATTTAATCTAACCACTGTAGAATCAGTTCGTTTTTTGCCTAATATTGACCCAATTTCCCCCTCACAAACACTGACTGCCTTTTTAGAAGAAAGCCTACCGTTAGCCTCATCAGCCAGCGAAAAAGCTCGTTCTGAAGGAATTATTTATCCTGTATTGTTAGAAGCCAGACGAATTTTACAGCGACGAGTCAGTTTATTTTCAGGAGAAGACTTCACAGTAGATGAATCAATGGGATTGAACGGAATGTGCGATTTTCTTTTTAGCCGTTCCGAAGAAATTCTAGAAATTGAAGCACCGGCAGTCATTATTGTGGAGGCCAAAAAATCCGATCTCAGAACAGGATTCGGACAATGTATTGCTGAGATGGTGGCAGCACAAAAATTCAATGAGGCTAAGAAAAAGCCTATTCCTATAATTTATGGTTCAGTCACCAATGGCACTCAGTGGCGATTTCTGAAACTAGAAGGGCAAGTAGTAACAATTGATTTAATTGATTATCCACTGCCTCCTGTCGATCAAATTTTGGGATTTTTGGTATGGATGGCACGGGAAATTTAGCTGATTTGATTACAAAGAAAAGTTAGCCCGTGGAGAAATTCAATGGTTTGCCGATCGCCACGAACTACCACATGATCTAATTATTGTATCTTCTGTTAAAAGCAAATCTCACCTTTATCAAACTTTGTTTGAAGTTTTTTCTTTGCGGCTGGGGTAAGACCTAGAAAAAACGCCATCTCGTCTATGTCACAATAGATTTCAGTATTTCTATCACTGATCAATTCATCGATAGTTTTCTCCCTGATACTGGTTCCCTTGAAAGCCTTCTTTATTTCGGATTTATTGGCTTTATTGAGATTAATAGGAAATGGCGTGGCTGTAGGAGTTGGTTTGGGTATAGGCGTGGATGTGGGTGTGGGTATTGGCGGGGGAATAACCTTATCAGATTTGATAAATTGAATGTTTTTAAGTTCCAACTTTCTTTCCAGGAGAGGTGGACAGGAAGGAGCAATCATAAAAGATAAATCTCCCGGTGTCCCATCAGGGGTAAAGGGTTTGAAATTGGCAGCTTCTAACCATTGATTAAACTTTTCTAAATGGCTGCTCAGCAGTTCATAGTTTTTAGCTTCCCCAAAGGCTCTAGCAACACAAGTGCTGTTGTGCCGTAATTCCACGTAACAGTCAAAGGCGCGACCGTTAATCAATGTTGTAGTTGAAACTGCCGATAGAGTGTATGATTTCTGCTTGAGGTAACTTGCCCAGTATTGTCTACACTCGGATTCTACTAACTGGCGTGAACTGCCTTCAAATTCCTGTTCTGGAGCTTCTTGAAAATATTTTTCATGTATTTCTAATACAGCCCCAGCATAGTGTTGACAAAACTCTCTCAAGGTATTAACAGGATTCAATGTTATATCTTTGATTTCTTCCCATGCTTGAGAAAATTTTTTATATCCCTTATAAGCGCCTTTAATACGCTCATCAATTTTATTTCTAATCAGTTCAAATTCATTGGTATAACCCTTATTTAGATTTATCACTGATTCACCTAGAAGACTTTCCATGACAGAATCTTCAGCAATAAAACTTTCTACGTTATTTGATGTACCTACTAAGTATATTAACAAGCGAATCTTCGATCCGAATTTTTCTTTTGCCCTTCTAATTAATTGTTTGAAAAGAAGTCTTGTTTCTTTAATTTGATCGGGAGATGTTACTAAAGCATCTAACTCATCTATGAGGTAAACAAAACTAAAGTTGGGATCAACGGCTGATACTTTAGATACTATAGAAAAGAAAAAATCTTCAAGACTATCCACATTATCAGCAATAGACTTTTTGAATTTTGTGCGAAATAGCATCAAATCTTGAGCAGCATTAAGTTGAGTAACTTCAGTGTCAGATAAATAATCCCTCAAAACTTTTCTAGCTACATTTTTAACTGAATCCAATAATTCTTTATTGTGTGACAACTCATAAAATGTATGAGCTAGGATGTGGGAGTACAATTCTTTCTTAAAACCCTTCCCAATAAATTCATCAAACACAGAGAGTTGGAACTCAACAACTACAGAGTGCTTTTGATAGGCTGGTTTAGTTTTAGCTAATTCATGCAAGTAAGTTAATAGAGAGGTTTTACCACTACCAACTAGGGCTGCAACGAATCTAAATGTAAAGTAGCCGTCATCAAATGTATGACTAAGATCGTCCTCAAGAAGCTGAGTTAGGTTGGATATTTGCCGCCCCGACAAACTTTTGGCTGTAGATCCTTCACCTTCTGACCCTGGAAGCCTAACAACGCGCTCTATTCTAATATCATCAACAAATCCTGCGCTTGAATTTACTTGGTGAAGGAAGTCTCTTATATACCTTTTTTTTCCTGCATCTTCTGTCATAGCTTACTCTACCCACTGAATAAGTTCATCTTCTTTTTCGATCACGGCAAAGACTTTGCTATTTGATTTAAGCAAAGCAAAATTTTTATTCAAGTTTGATTGAGATATATCGTTTTGTTCCAAAAATTTATGACAAATTTCTCGGCTGCGAATAGCAACGACTCCCCTTAACTCTTGACGCTTTCTTTCTTCAAAATAAAGAGCCTTAAACTTTTCTACAAATTTCTCAAAGTCCATTTCTTTACCACCATCGGAAGTATGAGAAGCCGCAACTCCGATTTGACAGTAACGCCAAAGAGTATTTATAAGTTTCGCTCCTTTTGCTGAATCAAACTCATACTTACTGGTTTGCAGATTAGCAGCTAGAACTTTCTTGCCTTGCTCTGTCACGAAAAGCTGACCCTTTTTAGGAGATTCGAGCAATTGCTTCTGACACAAAATATCACAGATAGCATTCGCATCCTTCTGGTATCCTTTAGATAAATGCTGTTTCACCTCGCTTTTAGTCACCTTACTCTCTTTTGAGTAGGCTACTGCGTACAGCAAGTAAAGCAGTTGTTCGGCAGAAAGCTCGCTCATAGGTTCCTCTTGTCCACTGGTACTGGGCTGAAAGTGAATGGTAATTTAGAGAATACCACGCCTCATACTCCTAAAGCAGTCCTATTGATTACTTAATGCTTGGGGACTTGACAAGTGAGAGCGGACAATCGGCAAAGGTTGAGTCTGTAAGCTACAGTTAAATTTTACTAGAAGCGATCGCACTCAATCAATCAACTCTGCTTCTTCAAAAATTAGTCGAGTCGTCAACTCCAAACCGGGCAACAACTCATCCACAATCGGCATATTATCCGTATAAACTTGACTAGAACCATCGGGGAAAAAACTTCTAATTAAAATAGCCTCTGGATCAACCACCCAAACTCGCGCAACACCCGCCGCCAAATAATCTTTCGCCTTCTCTTCAAATTCCTTCATCGTTTGATCCGGCGATATAATCTCAATCACCAATTCAGGAATTGCGGGACAAGCTTCATTTCGTCGCCAACTTTTCGGCAGACGCGCATAAGAAATGTACATTAAATCTGGAACAGGTGCCCAATCTTTACCCTGACGTTTTAACAAAACTGCCCATTCTGGCAACACTCGCCCCCGTCCTTTACACCATGCACGAATTACGCGACACAAAGCAAACTGTAAAGTCGAATGAAAAAATTTGGGAGACATTTTAGGAACTGCTTGACCATCTACAAACTCATAATACACGTCTCCGTCGGGCAAAGCTAGAAATTCTGCTAAAGTGAGTTTAGTTTCGATACCTATCATGACTCTTAGCCCTCTCGATAATTAATTGATATATTTATTGTATCCCTATTTATTTACTTGTCATTGTACCAAAGCGATCGCACTTTCATCTCCGTTCACCACCAACTCCCTGAAAAACCGCTATAATGGGATGCGGTGCAAAATGTGAACAACCAACAACCAAACATTATGTTCTTAGTAACCGGAGCAACAGGGGCACTAGGCCGCCGCATAGTACGAGAAATTAGACAGCAAGAAAAACCCGTCCGCGCATTTGTTCGCCTCCCATCTCGCTACTCAGAACTAGAAAACCGAGGCGCAGAAATTTTCATCGGCGACTTGAAACAAGATAAGGATATTAAAAAAGCCTGCCAGGGAGTAAAATGCGTCATCAGCACTCACGGCACCGGCGGTGATGTTCAAGCCGTACACTACCGTGCTAACATAGAATTGATCGACTGCGCCAAGGAAGCCGGAGTTGAGCATTTTGTATTTCTTTCGGTACTAGGAGTCGATCGCGGATACGAAGATTCGGCAGTATTCAAAGCCAAGCGAGAAGTCGAAAAATACCTGCAAAACAGCGGCTTGAATTATACAATCCTGCGGCCCGCCGGTTTTGCTTCAAGCTTGTTACCCTTAGCAGAAAGGTTTCGAGAAACCGGACTTTACCTGCTAATTGGCGACGGCAAAAACCGCACCTCTGTTGTCAGTACCGACGACTTAGCTCGTATTGCAGTAGACTCCTCAACTGTGGAAGGTGCGCGCAACCAAATTCTACCCGTCGGCGGCCCGGATGTGCTGACAAGAGATGACATTGCGCGCATTTTTGGACGCTTATTCGATCGCGAACCTGTAATCATTAACCCGCCACTGGTGGTGTTTGACGGATTGCGAAATGCCTTGGGTTTTTTGAACCCTCAAGCTCAAAAAGGTTTGGGGACTTTGCGGGTATTGCTGGGTAATGAATTTTTCTGTACCCCGGAAGAAGTGCACAACTTAGAATCAATTTACGGCATCAAAATGGAATCCCTAGAAACCTTTTTGAAGCGCAACTTGAGTCTGTAAAATCAGTCCTATATGGGACTGTGACAATTACAAGACTTACCTATTCTGGGAGCATCTAGATTTTGTATAGGCGAAGCATGACGGCAGACAATTTATTAGTGATAACCAGAGATTTACAGCCGTCATGCTTCGCCCCTACGAATATATTTACCAAACACAGATGCACCCCCTATTCTGAAGGAGAACACCGGGTTTTTGATGAAATCTCCGGGCTGAAACGAAGTATTTTATCAAAAAACCCGGTTTCTTAAGTTATAATCTATGCCCAATCACCTATCTTCCCAATGGACACAACTCCACGCTCAACTGCACCGGACACTGCTACACCGCAAAATATTGCCCCCAAATCAGCGATTATTAGTAGCAGTATCCGGCGGGCAAGATTCTTTGTGTGCCATGAAGTTACTGCTAGATTTGCAGCCAAAATGGGGCTGGCAATTAGCAATTGTTCACTGCGATCACCGCTGGCGTGTGGATTCGGAAGCTAATGCAAATCATGTAGAAAATTTAGCTAAACATTGGGGAATATCATATTATCAAAAGACCGCCGATCGCATTCCGAAAACTGAAGCAGCAGCCCGCAACTGGCGATATCAAAGTTTAACCGAAATTGCGATCGCCCATAACTACCCTTACATTATTACAGGCCACACAGCGAGCGATCGCGCCGAAACCCTCCTTTACAACCTAATTCGCGGTAGCGGTGCCGATGGACTTTCAGCCCTCACATGGGTTCGCCCCCTTGTCGATTTTCCATTGCCGATTTCAGATTGTAGATTAGAGAAGGTAAATGAAAATCCCGAATCGAAAATCCCCAATCTCAACTCTCAAATCTACTTAGTTCGTCCCTTGCTGGAAATAAGTCGATCGCAAACAGGCGAATTTTGTCAACAGCAAAAACTACCAGTTTGGGAAGATTCCACAAACCAGGATTTGCAATACGCCCGCAACCGGATTCGATCGGAATTATTACCTTATTTAGAAACTCATTTTAACCCCCAAACCCAACAAGCCCTCGCTCAAACAGCCGAAATCCTCCGCGCTGATGTCGAATATCTCGAAGCTGCCGCCACCGAATTGCTACAGCGAGCCATGTTACAAATCAACGAAGGAGAGCACGGAACTTTTCAACTTCCAGTCAAGTTAAATCTCCCCATTTTGCAAGCAGCCCCTCTTTCCTTGCAGCGACGAGCCATGCGACAGCTACTGCAACAAATACTACCAAGTGCTCCCAGCTTTGACAGCATCGAAAAACTCACAGCTTTGATTGTAGCACCTAATCGATCGCAAACAGATCCATTTCCATCAGGTGCGATCGGTATAGTAGAAAAACCTTGGATTATTATCACATCTGGGCCTAGGGCATAGCACATTAGACATCGCGCATTAAAACCTGCTTCCTGAATTTCCACCCTTGGGGGGTGATATCGTTTCCGGTTGTATTGGAATGATTTAACCGCAGAGAACACAGAGGACACAGAGGGAGAGAATAGAGATATGAATAATTCAGATGCTATCGGATTTGATATGACTTATTCCTTCTTAACTCGAACAATGATAAACTTGATATTCATACCCATCAACAGCAGGCAATTTCCGCGATTCAACCTCACAACCTTGCGCTTTTAAATCCACAGGTGCACGAAAATTCACCAACCACAAATCTAGTGGGCGCTTCAATTGACTGATTGTTTTGTCAAGTGTCCCAGACGCTATTTCCGGTGTCTCCCTTTTCAGATTAGCCAAAAGAAAAAGGGGAGACTCCCTGGATTTAACTTCTTCCTGATTTTCTCTTCCTTCTTCCTGAAGCGGTTCCTGAGCCCTTCGGCTACGCTCAGGATAAACGCAGTCGTTGGGCCTTCTTCCTTCTTCCCTCTTCCTAATTTCCCAGCCAATACCCATCAATTCCCCCATTTCCACATGAGTCTTTTGAGTAGTAGCAATCAACACCGGAACTTGTGATACTTCGCGGATAATTGACACCAAAATATCTGGTTTGTAATACTTCCGATAACCGAGATTGGAATTTACTGTAACACCACTCACAAAACCCATTAATAAAATTAGTAAAACAGCTTTTTTCCCAGAAGTTTCGATAGCTCCGTAATTAAACCATTGACTTTTTACTGTAGGTGTGTTATACAGAACTGCCAAGGCTGCTCCTAACAATAAAATCACCCCTGGAAAGTAAACAAAATTGTATCTAGCACCGCGAGTGAGGTCAATATCAAGAATATATTTAAAACTAAAGAATAAGAAAATTGCTCCAACTACAAACCAGCCAAGAATAACAGTACCTAAAACAGTATCCGGGTTTTTTAAAGCAGTTTTAATCGCGCCAAACAGCAGGGGAAGTGCCCAGACAAAAAAGACAGCCATCCCGATCGCCGATGCAATCACTACTGCCAGATTTGACGATTCCACGGGTAACAAAGATATCACAGTAATCCATCCAGCCAAAGCTTGAAAAATTGGACTAATCCAATTCAACCAAGTGCGATCGCCACTAACAATCCAATTAGTTAATTCACTGCCATACTTATTGGAAAAAAATATGGGAACCCAAATTAATCCCCCAGCAGCCGTACCGCTAGCCAGTGCCAATAATCGCCAGATATTTTTAGATTTGCCCAAAGGAGAGTTATTTTTTTTCAACTCATTTCTTTTCTGAAAAAAAAGATATAATTTTTCATTATATTGCTGGGCAACTACAGCAGTTAACGCTATTGCTTCCGCGCATAAAGTTAGAACAAAAAAGTAGTGACTGGCTATTCCCAAACAGTTAAATATCAACCATATTGCCACATTCCAAAGGGGAATTATCCCCCGTTTTTGTAGGCGTTTCATACTTAAAGTTAAGCAAAATAAAGAAGCAATAACTAATAAAATTCCTAAAGTGTAATGTCTAGCTTCTTGAGCGAGATAAACACCGTAGGGAGAAACTGCCATCATCGCAGCAGCACATTGACCAACTAGAGGAGAATTAAACGCAAATTTGCCCAAAAAGTAAATAGCTGGAACGGAAATTACACCCAATAAAGCTGGGAGCGATCGCCCAATCCAGACTAAACTATCGGCAGAAGGCCCAAACAAATCCATCCACCAGTGAGCAAGCATAAAATAAACGGGAGGATGATTGCTTTCTAGCAGTAAATTATGCAGCACATCGCCAGTGGTAGCAGTGGGACTCCATTGCAGTGGTTCCAGTAAACTAGAAAGAGCGATCGCCCGATCGAGCGGCACACCTCGAAAACTATTGCCCAAACTAAAAACTAAAGTGGAAAACTCATCCGTCCACAGTGGTTTAGAGTCCAAATTGGCAAATCGCAACATCAAGGCGATCGCCATCCACAGTAATAGCAATAATAATTGTTGATTCTTAATCATTCATTTAATAAGAAGGAAAGGGAAGTCGAACAGTGCCTAGCCCCCATCACAGACGATTTTATCCGCATTTGGGGCGATCGGAGGGCCGACACTCTTGGCACGGCCCCTACAAGCGAATGAAACAGCCATGCCCTGGGTGGTTGGCTCCTAGCCCGATTCCCCATTCCCAATGCCCAATTTTTTAATTAACATCCGTCACCCGCCAACTCAGCTTCATATTAATCCAGAAATTCCACAACGTAACAGCCAGGATCGCAATTAAATTAGCCAAATATTCATTCATCCCAAAAATATTAAACATCACATTCACCAGGATCACATTCAAAATCAAACCCATCAAGCAAATCGTATTAAACTTCAACAGTCGTTTCAAGCGTTGGCGATTGCCACGCTGCCGCCTAGAAATTTCCCCAAAAGTCCATATATCGTTCCACAAAAAGTTACTAATAATTGCCAATTCCGCAGCCAATATCAAACTGCGAGTCAGTTCCAAATTGCAGAAATTGCGCAGCACGTACAAAACCCCCATATTCACAAACACCCCGCTGAAACCCACTAAACCAAATCGTATAAACTTGCCCATGGGCCAGCGTGCCAACCGCAACCGGAGCAAATGTCGCAAATAGTCAATATACTGTTTCCAGGTAACTTTGCTCTCCCCTTCAAGGCGCTCCTGAAACACATAACCAACTTCTCCAATCCAGCGGATATCCCCTCTGCCGAGCACTTCAATCAAAATTTTGTAACCGGCAGGATTCAGCATTTTGCCCGCAATACAACTGCGGCGCACCATAAAATAGCCGCTCATGGGATCGGAAACCCTGCCCACAACTCCCGGTAGTATCACCAATCCCAAAGTCTGAGCTCCCCGCGATAAAAATCGCCTGATCATACTCCAGTCGCTGACTCCACCTTCGGCAACGTGGCGACTAGCAGCGGCTAAATCGGCTCCCCGCTTAATCTCTGCCAAAAGATTCAACAACGTCTCTGGCGGATGTTGCAAGTCGGCATCGATTACGCCCAAAACCTCACCTCTGGCGGCTTGCCATCCCCTAATCACCGCTGTAGAAAGCCCTCGCTCGTGCTCGCGTCGCATCACGCGCAATTGCGGATAGTCGGGTGTCAGGGATAGGGCAACTTCCCAGGTGCGATCGGGGCTGTTGTCATCCACTACAATCATCTCGTAGTCACCGGCAAGGCTACCATCAAGCAATTGGCTCAGTTTTTCGACAATTGTTTTGATATTTTGGCACTCGTTGTAGGTGGGAATTATCAGGGAAAAATAAATGGGCGGTTCCCCTGTTGTCGCAGAAGTTGAAGCTACAGTCGGTGCAGCCGGAATTTCCAAAGGGTTCGTCGGTACTGGCAAGAGCTGATTTGCTTGATTGAAGTGCATAGTTCCTGTTTTCCGAAAGTAAAATAATGTTTTACGATGATCTGTAGACTTGAGAATATGTTTCGTCTAGAGTTGGTTTGTTAAAATCTAAGAACGCCTGTAATTCTAGGTCGTGATTCTGTAACTGAGCTGGAAAATAAACTGTGGATACAATTCTCGATCGCGCCTTACAAGGTTATAACCTCTCCACCGCAGAGGCCTTGGTACTTTTGCAGCAAACAGAGCCAAATGCGCGAGCTGCGATTCAAACAACTGCTGACTTGCTGCGTCGCCGACAATCAGGAGATGTTGTCACCTATGTTATCAATCGCAATATTAATTTCACCAATATTTGCGAGCAGCATTGCAGTTTTTGTGCATTCCGCCGCAATCAGGAAGATGAGGGTGCTTTTTGGTTAGACTCCGCCCAAATTCGGGAAAAAGCTACAGACGCAGTGCAGCGGGGTGCTACGGAAATTTGTATGCAGGGGGGATTACATCTTAACGCCAAACTCAATGGCGCATCTTTGCCTTATTATCTGCAATTGGTGAAACTAATTAAAGATGAGTTCCCTCAATTACATTTGCACGCTTTTTCGCCACAAGAAATACAATTTATTGCCAGGGAAGATGGCCTGAGTTTCAGCTATGTAATTTCGGCTTTGCGAGATGCGGGACTTGGTTCCATGCCCGGTACCGCAGCGGAAATTCTTGACGATGGAGTACGACGGATTATTTGCCCGGAAAAAACAGATACGGCAACTTGGCTGGAAATTGTTGGTACGGCTCACAGTTTGGGATTGCCGACAACCAGTACCATGCTTTGTGGTCATATTGAAACAGCCGAACAGCAGGTTTTGCATCTAGAAAAAGTGCGATCGCTCCAACAAAGTGCGATCGACAAAAACTATCGGGCCCGCATCACAGAATTTATTTTATTGCCCTTTGTCGGACAGCAAGCACCAGCACCTTTACGGAGTAGAGTCGGCCGCGACCAACCAGTTTTAGCAGATACATTATTGCTCACCGCCGTATCCAGAATCTTCTTAGGAAATTTGATTCCCAATCATCAACCAAGTTGGGTAAAATTAGGTTTAGATGGAGCTACAGAAGCCCTGAAATGGGGTTGCAATGACATCGGTGGCACATTGATGGAAGAGCACATCACTACCATGGCTGGTGCAGTTGGTGGTAGTTGTCAATCTGTCGAAGACTTGCAAAATGCGATTAATTCTTTGGGGCGGAGTTATCAACAAAGAGATACAATTTATCGAACAATAGGGGTTGATCGTTTGGCAGTAACGGCACGCAGTGGCGATTTATGAAACTAGAGGAAAAAATTGTATCGATCGACCTTAATGATTATGGGTTGCCTCCGGTGGATGAAATTTTGGGAATGCTGGTTTGGATGGTGGGAGATGGGTGATTAAGTGCGATCGAACTTTTGACTCAGTTGCTAAAGTGCGATCGCTTGTCCTATTGTGTGATCTAAAATCCTGTCTTCATCGTCCTGTATTAAACTCTCTCTTCTCGAACTTCGCGTCCTTAGCGCCTTCGCGGTTAAATCACCTGACGATACAACCGGAATTGATAGGAACTCCATCGCCTTTGAATTGCTTATTCTAAAGCTTGTTCGCGAAGTTTTACTTGTTAAGTCTTAATATAACAGAAAGCTGGTGAATGGGGCAAATTTGCAGAGATTGAACCCGATCGCCCGCGATCGCATATTCATCCGCATCAACTAAGGTTTACGACAATCAGCCGATCGCACTTTTAACCATTAAAAAAGCAAGCAGTCAACCGAATTAAACCTAAGATTCGATCGCCATTATATCCCCAACTTCTTGAAAAAATCGGAGATATATCTACAATCTTTTTACCCACTAATCAAACCAGAAATAACCTGGTGTAACTGAGAAATCGTCTGATCTTGTTGTTCTCCAGTTTGCTCAAGGCGATCGAGTTCCCCCCCCACAGCTTCCAACTTTTGACGCAGCCCACTCAAATTATCCTGCACCGGCTGCAACATTTCTTGATAAACATTCACCCTGCCCCAAAGTTCCGCCACAGCACTTTTCTGGTTAAACAAATTCTGCTCCAACTGTTGAATTTCCCGGCGTTGACCCTCCAGTTCCCCAGTTTTGCGGTTAACATTACCATCATTTTGAGCTATGGCTTGTCGTAACTGCTGAATTTCCTGCTCCAGTTTCTGCAAATCTTGCTGCTGCTGCTGGCGCTGACTTTCCAATTGTGCGATGACCGGCCCCAAATCAATCTGTCCCTCTCGCGACGCTGGATTAGCAGTACCTGAGCGTTTCCACAGCACCGCCTGATGTTGCTTCAAAATACTCTCCCGTTCCTGCAAGCGCAGTCGTTGTCCCACCAAAGTTTCATTCAACATCTGATAACTTTCGAGTTCATCCGCCATTTCATTTTCCAACCCCATGCGATCGTACTCGCTAGCAGCTTGAATTTTCCCTTGCAATTCCTCGATAGTCTGCTGCTGGAGAGTCAACTCCTCCTCTTGATCGTTAACAAACCGAAACACCTTTTCCAAATCGTGTTGCAAGTTTTGAACTAGCCCCTGCAACTCCTCTATCGACATTTTCTCCAGAGCTTGCACATCTACTTGCTGCTCCGTAGCCACAGGCCCAAAACCTTGAGCCATACCGGAAACTTGTCTCGTTAGAGCCTCCAGAGCTCGGAGCTGGGCCGAAAACAACTGAAACTGTTCCTCCTTGGCACCAAGCGTACTTTGCAGGCCATTGATCTCCACCTTGGCTTGCGTCACAGCATCCGTAGCTTGATACCACTCTTCCCAGCGGTGTTGGATATGGGGAAGTTGGCGATCGACCTCTGCTTGCTGCTGCTGAGCATTGGCCCGTTGTTGCTCCAACTGCTGCCAGTGTAGATCCAAAATTGCCTGTTGAGCCCCCACCACCCCAAAGGACTGATTCAATTGTTCCCGCACCCCTTGAGCCGAAGCAATCGCCCCCGAAAGCTTGTTCATTAACTCCTGAATCCGGAGGGCCTGTTCTTCGTCTACCACCGCCCCTTGCTGAACCTGAGACTGCTGCTGCTCCACCCGCTGCTGCTCGCCCCGCAACTGTTCCCAAGCCATCTCCATTTCCGCACGAGAGCGATCGACTTCTTCCCGCAATCGATGAGCTTCATCGCGAGTATTTTCAATTTCCGAGCGCTGCGCCTCCAGCCGCTCCAACTCATCCACCATTTGAGCCAACTGCTCTTCGCGGGCTTGCATTTCCATTTCACGGCGATTTAGTTCCTGACTCGAAAAAGTCAGAGAAGCCTTCCACTGTTCAATTTCCTCTTCCTTATCCTTAAACTTATCCTGCAAGCGCGAGAAATTTTGGAGAATACTCACCAATTGGCGCGCAGCTTCCTGAATTCGCTGCACCTGCTTACTAGCGCTTAACTCCACCAGCACCAGGGTGCCGTCGTTAAACTTATTAGCTTCCTCCACTGGAATCACATCATCGCCAGGTACAGCACTCCAATTATGTTCGCCCCGCTGACAAGCTAGCAGTTTTAGTTCAGCCTTACCGCCACCGAGACCAAAGCCGCTTCTCTGTTTTTGTACTTCTGCTAGATACAGCACGCTGATAGTCCTCTCTTTGGTGTCGTTTGCGCAATTTGTCGATAGCAGTATCCGTTCTGTGAAAGCCGATCGCATCTACTCTAAGCAGACTCAATCTTCACTTCCTGCTTCACCCTGGGGAGTCGGCTCCTTCCAGTCCACAGGCGTAATTTCGGGCTAAACTCTCCCTAATCTCAAGTAATCTCTAAAGATTAACCCTTCCCAACTTTAGCAGCAAGCGACAGAAATGCTCGACTTGGAGCGTCAATCAAGCCTTATCTACGACTTTCTCAACTTCTCCTAGGCACAATCAATGCCGCTTTCTTAAAAAGAGTAGCAAAACTGCGGAGACTGCCATCACCAAAAGTTAAAAAATTTAACAGCCAGTATTAGCCCTCTATGTTTGGCTCTACTCCTTTTGAGATTAGGCCATAGACAGTAGATTTAGTTACATTCCTAAATTTACCTGGTTAAATGTATCTATTCAATTAGGTTCTAGGTTCTGCTGAATGAGAGAGGGAGTATGTCACAATAGGGTAACGCCTTAGCCTGTTTCCTCCCAAGGGGCAAGCAAACAGAGATGCACCACCAACATCCCACAGCTAAACAAATGCTGATGTGAATGGTTTTTTGAAGATGGGTCACAAAATAGTTTGTTGTCGATGGAAATCTAGATGGGAAAAAAAAATTCAGACCCCGCCACCTTTTAGCATTTTTGAACTCAGACGCCAACGGTTTTAAGGAGAAAATTTTAGCTCCATGCAGGGAAATTTGAGTGAAATAGACATCCGCAGCATCCTGCAACTGATTGAGTTAGGTCAGCGAACCGGAGAACTGTTCGTAGAGTCCTACAGCTCGTCCATCGGTGCGAGCACGGGTACTCACCCCACCCCACGCTCCCCAGCCGGACAATCCTGGTATGTCTTCTGCTTCAACGGTCAGATTATTTACGCTACCCAGAGTGCGGGAAGTTTGTTTCGCCTGCGGGACTACCTGCGCCGCTACAAAGCAGAAAAGGCCCTAGACAAAATCGAACTTCCCTATATGGCTTCTACCAATGCCCCAGAATATGGCTACCTGTGGGCGCTGCTAGAACAACACATCCTCACCCCAGCTCAAGGCCGCAACATCATCCACAGCATGATCCACGAAACCCTATTTGACTTGCTCAGTCTCCATCAGGGTTCGTTTACCTTTGAAATGGGTTCTGCCTTAGCTCCTCAATTAACCAGCTTAGAAATTAGCTCCTTGCTGGCGAAAATTGTCAAACAGGTGCAGCAGTGGAAGCAGTTTCACCCACACATTCAGTCGCCCAACCAATGTCCAGTGATTTCAGACCCCACCGAGTTGCAAGTCGCCCTACCTGTCAATACTTTTAATACTCTCAAACGCTGGGCTGACGGCCGCACTTCGATCCGCCAAATGGCGCGCTACCTCAACCGGGATGTGTTGACTGTCGCTAAGGCAATTTACCCCTTCGTCCAGCAGGGATTGGTGCAGGTATTTTTTGAGTCTGTTAGCCCAGCTAACAACAAAAAAGAATGGTCTTCCCCCAAAACCAAAGTTCCCAGAGTTGTCTGTATTGACGATGATAATGTGATTCGCAAGACCGTAGAATCGATTTTGAATGAACATGGCTACCAAGCTACGGGCATCAGTAGTCCCCTCACAGCCCTGAGTTTAGTGTTTCAACTCAAACCCGATTTAATTTTGTGCGACATTGCCATGCCGGAACTAGACGGTCACGAAATTTGCGCTATGCTACGTAGTTCTAGTGCTTTCCGACAGACACCCATCGTCATGTTAACGGGTATTGACGGATTTATCGATCGGGTTCAAGCTCGGATGGCCGGTGCTACTGAATACATCACTAAACCTTTTGGTGAAAACGAGTTATTAATGCTGGTAGAAAAATATGTTGGCCCTGGCTACCCAGAGGCGACAGTGGAGGTTGAGTCACAGTGGTTAATTTCCTAACAAGTGTTCACATATACTACCAAATGCCGTATCTTTGATTGATGCCATAGATACCACTTAGAAAAGCCGTCGAATTTCTAGGCCTACACCCAAACACATTGAGGAAGTACGCAGATGAAGGGCAGATCAAGTCAATCAAAAATGGAGCTGGGCAACGCCTCTACGACGTTGAGTCCTACCAGTCCGACATATCCGCCTGTTCAGTCATCTGCTACTGTCGAGTCAGTAGTGTTAAGCAAAAAGACGACCTCGAAAGACAAGTCGAATTTATGCGACAGCGATACCCGGACTCAGAAATCATCCAAGACATCGGCTCAGGACTCAACTTTAAAAGGAAAGGACTGCAAGCCTTATTGGTCAGACTTATGCGCCCAGATCAGCTCACGATTGTTGTTGCCTGTCGCGACAGGTTGTGCAGATTCGGATTTGAACTATTCGAGTTCATGGCAAAACAAAACGGTGGAGAAATCTTGGTTCTCTCAAATCCTGTTCACTGCCCAGAGTCCGAACTCACAGCCGATATTCTTGCCATCCTTCATGGCGACCGTTGTCGAATGCACGGCCTCAGAAGCTACAGCAAGAAGATCAAGGAAGATCCGACTATTCCTAAAGCCTGAACAGAAAGTTTTGATCGAGCAATGGTTTGGTGTGAGTCGTTACGTGTACAACGTGACAATCAAATATTTGCAGCAACCAAATACTAAAGCTAATTGGATGTCAATCAAAACGGACATACTCAACGGACTGCCTGATTGGGCAAAACCAGTACCGTTTCAGATTAAATCAATTGCTATCAAAGATGCTTGTGCGGCTGTCAAAAAAGCCAAAGCAGATTTCAAAAAAACTGGCAAGATTTGTAGTTGCAAGTTCCGCAGTCGAAAAGATACCAAACAATCCCTTTATATCCCGAAGTCGGCAATTGGGCCAACAGGAATTTATCATACAAAACTGGGTAGAACAAAGCTGAAAGAGGCATTAACCAAAGACTTCAGCGATGGACGATTAACACTTGCCTATGGCGAGTATTACATTGTTGTATCTGAAGAAGTGCAACCACGTCAGACCGACAACCAAGGTCGCGTGGTTGCCTTAGACCCCGGTGTTAGAACGTTCATGACCTTCTTTTCTGAGTCTTCCTATGGATGGCTTGGGAATGATTCTAATCTTTTGATTCAAAAATTGTGTTTCAAGTTAGACAAGTTGAGCTCAAGAATGAGTAAAACGAATAGCCGACAACGCAAAAGACTCAAAAAAGCAGCGGACAGATTAAAGTCTAAGATTCAACATCTTGTCAAAGAGTTGCACCATAAGACTGCTAAGTTTTTAGTTGATAATTTTGACGTGATTCTACTCCCATCGTTTGAGTCTTCCCAGATGGTGAGCAAGTCACGCCGTAAGATTCGTTCTAAAACTGCTCGTCAAATGCTAACTCTGAGTCATTACCAGTTCAAAAAACATCTAGAGTGGAAAGCTTGGGAACAAGGCAAAGTTGCTTTAACTTCTATCAATGAAGCTTATACCTCAAAGACTATTTCATGGACTGGAGAGGTCAAAAAGATTGGTGGTAGTAGAACGATTAAAGATTCTGATCGAAATCAGATGAACCGGGATCTAAATGGTGCTCGTGGGATTTTCCTTCGGGCATCGGTTGATACGCCTTGGTTGAGATCAAACCTCAACTTATGTATTTGTTAGCGAAAGTTAACGAAAAAGTATCGGCTCATTTATTAAACAAATAATAAATCATGGCAAAAAAATCCTGTGGTGGTGCTCTGGAGAATTTATCGACTCCAGTGGGCCACACAGGCTCCAAGTACAAATATAATATACTTGTTTCTTCACAAAAAGCCTTCTCTGATTGACCAACACCGCGAGACCTCAGAGCTAATGTAGTTCATGGCGTCCGCGCTTCTATTGCCAAACACATCCAGCAGTCACGCCATTTACGCCTTGGTTATGTCAAGCTTGGCTATGTCAAGTTTCGATGGGACAAGCTTGGCGGGAACCATCAATAATTTGCTAGAAAAGCAGGTGTCAGAAAAATGATTAGTGGCAGCGCAGACTTCATATTACCAGGACTAGGTATCGACCATGCTCCCGAATTCCAAGAACTAGAAACTCCCGAAGGCGAGCTGCACCTGCGGTTTTATGTACCTTCGGGCAATGAGTTCGCACTGCCAGCGACAGGGATTAGAGAGGTACTATCCCCCGCCCCAGACCGTATGACACCAATTCCTAACGTTTCTTCCTTGCTTTTAGGTACGCTAAACATGAGAGGGCGTGTCATTTGGGTGGCAGACTTGGGCCAATTTCTGGGAGACCAAACACCTCTGAATACCGACAGACAGGAAATTCCGATCGTAGCTGTAGAAGACCAAGATACGATTTTGGGATTAGCAGTCGATCGAATTGTGGGGATGGACTGGCTTGATGTCGAGCAACTGCATTCGCAGAACAATGCACCAGATGGCATGATGCCATTTCTCAGAGGAGAATGGATGTTAGGCGAACCAGGTCAGAAAGTGCTCCGACTGCTAGATCAAGTGAAAATTCTGCGCTCGGCGCGGTGGGCAGCGTGAAATCAATTTTAGATTGGCGATTTTCGATTGAGTCTAATCACAAACAGTCACAGCGCCACGTATCTAACATTCAAGATAAAAATCTAAAATCTAAAATCTAAAATCTAAAATCCAACATGGGGCGGCAAATGGCAACAAGTACCAACTTTCAGCAGGACTACCAACGAGCCGAAGCGGCATACATGGAAGGCGACTATCCAGAAGCCGCCGCTCTAGTTTGTCAATTAGTAGCAGATTTTCCCGAAGATCCCAGCGCTCGTCTGCTGTGCGGACACATATATTGTTACGGCCTAGAAGACTACGAAGTGGCACGGGAACAGTACGCAGTAGTGCTGGATTTGAGCGACGACCAAAGCTTGGTTGAACACGCTCATAACGGGATTAGTTACACAGACCAATTTTTACCCGGAGAATTGCCATCAGAAAATTTTGATGCCGAAACGGAATTGGAATTCTATCCAGATAAATCTCTGGATGTAGGTTTAGAAGACTCCAATTTTGAACTTTTCTCAGGAGATGCTGGTGGCATGGACTGGGAGACTCCATCCCCTAATGGTATGGAAAATGAAGACCTAGCAGACCTGGGAATGAGTGCCTTGGGATGGGAACCAAAAGACGACAATGAAATCGGTGCGGCCGATTTAACCCTGGCGTCCAATCCGTTTATGAGTGATTCCGGTGGGATGGCTGCTTACGCTGAGGCGACGGGCCCACTAGACGACGAATTTTCTAGTTCAGATTTTGGAGATGCTTTTGCCTTAGATCGCGAAGGATTAGATGATCCCTTTCAAGAGAGCAAAGTGTCTGCCAAATCAGTTCCTTACGAGGTAGATTCGTTTTCAGAAGATCCGACTCAGGTTCTTAATGGTAGGGGTTTTGCTGCTCCCGAAGTTGGGAAGGACATCGACTTGAACCCAGTAGACTATCCCACCAGCCCATCCCACAATTTTGACGAATCTTTTGCACCACGCTCCTTACCAGATGAATTTGACCTGGACGATGATTTGGATGACTACTCTTCCTCGCCCCCGATCGACCAAAATCATAACTACGATCTAGGAGAAGATGCAGACCCCTTCGCCCAGGAACTCCCAGGGGAATTTGGACGGCCCGAAACCAATGGGGAATACTCGTCAAATTATGCCCTCGCTGAAGATGAAACCCTGTTGATGGGCGGTGCTGTTCCCAACTCTCAAAGTCCCAGGGCGAGGCGGGGAGGTTTGAATACGAGCGATGGAAATTCTTCACACAGTAATGGTTACGGCGACTCTTCGAGTGTAGCATTCGTCTCCAGGGATAGTTTTGAGTTAGACGCTTTTGATGACGATGCTTTTAATGACTCTTTCTCTCTAGACACTTCGGAGCAATTGACTTCTTTCGGAGCCGGCGGAGGGGCCAGCAATGATTGGTCGTCAAAAGCTGGTAATTCTCCAGAACATAGCGATTTTTTGGACGAATTTGATGCTTTTGATGATTTGGGCAATGTCCCAGATTTTGATATTTCTGAAGATGTCAATAGTTCGATTTTGACTGGGGGTAGCACTCATTTTGGCAGCTCGAATAACAGTGGCATGATGGGGACCACCAGCAGCCGTCTAGATTTCGATAATACCGATGGCTCGGCTATTCGGGATGATGAGATATTTAGCATGAGTGGCCCGGCCGATCATAGTGCGGCCCAAACTTTTACTGTGACCGAAACAGAGCCTCTGGAGGCTGCTGTCACTGTGGAACAGGGTGGTCTGGCTTTCTTGGAAAATGCTCCTTTGGCTACAAAGCATTTTTACACAGCAGTCGGGGCGGGACTGGTTTCTCTGGTAGCTGTGGCTTTTGTCACCAACATTGCTTCTTACCAAGCGTTGCGACAGGATAAGCCAGAGGCGATCGTCTATCTGCGCCAAACAGGCTGGGTAATGACCGCAGCAGCAGGTGTTACCAGCTTTTTAACTTCTTGGGGTATCGGTCAGTTAATCGCCAAGCAGGTACGGAATTCTTCGGACAATTTGCAAGCTCAATTTGATGCTGTCTCTCAAGGCAATTTGAATGCTCGCGCCACAATTTATTCTGAAGATGAATTTGGCAAAATGGCTGCTAAATTCAACCACATGGCGAAGGCGATCCAAACGACTATTAGCGATACTAGACGCAAATCCGACGAGCAGGAACAGGCAAAGGAAGACTTGCAGCGCCAAGTGATTCGCTTGCTAGACGACGTGGAAGGTGCTGCTCGTGGTGATTTGACCGTGACTGCGGAGGTGACGGCCGATGTATTGGGGGCTGTGGCTGACTCGTTCAACTTGACAATTCAAAATCTGCGAGAAATTGTTCACCAGGTGAAGCAGGCCGCTAGGGAGGTCAGCCAAGGCGCTACTGATAGTGCCAAGTTTGCGGGGGATTTGTCTTCCGATGCTCTGCGACAAGCTGAGGAACTGGCGGCAACTCTGAATTCGGTGCAGGTGCTGACGGACGCAATTCAGCGGGTTGCTGAGAGTGCTAGAGAGGCTGAAGAAGTAGCACGGGGCGCTGCCGCCACCGCTCTCAAAGGCGGCGAGGCTGTCGAGCGCACGGTGGCTGGGATTTTAGATATCCGAGAAACAGTAGCAGAAACAACCAGAAAAGTCAAGAGGTTGGCAGAAGCTTCTCAAGAAATTTCTAAGATTGTGGCTTTAATTGCGACGATCGCCTCCCGGACTAATTTGTTGGCTCTTAACGCTAGTATTGAAGCAGCAAGAGCAGGGGAAGCAGGCAGGGGTTTTGCGATCGTGGCAGATGAGGTGCGACAGTTGGCGGACCGCTCGGCTAAGTCTTTGAAAGAAATCGAGCAGATTGTGATGCAAATTCAGAGTGAGACTGGGGCGGTGATGACAGCGATGGAAGAAGGGACGCAACAGGTGATTGAGGGGACAAAATTGGCAGAGCAGGCTAAGCGATCGCTCGACGATATTATCCAAGTAACTAATCGAATTGACGTGTTGGTGCGCTCGATTACTGCGGATACTGTGGAGCAGAATGAGACGGCTCGATCAGTGCGGGCAGTTATGCAAGCTGTGGAGTTGACGGCTCAGGAAACTTCTCATGAAGCGCAGCGGGTTTCCGGTGCTTTGCAGAATTTGGTGGGAGTTGCCCGCGACCTTTTGACCTCGGTGGAAAGATTCCGAGTAGAAACAGTAGACCGACAGTAATTAATTGTCTAATGCTGGTTTTGCTGGGCGAATTACTAGCAGATTAGTGCCGAAATGATGGCAAAAAAAAAGCAACCTCGCAGTCTTGAAATGGCTGCGGGGATGCCAAACCAGTACCTAAATAAACTAGGAGTTGCCCTGATGGACGATAACATAGTAAAGGTATTTTCGGAGATTTTTAACGAAGTTAAGCCAAGGGGCTGTATCGTCTGCGATCGCTCAAAAAATAGTGGAGGATATGCCAAGACAAAAATTGCGATAGAGAAGGAAATCAAGAGGTTAAAAGTCCAGGGATTAGTATTAGAAAAAAGAGATTATCTAAAACAAGTAGCAGACAAATAGATTAGAAAAAAGGAATAAAACTATGCAAGCAGAGCAACAACAGAGAATCATGGGCTATTTTATTGAGGAGGCGAAAGACCATCTCAATACGATCGAACAGGGTTTGTTAAACCTCCAAGCAACGATCGAAGACCCAGAACTGGTCAACGAAGTATTCAGAGCAGCCCATTCAGTGAAAGGAGGAGCGGCAATGCTGGGACTCACCAGCATTCAGCAAACATCCCATAGGCTCGAGGATAGTTTCAAAATCCTCAAGGAATGCAGCGTGAAGGTAGACCAGCAGCTAGAGTCCTTGTTTTTGCGGATATTTGATACTTTGCAGGGACTGTTAGAGCAACTGTCAGGGCCTTTTGGACTCACAGAGGAACTGGGAGACCAGATGGTGAGGGAACTGGAACCAGTGTTCCGGGAGCTCAACGATCATTTGGGGGGGCTGGTGGGATATAGGGTTGGTGATGGGGAAGAGAGCGGCCCTTTTGTGCCTGTCACCATGATGATGGGGATGATGGGGGCTATGGCTTCGAGTGGGGCGGTGGACTCCCGTGGGGCTGGGGGCTGGGCTGGAGAAGTGCCAGAGGGTTCTGTGCGGATGGTTTTTGAGTCGGATGTGCCGGCTCGGATGCGGGAGATGCTTCAGGAATTCAAGCAGCCTGAAACAGACCAAGGCAAAGGTCGGCTCAGGGGTATTTGTGGGAGTCTCAGGTTGGCTGGGGAAGAGTTTGGTTTGGATTGTTGGATAGAGTTGATCGATGTGGTGGAGAGGGCGATCGCCAATCCAGAAAATTCCTATCGTACTTTGGCTCCGATCGTGATTAAAGATATCAAACAGGCTCAGGAATTAGTGCTGGCTGGGATGGAGTCCTCCATTGTGGTAGGCGCGAGGCTGAGGGAGTTAGCTTTGGTGGCGGATTCTGAAGCGGATTTTGACGATTTGTTGGCGTTTGCTCGGCCAGGAACTGTGAATTCCGGGTCAGATGCCGAGGGAGATGGGGCTTGGGGTTTGGTTGGGCTTGGAGAAAGTGGTGCCGCCGAACAAATGTTGCCGACCATTTCTGGACTGAGTATAGATGAGTTGTTTGACAAGCTCGATAGTGGGGATAGCAATGACTATGGCGGGGGTCGATCGCCTCAGTTTGGTGACTCGCCTGGATTTGGAGACTCGGAGTTGGAATCTGGTAGTTGGAGGACTTCTACTCGCACCGGGCCAGAGGTGGGAGCCGCGGAGTTGAATAGCTTAGCTGATTTGTTCGATGGGGAAAGTCCGGACCTGGATGGTGCTTGGGAAGGAGAAGATGAGCTGGAAGAAACTACAATTTCTGGGTTTCCAACCAGGGGGTTGCTGAAACCGGATGATGGGGATAGTTCAGGGGATTTCACCGATTTGCTGCTAGATGACTACCCCAAAGTCGTGTCTGATGCAAACTCTGTTGGTGCTGTAAATGACCTGACAAATCTGTTTGGCGAGGAGCTGTTTTCTGGTGAATCCGAGGAAATAGATAGCGCCCTGAGTCCCCAAGGCGAGCCTGGAACAGGAGCACAGAATGCCGTGGCAGGGGCTGATAGGCGCTCGAAAAATAGCAGTTTAACAGAATCTCAAGAATCCGATGACCTTCTGGGCAAGCTATTGGATGAAGTAGCCGCTAGAGCAACCGCGATCGATGATGTTAGCTTCGATAACCAGTTGTCAACAGAATTGGAAACACCAGAGACTACTGGAATATCCCCAAAAGATATTTTTGAAGACTTGGCTGGCCCGGATGAAAGTGATAGCGAAATTTCCTGGCTGGCGATCGCTCCTGCGGAGAACTTGAGTCAGAAACCACCAGAAAAATCATCACCGCACAAAACAGCAGACTCTGATGCTGAAACAGATGTGGATTTGGACTTGAGTGAACTGTTGGGAATTACGTCAGATTTCTTATCGTCAGAAAGTGACATCACAGAACAAAACGACCATGAAGATTGGGCTGACATAGATGCAAGCAACCAGGAAATTGACAGTTTATTTAATATGGCACCAGATGCAGATTTAGATATTTCTGACCATGAAAATTGGCTGGAAAATGCCCTTGCTAGTCAAGAAAAATCAACTTCTCCAGAAGATAGCTCCGAGTCAGACCTAGATTTAGATGCTCTGTTTGGGAATATGTCTGAGTCAGAGATAGAGCTAGATGAAGCAACAGAACCCATTACCACTCATGGTAATGGCGTTAAGTCCCAGGAAGCGGCAGATTTAGTAGATTTGTTTGACTCAGTGCCGACAGGAATTGACCATGAGGATGAAGGTTTGGAGGATATTAATACGGCGCAGTGGCTGAGTTTTGAAGATGTTGCCGAATCCCCTGGTGTGGATTTGTCTCTGTCGGACGGTGATATGGGGGATGCCTTCGCTGACCTGGGGATCTATTTGCCAGAAGGTGATTTGGAGTCTGAGTCGGTCAAAGTCAGCCGCGGGGACAATGGCATGAATCGGAATTTCGACCATGAGAATACTTTTGATTTGCTAGAGGATATGTTTGGGGAGGGCCTGGATGCTTCGGCTTCGTTCGCGGGCGATCGCTCATCTGCGGAGTTGGAGGAATTTTTGTCTGTGGTTTCCGATGATTCCTTGGAGGAAAATGGGGCGGATTTGTTTGATAATCTGTCGGCTATGACTGGCGATGATGAGGATGATTTGTTTGAGGCGCTTGGGGGGTCGGTTTCTACGGGTGATTTGGAGGTGATGTCATCGCAGTTGTCCGATGAGGGTTTTGGGGGAGAGATTGGTTTGTTGGCGGCGCTGGAAACTGGTGCGACTCTCGATAGTGCTGATTTGGACGGTTTTGATGATTTGTTGGATTCGATCGATGCTGGTGCTTTGGTAACATCCGAGCTGACCTCCGGTTTTTGGGATACAGGGGAATCGCCAGGGACAGATACTTCTGAGTTGGATGGTTCTTCGCTGTTGGGCTTTTTTGAGGCTAGTGATGGGGGTGCTTTGTATGGGGAGGAGAGTTTTGATGATTTGGAATCCCTGTTGAGTCTGGAGGGTACAGAGGCTGCAATGGATGCAATGGCTGCTGTGCCGATCGCTAGTCAAACTCCTGTGAATACCGAGGTTTTCTCAGACCTGGAGGAGATGTTGAGCGAGAGCAAGACTGTGCCGGAGATTTATGGGCGATCGACTCTTGGTCCGGCGACAAGTTCCTCCCTCCAGGGGCGGGATGACTTTAGCGATTTGGAAGCCCTGCTCGATGAACCCAAGGAAGGCGTGCGTCAGGGTGAGGCGGCCATGAGCTCTCGTCCGGGGGGGATTCGACCAAAAGGGCCTCGTCAGGGGTTTGGCGACCAAACTATGCGGGTGCCGGTGAAGCAACTGGATAACCTCAGTAACTTGATGGGCGAACTGGTGGTGAATCGGAATAGTTTGGAGCAAGACCAGGAACGGATGCGACAGTTTTTAGATAACTTGCTGCATCAAGTGACTTTGTTGAGTGAAGTCAGCCAACGGACTCAGGATTTTTATGAGCGGAGTTTGCTAGAAATTGCGCTGTTAGCAAATCGGCAGGGGCATCGCTCGGCTTGGCGATCGGAGGATTCTGCTCATCAGCGGGAGGGAGCTTGGAAGCCAGAGGAAATGGACAGGTTTACTCCTTTCCACAGTTTGGCCCAGGAGATTATTGAATTAATCGTGCGGGTGCGCGAGTCAGCGGCGGATATTGAGTTTTTGGTGGATGAAGCAGATCAAGTGACTCGTCAGTTGCGACAAGTAACTACTCAACTGCAAGAAGGTTTGACTAAAGCTCGGATGAAACCCTTTGCAGAAACTACCGACAGGCTGTTCCGGGCGGTGCGGGAAATTGGGATTAAGTGCGGGAAGCAGGCTCAGTTGCAGGTTGAGGGTAAGGATATTTTGATTGACAAGATGATTGTGGATCAGCTTTATGACCCCATGACTCACTTGGTCAACAATGCGATTACTCACGGGATTGAATCGCCAGATGTGCGGTTGGCCGCTGGGAAATCTGCCATGGGGAGAATTACGATTCGGGCTTTTCATCAAGGAAATCAAACCGTAATTTCCGTGTCTGATGATGGGGCTGGTATTGACCATCAGAAGGTGAAGGCTAAGGCCATTAAGCAAGGTTTGTTGACGGCTACTCAGGCTCAGAGAATGACTCGCTCCGAGGTTTATGAGTTGTTGTTTAGACCTGGTTTTAGCACTCAGGAACAAGCTACAGAGTTTGCTGGCCGTGGGGTGGGGATGGATGTGGTCCTGACTTCTTTGCAGGAGATTCGCGGGACTGTGGGCATTGATTCTACCCTTGGTAAGGGGACTGTGTTTACGATTCGGTTGCCTTTGGTGTTGAGTATTTCTAAGGCTTTGTGTTGTATTAGCGATCGAGCTCGGATTGCGTTTCCCATGGATGGGGTTGAGGATATGATTGATGTTCCTCGCGATCAGGTGACGAAAGGAGCTGATGGGCTTTCTTGCATCGACTGGCGTGGTTCGATTTTGCCTTTCCGTCCGCTGCGAGATTTGTTGGCTTATCATCGCCATTTGGGCCGTGGCAGTGTTTATGGCTTTAATACTGACGATGACATGATTTCGGTGATTGTGTTGCGCTCTGCTGGCAGTTTCTTGGCCGTGCAGGTAGATCAGGTTTCTACAGAACAGGAAATTGTGATTAAGCAGTTGGAAGGACCAGTCCCTAAGCCCGTGGGGATTGCTGGGGCTACTGTGTTGGGGGATGGTCGGATTGTGGCGATCGCGGATGTTCTGGAGTTGATTGATTTGGCTACTGGCAGACTGCGGAAGGATGCTGGTGGTACTTTGTGGGATGAGGGCGATCGGGTTCCTGCTGAGCCGATGGAAGAAAAGGCTGAGCCGACGGTGTTGATTGTGGATGACTCGATTACGGTGCGATCGCTCCTTTCGATTACTTTCGAGAAGTCTGGCTATCGTGTGGAAGAAGCTCGCGATGGTAAGGAGGCTTGGGAGAAGATGAAGTCTGGTTTGCCTTGCGATATCGTGTTCTGCGATATTGAAATGCCTCGAATGGATGGTTTGGAGCTGCTTTCTCGGATGCAGAAAGATTCGGTTTTGTGTGAATTGCCGATCGCGATGTTGACTTCTCGTGGTGCTGACAGACACCGCCAAATGGCTTACGGATTGGGTGCGAAAGGTTATTTCACTAAGCCTTATTTGGAGGAGCAATTGTTGGATGCTGCTAGCCGGATGTTGAAAGGTGAGGTTGTTGGTGCTCCGGTTGTTGTTTAAGCCACGGAGGAGACGGCAATGCCGTATCCCTACCCCAGATTGTAGGGAAACGGCAATGCCGTCTCCGGCGGGGAGTTATATAGCAGTGGACTTTTGGGCGAGAGTATTTCACCTGTAGGGAAACGGCAATGCCCATAGGTGTCAACTTAAGGTAAAACCCAGTCAGAGACTGTTGTTTGACTATTAGGATCAGATCCCCCCTATCCCCCCTTAAGAAGGGGGGGACAATAGTCCGATCAAAGTCCCCTTTCTTAAGGGGGATGCGAGGGGGATCTCCGAGGCATAAATAGTGTTATAGCAACTGCCAAGGCGATTAGGGCAGATTTTGTAGGGGCGGGTTCACCGATATCTTTCATCGGTATAGACAAATTCTCTAAACCCGCCCCCACCCCACGACTTAACCACCCTGGCGGTTGCT
>JAHREW010000060.1 GCA_020883125.1 Microcoleus sp. CAWBG506
CCAACTACCACGTCCATGATTGATCAAATAATTGCAGTTGCTCTCAACTTAATCAATCCTCAACATCTAAGAAATTGGTTTGCTTATTGTTGTTACTGTACCTCATAACAGCGGGAACCGCTGTAAATGTGGCAATCTGGATCGAAAGCGAAGGGAATACGAAGGTCAGTACCTAGGCGTAAACCAGATTTTTCAAGTTGATTACATCAATCAATTTTAGATTTTAGTGCTGAGATTGGACCATGAAAAAGTAGCCCATAGATGAATCCGGCATTCCCATAATCAATAGCTTTTGGTTAGTGTCTTTCATTTCTTTTTCCAGCTAACTATGTTCCATTGCTATCCTCAAATCACATAAAATTCGCCATATTTGTTGCGAATATACCGCAGAAATGGATCGATACTTAAAGGAGTACCTGTAACTCGATCGAGCAATTCGACTGCTGTATATTTACGACCATGACTATATATATTTTGTTTGAGCCAATCATGGAGTACGGTAAAATTCCCCTGTTCTATTTCTACCGGAATTTCTGGATTCATTTTGACTGCGGTTTCGTAGAATTGGGCGCTCATTAAATTACCAAGGGTGTAACCTTGGAACATACCGCCGATCGTGCCAACATACCAGTGAACATCCTGCATTGCACCCTCACTGTCGGTGGGAGGAACAATGCCGAGGTCAGTTTTATAGCGACTGTTCCAGGCTTCGGGGAGGTCATGAATCGATAGTTTTCCCTCTACCAGGGCCAATTCTAGGTCAAAGCGGATAGCTACGTGGAGGTTGTAGGTTACTTCGTCGGCGTCGGTGCGGATCAGCGATCGCCCGACTTTGTTAATGGCCTTATAAAATACCTCAATCGGCACCTGTCCCAACTGCCGCAAAAACACCCCTTGCAGTTGCGGGTAAAAACATTCCCAAAAGCCCCTACTGCGGCCAACTAAATTTTCCCAAAGCCGGGACTGGCTTTCATGAACACCAGAGGAAATGCCACCAGCTAGGAGTGTACCTTCAAATTCGGGGGAATTTCCCAGTTCATAAAGAGCGTGTCCCGCTTCGTGGATACTGCTAAAAAGAGCTTGATCCAGGTGATCTTTGTAAACGCGGGTGGTGATCCGCACGTCGTCTATGGAGAAGTTAGTCATAAACGGGTGCAAGGTGGTATCTTGTCGTCCCCGTTGGAAGTCGTAGCCCATACGTTCTACGACTGTGCGAGTGAATTCTAATTGCTGGGCTTCTGGGAAGTCTTGATGCAAGCAAGAGTCGTCAGCGAGGGGCTGGGAGGCGATCGCTTCGACTATGGGCACTAATTCTTGACGCAGTTGAGCGAACAAGGGTCTCAAAATGGATACTTTCATGCCGTAGTCGCTACGATCAATCAAGGGATCGGCAATATGTTCATATCCTGGGAAAAAGTCGGCGTATTGCCTGCTTAATTCTAGGGTTTTTTCCAGGTATGGCTCGACGGCTGCAAAATTATTAGCAGCTTTGGCGCTAGCCCAGGCTTCGTAGCAGTCGGCTTGGTGGCGACATAGTTTTGCCATAAAGGCTGCGGGAATTCTGGCGGCGCGATCGTAATCTCTGCGGGCGACGCGAATCAGGCTGGCGGTATTGGAATCGTAGGGGAGGTTTTGTTCGTAGCCACGTAAGTCTTCTAGCAGTTCCCCAATTTTAGGATCGGTAAATTTTTCGTGGGATATTTGTTTGAGGGTAGCTAACTGGCGACTCCTGGCGCTTGCACCTCTAACGGGCATATAGGTAGCTTGATCCCAGTGCAGCAGGGAAGAGGCTGATTCGATATCGATAATTTCGTTAAGACGGGCTGTGAGTTGACCGAATTTTGTTTCAGTTTTGTCTAGGGTTTGCATGATTGGGGTTAGCGGTACTTTTTTGCCTACAAAGGTTGCAGTGCGGCATCTATATTAGTCAATCATTGCCTACCCTGAGTTAAAGCTAAAGACCGCACTTGTTCACGTATTGTATGCAATTTTGAGTCATTTTGGGAAAGTTTTAGGTATTTTTTCGGATTAAGTTCGATCGCCTTGGAGAGATTTTCTATTGCTTTGTCGATGATACTTGCTACAACTGCGGGCTGATTTTTTGAATCTTGTGCTTGCTTTTCTAGGGCCCAGATGCAGGCTTTTTGATAGTAGAGGTTTGGATCGTCTGGTTTGAGTGCGATGATTCGATCGTAAGAGGCTATGGCTTCCGGGTATCGCTGGATTTTTTTGAGGGCCACGGCGCGGTTGTACCAGGCCTCGATATTTTCCGGTTCTGTTTCTAGTGTTTTGTCCCAGGAGGCGATGGCTTCACAGTAGCGTTGTAAATTGGCCAGGGCTAGGCCGCGGTTATACCATGCTTCGCTGTCGTCTGGTTTCAGGGCCAGGCCTTTGTCCCAGGAGTCTATGGCTTCTGCAAATTTTCCCATGTGGGCGATCGCCGTGCCACGTTTGTTCCAGACTTCGGGGGATTTTGGTCGCAGTTGGAGAGTTTTGTCGTAGGATGCGACGGCTTCTAGGTAGCGTTTGGCATCGGCTAGGGCGATCGCGCGATGATACCATGCTTGGTGTAGCTCTGCTTTAAGTTCCAGCGCCCTGTCGTAGGTGGCGATCGCCATGGAGTTTTGTCCTGATTTTTTCTGAGCAAATGCCTTGTTGTACAAAGCTTCCCAGTAGTCGGATTTCAGGGCTAAGGCTTTGTCGTAGGAAGTGATGGCTTGGGAGTAGCGTTCCAACTTAACCAGAGCGTTGCCACGGTTCGACCAAGCTTCATGGTAATTTGGTTTAAATTGGATCGCTTTTTCGTAAGAGGCGATCGCCTCTGAAAGCCTGTTACACTTTTGCAGCACATTGCCCCGATTGTACAGGGCTTCTGGGTGTTCTGGTTTAATTTTGATGGCTTCGTTGTAGGCGGAAATCGCTGTTTCTAGCTGTCCCAACTTTCTGAGGGCGACACCTTTGTTGTACCAAGCTTCCTGAAATTTTGGTTCTAGTTCGATCGCTTTTTCCCAAGATTCGATCGCCGCTTGCAACCGTCCCATTTCTTCTAGGGCGTTACCTCGATCGTACCAGGTTTGAGGGTCTTGGGGATTCAGTTCTATGGATTTTCCCCCACGTTCGATCGGCTTTTCCATACTCGCTAATTTTTGCAACGGATTTCACCTAATTTTTTGTAAAGTTGCGGTTTTTTTTATATTAACTTTCATACTAGGATGCTTTTTGCCCTTCCCAGGGCTGAAACCTTAGTATTGTGGTAATTTTTGGTGGTACATAAACTCAAAAAAAATCAAACCAGACTATTACCGTCTTAGTAGTCTGGTATGGATGTATAAATTAATACTTTATTTTCTAAAAATGCGTATAATTAAGGAAAGGGCTGGCTATCGGACTCAACTATAAACAACCTCACCAAATATCGACTACCCAACCCAAGGTAAATCTGTATCCTTGAATCAAGGCTTGAAACTGATGAGCCTCTGGTAGTTGAATCGCCCAATCTTATGCTCTGTGGTGGGATTGAGGCGATCGGGCTTTTTAACCCAAATTTCCCATGATTTAGCAGCTCAACTCGCTAGATGCTTTCGCAAAAACAGTCGTCGTGGCTGTCCCAACAGCCAACAACTCCAATCCCAATCGACCTGTTCTAAGCGATAGCCCGCTTGATAATATAACTGTCGAGCCGCATGATTATTTTCCAGAACATGGAGGTAAACTTCCGAAAATCCCCACTCACTGGCAGTTTTTTCACAATTATTCAGTAGCTTTTGAGCCACACCTTGTCGCCGATACTCTGGGTGAACGGCGAGATTTGATAAATAAGGATAGTCAGAATTTGGGAGTTGCCAAGCAAAGCGAGAACGCAGAGCTAGTTCTACTGTTCCAGCCATTAACTCTGACCTGTTGTCGAGAGCATTTTCTTCCCGCGAGACTAGCTCCGCAACCAGACAAATGTAATGTTCAGTTTTAGAACGCAGTCGATTTTTTAAATCTTCGTAAATACCTAAGCGTAATACTGGATATACCCAGTGTACTACCCCCTCGCGGGAATGAAAGCTCGAAGCCAAAATATCTGCTAGCTGCATCAGGTCATTGACTCCAGCCATCCGAACTAAAAAGCCACAATTTTCGGGGGTTTGTTTACCGCGTGTTGGTGAGGAAAAAAATGAATAATTCACAATTATCAGCCACTATATTAATTTTGTAGGATGGTTATTTATACACAGAACTATTTTATGAATGGTGATTTTATTGTGACTCATAACCCTCTAAATCTATTATAAATTCACAGGAACATTCAATAATTATCAGCTAATTTTAAAGGATTGCTGGTCGGAGTTGGTCAACCAATTCATTCCCACCCGATCGGGGCCGGCTTTATGTAATATTAGGGGTATAACTTATACACATAGTTGATTGACCCGATTAAACCACCACCTTTTTTAGCCTTGACTTTGCAATATTATCTAATGTACACTGGAAATGTCAAGGGATTGAGAAAAATCATGGCAAACAATAACCCATCCCCTAATACTAGATTTGTAGGTATTGGGAAGGGTATTAAAAACAATCAAAAAGGTTTTAATGTCAGGTTCCCGGAACCTTATCACTCTATGCTTGCAGAAATACCAGATAGAATTGAATTTATTCGTCAAGCCGTAATCGAAAAACTCAAGGATAAGCCAGAATGAATCAGGGTTTGATGCTCGTCGATGTTATGGCAGAGGAAGCCGAGGATCGAGTTTAAAGGGCTTCTGGTCACAGGCGCTCCTGTATCCGATGGAACCAACCTTGTCTGTAAGAGTAGGGGTTTTCTGCCAAAAGTCCCATTTACAGTCTGAGGTTTTGGAAAAAGTCTCTGGGGTATCACGCCATAATTCGGTGTGTGGGCGGTATGACCAAATAATTCGATAGTATGCAGAAGGCGATGGAGAAATTCAAAACCGCGATCGAGCGAATTAGCCGATTTTGACGAAGAGTAAATTCATCAGGAAAATTAACTGCTGGTAAAATAAGTTACATAGTTAAGTCGGTGAGGGTGTTTCGAGAATGGTTTAAGGCATCTGGGTTGGATCAAGTGTGATTTCCTCCTCCCTACAGTTCGGACTCTGAGCTCAATTGCGGATTTCAAAGAGTCTGTATCGTAAAATAAGGCGTCAATAGTAGCAAAAATAGGCACTGGACTTAGGGTCATCAACCGGGTTTCTCTGAAAAATCAAAGTTTCTCAACGAGATATCTACCAAAAAAGTGGGTTTTGGGCATCTATGGCTGAGGTGAGTTTTAAAAATTTTAACTAAAACGGGACTGGTGCAAATAATTAATCGCAAATACTGGAAACACATTCACAAAAGGACGGCTATAGCTATGTTGCAGAGATCCCGCCTCCCTATGACTCCCGCCACCAAGCACAACACAGCTATGTGGTTGAGCAATCAGGGGGAAGACAAATGAATTCCGTAGCAAATTCTAAGGTCAAAATTCTGATCGTTGATGACGAACCAGACAATATTGAGTTGCTGTACCGCACCTTCTATCGCGACTATAAAGTGCTGAGCGCACAATCAGGTCCTGACGCCCTCGAAATCTTGAGAAGGGAAAAAGAAGTGGCCGTGATTATCTCGGATCAGCGGATGCCAAAAATGAGCGGGACTGAGTTTCTCCGCTTGACTGCTGTTGAGTATCCCGACGTGATCAGAATTATTTTAACTGGCTATACGGATGTTGAAGATTTAGTTGAAGCTATTAATGCGGGCAAAGTATTCAAATACGTTACTAAGCCTTGGGATTCGGATGACCTCAAGGTTTTGGTCAGTCAAGCTGTGGATACTCACCATGTCCTAAAAAATCGCACTAATGAACTGCGACGGGCACTACAGCAAGAATCACTGCTTTATGCTGTTACCAATAGTATTCGATCGGCTCTCAATTACCAGCAAATGCTGCAAAGAATTGTGGAAACCGTAGGCGAAATGTTTCAGGTGAGTTGCTGCTTGTTACGTCCTTTCCAAGACGGTAGAGTGGCTGATGAATGGTTCGTTTATCCACACCAGGAAACTCAAGATTTGCCATCATCGGATGCCGTCGCCCTACCCCTAGATGCCCCGGATGCTAGAATTTCTGCGGATTTGCTACCGCTGTTGGTGTGGGAAACTACCGAAGTCGAGGTGATTCAAGATGCTCAAACAGACGATCGCATTTTACACACAGGAAATGACCAGCGACGACTTGCTTACCTAGCAGCTAACATCCGATCGAGCTTAATCGTACCTCTGTTCTACCAAAACGAACTCATGGCAGTTTTAGCGCTGCACTCCTTTGAGCAGCCCCGCCAGTGGGAAGAACACGAGATCAACTTAGTCAATACCGTAGCAGACCAAGCAGCCTTGGCCCTTTCTCAAGCCCGTGCTTACGAACAAGTGCGGGCGCTGGCAAAACGCGAAGCCCTAGTCAATACTATTACTACGGCAATTCGATCGAGCCTGGACCCCCAAAATATTTTTTCAGCCATTACCCAACAACTAGGGCAAGCTCTGCAAGTAGACGGCTGCGTGCTATCCCTGTGGACAGAAGACGACGAATACGTTCAATGCGTGGGGCTTTATGACTCAAATCAGAATTTTGTAGCCACCCAAGAGGATTTTGTCGATCCTAATTTACTCGCCAACGACATGATTAGGGATAGAAGTCGCGCCTGGATATTTCCCCATTCTTCCTTACCCCAGTCTTTAGTGCCGATTCGAGGGAATCCGGTTTTGCAAAGCATTACGATCTCGAAAGCACCGGTGGCAATTTCCGACCTCAACGAACGTCCCGATCTGAATGTTACAGAACTACAACTGCGATCGCCAGCCCGCGCCCTTCTGGTAGTCCCCTTGCTTTCCGATGGTAAAATCATCGGCAGCATCTCCCTACGACAAAACAACAACACCAGGCGCTGGCTAGCCTCAGACATTGACCTGGCTCAAATAGTAGCAACTCAAGCTGCTCTAGCCGTACAGCAGTCCCGCCTCTACCAAACTACCAGACAGCAAGCCGAACGTCTCCTGGAAGCCGATCGACTCAAAACCGAGTTTTTCCAAAATATATCTCACGAATTCCGTACACCCCTAACCCTAACCATCGGTCCCCTGGAATCAGTTTGCAGCCGCAAAGAAGACTTACCTTACGAACAAGCAGCCATTGCACTTCGCAATTCCCGTCGCCTGTTGCGCTTAGTAAATCAACTGCTAGATTTGCAGCGACTAGATGCTGGACGAATGCAGCCGAGTTTTCGCCCCTGCGACTTAGTAGGTTTCTGTTACTCTACGGCTGAATCCTTTCGCCCCTATTGCGAGAAAAAAAACATCAACTTAATTACTCAATTACAAGAATGTCCGTTGCTCTATTTAGATATAGAAAGATTTGATAAAGTTATTTATAACCTGCTATCAAATGCTGTCAAATTTACCCCAGAAGCTGGAAGTATAACCATGACAGTTGCATCGGCTGGTTCTCACTGTTTGTTGCAAGTAAAAGATACCGGCATCGGCATTCGCAACGAACAAATTCCCTATTTATTCGAGCGTTTTCGTCAGGCAGAAGGTTCCGCCAACCGTTCCTACGAAGGCAGTGGCTTAGGCTTGGCATTGGTCAAAGAATTAGTGGAACTGCACGGTGGTCAAATCTCAGTAGAATCTGTTTACGGTGAAGGCTCTACTTTTACAGTTTGGCTCCACTTCGGGTCCACCCATTTGCCCCTAGAACAAGTGCTGGAAATACCAACAGAATTTCACTCATCAAAAGCAATGGTGGAATTGGCAGATGTAGAAGGTGATTTGTCTGATGCTGAAATCAGAAACGAAAATTTGGAAACTCTCCAATCCGTAAGCTCAGAAACAGCAGTTGGCACAGTTTTGGTGGTTGATGATAATCCGGATTTACGCTTTTATGTATCGGGTATTTTGCGAGATTCAGGCTTTTCTGTTTTACTTGCCCGCAACGGTGAGGAGGGATTTGCAGTAGCCAAAAAACGTCGCCCTGATTTGATTGTCACAGATTTGATGATGCCTTTAGTGTCGGGATTAGATTTGATTCGGATGATTAGAGAAGATCTAGATTTGAAAGGAACTCCTGCTATTTTACTGACGGCTAAAGCCGATGAAGATACTCGAATTGAAGGAGTAGAACGGGGAGCTGATGCTTATTTGTCCAAGCCTTTTAACGACCGGGAATTATTGGCAGAAGTGCGAAATTTGCTGGCTCTCAAGGAGAACGAACGCCGTGTCCAGCAGTTGAATACCTATTTAACTGAGTCGGTACTGCGCCGCTTTTTGCCACCGGCAATGGTGAAAGCCGCAGCGGCGGGAGATTTGGCGCTGAATTTGCGCCCGGAACCCCGATTAATCACGATTTTATTTAGCGATATTGTGGGTTTTACTGCTCTCTCCAATACATTGCGATCGCGCCGAGTAGCCGAGTTGTTGAATCAATATTTAGCCGCCATGACTAGAGCGATTTTTGACAGTGGTGGTACGGTAGATAAGTTTGTGGGAGATGCGGTAATGGCAATATTTGGAGCGCCGGAAGAATTGAACCCCAATGAGCAAGTGCGGCGTGCTGTGGAGGCTGCCAGGAAAATGTTGCGGGCGCTTAATGAGCTTAACCAAAGTTGGATTGAACAGGGTATTGTTGGGGAGAATGGGGTGCCTCCGGTGCGTTTTCGCTGTGGAATTCATCAGGGTACTGCGGTGGTGGGGATGTTTGGTTGCGAGGAGCGATCGGACTATACTGCGATCGGACCGAGTGTGAATATTGCCGCTAGACTGCAAGAAGCGGCCGAACCCAATAGTGTGTTAATTTCGGCAGCCGTTGCAGATTATGTTGAGGAGGATAGAATTATTAAATATAAGCCACTGCAATTGAAGGGAATTGATGAAACGGTGTTGACTTTTTTACTAAAGTGTGATTAGATTTGGCCGCCACCCAAATAATTTCCGATGGGTAACGGCGACGCAAGTTAACAGTCAACCACCCGGTTGGTTGGGTATTTATGGGAGATAGGAGCGGAGGCAGGTCCGACAGCATCGATCGCAGCCTCAAGAGCGATCGAGACATGAGTCCAATGAGTCCCCCCTTGACAAAAAGCTACATAGGGTTCCCGCAGTGGCCCATCAGCCGAAAACTCCGACGTACTCCCATCAATAAAAGTACCCCCAGCCATCACCAACTGACTTTCATAGCCGTGCATGGGAGCAGGCACCGGATCTAAATAGGAACCAACGGGGGAATTTTGCTGAACAGCTCGACAAAAAGCAACTAACTTATCAACACAGCCAAATTCGATCGCCTGAATCACATCTCGCCTTTTGGCCAAAGGAATGGGATTCACCCGATAACCCAACTTATAAAAAACATAAGCCGTCAAATGATTTCCCTTGATCGCCTCGCCCACAAACCCAGGAGCCAAAAACAAACCCTGAAACAGCAAGCGATTTAAATCAAAAGTTGCACCGCCACTACTGCCAATTCCAGGGGCTGTCAAGCGACAAGTTGCAGCCTCCACCAAATCTGCCCTCCCCGCCACATAACCGCCCGCAGGGACGATCGTACCCCCCGGATTTTTAATCAAAGAACCAGCCATCAGATCGGCACCGACAGCAGTCGGTTCACAATCCTCAACAAATTCTCCGTAACAATTATCAACAAAGCAAATTGTGTTAGGATTCTGATGTTTGACTATGGCGACGATTTTTTGAATCTCAGAAATAGACAGACTAGACCGCCAAGAATAACCGCAAGAGCGCTGGATAAAAACCAGGCGAGTTTTTGCTGAAATAGCACAGCTCAGTGCCTGCCAATCCACACTTCCTTCGCGAGTTAGAGGCAACTCACGGTAAAGGATGCCAAACTCAATCAGTGAACCTTGACCTTGCCCCCGCAGGCCGATGACTTCTTCTAAAGTATCGTAGGGAGACCCAGCCACTGCCAACATTTCGTCACCAGGACGCAGGATGCCAAACAGAGCACAGGCGATCGCGTGAGTACCCGAAACAAACTGTACTCGCACCGCCGCCGCTTCTGCACCAACTACTTCGGCAAACACGCCGTCCAACGTCTCCCGACCCAAATCGTCGTGACCGTAACCCGTAACTCCTGCAAAATGGTGGACTCCAACCCGGTGGCCCCGAAAAGCTTTTAAGACTCGTTGAAGATTTTGCTTGACTGTCGCGTCAATACCAGAAAAAATCTGAAGGAGTGCCTGTTCTGCTTCCTGTAGCCGTGAAACGCTATTCATCTATACCTCGCTCACCATTTGTGTGCGCACAGCTCGTTATCGCGTAGATGCGGCCCTTAGTTTGTAAACATAATATATTCATGACGATTGCAACTTCCAAAAAAACTTCTCCTGATTGGCCTGTCATAGGCTTTATGGCCTTTTTACACATCGGCGCTTTATTTGCTTTGCTGCCGAGTAATTTTAGCTGGTCTGCGATCGGGCTAGCAGTATTCCTCCATTGGGTAACAGGTGGTTTAGGAATTACTCTCGGATTCCACCGTCTGGTGACTCATCGCAGTTTTCAAACTCCCAAATGGCTAGAATATTTCCTAGTTATTTGCGGTACTCTTTCCTGCGAAGGAGGCCCCATCGACTGGGTAGGAATGCACCGGTTACACCACATACATTCTGACACTGAAACCGATCCCCACGATTCCAATCAAGGCTTCTGGTGGAGCCACATGGGCTGGATGCTCTCGGATCTGCCCATCAGAGTTGAAATCCCGCGCTTTACCAAAGACATTGGCGACGATCCAGTATACAAGTTTCTGCAAGCATATTTTATCCCCATCCAAATAGTTTTCGGTGTCTTGCTCTATTTATTAGGCGGCTGGTCCTTCGTGGTTTGGGGCGTGTTTATGCGGATTGTAGTGGTGTTCCACTGCACTTGGCTGGTGAACAGTGCTACCCACAAATTTGGGTATCGCACCTACGAGTCTGGCGATCGCTCCACCAACTGCTGGTGGGTTGCCGTCCTGACTTATGGCGAAGGCTGGCACAATAACCACCACGCCTTTCAATACTCGGCTCGCCACGGTCTTCAATGGTGGGAAATCGACTTAACCTGGATGACAATTCAACTGCTGCAAACACTGGGTTTGGCAACCAAAGTCAAACTAGCAGATATCGCAGAAAAGTAACTGGCGATCGTAGGTAACAGGTTATTAGTCATTAGTTGCAGACTGAGGGCTAATAACCAATTTTTTATCAAATTTATTCAACATTGATTAGGCTAGCCTGAATAAAATCCAACAGAAATCCGCAGCCTGCTCCCACCAATCAAGAGCAGAATGTACTATCATAGATATTGAAGCAAAAAAAATATGAATTTTAGTCAATTTAAAACCTCAATCTAAAACCGAATGACAATTGCAACGCAAGACAAACTCCAATACAACTGGGCACACATTATTGCTTTAGCCGGAGTTCACATCGGCGCTTTGTTCGCCCTACTTCCGAGTAACTTCAACTGGACAGCAGTTGGTTTAACCGTATTGATGCACTGGATAACAGGCGGTTTAGGAATCACCCTCGGATGGCACCGCCTCCTAACCCACCGCAGCTTTCAGACACCCAAATTTGTAGAATATTTTCTAGCTTTCTGCGGAGCTCTCGCTTGTCAAGGAGGAATCATTCATTGGGTTGGATTGCACCGCTTGCACCACACCCACTCCGACCAAAATAATATCGACCCTCATAATGCTCAGCAAGGTTTTTGGTGGAGTCATCTAGGTTGGATGTTTTATAAAGGCCCCGCCCACGATGAAATTCCCCGCTGCACCAAAGACATTGCTAGCGACCCATTTTATCAGTTTTTGCAAAATTACTTTCTGCCAATTCAAATCGCCTTTGGAGTCTTGCTTTACTTAGCAGCAGGTTGGCCTTTTGTAGTTTGGGTAATTTTTGTACGCTTAGTTGTGGTATATCACTGCACATGGTTTGTCAACAGCGCCACTCACAAATTTGGCTACCGCACCTACGAAACAAAGGATAGTTCTACTAACTGTTGGTGGGTGGCTGTCCTGACTTATGGCGAAGGCTGGCACAATAACCACCATGCTTATCAATACTCTGCTCGTCACGGGATGGAATGGTGGGAAATTGACTTTACTTGGATGACAATTCAAGTGATGGAAGCACTCGGTTTGGCAAGCAAGGTGAAATTACCAGCAAAATAGCAGCCTTGGTCATGGCTTTAGCGGAAACAAAGCTTGTGCGTAATTCCTGTCATAGATAGCTCTGTAAAGGGTTGCTAAGATGACAGGATATTCACCATACCGCTTAACCTCGATCAGATTCTTTAGGTAACAGTGGTGTAATCATTTCCAGCAATTCAGGAATACTGTTCTGAATGACAGCCCAAAGTATCCCAAATTCTATTCGATCATATTCATGTGCTACCGTATCCCTCATGCCTGCAATATTGCTCCACGGGATTTGTGGATGTTGAGACCTAAACTCAGGTGATAGACGTTTTGTCGCTTCACCCATAATCAAAACTTGGTATAAAATTGCAGATACGCGCATTTTGTCACCCTGCAACTCTGACCGATTTAACCCCTGAGCGTAGGACAAAATCTGTTGTCCTGCTTCATAGATATCTAAAAGTGAAGCATTATTTCGTAACATAAACAAGCTTGGCTGTCCCTAAAATTTCTTTTCGCCGAATCCAATTGTGGCTCTCTTCAATTGATGTTTTGGTCAGCAAATCTACGTCACGTTGGAACATCTTTTCTAGCTCTCGTTTAATCTGGACAAATTCAAACCCCCATTGGGCGTCGGCTGCAAACGTGACCATGACATCAATATCGCTGTCAGAACGGAAATCATTCCGTAGCACAGAGCCAAACAAATAAAATTCTTGAATTTTCCAGCGTTGGCAAAATTCAGAAATCTCTGCTTCGGAAATTGAAATTTGGATCGTGGTTTGCAACATGACTTCCTCTCAATTTATATTTTTGATAAACTTTCTATGGGCAGGCATGATGCCAACCCCACAATCAAATTGATATTTTGTGGAACAGGCATCTTGCCTGTTTTTAAGCATAGTCCAAAATGCAAGTTGTAAGGTACTGGGAACTGAATGACTAATTAGCCCTTTTTTCGTCACTGCGACCGCGCAAATACTCCGCAGCAAACGCCAATCCTCCCGAACCTACCATTAACAGCACGCTCAGAGCATTAATATCAGGTTTCACCCCAGTCCGAATGCGGCTAAAAATTTCCATCGGTAGAGTTGTTGTTCCACTACCTGCGGTAAAACTCGCAATCAAAAAATCGTCCATACTGAGGACAAAAGCCAGCAAACAACCCGAAACAATCCCAGGTAATAATTGAGGTAGCAAAACCTGAACAAAAGCCTCAACTGGTGTGGCTCCTAAATCTAAAGCAGCTTCTTCTAAAGATGGGTTGAGGTCTGCCAATCTAGTAGAAACAGCTAAGGCAATATAAGCCAAACAAAACACAATATGAGCCGCTACAATTGTCCACAAACTGAGCGGAATAGCCAGCGCTGCTAAAAATACCAGAGTCGCAACCGCACTCGCAATGTCTGGAATAATAATCGGTAAATAGGAAACTCCCTGATACAAATTCTTGCCGGGAAAGCGATAGCGGGACAAACCCACTGCCATCAATGTACCGAGTACAGCGGAGATAGCGACTGCACAGATAGCAACGGTTAAACTATTTCTTAGGGCAATTAAAATGCGGCTATCGCTAAATAATTTAACGTACCAATCCAAGGTAAATCCTTCCCAGCCTGCGCTAAAACGTGATTTATTAAAGCTGTAAAATGTCAGTACCAATATGGGTAGGTACATATAAAAAAACATCGAAATGGCAAATACAACCTGCCAAGAAACCTTGAATTTAGGTTTTAAATACAACATATCGGCGGGGATTTCCTCCTGTATATTTTCTGTAGTATTTTCCATGTCTCGGTAATGGGTAATTGGTAATAGGTTGTTGTTACTTGTTATTTGTTATTTGTTATTTGTTATTTGTTATTTGTTAGGATCTACCAATACCCAGTAACCAATAACTAATGACTAATGACTAATAACTACTGACTAATGACTTCTTTAAATTGCATTGCGATCGCCATATTTTAGCAAAAGTGCAATTCCAATACTCACTGCAAAAATCAACACCATACTCAAAGCCGAGCCCAGCCCCCAATTTTGAGTTGCTCCCAAAAATTGATTGTAAATTAAACGAGCCACCGTCATGCTGGAAGCGCCACCCAGCAACTCTGGATCGACAAAATCGCCCAAACAACTAATAAATACTAGCAAAGAACCGGCGGCAATTCCCGGCATAGTTTGGGGTACTGTTACTTGCCAAAAAGTTTCTACTGGATTTGCACCCAAATCCTGAGAGGCTTCTAGCAATCTGCGGTCTAATTTTTCCAAAGAGGCGTAGAGAATTGTTACAATGTAAGGCAAATAGCTGTAAGCCATGCCAATTAAAACTGCTGAACTTTGATTGAGCAATTCCACTGGCGGAATACCGATAAGTGCCAACAGCGAGTTGAGCACTCCTGTAGGCCGCAGAATTGTAATCCAAGCATAGGATCGTAACAAGGAAGAGGTCCACAGCGGCAAAACAAAGCCTAAAAGAGTTAAATTCCGCCACTTTTTGGAGACATTGAGGGCGATCCAGTAAGCTACTGGGAATCCGAGTAGTAAACATAGTATGGTAGTCCCGGTTGCAAAAAAGACCGATCGACCAATCACCTGCAAATTCAGAGGCTCAAACACTCGCAGATAATTAGCAATTCCCGAAGGATTCACCAAATCTCCCGGTTTAATATTCGGCACCAAACTCAGTTGGAAAATGACTATAGTTGGTATGACTAATAATAGAGCCAGCCATAAGCCAGAAGGGCCGAGTAATGCCAGTGGTCCTGCCCAGGATGACCACCGGGAGATAGTTTCAGCCTTCGATGGAGAATGGGGAGGAATTGGAGGGGGAGCTTTGGTGGAAACAGTCATAAATAATAGTGTTGATTTTTGATTGCTGATTTTTGATTAGTAGGGGCGGGCAGGATAAATGCAGCCGTTGGGTTCACCAACAATATTCGCCTAAAATAAACAATCTCATAAACCCGCCCCGACGCGACGATGGGTCAAAATGTAGATGAAATTTAGGGGGAAAATAAGGTTAACCACTGGTTAATTTAGTCCAGTAGCGATCGTACACATCTATGAATTTGCCTACGGGAGCAACACCTTCGCAATTTTTCAAAGTAGCCTCGGAAGGGAACAGAATTTTGTTTTCCCTAACTTCTGGTGTCAGCAAACTAAAAGCATCTTCCGAAGGAGTTGAGAAACTGAGCCTTTCTACTAAAGAAGCAGCGACATCTGCTTGCAGCATAAAGTTAATCCATTTATAAGCCGCTTCGGGATTGGGAGCTCCTTTAGGAATTACTAAGGTGTCAGTCCACAGAGAAGAACCGCTTTTTGGCACAACATAGCGCAATTTATCGTTATCTGAAATGACTTCGTTAGCGTCTGAAGAGTAACACATGGCTACTTTCAAATCCCCTGTGAGCATTTGTGGCCGCCAAGCGTCTGTGGTAAAAGAGGCGATCGCGGGTTTTAATTCTACCAACTTTTGGTAAGCTTTTTTAACTTGTTCTGGGTTGGTAGAATTAAGGGAATAACCCTGCATTCGCAACGCAGCGCCCATCACTTCTCGAACATCATTGGCGAGGGTCATGCGCCTAGTCAATTCCTGTTTGTGTTTCCACAAATAGTCCCAATCGAGGGGAGGTTCTTTGAGCTGTTCGCTGTTGTAAATCAAACCTGTGGTCCCCCAACTCAATGGTACGCTGTAGCGGTTTTCGGGGTCATAAACAGGGTTTTGGAATTGTTTTTTGAGGCGATCGAGTCCGCCCAAAATAGAGTGGTCTAGTTCGCTCAACAGCCCCAGTTCCGTCATCTGAATGACCATGTAGTCAGAGGGGTAAATGATGCTGTAGGCGCGGCCACCACCGGCTTGAACTCTAGCTAGCATTGCTTCATTGGAGTCAAAGACATCTGCGACAACGCGGATGCCTGTTTTTTCGGCAAAGCGATCTAGTAGAGCTTTGTCTGTATAGCCAGCCCAAGTATAAATGAACAACTGGTCGGCATTACCTTTAATGGGAGGGGCAGATTGTACGTCTGCAAGCCGCCAGCCGCAACTCGAAAGGGCTAAGCCGGAGATTGTCGCCGCCGAATTTTTGAGGAACTGACGGCGTGTAGAATTAGCCCTGGAAATCTGGGAAATTGGTAGATTAGTGGGAGGCACAGATTCAAAGATTGGTTATTTGTTATTGGCGTCGCCCTGAGCGAAGTCGAAGGGTTATTTGTTATTGGTTGTTTGTTATTGGTTATTTGTTATTAGTTACTTGTTGTTATGGGAACTAACAACTGACAACTAACAACAGACAACAGACAACTAACAACTCACAACTCACAACTAACAACTCACAACTGGCAACTGACTAATTATTTCCTATCACTTAAAGCGAGACAATCAGTAGTTCCCCAATAAGCGTAAATTGGCGTGTGCGGGTCTGGGAAAGAGCCACCGGTATTCGGTTGTCGCACCGTCATTTTATCGCCTGTGGTCAACTCAACCACGTAATGAACGTGGGTTCCCATGTACATGATATTTTTGAGTCTGCCTTCAAAACAGTTGACAGAGACTTCCGGCTGGTAAAGATTCAAATATACTTTTTCGGGCCGGACACTGACTACTACAGAGTCGTCTGTTCCTCCACTCCACATATCGGATTGCTGGACGACTATTTTTAGTCCGGCGGGAGTGCGAACGGTGAGAGTCGATCGGTCCATCGACTCCACTTTACCAGCAAACAAATTGGTATCACCAATAAAATCTGCCACAAAAGCCGTCTGGGGACACTCATAAATTTCTTCAGGAGATCCAATTTGCTCTATTCGGCCCTCATTCATCACTGCAATGCGGTCAGAAAGACTCATGGCTTCTTCTTGGTCGTGAGTCACCATGACAAAAGTCAGCCCCAATTCTTGATGCAAGTTTGAGAGTTCCAACTGCATCTGCTTGCGCAACTTCAAATCCAGAGCCCCCAGGGGTTCATCTAGCAACAGTACCGCTGGTCGATTCACCAGAGCTCTGGCCAAAGCCACCCGCTGCTGCTGACCGCCGGACATTTGGCCGGGAAAGCGATTGGCGAAGGATTCCATTTTCACCAATTGCAAAGCTTCCCGTACCCGTTCTTCAATTTCGGCTTTCCCCAGTTTTTTAATCCGCAATCCAAAAGCGATGTTGTCCCAAACATTCATGTGACCAAACAAAGCATAGCTTTGAAACACAGTATTGACCGGACGGCGGTAGGCTGGAGTGTTGGTCATGGACTGACCACGAATCATCAATTCGCCCGCCGAGGGAGTCTCGAAGCCAGCGATTAACCGCAGCGTGGTAGTCTTGCCGCAGCCACTGGGCCCCAGAATGCTAAAAAATTCTCCTTGATGGATTTCTAGGTCAACACCGCGGACTGCGGTTTCGCCATTGAATACCTTAAAGACCTTGCGGAGTTCAACGTCAAGCGCTGTATCCGTTGCTGTAGTACCTTGGTTGAGTGCTGTCTGAAACATATTCGCCCGTTCCTGGGGGTAATGCACGCTATCTTAATACAGTTTAAACTTAAACTTTTTTGTATTTTAGGCGAGGAATGCTTGATTTACTAGCTTTTGCCATGTTAAAGGCTCAAAAGCTGTGTTTCGGTAAAAAAACCGATTTCTGCGTCCAGGACTATATTAAGTCTTATTTGGGATCGACGTCTTTGTTGTCGGGACTCTGACTTACATTAGGTTTTGGCTGTTTGTCTGTTTTGGGTTCTGGTGTTTTTTTCCATTCTGACAAAGGTCGCACAGTGGCATTTTTAAAGTCGAAAGGTACCAGAATTACGGGCAAATTCTGAGATGGGGATTCGGTCGGGTTGGCTTGAGCATATAAGAAGCGGCCACTAAAGTCTGTTTTCCCTAAAACTAGGCGGTGAGTTTCCTGGTTATCTAGTTTTACTGTGACTGTAGCTTGGGGTTGATCGAGGCCGAATTCTGGCAGTTGAGCGGGGGTGATACTAATTGTACGATCGCTCTTTCCTGTGCCCAACCTGTCTAATAAAAAATTTACTGATGCCTGATTGGCGTGTGCTTGCATCGGGACTTTCATTTCCCAACTTGACTTACCTCCTTTTATGGCATAAACTCGCTCAAAAGTCAATATATTTTCGGCGGTTTTTATTGTAAAGAATTGTATGCGATCGGACTTAAAAGCAAAAATTCTGTGTTTTTCATCCTTAGCCGCTTCTTGCTTGGGAGCTACTTGTATCTCGAACAACGAAACCAAGCCTGTGAAGCTCAGTGCGACCGCTATCAATACTAATGTATTCTTCTGCAATTTCATAGTCACTGGGAATTGGGAATTGGGAATTGGGAGTTTTGGAGTCTGTTAGTAGTAAAAACTGACAGATGTCTCAATCTAGGTCAAAGTCGAAATCCCGCAAGGGAGCAACTAGGAAATCTAAGAACTGATTCTTAGTCCGCGACGCACCTTTAGGTCGGAGTCATGTCACCTTCTGCTCCACCAAATAGCAGTCCCAATTCCCAGTCCGAGTAAAGGCCAAATTAGCCAAGCTAAAACCAAAATGCCTATTTGGATGACAGTCATGTTGATACGACGGTTAGTAGCTTTTTTGGGACTAATAGAAAAGCTTTGCTGGTCTGGTTTACTCAACCAACTAACAGAGTTAAGAAACATGTCGCTATTTAGTTGTTGGTCAAACCAGCCATTCGTCACAAATTGAGATGTGCCAATTACTACCATGCGCGAGGTTTTTCTGGGGGTTGAAGGCGCAGAAGGAGTTGGATTGGGACTGGGTGATGCTGTGGGTGATGTTGTGGGTGATGTTGTGGGTGTGGGTGAAGTTTCTGATGTTGTTGTCGGAGATGCTGTGGGAGATGCTGTGGGAGATGCTGTGGGAGATGCTGTGGGTGTGGGCGAAGTTGGTGGTACTACAGGAGGTGTAGCTTCTTGGGAGACAATCACCGAATAGCTAATTGGGGAAGCAGTCGGAGATGCTGTCGGGGATGTGGTTGGGGATGTGGTTGGGGATGGTGATGGGGATGGGGATGTGGTTGGGGATGGTGATGGGGATGGGGA
>JAHREW010000061.1 GCA_020883125.1 Microcoleus sp. CAWBG506
CAACTACCACGTCCATGATTGATCAAATAATTGCAGTTGCTCTCAACTTAATCAATCCTCAACATCTAAGAAATTGGTTTGCTTATTGTTGTTACTGTACCTCATAACAGCGGGAACCGCTGTATGACCTCTTTTCTGATTCCTATTTACTTCATCTTTGATAAATCACCTCAAAACTTTTTACAGCTTTCTTCTTACCTTTAACTATCACTTCACCCATCTCTTTAAACTCAAACATATCTTTAGTAGCGCTATAAGCCTCGGCATCTAATTTTACTTATTTCTGTGTCTAGGCAAGGAATTTGAGTTTAGCCCAACCGAGTCCGATGGAATTTACTGAACCACGGCGGCCTGTAGCGCCTGGTATGGGTGTGGCGGTTATGGCTGGGTTTGTTTGCTTCATGTAAAAAATTACAGGAATTACGGAGGATAGTTATCCGTAAGATTGGGTAGAGGACCAGTGTCCCATCCCGGAGCGAGAACTCCCCCCAGGCCCAACCCTAGATTTGGTCTTTCCTCTGCGTAAGTTAAATAAATTAATTATTTACATTAATTATTGTATCAAAAGAGTTTGACAATGGTAACTTATGGTAATTACCTACCAAACCAGAGCTAGCACTCCGCGATTTATGAGCAGGGATCTACGGATTAATGTAGCTTTTGTACTGATTAATATTGGGGATCTGGGAGATTGGCAAGTTGAGGTTTTTGGGAATGCGACTTGGTGAAGTCCCCTAACAGGGTGGCTGAGTGAGCAAAAAGTCCTATTGTGAGAGTCCCAAAATATTTTGTGAGGATCTTTGCTTTGATCCAGGGTTTTGATACTCTAAAATATAGATAGAGCTGTGGCGCTCAATCGATCGGCATTGTTAATACTAGGGGAGCCAACTATGCAGGGTGTGAAAATTATTCACCTGAAAGTTAGGGAGTTTTCTGAGTGATTGCTATCTCAGCCCGTCCAGTAGGGCGCAATTGGATTACGATTAGCTTCGCTTCTACTCTATACCTTTGTCCTGTTTTGGATCTGCTCCTAGCAGAGGTTCCGGTTCACTGGCAAGCGGAATTACGGTTAGGGCTTCAAGAAGCTTTGGTAAATGCTGCTAAACATGGAAACAAATTGGACCCCAGTAAAACTGTGGGAGTCCGTTTTTCCATCGTCCAAAATCAATATTGGTGGGTGATATCAGACGAGGGAACGGGGTTTCAAGCCCCTTGCAATTGCAACCTTTATACAGATGATTGCGATAGCGATGTTGCAGATGACTGTGAACTCCCTGACGTTGAAAATGAATGCGGCAGGGGGTTGTTTATTCTTTACCAGATATTCGATCGGGTTGAGTGGAATTCTCAGGGTACAGAGTTAAGGGTATGCAAACAAGTTCCCAGTTCCTCAAGCCTACCTCGGTGGCGGTAAAACTACTAATATTTGGCAGCATCGTGAACATCAGTCACGACGGGAGAGTTGTCTGGTTCCCTAATCGACCGATCGTACTCGATCGCATAAGTCAGTCTCACTAACAAAATATCACAGCTAGATGCCCGACTTGTTACCAAGTCGGGCACCTAAAAGCACAGGGTTTTGAGTTTGCAGAGTTTCGAGCAAAACTGCAAAACTATTTTCCGTGTCCGTGAGTGGGGCAAGGAGGAGCAGAGATCGATCGATCTAGCCATCCTGCGGCTTGATTCAAGCGAGGGAGGGCTTCTTCTGGCTGATTTTTGAGCAAAAAGACCAAAGCAGCCCCAGCTTGCTCGGCGGCGCGAGCAGGACGGTTATTCTTGAGACGATGCCAATCTTTTTCGGAGATGGCGAGGCGGGCGGCAAGAGCTTGGGCTAGTTCTACTGTGGTAAGCTCGTTGAGGTTGACAGTTTTAGGCGTTTGTGTAGTTTCAAGCATAGTTGGTAATCATAGCGATTTGGCTACAGTTCCTGAATTTAAAAAATATACTGCACATAATAACAACTAAATTTTAATTATTGTCAGATTTGCGTATCAAAATGCCTCAACAGCCGTCAGAGTTTAATCCAGAGACACCAGGAGATGATGACAGCGAGTTTGTTCAAGCCCTCTCAACGGTGGAGCGATCGCTCGCAGCAGTCAAAGAACGTTACACTCAAATTCAGGTCGATCGCCAGCGCCAAGCCGAACTGGGACATCGGCGCGAAGCAATCCACCAGCAACAGCGACAAAATCGCTTACCCCAACTGAAGAAAGAATTGCGGGAAATTGAGCAAGAATTAGAAACGATCGAGTTAAATTTAGAAAGCAGTCTGTTTTCCTGGGCTAGCATAAAACAACCTTTTTGGCAAGCAGTTCGTTTTGGGGGACTTGGTATTTTGTTAGGTTGGATTTTGAAATCCTATGCGGGATAGTTTTTGATTTTTTTTTACCGCAGAGGGCGCAGAGGGCGCAGAGGAAGAGAAAAGAGAGAAATATGGTGCAAAATATTAAATAAACGGGAGTGGATATGACTAATCAACGAATTGCTGCTATTTTGCGGGGCGGTGAACCCGATCAAACTGTAACAGTTCAAGGGTGGGTTCGTACTAAGCGTGAATTGAAAGAATTTGCGTTTCTAGAAGTCAATGATGGTTCGGCGATGGCTAATTTACAAGTAGTCATCAATGCTGATTTGCCAGATTTTGAAAATGTACTGAAACAATTAAATACAGGTGCATCTGTTGAAGTTTCGGGAATGTTGGTAGCATCTCCAGCGAAAGGACAGCGCATTGAGTTAAAAGCGTCTCAAGTTCAAGTTTATGGGGATGCCGATCCCCAAAGTTATCCGCTGCAAAAGAAGCGGCATTCTTTGGAGTTTTTGCGAACGATCGCCCATTTGCGGCCGCGCACAAACACCCACGGTGCTGTTTTTCGAGTCCGCAATGCTTGTTCCGCAGCGGTACACCAGTTTTTCCAAGAACGGGGTTTTTTGTGGGTGCACACTCCCATTATTGCTGCTAGTGACTGTGAAGGTGCGGGGGAAATGTTCGCTGTTACCAACTTTGATTTAAAAAATATCCCGCGCACTGATTCTCAAGAGGTTGATTATGCTAAAGACTTTTTTGGTAAACGCGCTTATCTGACAGTAAGTGGTCAGTTGGAAGCGGAAATTATGGCGATGGCTTTCGGCAATGTTTACACTTTTGGGCCGACTTTTAGAGCGGAAAATTCTAATACTTCGCGGCATTTGGCTGAGTTTTGGATGATTGAACCGGAGATGGCTTTTTGCGATTTGCAGGGAGATATGGATTTGGCTGAGGCGTTTTTAAAGTATATCTTTAAATACGTGCTGGATCGTTGCCCGGAAGATATGGAGTTTTTCAACGATCGCATTGACAAGACTGTTTTGGCGACTGCGGAAAATATCATTAACAATCAGTTCGAGCGGATTACCTATACGGAGGCGATCGCACTTTTGGAGAAAGCCGACAAAAAATTTGATTTTCCAGTCAAGTGGGGTTTGGATTTGCAGTCGGAACACGAGCGTTATTTGGCTGAGGAATTGTTTAAAAAGCCGACAATTGTTACCGATTATCCCGTGGAAATTAAAGCATTTTATATGCGGTTAAACGACGACGAAAAAACCGTGCGAGCCATGGATATTCTGGCTCCCAAACTAGGGGAAATCATCGGTGGTTCCCAGCGGGAAGAACGACTGGATGTGTTGGAGAAACGCATGGAAGCTCAGGGGATGAACAAGGAGGAATTGTGGTGGTATTTGGATTTACGCCGCTATGGTACTGTTCCTCATGCTGGCTTTGGTTTGGGGTTTGAAAGGCTGGTGCAGTTTATGACGGGAATGGGGAATATTCGCGATGTGATTCCGTTTCCGAGAGCTCCTTTGAGTATTGATTTTTAGGATCTTTATTTGTCGTCGGGCGCGGGCGGGTTTACAAGATTATCGGTTTTAGGCAATGATTGTTGGTGAACCCGCCCCTACAGGAATGCTGATTCTTAAGATACTAAAATCTCAAATGGTATGTAGCTCATGGTACTTCAAATTCCATCTAGTTCCAAAGCATTAACTATCACCTGGGAACCCCTACCAGCAGACTTTGTATTACCGGACGATCCCGTGGAAAATATTCAACAACCGCCCCTTGCTGCCGCTCTCACCGATGCTCTAGGAGCCGCTGGATCGATCGATCCTGTCGCCCTGATTGGTTCCAATTTTGGACTGGTAGCAACGCTAAATAAGCAGACTGTAGTCAAAGCACCGGATTGGTTTTTCGTGCCGCAAGTGCATCGAGTTGCAGATGGCACGATTCGCCGCAGTTACACGCCGAATCTGGAGGGTGCGCCGGTATCTGTGGTGATGGAGTTTTTGTCTAATGAAGATTATGGCGAACTGTCCGTGCGATCGACTCCTCCCTACGGCAAGCTCTACTTCTACGAACAGATTCTGCAAGTACCCACCTATGTGACTTACGACCCCTACGAACCCAAGCTGGAAGTGCGGTATTTGCTCAATGGAGCCTATGAAACGCAGGCTGCTGATGCGTCAGGACGGGTGCGGATTCCAGAGTTGGATTTGTGGCTGGGGATTTGGTCGGGGGAACGGCTGGGGCAAACTATTAATTGGCTGCGCTGGTGGGATTCGCAGGGAAATTTGCTGCTGTGGAGTTCGGAACAGGCGGAATATGAACGTCTGCGGGCGGAACATGAACGGCTGCGGGCGGAACATGAACGTCTGCGTGCGGATTTATTGGCGGCTAAGTTGCGGGAGTTGGGTGTTGATATCGATCGACTGACGTGAAAAATAGAGGACTAAAGTCCTTACTACGAACCTAAAAATGGTTTGTAGTGAGGACTTTAGTCCTGATTATGAACTTATTACCGATTAAGTTGCCGATGGAATTGTGATATCAACAGATTGCACTTTTACAGAAGTTCCCAAACTCGATAATGGCGGTTGAATTCCGGCAGTATTTCCCACTACTAATGTTACCAGATTCTCCGGTTTCAAGTAAGTATTAGCGACGCGCTGTACGTCAGCAATTGTGGCTTTTTCAATGCTGCGACGGTAGCTAAAAATGAAATCTTGCGGATAACCGTAGTATTCGTAGTTCATGACGCGCGCCAAAGTTTGACTGGGATCTTCAAATTTGAAGAGAAAAGAATTGATTTTTGAATCTTTAGCAAAAGCTAGTTCTTCCGGGGTAATTGCTTCGGTGCGAATGCGATCGATTTCCGTGCGAATTGCCTTGATAAATGGTACTGTTGCTTCCGATCGCGTTTGGCCTCCAGCGACAAATACCCCTGGATAGTCAAACCTGGGACTCCAAGCAGCATAGACTGAATAAGCTAATCCTTGGCGCGATCGCACATTATTGAACAAACGCCCGCCAAAACCGTTCAAAACCCCATTCATTACATCCAAAGCACCGTAATCTGGACTATTTAAGATTCCGCCCAAATGTCCCATTTCCACATAACTTTGGCTCAATTGTGGCTGATCTACCAAATATATGCCACCTTGTTTGGCGGGCGTTACCGCTGGTAGCGCAGGCATTTCTGCACTCTGAGTCGGTTCCCAGTTGCCAAATTTTGACTCGATGAGCGATCGCATTTTTGCCGTATCAAAGTCCCCAGAAATCCCCAAAATCATATTCTTGGGATGGAAATATTTCTGGTAGAAACCCACCAAATCTTCGCGGGAAATATTCGCCAGAGTTTTGTATTCTACAGTACGGGCGTAAGGACTGCGATCGCCATAAATCAACTTTTGAAACTCCCGGCTGCTAATATCGTTGGGATTGTCATTGCGACGGGCGATGCCACCTTGCTCTTGCTTCTTAGCTAAATCTAACTTTTCCTGAGCAAAGATAGGCTCCCGAATCACTTCTGCAAACAAGTCGATTACAGGCTCAATATCTTCAGCTAAAGCACTGAAATTAGCGCTACCAGAAGTAACATTAACCCCCGTTTCTACCGAAGCAGCTCGGCGCTCCAGCAACTGATTTAGCTCATCAGACGAATGCTTTTTAGTGCCGCCAGTTCGCATGACTTCCCCCGTCAAAGTTGCGAGTCCGATTTTATCCATCGGCTCAAAACGATCTCCCGTGCGAAACAGAGCATTTCCGCCGACTAGCGGCAGCTCTTTGTCTTCCATTAAATAGACTCGCATCCCATTTTTTAGTTCAAAGCGAGTGTATTTAGGCAGTTTCAATTCTGGTAGTGCGGGGAATGTTAATTCGTCGTAGTGCTTCGGCCCCGCCGCGAAGGAAGGTAACAAGTTAAATGTTGAAAATGAAACAGTAAAGAAGCAAAGCGATAGCAGAAATAGCTTGATTTTTTTCAGTCTCAATTTAGTCTTTTTCATTCTTTCTCCTAAATTTTCTATTGTGACATAGCCTAGGGTAGTGTTTAGTACCGCCCCTAGATCCGAGTCTATTTCTTAGTCTGCGGAGGCAGACTTTGTTTGTGTAGAAGCGGTTTAAACCGCCGACTCTAACGCGAGGCAAATCCTCTGGCTCTGCGTTACCAAGCAGAACCTAGGAACGAGTCTTCCTTCTTCCTTCTTCCTTCTTCCTTCTTCCTTCTTCCTTCTTCCTTCTTACTTACAGTGGCAAAAGCTTACCAATTGTCTTGTTTTCTGGGCGGAAAGTAGCCTTAGCGACACGCTGAATATCGGTAGGAGCAACATTTGCGATCGCCTCCAATTGCTTGAACAAATTGCGCCAAGAACCAGTTTTCACTTGATAATCCAGCAGCGAAAACGCCATGCCCATGTTAGAATTGAGCGATCGCAATAAACCAGCCCTCGCCTGAGTTTTCACTTGCTCCAATTCCATAGCAGAAACCGGATCAGTTTTCAATCGCTCGATTTCCTGACTCAAAGCCACCGCCACCTCATCAACCGTGCGGCCCGGAGCAGTTTGAGCGTAAAATAACATCAAATTCGGATACTTTTCCCCCGGATAACCGCTAAAACCTTGAGCCGCCAAAGCCAATTGCTTTTCTACTACTAAAGATTTGTAAAGTCGAGAAGTGCGGCCGTTGCTGAGCAAAGAACCGATTATTTCATAAACCGCATTGTCGGGATGATTCATCGCAGGCCTGTGATATCCTTCCAAATACCAAGGTTGAGTTTTTAACCTCAGCGTCACTTCCTTAGTTTGCGTTTGTGGAGGCTCCACAATTTGCAATTTAGGAGCGGCTGGTTTCGCCTTGTAGCGACCGAAATAAATTTGAGCGAGTCGCTTCACCTCCGAAGCTTTCACATCTCCCACTATCGCAACAGTCAGGCTACTGGGAACATAGTGAGTGTCAAAAAACTTCTGGACATCACTGCGGCTGAGGTTTTGAATATCTTGAGTGTAGCCAATTACCGGGCGACGATAGGGATGAACAGAAAAGGCTTTGTCAGCAAAAAGTTCAACCATTTGTCCAATCGGAGAATTTTCGGTTCGCAGCCTGCGCTCTTCTAGAATTACCTGTTTTTCTTTGTAAAATTCCCGAAATACTGGTTCGAGGAAACGCTCTGATTCCATTGACATCCACAGTTCTAATTTATTAGCTGGGAGGCTATAAAAATACATTGTGGCATCAGTAGAAGTCGCAGCATTTAGCCCAACACCGCCTGCTTGTTCGACTATTTTTCCAAATTCGTTGCGTTTGACAAATTGAGCAGATTCAGCTTCAACTTTGTCAAATTCTGCTTTGAATTTAGCTAATTCTTCAGTTTTACTGCTGGCTTTGGCTGCTTGAATTTGCTCGAATAGTTGGTCTTGCTTTTCTAACAGCGGTTTTTCAGCTTTATAATCGGTAGTGCCGATTTTTGGCGTGCCTTTGAAGGCTAAATGTTCCAGGTAGTGAGCGACTCCTGTTTGCCCGTCGGGTTCGTTTGCTCCTCCCACGTCAGCATGAATTAGAAAGGATGCTACTGGTGCTCTTGGTCTTTCTAGTACGATGAATGTCATGCCGTTGTCAAGCTTAAATTCGGTGACTTGGCGAATTACTCGATCGAGCGATGACACAACAGACACTGCTGCCGAGCCGCTAGCCGGGTTTTCGCGGGCGAGGGCGATTTGGGGGGCAATTCCCCACCACAGCACCACAGCGGCCAGCAGGGAGGCTAGGAGTCGTGTTTTGGGTTTGGGGGATTCCCTAGAGGATAGCTTCGCTTCACTAGGTTTTTGAGACGGCGGGATCATGGGATTTGAGATTTGAGATTTGGGATTGGGCATTGTCACACAGCAAGATGTTTATGCCGAATAAAAGAGATTCTTTTTTAAGCATAAAGATTTTTTGAGTCATAAGCGATCTGTTGCGTCGCAAGTGCTACGCTGATACAGCCAAGCTCAAAAATGATCTAGGGTTGAACAAGGAGTTTTGAGTTTAAGATTAAAGTCACCTAGAACTTAAAACTTAACATAATTTAGTCCTTCAGTCCCTAAGTCGATATTCCAATTCGCCAATTACCGATTACAAAGCTATGCGAATTTTTAATCAGTCTCCTCCTGCTGAAACAGAAACCAAGAAACGGATTTTACAAGCGGCTCAACGCTTGTTTGCTCGCAGTGGATACGATGGCACTACTACTCGCGATTTAGCAGCGGCGGCGGGAGTGGCAGAGGGGACTCTGTTTCGGCATTTTGATAATAAAAAAGCAATTTTGATTGAGGTAGCCACAGAAGGATGGGTGGAATTACTGACTGATTTGTTGACGGAATTAAGCGAAATGGGCAGTTACAAAGCTGTGGCTCAGGTAATGCGGCGGCGGATGCTCAATATCCGCGAGAATAGCGACATGATGCGGGTGTGTTTTTTGGAGGCGCAATTTCACCCAGATTTGCGCGATAGAATTCAGTTAGAAGTAATTGGCAAGATGAGTGAGGTAGCAGAGGCTTTTTTTGAAACTGCGATGGAAAAAGGAGTTTATCGGAAGATGAATCCCAAGATTGTGTCTCAGGTGTTTTTGGGAATGTTTGCAGTTGCAGGTTTTAGTCAAAATACGATTATGGAACCCAATGCTTCTCCGCAGCAAATGCAGGAAATGGCAGAAGGGCTCGCCGACATTTTTCTAAATGGGGTTTTAATTAAAGATGAGTAATTACTCTATAAAGTCGTACATTTGTTGCACCCAATTCTCCCGATTTTTCTGCCATTCCTCCGTCACTACTTCCCAAGTTGTATTGCTTTCTAGTTCCAACAAGAGACTGGATAATTCTTCAAGAGTCGATGCTATTTGACATGCTTCGATCCAACTTTTACGGAGCTTTTTCCATTGACTTTGTAGGGCTTCGGGCTGAAAATTTGATTCTAATTCAACTAGCAATTCTGCTAGTTTTTTTTCGTCAATTGCTGCTGAAACGTCGCTCACCCAATCGTCGCGACGTTCTTTCCATTCTTCCGTCACTGCTTCCCATTCGAGGTTTGCTTCAAACTCTAACAGTAATTGGTTTAGTTCTACCATGTTAAATTTTGTCTTGTTTGCAGTTTGTGCTAGGATTATACAAACAATATTGATTCATCCTGTGGATTCTTTATAATGATTAATGAATTTACTAAGATTCTGTGGGTTCAGAGAGTGTTGTGGATAGGGATTGGTTGTCAACACGGAACATCGAGAAAGTTCATCGAAAACGCGATTAAACAAGTATGCCACAGCTATCATTTAGCGTCAAGTGCGATCGCCGGTATTGCGACAATAGACACGAAAGCCAATGAAGCCGGAATTATGGAACTTTGTCACGATAACAACTGGCCTTTGAAAACTTTTTCTGCTAGTGTATTAAATTCTGTAGAAGTTCCCCATCCTTCAAATATGGTAGTGGCAAAAGTGGGGACTAAAAGTGTAGCAGAAGCCGCTGCACTTTGTGCGATCGAACTTAGCTCTTGTCCCATTGTCAAAAACAGGCAAGATGCCTGTTCCACAAAGAGTGAATACTGTTATGGGGTGGGCAAGATGCCCACCCATGAAAGGCTTTTAGTTCCTAAACAAATATTTCTATCGGAAGAAAAAGCAGGCTGTGTAACTGTAGCCGTTGCAGTTTGTACGATCGCCCATATGGGATAAGATGTTACAGATCCAAAGAGCGATCGGCATTCACAAATCGACCAATCAAGCCAGAAACAAAGGACAAAACAATTGAACCAAACAAAGCAGGCCAAAAACCATTAACGGCAAAACCGATACTGAAGACACCAGCCAACCACGACGCCAAGGAAAGCGAAATCGCATTCACCACAAATAAAAACAAACCCAAAGAAAGAATGCTCAAAGGCAGAGTCAGCACTGTCAGAATCGGCCGCACCACCGCATTCACAAATCCGATCGCCACGGCTGCTAGCATCGCCGCCGGAAAGCTAACTACCGTGATATCTGGTACAATGTTAGCTGTAATCACCAGCGAAACTGCTGCTACTACCCAAGTTAATAAAAAACTTAGCATATCGTTTTTTCATCTCCATCACTATTAATTGAGATTTTAACTCTTTAGTCGATCGCCCAAAGTTCGGAATACACTACCAAATATCCACCTTGCGAGAACACCCAACTTATGAGACTCCGGCTACTAGCTACCTTCCTATTGACACTCTGTATCTTACTCTTCCCCCTGCCGGCTTGGGGCCAATCTAAATATTATGCCCCACCCCTGTCCTTTAGCAACGCCGAACTGACAAGACGGGATTTTTCCGGTCAAGTTTTGCGGGCTGCTGAGTTTTCTAACGCTAATATGGAGTTGACTAATTTTTCTAATGCCGATTTGCGGGGAGCAATTATGAGTGCTTCGGTGATGACTATGGCGAATTTGCATGGAGCAAATTTAACTAATGCGATGATCGATCAAGTTAAATTTACTAATGCCGACCTCAGTGACGCGATTTTAGCAGAAACTATTTTGCTGCGTTCTACCTTTAGGGGAGTTAATATCACCGGGGCTGATTTTACTGATGCCATTATGGATGGCGCACAAATCAAAGAATTGTGCAAAATAGCTAGTGGGAGTAATTCACAAACGGGCATTGATACTCGCGATTCTTTGGGATGTCGTTGAAGCCCTAGGAGGGCCGGCACTCTTGGCACAGCCCCTACCAAGAATGAAACCGCCTTGGGGGGTTCTTCTTCCTTCTTCCTCCTTCCTTCTTCCTTATAATTATGAACACCAAAACTTCTAAATCTGGCAACTTGATGATGCGGTTGACATTAAGTGCGATCGCCTCTTCCACTCTTTTCCTACCTCAACCAACCTTCGCTCAAGCTAGTAGCTTAACCAATGGCCAGCCCCTGCAAGACTTTCAAACTAACGACAATCCCGATCCTTTTTCCGGCGGCAATGGCGGCAGTCGAGTATTGGATTTAATTCACCGATCCAGATTGGGAAACGGCCGCAGCATGGAAGAATTTAGTAGCGAACAGCGACAAAATTTAAACGATGCGGCAGCCGAATTTCGGAATAAACAGCGCCTACTGCTGGAAAAACCAGCAGTAGCTTCACCAGAGGGAACACCCACTGAAATTACCGCACCTGTTCCCTAAATTTCCTCCTACTCTGTTAGTGCGCGCGGGTGGACTTTGCTTGTGTAGACACGGTTTTTAATCGCCTGGATTCGCCTTGACAAAACCCCCAAATACGGCCATACCGTAATATTTCCAAGGGACTGCGATCGCCTCAAATCCCGCTTGGGCTAGCATGGCCAAATGTGTATAGAGTGTCGCTAGGCGATCGGGATGAGAATACCCATAAGATACACTCGTCCCCACATTCCCGCGAATTTCTGCCAACTTTTCCCCCTGACTTGCAGCCCACTCTTCCCGCGCCACTTGATAAATCTTTTGCACGATCGCCGATTCTGCTAACATCGGATCGGCATTCCAAAAACAGCCACTAGGATTCAAATTTTCATAAATACGTTCAAACAATTTCACCTTCATTTCATCATCCAGATGATGAATTGCCAGAGATGAAATACAAGCATCAAATTTATCACGCAAACCCGAAAAATTGGGATTAGTAGCCCATTCTCCAAAATCCAACTCCACTCCAGTCCACCTAGATCCATATCCTGCCAACTCTATTTTGGCACGAGCAAAATCAAGCATTCGTGGTGAATAATCCAACGCAACTATTTCCGCAGATGGATAGCGCTGGAGAACTTTTAAACTAAGTTCTCCGGTACCGCAACCCAATTCTAAAATCCGGTGGTTCGCATTAAATATACAACCTGCTAATACATCCAGCATTTCATCATATTTAGGCAAAATTCGCCGAATGCCGATATCAAAATCCGCAGTATTGATAAAAACTTCTCCCGGCAATATCTCCTTGTTTACGGGTGAGGCAGTAGAATCAGAATTCACGATCGCTAACCATAGACTACAATTGCCATCTTAACCGACATACATAAATAACTACAACTAGCGTTATTAAGTTATGCGTACTTTTACGGATAACTCAAGCCTTGGCAGTAAACAATTATAAACAACCTCTAACACTCTACTGTCTTTCTCTAACTCTGATGCCCTAAAAATCCCCTAAAAAAGCAGTGTTATGCTGGTAGTAAATCAAAATAACCATCAAACCTCACACTTGAGGATACCATGCAACACTTAATTTCTGGCAGTCTGGCGGCGATCGGGCAATTAGTTTACAAACGAGTTATCCTAGCAGTAACAGTCCTATTCTGTGTAGGTGTAGCCATAGCGATGACAAATATGTCTGACTACGATATTTTGCGAAATAAATATCAGTTTGAAGACAGAGGAATTATCCATGTTAAAGGAAAGGGTGATATGAATACCTATCTGCTGGCGGGTAGATTAGTTAGTTCACAGTCAGTTTAAATTGTATATGATAAGTCAGGGGGCATTTTCATAAATACTGACTGCTGATTTTTTCCTTCTCATAATTAGCCATTTGCAAAACAGTAATTTTATGTCATTCAGGTTTTTGTCATTTTTAGGTTTTTTCAAATCTCGCTTATCTCGCCAAATAGCCCTGTGGGTATTTGCGAGCATTTTAGTAATAGAAGCAATTATTTTAGTTCCCTCTTATTTTCGGCGGGAAGATGAACTATTAATGCAATTAGAACAAGTATCTCGCGCTACTATTGATTCCCTAGTATTTTTGCTCAAACAAGATATCTCCGATCGCCTTTTTTTGGAAAACCAAGTAAAAACTGCTATCAAACAATCAAAAATTATCTTAGGATTATCTATATATATGACCAACGGTCAGCTAATATATACATTTGGCGAAGCACCAGAAATTAATTTCAATCAAACAAAAAATGAGCGAATCTTACGTAAGCACTCTCTAGATTGGAAACACTATGATGTTGCTTGGACAAATGAATATCTGGGAGGAGATTACACTTTAATTGTGCGCCACGATGCTTCATCTGTTCAACCAGAATTATACGCATTTATCTGGCGGATATCAATTTTAGTGTTGATTATAACAGCTTTTGTTACTACTGTGACCATGCTATTTTTAGGAGGAACAGTAATTGCACCTATCTTGAGACTACGGGATGACTTGATAGCTGCGGGAGATGCTTTAAGCCAAAATCGTATACAACCAGATTTCTATTCTTTTTCAGTCAAGCGTGATGATGAATTAGGAGAAGTAATGGTGGCTTTCAATCAAATGTTTTGCCGAGTATATAAAGAAATTGCCCAGCGACAAGCAGCGGAAGAAATCTTGCGTGCCGAACAAGAAAACTCCGAACGTTTATTATTAAATATCTTACCAAAAACCATTGCCGATCGCCTAAAAACAGGTCAAATCAACATAGCTGACGGATTTGCAGAAGTCACCATTTTGTTTGCGGATATTGTGGGATTTACCGAAATATCCTCCCGCACATCTCCTCAAGAATTAGTAGAATTACTGAACAAAATATTTTCAGCCTTTGACCATTTGAGCGAGCAATACGGACTGGAAAAAATCAAAACAATCGGTGATAATTATATGGTAGCTGGCGGTTTACCAGTCTCCTGTGCAAATCACGCCGAATCTATTGCAGAAATGGCCCTAGAAATGCAGCAAGAAATTATGAAATTTAGCGACGCAAGCGGCCAAACACTCCAGATTCGGATTGGTATTAATACAGGTCCAGTAGTCGCAGGTGTCATCGGTACAAAAAAATTTATCTACGACTTATGGGGAGATGCTGTCAACACAGCAAGCCGCATGGAATCCCAAGGATTTCCTGGTAAAATTCAAGTTAGTGATTCGACTTATCAATTGTTGTGCCATAAGTATTTATTGGAAACACGCGGTACAGTCAATGTCAAAGGTAAGGGAGACATGACTACTTATTATCTAATTGCCCGAAAAATTTAAAAGAGGAGAAATTGTGGACAAACGTGAAGAAGTGACGATCGCCGAATATCAACTAACAGCGGAATCATTCCGAGAAGGAACATGGCATCACGATGTCTCCCAAAATCGGGACGCACTGACCGCTGCGATGCCCCGCAACCCCGGTAAAATCCTAGATATAGGATGCGGGCCAGGACGAGATTTGGTGGCGTTCAACAGCCAAGGACACAGAGTTGTCGGTTTAGATGCCACACCAGCATTTGTAGAGATAGCTAAAAAGTTATCTGGATGCGAAGTTTTGCACCAATCTTTTCTGAACTTAGATTTACCAAAATCCGAATTTGACGGTATTTTTGCCAATGCTTCCTTGATTCATGTTCCCAGAGATAAAATGGTGAAAGTGCTGACAGATTTGCACAAAGCCCTAGTGATTAACGGTGCAATTGTGATGTCAATGTGCAGGGGAGACTGGGAAGGCTACGACGAGCGACCCACAGGAAAACGTTATACTGCTGGATGGGAATACCATACTTTAGCACCTGAGTTAGAACAAGCAGGATTTGAAATTGTCAATCATTACTATCGCCCACCAGGTTTACCACGCCCAGCCCAATCTTGGGTAGTGATAGTCGGGAAAAAAATCTAATGGAAATTGTGAATCATTCCCCTCTCTTCCTCTGCGCACTCTGCGCCCTCTGCGGTTAAAGAAAAATTACAATAGATAGAGGCAGGCATCTTGCCTGTTCATAAAATTCCGATCGCACTTAAGAATCAAAAGGCTTAATGTACGATCGCCCCATCGCCCAATCTAAAACCAAACCGGCGATCGCAAATAATACCACACTCTCAACACTCCCAACCACAAAGGGCAATAACTCCTGTACCACAGGCAATTTCCCAGCCTCAAAAAACCATCCCGCATCCAACTGTCCAAAAGCCCGCACCAGCCCAAAAGCCAACACCACACCGGATTTTAGCTGCGGATTAGTATCGGTGCGAATCGCATAGCGGTAAGTGACACCAAAGAGAAAACCGGCCAAAAGGGCGATCGACCCTTTGAAAGCAAAATTTAGGTCGATCGCCCCTACCTGCAATCCAGCCAGGAAATCAAACCTAGGGACTAGCATCAAGGTATTAATAAGGGCGATCGCCCCAAAACCCCAAAACATCCCAAAAGCAGCAACAGCCCCTGCTTTCAAAGATTCCACCCGTTCAGCAGCACTAAAATTCGACAAATCCTTCACAGCGTCCTCATTTCAAAAATGGCTCAAATTGACTTATCATAAGGTTTGGAGTCATTTTGTACAGTTTGTTAAATAGCTATGGATATTTTGTCACTCGGTTGGGTTTCGGTGCTAGTTCTGTTCTCCTTCTCGATTTCAATGGTCATTTGGGGACGCAACGGTTTCTAGGTTTCACAATAGCTTGCGAAACAGACATTGTGAAGTACCCCAACTATAGCAAAGCTTTAGTTAGGGTGCTTCACAACTATTCATTGTCCATTTCATCATCTCTGCTAGCCTTATCCCTGCTCATAAATCACCTGCGCTGTCTGAAGAATTTCATGGCGACGAATCCAATTTTCACTTTTTTCGAGAGATTGTTTGAGCGCAATATCTACGGAACGGCCAAAGCATGTTTCCAGTTATTGTTTAGGTGAGGGCGGGTTTTACAGATAATATTTGAATCTGACAAACCATCTATATAAACCCGCCTACGAAAATTTGTAGGGGCGGGTTTTACAGATAATATTTGAGTCTGACAAACCATCTAGATAAACCCGCCTACGAAAATTTGTAGGGGCGGGTTTTACAGATAATATTTGAATCTGACAAACCATCTAGATAAACCCACCTACGAAAATTTGTAGG
>JAHREW010000062.1 GCA_020883125.1 Microcoleus sp. CAWBG506
GGCAATTTAGGTATCCGATCAGATGATACAGGTTGAATTATCGGCTGTTTGAATAATTGACTTTTGTTAGTATTGCTGTCAGCTATCAAAATAATTCCGTGCAGATGGTTTGGCATAATCACAAAAACCCGCCCCTACAGCGATTTGTGGTTGGGGGGGCGGGTTTTTGAGATGGTTTATTTTTGTCATAAATGGTTGGTAAAACCCGCCCCTACAGCCTTTTAACTATTCGGCCGCTGAATGATGGTTTCAACTATTCGGCGCTTGGCTTTTGGATCGATGCCAATTAGTCGCACGTATTCGCCGCCATGTTCCGCTAAACAAGTTTCCAAAGATGCAATCACTTGCTGTTCCTGTGCGCTTTGAATGGTGGCGCAACTTTGCCAGGAACCTGTTTTAAATCGGCGATTGTCTGCATATTCTATCCCGATTTTGCAGCCTCTTGTTAATAATTGTTGTACTTGTGCCAATACCTCGGAACTGAGCCGCGAAACCTTACTGTTACTAACTTCGGCCACTGGTGCAGTATAGGCTTTATAATATTTAGACGATGGATCGTTTAATTGACTTTGAGTGGGAACTTCGGCGGGTGGTTTTTCCGGTGTTTTCAGATTGAACAACCGCGATTGGTTGTATTCATCGACTAAACGCATTTCTTGAATCCGCTTTTGTTGTCCTACCATCAAACTGCCCATTTCTATTAAATGAGCGAGGCTGAAATTTGGGTTTTGAAAACCGGGTGGTTCTTCCACACTGTTTACTAAACGCTTGGAAACTTGCTCGATTCCTATTTTGTGAATGAACTCGCGAATCTGTTCGTCATAAATTCGCGATCGCAATGCACTGAAAAAGTCGATCGCCTGTTCGGAAAATTTATCCACCAACCCCACAATATCGGCTTTCGACAAATTGTCAGACTCAAAAATGCCGCCCACAACCCCAATTTTATCATCGCGGCTCGGTTCCCAATAAAACTTCTCCATCCGCCCGTCGCGAATCAGTGGGGCGTACAGCGTCGCAAAGTCGTTTCCAGTCACAATAATCGGCACTCTATGCAAGGGAGTATCGTCATAACTTCCCGGTAACTGCACGTTATGTGGATTGTCAGCAATATTCATCAGAGTGGCATTGACCATCTGAGTATTAACGGTATACTGAGTAGTGGAATCGAATCTGCCAGCACCAGCATCCAAATCATTAATAAACACAGCGCACATTTCCCCGCGCACCCGAATTTGTTCGGCGGCTTCCCGATAGCGCAAGCGAATTAAACGCGAAGGATCTCCGGCATCGGGACTTTCTAATTCGCCTCCAGATATCATCACGGGTTCAAAACCCATGCGCCGGAAAACCAGTTCGCATTGAAAGGTTTTTCCTTCTCCTTTGCGGCCGTGAATTCCCAATATTAGGGGAACTCTGACTCCTGGTAAATTTAAAAAGTTCTTAGTGACGTGCACTGCAACTTTGTCGAGAAAACTAGGAGAAATGTAATAACTCATCAGTAGATTTGTGGAAGATTAATTGCTTATGCTGTTATGATTTTATGACAAAACTAACAGCCTACATCGTTAAACTGGATTTTTACCGTACAATCGAGACCTGCACATAATTTTTTAAGGAGCAATTCGTGAGTCCACAAACCTTACTAAAAGAACCCTTAGTCCAATCCGAAGCTAGTCCGTTTAGTTCCGAGAGCTTTGATAAATATGTAATGACAACCTACGGGCGCTTTCAAATCGCCTTAGAACGGGGCGAAGGTTGCCGTGTTTGGGATACCCAAGGCCGCGAATATCTGGATTTTGTGGCTGGCATTGCGACTTGCACTCTGGGACACGCTCATCCGGCTCTAATTGAGGCTGTAACCAAGCAAATTCAAACGCTACACCACGTTTCTAACCTTTATTATATACCTGTACAGGGTGAGCTGGCACATTGGCTGGTAGACCATTCTTGTGCCGATCGCGTTTTCTTTTGCAACTCCGGGGCCGAAGCTAATGAAGCAGCGATTAAACTCGCCCGCAAGTATGCTCACGAAAAATTAAATATCTCTAATCCGACTATCATCACCGCCCATGCTAGTTTCCACGGGCGCACCCTGGCGACAATTACTGCAACGGGACAGCCGAAATACCAAAAGGGTTTTAGTCCTCTGATGCCGGGGTTTCATTACGTGCCTTACAATGACATTGCTGCCCTGGAACAGGCGATCGCAGAACTGGACAAAGATGAACGCCAAGTCGCTGCTATTATGATGGAAGCGCTGCAAGGGGAAGGTGGAGTTCGCCCCGGTGATGTCGCTTACTTCCAACGAATGCGGGAAATTTGTGACGAAAAAGGTATTTTGCTGATTCTCGATGAAGTGCAAGTCGGAATGGGACGCAGTGGTAAATATTGGGGCTACGAAAATCTCGGTATTGAGCCGGATATCTTTACGAATGCTAAGGGCTTGGGTGGCGGTATCCCGATCGGCGCCATGATGTGCAAATCGAGCTGCGATGTATTTGAACCAGGAAGTCACGCTAGCACCTTCGGCGGCAATCCCTTTGCTTGTGCTGTGGCTTTGTGTGTTTGCCAAACTTTAGAACGGGAAAATATTCTCGAAAATGTGCGGCAACGCGGGGAACAGTTGAGAGATGGACTCAACAAGATGGCGGCCCAATATCCCAATTTAATCGCTGATGTGCGGGGCTGGGGCTTGATTAATGGTCTGGAATTGCAAGCTGATATCTCCCTCACATCCGCTGATCTCGTCAAATCGGCGATCGCCGCTGGTGTGCTGTTAGTTCCCGCAGGACCGAAAGTGCTGAGGTTTGTGCCACCACTGATTGTCACAGAGGCTGAAGTAGCCCAAGCTTTGGCGGCCGTCGAAAAAGCCCTTGCTTCCCAATCGGTTTAGTAAATCGACAGTTGTTTGTAATAGCAACACAATAGAGTTGATTCGGAATTTGATAGTTTTGAGGGGCTTCTTCCCAGTCTTGCTAAGCTGGGGGAAGCCTTTGTTTATATTTCTCCATTTCCTGATTTAATTGGCTGCACGGGGGAGTAATCCTATCGTTAATAGTTCGGCGGAATTCACGATGGACGAACAGCGTCGCAAAACTGATCTTAATATGCTCCGAGCGCTGCTGGAAAATCCTGGGGACTCAGGAACAGATTTGATTTTGAAGATTGACTCAAAGTCGATCGACTCTGAGTCTGTGGAAACGCTTTACTTGGAAGTGCCACCACTGACACCAGAAGGTTTAGTCAAAATGGCAAAATTTTTTCAGAGGGTGATTGCACCCTTAGAGCAAGCGCGGGAAAATGCTCAATTAACAGCCACCCCCCAAGCCTATCTCACTTTTTTAGCAGAAGTATTGCAGACAGTGACGCGCAGCCCTGACTTACACCAAGTCTACCCCCTGCTGAGAAATAATTTAGACAAACTTGACCAGAACTTTGCCCAACTGCTGCGCCAGTGGGCAAGTTCCGTACTGCCGAGGCCTACCTCCGTTGAGACAAGACGCCTAGGCGCCCTGATTGGCAATTTGAGCAAAGCCATCGGGCGGTTTCCCCTCGGTAATAAGGCAAATAATTTGGAAATCGAAATAGCAGGTTATGAAACCGTAGCTAAGGTGTTTACTCGCTCTTACTTTCCCCAAGATTGGGCGACGCTGCAAAATAATCTGGGTAATGCTTACAGCGATCGCCTCAAGGGCGATCGGGCCCAAAACCTGGAACTGGCCATCGCTTGTTTTAAAAATGCTCTACAATTTCGGACTCCAGAACAGTACCCGGAACAGTGGGCGATGCTGCAAAATAATCTGGGTAATGCTTACACCGATCGTCTCCGGGGAGATCCAGCAGATAATCAAGAGAGGGCGATCGATTGCTATCAAAATGCCTTGCTAGTCCGCACCCGCGAGATTTTTGGCGGAGAGTGGGCCAGCACTCAAAATAATCTCGGCCGCGCTTACAGTCGCCGACTCCGAGGAGACAGGGCCCAAAATTTGGAACTGGCGATCGCTTGCTACTACAATGCCTTGCAAGTCTACAACCGCAAGTTGTCTCCCCGCCGCTGGGCCACAACTCAAAATAATTTGGCCAATGCTTATTGCGCTCGCCTGCGGGGAAATCGAGCCGAAAATCTGGAATACGCTATCAACTGTTATCAAAGAGCTCTGGAAATACGCACTAGGGAAGGTTTTCCCGTTCAGTGGGCGACGACTCAAAGTAATTTGGGCAGGGTTTTGATCGATCGCATCAAAGGTGACAGAATCGAAAATTTGGAAATGGCGATCGCCTGCTATCTTGATGCTTTACAAGTTCATAGTAGGCAAAAATTTCCCGAACGATGGGCGACACTACAAACTTACCTGGGCAAAGCCTACAGCCTACGACTCAAAGGTGAGAAAGCTGACAATATCGAATTAGTAATTAGTTGCTATCAAAATGCTTTGCTCTTTTGCAATCGCCAAAAGTTTCCTGAACGTTGGGCGATGTTGTGCGCTTACCTTGGCCGCGCTTTGAGCGAACATCTCAAAGGGGAAAGAAACCGCAACCTCAAAAGTGCGATCGCCTGCTATCAAAATGCTTTGAAAGTATACACTCGCACAAACTCTCCAGAGCGTTGGGCGATGCTGCAAAACCATTTGGGTCAAGCTTTTTGTGAATTGACGGATACTGAAAGCTCGTCTCACCTTCAAACGGCGATCGCCTGTTATCACAATGCAGGCCAAGTCTACACTCGCGAAACTCATCCCCACCGCTGGGTTCAAACTTTGTTTTATTTGGGTCAGGCTCACCGAATTAACGGTCAATTGCTCCGAGCTTACAGTGTTTTTGCTGCTGCTGTGGATACTGTGGAATTCTTGCGCTGCGAAGCTACGGTTGATTTGTTTGATGCCTGCGATCTAGCGATGCCCCAGAAGCTAAAATTTACTCGCACCTGGACTCGACTCTACAAAGTCCTGGTACAAATTTGCCTGGAACTGGGCGCAACTAAACCGGGCTATCATGCCAAAGCGCTCGAATACACAGAACGCCACAAAACTCTGAATTTGGTAGAACTGCTGGTGAAATGCCAACTAACTCCTAAAGGCGACATCCCCCCAATCATTCGAGAGGAGTTGGAGTGCTTGCGACGGGAAATTATGACCCAACAGCAGCGCCAAGAACAGGGAGTTACTGATGGTGTGAGTGTCCTGATTACCCCTGGGGATGATAGCCAAGGTTTGAACAGTGGTTCCCTCTTGGGGAACTCGGATTGTACGCACCTCAATCAACTCTGGCAGCAGTTGGACGAGTTGATAGCTAGGGAAGTGGAGCCAAAAGACCCTTTCTTGAGTTTAGTTCGTAAAGTTCAACCGATCGGGTTTGAGCAAATTCGGGAATTGTTACCGGATGACAATTGTGCTGCGGTGGTGTGGGCTAGTTTGGGGGAGGTATTGGTCGCTTTTGTGGTTCTGACTAATGGCACATATCCCGCTGTACACGTTTGTTCGACCAAAAATGCTTTGGAACTCGAAAATTGGATATCAGAGTACCATAGCGCTTATTCTGACCAAAAAGGTCGCTGGATCAATCAGCTCCAGGCTAGACTCAACCGCTTGGCAACGTTGCTGGAAATAGACCAAGTAGTTTCCCTGGTGCCGGAAAATTGCGATCGGCTAATTTTTGTACCACACCGATTTTTACACGGTTTGCCCCTCCACGCTTTGCCCCTGGGGATGGGAGAGTTATTTTTTGAGGGCCCGACAAATTCTCGGTTTCCCGGAGTCGATCGTACTGGTTCGGATTTGGATACCCTCATCGGTTCAGACTTTTCTCAAGGTTCGGCTTTTAGCAACCTACAACCACCTACTACTTATTTGATCGATCGATTTTCCGCAGGAATTCATTATGCTCCTACCTGTCAGCTATGGCGGTTGACACAAATTACGCGCAGCGGTGCTATTGGTAGATATCGACCCCGGTTGCAGCAACTGGTAGCGGTTCCCAATTTTAATAAAGATGGCCTCTATAGCAATATTGAAGTCGCCCATATTTGCCAATATTTTTCCAGTGGGGAAGTTTTGCGTCCTAAGCAGATAGATAAACAAGCTGTTAAGATTGCTGTTGCTGGTAATCTGCATGGGGATGTAGCAGTAACAACAGGACAGTTATCCTCGAAAAAAGTCGCTCATTTTGCTTGTTTAGCTTTGCAAAATTTGGCTTCACCTCTGAAATCATGTTTGTCTTTTCAAGATGATTGTTTGACTTTAGAAGAAATCTTTAATTGGGATTTTCGGCAATACTTTTTAGTCACTTTATCTGCTTGCGAAAATGACAAAAGTGGAATCAGTCATGATGGTGACTGTGTTGGATTTGTGGCCGCATTGCTCTATGCTGGCACCTCTAGTGTTGTCAGCAGTCTGTGGAAGGTAAATGATGTTTCGACGCTGCTGCTGATGAGCAAATTTTATGAAAATCTAGCCAATTTTCCGAGGTTGCAAACGGGAGATGTGGCTTACGCCCTCAATCATGCTCAAAGGTGGCTGCGAAATTTGAATGGTGAGGATTTGGATAGGTTGCTGGCTGATTTTCAACCTCAAATTTCCCAAATCTTCGACAGACTTCCTCAAAGTTCTCGCCTTAGTGCTGAAGCTTCTTTGCAACAAATTCGCAACCGCAAGCCTCATCCTTTTGCTAATCCTTATTACTGGGCTGCTTTTACGGCTGCTGGGGTTTAGTTATTGGTTATTGGTGATTTTTGCCGTTTTTTCCACACAACACAATATAGGGCTTGCTGAATAATCGATCGCATCTTGCGTGGCGAAAGGTTTTCGATCGCCAGATCGTCCGTCAGGTGCAAAAAAAACACCTAAAATAGATCAAAACGAGCGAAAACTGGCTACTGGGCAAGGAGATGCGGTGGTATGTTGATGTTTGAGGCGGGTTCAATGGATGAGGCAAAGGCGATCGTCGCTCAAGACCCCCTCTGGTGAAGAACGGTTGCGTTAGTTATGAAATTTATCACTGGTGTGTGGTCGAAGAATAGATTAACTGTGTTATACTCATAAATGAACTGGACCCACGCGATTACAACGCCCAAATCTTGTCAGGACCGGAAGGTAGCAGCAACACGGGATGCTTGTGATAGGCGTGGTATCCGGTTCACCCAGTTTTTTGAGGTGTAGCTTCTATGCCTGGTTTTGGAGATATTTTACAAAAAGCAGTTTACCTAGGCGTTGGGCTAGCTTCTTACGCTGGCGAAAAAGCAGGTAGCAAGCTAAATGAGTTGCGCACTGAAGCTGAAAAGCTATCGGAGGAATTGGTAAAGCGGGGCGAGATGTCCACGGAAGAAGCTCGTCGCTTTGTTGATGATATGGTGCAACAGGCTCAGCAGCAGCCCCAGTCAGTGGAACCGGCGGCGAATAAAAACACGACTGAACCGCGACGGATTGAAATTGTTTCTGAAGAAGAAGACGCTTCGGCAAAAAATGCTAAGGAAGCTGGTGGCGTGGACAAGCTGCGGGAACAGGTACAGAATTTACAAGACGAATTGCGACGGCTGAAGCGAGATTAAACCGCAAACAGCGCTATATCAAAGCATAAAGGGAACTTAGAGTCAAGCTCTTGAGTTCCCTTTTTGAATATCTACCCCATAATCTCAAATCAAATGTGGACGGATCTGAGGCAAGAGGTAATAGAATTGTGAATAGGGTATCAGCACTTTGCAGTTTTTGCGTCAGTGCTGTGTAACTCACCATCAAATTCTTTCCAAGGACTAAAGTCCTCACTACAAACTGAAGTAACCTTACAAATTCATGGAAGATTGGTCAAAAGGTTTTTTTGAAGTAATCGAAAATGCTGCGTCTGAAGTAGAGCATTTTTTCACGGATATGAACGAAGATTTTGGTGAAATGCTGGAGGTGTTGACCAAGATTTCGGAAGAGTTTACAGAACAAGTACAGAATAATCTGATTAATGAGATTGATGGTTATTTCAATGAGTTTGACGGCTATTTCAATGAATTAATAGAACCGATAATTGAGGTTTACCGCGAATTCGAGCAGGATTTTGATGAGATAGATTCGTCTTTTGTGACTTATGTAGACCCTTCCCCGATACAACAGCAGGCTTGTCGCGGTTGTCGAAACTATCACGGTCAAGTTTATGGGGGAAATTTGTTGGTTTGTGCGATGCACCCTACCGGTGTGGAATCAGAAACTTGTCCTGATTGGGAATCTGACGGCGATCGGAATTTTTAATAGTTTTTGAGGGGTTAATGGCTTATGGTAATGTTAATTCAATCTCCGTCACAAGTTGATCTGGAAGAGTTTTTGCTGCTTCCAGAAGCGGAGCCACCTAGCGAGTATTTTGATGGTAAAATTTATCAAAAAGATATGGCACAAGGAAAACATAGTACATTACAATTCGAGTTTTCATCTGTGATTAACAGAGTTGGCAAGCCACAGAAATTAGCTTATGCGTTTCCTGAATTACGCTGCTCTTTTGATGGACGTTCTCTTGTTCCAGATCTCGCAGTATTCGAGTGGGATCGGATTCCTTTGAATACTCAGGGAGAAATTGAAAATAGGTTTGAAATTGCGCCGGATTGGATAATTGAGATTTTATCGCCGGAGCAAATTTTTACTCGCGTGATTAATAAGATTCTGTTTTGCCTCAAAAATAACACTAAACTAGGTTGGCTGATTGACCCGGAAGAAAAATTAGTCCTTGTATTTAAACCGCAGCGGCAACTTGAAATTAAAGAGAATGAAGATGTTTTACCTGTACTAGATGTGCTGTCTGGTTTGGAATTGTCGGCCGCCAATTTGTTTGATCTGTTAAAGTTTTAATTAGAAATGAGTTACGGTTGAATCAGGATAATATTGCATCTAACTGTATTTAAAAGTGAATCTATCGATCGCCAATAATCCCCAATTCGGGTTTCCGAAAATGCCGCCATTGCTACAATTGCGGCCATATCAGCGAGTTGCGGTGGCTAATTGGTTTGCCAATCAGGGGCGTGGTACGCTGAAGATGGCTACGGGTAGCGGTAAGACGATTACTGCACTGGCGATCGCCACTGAATTATACCAAAAAATAAACCTGGAAGTCCTCCTCGTAATTTGCCCCTATTGCCACCTAGTGAATCAGTGGGGGCGCGAATCGGAAAAATTTGGCTTAAAACCTATTTTGGCTTTTGAAGAAGGCCGCAGTTGGCAAAATAAATTAAGTAAGGCTTTGTATGAAGTGCGATCGGGCGATCGGGCATTTCTCACAATCATAACTACTAACGCCACATTAATGTCCGATAGCTTGCAATCGCAACTGCGCTATTTCCCAGAAAAAACCCTAATTATTGGAGACGAAGTTCACAACTTGGGCGCGCCCCGTTTAGGACAAAGTTTACCCCGGAATATTGGACTACGCCTCGCCCTTTCCGCCACCCCAGAAAGATACTTTGACGAACAGGGAACCGAAGCTATTTTAGATTATTTCGGTCCTGTTTTGCAGCCGGAGCTCACCTTGCGAGATGCCATCCGCCAAAAAGCATTAGTACATTATCTATACTATCCCATTTTAGTAGAATTAACCGCCACCGAAAGCCGCAAATATTCCTACTTAACTAAAAAAATTGGCTGGGTACTTTCGGGGGATGAAAAAGTAGAAGAAAACGATGCTTTAACAACTTTATTAATCCAGAGAGCACGGTTAATTGGCGCGGCTGCTAATAAGTTAATAGCTTTGCGAGAATTAATGATTCACCGTCTCGATACTGCACACACTTTATTCTACTGTGGGGACGGTGCGACGGAAGCGACAACGCGCAAAAATAACAACCGCCAACTAACAGAAACCACAAAGTTACTCGGTGCAGAATTAGGCTACCGAGTTAATACTTATACTGCCGCCACACCTTTAGCAGAAAGAGAACGATTGCGCCGACAATTTGAAACCGGAGAATTGCAAGGTTTGGTAGCGATTCGGTGTTTAGATGAAGGGGTTGACATTCCAGCAATTCGCAATGCCGTAATTTTAGCCAGCAGCAGCAACCCGCGGCAGTTTATTCAGCGTCGCGGGCGAATTTTGCGGCCGCATCCGGGGAAGGAAAGAGCAACTTTATTTGATATGATAGTTTTGCCTCCCGATTTAGGTAGAGAAACTTTAGAAGTCGAACGCAATTTGCTCAGAAAAGAGTTAAAGCGGTTCTTAGAATTTGCCGATTTGGCTGACAACGCTGGGGAAGCTAGGGTGAAATTACTACAACTTCAGAAGCGCTATGGTTTGTTAGATATTTGACATTTATTAGGGTTTGGTTTATGTTAATAAGTAGAAGAATAGAGAGGCGAACAATGATTGTACAGTCTACTGTTTAGCCCTTCGTATTTTACCTTGTTTTAAGTAAATTTACTGATGATATAATTATTTTAAGCACTCTTGAGTGATTTTTTTATGAATAGGGAAAAAATTGAGGTTTAATTGGATGGAAAACTTGAGAGAAAGTTGGATAGAAAATCAGAGCAGTACATATAAATATGGAAACAGCCAAACTCCGACAATATCAACAGAAATATTAGCCGAAAAGCGCTCTCCTTATCAAATAGAAAACAATCTCAGCGACGTACAGGAACCGATTATTAGCGCGCCGCCGGAAGTGCGGCAAATTATTGAGCGGGTATTGGAAATTGAGAAAGATAAGCTATACATGAAATCTCCTCGCTATATCAGCGATGACATTTTGAAAATAATTAAGGAAGCGGTTATATGAAGTTAATTTCCCTTATTTTATGCAATTTTCGCCAGTTTTACGGCAAAAGTCCCGAAATTAAGCTGGCTGGTGGTAATAAAAATACTACCGTGATTCACGGCAATAATGGCGCTGGAAAAACTGCTTTGATGAATGCGTTTACATGGGTACTTTACGAAAAATTTAGCGCTGCTTTTGCTGCGAAAAAGCAATTAGTAAACAAGCGCGCTCTAGCTGAGGCAGAAATAGGTAAAAAAGTATCTTGCTGGGCAGAAATTGTGTTTGAACACGACAGCACACGTTACAAAGTCCATCGTATTTGTCGCGCTTACAAAAGTGAAAACTCGGTTGAACTTAGCGACAGCGAATTGTCGCTGACTGTAGCCAAAGATGACGGGCGCTGGGTACCGACGGCGCAGCACGCTGAGGATATTATCGGACGGATTTTGCCGGAAAGTTTGCATCAATATTTCTTCTTTGATGGAGAAAGAATCGAACAAATTGTCCGACAAGACAACAAGGCAGAAATTGCTGAAGCTACTAAGGAGTTGGTGGGCGTAGAAGTGTTGAATCGTTCGATTCGGCATTTAGGAGATGCCAAAAAGTCTTTAGAAACAGATTTAAAAATAGTTGGTAATGCGGAAAGTAAAAAATTATTAACTGACAAAGATAAATGCGAATTAGAAATAGAAAAACTTTCCAAGCGTCAAGTCGAGATTGAGGGTGAGTTGGCGAGTCAAGGCGAGTTAAAAAGAGCCATTAGCGGAAATTTGTTGGAACTCAGCGGTGCTGGGGAAATGCAAAGGCTTCGAGATGAATTGGAAATGCAGAAAGCTTTGCTGAAACAACAGATTAGCAGGTGTTTAGATGCTATTAAACGCTCGGTTTCTGTGCGGGGTTATGTGGTGTTTTTGTCGGAAGCTGCGACGGATTTTCAAGCAATTGTTGGAGGTTTGCGAAAAAAAGGTGAGTTGCTGTCGGGGATTCAGCAGCCGTTTCTGTCAGAGTTGTTAGCGAGGGAAAGGTGCATCTGTGGTGCGGAATTAATCGAGGGTTCGGAAGCTCATGCAGAGGTGAGCGGTTGGATGGATAAAGCGGGGGTTGGTGATGTGGAAGAAACTACGATTCGGATTAGCGATCGCGTCAATGAAATCGACAGACAAATTGCTGGTTTTTGGGAAGAAGTTGATAATCATCAAGCTAATATTAAGGCGAGCAGAAGCGAACTTTCTAGGGTGGAAAATCAGTTAGATGATATTCATAACAAGCTGCGAAATTATCCTGACACCGATGTCAGTGGCTTGCAAAAGCGCTTGGATGAAATTGAAGTGGTAATTGGCGATTTGTACCGGGAAACTGGCTTTAACCAGCAGCTAATTGAGAGTGCTAGGGCGCAGATGGCGAGTTTAAATAAGCAAATTGACAAGCAGCAAATGAATGAGGAGAAGCAAATTTTGGCTCAGCGGCGGATTGCTGTTACTCAAATTGCGATCGATCGCCTAACTGAAGTGCGATCGCGCTTGGAAAAACAGTTTTGTTCTCAGCTAGAAAACAGAATTCAAGATATTTTTAGTCAAATTTCTTTTACTCCTTATATTCCCAAATTAAGCGATAAATACGAATTGACATTAGTAGAAAATACTTCGGGTAAACCAGCTTTGGTTGCTGCTTCTACTGGGGAAAATCAAATTCTCAGTTTGTCGTTTATTGGGGGAATTATTGAGGGGGTGCGGGAGTGGAGTCAAAAAAATACTTTGATGGGCCCGGATAGCAGTACATTTCCCATTGTCATGGATTCTCCCTTTGGTAGTTTGGACGAAATTTATCGGAAACAAATTGCGAATAAGTTGCCGAAATTGGCAAATCAATTAATAGTTTTAGTAACTAAAACTCAGTGGCGGGGGGAAGTAGCCCAAGAGATGCAATGCTGCATCGGTAGAGAATATGTACTTGTATACAATTCTCCGAAAGCTGATTGTGAAGAAGATGCGATCGAACTGAGTGGTTCGCGCTATCCTTTAGTTAAGCACAGTCCCAATGAGTTTGAATATACGGAAATTGTAGAGGTGGATTATGACTTCTAATTCGGTAATTACACAGGTTTTGGAAACAGATATTTGGGTGAAAGCAACTTGGGAAGAGTTTCTGGCCTTCGCTGAGGATTCAAGTTGGGAAAAAGGCAATTTTTATTACGATCGAGAACAAATGAGGATAGAAATGTCACCAGTAGGGCCATTGCACGCGCGTCATAATTCAATTATCCCGTATGTAGTTATTCTGTTTGCTGCATTGAGAAATATCCGAGTAGTTCAATTTGCTAATGCCAGTTTCCGCAAAGTAGGTATTCGTGAGTTTCAACCCGATCTAGCTTACTACATCGGTTCGGATTTGAGGGTTCCTCCTAATGACAGTAATTCACCTGTTAATTTGAATGAATACGATCCGCCTAATTTGGTAATAGAAATTGGCGCATCTTCTTTTAGTGATGATTTGGGTAACAAGCGGTTGCTTTATGAAGACGCAGGAATTAGCGAATATTGGGTTGAACGTGCAAACACGCGGGAGGTTTTTGCCTTTGCAATTAATGGCGGAGGTAGTGGCAGGATTCAACAGTCGCGGGTTTTACTTGGGCTAGAAATCGCGTTAGTTGAGGAAGCTTTGAATCGGAGTCAAACTCAAGATGATGGAGAAATTAATCGCTGGTTGATTCAAACTTTTAGTCAAGGTTAAAGGAGTGTTAGAGGTGGGGAAAGAGTATCATAAGTTGGTGCGCGATCGCATTCCTGAAATTATTCGAGAAAATGGTATTGAATGCGAAGTTACTGTTTTATCCGATGCCGAATACTGTCAAGCTTTGCGGCAAAAATTGATGGAAGAAGCTGGGGAAGTGGCGGAGGCTGAGGGGGAAGATTTGGTGGCGGAATTGGCTGATTTGTATGAGGTGATAGATGCGCTGATGGCGAGTAGTGGCATTTCGGGCGATCGCATTTTGAAAGCACAAGTCAAGCGCCGGGAAGAAAGAGGCGGTTTTGCACAAAAAATCATGTTGTTGCGGACATTGTGAGTAATTTGAATACTAAATTTATCATTAGAATTTGACGCTTGGTTTTGCCAAGATATATAATAGTTACAAACTAGAAATTAGGGCAATGGCTGCTAACAAAATTAGAATTGCTAAAGATAAAGCGGATTTCGTCAAATCTTTAACTTTATCTGATAACAACACTGGTCCTTTCCAGACTTACGCCGATGTCATCGCCTTTGCTGCATCCTTGGGAAATCAGCGGAAAAAACGTTTACGTTTGGGGGAAATTTCTAAACGAGAACCGGGGGCGATCGATGTTGATATTTTTGTGTCTAGGGGTTACGATATGGTGATTAAGTTAATTGCGATCGCCGAAACTAAAAATCCTCAAATTCTCTCCCATCTCGATGGAGAATTGGAAGCACAACGCTTGCAAATTTTTGAAGAATATGCTAACGGCGGGCTGGAAATATTGCGAGAAGAGTTTCGGGGTGCGGCGGATTATACAGACAGACTGTTGTTATTTTTAATCACGGAAAAAGATAATCAACATCGGTCAAATGAAGAATTCGATTTAAGCAAGTTCTTATTCTAATAGCTTTTCAATGAATCACCTACCAGAAAATATCATCAACAGATGCTTCAAGCAATCTGCAAAAATTTTAGCTTACGGCTACTTAGCATTAATTATTGGCTATTTAATTCTCAAACTAATTTTTTGGGATCGGCTGTGGATTATAGCCTTGATTAGCACTTTTATACCCTTGATTTTTTTCCCTACTTTCCTGCTTCCCATCATCGGATTGTCAATTATCCAAAAAAGATGGTTTACGATAATTTCGGCGATCGCCTGCATTATCCTCATAAGTTGGCTGCACGTCAAATACTTTTCTCCCGCACGAGTCAACATCACAAATTCGCAGCCCGGTCTCAAAATTTTATCCCATAACCTCGGCTGGTATACCACACAATCGCCAACTTTAATTAAACTAATTGAAAGAGAAAAACCTGACATTATATTTCTACAAGAAATCGTTGAGAAGCATATCGAAAGAGCTTTCACCTGGTTAAAAGCAGACTACCCCTATCAAATTGCCATTCCCCCAGTAGGAATTCTCAGTAAATATCCAATTGTATCCAGCGAAATATTGAACTTAGCTGGTCATCCAGAAACGCAGCAGCGAGCAATTATTAACTTCAACCAACAAGATATAGTCATTTATAATATGCAAGCCACAGGGCCCTGGTTTCGGAAATCTAAAATATTGCCTTTAGTCAGAATTCCTGTTTACAAATATGCCAAACGCGCTCCAGAAATTCAAGATTTAGTAGAGCGAATTCAGCAAGAAAATTTGCCAGTAATTGTCGCTGGGGATTTTAATATGACAGACGAAACTGAAGATTACGACAATGTGCAGAAAGTCCTGCTGGATTCTTTCCGGAAATCGGGCTTTGGGTTTGGTTTTACCTGGCCTCACGGTTGGCAACTTAAGTTCTTGATTAAAAGCTTGAATTGGAAATTAAATTATCCTGTTTGCCGGATTGATTATATTTGGTATTCAAAGCATTGGGGTGCTAAATCTAGTTCAGTTTTAGAAGCAACAGAGTCAGATCATTTGCCCATAGCAGCGGAATTAGTTTTGTTACAATGAATCCCCAACCTTATAATTTTGACTAAAGGAGTTGGTGCTGTTGGAGCCTTAATAATTGGCGGCTAGGGGATTATCGTGAAATACCGATTACCGATACAGGATCAAGAACCCTGACCTCAAGTTCGATTTTTGAGCTTTTTATTTGTGGATAAATTTAATTGTTATGCGATCGCCAACTTTGACACTAAGTTCAGCCTAGCAAACATAAACTTGTGCCAATAGCTGCTAAACTTGCTATGTGAAGTGGATAAAAATAGTAAAAAAATCTTTTCTCTATTTCTGTTGGTTTCATGTCTTTATTTGAATAGTGAAACCTTAATATTGCTGGCGTTACAATAGCGAACAGTTGGATTGCA
>JAHREW010000063.1 GCA_020883125.1 Microcoleus sp. CAWBG506
TTGAACCAAATGTGCTATTACTATTTTTTGGCGGAGATCGAGAGAATATGCTTTCATTAATTTTTAATACAAGATGATATTTTGTTATTATTTATTGTACCATTATACAGCGGGAACCGCTGTAAAGACTTTATCGGATATAGCTCAGCCCGATCGAGTAGCGGTGCATTTTGAGCTTGAGGAGCATTTGCCACACTCTCCTTTATCAAAGCTAAGCTATCAAAAATATAAAATTGAGCTACTGGCTTATCAATTTTTAAATCGCTTGATAATACTTTGGCAACTTCCGGCTTGCTTGCTAAAGATGGTTGTCCTTTGTAGATCTCAATAGATTTTTGGACATTTTGCTCCTTGTCACTGCAAACAAGATAACGTTTCACGATCGCGCAGTAGCTTTTATCACCTTTGTTAGTAGTAGACTCCAGTATTTTAAATCCTTTGTAATCAATCTCTTTCAATTTTTCGTCAGGATTAATCTTGCTGAGCTTTTGATTTAATTGCCACATACTCAGCTTGTTTTTAATCGTAATTACCCCGATAACTTCAGGAGTAGGCGATTGCTGTTCTTCGGTTTTACCTGATGGTAATGCAGCCCAGACAACAGTACCCAACCAAGGTTTGATATCTCGATCGTAATTGATTTGAGGACTTTCCTTAGCAAATTCTTTTTCAAGCTCTTTCCAAGCTTGCTCAAAAATTTGCCTTGCTTCTGGCGTGCCAAATTTCTGTAATTTTGACCAAGACTCAGGGTTGAGATCGATCGTCCCACCTACTAAAGCATCACTCGGAATCAGTTTAGCATTGTCTAAGGGTTTACTATCAACTCCTAAATAACCATCCGAGTAGAGATATGTCCCGACGCTGCCAATTGAAATCAGGCTAAAAATGGCAACTATGGTTTTAGCGAATTTGCCAGCCATAATTTTGTTTCAATAAAAACTGTTTGAGATGATACTAAATTCCGAGCCGAGGGATTACCACAATTAAAATTGTTTGTAGTGCCGACTTAACTAGGCCCTACAAACTAAATTTTGGGAGATTTAACGATCTGAAATGACATAATACAATATTATAGTTCTCTAATTGTGGAGCGTCAAGGTAAGAGATCTAGCGGTAACAATTCTTATTATGAGTTAAACTTATTATCTAAAAGTTACTGCCGAGATTTTGCAGAAATTGCATATTTAGAGCGTATCGGGTAGATGCCAAAGGACAGGGCAGTCCTGTGTCCTAGAGATAATATTTATCGATCGAACAGTCCCGATCGTATTGATACCCGTAAGGTGCTCAACGCGCACCTACATCAGCGGGGTTCATTCATCGCCCCTGAATTCCGAGCTTTAACTAATAAACCATGTTTCGGAGCAAAAATCATCGCCAATACAAACATCAGCGTTTGCAGCACCACAATACATCCGCCTGTGGAACCATCAATATAGTAGCTGATATAAGTTCCCATCACGCTAGAAAAGACACCAGTGGCGATCGCAATTAACGTCATATGGTCAAAATTATCACTCAATAAATACGCCGTCGCTCCCGGAGTCACCAACATTGCTACCACTAAAATAATCCCCACAGTCTGAAGTCCCGCCACCGCAGTTAGGGATAGCAAAGACAGCAACACGTAATACAGAAAAGTGATATTTAAACCAATCGATCGCGCGTGAGTAGAGTCAAAACAAAACAAAATTAAATCTTTGCGTAAAATTGCCAAAGTTACTAAAGTGATGACACTAATAATTACAGTCTGAGTAATATCAGCATCCGAAATACCCAAAACATTGCCAAACAAAATATGAGTTAAATCTATCGAACTTCTGACTTTAGAAATTAAAACTAAACCAAAGGCAAAAAATCCCGTAAACACTAAACCGATTACCGTATCTTCTTTAACGCGAGTTTGGGCTTTGATAAAGCCGATCGCCATTACCGAACCCACCCCAAATACAAAAGCACCCACAGCTAAAGGAATATTCAACACATAAGCAATCACAACTCCCGGCATCACCGCATGAGAAACCGCATCGCCCATCAAAGCCCATCCTTTCAAAGTCATGTAGCAAGAAAGCGCAGAACAAACCAGCCCTACTAAAGCACTGACTAAAATCGCCTTCACCATGAATTCATACTGCAAAGGTGCTGCAAACCACTGAATTAAATCCATTATTTTTCCTCCAGATTGACTTTAGTTAACCGATTTTTTGCAGACGAAAAACTACCAACAGAACCGCCAAAGGTGCGAGAAATATTTTCCTCTGTAAACACTTCCGAAGTGTTACCATAGGCGAGAATGCTGCGATTAATTAATACTACTTGGTCGCAAAATGTGGTAATGGATTCTAAATCGTGAGTTGAAACCAGAATTGTATGTCCTGTTTGACGCAGTTCCATCAACAGGTTAATCATCATCTTCTCAGTTTTGATATCGACTCCGGCAAAGGGTTCATCTAACAGTAAAACCGTACCCTGTTGCGCCAAAGCCCGCGCAAAAAAGGTGCGTTTTTTTTGTCCACCGGATAACTCTCCGATTTGCCGATCGCGCAGAGGCCACATTTCCACCCTTTCCAAACTTTCTCGCACGGCTTGTTTGTCGATCGCCCCAGGAATCCGCAGCAGATTCATATACCCATAGCGTCCCATCATCACCACATCATAAACATTCACCGGAAAATTCCAATCTACCTCTTCCGACTGAGGCACATAGGCAACCAGATTGCGTTTTTGCACTTGACGAATCGGCAACCCATTAATTAAAACTCGTCCGGTTTTTGGCTTCACAAACCCCATAATTGTTTTAAATAATGTCGATTTTCCCGCGCCATTCATCCCCACCAAACCGCAAATCGTCCCTAACTGGAGTTGCAGCGAGGCGCTGTGCAAAGCTACTTTGCCGTGATAGGCAACTGTCACATTCTCAATATCAATGCCGATTTCATTCATCTGATTTTCTCCCAATTACCAATTACCTACAGAACTTACGCACGAGGCTCAAAACCCATTACCCATTCCCCATTAGTGTCAACTTAACGTCAAACCTACTACCAGTCTCCTGTCTGACGATTAGGGATCGATCCCCCCTAGCCCCCCTTAAGAAGGGGGGACAAGAGTCTTCTCAAAGTCCCCCTTCTTAAGGGGGATTTAGGGGGATCTAAACTTTGCCTAAAAGCGACATTTATATGGGTTCAGGCTTAACTTGACACCATTCCCCATTCCCCATTACCCATTACCGATTAACCTGTAGTCCTTTTATCAGAGTATTGATGTTGTATTCAAGTAACTTAAGATAGGTTGATGCGGGCCCATCGGGGGGAGACAGAGAATCGACATAAAACACCCCGCCAAATTTTGCACCTGTTTCCTTTGCTACCTGAAGCTGTGCTTTGTTGTTGACGGTACTCTCGCAAAATACAGCAGGTATTTGGTTAGCTTTGACTGTATTAATCACCCGTTCAACTTGTTTCGGTGTGGCTTGTTGTTCAGCGTTAACTGGCCACAGGTAAACTTCTTTTAAGCCGTAATCGCGGGCGATGTAGGAAAAAGCTCCTTCGCAGCTTACTATGTAGCGTTTGTCTGGGGGAATAGCTGAAATAGCTTGTTTGAGTTTGGCATCGATCGCCTTTATTTGCTCGCTGTATTTTGCCGCATTCGCGTTATAGCTTGCAGCATTAGCCGGATCGAGATTTCCTAATGTCTTGCGAATGTTTTCGACGTAAATTACAGCATTTTTAGGCGACATCCAAGCGTGGGGATTCGGTTTGCCGCGATAGGCATCTTCTGCAATATTTACTGGTGGGACTCCCTCACTGAGGGTAATGTGAGAAACTTTGGGCAGACTGTTGTAAAATCGGGTTGCCCAACGCTCTAAGTTGAGGCCGTTTTCTAAGATGCGATCGGCATTTTGTCCGCGTTTTAAGTCGCTGGGTGTAACTTCATAGCCGTGAATTTCCGCCCCAGGCTTGGTGATGGATTGGACGATCGCCTTGTCCCCCGCAACGTTCCGAGCCATGTCTGCCAGGACAGTAAAGGTGGTAAGAATGACTTTTTTATCTTTTTTGGTCGAATCGCTAGCAGTGGCGCTAGAATCGCCATTCTGATTGGTTTTAGGCTCTGTTGTCGGACTGCTGCACCCGCTGAGCCAAACTCCTAGTAATAGCCCGAATATACCAATTTGATAGGTTTTACGGCATAACGCTTGATGATTCATTCTGAAATTTCATAATTCTTTCATTCTTTTAATCTAGCATAAAATCAGAAATAATGAAAATATTATGAAAATAGGTACTAAAGGGCGATGAACTGTTAATCCTAAAATATCGTGCATATATAGAAGATGGTTTGTCAAATATTCAAAATAGTGGTAATATCCCCGTATATCGATCGGCTCTGATGAAGAACACACATCAGACGCAAGGGGGAAAGTTCGGTGCAAATCCGGCGCTGTCCCGCAACTGTAATGAGATTATTGCTTCTCTGAGTCAGGATGCCCGCCGATTTGTTTACCTGTTCTTTTTCATCTGCGAGGTATGGATGATGGTTAGTTCAGTATTTTTACAAATAATCTGCTGTTGCGTTCCCTTGGACGATCGACAAAAACGCAATTTCGAGTTGAAACTGCTTGGCGTTAGCGCAACGGGAAACTAAAAGAAATGCGAATCGAAGATAGTGTTTGGCAGGGTAGTTTTGGCTACTGGCAAAACTTGTTTATTCACCAGAATATTTTGTCGATCGGATATACTGCATGGAATGGCTTTTGGCATCTAGGACGAGGTATGGTTGTTTGCCAAATCCATACTCCCATTAACGGTGCTATCAATTGGAGCGTAGATACTGTAAAGTACGATTTGCAATTTATTTCCAAATCCCACGCCACTGTTTATTTGGAACAACTAGAATTAGAGGAAAATACTGTTTCAAATTTAAGCCAAATTGTTGCTAGTTACGAACCTGAAACAGCAATAATTTTTATACTGCTTGCTAATAATCACATAGATATCAATTTGTTGCAAAATTTGGCAATTTCGCCGGTTGAGTGCTATGAACAAGTATGCAACCGCTGGGAAGAATTTCAACCCTGCCCGAAACCATAAAAATTACGGAATTTTCCCAATGTCCCAGCCACAATCCATCAAAATTTCCAACGTAACTCGCTACCAAAATGCAGCGCTTAATTACTATTTGGGACTGACAGAATCCCCCTATCTTCACTATGGCTATTGGGAAACCCTACCTGTGCCTGCGGATGAACTAACACTCGCGCGATTACGTATCGCTCAGCAAGCTTATACTGTAAAACTGTTGGATGCCATCCCCCAAGGCACTCATAGCATCCTGGATGTGGGCTGCGGGATTGGCGGCAATGCGACTTATTTGCTCGATCGCGGTTTTGCAGTGGAAGGACTCGCACCCGATCCATTTCAACAACAGCGTTTTCTCAAGTGTACGGGCGATCGCAGCATCTTCCACCTCACAACCTTTGAAAACTTCCAAGCAACCACATCCTACGATCTAATCCTCTTTAGCGAAAGTAGCCAATATATGTCTGCCGTTGATATTGCTAACGGTGCCGCCAAAATCCTCAATCCTGGTGGCTACGTGTTGCTTGCCGATATGCTGCGCTCTGATGCTAATTATCAAGAGGGAATGTTCTCTAATTGTCATGTTGTTACAGAACTTCATGGAGCCTTAAAACAGGCTGGATTTAGTTTAGTAAAAACTGAGGATATTTCCGCCCATATTTTGCCCACCATCGATTTGTATGTCGATACTTTCCGCAGGTATGGACTGAACACGATGATTTATGTTGCAGACTTAATTGCGATCGCCGTTCCGCCCATACACAAACTCTTGCGCTGGATATTTCGTCGCTGGTTCAAAAAATTGGTGGTTGAAGGATTGGCAGCAGGCAAACTTTTTGACCAGCATTTGTGTTATGAAATCCAACTTTGGCAGTTATCAAAATCCGATGAAGGGTGACACAAACATCAGGGAAAGTAGCAATTGGGAATTGAGAACTGGTAATCAGCCATGGGAGGGAGAGCCTGTGAGTATTTATTCCTAGACATATACCAGTCCTCAATGATTCGCAAAATTTGTAGGGGTAGTGCCAAGAGTGCCTACCCCTTATCTATCCCGGCAACTCTGGAAGACTAATACTAGGGAAAACTACCCCCCATCGCCTCGATCGCTAATGTCTCCCATCCCCCAAAGCCAGCAGTAGCGGGGGTTTTTCACCCTGAGTTGAGCTAACTAAATCGAAGTATCGATTTGATTCATACAATCTATGCAAACAATGATTTGATAGTCAATTACCAAAGAGTTAAGGTTAATTCATGAGGTAACAGATTGATTTTCAGAAATTTTTCGTGTCTATATTGGGCAATAAAAAAACAGTAATATTTGCCAATATAGCCCGTAATTTTTGTGGAATTTAACACTACTTAGGTGTTGGCTATGTCTACTTATAAAAAAGTGCAAAAATCCCAATCATCGAGATTTGTTGGGATTGAGATTCGAGCTTTACCCACCAAAAAACCGCCAGGGCGATGGCTCTTTTCAGCTATGAATCAAATTGGACAGTTTTTGCTAGTCGCCGCTATGGGCGGGGATAAACTGAAAATTTGGCAGACTTCCGATCGCGATGGTAATAGTTCGTGGCACGGTTTCGATCCCTTGACTGGTCGCTCTACGTGGGCAGGGACGGAGGAGGAAATGCGCGCTTGGATCGATCGGCATTATTACCAATAGACATTTCCCATAATTATTGCTTTTGATTTTCGGATTTTTTGGTTTGTGACAATTTAATTTCACAGGAGATAGTATGCTTCAAACAGCTTCCGAGTTAGTAGCACCCGATCGCATTATCCTGATGAAAAACGAGGTATACAGAGTGCCTCAAACTCATCGAGAAGTTCAAGTATTGTCAGGAATTGCCTGGATCACACTTGACAAAAAAGACATCATCTTGCATAGTTCAGAACAGGCATCACTTCCATTCAGCAAAAACCCAGTTCTAATTTCCGCACTCAACAATATGCCACTGATTATGGCTGTTTGGTGAGAGAAGGAATTTTCCTTAAGCAAGCTCAGAAGATATTAGCTGAGAACAAATGTGCCAGTAAGCCAAAATAGCTCTATCTTGAAAGTTAGATAATTTGGCTTTTGGAGGACTTGTTCGGTGTACAGCCGCTCTTACCACTTCAGCTATGTCGCAGCTATAACTATTGTCCTATCGCCTGCGCTGACAGTCTTAGGCCTCTCAGAGGCTTTGGCATCTGCTCCAATTATAAATCCTAGGCGCTTCCCAGGGACCGATCGCGCCCAAGCAACAAACCCCAAAACACAAGCAGACACACTCCTGGAAAAAGGAATAAAGGATCACCGCCAAGGTTTGTTTCGGGAAGCAATCCAGGCTTTTGAACAAGCTTTGGCAATTCGCCAGCAATTAGGTGACAAACCGGGGATAGGAGAAACTCTCAACAATTTGGGGGAAGTTTACGGCGAAATCGGTTTGCTTCCCAAAGCTTTAGCAGTTTTGCAGCAAGCTTTAGTCATTAACCGAGACATCGGGGCTAGGAGTAGCACGGCGCGAACCCTCAATCTTATAGGTTTTATCAACCGGGTTGCAGACAATTTTTCCGAAGCGATGAAACTGCATCAAGAAGCTTTGGAACTAGCTAAAACTGCTCAGGATGAAATTGAAATTGGAGAATCTTTTCACAATATTGGGGCTGTGTATGGAGAACAGGGAAATTATGCCAAGGCGATCGAATTTTACCAGCAAGCCCGAACCATTCGCACCGCTAAGGGCAATCGACGAGATTTAGGGCGTACCCTCAATAACATGGGTGGAGTCTATTACAACATCGGCGACTTCAACAGAGCGATGGAATTTTATCAACAAGCTTTGGCAATTCGCCGCGAAATAGCAGATAGGGCGGGTGTCGGTCGCTTGCTCAATAACATGGCACTTACTTCTCGGAAACTTGGTAAAGATAGTCAAGCCCTGATATATTTTCAGCAAGCAATGATTATGCTAGAAGCAATAGGTGACAAGACAAGTGTGGGACGTTTGCTTAATAATATGGGTGCGATTTATGAAGGTCAAGGTCAGTATGCTAAAGCTTTGGAATCCTACGAACGAGCTTTGAAAAATGCCCGCGAGGGTGGAGACAAAGCAGGAGAAACTACAGCGATGGAGGGGATTAAACGATTGTCTTCTGGTCAGCTTGTGCCACAATAGATAGGGAGCATCCCGATTTCGCATAGGTGAAGCATGACCGCCGACAATTTATTAGTGATCGCCAGAGATTTACAGCGGTCATGCTAGAGCATCGTACGAATATATTTGCACTCATTGAGATGTGCCACAATAGATATCTCAAAAAAAGCCTGTGAATAACAGGCTGGATACCTGTTACACAATAATAGCTATCAATATTCGTACTGAAACTCCCGAAGATGTAGAAGCCGTTGGCCAAGTTAACATTGTGGCATTCTGGCGAGAAAATGAGGCTAATTTAAATCTACCCTTTTCCATTTTCGACATGGGAACCGTGTAAAGCAAAAATCGGAGTTAGAGCCGATTTGCCCTTGAGAGCAACAGCTCCCAAAGCCTCGCAATTGAATTCTAGGCCGATCGCCTCACACACCCTTTCGCCAATCAAAATTTCGTTTTCCCCAGCCTTGGTCATCAATCTAGCCGCCGTATTCACCGTATCTCCCAAAACATTAAACTCCCTCCGACCACGGGGTTCGCCAACCTCAGCAGCAAACACAGGCCCCTGGTACAGCCCTATTTGACAGCTTACTTTGACTGGTTCAGAACCGATAATTGGCGGCTCCAAAGTTGTGATAATCTCTCGAATCGCCAAAGCTGCGCTAGCGGCGCGACAAGCATCATCCCGATGAGCGTCGGGCACCCCAAAATAGATCAGCATATCGGAACCGTTCAAGTGCGCGGTTACTTTTTGCAACACACCTCCTTTTGCTGATACTACGGCATCGATCGACGCAAAAACCCTCGAACAACCGAGAATCAGAGCTACTTCTTCCTCCGGTGAAGCTTTGTCGATGGACTCCGGTAAGCCGACTAAATTGACAAACATCACCGTTGGTTCGGGAAAATCTGGGGGAATTTTTCGCCTGTTAGCATTTTCTACCAGTAGTCTCAGAATCGGCTTGGGGATATAGCTAGCAAGGGGTTCAACCCGGTTGAGAGCTTCCTGGATTTCGCTCACTAGGCCCGAAATGCTGCGATCGAGCAATACCGAACTCGGCATCCGTCGTCGAGTCAGAGTAATATCATATTCTCCCAGTAGATCCTCCGTCAGATCGTCCACCACCAAAAAATAACCCGCTGATCCTGGTTCAAAACGAAATTGCTCTCCCAAACACAAACTAGAAGTAGTCGTCAAACACACCCTTCCCACAGTTCCAGAACCCTCAGCTTGCTTGGCTTGCTGGACTGAATGACCAAGCAACACATGAGCCATCCGCATTGGCGTACCGATTTCGGCAGTAATGTAACGGCCGCAGTGGATACCCACTCGCATCCTCAAAGACAGAACACCCCGTGGGGTTTCAATACGCGCAAATTTAGCCATTGCTCGCTGCATTCGCAAACCAGCACGGACGGCCCTAGCTGTATCCTCTTGGTGAATGCCGGCCAGGAATTGCACTAACATCGCATCTCCGGTAAACTCCAGCAAATCCCCCCCGGACTTACTCACAATTTCGATCATCGAGGCAAAATAGTCGTTAATCACCGCCAGCAAGGTTTCAGCTCCCTGGCGTCCCAGGGCCGCATTTGCTTCCAATAAGGATGTAAACCCGGCTAAATCCGTGAACAGTAGCGTCCCTTCTTGCCATTGGTAGCTCACTTCCCCTGGATTGGGGGGAGATTCCGACACCTGTTTGGGTACGTAGTCGTGAATTATGTATCGGAGAGTACGTAGATGCTCGAAGACTCCTATTAGTGTCGCTGGCGACGAATCTACCCATGCGGAGGTGTACAGTGAGGCTGGGAGCAGCCCTCGTAGTCGCAGTTCGATCTCTGCCAAAGGAGGATTGTAGGTTAATTTATTAATTTCCACCTAGTCTATTGTTAAAAAATAAGGTAAGTTCGATCGATCTAGTGGCGACACCAATAGCTAGACCTATACCATTATGATCAGTTTCCAGTGATAGAATACCAATCCAGCCCAGAACCAATGAGAGAAACTTCCGATAGTTTCAGGTTACTTGCTCCTGATTTGATCCGAGTAGCTCGATCGGTCTATGGTCTATATCTCAAAGTTCATTCCGATCGCCTACAACGTCCGGCTGGTGTTGTTGTCTGTCAAGGAAGCGATCGAGGTCAGTTGATTTTCACTTCGCAGCCAATTTTGTTGCCTGGTGAACGTTTTGTTACTTTTGAAGAGATTGAATCGCAAATGTATTAGTTATTGGTTATTTGTTAGTGGTTGTTTGTTATTAGTTATTGGTTGTTAGTTAATGGACATCATCTTTAATTGTCTTGTCTCTGCTATTGTATTTGCTTTGGGTTCGGCGATCGGTAGTTTCTTAAATGTGGTAGTTTATCGCTTACCTGCGGGTTTGTCAGTAATACATCCTCCTTCTCGCTGTCCCAAATGCTTGAATCAGCTTCAGTCTTACGAAAATGTACCTGTTTTTGGTTGGCTGTGGCTACGGGGACGCTGTAAATATTGTCGCAGCCGGATTTCTTTACGATATCCCCTGGTGGAAGCAGCTACGGGTTTGCTGTTTTTGCTGATTTTCTGGCAGTTTGGACCCACAGTACAAACTCTGGGTTTCTGGGCTTTTTTTAGCTGGCTTTTGGCTTTGTCTTTGATCGATCTCGATACCATGACTTTGCCTAATTCTTTGACTCGATCGGGTTTAGTGATGGGGCTGGTTTTCCAAATGGCTAAGGGTTGGTGGCCCATATTTAGTCCGATCGACTCAGTAAACTATCTGGTACTCGACGGTATCCTAGGAGCAGTTGTCGGGCTGTGGCTGTTTGACATCATTGGTTTAGCCGGTTCTGTAGCCCTGGGGCAAAATGCGATGGGGGCTGGCGATACCAAATTGGCTGCTTTGATGGGAGCTTGGCTGGGGTGGAAATACTTGCTGCTAGCTGGATTTATCGCCTGTGCCACCGGGGCCTTTGCTGGTGGCGGGGCGATCGCCCTCGGATGGCTCGATCGACGTCAACCCATGCCTTTTGGTCCATTTCTCGCTCTGGGTGCAGCAATTACAGCTTTGTGGGGCGAAGCGATCTTATCTACTTACTGGCAGTTGTTTTTTATGAAGATGCCGTGAAACAGTGGTACAATAGTCAGTTGTTTATTGTTATTAGTCGTATATAGGTTATGAATTATTAGTAGCAGCTAACAAATAACAAATAATAAATAACCTATAAAAACAGTCAACAGTCAACAGTCAACAGTTAACAATTACTAAGTTTTAATGTCTCTATTTGATTGGTTTGCAAATCGAAGAAAATCAGTACCGAACTCTCAAGAACGGCCGGAACGAGAAATTGCCGACGGGCTTTGGAATAAATGCGAAGCTTGCGATGCGCTCAGTTACACCAAAGACCTGCGAGCAAATCAAATGGTTTGCTTGGAATGCGGGCATCACATGAGAGTTTACAGCGACTTACGCATCGAGCAGTTGATCGATGCCCATACTTGGATGCCCCTTAACGAAGGACTCCACGCCACCGACCCCTTGAAATTTCGCGATCGCAAAAAATATAGCGATCGGCTTCGAGAATTTCAAGAAAAAACAGGCCACCTAGACGCAGTAGAAACAGGCATCGGCAAACTCGAAAGTTTCCCCATCGCCCTCGGAGTCATGGAATTTCAATTCATCGGTGGCAGCATGGGTTCCGTTGTCGGAGAAAAGCTGACTCGCCTCATCGAATACGGAACGCGGGAAAAACTACCCGTCATCATTGTCTGCGCTTCTGGCGGTGCAAGAATGCAAGAAGGAATGCTCAGCTTGATGCAAATGGCGAAAATCTCCGGTGCTCTGGAACGCCACCGGGAAGCCAGACAGTTGTACATCCCAATTTTGACTCACCCGACGACCGGCGGTGTCACCGCTAGTTTTGCCATGCTGGGAGACATTACGATTGCAGAACCAAAAGCGACTGTGGCCTTTACCGGCGGCCGGGTGATCGAGCAAACTCTGCGGGAAAAGTTGCCGGAAAATTATCAAACTTCCGAATACTCCTTTGCCCACGGCTTTGTAGATATCATCGTCCCTCGGACTCAGTTAAAGAAAACCCTGGCTCAGCTAATTAGTATTCACCAGCCTCAACCTGTATTGGCTCCCTCAGAACTAGAGCATCACACACCCATAGACAGCCACGCTTTGCCCGCACAGACTCATGCTTTCAAGCTTTCACCCTAAACATCAAGCCCCTCCTCATGCTCTGTGAGTTCGAGCTGCGGGTTCGGATGTTAATTGTTCATAAAAAAACTCGGTAAGTGGGATGATATTGATTGGAAGTTGATTGACTAGAAAGCTGAACTGAGCAAAAATGCCTACTGGCCGTTAGAACTTAGTTGGCTCTGACAGACTCAATCAGGACTCAGGCGTTGTCAATAGCAGTAAATAGCCCCAGGGCAAATTCTGCATTTAACGATCGCTCTGGCGTTCTATAAACCTCAGAACAAACTAACAGCGCTTAGTGAAATTATCCAGATTTCAGTTAAGAGCGATTAACCCCATTTTTACCCGTCAGCGACCTAAAAACTATGGGTTTTGCAGACCTGTCCATCGCAGAAATAGCAGAGGACTTCAACGTCCCTGTTGAAGACGTGATCCGCTTGTGCGACGAGTTAGAAATTGCTTACAAGCACCCTCAAACCCGTTTGGCACTAGAGGATGTTAAGGCAATTATGTCCGCTCTGGAAAAAAGGCGCGACTCAAAACTTCTTGCAGATTAGATTGATGCCATAATTCCCTTACCTTTAAAGGTACAACCGCATCAACTGTCACCAGTTTTTCCCGGCGGTGGAATCTTGAACAGCAATCTGTTTGCTAGCTCCCCCAAAAGAGCATTCAATACTTTCCCCTGATTTTTTTTTAAGGAGAACCATGCTTAAAAGATATTTCATTGCTCTGACTGCTTTATTCATGACTTTTCAATTCTTTGTCAGCAGTGCGATGGCAGTAGAACTAAGTCCTCAACTACGCACCGTGACATTAGATGAGAAAGGCACTCCCGTAGTGTTGAGCCTCAAACAGGTTCAGGAAGGCAAACGGTTATTTAACTCAGCCTGTGCTCAATGTCACGCTGCTGGCATGACTAAAACTGACCCGAATTTGAACTTGAGTCCTGAAACTCTGGCTTTGGCAAATCCACCCCGTAATAATATTAAGTCGCTGGTTGACTATATGAAAAACCCCACGACTTATGACGGCTTTGAGGAAATTTCTGAGCTGCATCCGAGCATGAAAAGCGCGGATATTTTCGCTGAAATGAGAAATCTTTCCGATGATGATTTGTACGCCATTGGCGGTCACATTTTGTTGCAGCCAAAAATTGTGGGCACCCAGTGGGCTGGTGGTAAAGGCGCTCGCTAATCGATTTTAGGAAATTTTAGATTTGAGATTTTGGATTGGGAGGGGGCTAGAGTTCCACAAAAGTGATTGTTGTTCCCTGGTTGGCTTCGATCGAAAATCTGAAATCTAAAATTTAACCTCTCCTCATTTAATATTGCAAAAAGTTGTAGGCCCTCATGCTGCGTCGTGGTATTTTTGTCTGCTTTCTGTTAGGAATTTTAGTGCTTTTGCCGATGGTGCTGCTGGCACCTCAACCTGTTTTGGCTGCTGCTGATTCCTATGTGACTCGCTATTTAAAAGTCAGCGAACCTGTGCCACTGGAATTGGATGCTGAGGGACACACTCGATTATTTTCGGCTGAGGATTTGTCCGCCGGTAAGCGGTTGTTCGAGCAAAATTGCCTCAACTGTCACGTCGGAGGAGCGACTTTGCCAGATCCGACTATCTCTCTATCTTTGACGGCTCTCCAGGGAGCAACCCCTCCCCGCAAGGACATTAATAGTTTGGTAGCCTATCTGAGACAACCAATGACTTATGACGGTAGTGAGGAAACTTTTTGGTGCCGCCAAGTACCCGAAAGCTGGATGTCCCAGACTCAGATTGAAGATTTGGCTGCTTTTGTGCTTCGGGCTGCTCAAAAGGCTCCGGGATGGGGTATTGATAATCTGGAGAGTTGAATCGCCCGCCCAAAGTGGTTAACTACTCAAAAAATCGCGATCGCTATTAGGTGTTTGCGGGTGACTAAACGGGTAAAATAACTGAAGAATCACAATTAACTGTGTCCATTAGAGGAGAACTACGTTGAAAAGACTCTTATCGATCGCTCTGTTAGCGTTGGCAATTTTTACTGTCGGCTTCGGCAGCCCTGCTTTAGCTGGAGATGCTGCTAAAGGATCTAAACTGTTTAGCGCCAACTGTGCTGCTTGTCACATGGGTGGTGGCAACGTGGTTGTGTCTGCCAAAACCTTGAAATCCGCAGCTTTAGAGAAGTACGGCATGAATTCTATCGAAGCTATTACCACTCAGGTAACAAAGGGCAAAAATGCGATGCCTGCTTTCGCTGGTCGTTTGAAGCCAGCACAAATTGAGGATGTCGCAACCTACGTTCTCGAACAATCTGCCAAAGACTGGAAAGGCTAAACTGCCTGTCTCGACGGACTTGATTTAACCTAAAACTTGTCTTCTCGATCGCGCCCTCTCTCACCCTTTGGCGCATAAATTTCGGTTTGAAGCTATCTTAACCTGTTTGGGAAAAGATGCAAGAGATCGGATTTTTATGTGCCCTTGGGCGGGGGAGGGATATTTTATGGGAGATTTTAAATTTGACCAAAAAACGAGACACAAGCCCCTGGCTTCAGACACGAGTCCAAGTCGGTGGCGGTTTCAACCGCCTTCAATATTTTTTTCTTCGTTCCTTCGCCCAAATGAATCATATTCTTAACATATCTACTTATTTTCAAGGTTGCTGTAATGTTAGAATAGCCGTATGAAACAACGATACAAGTATCGCAT
>JAHREW010000064.1 GCA_020883125.1 Microcoleus sp. CAWBG506
GAACCAAATGTGCTATTACTATTTTTTGGCGGAGATCGAGAGAATATGCTTTCATTAATTTTTAATACAAGATGATATTTTGTTATTATTTATTGTACCATTATACAGCGGGAACCGCTGTAAGAAATTGCCATTGGAGGCCATTAGTAACAGAACCATAGAGGGTAGGCAAAGGTTTTTGTTTGGTTTCATTGAATTTCTGCGCCGCTACCATTTCTGCAACACACTGACCAATTCCTGTTTTTAAATCTGCCTGTTTTGCCTCTACAATAATAATTGCAGGTGCTTCAATTGCTAATTGTTCGGTGGAACAACTGATGAGAAAGTCGCAGCGTCCATTCAGTCCCAGAGATTCATCTACGTTGAAATCTTCCCCAGAGAACAGACTAATTTGACGGTTGAGAATGCGGCGAACCTCTACAAGAACAGGGCTAATAATTAGTTCCGATCTGGCTTTTTCGCTGCCTGTAGCTACAGCAAGCGGTAAAGTTTCTTCCAGAGTTGTCGCTAGACTAATACTGGGTTGGATGGGGGCAATTTCAGGCAGAAATCTGATTCCTTCTACTGTGGTTAAATTGAAGGCTTCTTTAACCTTCGTGATGGTTGTGAATTGACTGTATGGCATAATTTTGTGGTTATTATTGATTCATAAATTAATTGTTTATGTGGCAAAAATAAAATTTAATATATTTTTTAATTCTGTAGTTTATTTGGTTCCATTGTATTGAGTATTTGCGACAGATTCTGATTGAGAATTTCATACCCTTGCGCGTTCAAGTGTAGTTCGTCGCTGCTATATTTCGGCAATATCATGCCCTGAATATCGCCAAGAATAGGGAAGGTATCAAACACTATGATTTTCTCTTCAGCTAAGGTGGCGATGTAAGCATTGACTTCTTTAATTGCCCGACTGATGTCATCAGACCAAAAAGGCTTGCGTTCTAGTGGCACTTCTCCGACTGGGAAAATAGTAGTCACGATTACTACTGCACCCAAATTCCTAGATTCGTCTACAATTCGCTTAATATTTGCTTGACAATTGGCAACGATCGCATTTCTGCGTTCAGGAAACAAGGCAATTGTTTTCAAATCGTTGACACCAACTTGGATGATGATGATTTTGGGTTTTAATGAACTCACATGATAGGTAAATCTCTGGAAAGTCTGAACAGATGTTTGAGAGCCAATTCCCAGGTTAATGAACTCATATTGATTGAGATTAGGTGCTATCCAACTGGCGGCCCTGGAGTCACCAAAGAAAACCACACGGGTTTGCTTGGTATTAGTAACTGGCTGAGCATCGATAGGATGGTCGTTCAATCCCAGAGGATCTAAACGTGTTTGATTTAGTTCGCGATAATACTGTTTGGCTCGACTGAACAGCAGAATATTGAGAATAATTGAGCTTCCTAGCACTAATAAAAGAGCGATCGACAGAATAGTAGGTTTGCTTAATGTCATATTTTGGGGAGTTTACTACAATTATGGTCAACAGTTTCTCCTTTGAACTGGCGATAGGCTGTGCGTGTTTGCTCTTGAACTTGTTGGGGTAAATTAGCAAATAATTTACGGAACTCGGTTGTAGTGCGTGACTTCACAATGTTTCTGGATCGAGTTCTTGAGTTTTACCTGCGCGATACTCAGCCAATGCAGTCGCTGCGAGTTTAGCAAGAGTATTTGACGATCGCGAAAATGCTTCATCAAGGGCGCCGATCGTCTTCCAGTTCTTCGAGAATCATTGAGGCAATTGTGTCTTGCTCAGTTGCAGACAAAGTTTTCAGTCTGGCGATTGCACGTTCAAGTAACTCAGTCATAGCTACCACACTCTGACAATGACAACGGTATCCTGTCCATTATCACTGCCAGCAGGCAAGTTGAGTACAGTTCAAATATCTAATTTGAATTCCAAACAAATTTGAGTACCCTTCTGCGGCTGCACGACAATACTTAATAAAAACTTTACAAAACTTACCCGATCGCCCAACACGGGTTAGAGTTATCCTATAAAATCCAGCAATGCTGCAAAGCGTCAACATTCCCGTCACTTATCCAGTGGTTCGATGACTCACACCCAAAGCACCAAAACTGCCACCGCAACTGAAATATTATCCTTGACAATTGCCCCCGCTTGTGTATTGCGTGGTCAAAATGCTCTGGCCCGATCGCGAGATGCCATAACCCGTCTTGGAAAACGCCCGCTAATCGTCGGCGGTAGCAACTCCCTAGCCACCGCCAAACCTTACCTGCAACCAATCCTCGAAGGCACGGGGGCGCGGGCGGGCACGGGGGCACCGCCCCTAAAATCGGCCGAAATAGCCTACGGCAAAGATTGCAGCGAAACCAGCCTCGAACACCTACGCGAAGCCGCCAGCAACCATGAAGCCGATTTCATCCTCGGAGTTGGTGGCGGCAAAGCCCTAGATGCAGCCAAACTCCTCGCCCATCAGTGCCTTCTCCCGATCGCCACAATTCCCACCTCCGCAGCCACCTGCGCCGCTTGGACAGCCCTTTCTAACATTTATTCAGAACAAGGTGCATTCCAATACGATGTCACATTAGCCAGATGTCCCGACTTATTAATACTCGACTACGGCTTGATTCAAACCGCACCACAACGGACATTAGTAGCAGGAATTGGAGATGCGATCGCCAAATGGTACGAAGCCTCAGTCAGCAGCGGACACTCCGAACAAACCATGATCGTTTCGGCAGTTCAACAAGCTAGAATATTGCGAGATATCCTATTTCAAAAATCGGCGATCGCCCTCCAAGAACCCGGTAGCGAAACCTGGCAAGAAGTGACAGATGCCGTTGTATTATTAGCAGGAGTAATTGGCGGCATAGGGGGTGCTCAATGTCGCACCGTCGCCGCCCACGCCGTCCACAACGGCCTAACTCATCTATTAGCAAGTCACGGAACATTGCACGGCGAAAAAGTTGCCTACGGCATTTTAGTCCAACTGAGACTAGAAGAAATGCTGCAAAACAATCAACTGGCGGCCACAGCCAGACAGCAACTGTTAAAATTCTACGGCGAGATTGGATTACCCCAAACTTTAGACAGTCTAGGACTTGGTGATATCAGCCTCACAGAATTGCAGCGCGCAGCCGAAATAGCTTGCAATCCCAACTCCGACATCCACAGACTACCATTCAAAGTAGTTCCCGAACAATTAATGGCAGCGATGGTTTCTACCACCGCACCTGTGGGAGAATTAAAAGTCAAGAATTAAAATAGTTTCTAGTCAGGACTGTCTTCCTGAAAAAACTGTGCTAGAAAGGACTGAGATCCTGACTGCAAACTCAGAAAACAACTAACAACTGATACACAACAAATGACCTTGGATTGGATTAGCCCTGCTGACAGGTTGCAAACACTGCCACCCTATGTATTTGCCCGTCTTGATGAACTTAAAGCCCGTGCCCGCGAACAAGGACTAGACCTGATAGACTTGGGAATGGGAAACCCAGACGGTGCGACTCCCCAGCCAGTAGTAGACGCCGCCGTCGCAGCCATCCAAAATCCAGCAAATCATGGCTATCCACCCTTTGAAGGAACAACCAGTTTTCGTCGTACCATTACCAAATGGTACAGCCGTCGCTACAACGTTGAACTAGATCCAGAAAGCGAAGCATTACCTTTATTGGGTTCCAAAGAAGGTTTAGCGCACTTTGCGATGACTTACATCAATCCAGGGGATGTAATATTAGTACCAAGTCCTGCTTATCCCGTATTATTTCGCGGCCCGATTATCGCCGGCGCAAAAGTTCACAACATCATCCTCAAACCAGAAAACGACTGGGTAATTGACTTAGCCGACATTCCCGATAGTGTAGCGCAACAAGCCAAAATACTCTATTTCAATTATCCCAGTAATCCGACTGGAGCAACTGCACCCCGCGAATTTTTCAAAGACGTTGTGGCCTTCGCGCACAAGCATCAAATATTGCTAGTTCATGACTTATGTTATGCCGAATTAGCGTTTGACGGCTATCAACCGACAAGTTTATTAGAAATTCCCGGCGGTAAAGAAATCGGTGTCGAATTTCACACGATGTCAAAAACCTACAATATGGCTGGTTGGCGAGTCGGTTTTGTGGTAGGAAATAGCAAGATTATCCAAGGTTTACGGACCTTAAAAACTAACCTAGATTACGGTATATTTTCCGCCTTGCAAACCGCCGCAGAAACCGCACTGCAATTGCCGGATAGTTACTTGAAAGAAGTGCAAAATCGTTATAGCATTCGCCGAGATTATATGGTGGCAGGATTGGCAGAATTGGGTTGGAATATTCCTAAACCTTTGGCTGCAATGTATCTTTGGGTTCCTTGTACTCGCGGCATGAGTTCCACGGATTTTGCCCTGAATGTTTTGCAGCAAACTGGTGTTGTTGTCACTCCTGGTAATGCTTTTGGACCTGGTGGCGAAGGATATGTTAGAATTAGTTTGATTGCCGATTGCGATCGGCTGGGAGAAGCATTGCGGCGTTTGAAACAAGCTAATATTCGATATTAGTTATTGGGAATGGGGAATTGGGCATGGGGCATGGGGTATGGGGCATTTAATTTCAAGTACAATCTTGACGCAATTGACTAATTAATTAAATTCAACCTATCCTCATAACCCAGCATTATCTTCTGCAAGGTGTTCTGCAACTTCTGAAATTCTGAATCATTTACAGAAAAAGCAATTTTTGCCTCATCATAATCTGTATGAGCGTTGGGTCTTGAAGGATCGAAACGAACAATTAATTGAGCGCGCTTTAAAGTAACTTCTTTAATTCCTCCATATTCTCCCCAACCCTCATCGTCTATCTCCCAGTAAACACTCCCTACGTTGGGAAGAGCATCTTCTTTATGAAATTCATGTCTTTGCATAACAAAATAATGTTCGTTATCCTCCCCGGACGAAAAACCAATATAAAATAACTCTTCTTCAATTCCCACAAGTTTTGCACAAAGTTCAAACACCATCATAAACTTACTCTACTTGTTTTGGTGAGCTATTTTAACCGGAACTTCCCCTTCTACGCTCTTAACTTTTCTCTGAAACCATTTATAGCGGTTCTCAATAAAGTGAAGTAAGTAGGCTGCGTCCCATGCCCTATTGGTCTCAACTTAACATCAAACCGATAGTCCGGCAGGGGTTTAAACCCCTGCCTCAAAGCTAAAGTCCTCTCAAAGAGGACTGAAGAACTCATTAGTCCTCTTTGAGAGGACTTTAGCTATTAGACAGGGAATTCATTCCCTGGCGGACTGACGGGTGGGCGGGAGGACTGGTGGACCAAAAGCTTAAGTTGACACGAATGCCCATGCCTCATGCCCTATCCCAATTCCCAATAACTACGCTTTTTTTATTTCATTAGTAATCCAGTCAAAAGTTTCCATAACTTGCTTGAGGGCAGATTCATCTTGCAAAGTAAACAAAGCCAGACTCGGCGACCTTCTCTCACCCGGTTCTATAGGTAGCGACAGACCGATCGAACTCAGCTTACTTCTCAATTCCAGCCAATTTTGTTCCGCATTAAACGGCGGCTGGGAACCGTAATTGTCAGCAGAAATTTCCATTCTTCCAGCAATATCCACAGTAAATAACTGATAGGATTTTCTGCCCTTTTGCAGCAATTGAACAGCAAAACCACCGTAGATATCCCCAGTTCCCCAGTTGATTTGAACTTCGGGTTCTTGATTTTTTGCCCAACGGTAAATTTCTTTTGCCATTTGCGCCTCTTCAGCGCCCAGTCTAGCCTTCAGTTCGGCAAAAAATGACGATTCATCCCAGCGTCTTCTTTCCCGCGTTGCACTCGATTTTTTCTGCTGTGCTTCTGCTGTCTGACCGATAATTCTCGGAACCAAAGTTCTGAGACCATCTTCACTTACATATTGCTTAATTTCCAGGGCAAAAACTTCAACAGGGTCCATTTGTTCGTTGAGAAATTCCACCACCCGGCGCATTTCAGCAGAAATCTCCTCAGCTACAAAAACCAAACGGATTTTACCAGCTTGTAAATTAGTTTTCACCTTCTGCCAAAACCGATCTTCATTGGCATCCGCACCGAGAAAATCCTCAAAAATCTGTTCTGGATCGCGGCCCCGATCGCGACAATTAGCTTCAAAAAAAGCAATGATTGAATCTATGGGCCAGTAAACTACGGCATTAGCAGCATAGTCGATCGACTGACCTAAAACTTGTTGTCTCAGAGCAGCATTAGGAGTGCGCCTGACATCCACCAAAGTAGGCACTGCATTTTGGTCGATAAATAAATGATCCAGAGACCACTGCACGGCTGTTTCCTCATCACTCGGCACTGAAACTTCCCGCGAAATCAACAACCACTTCCGCGCTGTAGCCCGATCTATTTGGTCTCCAGCAATCAGATTAGGATAAGTTACAAGCAAGTCTTGTAACTGCTCTTCTGAATCATAGGGCTGTTCCATCATTTCCAGCAGCCTGTCGTCATCCTGAATCAGATAAATACCTCCAGCCATGCACGCTCACCTAATTAATTTTACATTTGAAATTTTTGAACAAACAGTTAACAGTTAACTATCCACGGTTAACCGTCAACTGTTAACAGACTATTGACTAATCAAGCCAGTAAATACTCGCTGTGCTGGCCCAGTCATGTAAATCCGCCCTGAGACTTCTGACCATTCAATTTGCAAAACGCCACCTGGGAGTTCAACAGAAGTAGTCCGATCACACTTACCAGTCAATACCCCAGCCACCACAGCAGCACAAGCACCTGTTCCACAAGCTAGAGTAACACCTGCGCCCCTTTCCCACACCCGCATTTTTACATAATCTGAATGTATTACTTGAATAAATTCCGTATTTGTACGCTGTGGGAACGCTGAGTGGTGTTCAAATTGAGGACCGACAGTTTCCAAACTAACAGCCGAAACATCCTCCACAAAAGTAATGCAATGAGGATTACCCATGCTGACACAAGTAACAGACCAAGATCGATCGGCCACCGCGATCGGCACATCTATTACTTTGGCATCTGATGGGGCCAAAGTTGTCGGAATTTCCGCAGCCAGCAGTCGGGGAACTCCCATATCGACTTTAACCTGACCATCCGATCGCAATTCCGGGCTAATCACACCAGCACCAGTATGAATCTGGTACAGAGTTTTCGCATCTGATCCTTCCAAATCGGCGATAAACTTAGCCAAACAGCGAATCCCATTGCCACACATTTCCGGTTCCGAACCATCGGAGTTAAAAATCCGCATCGTATAGTCAGTACCATTTTGCCCTGCCAGAGCAAAGATTACGCCATCTGCACCGATGCCGAAATGTCGATCGCACAATACCACAGCTTCTTCTGGTGTTAGCACAGGTTCCGACGAGTGTCGGTTGTCAACCAGAATAAAATCGTTACCCAGTCCATGATACTTTGTAAACTCGATCGGCATAAAACCCCTTTTGGTTAAAACTGATTACTTGATAGACTTCTAAAGTCATTAGTCATTGGTCCTTTGACTAATAACTAATGACTAATGACTAATGACCAAGTTACCCATTTCCTAGTATGTCTGAATTTGAGACCGGATTGCCCAGCGTTCGCCTAATACAAAACTACATCAAAGACAAACAACAGATAGAACTAAAACTCGTGACCAACGACCTGCTAGTGGGTAAAATATTTTGGCAAGACAATAACTGTATTTGCGTCCTGGATGACTCAGAAAAACAAATTCTAGTTTCCCGACAAGCCATTGCTTATATCAAGTCCAGCGCGTGAGAGGAGAAGGGGAGATGGGGGGAGGGGGAGAATTATCCCAATTCCCAATTCCCAATTCTCCATTCCCCATTCCCAATTCCCTAATCACTAAACAGCTTTTCGCTAACTTGGGCGGTGACAAAAGGCAGTTTGACCACAGGTGGCTGCACCACAGGTGCAGCACTTCGCTGCATCAAGCCGATTTCATAGAAGCCTCCGCACAACAACAAACGATCGCCCACTTGCAAATCCGTACTTCCATCCGGCCACCGACTAAATTTCCCTTCCCGTCGGATGGCCCGTACCTCCAGCCCGTACTGAGTCAGCAACTCCACCTCAGAGAGTTTTTTCCCCACCCAAGGACTGTTTGCTGGCAATCTCAGCCACTGACAAGAACTATCGCCCTGCGGCACAGCAGCTTCCCCCTTCGCCAGCAACTCAAAACTCACAAGTTCTTCCGGTTCACCCACTACCAACAGGCGATCGCCAGACTTCAAAGCAGTCTTACCATTGGGATAGTCAATTTCTTCGCCATCTTGACGGACGATCGCCATCACACTGACCCCTGTCAACTGCCGCAAGTTAGTTTCCTCCAGAGTCATGCTAGCGATGGGAGAACCTTCTGGGAGGTTGTACCAACCACTGTTCATATCTCGAACCGCCACTTGCAAATCCCGCGAAATAGCAGCATTTCCCCGTGAGGGTCGGAATTCCAGATAGCGACTGCTGCGAATTTGCTGGACTTCCCGGTCAATAGCAATCCCTGACAAACCAATACCAGCCAACAGACGCGAAGAAAGCTCCAAACTAGCCTCAAACTCCGGCTGCACAACTTCCCAAGCCCCCAGTTGATAAAGCAATTCGATATCTTTATCTTTGTTTGCTCGCACCACAATATCTAAATCAGGGACTAATTCCAAAGCACGTTTGAGACACAAACGAGTGCTCATCGGATCGGGAAGCGTCACCGCCATTGCTTTTGCCCGTTCCACCCCCGCAGCTTCCAATACGTGCAAGCTAGCAGCATTACCATAAATATAAGGAATTCCCTTGAGTCTACACTCTTGAATTCTACTTTCCGACTCATCAATTACCACCACCGAACAGTTGCGACTTTGCAGCATTTTGACTAAATTTCTACCAACTCCCCCGTACCCACAAATCACAATATGATTTTGTTCCGGCAAAATCTCAGCTATTTCCACAGGTTGAGATGTGGCATCAAAATAGCGCTGCAAAGGCCCGAAGTTTTCCGCCCACTTCAATAACTGTGGCACGCTTCTCAATACGAACGGTGTCAGCACCAAAGTAACTGCTGTGGTTCCCAAAATTAATAGGTAAACATTTCGTGAAACAAGTCCCAATGCTTGACCAGAACTGGCAAGCACAAAGGAGAATTCTCCAATTTGAGCCAAACCCAAACCTGCGATTAATGCTGTTTTTAGTGGATAGCCAAACAGTCGGACGATCGGCGTTACAATCAAGAATTTGCCGACAAATACTAAAAATACCAGTCCCAGGATTAACTCTAGATGGTTCCAGAGAAACAACGGGTCAATTAACATTCCGATGGTCACAAAAAATAGGGATGCAAAAATATCTCGCAAAGGCTCGACATAAGTTAGAGTTTGGTCAGCATATTCCACCTCAGAAATCATTAAACCCGCCACAAAAGCTCCCATTTCAATGGAAAAACCCAAATATTCAGTCAGCAGCGCAATCCCCAAAGCCAAAACCACAACTCCCAGCAAAAACAGTTCCCGACTCTCTGTTTTAGCCAGGTAGCGCAGCAAGCGAGGAATCACCCAAATGCCCGCAACCACAGCGCCCGCAGCAAATAAACTAATTCGCAGCAAAGCCAGCGCCACAGTGATGCCAATGGTTTCGATAGGCTGGTTGAGCGCCGGCAAAACTGCTAGCATTAGTCCCAAGGCTAAATCTTGAACTACCAATATTCCCAGCATTACTTGACCGTGGGAAGTACCCGCTTCATTCCGTTCCATCAAGCACTTCAGTACCACTGCTGTCGAGGATAGGGACAGAATTGCTCCCAGAAACACACCTTGGGCTGGTGATTCAACCCAGCCTACAGCCAAGGATGTGAAAGTAGTAATGGCGATGGTGAGGACAATTTGTAAAGTCCCACCGCCGAGACTAATTGCTTTAACTTTCTGGAGTTCGGCGAAGGAAAATTCAACTCCCAGCGCAAATAACAAAAAAGCAACGCCGAATTCAGCCAGAGTCTCTACCTGAATTAATTCTTTAATCAGCCCCAAACCTGCCGGCCCCACTACCATCCCTCCCAGGAGATAGCCGAGAATTACCGGCTGTCGCAAAAGCGATGCGAACAGTCCTCCTGCTGCGGCAGCAGCGAGAACTAGAACTAAGTCAACTATCAGTCGGAAGTCTTCTTGCACAACTTATATGAAAAAAGTGTAAAGTTATATTATAGTGTTTATGGTGGTGACTGTGTTTATGGCATTAATTCTAGTATTAAACTAACTATGTTTGAAGTATGTTTTTAAGCAAATTCCTCCTATTTTAATTTAAGACGATTCCCTACAGGGTAGTTACGCTTTAGGAAGGTTTTCAAATATTAACGAAAACCCAATGTTAAGTTAATTGTTGCACCTTTTCCCGATCGACAGCGAGGCAATCATCAATTTTGCTTTGATACCTCTTCTGAAATCCCATTGACAACTGCCATACAGGCTTAACTTGTTACCAATATCTAGGGATGAATCTGACTCAAAATCACCCGTAACCGATCGTAATCATCCTTCAACAAAACACTCAAACTCCTCCCCGCTTCCACCAACCAAGATCGATCGCGTTTTCGCAACTGATAAACCTCCCGAATCGCCGCCGCCGTCAGCGCATCCACGGGCGCATTAGCAACTCCCAGCAGCGTCCTCAAAAAATCCAACTGAGCACTAAAATCAATCACCTCATCCGGTTCGCAGCGATAAACCGCCTGGTGAATTTGCGGCGGTCGTGGCGGAATATACTGATAAATAGTTCCCCGTTGCGGTCCATAACCGTTCAAGCTTTCAGCAGCAGTTTCAAAACCCACAATTGCCGATCGAAACTCAGTCTTTAACATCGCAAAAATCTGCGGTTGTTCCTCCCGCAACTCTTGCAGCGACATCCCCAAGGCCCGCGCTCTGTGCACGGTGTCGATCGGGCTAGTTGTCCCATGATAAACTACTGCTATGACTAGATTTCCCGACTGTTCATCGGTAGCTTTCACCCAACTACCAAAAGGTGGCATCGCCGGAAAACTCAAGTCTTCTGGATCTAAACATTGAGCTAAAAATTCTGTAGTTGCAGTTTCAATAATTTCGCCAATATGGTCGTTTAGACGCTGTTTTTCTGGGAATTGGGGGAGGTCTATACGCATATTAGTTATTAGTTATTAGTTATTGGTTATTTGTTGGGTGGGGGCGGGTTGATTGAGATTGTTGGTACTTCTTAGATATTGTTGGTTAACCCGCCCCTTGTATCTTAAAAGAGTGAGTTAGTCGATCGCCACATCAAGTGGGCGATCGGGATCTCTCGGATATTTGGGGTCAAATGTAGCAATCGATACTAAGTTTATTAATTGTGAAAGCTCAAACCCTTGATTTGGCTAAATTATAAGCATTACTTATCACCATAACTACGAGAAAACCCAACAGCGCTAGCTATTAACCTCAATTCCTGGCATTGGCGATTTAACAGCTTCTATATTATTAGCTGAAATTGGTGCATTTAGCCTTTGGTATTTTAAAGTCCCAAAAGCCTTTCGATCCTAATTATGCGATCGCTACCCCTTGACAGGTCAAGACAGTATCTACAGGTCTGGTAAAATGTTGGATAAAATTGATGGTAAAATATTACATAAAATCTGTAGGGGCGGGTTCGCCAATGAATTTGCCACCCACAAATAACCTTAATAAACCCGCCCCCACCCAACCGATAACCCCGATCGCCTTTCTCCACCCAACCAATAACCCCGATCGCCTTTCCCCACCTCACCGTTAAATTCAATTAATTCTTAAATTCTGGGCGAGGAAAGCCGATCGACTTCAGTTTAATATTCCAAAATCTCAACCAAATCTTCGATCGCAATATCGAACGCACGAGCCATCTTATCCAAAGCCGTGTAGTCTACAGTAGCCATACCTGGAGAATTAGCATAGGTAATTATCGTGGTATAGGGAATACCTGTTCTTTTGGAGACTTCTGTTAGATTCCAACCCTTCTCTTGAGCAAACTCTCGAACTCGCAGCCTAATTCGTCCCATTCCCTCTTGACAACACACGAGTATTCGTGTTGAATATAAACAATAAACAAGCGATCGCCTTCGGACCTGAGAAATCTAGAGCGATCGCCTTTCATTCACCACCCACAAAAGTGGGAATGATTTTCCTATGATACCAAAAGAACCGACATATCGCGATCGACTTCAACCTTGGCATCTAATTCGCCACCTCCCCAACTGTCAGCGGTTAACAGTCGCCCGCTTCGCCCGCCGCCGCGATGCCGAATCTTACCAAAACGCACTGCGCCGCTTAATGCCCACAGTCCCGCATACAATTGTGTTGGTCAATACGGTGCCTGTGCTAGATGAAAACACCGTTCCAATTCCGATGCAATTGCCGATCGAAGTTTAATAGCGATCGGACTGAGATCTTGCATTTGTTGCCAGATTCCGGCAGGAGTTTAAACCCCTGCCGGAATCTGGCAATAAGTGCAAAATGTGCGATCGATTAATCTCTTACAGCATTCGCGCCAAAAAAATATTGCTAAACTGTAAATAGACTTAAGTCAAGGAGTCAAATCAATGCCATCTCCCTTTCCCGGTATGGAGCCGTATTTAGAGCATCCTAACCTATGGCCTGAATTGCATCACTGGTTGATTAGTGAAATTGCCAGATTTTTATCTCCGCAACTGCGTCCTAAATATCGAGTTGCCGTAGAGTTGCGAATGTATGAAACCAGCAGCGAAAATTCAGTGCTTGTCGGTATTCCCGATGTGATTGTACAGCGTTCTCAGACATCAAATAACCCATCTACAAATGTAGCTGTTTTGTCACCTCTAGTACAACCAGTGAACGTGACACTTCCTATGCCTGAAATTATCAAGGAAGGTTATTTAGAGATAAGAGGTGTGGAAACTAAAGAAGTAGTCACAACAATCGAAATACTTTCGCCTACTAATAAACGACCGGGAAAAGGCAGGCAAATATATGAGAAAAAACGCGAAAGAATACTGGGCAGTCGCACTCATTTGATTGAGATTGATTTGCTGCGACACGGCGAACCAATGCCATTTTTTGGCAATAATATTGAGAGTCAATATCGGATTTTGGTTTGTCGGGGAAATCGCCTTCCTTCCGGTGATATGTATCCTTTTAATATTCAAAATTCAATTCCTGCTTTCCCAGTTCCTTTGCGTCCCGAAGACTCTGAACCTATTGTCGATATGCAAATGCTTTTCAATCAAGTATACGATATTGCGGGCTACGATATGGAAATAGATTACTGTCTGGAGCCAATACCACCATTGTCTGAAACAGATGCGGCTTGGGCTGATGCTTGGTTGCGCGATCGAGGATTGCGTGAAAATTGCTAAACTATAAATAGACTTGAGTCAAGGAGTCACATCAATGCCATCTCCCTTTCCCGGTATGGACCCCTATTTAGAGCATCCCGAACTCTGGCCAGCCCTACACCACTTGCTGATTAGTGAAATTTTTAGATTTTTATCTCCCCAACTGCGTCCTACAGCGGTCCCCGCTGTTATGAGGTACAGTAACAACAATAAGCAAACCAATTTCTTAGATGTTGAGGATTGATTAAGTTGAGAGCAACTGCAATTATTTGATCAATCATGGACGTGGTAGTTGGAG
>JAHREW010000065.1 GCA_020883125.1 Microcoleus sp. CAWBG506
TTTTTAACAGAAACGACGATCGCCTGGATCTGAATTATTTTGCATAAAAGCTCTGTGCCCGGCCGATTAAAGATCGTAACTACTAATTAGGATTGTGAAAAATGGCTAATCTCATCGCGCTTCGCCGATCGCCTGTTAGCGCCCAGTCTGAGGGCGTGAGACTGTCAGAAAATGAATTTTGGGGTAAAAAGTTGTTGCGGGCGATCGACTCCCAGCAACTCAAAATCGCGGAACAGACGGCATTTTGGGGAACTGTGGCCGCAGCGGCGATCGCGACAGTTTCCCAACAGACAATGGTTGCAATTCCCCTATCTTTGTGCTGCGGGTTGAATTTAATTAACCGTCGCCGTTTTGAAGAAGTTTTGCAGCAGCGTTTAGCCACTACGACAGCAGAAGCAGATTGTTATGTTGATTTCGAGGAGATTCAAGACAAAGTTTGTAAAACCCAATAATTCTCCCCCCTCATTCCCACCCTAAAAACTCCTCTGCGCCCTCTGCGCCCTCTGCGGTTCAAAAAAAAGCTCATTCACAATAGACGCACAAAACTACCAAAAAAACATGAACCAACAACACCAGCAAGACAATCAAGAATATATCGCCTTTTTGGATGAAGTATGGCAAGCCACCTCTGACAGCAATAAGGATTATCAGGGTCAGATCAAGAAAGTATTACCCAGCCTTTGTCTGGAAGCTTTCCCCTTTGCTAAGCCTTTTTATTGGGCTGGTTTCATTTGTTCTGGTTTGAGTTAATAGCTATTATATGGCCTGTAGGGGCGGGTTTCACCAAGATACTTGTCACCCACGAATAATCTTAATAAACCCGCCCCACCCAACTCGGAAATGGATGAGGTGGGGCTGCTTTCTTGGTATAATTGAGGACATCCTTTTTTTACTGAACCTCATCGCCCATGCACGAACTCGATCGCCTCCTCCAAGAACTTGTATCCCAAGCCCAATTATATCCCAAAAATACAGATCCAAGAAGACGTAAAATTATACCGCAGTTGTGGGATATTATGTTTCCTGCATCAAGCTTACGACGTGACAAAAAACCTACAGATGATGAGGCAAAACGCCGATTAGCAGGCATCAAAAAGCGGTGTCGCGACAGATATCTGGCAATTTTAGAAGGTGATTTTGAGGAAGATTGGCTGGATGCTTTACAAAATACTCAAAAAGAGATATTAAACAACATTAATATTTTCAAAAAAGGAGTAGATGCCAAGTTGTATCAAGCATGGCTGAAATTTAACGAAACATCACCATCACAGCGAACCCCCGAAGTTTATTCTGAATTCAACCAAGAAGTAGAAAAATTTTGCTGCACCTTTATACAAAGACGCACAAACAAAAAAACTCAAATCTATCCACTAGAAAAAGCTCAAAGCCTAGCTCAATCTTGTCAGAATTTATGCCAAAGTATTCAAAATAGCGAAGTTGATTTACAACAAACCTGGAATACTTTCTGCGATGAAGTCCAACAACTTTATCAACCTCTCAAGTTTTGGAACTGGTTTGCTCGTTATTTACAATTCCGGTTTATTGATATCATCCGCCCGCGACTCAACGTAGTTTCAGGAGATGCACCTGCCGCCAAGCAAGATGATGATAGCGCCAGTGAAACCAGATTCGATCGAATTCAAACCAAAGCCAATTTAAGGCTATCTCCAGAGGTGATTAGAATTATAGATCGAGATTCAGATGGCATTTTTACGGGCAAGCATATTAGAAATTTTACTGATGTTAACTTTCGCGCGATCGCCATTTTAAAGTATAAACAGACTAGCATCAAAGAAATTCAAGAACATTTTGGGAATATAGTCAACGCTCAGACAACCATCAGTCCTTTTTACACCCGTGCCTGCTCTTATTTTAAGCCAATTATCCCAGAGTATTTAGAAGCAAAATTAGCCTTGTCACAATCTGCGATCGAACAAATTGTCACCGACTCTGAAGGGAAGTATAATAGAAGAAGAATGCCCGATCGCCCTAAGATTACTTTTAAAGGAATAATTCAATCGCGATTGGAGGGAGTGCAATCTTGGACAATTCTCGCCAGACAGTTACAAGTCAATGTCACCGAACTAATATATTTTTACCTCGACGGTATCAGTTACTTTCAACTGATGCCAAAACGCCAGAAACGAACCCGCAGAAATAAAAATAACACCGCAGAGTAAACTAGGAGAAAACAGCCATGACTTACACCAGTCGATCGATGTTTGCAGTACCCCTCACATCAAAAGCATTGAAACTAGCAAAATCGTTTCAACAGCAATATGAAACTCCAGCAAAAGCCAGACAAGTTTATCTAAATACTTTGGCAGTTTATGCAGTCGATACCTACTGTCAGTGTTTGGGAATTGAAACCGATTTAGAAGCTTCCGATAGTCTAAATCCAGTCATGCAAACTTTGATGGATGTCGCCGATCTCGAAATCACAGGTATTGGGAAACTAGAATGCCGTTCCGTATTACCAACCGATGAAAACTGTTATATTCCGACGGACACTTGGGAAAATCGGATCGGCTATGTAGCGGTAGAAATAGATGAATCATCGAGAGAAGCAACTCTCTTTGGCTTTTACCCAACCATCAACCCTTTAGAAATGATGGAGCAAGTTTCTTGTGATAGTTTTCAGCCCCTAGAAGCATTTTTAGACCACCTGCACCGACTAGAAACAGCCCTAGATTTTTTTCAGAGTCATAACCCCGTAGCGGTGAAAGTTAGAGAGAGGTTGAACGAGCAATCTCTGCCTGAAATCGTCACTGAAATGGAGCGGATATATCGCACCTATAATAAATACGAACGACGCTATGCGGGCGGGGAGTTTTTAGCGAGTTACGTGCCTGCAAAACCAGGTTTGGCCTTCAAAGGTGGCGCACCTATTGTGAATAGAGAAGAGTCTGATGATTCACAACAAACTGAGTTGCAAGATTTAGCAGAAGAGTTGCTAGAAAAGTTAGATGAAATCTGGGGTGGCGATGACTCAGATACATCGGTTAATTCCGAATCTCCAACTAATCAAAGCAGTGATGCCCCAGCGAAAATTCCACAAGCTGCAATGGTTGCCCCATCCACAAATACTACTGGTATAATAAGTTTAAGTGAATGGTTGCAAAAATCTGAAAGTAATTCTCAATACAACTGGCAGAGTCTGGAATCGTTTTTAAGCAACAAAGAAGGAAATCTAATTTTTAGATTTGCCAGCGCCCCTCGTTCCCGCACTGCTGACACCGAATCGCCAACTCTTAGCGCGAGTAAGGTGAGAGAAATCTCCTTGGCTGGTTATCCTGTGGTATTGATTGTCAATTGCCAAAAAAATGCTGAAAAAACAGAAGTTCTCATTAGATTGTATCCCCGATCTGCTACACAAACCTATCTGCAAGCGGGGATAAAACTGATTGTGATTGATGGTGAATCGGGAGATGTTTTTTTGGATGCTCAAGCGCGGAGTGCGGATAATTGGATTCAATTGGAATTCAGCGGTGAAGCAGGAGAGCCTTTCAGCATTAAAGTAGCGCTGGAAGATGCCGAAATTACTGAACATTTTGCCATCTAATTTCAATTTAAAATCTCATGTTCAATGTAATATAATAGATCCCAACTTGAGGACAAACAAATGAAAGCAGTTGAAGTCACAGGAACCCTAGATGAAAAAGGTCAATTGTCCCTCGATTACCCCATTGAAAAATTCCCCCCCTAGTCGCGTGCGAGCGATCGTACTTTTTCCCGAAGTAACTGAGGAAGTTGAAATCGATCCTGATGATACTCCCATTTAAGAAGTAAAAGCGAGTCTGCTGCGAGCATTATCAGACCGAGAAGATATTAGTCCTAATGAAGTTTTGAGTATCTTAGCCGAGTGCGATCGAGATGAATGATTGCCAGTCGCCCCACTTGCGATCGCCACCAAAGATAGTGACTACAACGAGCTTCTGATGTTACGTGGTTTTGCACCTAAAATCATTAGCTCTAATCTATCATCATCAATAGCAATCAAACCAATGTCAACTGGTCAACTAACAGAATATGCTATAATTATTTCGCACCCAGGGGTTAATTAAATGACCCTAGCCCTTTACATGGATGGGGAGCATCCCGATTTTGCATAGGCGAAGCATGACCGCTGTAAATCTCTGGCGATCGCTAATAAATTGTCTGCGGTCATGTTTCGCCCCTACGAATATACTTGCAAAATAGAGATGCACTCCATGGATGAACAGGTTCGCCAAGCAATTACAAACGGTTTAAAATTGCGAGGGATAGACGTTAAATTAGATTGCGGTGGCTTTTTTTAACCACTCCACAGTTGCTGTATCGCACACCGTTGCAAGCTTCTCCACTACCGCACTATGATATTTATTTAACCACGCCAGTTGGGTCTGTGACAGTCGATCGACATTAATCAATTTCCGGTCAAAGGGAATATAGGTCAGCGGTTCAAACCCATACCAAACCGTATCATTATTTGACCCCATTTCTCTGACAACATAGAGATTTTCGATGCGAATTCCGCCCCATCCCGGTTGATAATATCCCGGTTCTATGCTAGTTACCATCCCCGGTTCTAGGGCGTATTGTACCGATTTGCTGATACCGTTTGGCCCTTCGTGAACGGCTAAAAATGCCCCGACTCCGTGCCCAGTCCCGTGTCCGTAGTCCAGTTGTTGTTGCCATAATACACCACGGGCGATCGCATCTAATTGCGCACCGGTTGTCCCCTTGGGAAATTGCTGCATTGCACAGTTAATATGTGCCATCAAAACAGTCGTGTAGTGTTCTATTTGTAGCGCCGTTGGTTCTCCGATCGCCACGGTTCTGGTATCATCCGTTGTACCCCCTAAATATTGCGCTCCTGAGTCCAGTAACAGTAGTTCCCCTGGTTTCAGCCTCACTTCAGGACTGGGAGTGCCGTAATGTACGATCGAGCTATTGACTCCCGCACCGGCGATCGTTCTAAAACTTAAAGTCTGGAAGTCTGTTTCCTGCTGATAAAATCTTTCGACGGTTTCTTTGACATCAAATTCTGTCAGTATACTACCATTTTCTAGTTGTTCTGTCAACCACTTAAAAGTCCGAGTTTTAGCTCGACTTGCTTTGAAGTTCGCAGATTTCATCTGTTCGATTTCCACAGGATTTTTCCGAGCTTTCATCCCTTCGATGGGATTAGTCTCAAAAACTATTTCCACAGCATCTTTCTGTACTTTTTGCTGGTTTAAGATTAACTGATAGGTCCCTGCTGTAGTATGTTTGGGATCTAAAAGCACCCTAATTGGTTGGGGCGCACTGACACACTTTTCTAAAGTAGACTGGTATTCTACGTAGGGTAGCAAAGTTACATCCCCAGGCAATTCTTGCTTAACTTCTGCTGCAACTCGCTGGGGGTTTGTCAACAAAAAAGCTCTATTGGCAGTGACAATAGCATAGGATATAAAAATCGGAATGTTAGGAATATCCGAGCCTCGGAGATTGAACAGCCATGCTATTTGATTGAGGTTGGTAATCGGTAGCACATCAATATTTGCTTGCTTCATCGCTTCCCTGACTCTGGTTAATTTTTGTTCCGTGCTTTCTCCAGTCAGGGATACAGGTAAACTAAATAGGGGAGATTCGTCAATGGCGGCTAAAGTTTCTGCTGTTTGTGCTAGATTGTGCGATCGCACTTTGTCTACTAAATTATCCGATATTGCTATCAGTTCAATTCCCGCCTGTGTCAATTTACTCTGCCAATTTTTATAAGACTCCACCGACAGACTAAATGGATCGAAACCTAAACGCAATTTAGGTTTAGTCGCTGTCGATTCCGCTGCTAGTTTTTCTAAAGTTTCAATTAAATTTAAATGACCTTCTAAACCCAGTTTAGATATTTCCATTAGTCCCGGATCGATTTGCAATTCTGCTTGTTCATAGTAGCGGGAATCCACAAACAACCAAGCCGAATTCTTCCCCACCAACAAATCACCGGCGGAACCAGTAAATCCACTAATCCAAGCTCGTCTTTGCTTAGCTGGTGCCACCGATAAATTCAAGTGTTCGTCCACCGCTGAAACGAAATAGCAATCCAAATTATGCTCTGCCATGAACACCCGCAATTCAGCAAGTTTTGATGCCGTTAATTGCTGAGAATTTGTAGTGGGATTCACATTAATTGCTACCATTTTTTATGCTCCTAAAATTGTTTTCAAACCTGTAACTAATCTGCTAATCCCTGCGACGCAGGTTTCTGAATCCAGGGCACCGAAGGCGATGCGTAAATAGCAACCATTCTCCATACCAAAAGTTGTGCCTGGAAGCACCGCCACTTTGTATTCGCGAATTAATTGTTCCACTAATTCCATTGTATCGATTTGGGTATCAATTTTCAAGAAAAAGTAGAAAGCTCCCGCAGCCGGCGAAATTGTACAGTAGTTTTCCAGGTGATTGAGTTCCTGTAATACGACTTGTCGCACGGAGGCGATCGCCCTGACATAATTATCGCAGTATTCTCGCCCCGCTTGCAAGGCTCCCAAGGCGACATACTGGGAAATTACTGGGGGACAAATCAGAATTGTATCTTGAATTTTCCTAACAGAAACCAACAATTTTTCTGGGATTACCATGTACCCGATCCGCCAACTAGCAAAACCGTAGGCTTTGGAAAGCGTAAATAGGGAAATTGTATGTTCGCTGCTATGGGGAAAAGCAGCCGGTGAAAAGTGCTTAACCCCGTCATAGGTAAAATATTCGTAGGCTTCATCACTGATATGATAAATGTTGTGTTGGCGACAAAGTTCATTCACTTCCAGGAGTGATTCGGTACTATAGACTACGCCGGTTGGGTTGTTTGGTGAAATCGTGACAATGGCTCGCGTTTTGTCAGTAATTGCCGTTTTAATTGCATCCAAATTTAGTTGATAATTTTCATCAGTGGCTACGATAACGGGACGGCAATTTGCCATGATAATCGCCATTTCATGGTTGAAGTAATAGGGTGATTGAATAATCACTTCATCTCCCGCCACCGTGATAGCAAGAATAGCATTGATAAATCCCATATTGCTACCTGCTGTCACCACAATGGAGTTGTTTCGATTAATTTCAATACCATTGTCTGCTTTGAGTTTGGTTGCTATGGCATCCTGTAGTGCTGGAATTCCTTCCACAGCTTTGTATTTATGATTGTCGGGATTTGCGAGAAATTCGGGAATTTTTGCAAAGGATTGTGGCGGTGGATTGTAAAAAACTACGCCTTGTCCTAAAGATATAGTCCCTGGATTTTGGCGGATTAGTTCGCCGACAACAGGAATAATTGGCGACTGTACGGATTCCATTCGAGTGGGGTTAATTTTCATATAATCTTTGTTTTTTTGATGCGTTATCCGTCGCCGAAATTTCTTATGTTTAAAGTTTCTTTACTTCAATTCTAGAGCCTTTTGGGGATTTGTAAACTTTCACCTGTGCTGGTAATCTTTCTCCCAATCCTTTAACATGGGTAATGACTCCAATTAGCCTTTCTTGCTGCCGCAAAGATTCTAAGATCAGGGTAACACTTTCGAGAGTTTCTGCATCTAAAGTGCCAAATCCTTCATCCAGAAACAAGCTACCCAAGTGAGCACCTTGAGACAGCTTTTCCGACAAAGCTAAGGCCATTGATAAGGAGGTAGCAAAGGTTTCGCCACCGGAAAGTGTTCGCACTCGTCTGGCTTCCCCACCATTCCAATTATCTGCTACCCAGTATTCGCCTTCTTGAATTTTTAGTGTGTAACGATTCTCGGTTAATTCTTGTAAGATTAAGGTGGCGCTACCGACTAATTCTGCTTCTAAATGTTCTAAGATGTAGGATTGAAATTCGTTGGTTTTGAGGTTTTGGGCTAAGGTGTGATAAGTTTGCTCTTGTTCTGTTAAATTGGTGATTTGTTGCGACAGTCTTTCGGCTTGTTGGAGATTTTTTTCGGCTATTTTTATCCAAACTAATAGTTCGGCACGGTTGTTGTTGGCTTGTTTTAAGTTTTCTTGGGCGACATATTTTGCCGATCGCATCTGTGCTAGGATATATTCATTAGTGGTCTTGCCTGCAATCAGCTCCTTCAAATCTTTTTCCCTGGTTTCTAACTGAATTTTGGATTCCCGATAGTCGCGAATGGCACTTTCCCAGGTAGATTGTTTTTTCGGTGGGACAACTGCGGCTAAAAAAGTATCTTCTGTGAAATTAGCCTCGGTTAATTTTTTTTGCCAATCTCCGTTTATTTCCTGTTTTTGGGTAATAGCTGCTTCCAGAAGCGTGGTGGCTTGTTTATGTATTTCTATGGCTTGAATTGTATTAGCATAGGCTTTTTGATAATCATTTTCTGCGGATTTGAGCAAGGTTTCTAAGTTTTGCTTGTCTTGTTCTATAGATTTTGCTAAATTATCGTAAGGTCGATCTTCCGTAATTCGATAAAGCGCATTGGCGCAAGTTCGTAACTGCTTCTGTCGGAGGTCGGCTTCGGCGATCGCATTTTGATAGTCTTCTTGTTTCCCTGCTTTTGTCGATTCTAAAAAATTAAATGTTTGTTGATTTTTTTCATATTCAATAGAGGCTTGTTGGAACTGTAGTTCAGTTTCTCTATTTTGCCGATCGCTCTCTTTTAAACTTACTAACTCCTCCTGCAATTTAGCAGCTTCCCAGTCGGACTTATCCAATATGTCATTAATATTTTGCTGTAGTTCTACCACTAAATTGAAATTTTCTTTTAATCCGTCAGCAATTTCAACTTCCTTTTTTTCAATGGCTAAAAGAGAGCTTTTAGCTTCACTTGTCGCTAGTTGAATCACCTTAACCACCTGATTTGCGGTGGCTATTCTTTCACGGAAAGGAACGAGATCGACAATCTTTGACTTGCCTAAATAGGGCAGGCGATCGCTCTCAGGATGTACCCCCCCACATACCGGACACATATCCCCAGCATTCAAGGACATTCTGACAGCAGCCACACGATCTAAATCCGCAGCTTCCGCATTAGCTGCTTCCGCTGCTTCTAACTCCTCAACGCACTTTTTCAGCTTAGCTTCTGCTACTGCTAATTTCTCAGAAACCAGAGTATAATTCTCTTGGAGATTTTGCCGTTCCGTGACAGTTTTATTTAACTGTTGCTGTTGATTTTTGGCCTGTTTTTGTAATAACTGAAATTCGATCAATAAAGGTGATGCTTGCTGCAACTGTTCCAAAAGCTTTCCTCCAGGCGAAAACTGTTGCATCAGTGCGAGTGTTTGAGTAAGCAGGAATCCCGAACTTTGCATTTTATGATTAGCAGCTTCCACTTCTTTCTCTGCTACTTTTAAATTCCGCAATTTTTCCTGTACCTTTTTTTGAACCATCGCCACTTCTTTTTCTAATTGACAGCGTTGTTCTTCATATACTTTTGCAGTAGCCAGAGCATCTTCACGAGCTTTAATGCTAACTGCCACTTCCTTTTCTCTAGCTTTTGCCCCATCGAGTTGCTGATGCTGTGTTGATAATTCCGAGCGAGATTTGATTAGTTGTTCTTGCGCCAATTTAGCATTGTTTTCAGCGGTGACATATTGTCCGCGAGCTTGTTGAACCAAAGCCCAATCTGCTTGTAAATTATTGGCATATTTCGACCTTTCTAGGCGCTGCGTCAGCACTATTATTCCTTGAGAATTAGCTGTTAATTGAGTTAATTGCTGTTGCAAACTCTCCAGTTTTCTGATTTGTAAAAATAGTTTTTCTTCTTCCTCCAGAGCCTTTTGTAATTTAATATACTCCTGTTCCAATTCTGGCAATTGCCGCTCTAAACTCGTCAGTTGCGATCGCCTTTGGGCTAATTCCTCGGCTATGGGGGCACTCAACTCAACTAACTGACGTTCCACCATTTCCCGCTCTTGTTTCAGCAACTTCGCCAGTTCAGTTGCTTCCTTCCGCATCTGCTCAAAAATCTCAAATCCCGCTAACTGTCGCAAAATTTCCCGACGTTTAGATTTATCACCCTTAATGAATTCATCAAACTTACCTTGAGGTAGCACAATCGCTCGTGTAAAAGTATCAAAATCCATGCCCAAAATCTGTTCAATAATTTTTTGAACAGCAATAATACTGGTTTCTAAAGTTTCCCATTCACCCTGTTGCCAACTTTCCAAAATCACCTTGGTTTCAGGAGATTTAGGACGGTAGCGCCACTTCCGCGTCACCCGATACTGGGAAGAACCCACGACAAAACGCAACTGAACTTTTAAATTTTCACTCCCTTGACTTACTAAATCACTTACTTGTTTTCCGCTACGAGTTGTCGTACCAAAAAGAGCGTAAGTCATCGCATCTAGCAGGGAAGATTTACCGGCACCGGTAGGACCAGTAATTGCAAATAAATCCAGTTCGGAGAAATCCAAGCGCTGTTCGTTGCGGAAACTGGTAAATCCTTCGATCGAAAGTTCAAGTGGACGCATACTGATTTTAGATTGGGGATTTGGGACTTTTACTTGTTTACTTGTTACCATGCTCTTCCTGGTAACGCAGTTACATTATTTAAGTATTAACTTTTTCCTTAAATTTTTTGTACAAATTATCAAATTCTTTCAAGACTACTGGTTGCGGTGTGGTTCCCAATCGATTTTGATAGTAATTGCAGAATTCGGCTGCGGGATCGAAATTATTGGGATCGATGTGAGTGATGTCTGTCGATTCTAGGGATGATTCTGGGTAGCGCGGTTCGATTAACAGCGCTTGAGAACAGATTTGGCGCACTCGATCGGCAAGTCCGATTTGTGGACTTTCTATTTCGACAATTACTTTCAAAAAACCGGGATGATAGCGATGAGCTTCTAGAGTTTGATCTAGATGGTCATGATGACATTGAAGCACTTTTAAGGGCTTATGGCAAGTCACAGGTTTAAATTCCACTTTGGGCTGACTTCCCGGCTCAAGTTCAATCAAACAAAATCCTTTTTTTTGTCCGGCTTCTCCAAAGTCTAACTGAATTAAAGAACCGGAATAATAAGCTGGAGAATTTTGGGCTAGGCGCTGATGAATGTGGATGTGTCCGAGGGCGATATATTGAGCTTCCACAGGCAGAGTTTGGGGTGAAAGCAGGTATTTTTCTCGCGTGTAATAAGGGACTTCAGATTTAGCTAATCTCGCGCCATCAATACTCATGTGTCCCAGGAGCATATTCACAGTATTGTCTCGAAAATCCTGAGTTAAGTTTTGTAATAAATCTGCTACCATTTCTCGGTAATCTTTTCGGAACTCGCCATCGTCAGATTCCCACAAGGCATTAGCATCTAATAGCTTTTGTTCCGAAGCAAAAGGCATGGCTCCGACGCAAAGTTTGCCACTTTTTGTGTTAAGATGGATTGTGCCACCATCAGCCGATCGCCTGGGTTTACCTAAAGCACGAACTCCGGCGAGGGAAAGCAATTGAGCAATGCTGTCCATCCGGGATGCCGAGTCATGATTCCCGGCGATCGCAATGGCTGGAATTCCCGCTGCTTGCAATTCACAGAAAAAATGATAAGCAATGCGTTCGGCATAAGCAGTGGGATTAGGTACATCGAAAATGTCCCCGGCGATGAGCACAGCATCCACATCCCAGGTTTTGGCGGCCTGCAAAATTTCTTCCAGGGCGATCGCAATTTCGGGAGTGCGGTCAATTCCTCGAAAACGTCGTCCTAAGTGCCAATCAGCAGTATGAATTATGCGCATAGTACCAAGAATATTTTGTCTATTTTAATACTATTCTACTCACAACTTCTCTTCAACAGGCTTCACATCATGGAAACGAGTATAATCGACTACCCGTTTTCCCTGTGGCGTCCTGGAGATAATATCTACAAACTTCATATTCCAGAGAATTTCTGAAGCCACAAAAGAATGGCGAGCATGAATAGTTTGGGACACAGTTTCATCAATACCCGTTAGCGTAATTACAATTTCTGCTTGCTGCTCGCTCAAGTCCTTAGCACTAAGTTTGTAGAGAGGACTATTCTCATCAATTACGTGCATCACCGTCCAAGTTAATGCAAAAATTGGAGACTGACTCCGCACCAAAGTCAAATCGTAAAAACGCCGCATATAATCCCCATCCGATGTTACTTCATCGCGAATCAAAGTAGCTCGTTGCTGTGCTTCTAAAATTTGATTGAAACGCTGATTTGCAGTGCGATACATGAGAGTCTGAACACCGTTGAAAGGAGCAATGACAGCGACGCGGCTGAATACAACTCTAGCTGTCGGCTTAGAAAATCTAGAAAAAGCAAGTCCCGTCACCATCGCCACTCCCCACAAAGCAAAAAATGCTTGGATCGCAACTATGGTATTAGCATAATCAGTGCGGGGATACATGGAACCATAGCCGATGGTAGCCATTGTTTGCACGCTGAAATAAAAGGCATCTTGGAAAGAACCAGGTCTAGCATTGGCGATGCAGTCTCCTCCGGCTAAATAAGCTAAGGCAAATAAGGAATTTGTAAGGACATAAAGCAGACTAATTAAAATAAAAAATTTTGGCCAAGAAAGAGTTAGTAAACCGTGGTAAAGGTCTGCAAAATGCAGGCGAGGTAAGCCTAGCCTCACCACATTCAGGGCGAATTGTCCTTTTCTGCTGACTAAACGGTGTGGCTGTCGATCGCGATTAGTTTTCATTGAGATTTGTAAATGCGGCTGTGTCAATTTGTAACTATTGCTAGGTAGCAGAAAACAGATCCTTTAGACTGAGGTTTAATTATAAAAAGTAGGATAACAAGGAAGTTGGAAAATGGTTGAGCTTAGCCTGCACGACTATCTGGTCATGGTTTCTTTTGTCGCTTCTATTGCCGGTCTAGTCCTGCTGGGCGATCGCCACTCTGGGCCCACGGACGATCGCACATTAAATGAAGAAATGCTGATGAAGATGAGTTTTCTGTACTCTATAGTCTACTCCATCTCTGTCCTAGGACTCAAGATGCCCCTGTCAAAAGACCACTGGTTGTTTGCCACCCTAAAGCTGACTACGGTTCTTTCTTACTTGTTGACTGTTTCCAGCATCCTCAGTCTGCCGCTACAACGGATGGCTGTTCGACAAGTTAAAGATTAAACTATATCTATTCAAATTTGATGCGAGGCGTGGGCTAGGGCGTGTTTTCAAACCCAA
>JAHREW010000066.1 GCA_020883125.1 Microcoleus sp. CAWBG506
GCTGTTCCGTGTTTGAGTTTGCATTCTCTGACTATCATGGATCTATGATAGCATAGTTTTATCTAAAAATACATAGATAAAAGTCCCCCTAGAAGGGGGAGGCTTTAGACCCATTTCTTTGGTAAAGCCGAGAAGTAGAGTCGAGGGGAGTGTTACCACTCCACCCCTCTCTTCCGACTACTTAGCAGCTTTGGGCGAAGCGAAGCGGAGGGAGTGCAACTAGATTTTTGGTCGGAGCGAAGCAGAGGGGACGCGGGCTACTTCTTCTACAAGCAAAGCAACCTCTAATTTCAAAGCCTACCCACATTTGGGGCCTGTGTCAATCCATTTGGGATTTTACCGAAAGTCACTAAAGGAGTAAGATTAAACGAACCGCGAGGCACGCGGACGCGAAGGAAGAGAAAGAAGAAGATGCAGTTCTTCCTTCGCGCTCTTGGCGTCTTCGCGGTTCGTTCAAATAATTAACAAGCGCTATTAATTCGGTGTTAGCAAAATTAGCTGTTTTGATAATATCGATCGCACTTCATCCAATCCCATCTCCACATCCGCCAAAATCTCCCCAACTGTCTTCTGTACATCTTTCTCCCCCCCTAGGTAAGGGGACGTTACATCTTTCTCCCCCCCTAGGTAAGGGGACGTTACATCTTTCTCCCCCCCTAGGTAAGGGGACGTTACATCTTTCTCCCCCCCTAGGTAAGGGGGGGCTGGGGGGGGTGAACAACCTTGCAGAAACTCAAACTCAGCCCTTGACAAATTCACCAATTGGTAGTTGCAATCAAACACTTGTTGACTAGGCCAACCGTGGATACAACTACTCAATTCTGGAATTGCCGCCAACAGGGTCTTATCATCCGACCAATCAATCTTATTAACAGGCTTTTTGCCCAAGAAAAATTCGTAATGAGTGATTTCTGTATCCAACAATTCAATTAATCGATAAAGCTCTCGTTCTGTCAAATTCTTGGCTCTTTCTATCAACTCTGGTGCTTGGCCCAAAAGTCTTTCTAACTGCCAATATCCCGGATTGGAAAAACCGATAAATTCCAATCCAGAAGCGTCAATTAACTCAAATAATGTCTCGATATTGTAGTCAATTTCCTGCGGGTGAACGTACATATCGGCAAAACATTCGTCTCGCTGATTTTCTCCTGCCCAACGCTGTTTTTCGTACTTGACAAGACGGTTGTTTTCTGGTAAAGAAGCAAAGATTTGACGGCCGACTTTGACGCCATCGGTATAGTCGCCTTTTTGGGTTCCTTGGAGCAGGCCGATCGCCCTTTGCATCAATTGAATTTCCCAGCGGCCTAATTCAGCATAAACAAAAATGTGCATCAAACCACCATCCGCCAACTTGGCGGCCAGGGATTGAATGCCGCGAATCGGATCGGGCAAATGGTGGAGCACGCCGACGCAGTTGATCAAATCAAACTCGCCTTCGAGTTGATCCGCATCATAAATGCTGAGGTGGCGAAAATCTGCTTCTCGCGCGCCAGATCGCCTACAGCGTTCTTGTGCTACTTTCAAGGCACCGGAACTAAGGTCGATCGCCGTTACCGACGCTTCAGGATTGAGGTGAATCAGATAATCGGTACTCGAACCCGTGCCGCACCCAGCATCTAAAATGCGAATATCGAGTTTTGGCGGCTTTTGGCCCGTGCAAAAATTGTAAGCATCCGGCCAACTCCAGCGCCAGTTGTAGCCAGGCGGTGGTTCATCACTCAAAGGATCGGGCGGAAAAGGGAATGTATCGTAAAGCCGACGCACCGCAGCACTGATATCGGGTGAAGTTTCCATAATGTGAGGGAATTTTTTTATTCAAAGTAAAGTATAGTCATTTAGGGACACCAGGGAGCGTCGGCTCAGTCAACCGGGCTGGGGGGTGACTTCTTGCTTCTTGTTTGTAATAAAACTTATCATTTTTTCTCATATAGACCCTATTAAATTTATACAATAAGTTTCGGCAGGCTTTTTAACAAATTAGGGTTGATGAACCCCAAAACATTTTAATCTGAGAAAGTAAGTAGGCCGGAACCTTAAGCTAGGGAAAGGCAAAATTAGTCTGAGCAAACGCTGTAACGATTTAGATAGGGAGCGAAGGAGTCTAATGACTGTAAAAGCAAGTGGCGGAAGTTCAGTTGCGCGTCCGCAACTATATCAAACTGTACCGGTCGCAACAATTTCGCAAGCAGAACAGCAAGACCGCTTTTTACAGCGGGGTGAACTCAGCGAATTGGCGAGTTATTTCAGTTCTGGGGCGCTGCGGATCGATATTTCCGCAACTCTGACCAAAAACTCGGAATTGATTGTATCCCGTGCAGCGAACCGGATTTTTACCGGGGGTTCCCCGCTGGCTTTCTTGGAAAGACCCGCAGAACCTGTGATGGCTATGGCTGGGGCGACTCGTGGCGGTACTGCAACGGTCTCTGAAGGCATGAAACTGGGAACTGTTACCTACGTTGAAGGTCGCGCTGGTGGCAGCAATGGCGGTGGCGGTGGATTCTTGGGGCTAGGAAATCTGTTTTCTGGTAACGGTGGCTACAGCGGTCCGGTTCCCGCTGGATTTCAGCCGATAAATGTCTCGCGCTACGGCCCTGGGAACATGACTAAATCCCTGCGGGATTTGAGCTGGTTTCTGCGTTATATCACCTACGCGATCGTCGCAGGCGACCCGAATATCATTTCGGTGAACGTCCGCGGATTGCGGGAAATTATCGAAAATGCTTGCTCGTCGGCGGCGACAATTGTGGCAATGCAGGAAATGAAGTCAGCGTCTTTGAGCTATTTCAAAAAGGATAGCGAAGCTGCTGCGATCGTCGGACAATATTTCGACGTAGCCATTACCGAATTCAAAGCTCCTACACCTTCACCGAAGGTGCGTCAGCGCGAAACCAAGGACCAGCAAGGGCTGCAATTGCCTCAAATCTACTTCAACGCAGCGGAAAATCGGGCGAAATTCGTCATGAAGACTGGTCTGTCGTCGGGTGAAAAGATTGAGGTCATCAAGGCGGCTTATCGCCAAGTTTTTGAGCGGGATATCAGCCGCGCTTACAGCCAAAGCATTTCTGACTTGGAATCCAAGGTCAAAAATGGCGAAATCTCGATGAAAGAGTTTATTCGCCGCCTTGGCAAATCTCCTCTGTACCGTCAGCAATTTTTCGAGCCATTTGTCAACAGCCGTGCTGTGGAATTGGCCGCACGTCACTTCCTCGGTCGCGGTTTGAGCTCGCGGGAGGAGTTTAGCAAGTATTTTGCGATCGTCAGTAAAGGCGGTCTGCCAGCCCTGGTAGATGCCATGGTCTATTCTCAGGAATATTCTGACTACTTTGGCGAAGAAACTGTCCCTTACCTGCGGGGCTTGGGTCAAGAAGCTCAGGAATGTCGCAACTGGGGCCCACAAATTGATTTGTTCAATTTCAGTGCTCCTTTCCGCAAGGTGCCTCAGTTCATCACCTTGTTCGCTGGCTACACTCAGCCTCTGCCAGACCAGCACGTTTATGGTATTGGTAACGATCCGCTGGAAATTCAGTTCGGTGCGATTTTTCCGAAAGAAACTCGCAATCCTAAGAACCGTCCAGCTCCTTTTGGTAAAGACACTCGTCGTATCCTGATTCATCAAGGTGCGGGGATTGATAATCAATTGAGCAACCCAGGTGCTCGTGGTAAGGCTCCTGGTTCTCTAGGTCCCAAGGTCTTTAAATTAGACCAGTTACCAAGCAACTATGTGGCTTCTAAGAAAACTGCCCGCGGCGTTTCTAGCAGCTACAGCAATGCTTCCAGTGTCAAATTTACCGAAAGTTCCACCCAAGCGGTGATTCGGGCTGCTTACCTGCAAGTGTTTGGTCGCGATGTGTTCGACGGCCAGCGCCAAAAGGTGGCGGAAATTAAGCTGGAAAATGGCGACATTCCGATGCGCGAGTTTATTCGGATGTTGGCCAAGTCCGATGTGTTCCGGAATATGTACTGGAGCAAGTTTTACGTTTGTAAGGCGATCGAGTATATTCACCGCCGACTCCTGGGACGCCCTACCTATGGCCGTCAGGAAATGAACGCTTACTTTGATATTTGTTCCAAGAAGGGCTTCTACGCGCTGGTTGATAAAATTATCGACAGTGTAGAGTACAACGAAGCTTTTGGCGAAGATACAGTGCCCTATGAGCGCTATTTGACTCCGGCTGGGTTGTCCATGCGGACGATGCGATCGAGTTCCTTTGGTGAGAAAAAGGTCAATGTTGAGCCGACAGCAGAAACTCCTCGGTTTATTGAATTGGGCACTGCGAGTGATGCTGGAGATCTTCAGTTGCAAAGTCGGATTGCTCAAGGTGTCAGCAAGCGTCGCGAACAAACTAAGGTGTTCAAGCTGACGACTACTTCGGACAAGGTAGCTTTGAAAACTTTAATTCAAGCTGCTTACCGTCAAGTTTTTGAACGCGACTTGAATCCCTACGTTGTCAAGAATGAATTCACCGCGCTCGAAAGCAAACTGGGCAACAATGAAATCAACCTCAAGGAGTTCATTGAAGGTTTAGGTTGCTCGCCACTTTACGTGAAACAGTTCTATGCACCTTATCCAAACACTAAGGTGATTGAGTTGGGTACTAAGCACTTCTTGGGCCGTGCTCCTCTGAATCAAGCAGAGATTCGGACATATAACCAAATTTTGGCAAGTAAAGGGATTAAGGGCTTTATCAACGCGATGTTGAGCACTGTTGAATATGCTGAGGCTTTTGGTGAGGATGTTGTTCCTTACCGTCGCTTCCCCACTCTACCGGCTGCTAATTTCCCCAATACTGAAAGGCTGTACAATCAGTTGACTAAGCAGAATGGTGAGATTGTGGTTCCGAGTTTTGAGCCAGCGACTGCTACCGACAGAAGCTAGATTGATGGGAGATGGGAGATGTTAAATTAGCTTGAATTTAACATCTCAAATTAGGGGCTGGGCTGGTGTATTTACCAGCCCTTTTTGATTGCTTATATCGTTTCTGGTTGTATCGGAATTATTAAACCACAGAGAACACAGAGGACACAGAGAAAGAGAAGAGAGAAATCATTATTCCGATGTCAACGGATTTGGTATGATTCCCCTAGCTCAAAGCAGCAGGACTAATCTCCAAATCCCCTCGCCTTCAAGTGTTTTACCCAACTAAAATTGGAACTTAGAAAAAATCTTTTAGTATATAAGTATCCTAACCGATACAGTTTAGCCTTGCGATCGCCATCCAGATTAAAGTGAGTCGCCGTCACCTCAGCTTCAGTCACGTCAATATTAATTACCCTACCTTTATCCATCTCTCGTTGGTGATACCTGTCTCTGGCTTTCATCATGGTGGTGAACATCGCCGACAACATCGACACGGGACTTTTAATATTAACTTGATTTTCAATACCAGTATCAATTAATCGAAACCCAAAGGTAAACCAGCGGGGTGGTACGGGAGTTGCACCGGATTGTTTGTCATAAATCCACAGCGGGAAATTACTCAAAATTCCTCCGTCTACAATGATGTCATTCCCCAGCTTTCCTGGTTCAAAAAATAGCGGAATACTCATGGACAAGCGCACGGCTTCAGCTACGCTAAAATCTTCAGCACTTTTGAGTCGCAACTGTTCGTACAAAGCATCAGCATCCGCCGATTCTCTCCGCTGTAAATCGTCGGGAATTACCAACATTTCACCGCGAGTGAGGTTGGATATTACTACTTTTAGTTCTCGGTCTTTTACCAGTTGTTTGACATCGGCAAAAGTTCGTAAATCACCTTTGGCTAGGGTGGATTCCAGCCACTGTCGGAAAGGTAAGGAGGAGTATTCTCCCATCTGGCGACTAATTGTTAGGAAAAGTAAGGTCCATACTGGAGATTGCAAGTCGTCTGCTGGGTCGCCATTTAAAATTAGAGGGCTGTTTTTTTGGCTGAGAAATATGCTATAATCAAGCTGTCCTAGTAATTCTTCTAAGTCATCAATTGATAAGTCTGTGGCCAAAACTGCTGCGGTAATTGCACCGGCAGATGTGCCGGCTAATTTGCGCCAACGGATGCCCAAATCGTTGCAGCATCTGAGGGCTCCTAAAAAGGAAATTCCTCGCACGCCACCACCTTCAAAAATGCCGTCGGCATAGATTTGACCCTGGTCGTCTGGAGGCGGAAATTTGCTGAGAATTTTTTGTTTTTCGGCGGGGGAAATCCTGACACCTGGTTCTTGAAGAATTTGCTGGGGATACCACTTGTTGTTCATGGGAAATACCTCGGATTGATTTTAAATGTGTGTTTTGAGATTGACATTTATTATTGATTTTGGTCAGCTTTCATTGCTTCTTTGATTTGTTCTTGAATTTGCGATCGCACTTGTTCGTAAGCTACGGAGGCGCACCAAGGGCGCAGAGACAAAACAGTGGAATCGGGAGTAATCTCAGCCACCAAACAAGTAGGGGGCGGATTGTCCAAAACTAGGGGATGAGATTGGACAATTTCTAATAACTCGGTTACAGTTGGACGGATGGGGCGATCGCCAATATCAATCTTCAAGTCCACCCGCCTAGTCCCCATTGCCGTGGTATTTTTCAGGGTACCATCAAATAACTTATTGTTGGGTACAATTATTTTGACATGATCGTCTGTCACTAAGGTGGTGGAAAAAATGCCGATCGCATCTACAACTCCTTTAACATCCCCACCTTCGATGGCGTCTCCCACTTCAAAAGGACGTAAACTAATCAACATCACCCCAGCAGCAAAGTGTGATAAAGTATTTTGCCAAGCCAAACCAATCGCCAAACCAGCAGCACCCACCACAGCAACCACACTGGTAGTTTGAATTCCCAACTGACTCAAAGTGGCGATGACTCCGACTACTAAAATCGTAATTTCAGCAGCTTGGACTAAAAATTTTCGTAACGTGGCTTCAGTGCGACTCAGGGCTCGGCGAGTCACGCGCCCCGCAATCCCGATCGCAAACCGCGTCATTAACAAAATGCCAATAGCCCACAGCAGTTTAGGGACAATTTCAAAGCCCAATTCTATGAATTTTTTGGAAAGTTCTTGGGCGACTTGCAGGGCTTGAATTCTTTCTGTATCTAGTTGGGAATACAAGGTTTGGGCTATTACTTTAAATTTGGCGATCGCTATCATATTAATTTGTTATTTGTTGATACTGCTACCCGGGGCAATCTGTGTTTAAAACCGCAGAGAATTTCCCAGGAAATGCTTCCTAAAATCCCAGCCCAATCATCAGCGCTAATTTCATTTCCTCCATCTTTACCCAACAAAGTCACCACCTCACCGACTTCGAGATCGGGAATAGAACTCACATCCAGCATTAATTGATCCATAGTCACTGCTCCCACTTGTGGCACAAAACTACCCCGAATTAACACCTTCATTTTATTAGAAAGATTGCGAGGAATGCCATCAGCATAACCGATGCCAACTACTGCAATTTGCGTCTGTTGCTGAGCGACAAATTGATGACCATAGCTGACTCCTGTTCCGGCTGCTATTGTTTTCACCTGTGTCACTCTAGCTTTTACCTGCATGACGGGCTTTAATTTAGCAACACTTTGTAAATGAGGTGCTGGATAAAAACCGTAATTAGCTAAGCCAACTCGGACTAAATCGTAATGCAAGTTTGGGTTTGCCAGGGTAGCAGCCGAGTTTGCTAAGTGCAGGCGATCGGGATTAATTCCTGCTATCTTAAGTTGGGCGATCGCCAATTCAAAATTCTCCTGCTGTTGTAGCATAATAGTTTGGTCTGGACTATCTGCTGTCGCCAAGTGAGAGTAAACACTAGCCAATTTTAAATGAGGTAAACTCTGGATTAACTGCAAAAATTCTGTGGCTTCTTGCCAAGGTGTACCCAAGCGAGACATTCCCGTATCTAACTTAGCATGAACCGGTAAAGATTGATTGAGACTAGCGAGAACTTCCGAAAATATGAGAGCTTGTTTGACAGTACAAATAGTCGGCTGCAAGTGCCAATGGGCGATCGCTTTTACTTGTTCGGTAGTATAAGTGGCCCCCAGCACCAAAATCGGCGCTGTAATCCCAGCTTCTCGCAATTCAATTCCCTCTGGAATTGTCGCCACCCCCAGCCAACTAGCACCAGCTTGCAAAACTGTTTGACTAACTGCGATCGCACCGTGTCCATAAGCATCAGCTTTCACCACAGCCATCAGTTGCGATCGGGGAGATAAAATATTTTTAAGCTGTTTTACATTGTGAGTTAAAGCTGCTAAATCAATTTCTACCCAAGCCCGCTGGCAAAGTCCACCGTAACCATCGGAAAGTAAATTCTGCGGACATTCTTTAGGCAATGCTTCTGCCGATGTTTGTTCCCTATTCAACATGATTAATCACTCCAACTTCCTCACACTATTAAAAAGTTTTCTCAATTCCGAAGGCTATACCTCTGCCATAAATATTGTAGAACAGACCCCCTTCGACTACGTGGCGGTTAAGAACTCCGCTTCGCCCAAGGCTAGTCGAAGGGTCGAAGGGACTAGCATCCCTAGCCTGTTCTTAACCGAGTTTTCGGGAGATGTCTATTATAAACTTTTCCAGTTTATCATTTCGATCGATGTTAATTGGTGTATCATATCACCAAAACCACTGAGTAAAAACTATGGACGGACTAGCCTACCTGCACTTAGCAGAAACCTGGGAAACCCCTCCCAGCAAAACTCCAGGAAAGAACTCAACAACGCACCTGAATTTAGCCTCTACTCCTTTACTATGCTTGCTCCTGGCTTTAAGCATTATTAACTACTTAGTAAATCCCGCACTAGCCATCAAAAAAGGAGATTCAGGCCCGGAAGTTACCGAACTCCAAAAAACTCTCCAAGACGCAGGATATTTTCGTAGCGAACCCACAGGATTTTACGGTTCTGTAACTCAAGCTGCTGTCAAAAAGTTTCAAACAGAAAACAATCTGAAAGTTGATGGAATTGTCGGTCCAAAAACCTTGGCTGCACTGAAAGTTAAGCCCGAAGCTACAGTCCCAGAATCGGCGGCGCAAAAAACACAAAATCCCGATCGCCGAGAACCCGATTCTATCGCCACAGAAAATCAAGACGAATTACGATCGCCTACCAAACAGCAGTCCGAAAAAAAAACCACCCAACCACAAGTTTTCCCCTCACCTACAGCCCAGGAAAATTTCAAGAAATTAGAAGATTCTAACTCCAATAACTCACCTAAAAGACCGATATTTTCCAATCCATTTTTACCCCCATTTATGGTGGAAAATCCCCCACCGCAAGTAGCGCCCCAAAAGCTGATTCGTCCCCGTCCCAAAAGCCAGGGAAAAATGACATTGAAAAAAACGATTTACGGTAGCATATCCCCCAAATCAATTGTTTATTCAGGTGCTGGTCTGTTTTTTGCTCAAAACATGATGTACAGCCACACAATCACAGTGTACGATCGCAACTTTAAATTAGTCAAGACCATTCCCGATCGCGTAAATTTATCAAAGTTCGGTTTTTCCAAATTCAAGGGTAATTATCAAGGCGCTCCTGTGGAAGCTGCTTTTTCAAATGATGGCAAATATGCCTACATATCGAACTATCAAATGTACGGCGCTGGCTTTGACAATCCCGGTAGTGACAGATGTTCTCCCGCCGCCAAACATGACGAAAGTTTCATGTACCGCATCAATACCCAAACTCTCAAAATAGAAAAAGTAATTTCTGTAGGTGCTGTACCCAAATTTAATGCTGTTTCCCCAGATAATCGGTGGGTGCTGGCGAGTAATTGGTGTAGTTGGGATTTAAGCGTAGTTGACACTCAGAAAAACAGCGAAATTGAGCGGGTGAAATTGGGAGCCTATCCTCGCGGTATTGTTGTCACTCCTGACTCAAAAACCGCCTATGTTGCTGTCATGGGTTCTACCGATATTGCCAAGGTTAATCTCAGAGATTTTTCGGTGAATTGGTTACGAAATATTGGTAGTTCACCCCGTCATTTGGTGATAGACCCCAACGGCAAGTATCTTTATGCTACGTTGAATGGTGAAGGAAATGTCGCAAAAATTAGCCTGGATTCTGGTGAAGTTGTGGACAAGGTTTCGACTGGTAGTCAGCCTCGGAGCATGACAATTTCTGATGACGGCAAACAGATTTACGTAGTTAACTATTCTTCCAATACTGTCAGCAAGATTAGCACCGGAGATATGAAAGTTTTGCAAACAGTGAATGTGAATTCAAGTCCCATCGGCATTACCTACGATCCGCAAACTAATCAGGTTTGGGTAGCTTGTTATTCTGGTAGTATCATGGTTTTTCAAGATTGATATCAAATCCTATCTTCATCCTAGGGAATCAAGATAAACAGATGAATTTGATGGTGGGTAGGCTTCTAGCCAGCCCCACCATAAAATTTACTTCAACACCTTGGAACGCCGCACAACATACTGAGAAGATTTAGCTGGTACTTTGCCTTTTTTTGCCATAGCTTGGTAAAGCATGACCGCTACTTCTGCGCGAGTTGCTGTTGTATTTGGTCTCAAAAGTTGGCGCTTCGGATAGTTGACAATAAGGCCAGCTTCCGTAGCTGCTGCTACTTGGTCAACTGCCCATTTAGGTATTTTTTGTTTGTCGGTATAAAACTGTAAAGTTTTGGTCGTTGTCTTTGATGGTTTCAGATTCAAGCCGCTAGCCAGAGATGCGATTACTTCCACACGGGGAACTGCTTTTTCAGGACGGAACTCATTGTTTGGGTATCCTTTTAAGTATCCTGTTTTGACGCTGTAGTCGATGAAAGGAGCCGCCGGATTGCCGGATTCGATATCTTTAAAATCAACAGATTTGCGACGCGGTTCTTGTTCGGACATTCGCTTAATTAATCGTGCTAGTTCCGCTCGCGTTATTGGTTCGTCGGGACGAAATTTGTTGTCGGTGACATCTGAAAAAATTTGCCGATCGACTAATGCTAAAATAAATGGACGGGCCCAATGCTTATCTGGAACATCGGACAATTTGACCGGACCGATTTTTCCTTTAGCTGGTTTAGGTTTGGTAATTATCGGAGCCGGAGTCGATCGCACAATAGGCTGTTGGGGAACAACGCTAGCTGGAGGGACAATCACAGGAATTGGCACAATAACTTGCGGTAATGGTGCGACGGAAGTTCCTGGAGATGGAGAGGGAATGACTCTGGCTGGGGGGGATGGCAGATCAGAACTAGACGTCGGGGGCGTTAAGATTGTGGGAAGATCGGACACAGCAGCAGGTTGAGAAAATACCGCTGGAAATTGCCAATTGGTAACACCGAATTGACTGGGTTTTTTCCCTATTACCCAAAATAAAATTCCACCCATAGTCCCGAAGGCGACTAGGATCGCAATTAATTCATCCAATCCGAGAGGTCTTTTTTCCCTTGATGGAGGTTGTGAAGAAGACATAATTATCACCTACATATCTATAGATATCGTCTCTGTCTAAGTCATGGTAAACTACGATGGACCAAAATCTAAAATCTCACATTTCTATAGATATGCTAAGCTACGATCCCAATCTAAAATCTAAAATCTAAAGTCTATCTAAAATCTAAAATAAAACTATGGCTACCTGGCTTTGCGTAAAACAGTGCGGTGCTTGTTGTTACCTGGACCCTACAGAGCGCCCTGACTTAGACGAGTATTTATCAGAGGAAGAATTGGGACTCTACTTGAGCCTCGTAGGTGATGATGGTTGGTGTGTCAACTTTGACAAAGAAACGCGAGAGTGCGGGATTTATGCCGATCGCCCGCGGTTTTGTCGTGTAGACTCAGAGGTGTTTGAGGATATGTACGGTATTGAGCCTGCTGAGTTGAACGATTTTGCGATCGACTGCTGCTTAGAGCATATTGAAGACCTTTATGGCGATCGATCTTTAGAGATGATCCGCTTCCAGCAACAAGTCGGAAGTATCGCCCATCCTAACAACGGATAGTGTAATCCCACCAATCAATAATCTATTTCGCCACCTTCAGGTAGAAAAGCTGTAACCAAAAGCATTCAATGGATAGCTGCGCCCTAGTCTGGTTACAATGAATCCCCAACCTTATAATTTTGACTAAAGGAGTTGGTGCTGTTGGAGCCTTAATAATTGGCGGCTAGAGGATTATGGTGAAATACCGATTACCGATACAGAATCAAGAACCCTGACCTCAAGTTCGATTTTTGAGTTTTTTATTTTTGGATAAATTTAATTGTTATGCGATCGCCAACTTTGACATCAAGTTCACCAGCCCGCCCCCCACGGAGTTCAATGACTTGATCGACCATCGTATCCGGGCCGTAGGTGGGACAAGGATCGGCAGTACAAGGAAGCGCTGCAGGTTGGATGGCTGTCACCACTTCATTCCGCAGAAAAATCAGATCCAGAGAAATTTTACAATTTTTCATCCAAAAATTCACTGATTGCGCAGGTTTGAACTCAAACAACATCCCTTTGTCATTAGGTAGAGAAGTTCTATACATTAAACCTATAGCCTGTTGTTCAAGGGTGCTAGCGACTTCGAGTTTGATTGTGCGATCGCCTATCTTGGCTTTAGCAGACACAGGCAAAACTTGACTTTGGAAAGCTGTCAATGTAGGATGTAATGCCAAAATACCAGTAACCTCAGAATTCGCCAGAGGTAGTGTTGGCGAACATCCTAGCAAACATAAACTTGTGCCAATAGCTGCTAGACTTGCTATGTGAAGTGGATAAAAATAGTAAAAAAATCTTTTCTCTATTTCTGTTGGTTTCATGTCTTTATTTGAATAGTGAAACCTTAATATTGCTGGCGTTACAATAGCGAACAGTTGGATTGCA
>JAHREW010000067.1 GCA_020883125.1 Microcoleus sp. CAWBG506
ATGACTAATGACTAATGACTAATGACTAATGACTAATGACTAATGACTAATGACTAATGACTAATGACTAATGACTAATGACTAATGACTAATGACTAATGACTAATGACTAATGACTAATGACTAATAACTAATAACTATTCAAACAACCGAAAATAGGGATATCGAATCGGAACTCCTGGCTCTTTTTCCAAATCAAAATTAATCACTTCCCAGCAAGGTTCCTCCTGAGATTGGGGGCTAAAATCCACAGGTAAACCGTAAAGCTTCGGCATGGCAGATTCCGATGGACCCCGCCAAGATGTGCTGCGCTCTAAATACACGCTGATTAATTCCCGATAGCGTTGGGCAATGATGATGCGAGTTGCTCGATAGCCTTGAGTATATAGTCGATCGAGCGCTTCGTGAATTTCAAACCGAATTCCATCGGGGTGAGTGTGCTGACGATACCATTCATTTTCCCAGTGGCGCCAGTGTCGCCCAGACTGAAGGTGAACTAAATCTCCCGTTTTTGGATCGGCCTCAAATGCCCCGTGACGCGGACACAAATAGGTATCCGTGAGGGTTAGAGCCGGAATTGTTTGGCGACAGTGGGGACACTGAATCTCCGGGCCAAACATCGGGTATTGCAAGGCTACTTCGATCATGTAGTGCGTCCCAAAATTTTTTCTCTGCAAAAGTCCCAAATAATTGTATTATATCTTGTATTGAGCATTGGTTAAGGTTAACCCATTTTTTCGATGAGCAATCCCAAGGAATCCGTGACTACACTTCCTTCCTATTGGCCTGTTCCAGATCTCTCCCAAGCTGCTTTTGTCGCCGCCGGGGCTGTGGTTATGGGTAAGGTAGAAGTGGGTGCGGGGGCGAGTATTTGGTACGGGGCGGTGGTGCGAGGGGATGTGGAGCGGATTGCGATCGGCTCTTGTACTAATATCCAAGATGGATCTGTTTTACACGGCGATCCTGGAAAACCGACGGTTTTGGAAGATTTTGTGACAGTCGGACACCGAGCGGTGATTCACTCAGCTTATATTGAAAGGGGTTGTTTGATCGGGATTGGGGCGATCGTCCTCGATGGAGTTAGGGTAGGAACAGGCTCGATCGTGGGTGCGGGTGCGGTTGTCACCAAGGATGTACCCCCTTACACCCTAGTTACCGGAGTACCTGCGAAGCGATTGCGGGATGTTTCTCACGAAGAAGCCGCAGAATTAATCGAGCACGCTAGGCGTTACGAAAAATTGGCTTTAGTCCATGCTGGGAAAGGGACTGATTTGGGATTTTTTGAGGTGAAGGAATAAGGTTTTCAACATTCAAGTCAACTTAAAACTGAAACCATCTGTCTCTCTCGTTTTTATCGAAGTCTAGATCCCCCTCGCATCCGGGGGACGAAAGAGAATATTTCTTGTCCCCCCCTTATTAAGGGGGGCTAGGGGGGATCTCCGGGTTAGTTTTATTTGAGAAGAATGCTAAACTATTGTAATTAAAATCAAGCAAAAAAGTATTGATTTCTAATGATTTACACTACAGAAAAATTCCTAACTTTTGAAACATTCCTCGATCGCTATTGTGACAACTTCCGCTACGAGCTCGCTGACGGAGAATTAGTTGAGATGGAACCCACAGGCCCCCACGAAACCGTCGGCGGTAAACTAGCAACTCAAATCGGCATCGTTATCGCAGCCGAAAAACTACCCTGGTTCATTCCCCGCACTTGTTTGATCCGTCCATTTTCCGACGCAGCTACCGCGCGCCGTCCCGATATAGTCGTATTAGATGAAACTGCCATTGTCAGCGAACCTCTCTGGGAAAGAGAACCTGTAATTACCCTGGGGCGATCGATTAAATTGGTGGTAGAAGTCGTCAGCACTAATTGGGAAACAGATTACGCCAGAAAAGTTGAAGAATATGCTCTTTTAGGAATTCCTGAATATTGGATTGTTGATTATCGTGGATTGGGTGGCGTGGCTTTTATCGGTAAACCGAAACAACCTACTATCACAGTTTGTCAACTGATTGACCAAGATTACATCCAGCAGCAATTTCGACTTGGACAGCGGATTATTTCTCCTCTGTTAAAAAGCTTGGAACTTCGGTTAGATGCTGTTCTGCCCCGATAAAGTGGCGTGTCAAACTATATCTTTAGGAATACGATCGCACTTCCAGCCAACTATTCTCCCGATGCTTCCTGATGTAGGATCTCCTGTAGTGATGATACCAGCAAAGGCAGATTATTTTGAATAGCTATCCAAACTATCTCCAATTCTACCTGGAAGTATTCGTGAAAAATAACATTCCGCATATCTGCCATCAAACGCCACGGTATTTGAGGATAGAGCGATTGTATATCACTGGGGATGTGCCTGCTAGCCTCACCGATGATGCCAAAATCGTAAAGAACAGCTTTAATAACTGTTCTGTTTGTGATGAAATTCTCAAAGTCCATACCTGCTGTCCGTTGTTGAATTTCATCAATAGATTGCACAATATCTTGAAGGCGAAGTCGCCAATTTCTAGAAGGCATGGATGACATCCTTAAGTACAGGTTCTCGCAAATGTTGTTTTAAAGCTTTCAGAGTTCCCAAATCGACTGAACATCCCAAAATATCCTGCAAATAAAGCCGCACTTCGATAAATTCAAAGAGTCCTACAGGTTGATTAAATTCAACTAAAAAGTCTACATCACTATCTAAGCGAGCTTCATCTCGTGCCACTGAACCAAACAAGTTAAGAGATTTTACTCCCATTTTCTGCAACTGTTCTCGGTGTGCGGCTACAATTGCTAGTACATCATCGCGTTTCATGGTTTGTTCTCCGAAAATAATTTAATATTAAGGTAATATGTTGAAAATTGCATGATGGTGATCTTCTGCCCAGATCAAGTGGCTTGCTACAATCTAAAATCTGAAATCTAGATCGGAAACTGGGTTTTTTGCGTAAGTCTTATATATACTATTAAAGCTCTGCCGGAATTCCACCGATCGCCTTTCCCCATACAAATCAATCATGAACGATCGCACATCCCATCCAAACATCCCTCCACACACCTGGAAACGTCCCATCGGCCTCGGTTGGGATAACCCCTACACAGTCCGCTACGCCAGCAATCTCGACGACGGTCCTTGGCACGGAATGCCCTTGGGTGGATTTGGATCTGGGTGCATTGGGCGATCGCCCCGTGGAGACTTCAACCTCTGGCACATCGATGGTGGCGAACACGTTTTTAATAGTTTGCCCGCTTGTCAATTCAGCGTTTTTGAAGAAACTGCTGGCAAAAAACAAGCTTACGCATTGTGTACTCAAACGCCTACAGATGGCAGTTTATCTAGTTGGAAATGGTATCCCAACGAAGGAAGAAGGGAAGAGAAGCAAGAAGGAAAAGGGGAAGATTTGAATTATTCCGGGACTTATCATGCTTTGTATCCCCGGAGTTGGTATGTTTATGAAAATGTATTTCAGGCGCAATTAAGCTGCGAACAATTTTCACCAATTATACCTCAAAATTATCAAGAAAGCAGTTACCCACTTGCCATGTTTGAATGGGTGGCACACAATCCTACAGATGCGCCCATTACTCTCAGCATCATGTTAACTTGGGAGAATATTGTTGGCTGGTTTACTAATGCTATACCCCCCCAGCCCCCCCTGACTGAGGGGGGGTACGGGGGGGTTCCCGTTAAGGTTCGGGATGATGGTAGTCCCGCCTATGAGTATCTACCTCGGTGGGGAGAAAGTGGCGGAAATATGAATTTGTTGGTGGAAGATTTTCACCGGATTGGCTGTGTCATGACGCGCTTAAATGCTGATGATGAGCCAAAAGAAGGGGATGGACAATGGGCGATCGCCACTATTACCAATCCAGCGGTAGAAGTGTTCTATCAAACTCGCTGGAATCCGGCGGGGAATGGAGAGGATATTTGGCGACACTTTTCTGGGGAAGGTTTCTTATTGGACGATAAAGACGAGACACCCGCAGCCCCTGGAGAAAGATCGGCCTGTGCGATCGCCGTTCGCTTTACAATTAGACCAGGAAAAACTCGCAAAATTCCCTTTATTTTAGCCTGGGATTTCCCCATTACTGAATTTGCACCCGGAGTTTGTTATTACCGCCGCTATACAGATTTCTTTGGGCGCAATGGCAAAAATGCTTGGCCGATGATCCGTACTGCTATGAAGCATTCCGATACTTGGCGCGAAAGTATAGAAGCTTGGCAAAAACCGATTTTGTCACGGGAAGATTTGACTGATAGCTTCAAAATGGCTTTGTTTAATGAGTTGTATATCCTCACTGACGGCGGTACTCTTTGGACTGCGGCGGATGAACGCGATCCCAAGGGTCAATTTGGAGTTTTGGAGTGCCTTGATTACCGTTGGTACGAAAGTTTAGACGTGCGTCTTTACGGTTCTTTTGCTTTATTGATGTTGTGGCCGGAATTAGAAAAATCGGTAATGATCGCTTTTGCGCGGGCAATTTCTACTGGCGATGATACACCGAGAATTGTGGGCTGGAATCAAGCTGCCGCTATTAGAAAAGCTGTGGGTGCGACTCCTCATGATTTGGGTGCTCCCAACGAGCATCCTTGGGAGAAAACTAATTATACTAGCTATCAAGATTGCAATTTGTGGAAGGATTTGCCTTCGGATTTTGTGTTGCAAGTTTATCGAGATTTCCTATTGACTGGTAGCACAGATTATGAGTTTTTGCAAGATTGTTGGCCGGCCATTGTTGAGGCTTTGGCTTATCTGAAAACCTTTGATGAGGATGGTGATGGGATTCCTGAGAATTCTGGAGCACCGGATCAGACATTTGATGACTGGCAAATGCGGGGGATAAGTGCCTATTGTGGGGGTTTGTGGTTGGCTGCGCTCGAAAGTGCGATCGCGATCGGCGAAATCTTAGAAGATAGAGCACCAGAAATAATTCCGAATCCTCAAGCAAAGATTGCATTATATCACAGTTGGTTGGAACAAGCCAGACCAAACTATCAACAAAAACTCTGGAACGGTCAATATTACCGTTTGGATAGTGAGAGTAATTCCGCAGTGGTAATGACAGATCAATTGTGCGGCCAATTTTACGCAAAACTGTTAGGTTTGCCGGATATTGTGCCGCTACAATGTGCCATTAGTGCTTTAGAAACTGTCTACGAATCTTGCTTTCTGAAGTTCAAAGATGGTGAGTTTGGGGCCGCTAATGGGTTGATGCTCAATGGTGCACCGGAAAATCCGAATGCGACTCATCCTCTGGAAGTTTGGACGGGGATTAATTTTGGGCTAGCGGCTTTTTTGGTGCAGATGGGAATGGAGGATAAGGCGTTTAAGTTGACTGATACGGTGGTGCGACAAATTTATGACCATGGGTTGCAGTTTCGCACGCCGGAAGCGATTACGGCAACGGGGACTTTTCGGGCCTGTCACTATTTGCGTCCCATGGCTATTTGGGCTGTTTATTATAGCCTTTGCATCAAGGACAAGCAGGATGTCTAATATCTACCCCCCCCAACCCCCCCTTACTAAGGGGGGGCTTTGAACTACATCTGTAGTAGGACTTTATGAAAATGGTATAACCCCTACTCCCCACAATAATTTTGCTAGATGTCTATTAGACATCTCCTAAAAAGACAGTCAAGAACAGGCATCCTGCCTGTTCCACAATGATTATGGGAGAGGTAGATTGAGCTCACCCGATTAATTTAGCGACTCGCAAAGCAGAGGTAATTGCTCCTTCATGCAAACCATCACCCAAATAAGCCCCCCCATGATAAGTATGATTCTCTCCATTAGTCTCGATAATTTCATTTCGATATCGGAAAGATTCCACTGTATATAAAGGCGTGTGATGTTTCTGAATGTGAATAATCTGCTCTTTTGCAATCAATTCATCCATGTGAAAAGCTAAACTATATTGCCGGGAAGATGAGATGCCACAAAGCTGATTTAAACTCGCATTATAGCCCCATCCTTTGTCTGTTTCAAAAAAATCAAATTCTGATAACTTGCGAATACCGTAGCGATCGTACATGGAAGTATCCGAATGCAGCAAAGTAGTCGCATAATTCGCTTTCCATGCTGAAAACCGCTTAGTTTCCGCCTCCGTGGGGTCAGACAAAAGCTCCATTACGCGATCGGGAGGTGTTGCAAAAACAACCTTATCAAACTCCTGAATCTCCCCACTAGACAGCACAATTTTTACACCATCAGCGCATCTACAAATACTCCCAATTTCCACATTCACCAAAATCTTACCCCCAAAGCACTCAATAATTTTTTCAATGTAAGAATACACGCCACCTTTAATCCTTACCCAGTTAACCGACGCATATTCCCGTAGCATGGGAATTGCCAATTCTGCTGGGAAATTGTTGATGATTTCAAAAGGTATCGAGTAGCTATACATGGTTAGTAACTTGAGCCAAGTATTGCGTACACAGGAGCTATGTAAAGGCTGACACAGTGGCATATCGTAGAAATCATGCGTTTGAGAAAATCGCATTTTCAGGATAAATCCAGCAGAACGAGCATAGAGAGCATCGAGCTGTAAATATTCAATCAGCCGTTGAATTCCCGTGAAGTTTTTCTGAATAGCGACTCCTGATAAAAAGTGGCGGCCGTCTTTAAACAATAGCGAAGAACCTATTTCCACAGGCTCTAATTCTACTCCTAGCTCTTCCATGAGAGTAGCAAAATTATAAAACACTGTCGGAAATTCTAGTACCCCATTTTCTAATATCTCTTTACACTCAGATTGATTGGGCGCAACGTTTTTGTTGAGTGTCCGAATATGTCCGCCTAAAATTGGCTGTTTTTCAAACACTGTAACATCATGGTTCTGTTTATCGAGCCAGTAGGCTGTGGCCATTCCACTAGCTCCGCCTCCAACAATTGCAATTCTCATGGTTCTCTCCTAAATTGATAGAAGGAAGATGGAAGATGGTATAAATTTTCGTTCCCAGGTTCTACCTGGGAACGCATTGCTAGAGGCTCTGCTTCGTGTTTTTTACTAGAGAATTCCTCCTAGCCTAAAATTGGATCGCCTGATAAACGTTGATACAAAAGTGCTCCTGTCCAAAATGTGGGCGCAAATCCTGGGTAGCCGGAGGAGGCATTGCAGAAATAGAAATTGTTGAGAGATGTTTCGTGATTTAGCCGATCGACTCCCATGTTACGGGGCGTTAGACTAGAACCATAGGAATTGCCATTAGGACACCAGCAGAAGCGCTCGTTAGTGGTGGGACTTCCTGTAATATGAAAGACCATGTGTTTGCGGAAATTCGGAACGTAGTGTTTCTCAACTACGTCTAAAATTGAATCCAAAATTTCTTTTTTCTTATTTCGATAAGCTTTGCGATCGCTATCCCAGAGTTGCTTAAAATAACTGTAATTAGCAACAGTGAGAAATTCAACTATTTGACAATCTTCTGGACAATCTCTCCGGGCTTGGGTCAGTAAAGTTGGAGTTGTGATGGCAAAGCTGGGATTAGAAAAATCATTTTGCTCATACATTTGAGCAAATGCTTCATTCAAATTTTGATGCCCAGAATGAAAGGTATTCCACTTTCCAAATCCATAGTCTCGGAGATCCATATCTTTGACAACACAGTAGGCCATGTAGTTAGATGCAGAATACTCATAATTCAGTTTCCGCCTTACTGTTTTAGAGAACATTTCCTCACCAATCATTTTGGCTGCTTTTTTCGGATCGAGGTTGCAAATCACGGTGTCTCCGGTGAATTCATGAGTTTGATGGGAGGTCAAATCCATTGCTTGCACTCCGGTAACAGTTCTGTTGGTGAATCTAAAATTGATGACTTCATGATTTAGCTGCACCTTTCCGCCGTGGGATTCAATGACTTGAACTAAGGAATTGATGACATCCTCAAAATGTTGGGTTGGGTAAAATGCACCTTCTTGATAGCCTCTAAATAAGGCAATCCACGCATAGAAAGAAAGTTGATTTGGTGGCAGGAGAAAATCTGGCCATTGCAAGGCTAGTAAGGTTTGGGCTGCTTGTGGAAGTTTAAATTTGTCGAAAACATCCTGAAGTGTACTATTGAGATATTGGATGGCACAAAATACCTCACTGAAATGTTTGACTAATTCCACTGGCTTGATGGGAGGAGCTAGTTTTTTTAAGCCTGCGGCTGTCTTTTCAACTTCGTTGATAAATTGGGAAATTCGACTGGCATCTTCAGGAAATAACAGGGACAATCTGCGGATCAATTCTGTTGATTCTGAAGGAATTTCCAGGGAATATCCAGGCATTTTCATATGATCGAAGCCATTGGGATCGTAACGTTCAAAGGTGACATCTCGATCCAAACCTAGCTTTTTGAGTACGCGATTGACAGTATGTCCTTCACCGCAATCCCAAACGTAGTGAAATTGGGCATTAAACGTATATTTTTTTGCCATTGTAAAGGTATGACCAAAGCCCCCCGGATGTTCATGGGCTTCGAGGATGTGCACGGTTTTGCCAGAATTTGCCATCAAGGCCCCAAAAACCAGTGCGGATAAACCACTGCCGACAATCAGGTAATCTGTTTTCATAAAAACCTCGCGGGAGCTTGAAAACCCAGTGGCTTTAGCCCTGGGGGAAAAGTAACACGGGATAGTTTAGTGTCCTGTCAATGGGATATTTCTTCGATCGAGTGAATCGGGCGATCGTTCTATCTTAAGACTAACTCTCAATTGTGAGGAAATTATGAAGAGAATTGTTGATATCAATTCCGGTTGTATCGGAATGATTTAACCGCGAAGGCGCGAAGTACGCGAAGGAAGAGAAGAGAGGATTTTATATGATGGGTATTTCAGCCGGGTTTGGTATCAGGTAAGTGTGTGGAAGAGAATGTCGATCGCATTGGGACTTGCTTGTACTCCTTTGAGTGTAGCTAAAAGTCGATCGCTGGAGGCTATCCTGATTAAAGTGGCATTGTTTTCTAGGATGATGCGGAGTCGATCGACTGTCAAGTTTGCTGTTAAAACAAGTACATCTTCACCTAGGGTAAAATCAGTAATTACATCGCTGCCTTCGGGCGCAGTTAACACAAAGTAATCGCGTCCATTTCCACCTTGCAACGTATCATCGCCTAAATCTCCCATTAGCCAGTCATCACCTAGGCCACCAATCAAAGTATCGTCATCTTTGCCGCCATCAAGAGTATCATTTCCTTCGCCTCCGCACAATTTATCGGGATCGTCATTGCCAAAAATTAAGTCATTGTCATTACCACCACAGAGGTAATCTTTTTGACCGCTAACATCTGGGGCAATATTATCCATATCTCCCACAATTGTATCGTCTCCTGGGCCCCCACAGATGCTGTCATTGCCTAAATCTCCTAATAGTAAATCATTGCCAGTATTGCCAAAAATTAGATCGTTATTTTTGCCACCGTGTAAGGTATCATGATATTCGCCACCAGACAGAGTATCTTCGCCTTCTTGTCCATGGAGAAAATCTCGATCGCGATCGCCAAATAGCAAATCTCGTCCCGTTAAATCGCCATCATACGAGTTAGAAGTGCCACCAAATAGACTATCAGCACCTTCACCGCCAACTAGAGTATCATTGCCCTTATCGCCCCAGATTAAGTCATTGTCTTTGCCACCGATCGCCAAATCATGATCCTTACCTGAATAAATAATATCATGGCCAGCATGAGCGATGATATAGTCATTATTTTCGTTGCCAAATATGGTGTCGCTGTCTGTATCCGGGGCGACAGAAATGTGACTAGAAAATCCACCATAAATATAGTCGCCACCTTGCAATCCAATCAGCAAGTCGTTACCCTTGAAACCATTGATAATGTCGTTAAAATTAGTCCCGGTTAAGGTATCTTTACCCTCAGTAGGGCTGAAAGTATGTTGAGTAATATTTGGGTGAAGAAGGGACGGGATATCTGGTAAAATGGTGCGATCGCAAAAGCAGTTTTCCGAAAAAGTATCGATATTTCCCCCATCAAAATCAGTCAGCATTTCCCCAGGTTGGAGGGGCGTTGGATGGTGGGTGCCCATCTCCACTGAAATCGCAGTCGGAATCTGAGTCGAATTTTCAGCCAGAATTATAGTCACCGTTGGAATGACAATTTTCTGTGGAATCGGAGTTTCCGCAGGTGTCGGAGTCGGAATCTGAGTCGAATTTTCACCTGATGTGGGAATTTCCGCAGGTGTTGAAATTGGAGTCGGAGTTTCCGATTGCGTCGGAGTCGGAGTCGGAGTTTCCGATTGCGTCGGAGTCGGAATCGGAGTTTCCGCAGGAGTTGGAGTCGGAATCGGAGTTTCCGCAAGAATTGGAGTCGGAGTTGGAGTCGGAGTTTCCGATTGCGTTGGAGTCGGAATCGGAGTCGGAGTTTCCGCAGGAATTGGAGTCGGAATCGGAGTCGGAGTTTCCGCAAGTCTCCTTGACCAGCGGCCAGCCGGACAGGCTGGCCGCACTCGCCTCCTCGAAGTGCAGAGACGACCAAACAGGTGACGGCAATCGCGGCGCTAACGGCCATGGCCAGAGCTGGGTTTTGTTGC
>JAHREW010000068.1 GCA_020883125.1 Microcoleus sp. CAWBG506
CAACTTCATGATCGTGTTCCAAGCTGAGCACAACATCCTGATGCACCCCTTCCATATGTTGGGAGTTGCTGGTGTCTTCGGTGGTTCTTTGTTCTCCGCCATGCACGGTTCCTTGGTAACATCTTCCTTGGTTCGTGAAACAACTGAAACTGAATCTTTGAACTACGGTTACAAATTCGGTCAAGAAGAAGAAACCTACAACATCGTTGCAGCCCACGGCTACTTCGGTCGTTTGATTTTCCAATATGCTTCTTTCAACAACAGCCGTTCCTTGCACTTCTTGTTAGGCGCATGGCCAGTTGTCGGCATTTGGTTTACCGCTTTGGGTATTTCCACAATGGCTTTCAACTTGAACGGTTTCAACTTCAACCAATCGATTATCGACTCACAAGGTCGCGTAATCAATACATGGGCTGATGTCATCAACCGCGCTAACTTGGGTATGGAAGTAATGCACGAGCGCAACGCTCACAACTTCCCACTTGACTTGGCCGCTGGCGAAACCACACCAGTTGCTTTGGTTGCTCCTTCTATCAACGGTTAAGTTTTAGCTTGAGATAAACAAAAAGCGCTCCTAGAAATAGGGGCGCTTTTTGTTTGGGGAAATATATTCAGGACTTATAGCACTCGGATCGAGGAAGAGGTAATATCAAATCCGGTAACATCTGAATTATTCAGATCTACTCTCTAACTCTGTGTCAAGAGTGTTCTCTGCGGTTAAATCATTCCGATCTAACCGGAAACGATATAATAGCAATGATTTGAACGCTCGAAAATGCCCGCTCCCGTTGTGGCGGTTGCTATATACGCCTTCCCATAAAAAATCAATGAAAAACCCGATAGAGACAAATTATTTAGAAGTGTCTGTATCGGGTACAAATTAAACAATTTACCAGCAAAAGTTTAGGACTTTTTGCCAAAAACTTGTTCTTTTATGGCTTGAATTTCTTGACCTAATTGTTGACGGTTGGAAGAACGCAACAAATACCGATAGACAAACCATACGGTATATCCAATACCTATTAGCTCAAAAGTTGGTGCTAACAGAGGAATGTCATTGAGTTCGTCTACTACGCCCAAAAGCACTTTCAAAGAGATAATCGAGGCAAAAATTAAACCGACGACTGTCAGCGGACTTTTGTATTGCTCGTAAAAGGCGCCGATGTAAGCAGGAAGCTCAGATAAAATTGAGATCACTTGTTCTTTGATCTGCTGAGCTTGACTGGGAGGCTCTTCGGTGACAGTAACTTTGGTAGTACCGATAGAACTTTCAGTCTCATTACCCGTTGTAATTTCGGTGATGATCGCAGTTGTTTCTGGTTCGTTTGATGAAGTCATTTCTCCACTCGCAATAGTTTTTGGTTGATTGGCAGCAGGTAGTATTTCAACTGCTGCTACGACTGTTGCAACAGGCGATATTTCGACTGCTGCAACAGACGATTCGACTGTTTCCACCGTTGGTGCTTCGACTACTGTAACTTCTACTGCTGGTTCAACAGTCGGAGGTTCGACTGCTGTAACTTCCACTGCTGCTTCAACCACCGGAGTTTCGACGGTTTCGTGCACCGCAGTTGCGACTCCTGAAACCTCTGGTGGTGATGATGGTTCAACCACCGGAGTTTCGACTGCTGTAACTTCCACTGCTGGTTCTATAACCGGGGTTTCGATAGTTTCAATAGTCGGTGTTGCGAATGTTGAAATCTCCACTGCTTGGTGTTCCATGGCGGGAGTTTCAGGAGGAGTTTCGGCTTTTGATGTTTCTGGGGTAGGAGTTTGGGCCACTGCACCAACAACGGGTAAATTCAAGTTATTAATAGCTGTTTGTAAGCGGTCTCGATCCGTTCCTCGCTGGTGAAGGATTACCCAAGATTCTATCAGGTCGGGGCCGTGCATTGCGCCGGTCAAAGCCGCTCGGAGCGATCGCATAATTAGCCCTTTGTTAAGATTTTTCTCTTTACTGAGCTTTTTAGTGATTTTCTGAGCTTCGGCTGATGTCAGCGTTGCATGACTTTCCACAACTTCTAGAACAGCTTGCAAAGCTTCTGCGGCTTTTGGCTGCTGCAATTGTGCGATCGCCTCTTCTTCATATTCCACCGCTGTGGAGAAGAATACCTTGCACATATCAACAGCATCGGTGAGCCGCACCAGACTCTGGCTAACTAAAGTAGCTATTTGTTCGAGCCAAGGGCGATCGGCCACAGCATCAAACTCATAACCAGCTTTCTGCCAATAAGGTATCAACAAATCAGTCAATTGTGGCACCGGCATTTTGTGCAGGTATTGACTATTGAGCCAATTTAGTTTATCCCAATCAAATTTTGCACCAGCTTTGTTGACGCGATCGCAATTAAATACTGTGGCAGCTTCCGACAATGTAAATATTTCTTGCGTAGAATCCGGCGGAGTCCAACCAAGCAAAGTCATGTAATTGACCAAAGCTTCCGGGACATAACCCATATCTTTAAAGTCAGAAATCGACGTCACCCCATCCCGTTTAGAAAGTTTTTGCCCTTGGGAATTTAAAATCAGCGGCGTGTGAGCAAATTCTGGGATTGTCGCGCCCAAAGCTTCGTAGAGCAAAATTTGTTTGGGAGTATTACCAATATGATCTTCGCCACGGATGACGTGACTAATCGCCATATCGATATCATCAACGACTACAGCGAGGTTGTAGAGAGGTTGACCAATGTCGCCTGCGGTGGAAGCCCTAGCAATTACCATATCCCCGCCGAGGTCGCTACCTTTCCAACTCACAGTGCCGCGGACCATATCTTGCCAAGATATAGTGCGATCGTCCTCAATCATGAAACGAATCACAGCTTGCCGCCCTTCGGCTTCAAAGGTTGATCGCTGTTCGGCGGTGAGGTGACGGTGGCGATTATCATAGCGAGGAGCCTGTTTGTTGGCTTTTTGTGCTTCCCGCATTTCGTCTAGTTCCGCCGAGGTGGTGTAGCAGCGGTAGGCGAGTCCTTTATCGAGGAGAGTTTGGACAGTTTGTCGGTAGATGTCCAAACGCTGAGACTGGAAAGAAGGGCCTTCATCCCAGTTCATTCCCAGCCAAGTTAGTCCTTCGAGGATATTGTCGGTGTATTCACTCTTGGAACGTTCTAAGTCTGTGTCTTCTACCCGCAGGATGAATTGGCCGCCTTGGTTACGGGCAAATAGCCAGTTGAATACGGCGGTTCGGGCGGTACCGATGTGGAGGTTTCCGGTGGGACTGGGGGCTAGACGGACTCTGACGTTCATGTAGATTTTTGCTTTTAGATTGGGTGCGATTTACTGGCGCTTGACTTCGCTGTTGCTCAGAATACAAATTTTAGTATATGTGGCATCTTGTTGATAGTAGCATTGGGGGCGATCGATCCTAAATAGTCCTAGAGACAGAAACCCGGTTGTTTACCTTTTTACTTCTCTTCCTCTGCGTCAAGAGCGTCCTCTGTGGTTCAATCCTCAAAAACCATTTTTTCGGTAAAATACTAATGCGCGTCTGTTTCTGCTCCCAGCGATCGCCTTTTACCCATGTCTACTGCCCAAACTGAACACCCCGAATCTGTCGAAATTAAACCTTCACCATCCTGGCAAATTAAGCTTCTATACCACGGTGAATGCCCTCTGTGCGTGCTATAAGTCAATTTTTTGCAGAAACGGGATGGCGGCCGAGGTTTGGTAGCCTTTGTGGATATTGCGGAGGATGACTACAACCCGGAATCCCACGGCGGCATCGACTACGAAACGGCGATGGGGCGGATTCATGCGGTGTTACCCGACGGTAGCACAGTTAAAAATGTAGAGGTTTTCCGGCGCATCTACGAGATTTTGGGGATGGGCTGGGTGTATGCTGTGACTAAGTTGCCGATGGTTGGGGCGATCGCCAATTGGCTGTACGGAATTTGGGCTCATTGGCGGCTACCATTGACGGGAAGGCCGGATTTAGCGACGGTTATGGGCGATCGAACTAAACGCCTTGAGTGCGAAAAACCGAGTCGTTGTCGGGTGAATGATGATACTTAAATTAACTACGGTTGCTGATTTTCGGGCGATCGCAACTGTGCCCTCACCCATTGACGCAAAGAGCCAATTATGGGATGATCATCTTCAGTTTCTGCCCTTTGCAAAAATTGATTGAGCATTGCTACAGAAAGAATCGGAAATGTCGGACTACGATCGCAGCTAATATATTCCCGGTTTTGCAATTGATAAATTTGTAGACTTTGCGATCGATACCGCCAAACTTCAGGAATTCCTAACTGTTTGTAAATTACACATCGATTAAGAGAAGGACTGTAACAATCCGTTTCAGCAAACAGTTAATAATTTCATGCAAGTCTGATGGCATGATAATTTCTAGGACTCCTTGAGAATATGAAAGTAGCGACGATATTTTTCCTCCCATTTCTGCTAGTAAACTTTTATAAGTCTGCCAACTGATATGAAATAATAGTACCCGTTGTGTAGTTTTTTGCGTTGAGGGGTTAATGGGCGTAACAATCATATGTTGCTGATCCTTAATCCTGAGAATAACTTATCAAAGGTTTAAAATTCGTACCTTCGATTTACATTCGATTTACAAGGGAACGGGACAGACGGGGCTCGAACCCGCAACTTCCGCCGTGACAGGGCGGTGCTCTAACCAATTGAACTACTGTCCCTCGTTTTTGCCTTTCTTTCAGGCACAATTTCTATTATGCTTATAACCGTACCGTTTGTCAAGAGGTTTTTTGAACTTTTATTTTGAAGCCCAAAATCTGAGTCTCCTGCAACGGACTGAAGTTGTTGTCACTCACCAAAATCAGACCTATGCTACCATCGCCTAATACCGGGCCCAATGTCAACCCCTCAATGTTGTCTAAGGGGACTTTCAGGGTGTCCAAGTTTAGCAGCAGCCGTTTTTGAGCGTGAGAAACATCGCTGAGACGGCTTTTGAGGCTTTCGACTCCTTCAATGCGATCGCCCTTTTCCAGAGAAATCTCAAACAGTTTGATGCTAGTTCCCGTTTCCAGAGAGAAACCACGCTCTAAACTCAGCAAGCGATTTTCGTCAATCGCCAGTAAATCCACTAAACCATTAGCCGTTAATTTTCCCACAGGATTAGCGCCCGCTGGTAGAGGTTCGGTGATGTAGACAAACGATCGCTCTGGATTGCCACTAACGGCATCATAGCGCAGAATGCGGCACGGACTACCACTTTCTAACGAAGCCACCCCACCATCTTGAACCAAAGCATTTTCCGTGGCTGTAAATAGATATTTGCGATCGTTTGTCAAAGTCAAACTTTCAAATGCTAGATTGTTGCGGATACCTTTAGTCCCTTTGTCATCGGGCAAAAACAGCTCAGGAATTGACAGAGTTTTCAGCAGTTTACCATCAAGGGAGAATTCTTTAATAAAAGGACTGATGTGGCGATCGACATCTCCCTCAGAAGAAACAAATACGCTGTTACCAGTAAAAGCAATCCCTTCAGGATCTAAACTTAATTCTGGAAAACTCTTACCGTTTTCATCTAGTAAAATTGTGACCGCAGTAAAAACAACTTGCTCTTTTTCCAGCTTACCAGATTGCCAGTTTATTTTGAGAGAATAAAAGCGTGCCGGAGCCTTGCTGCTGCGGTCATCAGAAATGGCATAATAAACTTGTTTATCAGCATCATAAGTAATTCCCGAAAGTCCACCAATTTCCGTACCCCCAAACAAAGAACCAGTCGGAAATATCGCCCTACCGATAAAATCTATTTGAGTTACAGCAAAAGATTGAGCAGACAGATTCATCAAAATAACAGCAGATGCTGCTACCAAAAAACAGACAATAGATATAATTACTTTTGCTAGCTTTCGCATTTCCCAAATAAATACATTATTACCTATCTTCTTATCTTTCTTCCTTCGCGCCCTTCGCGTCTTCGCGGTTCGTTAAATCATAAATCCAAGGTTCATGATTTAGCAAAAAATTGGTCAACCAATCTTTAACCACATAAGTAGCACGACAATCATCCTCATTGTAGCGGACGATCGCCTCCAAGAGAGAGCGATCGCCAGTTTTCAACCATTCCTCGTACCAACAGACACACTGAGCACCATTAGCCTTAGCATCTCGCCACTCAAAACCCAGCCAACGGGCGATGGGTTTAAGCGCATAACTTTCTACCGGCATAATCGCCTTTTGGGTGACATATTTATGGATATCCACAAAGCGTTTCAGCACAGGTTTCCATAAATAAACTGGCGTGTTGTAAAGTTTAGCTAATCGCTTAAAAGTCTTAATTTCGTAGTCGCAGAAGTGAAAAATGGGAGCTATGGGATAACTCCACATTAATTCTAAAAATTGTGACCATGCTACTCCTTCTTCGGCTGCACTTTCCGCCAAAAACTGGTAATATTTTTCTGTTTTATTGTACCTATCAACGACTAAAACTCCGTGGAGGTAATCTAGATTTAATTCTGGTTCTGCTTCAATATCAAAGTAGAGTTCTATCGGTGCGATCGGCAAAAACACCGATTGGGAATAAGGAATTGGCTTCTGGCGGAGAATCGGCGCAGGTACAGAAAGTTTAGCCTGTTTATTTTGCGTAGATGATTTATCGACTTCGATCGCAGAAACCTGGTTTTTCACCGAATCTGCTGGCTGCGATGAAGTATTTTGGTAAAAAAAACCAGTTTCTAGACTTCCACTATTTTTGAGTTGCTCAATGGCGAGGTTATTCAAAACATTCTCTGCCATATTTGGTACTATTTTAGATTGGCTATCTTCGGCATAATTCTCACTTCCTTCTTTCTTTTTCTCCCCGCCTTGGGGGAGGTAGGGAGAGGTTCTTCTTCCTTCTTCTCGCACAAATGGCTGATTCAAAAAAGTCGATCGCGCTTGATGCACCACATCGACGGCTACTCCCGCGACAAACTCAGGATAACTCGCCAATAAATCAGAATTAGCATTAGCAAGAGATTCTAAATCTGTCAATCCGAGAAGTTTTAGGGTAGCATATCGCTTAGCCGTAACTCCCGGCAATAGCGACAGATGTTGAATAGATTCGGCTTCCTGGTGACAAGTGCTATACCAAGTGCAAAGAGTACACTTTTGACGGGAAATAAAAACTTCTGGTTTAGCCTTATTTTCTAACATTTTAATGCACTCATCCAATATCTCGAACATCTGAGGCATTCGCTGGTGGAGATTCACCGCCCAAAGTCCTTTTGTTCGCAGCATTAACCAAGCCTTTTCTGGCATAGTTCCCTGGACAGAAGCTAAGACTTGTGCGTGAAAAGCTGCAATAATTTGATAGTCTAGTTTTGGTCGCTTGCTGAGCCAAATATCTGCCGTCGCATAACTCCAGTCGCCAAATTTGGAAGTACCCGGCTGTTTGATTAATAAATGCGGGCGGCTGACGAGGCTGATTTCGGAAGAGTGCAGGATTGAGGAGGAAAGATGAACTGGAGTTTCGGGAGTTTCGCCGATGTCTGGCAAATATTGACGCTCAATTCCTAAGATAGAATCTGTTTCACCGTTGGTTTTGCCTAATTCACCTTGGTACAGGACTCCTCGATAAATGCGATCGACTCCTTGCTGCATTAAACTTAAAGTAGCCGCCGCCCCGGCCGCCCAATCCCCTCTAGGATAAGATGGTTGTTGGTAACTCTCAGATTCTAAAGTTTCCTGCTGGTATGTGGCGCTGTCACGCATCAATTTTAGTAGAAAGTCGCTTGGTGGATCTTGTTGTTTCCAGTCTCCGCAGGTGTCTAAAAATGCTCGGAGATTGCATCGCTGATAGGAAAGTAGCAGTTTGTCAGTTATTAACATTTAGTGTTAGCAGAAGGAAGAGGGAAGAGGGAAGAGGGAAGAAGCTTTTTTGAGAGAGATTTTTGACGATCGACATTTATGTAATATTAACGCTATCAATTAATTCCGCAGCAAAAATGAAAAAAGACAAACACCGACAACAGTTTCCAGCTTTGGCCAATAAAGCTTATTTTAACTACGGCGGACAAGGGCCGTTGCCTGAGTCTGCTTTAGAGGCGATTTATGGGGCATACAAACGGGTCCAGGTTGGGGGGCCGTTTTCGGGGGAAATCGGTGCTTGGGTGGTTCAGGAGGCAATGCTGACGCGACGGGCGATCGCCTCGGAGTTAGCTGTCCCTCCTGAAACGATCGCCCTGACGGAAGATGTCACTGTCGGCTGCAATATTGCTCTGTGGGGCATTGATTGGCGATCGGGCGACCATTTATTGCTTTCTGACGCAGAACATCCCGGCATTGCAGCTAGTGTAATGGAACTTCAGCGCCGTTTCAACATTGAGGTTTCGGTTTGTCCGCTGGTGGCTACTTTGAATGGGGGCGATGCGGTGGCGGTAATTGCTAGTTATTTACAGCCGAATACTCGTTTGTTGGTAATCAGTCATATTTTGTGGAATACTGGCCAAGTTTTGCCTCTGGCTGAGATTGTTAAGGTGTGTCATCAAGGTTATGAACCCCCCCTAGCCCCCCCTTATCTAGGGGGGGGACAAGAGGTGAGACAAGAGAGTTTGTCTGTGCAGAATCACCAAGTTAGAGTGTTAGTTGATGCGGCTCAATCTGTGGGGGTTTTGCCTTTGGATTTGATTGATTCTGGAGTTGATTTTTATGCTTTTACTGGTCACAAATGGTGGTGCGGCCCGGAGGGTTTGGGCGGACTTTATGTGAGTGCGGATGCTTTAACAGATTTGCATCCGGTGTTTATCGGTTGGCGGGGAATTGTCACGGATGCTAATGCTAAGCCCATGGGCTTAAAACCGGGGGCTCAACGTTACGAAATTGCGACTTCGGCTTATCCTTTGTATGCGGGCTTGCGAAATGCGATCGCCCTGCAACACGAATGGGGTACAGTGGTAGAAAGGTATGGAGAAATCTGTCGTTTGAGCAAGTATCTCTGGGAGGGTTTATCAGAGTTGAGTCATGTAGAATGTTTGCGAACATCTGCACCAGAAGCTGGTTTAGTTTCGTTTCGATTAACTAATGGGATGCCGCACAAAAAGCTTGTTGATTTGTTGGAGAAACAGGGAATTATGGTGCGGACAATTCTGAATCCAGATTGCGTGCGGGCTTGCGTTCACTATTTTACCACGGAGGCGGAGATTGATAAGTTGGTTGGGGAAATAGCCATTCAATTAGTGTAGTCGGATCGGGTTGATTAAGATTATTTGTTAGCCTAAAATATCTGTAAAACCCGCCCATAAAGGCTATTGTAGGGGCGGGTTTTACCAACCATCTATGTGGGAAACCAACAATATAATAAACCCGCCCCCGCCTTTGTTTAAGGAAGATAATTTAACCAGTGTTTTGTTACCGGGTTTTAGTGTGTCGGTGGCCGTATTGTTTGCGTAGATATTATGGTGATTTCAGGGAAAGCGCGGTCGTCATTCCGCTGCTTGAGGGTAGCGACTTTTTCGGCTACAGCCCAGAGAATAAACTGCTCGAAGGAAATGCCTTGGAGTGCTGCCAATTTTTCAGCTTCTTGCTGTAGCTGAACGGGTAAGTTTAATGTGTGGGATGTCATTGATGCGACTTCCGTTTGCTAAGATAATTGCAGATGGGCAATGTTTGAATTTGAGAGTTTCTCAAGTTTTCAAATTTTGGAAAAACTTTAGTTTTTATTTTAGCGCAATATCTCTGCGGGATGTGGCGTAATTCTTAAGCATTCATGCCTGCGGATAAAAAAGCCGATCGCCCTTTCTCTAAAAAAGCCGGGGCGGGTTTATCTAGATGGTTTGTCAGATTCAAATATTATCTGTAAAACCCGCCCCTACAAATTTTCGTAGGCGGGTTTATCTAGATGGTTTGTCAGATTCAAATATTATCTGTAAAACCCGCCCCTACAAATTTTCGTAGGCGGGTTTATCTAGATGGTTTGTCAGATTCAAATATTATCTGTAAAACCCGCCCCT
>JAHREW010000069.1 GCA_020883125.1 Microcoleus sp. CAWBG506
ACTGCCAAGGCGATTAGGGCAGATTTTGTAGGGGCGGGTTCACCGATATCTTTCATCGGTATAGACAAATTCTATAAACCCGCCCCCACCCCACGACTTAACCACCCTGGCGGTTGCTATATTAGTTATTGGTGATTAGTGATTAGTGATTAGTGATTAGTGATTAGTCATTAGTCATTAGTTATTAGTTATTAGTTATTAGTGATTAGTTATTAGTGATTAGTGATTAGTCATTAGTCATTAGTTATTAGTGATTAGTCATTAGTGATTAGTCATTAGTCATTAGTTATTAGTGATTAGTCATTAGTGATTAGTCATTAGTCATTAGTTATTAGTGATTAGTCATTAGTTATTAGTTATTAGTTATTGGTGATTAGTTATTAGTGATTAGTCATTAGTCATTAGTTATTAGTGATTAGTCATTAGTTATTAGTTATTGGTGATTAGTCATTAGTTATTAGTTATTAGTTATTGGTGATTAGTTATTAGTGATTAGTCATTAGTCATTAGTCATTAGTTATTAGTGATTAGTTATTAGTTATTAGTGATTAGTGATTAGTTATTAGTTATTAGTTATTAGTGATTAGTTATTAGTTATTAGTTATTAGTGATTAGTTATTAGTGATTAGTCATTAGTTATTAGTTATTAGTTATTGGTGATTAGTTATTAGTGATTAGTGATTAGTCATTAGTTATTAGTTATTAGTTATTGGTTATTGGTTATTTCCTGCAAATAACCAGTAACTAATAACCAGTAATGATGAATCTTAACTAAAATAATTAGTTACTAGCTTAAAAAATACAAATAGGTTGCGCGATCGCTCGTGAGAAAATATTTTAATCATTAGCAATCAATGGCTTAATCTGAACTAGCAGTTGAGGAATTTTGTTTTGAGCAACATCCCAAACGATGTCTAAATTTACTCGATCGTAAGCATGAGAAACCCAATCTCTCATTCCTGCCATATCTTTCCAAGGGATTTCTGGATGTTCAGCGCGAAATTCAGAGGATATGCGTTTTGTGACTTCACCAATAACTATAATTCTATAAATAATAGCAGCTTGTTTATCATCAGAATCTGCCAATTCCTCGCTGTCAATTCCGGTGAGATAACGTTGAATCATCTCGCCAGCCTGCACAATATCCAACAGGGAAGCCAGATCTCTATTTGCTGACATAAATTACCTTTGCAGAGTTGAGAATTTCTTGTTTTCTAATCCAGTTAATACTTTGTTCGATACATTGTTTGCTAAGGATATCTACCTTGCGTCCGCATAAAGTTTCAAGTTCCTCCTGCATCTGCATCGCGTCATCAAATGTCCATCGGTAATCAGGTGCAAAAGTTACGAGTATATCTATGTCGCTTGTTTCTGGGCAAAAATCTTCTCGCAAAACCGAACCAAACAGCGCTAACTCTACGATCCGCCACTTTTTACAAAAGGCGATCGTTTGTTCGGCAAGCCTTCCTAAGCGATTGAAAGCTAAATCTAACTGAATCCTTGGCATGATACTGCTTCCCAAAAATACGGCAAATATTATATACAGCAGATTCCAGGTATGTAGGGACACGGCAGTGCCGTGTCCCTACGGCACTCGAAGAGCGGGGTGTACTTCATAAAGCTGGAATCTGCTGTATTATAATGATTTCACCACCTCCAAGGCTAACCCTAGCACTTCTGCAATTTGCTCATCGCTCAAGCCAAGCTGCCGTAACTTACCCACCGCTTCAATCTTAACTTGATTCTTATTGCCCTGAGATTCAGGATTCGGAGGCTGACTTTTATCGGTGGGAGTAGTGGGTACTTCTGAGCAAGCATTGATATAGTTAATTGTGTTGCTATTACCAAAATTAGTAGTGCGATCGCCCAAATTGATATTCAGATTTAATTGCCGTTCTAGGACAGATTTAAGATTATATTTATCCACTGGTTCATCAAAAACATCAGATAACATTTGCAAAAGCTTGTAACCGATATCCTTAGCATGACCCGCCGTACAACCGTAAGTATCTGCAATATCAGAATACTTTTGTTGCTTCAGTATTCCCTTGATAATTTTACGTTGCAAGTCATTGAGATGTTTGCCTGTCTTCGCGCAGACCACTTCATCTACAAATTGCAAGATATGGGCAGTGTCCATCAGTAGGGCTGTCAGAGAACTATAGTTAGTATACCCGACTTTATCCGTCTTTATCAGTCTTTTTCCGCTTTGCATCCCAATTTTAGAAATACCCGTCTTTTTCCGTCTTTTTTCGCTTTGCAGTTTTGTGCGATCGGTCTATAATACGGAAAAGGTAAAAAGCAGCTTCGCTGGAAGAAGGGAGTGTACATCTAATCCCAATCTTCAATAGCGACCGATGGTGTTTTACTAGGTTGCGAATGGCGATCGCACTCTAAATTATATTGTACGTTTTGGGCGAGCGATTCTGATCGCTATCTTAATGTTTTGCTTGACAATCCTCGGACTACAAGCAAAAGACAGATTTTTATTGTCAACAAAAGGATTGTAACATGAGTATCAAGAATTACAGAAAAAATACTCTGAATAGTATTATAGGATTATTTTCATTTGCAGCTTGCATGGGAATTTCAAACAGCAAAGCTCAAGCCTTTGAAACATTCTATGTGAAAGAAGGTATGGCTTTGAACACGAATATGACATTTACGCTTTTTGATACAAAACCTAGAATGTCAATTTATCAGAGAAATGATAGCGATCGCGATCAACAGTTTGAGAGATTTCCTGGTAATCGTGGCGGTATCCTCTTACGAAACCGCTCGACGGGTATGTGTTTGAATGCACACCATCTTTATGAGGGTGCACAGATGAACACTTGGCCTTGTGATGCCAACGATCCCGATCAAAATTGGAATTTAGTGGACGTTGGTGATGGCTGGAACCAGATTAAAAGAGCAGGAACAAGTATGTGTGTTGATACTCCCACACGAAACAATGCTGGAAAACTTCACTTATGGACTTGCAATTCAAACAATTCTAATCAAAGATGGAAGAGTAGCGCAGCCCCAGCTCCTGTTGACCAAATGTCACAGCAAAAGATTCCATTATCCCAATACGAAGTCTGGATTGTTGCTCGTAAACCAGAAAATTCACGGATTCCATTACCTAATGACGCAGGTCATGCGTGGATTGCTGTAGTTAGACAAGACTATAATCGGGTGAAAACTTTTCGCAACGGAATTTTGCAAACGGACGAGAATGTATTCGATAGAGGTGCGTGGCAAGCAGATACAACTTACAGCTTCTGGCCCAGCTCAAATCTGACTATTAATAATTCTTCGGACTTTGACCAGACAAATAAAATTATCAAAGGTGAGTCAATTAGTAAGAGAGGTTTTGCAGTTCGTAAGGCTAAAATCAGTAACAATCGAGCTAACTGGATCAAGAATGGTGCTTTTAGAGAAGCCGGATGTACCAACTATTTTGCTGCTGGTGGCGTTGGTGGAGTATGTAATTGTGCAGACTATACTACAAGAGAATGGTATTTCTTAACCTCTCAATGGGAAGACTTTAGAATCCGTGCTATTGTTGCAAGGGGATCGGAATTAACACTAGACTACCTAGTTGACCAAATTAACAAAAAAAATCGGGAAAGCGGAGATTTTCTTGATGCTGGAAGAGTTTGGCAATAATGGAAGTTGAGGATATATCTGAAAAAAAATCGCAGGTATTTTATGGGTAATATCTTTTACATAAGAGTTAGTGTATTGATTTCAACAATTTTATTGTACCAAGCACTTTTCACACAACCTACAAGTGCCAAGCTTACATCAAACACGGACTCTTTAGACAACACTTCTAGTGAGATATCTTTATCACAGAGGTCACTAATTTCTCCGCTGTATCCGCCAATCTCTACTTACGCAAGCCAAAGTGAAGTATTAGTTGCTGGAAATAGTTCTGAGTACATAGATAACGGCGGGTATGCCACAAAAGATCAGCTTTTGAAGGCTAAAGAATATCAACCTTCGTCAGATTACACATCTCCCAGTGAGAAATATAATCCTGTACCCGTTCAGCCTAGTATTCCATTCAGGTTGGGAAGACCATATTTTCTTAACCCGAACATAATATGTCGCGAACAGTATGGCGGTTTACAGTTGGTATGCCTTCCAAAGGAGCAGGCTGAGCGAGTTTGGGGTAAGATTTAAAGTAGGGCGATATCCTCATTTTAATCCCGATCGCTCTTTCCTGTCCAATACCGAACCAACTCAAATCCCTATGTAAGTGGTTTTCTAAACCGATGTCCATCCGGTTCCACAACCACAAATGCCCCTTTTAGTTCTTCTTCAGAATAAGTTTGTATAACTCTTGCTAGTTCGTTGTGAATAGAGTTCACAGTTTTAGGTAAGACTCGAAGGTAAATCACACCAGTTCCGATCGCCCTAACAAAAACAAGATTTCCGTAATCTCTGTCTCGCGTAACAAGGATGCGATTTTCTGACTGCGCTACTCTAAGTATTTCTTCATCACTTGCTTGCGCTAGACCTATTTGAGCAACAATAATTACATCGTGTCCGCTGTCAATCAAAAATTTTGTGGTACAGCATACACATCTTGGTCGATCAAAAATTTCATCAGTTTGTTAATGCCAAATGAACATCTTCAGCCGCTACCAGTGCGATCGCATATTGCAGGGAAGCCCGAATATCCTCCACTTGCAGATCGGGATAGTAGTCTCGGATAATTTCTGCAAAAGAAAGCCCTTCATTTAGTAATTCGAGAACGCTTTTTACAGTAATGCGCGTACCTGCTATGCAAGGCTTACCAAAGTGGATTTGAGGGTTGACGGAGATTCTGTCCATGTTGACCGCAGAGCTATATGTCTCTTCTATTTTAAGTCATAAAGTTGGCGATCGCACTTTGTCTTTTTTCACCGACAGGGCGATCGCACTTTTGGACTAGACGTTAAACAGGTGACTGATAGGCATCATAACCCAAAATCAAATTTTAAACAGAAGTACGATCGCCCTTCCTCCACCTCTTCAACAACTCCGGCGTCACCAAACCCTGCGGAAAAAATATCGTTCCCAAAACAATCAGCAACCCAAAAATAATTAACCGTCCATCCCGCAGAAATTGCGCCAACCAAACCGGCAATCCCTGAATAGTCGCCATCCCCCTCAACACCTCCGGTAAAGCAGTAAAAACCATCCCGCCCAAAACCGACCCGACAAAAGTTCTGCTACCACCAATCAACACAGAAGTCAAGTAAATAATACTAGCATCAAAAGTACCTTGACGAGCGTTCCAAGTATTGAGGAAATGCGCGCTAACCGCACCGACAACCCCTGCTAAAATAGCACCCAACGTAAAAGCCAGAACCTTATAAAAAGTCGGGTTAATGCCGATCGCATCTGCTGCCAACTCATCAGCCCGAATCGCCGCAAAAGCCCGCCCCACCCGAATCCGTTCCAGCCGGTAGAGAATCGCCATACTGACTAGCAGCAAAGGCAGTACAATCCACAAATACTCGATCGGCATCCCAAAAGGCTGCGGAATTCCAAAAATCCCCACAGCCCCGCCAGTGATATCCAGATTCAGGGATAATACGCGGAGAATCTCAACAAAAGCAATAGTTGCGATCGCCAAATAAATCCCACTCAACCGCAGCGCCGGAATCCCCACCAAAATCCCCAACAACCCCGAAACAACCCCTGCAATTATCATCTCCACCAACAGCAATGGCAGTGGAAATAAACCGCCCCTCGTTTGAAACACCGTCGTAGACAAAATCGCCGCAATATACCCACCCAACGCATAAAAACCAGGGCTAGCCAGAGACAATTGTCCAGTCATCAAAGGCAAATATAGCGACATTCCCAACATTGCACCCAGCAACATCGAGACAATCAGAAACCCATAAGTAGTAAAAAATGTAGGCATAACTTTAATTTGTATTTATCAAAAAAATAAAATAAATTTCTTCTTTCTCTTCCTTCGCGTCCTTTGCGTCTTCGCGGTTCATTTAATCTTACTCCCTATTGTCCAGCGTATATTTTGATATAACAAACTAAACTTAAACCTTTTGAATCAAACGCCGTCCAAACAAACCCTGCGGCCTAACCAACAGCATCACAAACAATATCGCAAAAGCCACAGCATCCTTATAAGCAGAAAAATCTCCCGGCACAAAAGCCTCAACCAAACCAATCATAAACCCACCCAAAACCGCCCCAGGAATACTCCCCAACCCCCCAAGGACAATCACCGCCAAACCCTTCAAACCAAAAGCAAGCCCAAAATAAGGCCCCGCAATACTCACACTAGAACCCACCAAACTCCCGGCCAAACCAGCCAGAAAACTACTCACGAAAAACGTCAATACAATGTATCGATCAGTATCAATCCCCAACAAACTAGAAGTAGTAGCATCTTCGGCCACCGCCTGCATCGCTTTCCCAAATTTAGTGAAATTTATCAAGTAAGTTAAGACAGCCACAATCACAACTGATACCGCAAAAATTACTATTTGAACAGTCCGAATCGGAATAGGTTTATCCACTGTTCCAAAGTTAATTGCAGCAGGCAAATAGCCGTAAGTATTAGCAGGAAAAGTGTAAATTTCCGCACCAACAAGATATTGGATGATATTGGCGATCGCCACTGCTACACCCAAACTAGAAACCACCGTCAGCAGAGAATCTGAGTGTCGGCGACGCAAAGGCAAAAAAGCAACTCGTTCCACAATTACTCCCACCAAACCAGCCATGACACTGCCCAAAATTAACGCCACAGCAAAAGGCAATTGCACAGGAATTCTAGCATTAGCCCACAACCCATTAAAACCCACAGCACCTCCCATCAGTGCATAGGTGAAATAAGCACCCAAGGTAAATACAGCACCGTGAGCAAAATTAATAATTCCCAGAATCGAAAACACCAGCGTGTATCCCAGGGCAAAAATAGCATACACGCTGCCGATCGACAAACCATTCAAAAATTGTTGAATAAATTGAGTGAGATCCACATTACCTCTTTTAAGCCGCCGACTTTTTCTGAGTAATTTCCGAACAAAAATCTTGATAATCTGCTTGTACTTTAGTAAAATATGCTTGAGCATAGTCCAACAGAGGGTCATGCCAGCGATCGGCATTTTCCGCCCAATTAATTAACTCATCTGCGATCGCAGACCCTTGGCGACCACTACTGCGTAACTGATTCCAAGCCGTAATTTCCCCCATAGTTTTTATCACCTTTTTCAACCGCCCCAACTTCCCATTCCACAGATCCAAACTCACCTTATCTTGAGCTGGCTGCAACCCCCGCAACACAAACGGTTTTCCCTCCATTTCCACCACCGAAACCCAAGCTTGTGGCATAGCTTCCATCCGTTTTTGGATAGCCACAACCCTTACAGCCTCATTAGCCCATTCAGGCTGCGACAACTTCAAATACGGCATCAAAGAAGACGGAAGTGCTTGTTTAACATCCAACAAATAATTCCCATCAGGAGAACCCTTTCCTTCAACTAAAACCACATAGCGCTTTACCCCTAAACTTCCCGTACCAGCAATTCTTACCCCCACATCTAACAACTTAAAAAACTCCGAATTTGGCTGTTTAGCCGCCCAATTTTTCATCAAAGATTCCACGAGCGATCGCTCCTGCGAGGATATAGCCGCCGTCCGCTTATTATCAATAATCAAGCGACGAAAACCCTTTTTCACCTCCGTCCGCCGATCCAAAAAATCTTTCCGCCGGCGTAACTTCAAACTATCCAATAAATCTGCAACCATCCCCTCAGCAGTCCCCCTCTCCACAGTATGAGCCGTTCCCAAAGCCAAAGCATCAGTGTAAGCTTGGAGAAAGCAGCGACACAAAGTCAATGCTTCCGACTGATTCACCCCCAGCGTATTCCCAGCAACTAAAACGCTAGTCAGAAAACGAGTTATTTCCCAACTAGCCGGAGCCAAAGCCGATTCATCAAAATCATTTATATCAAAATAAACCAATCTATTATCACCCTTGTAGCTGCCGAAATTTTCCAAGTGCAAATCACCACATACCCATACAGGTGGTGTATCATTCAGCACAGAACTTTTATCCAAATCTTCATAAAATAAATGGCAAGTACCGCGAAAAAAGACAAAACTATTAGTTCTCATTGCCTGGTACTTCAACAAAAGTCGCTCCGGGTTGCGCCCGTGATTAAATTTCTGAATTTTTTCTAAAACAGTCTGACTCATGTTTTTGATGGCTTAATTTCCAGTTTTTTTACTTCAAAAACTCAAATTTCCCATTAGTTCCATCCGCCTCCATTTTAATCCGTGCTACATAAAAATCTTTCTGATTAATCTCACCTTCCGGTGTAAAATAAATTTCTCCCAAAGGGGTGTCGTATTTTCCAAGCAACAACTGTTGATTCAAATTTGTACGCAATTGGGCCAAAGGTTGTTGGCTAACCTTAGACTGAGAATTGATCGCCTTTAATGACTCGACAAAAACTTGAACACCAGTAAAAGCTTGAGCGCTAAACTGAGGCGGTTCCTTTTTAAATTGAGCGCGATAAGCATCGCGAAAATCTTTATTAATCAGATTGGAATATTCCGGGCTGTATGCTTGGGCAATCAAAACCCCATCACAGAGCGCTTTACAAACAGGAAATATATTAGAAGTATTCAGACCGTTGCCCCCAATCATAACCCCTTTGTAACCTAACTCCCGCAATTGCTTAATTAAATTGCCTCCATCGGCGGCCAACCCGGAAATAATTATCAGATCGGGCTTGACATTGATCGCATTAGTGGCTTGAGATTGGAAATCTGTATCAGTAGTTAAGAATTTTTGGACTGTTGCCAATTCCAGCCCCATATCTTTAACCGTTGTCTGGAAAGTTTCCGTCTCAGACTTGCTAAAGGCATCATTCTGAGCAAAAAATACAGCTACTTTCTTAATATTGGGATTTTGTTTGAGAGCGGCTTTAACTGCATTAGGTGCTACCACGGCTACAGGCGCGGAGACTCTGGCGACATAATCGCCAATCTGGGGAATCCCTTTAGCGGTGTTGGATGGTGCGAGTACGGGAACTTTGGCGCGATCGGCGATCGGATCGGCACTAAAAGCTTGCTGCGACAGGCTTGGCCCCACAATACCCACCACCCGATCCTGATTGATCAGAGTATTGAAGGCATTGATCGCCCCTTGTTCATCTCCACCAGTATCTTGGAACACCAGCTTAATCGGTGTCCCATCCACACCGCCCTTGTCGTTAAAATACTTCTCGGCAATTTTCGCCCCAGCCACTTGCTCCTGGCCGAGTAAAGCCACATTGCTAGTTTGGGCCACCCCAATCCCTATATATATCGTGTTGGAAGTTCCCGCAGCCGAGCCCCCTGGTGAAGCACTGGCGGCAGATGGCGAAGTCGCCGGAGATGCTGTGGTAGAGGTTTGGGGAGTGTTCGTCTTGTCCGTCTGACTGCAAGCCAGCAGCAGTGAAGCGCAGGTAACGAATAAGGCAGTAGGGCGAGCTGTAGGTTTTTTCATGAGCGGGCGAACATACACTATATAGATCATCTAAACGTAAAGATATTCTAGCTATGGGTGGTAGCTGCTGGGTCAAAAATCCCAGACCAGAGCCAAAAAAAGACTCCTTGTGGGAAAAAGGAGTCAGCCGGAGGTGGTCGGAGCTGGAGTTA
>JAHREW010000007.1:0-113364 GCA_020883125.1 Microcoleus sp. CAWBG506
TTGAACCAAATGTGCTATTACTATTTTTTGGCGGAGATCGAGAGAATATGCTTTCATTAATTTTTAATACAAGATGATATTTTGTTATTATTTATTGTACCATTATACAGCGGGAACCGCTGTAAAATATAGTTTGGCGATTTTGGCGGTTTATTTGTTAAGCTAGAAATTGCACTCTGTCAATAAACCTTAGATTTATGCACAGGTTATTAACTGGGAAACTGCGGGTAGAACATTTAACCATACCGATCGCCAATCTGCCAGCAAATCTATCGGGTACTAAACTGGTACAACTGACTGATTTTCACTATGACGGAGTGCGGCTTTCGGAAGGTTTGCTATTCGAGGCGATCGCTGCGGCAAATGAAGCGGAAGCAGACTTAATTTTCTTAACCGGAGATTTTATCACTCTGGAAACCGCCCCGATTCACGACTTAGTGCAACGATTAAAAAACTTGCAAAGTCGGGTGGGAATTTATGCTGTTTTAGGCAATCACGACCACTATTGGCCGGGGGGTAAAAGAGAGGTTACTAATGCTTTAAATAACGCTGGAATTCGGGTTTTGTACAATGAAGCTACCTATCCTTTGGGGGGAAATTTAGCTTTAATTGGGCTGGCGGATTTTTGGTCAGGGGATTTTCAACCTGAACCTGTAATGACATCAGTCGATCTATCCATCCCTCGGATTGTCTTGTCTCACAATCCTGATACTGCTGAAAAGCTGCAAGGATACCGGATTGATTTGCAGTTTTCGGGACACACCCACGGTGGTCAAATAGTGATTCCCGGTATTGGGCCTGTGTATGCTTGGCTAAAAAAAATTAACTCTGCTATTCCTCAATGGGTACGCAATTGGATGCCTTTTTTATCCATTGACGATCGAGTAGTTACTCACTGGGAATGGGCCAGTGGTTTACATCGGGTAGGGAATAATTTACTATACGTGAATCGCGGTTTGGGAACCTATGCCCCCGGCAGGCTATTTTGTCCGCCGGAAGTGACAGTAATTACTTTAATTTGTGAATGAGTAAGAGGGGCAAGGATGGAGGAATTGCCCCTAAGAAATACCCTACATCTATTCAGCCCGTGCTTAATTCCTATTAACCCTATCTTTAACTTCCTTCCCCAAACCGATAACCTCTGCCATAGACTGTATGAATCAGCACAGATTCGCGAGGGGCTTCTATTTTGCGGCGTAGCAGGCGAATTTGAGCAGCTAATACATTGCTGCTGGGTTTTTCTGCTTCATGCCACAAATATTGGTGGATTTGTTCATGGGTCAGCAATTGACCGGGATGGCGCATTAAATATTCTAACAACTGACATTCTTTGTCGGATAAGTCAATGGTGCGATCGCCCCGATAAGCCAATTGATTGTCGTAGTCTAGTTGCAAATCACCAACTTGTAGCCTTCCCACACCCACATCAGCATCAAAAGTCGGAGGTCGTCGCAATAAGGCCCGGACTCTGGCGAGGAGTTCTCGCAATTCAAAAGGTTTTACCAGATAGTCGTCTGCACCGGCATCCAATCCTTGTACGCGGTCATCTAGGGTATCTTTGGCGGTGAGAAATAGGACTGGTGTATTCCGTCCTTGCGATCGCAATTGTTGACAAATTGCCAATCCTGTTTTCTGAGGCAACATCCAATCCAAAATTAGCAAATCATAATTGCCCTGAATTGCTAAATTGTTGCCCGTTGCGCCATCAAAAGCCACATCAACCCTGTAACCCTCGCGGGTTAAAACTCGACTCAAGGGGTCAGTTAACTCAACTTCATCATCAACTAAAAGAATCCGCATTCTGATTTTAAATTTGAGATGGGAACAATTTGTGCTATTGTAGTCTAGGAAAAAGTCCTTTCCCTCTCTAGGCTCAAGCCACGCTTGTTTCCCACTTACCGAGTATTTTTATGATTACCGTAGCACTTCCCAAAGGTGGACTGTTAGCAGATAGCATTCGACTGTTTAAAGCTGTTGGATTAGACTTCAGTGCTTTTTTGGATTCATCTAACCGCCAGCTTCAAATTTATGACCCTACTGGAACTGCAAAAGCTTTGCTAGTCAGAACCCATGATGTGCCGGTTTATGTGGAATATGGTCAAGCAGATTTGGGGATTTCTGGCTATGATGTTTTGCGGGAAAAACAGCCAAAAGTTGCCAGCTTAATTGATTTAAAATTTGGTGAATGTCGGCTATCTGTGGCAGTGAAAAAATCTAGTTCTTACCGCAGAAGTGTGGACTTGCCTCCTCATGGTAGAGTTGCTTCTAAGTTCGTCAACTGTGCTAGGGAATATTTTCATAATTTGAATTTGCCTGTGGAAATTGTGCCGCTTTATGGTTCTGTGGAATTGGGACCGATTACGGGAATGTCGGAGGCAATTGTGGATTTGGTGGCGACGGGCAAAACTTTACAGGAAAATGGTTTGGTTGAGATTGATGTTTTGTTTCACAGTACGGCTTATTTGATTGGTCATCCTTTGAGTTACCGTTTGAATTCCGGTGGTGTGAATGAGGTGATTGGCAAAATGAGAGAGCAAGTTTTGGCTGCGGTTTGATTTAGCAGCAGGCTGAAGGCAGAAGGGCGGCGCTTTGCTGGCCCAACTGACTCAGCCAGAATGTAACGGGGAAAAAATAAGTAGAAGCAAGAAGGAAGAGGGAAGAATATCGATGTGAAGAATAGCAAGCCATTAAGCTTTTGATCGATTTGGATGTTGCATTTAATTAGGTGGACTTACTTAGCAGTTGCAGAACTTCTACTTCTTTAAGAATTAGGGTTTTGAGATGCTGGTAATAAACCCAGTTTTTGTTGACATCTTTCTATGTAAAGATTCACGACTGTATCAACGGGGTTTTGGGCTGCTAGTTGCTGGAAATATCCCAAAGCAGCGACATATTTTCCCGATTTCCACCCTTGAATTCCTTTGTTAAATAGTGCCTGGGTAAGCTGTTTTAGCTCAGAGTCAGGACTGGAGGAACTCCAAACTTCATAGATTTCAATAGCTTGCTGTTTTCCCCGTGGCGTTACTCTATCTATCCAGCGATAGTAATAATTTTTACCCTGAAACTGGCTGTCCATGACTGTTGTCTGAGAACTAGAAACAAGAGTCTCCTGAGCTTTTCCTTGCAATTCGCACTTTAATAGGAGTTGTTCCTCGGAATCGGAGTGACAATTAGTGGTGTTGACAAATTCTCTGGCATGGAGGAGGGCTTTTTCGCTAACAATAATTGTGCAGCCGTATATTTTAGTTAAGTTTTCTAACCGAGAAGCTGTATTAACAACATCGCCAATTACGGTTGAATCCATGCGGCGATCCGAACCTAAAGTGCCAATCATGCCAATACCTGTATGAATTCCTGTACCGATATTGACTGGAGATGATAAATTGTATTGGTGGCGATCGGCATTAAATTCTTGCAAACTTTTTTGGATGGCTACGGAGGCTTCGATCGCATCTCTAGCGTGAGAATTTGGTCGATCGAAGACCGCCATAATTGCATCGCCTAGGTATTTGTCAATAAAACCTCCGTGGGAACTAATGCAATCACTCATTTTAGTAAATAAAGCATTCAGCCATTCAAAAGTTTCGCGTGCTTCTTGAGCTTCGGCGATCGCCGTAAACCCGCGAATGTCGCAAAATAAAATAGTCAACTCTTCTTCTGTGACATTGCCTAACTGAATAGATTCTACTCCTTGAGGGGCAATTCGTTCGAGCAACTGCTCTGGCACAAATAGGTGAAATTTTTCAGCAAGATACTCATTAGCCTCCCAAGCAGCGGCTATTTGGCGTTTGCTTTGCTCTTTTACCTGCTGGTTGAATTCAGAAGAGACAACTTGCGATCGCATTTGGCTCAACTGCAAAACACTCTCAACCTTGGCCAACAACAAGCGACTGTTAAAAGGTTTGGTTAAATAATCATCTGCCATCATTTCTAACCCTTTGAGCCTAGAGGTATCGTCATCAAGGGCTGTTAAAAAAATTATAGGTACTGTTTGCAAAGTCGGATCTTTCCGCAGGCGATCGCACACATCAAAGCCGTTGAGATCCGGCATCATAATATCCAGTAAAATCAAGTCTGGTGGATGGACTCTGGCCTGGGAGAGTGCTTCGTTGCCAGATACTGCGGAAAAAGTAGTGTATCCTTTGAACTGCAACAATTCTTCGAGTAAAATCAGATTAGCTGGCTCATCATCAACCAACAGAATATAGGGCGACTTATTTGACATTGAATATGATTGGTAGAGTGTGTCACCGATCGGCAAGACAGATGCCCCTGAAATCTATAAAAATAGCTGAGCTAGGGAACCTAGCATTCAACTTGAACGTCCATCAGGACTTACGCAATTGTCAGTATTGGTAAGGTACGTCAGTTTCAGAACCGCTAAAAATTAATTGTTCAAAAAACTCCCTTGACACACCCTACAATTCCATACGATCGATGTGACTTGCCTAAGTCCTGTCAATATTTCTCTACTATTGAGTCTAGCCTTTCCCGCAATAAATTGTATTATTTTTTAACTAAGAAAAGAACGGACTGTAACGATCGCCAAATTCAGATCCAGGGGCTTGCTCAAATAATCAGAAGCTCCAGCTTCCAAACAGCGATCGCGATCGCCCGGCATCGCCATTGCCGTTACCGCAATCATCGGCACAGACTTCCACACAGGATCTGCCTTAACTCGTCGCATCAACTCAAAGCCATCAACATCGGGTAACTGAATATCCATCAAAATCAAATCCGGCAGCAACTCCGGCGCTGCACTGGTAGCGGCAATGCGATCGAGCATCACCTTCCCATCCGCAATCATCTCTACCGCATAGCCCTCCAATTCCAGAACCTCAGAAATCAACATTTGGTTCAAAGGCTGGTCTTCGACAACCAAAATCCGCTTGCTACCGATGGGTAAAGGCATCGCAGAGGCAGAGCTAAAACCGGAGTCTAGGGAAGAAGCCACAGATATTGCCAACTCTTGACGCATCTCCGTCAAAGGTAGCCAAACGCGGAACTGACTTCCCCGATCGCAACTAGACTGAAAAGAAACAGTCCCCCCGTGCAATTCTGCCAGTCGTTTAGTCAAAGCCAAACCCAAACCAGTACCTTCATGGCGCTTAGTCAGAGAAGAATCCACCTGTTGAAAAGGTCGAAACAGCAAGTGCCAGCGGTCTTCAGGAATGCCGATACCGGAGTCTTTGACCTCAAAACAAAAATAAGGTGTGCTGGCATTTACAGGAGAACAGTCAGGGCGATAATCGCCCTTAATTTCATTACCGTAGGCCAAACGCCCGCTGAGTTTGACTTGTCCCTGCTCTGGGGTAAATTTGATGGCATTGGAAAGTAAATTAATCACAATTTGTCGCACTCGCCGTTCGTCGAGCAAAACCTTAGTAATGCGGTAGTCGAGTTCTAAAGACAAAGCAATGCGCTTTTTGTCAGCCCGCGGCTGAATCATTTTCAGACAGTCCGTCGCCAGTTCGTGAACGCGAACCGGCTGTAAATTCAGCTCTGTTTTGCCAGCTTCAATTTTAGAAAGGTCGAGAATATCATTGATTAGCTGCAACAAATGCTGCCCGCTTTTTTCAATCAATTCTACGTACTGGATTTGTCGGTTGCTCAACTGTCCGGCTGTTTGCCGCAGTAGCAAGTCAGAAAAGCCGAGAATGCTGTTGAGAGGTGTCCGCAATTCGTGGGACATCGATGCCAGAAACTCGGATTTCAACTGAGAAGAATACTCTAATTGTTGATTAACTTGGCGCAAGTCTTCTTGTGCCTGGGCTCGTTCGATGGCGGCTCCCAGAGTCCGACAAGCAGCTTCGAGTACGTCTTGGTGGAGTGGGGTTTGTAGTTTTTTGACGTTACGGGACTCCAGGGTTAGTACGCCGATAATTGTACCATCGGTGGCTGCGATCGGGAAAATGCCCAATTGACCGATGCCTGGATGCCGAAATTGCGGCACTGCATTGGGATGTTTGGCATAATCCTCCACAAACAAAGGTTTACCAGTTGCTACTACTTCCCACAGCAAACCGGTGCCGTAGGGAATACCTTTGTCGAGGAGTTCTTGCATACCTGCGGCTACTGGTTCCCCGTAACTAGCCAGAAATTGAGTGGAAACTTGGTTAGAAATCGCTGCGGCTTGTCGTTCATTTCCCTTGCCGCTAATCACCTTCACATCTCCGAAAGCTGCATTCATGGCTTCTACTAGATAGCTGAGGGCAAATTGACCGATTTCTTGCAAACTTTTCGAGTTTTGCAGGCGTTCAGTTAAACCTAGGAGAAATCTCAGTCGCCTGACTTCGGCGTTTAAGCTAGCTTGAGAGTTGTGGTATATGGTAACGTCTCTAAATGTAAATAGCCGTCCGCCGCTGTGGGTGATAGTGGCACATACTTCTAAACAAACCCCATTGGATTGCTCGAAATAAAATGATAAATTTTCATCTACCGTTTTTTCTAGTGCTTGCTGAAACTGTTCCCACTGCTGAAGTGACCAGTAACCCCGATCGACTATTTCGGCAAACAGCAGGTATGAATTGGGCTTAGTTGCCAGCCATTCTGGGGCGATTCCCCAGGTCTTGGCCAATTTTTGGTTAAACAAAACTAAGCTGTCAGAGGAGTCGAACAGAGCGATCGCATTGTCTACTTGGTCGAGAATTAGTTCTTGGTCTGCCCTCAACTGCTGCAAGTCTCTCTCCATTTTTTCTGTGTTGGTAGCTCTTAGTTTTGTCGTCATGATTTTTTAAGGATCTGGCAAAAAGTATTTTAAAATTATTTATTTAATTTGACATACTTTTCAGATTTTTGACAGTGAGGGCGATCGATCTGGTTTGTGATCTGAGACACTTGCTGCGATGGGACGGCTGAGGACAGTGGTTTTTCGAGTAAATTGTGCAACGGTGAAAAGCATGACTGCAACAAATATGATTCCGGCATCAGCAGCGACTTACTTGAAGACTCAGAATTATCATCAACAGACAACAATGAAAATAACGCAGATATAGAAGGCATAAGTGCCGATTTACTGGAAGACCCAGAACTATCTTCAGAGGATAACAATTCTAACCAAGTAGATTTAGCAGGCATAAGTGCCGACTTACTGGAATACCCAGAACTATCGTATGTTGATGATACTCTTACCGCATAAATTCCCAAAGTCTCAGCTAAAAATACCGACGATGACGCACTCTCGGCAGAAGCCGTTCCCGAACCAACTACAGCATTAGGAACTTTATTAGCTCTAGCTGTATTTCCTGTAATTAAAAGACTCATAAACCGAAAAAACCAAGAGTAATGAAAACCCTCTACACCCTGCTATATGCCCTCAGCATCATCCTCATTAACCCCTGGGGAAACAGCCGATGCTCGATAATTGCTGCCTTCACCCTCAGCATCGGAACAATTAGATGCTTTGAAAACTTATCTAGCAAGTCGCGAAGATTTGAAAGATGTTGCGGAGAGTATGCTGGAGGTGGCGCAGGGCTTACTGGGTGGGGGCGAGGAAGTTGTGGCATAATTCTAGGTATTGGCATCGCAAGTCAGGGCTTACTTACTTACTTACTTACTTACTTACTTACTTACTTACCGATTGTCTGTAAGAGCGAAGGTCGTGAAGCAATCTCAAAGCCTTGTTAAACCGTTACAATGCGTCCAGGACTATCAGTGTTAAATAGACACAATTTCTTGCTTTTGTGAAGATTGTGTAAAGTCAACTTCTTTGTAACAGAGAAATATCTAATTAAGCCTAAGTTTCGGATACAAAGTGAATTCCCAAAAGCTCCGTATAAACCCTGTATCCATATCCAAATATTTATGGTAATTTTCGTGCATCAGTTCAAGTGTTAGCTATCAATTCATTAATCAGGGAAATCTAATGAATAGTTATGAACTACGGTCAAAAACACCGCAGCGAAAAGAATTACTGCGAGAAATCTCACTCTCCTTCACTAAAAAAGCTCGCACGTAACGAGTTTTAGATCAATTGCCATCAAACAATAGAAGCCTTTCCAACCTTGACGCTCAACACAAGTCTCAAAACCTTGTTACACCGTTACAATGCGTCCAGGACTGTGGTTGTCTGTCTGTCAACTCATTAATCAGGGAATTCAAAGGCATCGTTATGAACTACGGCGAAAAACATTACTGCAATAATTTTCATTGCAGTCAACCGAAAAATCTGCATTGCAATCAGTTTTGTATTACTTGTTCGAGAACCATTGGCCCGCATCCAATTTTGGAGATAAGATCGGAGTTTGTCGCGGTGACAAAGAAGGAAATCGCTTCTCAAAAGCGCCTACCAGAGCATTTTCGACCCCAATTATGCTACGGCTATCTACCCGGTAGGCTGCGAGATACAGCGGAAAACTATCGCGATCCTTCCTTGTATCCTTACTACAAGAGTCAATCGGATTATTGGTCGAATTCTCAACCACTTCAAAACGAATCCGGGCAAGTTTTAGGATATTACAGGTATATTTTGGTCAAACAGCCTGGAGAGTCGAGTGGGAGTTGGGGGAAGTTATTTTGGCTGATGGTATTTGGTGCGGCGGTGTGGTTCTGGTTTTTCCGTTGATGATTTCCGAATCAGTATTGATATCCTTCCTATGTAAAACTTAAAAGGTTAACCAACATGACATCAGAACAACTCAGTGACAACAACGCAATTGAAGTAAGTGGCATTAATATGGAAATTATGCTGCCTGACCCTACGGCGCTAACCATCCCTGAAAATAGAGCGGGCATCACGCCTCCTATAAAATTCTATATTGACATTACCAATAACACTTCAACGTCTTTCCACTTCAACCTCTCTGAAACCTTGATTCCAGAACTTGTAACATCGGAGGGTCAAGCCTTACAGCCACAATTAGTTAACGAGAAGCCAGAAGGTGAAGTTCAACCGAACAGATATAGAACAGGATGGGCGGGCAGATTGACTGAATTCATATCGAACTTAAACTTATCGCAGGAGTGCTACGAAACCAGAGAAATTAATTATATGTTAGTTGAGCCTAGAGAATCCAAAACTATCACGATCGACGCAAGTCTTGCCTGGGAAGATAACTTACTTGTACTGAAAATTTCTACTGAGTTCAACGAATTTTTCGGGTCGATAAAACTTCACAATTTCTGGTTGTTTGAGGCACTATTGCCCGGAAATTACCAAATTAGGTTTATCTATCAACACAAATGTGCAAACAGAGTAATACCTGAGATAGATAATCTCGAAATAACAAATGTAGAAGAGAGCAAGTCAGAACTATTGATTACTCCTTTTGTAAATCTTCGCTTGGTTCAACCAGTAGAAGCAGACAGCAATGCTGTGGAAATGGATGGTGTTCGCTTTGAAATTTTAGTACCAGAGCGAGTTTTAAGCATACCCAAAAATAATTTAATACATAAACTTCTGTACCTAATGAAATTTTTATCACCTATATCAATTTACTACTCCTCCTTTATAATCCCCGTGCAGATTGGTATTCGGATTACCAATAATACATCTACTCCCCTTAGATTTAGCTTTTATTTCACCTTATTTCTAGAAATTATGGGAGTAGATGGACTAATTCCATTCGCAGATGGGTGGATTCGCGCTAGCTGCCTCTCTAATTCTGATATTCTTTCCGTTATGCCCGGAGAGGATATTACCTTCTTTCCAGAAACAGAAATTTTTGGGCTTTGGGAAGATCAATTTGGAGTTAGGATTACTACAGGAAATGGTGACATATTGATTTTTGAACCTCTAACTCTAGAAACATACCAAGTTCGGCTTAGATATAGCAGCCAGCAAGCAATAGTTAAAATATACGACTCTGTAGAAACATACACGACTTTAGATGTCTGGAGCGGTCAAATATCAACTCCATTTGTAGACTTTCGCTTAGTACATTCTTGAATTGAGCTTGAAGTAAAAGAGCCTATTTCATCTAATTATCCTCACAAGCTGATATTTCTTTTAAACCTCATACGTCTAGGAGTCACAACCCATGTTATTTAGACAATATCCCCAAGTTTTGTTAACATCATTCTTAATAGTTGGATTGACGAGCAGAGCAAGTATTGCTTTTAATATTATTCCCCCAAATTCCAATGCTACCAGGTTTTATAGGCCTGAATCTATTTACCAAATAGATAAGAATCGAGAAAGCAAAACGGAGATAGATATGGGATTATGGTCGGAGCCTCTGCCCCATGGTGGAACGTCTACTTTTAAAAATGCTCTTTCATTATGGTCGTCTTTTAAGTCTGAACAAGGTCGGTCTGGTTGGTCTCTTAATGCAGCCGCAGAGGACTTAAAGGGTAGTTTTGAGGTGATAACTTATCAAGCTTGCTCTCCTCTGGATGGGTGTGGTGGGGCTAGTACGCCTATCAGTGACATAAATCCAACTTATCGAGGAGTGGGCTCTCTTTTTCACTTAAAGTATCATCCAGGAAAGGGCGATCCTCAACCAGGTGAAGGTAAACTTCATTGGATTCAGATGGTGCAAGCTAACTACGGTAGCAATGTAGCAGGTGCATCTCTGATACATGGTGTTCCTTTTATCGATAATTTTAATAGAAAACAAAATCCCTACTACGACCGTCCAAACTCTCCTGTTGCAGGTGAAGACTTCTTTATGGATCAACCATATGCTGGCGGTTTAAAAAAGGCGTCGGCTAGCAGAAACAATTATTTCAAAGCGCAACTCTACCTAGTTCAAGAGACTACACCACCAAGAAGTAAGAAAAGAACAATCACAATTTACAACGGAATCAAATGGGGTTGGAAAAACACAGTAACTCGTCGCAAAGAACCAGTTCCCGTTCCCGTTCCAGCTCCAAAGCCAACTAAAACACCCGAAATTGAACTTCCACTTTGTCCGCCAAATATGTTGACTAAAAGCGGTAGCACGATTATCGCCAGCAGTAGCAGCGGTGGCGGTGGCATCGGTTGCGTGGCAGTATCGCCAACACCATCGCCAACCCCGTCAGCAACACCTCGACCAACCCCGTCAGCAACACCTCGACCAACCCCGTCACCTTTGCCAAGCCCTCGTCCAGCACCTGGACCAAGCCCGTCACCAACACGATCGCCCATAATATTAGTATCACCTGCACCATCACTTAGGCCTGCACCGTCACCCGGGCCTGCACCAGTACCCTCAGCTTGGACTTCATCACCAACTCCTACGCCCTCAGCTTGGACTCCATCACCTTGGCCTACGCCTGCAACATGGGCAACAACAGCAACACCATCACCTCGGCTAACCTCGTCACCTTTGCCAACTCCCTCACCTTGGACTCCCTCACCCTGGCCTACACCTACACCTTGGGTAACATCTCCACTAGGGTCAACATCATCAACTGTCGTTGTCTCAACAACAACTACTACTACATCACCCTCATCCTTTCAGCGGCCCAGCTCGCCAATTCGCGCTGTCCGCGCCAACGCAACTTTTGGTATTGATAGCGATGCCACAGACCTAGCAAATATCAGCAGTGAGTTACTTGAAGACCCAGAACTATCATCAACAGACAGCAGTTTGAACAATGCGAAGGTAGCTGGCGTTAGTCGTGATTTACTAGAAAACCCAGAAGTATCATCAACAGAAAGCAACGAAAATCAAGTCAATTTAGCTAGCATCAGCAGCGACTTACTTGAAGACTCAGAACTATCATCAACAGACAGCAAACAAAACCAACTCAATTTAACTAGCATCAGCAGCAGCTTACTTGAAAACCCAGAATTATCATCAACAGACAACAACAAAAATAACGCAGATATCGGAGGCATTAGCGCCGACTTACTTGAAGACACAGAACTATCTTCAGAGGATAACAATTCCGATGCAGTAGATTTAGCAGAAATCAGCAGCGACTTATTGGAAGACCCAGAACTCTCGTATGTTGATGATACTCTCACTGCAAAAAATCAAAATGTTTCATCGAAAAACACCGACGACGATGCTCTCCCAGCCGAAGCCGTTCCCGAACCCACCAACGGATTAGGCACTCTCTTAGCACTCACCGGATTAGGCCTATTCCTCAAGCTCAAAAACAGGAAAACCAAAGAGTAGTAGAGTATTTATTGAGGTTGTTGTCTATTTGTTTTCGATCGCCCTTTCGACTAAATTATGCAAAAAGTGCGATCGCCCTTTCGACTGGCATCACACACTTAAGTAAAACTACTTGCATACAACACTTAGACTCACTTGAGGCAAGTTCGAGAGGAAATTGTATTTTTTGCTGCTGTCGAATCACCTATTTTACAGTCAATCGCATACCATGTATAACCCTCGGCAACAATCTGTTCTGAAAAGCCCGTCAACTTAACTGACACTCGTGTAAAAATTCTGTAAACTTAACTTCATCGTACCTACATATAAATACCCACATTGTGTCATTTGCCATGTTTTATTAATTTAAATTAAGCAGAAGTTACTAATATATATGAGTTTTATTTATCAATTATATTTATAGGATAGTTTTTTTTTATAACTATTGCCAATCTATTTAATTACCGCTTAAGGTTATCCCATCGCTATGAATCTCTTCGTTCATTAATCAGGGACATAAAAAGGAAGAGTTATGAACTACTGGCAAGAACACTACGGTGACAAGCATTACTGCAACAAATATAATTGCAGACACCCTTCAAAGCTCGAATACCATCAATTTTGTAGCAGTTTCTATCAAACAATTAGACCTAATCAGACTGGCGACTATAAGTTGGAGTTTGTACCGCTGACGGCGAAGCAAATTGCCGATCAGCAACGCCTACCGCAGCATTGGCGTCTACAAATATCCTACGGTTTTCCCCCCAGTGGAGTTCGGATGCCGGGAGATGATCGGTCAAAATCAGTGTTTGATTGGCCGATGTCTAGACCAGTTCAGCACTATACTCAGCCAGTGCAGGGATATTACAAGTACACTTTGATTAAGTCGCCTGGAGAGTCGAGTGGAAGTGGCGGTAAATTGTTTTGGCTGATGGTAATTGGTGCGGCGGTTTGGTTCTGGTTTTTCCGCTGATTGTCCGGTGATTCAGGGAGCGAGCGATGAGGTATTTTCTGCGGTTTTTATTGGCTTTAGTGATGGCTGCGCTCCTGGTAGTAACCTATGGGAGTATACAAGCTGTTGGCAATCAAAATTCAAAACTTGAAAAGGTAACAAATATGGCATCTAGAAAATCTAAGCGCAGCAATCTTGTTAAACAAGATGGTCTCCAACTGGAAATCATAGGGCCAGAAATTGTGGCATTATCCATCCCTGAAAACAAGCCCAGTGCCACTGCTCCATTGAGCTTTACTGTCAGCGTTAGCAATAATACACAAGCTCCTATTCCACTCATAGATGATGCTTTAATTCCAGAAATATTTGGGCCCTCTGGTCAAGCACTGCACCGAAGAGAACCGATAAATAGGCAGGCTGCGAGCGGAGAATATGATGGCTCGTTAGTTGGGGTCGGGCAGCAGACATCTCAATCTATGGAGGGAAGACTGTTTTGGAAAAATAATTTGCTTCAACTGATATTACATTCCCCAACCTACGATGAAAGCCCTATAGACCTCGATAAATCTTGGTCTTTTGATACTGTGGGGCCGGGAGACTATCAGATTCGATTCACTTCTGAAACCCCTACTGGGACGATATTATACCCAGATCCAGTCACTTTTATTGAGACTAGACAAGAAATTGGAATAGAAGTAACTGGAACAAGTCAGTTGGCAACTCCCTTAGCTAATTTTCGGCTACTTCAACCTGTGGGATTGAATAACAGTGCAGTGGAAATAGATGGTATTCGTTTTGAAACTTTCATACCAGAGCCATTGTTAACCCTGCCAAATAAGAGTAACAGTTCATACCAATCTGTACAGATTGGTATGCGGATCACAAATAATACTCTAACCCCATTTCACTTTAGCTTTTATGGTAGTTATTACTCAGACCTGGTAACGCCAGATGGTGAGGTGAAGCGGGCAGCCTGTGGTAACGACTGGATGAGAGGGCCAGAAGAATCTGACTTTTTGTTAGTCACACCCGGAAAAAGTCTGGCATTCTTTCCAGATATCGGCCTCTTCTGGACTAATCATAGCCAATTTTCGCTTAATGTCTCTAGCGGATATGGTGGCGGATGCTCTTTTGAGCAACTCAAGCAAGGTATATATCACTTCCGCTTCCAGTATTACAATACGAGTGATACCATACCGAAGACAAATCTTGCTGGGGAGTCGATTGAAAGTCGGCCAATAGAAAAAGTTTGGACTGGGTGGGTGGATACTCCCTTTGTTGAATTCCGCTTAATCGAGCTTTGAGATGAACGAGGAATGATTCAAGGCGATATAGTCACAAATACTGAATTAATATCTGTTCAGTTACAGTATACATCTTGTTTCAAAAAAAGCTGCAATTAAAAATTTATTAGTAACAAAGAAGGTGCGTATTATGATATCTAATAAAATCAATAATGTAGTTGAAGCAAATGGCATTCTATTTGAAACTTTGATGCCGGAAGTAGTAGTAACAATCCCAAATAATGGCGGTATCAGCCCCGTGCAATTTGGGATTCGTGTCACCAATATTTCATCACATTCTTATCGTTTTATGCTCCCTTACGTACTCCCAGAACTTTTTTACCCAGACGGGCAAGCAATGCAGAGAAGTTATGTCAGTAATGTGTATCTTCCATCTAAAAGATATTATTTTCAGTTGGCTAGACCTCAAGAAAGTTTGACATTCTTTATGAAGGCTGAGTTTAAATGGTATAGGAACTCACTGATACTTATAGGTAAGGCTACAGATGGAGGGATTTGGAGATTTTACGACTTTCAAAGTGGTATATATTTAGTTCAGTTTACTTATACAAATGAAAATAAAAAGAAACAAATAAGGTGGAGGAGTGGAAAATTCAGTGTCTGGCAAGACTTATGGGTTGGTCAAGTATCAACTCCTCAGATCGAGTTTTGCCTGCAATCATCCTAAAGAGACTCACAAATCAAGTTAAGCTATGTTGTTCACGGTAAAAAAAATGCGAGTACAACGTTCAGTAACATATCTATTCGCTTTCTTGACAACACCATTTGTCATTATAAATACGCCTGACCAAGGAAGCGCATTTACTCTGACATATAACCCCTTATTCCCCGAGCTATATCGTACTGGCGCTTATTACAAAACCCCTGTGGGTAATGACGGCCATGTCTGGGTAGATCAACCTATTAGACCATTACCTCCTCCAGGACCAAACTCTCAAATTCAGCGTTTATTAAGGCAGTCTTTCTTTTCTCCAAAGTGGACATTTAAAACTGCCAAGAAAGACTTAAAAGGTGCTTTTGATATCAAAGCTTATTATCCTTGTGCTCCTGTGCCTTCTACAATTCCATGCGGTCAAGGGATACCTGATATTGTTGTTCCCAAATTAAATGTAGTAGGCTCTGCTATTGAATTAAATTACATTCCGTTTGGCGAAGATCCGCGACCGAGTACAGGTCGAATTAGATGGATTCAAAGGGTAGCAAGTAACCATTCCATAAAGAGCGATATTCACGGCGATAAGGAAAATGTTATCGACATTGATGAGGGCGCACCATACCCTTACTACGATGGAGAGATAGGACAAGTATATAACTCTAGGATTCATCCTTTTTATGATGTACCCTCCAGAGGTGACGTTGATTCGAGTCATGACTGGGTAGCTCAACTCTACCTAGCTTACGAAACTACACCCATAGGCGGCGCACAAAGGACAATTACTATTTACAACGGAATCCAATGGGGCTGGCACAACAGAGTAGCGGAGAAAAAAAAACAACCAGTTCCCGTCCCCGTTCCTGTTCCAAAGCCAACTCCGACTCCAGTTCCATTTATAATTCCAATTCCATCATTTCCACCAATTCCCAATCTAAATCCACCTCAACGTGCACTGTGTCCACCAGGTTTCTCTCCTAAAAGTGGCAGCACGATTATCGCCAGCAGTAGCAGCGGTGGCGGTGGCATCGGTTGCGTGGCAGTATCGCCAACACCATCGCCAACCCCGTCAGCAACACCTCGACCAACTCCGTCGCCAACTCCTCGACCAACTCCGTCACCGAGACCATCGCCAACTCCTCGACCAACCCTGTCACCGAGACCATCGCCAACTCCTCGACCAACCCCATCGCCGACACCAGGACCATCACTCGTAGTGTTACCTGCACCGTCACCCTCACCTTGGACTCCGACACCTTTGCCAACAACCTCACCTTGGACTCCAACACCTTGGCCGACGCCTGCGCCTTGGGCTTCATCACCTTGGTCGACGCCTGCGCCTTGGTCAACATCATCATCAACATCATCAACATCATCATCAACATCATCATCAACATCATCATCAACATCATCATCAACATCATCAACATCAACAATCGTTGTTGTCTCAACGTCAAAACCCAGCCCAGCGCCGTCACCCTCCCCCAAACCCAGTTCTCTAAACCGCACTAACGCCAACAGAGTTTTTGCTACCGACTATGTAGAGTCTGAGTTACCACTTCCCGATACAAAACTCGGTAATACCACAGCAAATACCGACTCAGATTTATCCTAAAATCTTGGATACTCATCAATTCATAACGATGCCACAGATTTAGCAAATATCAGTGGCAACTTACTCGAAGACCCCGAACTATCATCAACAAACAACAACGAAAACCAAGTTGATTTAGCAAGCGCCAGTAGCGAATTACTGCAAGACCCCGAATTATCATCAACAGATAGTAACGCAAATGAACTCGATTTAGCAAGCGCCAGTAGCGAATTGCTGAAAGACCCCGAATCATCATCAACAGAAAGTAACGAAAATGAACTTGATTTAGCAAGCGCCAGTAGCGATTTACTTGCTGATCCAGAATTATCATCAACAGACAGTAACGAAAATGAACTTGATTTAGCAAGCATCAGCGGCGACTTACTCGAAGACCCAGAATTAGCATCAAAGGATAACAACTCCCTAGCCTCCAAAACTAACAAACGTGACGACGATGCCCTCCCCGCCGAAGCCGTTCCCGAACCTAACACGGAATTAGGAACGCTATTAGCATTCACCGGATTAGGCATATTCCTCAAGCTCAAAAACAGGAAAACCAAAGAGTAATGAAAACCCTTTACACCATCCTGTATGCCCTCAGCATCATCCTCATCAACCCCTGGGGAACTACGCGGGGCCTCATCTGGACATCGCCCAAAGTATTGATTATTTGGCTCATAATTTCCCTCAACATCGCGCTTTTCTTATCGCAAAAAACATCGATCGCAATTCCCCAAAACTGGAAAAATAGCCTGATACTTTGGACGATATTTCTCTCCATAGGAGCCATCTCTACCCTGCACAGTCCCTTCCCTTTAACCTCTTTTCTCGGTCAAGACCAAATGGGCGACGGTTGGCTCTACTGGCTGTTAATCGCTGCCTTTACTCTCAGCAACAGCTTACTCTTAATCGCACGCCCGCAACTGCTCAATTCACAATTCCAAGGATTGCTAATTGGTGGTATTATTCTCGCTATCAGTATCTTCCCCCAAATCGTGGACTGGCGGATTGACTACACGGCTACAATGGGCAAACTGATTAGGGGTGATGTTTTAGCCAGCAGTATTTTTCAAGGACAACAACCAATAGGATTGTACTCTCACCGCGGCCACGCAGCTATAGTTTTAGCGTTGACGGCAATTACTGCGATTGTCGGTTGGTTTTGGAGATTTACGAATACTACATTAACTGCTATTACTTTGATTTTAACTGTTCCCGCACTGCTACTAACTTCTACTCGCAGTGCAATTGTAGCTTTGATTGTTGCCTGTGCTTATTTGTTGGGACGCCCTTATTACAAAATTCTCACCGGCATGGCCTTGATTAGCGCCCTCGCTGTGGGCATTATGACCCTTAACAGACCCCTCAACTGGCAAAAACCGAGCATCGAACAAGTCATGTCCAGCCGATCGCCCATGTGGGAACTCGCAGCCAGAGGTATCAAAAAACGCCCGTTATTTGGATGGGGATTTGACGGCTTAGGGATTGCCTATCCTTATATCAGGAATCCTCAAGTAACTCCGAGAGTTGTCAACTTGAACGAGTTTACCTACGACTATATTAACATAAAAGGTGAAATTAGCACCAGAGAAATTCCTACTTATAAAGCTCACAATTGGATTTTGGATACAACGGTATCAGTTGGGATTTTGGGGCTGATTGCTGCGATCGCACTTTGGGGATATTATTTCTCTTTGGCGCTGCAATCCTCTCTGCGCGGGATTGCAGCAGTTGCTATTGCTTATCTGGTTTTTGCTGTGACTTGGTTCGATTGCGCTCAATACGCACATATTGCCTGGTGGACGCTCAGTTTCGCCACAGTTAGATATCCTTGTTCTCAAGATAACGAGAAAAGAAGATTGATTTCAAATCTAGTTCAGGTTTATATGTTTCTGAGTTTATTTATTATATCGTTAATCGGAAGTTTTTATGTAACTAACTTCAATAATATTAACAACTTTATGGTCAAAGCAAAATCATCGCTATTTCCCGGACAACTGTTAGGCTGCGGAAGTTCCAGCGGCGGGCCGACGGATAATCCGATAGATTCTCGGTACGGCAAAAAATCTTATCCTTGGACATCGGAAATTAAATGGAGTTGCGCATACAATATCAAAGATTTTCCAGGTGGCACTCTGATTGACAGGTTTAACTTTGTCAGAGATATTGCTGCTGCTAACGGTGGCGGAGTTATCTATTTTCCAGCGGGGACTTATGAGTTTGCAGATAGCATCTATTTGAAGTCGGGAGTAGTCATTCGAGGGGAAACTCCCGCAACAACAGATGCTAAACAAAGTTTGTACAATCCTCCGACAAAATTTGTGTTTCCTAAATACGAACCGGAACTTTCAGGGAATGGAACTCCGAACAGCACGGCTTTTAAAAGAATCTTTACTGAAAATCCTAATACTGATAGCAATATCGGTGTTGTAAATCTAGATATTAACCGATCGCCAATTTACTTGCTCAGCAACCTCGACTACAGTCAAAATAGCAATATTGTGGTTTACGGCCTCCGCAGCAATAACGTTGCGGAACCCAGCCCCTCAGTCCCAAACCTAAATTTTCAAGCAGCGTGGCAGCGATATGCCAATCCCTATGTCGCTAATATCAAAGTTAATGCTTTGGCTAATGTGTTAATTGCCAACAATCGGCTTAACGATAGTATCACAGATAATTACCAGCAACCTGAATATCAAGTGAAATCTGGGGAGACAGGTGCGATCGCCCAATATGATGTTAGATTCGACTACAGCAACCATTTCGGCATTTTAGTCAACCGTTCCAAGGCGGGCAAATCTGAAGAAAACTTTGTGCCGACGGCGGAACCAAAGGCTGAGCCGGGTCTGTTTCGCAAAGGGATTGCGATTCGTGATAATTGGGTTTATCATACCATGAGGGCAGGAATCCGAGCGTCGGGAAATGGGTTGGTTGTTAAAAATAATGCGATTCGAGATGATGTCGGCAAGCGCTGGTGGACGGACGATATAGGTGCGGGAGTCGCTGGGGAAAATACGAGTTTTAACAGTCGGGCGATCGAATGGGCCGGCTGGAATGTTTTAATCCAAGATAATGATTTTCAAGTGTACCGGCACCGACTGAAAGATTCAAAGTTTTTCAGCAATGATGGAGGGGGAATTGTGATTCATGCTTGCTGCGGCGGGACTTCGGTTCGGCAGGCGAATATTGTCGGCAATTCTGGCAATTCTTACATTGGGATTGTTCAAGTTCCTGGGATTCGAGATGTGAGGATTTTTGGGAATAAGTTATTGTCGAATGTTAAGGGTGATTTGCCTTTGATTTATGTGAATGCGGACAGCGAGCAAAAAAATCATGAAATGCAGAATGTGATTGTAGAAAATAATACGGTTAAGGGAAGTTTGCTGGCAGTCGCGAGTCAGGGAGGAAGTGGAAATGCGATTAGAAATAACAGCGGTTTTAATGTTGGTTCGATTAAATCTTCTTGTCAGGTTACGGTTAGTGAAAATAAGGGCTTTGTGAGGTCTCCTTGTTGGCGGCGCAGAAACGAAGACGGCGGTTGAAACCGCGCCTACAAAAACATAGACGGCGGTTGAAACCGCGCCTACAAAAACGAATTCTGCCTCCGCAGACTGAAGAGCATAATATAATCTTCACAGTCCCTTCTTCAACCCGCGGAGGCGCGTGAGTGTTTGTGTAGACGCGGTTTTAACCGCCCAGTCTTCTTGTTAATGTTTATGAGGCTTTTTCGGAAAAGGAATGCCTAAACTTTCGTGAAAAACAAGTTGAGTTTTATATGTCAAACGGCGGTTAACTTGTTTGATAATTTTTTCCAAAATTCCTTCACCAGTTTTTTGAATTAAAGATTTAGACATCGATCGAATAAATTTCGGAAAGGAAACTCCCACAGCTAAATCCAGGTTCCACCCAGCAATGGTAATCAGAGGCGGTAACTGAGAGCGATCGGAACCAGGCCAATTTTTGGCAAACTCGTCAGCAGATATTTCCACCAAATTCATAGCGGAACAAAAATTCACTTCATATCCGGGTGGCGTATAATTCGGAACTGGAATTGTCTGAATCAAATAGCAGCCATCAGCATTAGGAGGTAGTAACTCTAGACCAATTCTTGCTTCCACGCGGTAGCCGAAAGCACCAAAACGCCCGATTAATAAATCGTAGCCATTTTCTGCGATCGGCTCAGCCTTCATCGGCAAAGCACACTGAGAAAACCAACTCTTATGGTTGTTCAAATGCTGCGCCACCGTAGCAGCATCAGCATACATCTCCATGGTGTCTTCAAAATGTGTACTAAACCAAATCAGTTCAAGTTCCTCGGCGACATCTGCACCTCCACTCGACGGTAGCTGGAAACTCCCTTCTGGGTAGCAAATTTCCTCAGAAGTCTCAACGGTTGGATATTCAGCGGAATCCTGCTTCATGGTTTGCTCTCCTGTTATAGACGATGCCGATCGATCGGGGGGATGTGGCAAGTTCGGAAACTCCCTACAATTAACAAATGGATAGTTGCTCATAGCAATAAAATTTACCCTTGTTCAGCATAACTCGACTTATGAAAGCATTTGTAGCAGGAGCCACAGGTCAAACTGGCCGCCGAATTGTCACAGAATTGGTCAAGCGCGGGATTCCCGTACGTGCTCTAGTCCGTAATTTAGAGACAGCTAGGCAAATTTTACCCCCGGAAGCTGAGTTAGTCACGGGAGATGTATTAAATGCGACTTCCCTAGCCGATGCGATCGGTGATAGTACGGTGTTACTGTGCGCCACGGGTGCAGCCCCAGGCTTTGACCCTACCTTGCCCTATCGGGTGGATTTTGAGGGAACCAAAAATTTGGTGGATGCAGCTAAGGCTAAGGGAATTGAGCATTTTGTGCTAGTAACTTCTCTGTGCGTCTCGAACTTTTTTCACCCGCTGAATTTGTTTTGGCTGATTTTGGTTTGGAAGAAGCAAGCTGAAGAATATTTGCAAAAAAGTGGGCTGACATATACTATTGTCCGGCCTGGTGGTCTCAAAAATGAGGATAATTCTAATGCGATCGTCATGGAGTCAGCAGACCAACTATCAGATGGTAGCATTCCCCGCACTAAGGTAGCTCAAGTGTGCGTGGAAGCCCTATTTGAACCCGCTTCTGGCAATAAGCTAGTGGAGATTGTGGCAAAGCCTGATGCCCCGCAAAAGAGTTTTGAGCAGTTGTTTGCCAGTGTGATGTAAAACGAGTTGGCGATCGGAGTCCCGACTTATTAAAGCAGTCGGGACTCTGGTGTGCAGAGGGTGAGGAGTCGATGGTTATTTAATTTAAATTACTCTCATCTGGGCAAAAAAGTAGATTTAAAATGATATAAAACTTCAAATTCCAGCAACTTTCCATATTTAGATAGATGTTGTATTTTGAATTATTTGTTTACCTTGAATATAGATAGTTATTAATAAAAATGCTGTGATTGATCCCACTCCCGCTCCCTTTCCAGGGCCGCAGATTCCCAGTACCGAACCGGGGTTGCCGACTATACCCGCATCGCCACCAGTGCCTGGTCCGGTTCCCGAAATAGTGCCAGGGATAGTACCGGAGCCAGTACCAGCCCCAATTCCGCAGCCAATTCCCGAACCGGTGCCGGAAACTGTACCCTCGCCGATTCCTCAGACAGTGCCGGGGCCAATTCCTCAGACAATCCCGGAACCTGTTTAAATTATTTTTAGTTGAAAGGGAAATTTAAGATTGTTTGTGAGGCCGATCGCAAAAACTCAATTTTCCCAAAGTCTAACATCCGTTCGATGAATATCAGACTTGAAAAAACCCAGTTTTTGCGTCAATTATCGATTACCTAAAGTTGAGCGCAGTCTCTTCACAAAGGTCAACAGCATCCAACTCTGTGTATTTGCCGTCAGAATATTCGGCTCTGACATCAAACACACAGCCCGCTTCGGAGCCTCCGTAGTCGGCTCGATTCCACTCGAAATCTGCCTTTTCGCGATCGCCAATGGGAAATTTTAGCTCGTTTTTTCCCCAAGTATCCTTATCGGGAGGAGACATATAGACTGCTTTCATAGTTTGGCCACTGTTGTTAACAACCGAAACTTTCACCATCTGAGCGAAAACGCTAGATGCTGCCAGTGCCACCAGTGGCAAAGACAACCCAGCAGCGATCGTTAATTTGCTTAACAACTTGTTAACCATGGAGCCATCTACCTCAAGTTACATATTTATACAAGCTTAGCTTTAGAAGCGAGCACAGACAAGTCAAATATATTGGTATTGCTTATGATATTTTGAAACAGTGATACGTTTCTAAATAGCCATGCTTACCGCCGGAATTGTCGGACTGCCTAATGTTGGCAAATCTACTTTGTTTAATGCCCTGGTTGCTAATGCCAAGGCGACTGCTGCTAATTTTCCTTTCTGTACGATCGAGCCAAATACGGGTGTCGTGGCAGTGCCAGACGAACGGTTGAAGGTGCTGAGCGATATTTGCAATTCCGCGCAAACAGTGCCGACGCGGATGGAGTTTGTGGATATTGCAGGTTTGGTGAAGGGGGCGAGTCAAGGGGAAGGATTGGGAAATCAATTTTTGTCTCATATTCGGGCTGTAGATGCGATCGTCCATGTTGTCCGCTGTTTTGAGAATGATGATATCATTCACGTTGCGGGTTCTGTCGATCCCCTCCGAGATATTGACATTATCAATCTCGAATTAATTCTCGCAGATTTAGCTCAAATTGAACGCAGGCTCGATCGCACTCGCAAGCTAGCCCGCAACAACAAAGAAGCTCAGGCAGAAGTAGACATCCTCGAAAAATTGGTCGCAGTTTTGAATGCGGGTAAACCAGCACGACAGTACAGTTTCACCCAGGAGGAATCTGAGTTAGTCAAAGGTTTGGAATTACTAACCAATAAACCAATTATCTATGCTGCCAACGTATCTGAGGATGATTTGGCCACAGGAAATAGCTATGTGGAACAGGTGGGGGCAGTAGCAGCAGCAGAAAATGCTAAAGTTGTTATAGTTTCGGCACAAGTTGAGTCAGAATTGGTGGAGTTATCCGAGGAAGAACGCACTGATTTCCTAGAATCTCTGGGGGTGAAAGAAGGTGGCTTAAAATCTCTGATTCGAGCTACTTACGAATTGTTAGGTTTGCGGACTTATTTTACTAGCGGGCCAAAAGAAACTCGTGCTTGGACGATTATCGCCGGAATGTTGGCACCGCAAGCTGCGGGAGTGATTCACTCCGATTTTGAACGGGGCTTCATCCGGGCTGAAACTGTGGCTTATCAAGATTTAGTTACCACGGGTGGGATGAATGCGGCTAAGGAAAAAGGCCTGGTTCGCAGTGAAGGTAAAGAGTATGTTGTACAAGAGGGGGATGTGCTGTTGTTCCGATTTAATGTTTAGATTATTTAAGGAGATTGGCACATGAATATTGTTTCGCTGGCTATTGCTTGGTTGGTAACATCGGTGAGCTTTTTCATTATTTCCAAGTTGCCAATTGGGGTAGATATTGACAGTTTTGGAAAAGCAATGATTTCGGCTGCGGTTTTTGGATTACTGAATGTTGTAGTCCAACCATTGGTGACTGGCTTAAGCTTACCATTAATCTGGCTTACCTTTGGTTTGTTTATGATTGTTGTCAATGCCATTATCTTTGGATTGGCGGCTTGGCTAGTAGATGGATTTCGCTTGCGGCATGGTATTTGGAGTGCTTTGTTGGGGGCTATGGCTCTTGGTTTTATCAACTCTTTTCTCTATAAAATGTTGGGCCCGATGCTTACTTTCGGTAGGTAAAATCAACCAAAGCACAGGGGATTTAAGCCCCCACCTTTAGGTAGATTGTTTTTAGTCAGGGGCTTAAATCCCCTGCCTAAAAACTTCGCTGTCACAGGTCACAGGTCACAGGTCAACTGCTATAACTGGTTCCTAGACTCTGCCTAGGAATCAATATCACTCTTGCTCTACCTCGCTTTGACAGCCGAAAAATTAGAGGCAGAGCCTCCGGATCTGCGTTACTAGGCTCTGCCTAGTAACGAGGTGAAAGAGGTATTCATGAGTTAATTATCAGGCTCAAAACCCTCTCTATTTCTCCTATTATCAACTGGCCAATCTGCATTCTCACCGCCAATGATTAGCTCTTCTACAGTCACAAATTCTTGGCTGAGTTGCTGGAAAACATTAATCAAAACATCGAGGGCGATCGCATCGCTAGTACCCAAATCAAACCAACAACGAGCCCAAACTCCCTCGTACTCAATCTCTCCCATATTGTGCATCAAAGCCATCATGCTCCCATCGGCAAGATTAACATCGTAATCCATATCATTGATATCTAACCCCTCATCTTGGACTTGCAGGTTTTCGGCATTAAATCCTCCGAGTTTTCCCAAGAAAAACCAAGAATCAAACACCTCTTCAACGTACTGTTTTTCACCATTGGAAGGCACATTGCTGAACTTCAGCCAAATCCACAAGTCAAAGGGATTAAATTCGCGAAACTGTACTTTCATAATTTTTTGGTGTTTTTATAATGGTGGTAAGGCCGCCGGCCCCCAGATACCGTCTGCATCTCGAATTTTATCGCGCATTGGGTCGCAGTCACGAGTTTTATTGTCGAGACGGTTGCGGGTTCTGCACTGCTGAAAGAAAATTTCTGCAACTAAACTTCTCGGTAATTGATCGGATTTTGCCAAGGAAGCATCAAAGTTTTTGCGAGCTTCTTCTAGTAAATTTTTATTATATTCTTTGCCATCTTTACCCTTTGCCTGAGTAAATAAGATTTGGGCTTTTAGATAAAGAATTTCGGGATTTTGGGGTGTTTCTGCCAGTGCTTTGTTGGCAAATTCTAGGGCTGAGTCGTATTTCTTTAGGTCTCGATAGCCTACGGACATTCCCCGATAGGCTAAGTAGCGGGGAGAGGCTTTTTGTTCTAGTCTTTGAATAGCGTCGCTGGCGTTGGAAAATGGCAGGTTGGTGGCTAGCATTAAATCCATGTAGCCTTTGATTAAGTTGAGTTCTGGGTCGTTTGGATCTATTTTTTCGGCGGCATCTAGATATTGAAATACGACTCGCAGTTTGTTGAGTGCTTGGGGTGCGCCTTTGGCTGTTCCTTCTTTGGCTATGACATTTGCTCCTTCTAAAAAGTGACCTGCTGCTGTGTAAATGTTGCCACGTAGGGGATTTGTTTTAGTCAATTGTTCGCCGATTTCGCGGGTTTTTTTCGCGTAGGAATTCATCGAGTTTAAGTCTTGCTCGATGTACGATAATGAGGCTGCCATTGCATAGGCTAGTGGCTCGTTTGGTTCGGAGGATAGTGCTTGTTGAACTTGAGCTTTTGCTGTTTTGTAGTTTCCTTGCTGAAACATTGTTTTGAAGGCGGTTTCGGTTTTGGGTCCGATCGCCTGTGGGTATGTCGAGCGAAACGGATCGCCCGCTAATGCTGAGTTGATGCACATACTCAAGGCGATCGCCATACTCGCCATCGTACCCACTGTCTGTTTATTTCTGCTAATTTGTTTGCCAAGGGACGCTAAAATGGTTTTCATCATCGTCAATTCTCTGAAGGCAATAAATAAATTTTAACTGGGAATCGGAAAGTTGAAATTTCAGACTTCGGGGCCGCGACTCAAAAAATGATAGGATGGTCTTGATTTTTGCGGGCTATTGCCCTATAATTTAATAATGGGAATATGAGCATTTCTAAAAAAAATGCACATATTTCCATTATTAAAATATACCATAAAGCAATTTGAAAATCAAGCGCCCAAGTTCAAAAAAAAAGGCCGATTTTTGTAAAGATTTATGTAAAATTTAGGTAAAATCATGGTGGGCGATCGGCACAAGCCAGAAAAAGCCCTAATTATTAATAGCACAACCAAGAAGTTAACGAAAGAGCGAACAAATATTTTCTTCCTTCTTCCCTCTTCCCTCTTCCTTCTTCCCTCTTCCCTCTTTCCTCTTCCCTCTTTCCTCTTCCCTCTTCCCTCTTCCTTCTTCCTTCTTCCTTCTTCCTTCTCCCCATGCTATATCTAAAAAACCTAGTCTATCATCCTACAGCCTGTCCGAATCCTATTCTCAAAAACATCAATTTAGAACTGCCATCCCAGCAAATGGGGCTGATAGTCGGCCGCAGCGGTTCAGGCAAAAGTACCTTCTTAGAAATATTAGCAGGTTTAGCAGAAAAAACTAGCGGTGACATCCGCTGGCGCGAACAAGAATTAACTCCCGAACACTTGCAACAGTTAGGAGGTTTAGTATTTCAATTTCCCGAAAGACATTTTTGCGGAGGCACAATTTTAGAAGAATTGCGCTTGGGACACCCGGAATTGGGACAAGAACAAATTAATAAAGCCATGGGTGAAGTGGGACTCGGAAATTTACCACTGAGCACTTCTCCCCATGCTTTGAGTGGAGGACAACAGCGACGGGTGGCGCTGGCGGTACAGCTAATTCGCCAGCCGCATTTGCTGCTTTTGGACGAACCGACGGCGGGTTTGGATTGGTCGATGCGCCGGCAATTGGTAAGCTTATTGAGTAAGTTAAAAAGTCACTGGACTCTGTTGATTGTCACTCACGATGCTAGCGATTTATTGACTGTTGCCGATAAATTTTGGACTTTAGATCGCGGGGATTTGCAGGAAGTCGATCGGGCGAAATTAGAAGCTAAGGAAACGAGTTTTGTTAGTCATTAGACATCTCCCAAAAAGCCTATCTTGAACAGGCATCCAGCCTGTTCCACAAGAATTATGAGAGATGTCTATTAGTCATTGGTTTAGAGTATGTCAATAAAAAGTGGAAATAGAAGATGAATCAGATTATAATGCCTGTACTACCGCAGATGAATGAGTTGTGGCAGGAATCCCTTAATTGGGTACCAAATGAGTCACAACAGCAACATTTTCAGCGACTATACGAGTTGATTGTCGAGGGCAATCGCTCCTTGAATTTAACTCGAATTACTGAGCCGATCGAGTTTTGGGAAAAACATTTGTGGGATTCTCTGCGGGGAATTGCGAGGCTGCTACCAGCTAATGACAATTCTGGCGAAAATCGCGAATCTCCAGCACCTGCGGTGCTAAAAGCGATTGATATTGGCACTGGTGGAGGTTTTCCGGGGTTGCCTGTGGCGATCGCACTTCCCAATTTATCAGTTACTTTGCTTGATTCTACCCGGAAAAAAATTGATTTTCTGGAAACAGTTTTACCATCATTACCAATAAAAAATGCTGCGACTTTGCTCGGTAGATCCGATGAAATTTGGCGGCAACCACCTCACAAAGCAGCTTACAATCTGGCGTTTCTGCGAGCAGTGGGAGCCGCCTCTGTTTGTGGTAAATATGCCCTGCCTTTCCTGAAAAATGGCGGTTTAGCTGTGCTTTATCGAGGTAATTGGACGGCGGAGGAAGAGACAGAGTTGCAAAGTGCGATCGAACCTTTGGGTGGCACAGTTGAGTCAGTCGAAGCATTCACAACTCCCGTGAGTCATAGTGTGCGACACTGCGTTTACTTGCGGAAAGTTGTACAGCAGTTTGAGCGTCCTGTTCGCTAACTTGTAGGGACACGGCACTGCCGTGTCCTGTATTTGATCTGCCGTGTCCTGTATTTGATCAAATTGAAAACTATATCGCCTTTTCGTAACGCTTGTTAATCTCTGTCCAATTAACAACATTCCACCAAGCTTTTAAGTAGTCGGCGCGCAAGTTTTGATATTTGAGATAATAAGCGTGTTCCCAAACATCATTACCCATAATTGGATAATTTCCCTCCATTAAAGGAGAGTCTTGATTCGGAGTAGTTGCAATCTCAAGTTTGCCGGCTTTTGTGCGGACTAACCACACCCAACCACTACCAAAACGCTTTGTACCTGCCTCATTAAATTTTGCTTTGAAAGCATCAACGCTACCGAAGCTTTCGTTAATTGCTTTGGCAATGGAACCTGTGGGTTCACCACCACCTTTGGGACTCATGATTTCCCAAAACATACTATGATTTACGTGTCCGCCGCCATTGTTACGAACTGTCATGCGAATATCTTCCGGCACTTTACTCAAATCTCGCAGCATATCTTCTGCACTCATATTTTTGAGTTGCGGATATTTGCTAACAGCATCGTTGAGGTTTTTAACGTAAGCTGCGTGATGTTTATCGTGATGGAATTGCATTGTCCGCCCATCGATGTGCGGTTCTAAGGCATTGTATTCGTAGGGCAGAGGTGGCAGTGTAAAAGGCCCCGGAGTTTGAGCTATCTTGGTTGCTTCGGCAATTGGACTTGCTTGCGCTACATTATTTCCTGACGCTTGGCAAGCACCTGCGGTAATAGCTCCGACGCTGGCACTTAGTAAATACAAGAAATTCCGACGTTTCAGAGTCATATACAGTACCTAAGTGAATTATTAACTGTTTAAACCATATTACACTATCCGCCAATTCCCTACTTATTCAATAAGTAAGGAATCTCCAAAATAGCCTTGTTTTTGATATTATTATTTGGATAAGCGCTGAACAGATTCACCTCCAAAAAGTTCATCGGCTGCTTTGAGAATACCGGGAATTTTAGCAGCGTGGGGACTGTGAGCGAGACAGCGACGCAAGTCTAATTCATCGAGGCGATCGGCTTTTTGACCTGGGAACCAGTGGCTGGCGTTACCAAGCAGATTGTACCGCATTTTGCAATACTCTATAGTATTATAAGCCTGCGCTAAATTCCACAGCCACAAAATCACATAAATGTTAATATTTCCCGGAGTATTTTCTATGGTTGGTAAACCGACGTGCCAAGTTTTAAACCAATCTTCTCCTAATTGATTAATTGCTGCGGTTTCCAATCTTGCTAATATTGGTGGCAAAAGTCCATCGGCTTTATCTAACAATTGTACAGCTTTGAGATGTTCGTTAAAATCTTCAGGTTTTGCTGCACCCAAACTCAAAGTGTGTACTTGCGGATGGGACAAACAAAATAAGTCGTTAAACACCATCGGACTCAGAGGATAGCACAAGTCGATCAATTTTTGTGGCGGGTTGTAAAGTTGACCGCCTTTATCGGAAGGACTAATGATAAAAACGCCCATGTCGTGAAGTTTAGCAGATTCAATGGCTGGCCAGTTAATTTGATTAATGTAGTACCAGTGCAGGTTAATATAATCGAATTGATTGGTTTCAATTGTTTTGACAATCACATCCGTCGGGCCGTGAGTTGAAAAACCGATAAACCGCACTTTTCCCTCTGCTTGCAATTTTCTAGCCACATCCATGCAGCCACCTGGACGAATGGAATCTTCTAGTAATTCCCAGGTATTAATGCCATGTATGGATAGTAAATCGACGTATTTTAGTTGTAAATAAGCTAAGGATGTCTCAAATTCTTCGCGGAATTTATGCGCGTTAGGTTGGACAGTAACTTTTGTTTGAACGATTAGTTTTTCACGGGGCAACTTCGGTAATATTAATCCTAATTGCATTTCAGAAGTGCCGTAACCGCGAGCAGTTTATATGTGATTGATGCCACATTCTACAGAGTAGCGAATCGTTTTTTCGAGATTTTCTTGATTGTCAAGAGGAATTTCATTTAGTGGTATGTCTTGCCATTTGTAGTGATATCTCATGCCACCGCAGGAAAAGACTGGCATGGATAATTCTGTGCGTCCGAATCTGCGATATTGCATCATAAGTATAAGTAAGAAGTCGTCAACATCATTTCTTTATAGCAATATAAAATTAAAATTTGGCTATTTTTGATTGCGGTAAATTACATTTTATGTCATTTTAAAGAACAGGCAAAATGCCTGTTCTACCAAGAGTCTATGATTGCCAGTGGGTAAGTTATGATTGCTTGAAAATCTCGCGGACTACAGGTTTGCCATCTTTAATTTCACCAACCAAAACTAAATCCGTGCAGTTAACAAACAAGCCATTTTCCAACACGCCGGGAATGTTATTTAAAGTTTTTTCAAGTTCGACTGGGTGATCTAGGTTGTCGAATTGGACATCAATTACCATGTTACCTTGGTCGGTAATTACTGGCCCTGCTTTTCTGATTCCCATGCGGAGTTCTGGTTTTCCTCCCAGTTTTTCAATGGCGCGGGTGACAGGGGCGATCGCCATCGGTATCACTTCGATTGGGACTCGAAAAGTCGAACCCAATTTATCTACCATTTTAGAACTGTCAACTACTACAATAAACTGAGCTGCGAGGCAATCGACAACTTTTTCGCGAGTGTGGGCTGCGCCACCACCTTTAATTAAGTTTAGCTGCGGATCGACTTCATCCGCACCGTCAATCGCCACATCTATTCTGTCAATTTCATCCAGGGTTGTCAGCGGGACTCCGTATTGTTTGGCTAACACTTCTGATTGAAAAGATGTTGGCACTCCTTTGATATCTTTGAGTTGACCTGATTTGATGCGATCGCCCAAGGCCTGAATAGTATAAGCTGTAGTTGACCCCGTGCCCAGTCCCACAATCATTCCTGACTGTACGCGATCGGCGGCAGCAAACCCTACTTGCTGTTTCATCAATTTTACGGGGTCTTGTTCTGTGGTCATGTTCAATAATCCTGAATAGTTTTAAAATTATAGCACTGATGGATTTAATGAACCGCAGAGAGCGCAGAGAACCCAGAGAGGAAGAGGAAGAGATAAAACTACCAAATTATTTCAACTCGAACTGCGATAAGTTTTATATCATTTGGGAACCTATCTATTTATTCTCTATTTCTTCTCTGCGCCCTCTGCGGCCTCTGTGGTTTAATAAAAAAAATCTAGTTCACAAATCGATGGATAATTGCCCTATCCATGGTGTACTTGGTTGGTACGATCCCGATCGCGGGTAAAATGGCTGAATAGTATTATTATCAAAACTGTAACAGTGGTAGAACAAATGATTGCGGAATCGTTAGTGAACTTAGAAGCAGCTCAAAATTATTTCCAAAAGGCAAATCGGCTCAAAGACACAGGTAGGCTTGATGAGGCGATCGCCCATTATCATAAATCTCTAGAGTTCAATGGGGAAGATGCAGAAGTTTACAAAACCTTGGCGGAAGTTTATGCTTTGCAAGGGGAATTTGAAAAGGCGATCGACTCCTGCCATCTCGCCGTTAAATTTAACCCTAGTTTTGCTCCCGCTTACTTGACAATGGGCAATGCTTTACATAGTCAAAATAAGCTGGAAATGGCAATTAAAGCTTATTTACAAGCCTTAAAAATTCATCCACAATTTGCAGAAGCCAGCGCTAATTTGGGCAGTATGTATTACAAATTAGGACAATTATCTGAGGCAGAAAACTATTACAAAACAGCTATTGCTATTAATCCAAATTTGTGTTCAGTACGTTTAATGCTTGGTAGCGTTCTCCACTATCAAGGCAAGTTAGATGCAGCCATTGCTTGTTATCAAAAAGTCCTGGAAAAGCAACCGGAAGATGCAAGCACAGCAGATAAAATATCCGATTTACTTAAACAAAAAGAGCAGGAAAATACCCCTAGCAATTTTTTGGAATTAGAACCTGAATCTGACCCAGAACAAGGGGTAACTGTCAACAAGGACGAAGGCTATGGTTTACAGCCTTCAAGTATCAATTTACCGCCTTCGGAAACCAATGATAATTTAAATAGTTCCTTCACAAATCCAGCGGAAGTTTCGGAACAAGTTTCTCAATTGAATGTTCCAAATAACGACGAAGTTGCTAGTTTTAAAGAAGTTGAACATTACAAAAATCTGGCAGAAGATTGTTTGGTAAAAGGTAAAGTTACTGAAGCGATCGCAGCTTGTCATTTGGCCATCAAAACTAGACCAGATTACATTCATGCTTACGTCACTTTAGGGAATGCTTTGCAAGCTATAGGTAAACTTGAAGCAGCAATTCGCTCCTATTCTCACGCCTTAGAATTGCGACCAAATTTTGCTGAAGTCCGTGCTAATATCGGCAGTATGTATTTCAAAATGGATCGCTTGGAAGAGGCGATCGCCCATTACGAAGCAGCCATTGTCCTCAGTCCAAATTTAGCGGGAGCTCACTGGAATTTAGGTAAAGTATATCACAAATATGGCAACATCGAAGCCGCGATCGCCTGTTTTCAGAGAACATCCGAACTTAATCCCCAGCTAGTCGGTGCAGACTTCCACTTTAACTTAGCTAACCGACTTTTCACTCAAGGCAAGCGCGATGAAGCTATTGAAAGCTACTTAAAGGCGATCGCCATTAAGCCAGATTGGGCAGAAGCCTATGCTAACATCGGCAGTGCGCGATCGCAACAAGGTAATCTCGATGCAGCCATCAGTTATTATCAAAAAGCTGTAGAATTAAAGCCTGAATTAGAAGTTTTGCACTCCAACCTTGCCAATTCATTTTTGCAGCAAGGAAAGTACGAATTAGCAGTTACCAGTTATCAAAATGCACTCAAAATAAAGCCAGACTGGGCAGATGTTCATGCTAATTTAGGCAACGCTTTATCTATGTTAGGCAAACTAGAAGAAGCCCAAGCCAGCTATCAAGAAGCCCTGGTATTCAAACCAAATTGGGCAGAAGTTTACTGTCGGATGGGACACATTCAAAAGCAGGATAAGCCCTTGGAGGCGATCGCCAATTTTGAAAAGGCGATCGAATTCAACCCCAAATTCAGCGAAGCCCACCAACAATTGTGCGACTTACTAAGCCATTCCACCAACCTAGCAGGAGCTCGCAGAGTCGCCGACAAATACTGCGAACACTGTGGCGAACAAGTACCAGTCATGTCAGCCACAGCCTACGTTTTCTCCTATCTGCAATCAGGGGTGAGTCAACAGGCAATTCAGAAACTAGAAGAAATCGAAGCACTCTCCTACGAAAAAATCGAAACCTTTACCAATATCGAACTAAAACTGCTCTACGAAATCTTCTTATTTGCAGTCTCTCACCTGCGAGATAATCGCGAGAAAAATGCCAGCTTTTACCGATTAGTTGCCAAGGAATACTACAAAAAAGTCCTTCCTCCACGGCAATCAATCGACAGAATCAAACCAGTCAATTACCAAACAAACCAAAAACCTTTAAGAATCGGCTTCCTCTCAAAACACTTCCGTCGTCACTCCGTCGGCTGGTGCAGCGAAGCTTTAATTCGGGAATTAAGCCACATCACTCCCCACCTTCACCTCTACGTCACCGGCAAACTTAACAAAGATGAAGTAACCCAGCGATTTGAAGACATGGCGGGCAAATTTTATTGGCCCAAAAAGTATCCCAATGGTTTTGCAGATGGTGGTGAAATTCTCGCCGAAGTGCGGCAAGACGATTTGGATGTATTAATCGATTTAGACTCGATGACAGTACCAACAAATGTAGAAGTGTTGCACCAGTATCCCGCTGGCATATGTGTTTCTTGGCTAGGATTTGATGCGCCTTATATCTCAGACAATCACTATTTTCTGTGTGACGAACACACTCACCCCGCCGGTGTTGAAAAACATTACTTAGAACAGTTAGTGAGATTGCCTAGTTGTTCCGTAGCAATTGGGGCATTAGAAAGCATTTCAGTGGATCGAGAAGCGATTAGAACTTCCCTCGGCATTGGGGTAGATCAAATGACTTATCTCTGCGTTGCGCCCGGAAGAAAAACTAATCCTGAAATGGTGCGCGCTCAAGTTAAAATACTAAAAGAAGTTCCTGATAGTTTGCTAATCCGTAAAGGTCAAGGCGATCCAGAAGTCATTCACAGCACTTACCGCGAAGAATGCGCTCTTCAAGGAGTAGATTTTAGTCGGATTAAGTTTGTCGGGCAAACCAAGACGGAAGAAGAACACCGCGCCATTTATTATGTGGCTGACGTGCTTTTAGATTCCTATCCTTATAATGGTGGCACTCATAATTTGGAGGCTTTGTGGGCCAATTTGCCAGTGGTAACTAGATCCGGCGACCAATATCTTTCGCGGATGGGTTATGCTTTTCTCAAAAGTGCAAATCTTGATGTGGGTGCGGCTTGGAGTTGGGAAGAATACACGCAGTGGGGAGTTAAGTTTGGGCAAGATGCGAGTTTCCGAAATGCGGTGAAACAGCACTTGGTTAAATCTAAACAGCCAGAACATCTTGCACCTTTGTGGAATCCTCAAAAGTTGGCAAGGGAAATGTATGAAGTGTTTCAAAAACTGTTAGCTAAATAAGTCATCCTTTGTAGTGATAACTTTAGTTTTCTCTGCAAGCTGTTAGCTAATCCAGGACTAAAGTTATTACTACAAACCACTTATCGACTACTGATTAATCCCTACTCGATCGCGCCCGCTAGACTTAGCTTCATAAAGCGCTTTATCCGCCGCTTCTATCAGCATTTTAGGTGAGTTTTGACCTTCTGAAATGCTAGCAACTCCCAAGCTCAGAGTCACGCAATCGCTGACAACCGACTTGATGTGGGGAATAGCTAAAGCTTTAACACGGCTGCGGATTGCTTCAGCAACTACCAGCGCCCTAGACAGGTCTGTATTTGGCAAAATTACCCCAAATTCTTCGCCACCATATCTAGCAGGCAAATAAAGCTGTTCTGGACATACTTCTGCACAAGTATCTCCGATCGCCCGTGCCACTTGTTGCAAACAAGCATCCCCCGTTTGATGTCCATAATTGTCGTTGTAAAGTTTAAAACAATCAATGTCACACATAATCAAAGATAGTGGCTGGGAACTACTACATTGCTCCCATTCTTTGTTCAAAACTTCGTCAAAGCGACGACGATTTCCTAGTTGAGTCAGACTGTCCAAATTCACCAAGCCATCTAATCTTTGATTCGCTGCTGCTAACTGCTGGTAAAGTAAAGATTGTTCGATCGCGATCGCCAATTGAGTAGCCAACTGACTCAGTAAATCCATATCAAACTGTTGCCACCTACGAGGTCCAGAACAGTTGTGAGCTATCAACAAACCCCACAACTTCGGTACAGGACAAGAAGCGTTACCTTCCCTAGATTCTATACCCTGCTGTAGGATAGGCACCACCAAATTCGCCTTCACCTGACACTCCCTCAAAAAATTAACGTGACACTCATCCAAACCCGCAGCTTGAATATCCTCAACAGCTTGAATTCTGCCTTTCAAATACTGTCCGATATAAGAATTCGCAAAACAACAATCATCAAAAACCATCCCCAAAAGTGATATCCAATCTTCCCCAACTGACTCCACCACCACATCTCCATTCCAATCAGGTCGGAAGCGGAAAACGATCGCTCGATCAGTTGCTAAAAACTCCCGCACTTCCGCTACCGTAGTATTTAGGATATCTTGGAGGTCTAGGGAAGAACGGATGCGCGATTGAATCTGCGCAATTAGGCGTTCCCGTTCTACCTGCTGTCGTAGGGCGATTTGAGCTTGCTTGCTTTCTGTAATATCTCGACCTTCCGGTAATAGCAATACCACTTGACCAGTTTCATCGGTTACTGGTTTAAGAGAAAAATCTATAGTTGCCGTCCGATTTATACCTTTAAATTCCACTTCATAGCGGACTAATTCACCTTGTGCAGAGCGAGAAATTGCTTGTTTTAACTGTTCTTGAATTTCCTCACCCCCTCCCCACCAAGGTCCTTGCCAAAATGGAAGATTAGCCACATCCCGCAGATTGATTCCTGCAAAATCTAGAGAAGTTTGGTTAGCTTCTAACAAAGTACCATCCGGTTTCAACAGGCTCACAAATTGGAACGAAGAATCAAAAATTGCCCGAAAACGTCTTTGGCTATCTCCCAACATTGCCGTCACCTTAGACCGAGAGGTAATATCACGGAAGCGCCACACCCGGCCAATAATATTGTGTCCCACTCTAATGGGCTGAGTATAGCGTTCAAAAGTGCGACCATCCTTAAATTCTAGAATGTCGCAGATTTCAGCTTCAGCATGGTTATAAATTTCTTGAATTCGGCAGATAAAAGCTTTGGGGTCTGTAACTTGTTGAGTAAGAAATTCCAAGCGCATTCTGCGATCCATTGAGTTTTTAATTTCTTCGGTAATTCCCCACATTTTGACTAAGTTTTCATTAAAACTAATCATTTCTCCCGCTGTAGTGACCGCCAAAATACCATCGGCTGTTGCTTCCAAAGTCGCGTGCAAAATAGAACGCGACCTCTCTAATTCTGCTTCTAGTAATTTACTTTCTGTCAAGTCTCGCACGGCTTTAACCTGAAGTAATCGACCTTCATATAATACGAATTTGCTGCGAACTTCAGCAGAAAAAGTTGTCCCGTCTCGCTTGATAAAAACGGTTTCGCAGATTGTATTACTGGCTGCCGAAATCATTTGTGGTGCTTGTTTATAAGATTGTGGCGACAGCAGTTCCAACAAACTCATCCCCGCCATTTCCTGCGGTTTGTAACCGAATAACTGCCCAAAAATTTGGCTGACATTCAAAATAGTGTCCCGGTCTGCCACGGCAACAGCTTCAAAATAAGCTTCACATTCTAGCAATTGATCCGTGGCGGTTTTACGGCTAATTTGTTCGGGAAAATTATCACTTTTTATTAATTGTTGAAGCTGCATATTTGCTGAGTACAAAGCAGTCATTGCTTGCCTGTACATCCCTGTGCGTTTTTCAACTCTTTCTTTCAATCTATTCCGCGATTCTCGCAGTCTTATTTCTAGTTGTTTTAACTCCGTAATATCTACTGAAAAAACTATCACACCTGCTACTTTACCTGCGCTGTCGTGGTAAGGTATTTTGTCTGTGCGTACCCAGGCTTTTTGACCGGAGACAGTCGGCAGTTGGTGAATTTTGCCTAATCGGGGAACGCCGGAATTAATTACTTGTAAGTCTTCTAAATAATATTGCTCTGCTTCGTCGGGATATATTTCATAAAATGATTTACCTTCTAATTGCTCTGGAGGCAAACCTCTAGATGCTGCTGCCACTTTGTTAATTCGCAGCAAATGACTTTCGGTATCTTTGTACCAAATCATGGCTGGTATGGAATCCAGAATAATTTGCTGTTCTTGCTGCTGCTGTCGGATTTCTGCCTCTATTTGTTCTTTTTTAACTATTTTTTCGGTCAGTTTTTGATTGGCTTTACTGAGTTCTGCTGTGCGTTTTTCTACTCGTGATTCTAGTTTTTCGTAAAAATCATTCAGCAAGTTTTGCTGCTGTTGTCGTCGCGTTAATTCGATTTTTGCTCTTTCACTGCTTGACAAACTTGTTGAGACAAAATCTGCTAATATTTTGATGATATACTGTTCGTCTTCCGTCCACTCACTGTCACAAGCAGCGCGCTCAATATTGACAATTCCTACCATTTTACCAGCCAACATAATTGGTACGTTTAATAGGGAAGTAATACCTCGATCGGACAAATAAAGACCAGCAAGTTCTCGCGTTCTGGGGTCGTTAGTTGCCGCCGCCACTGCGATCGTACTTTCGGACTTCAACGCTCCAAAATAGGCTGGACAGTCTGCTGCTGTGACAATTATTTGTACGAAATGGAGTTTGGTATTTTGTTCGTAAAGGTCTATACAGTGAAGCTGGCTGCGGTCTTCGCTGTACAGCCAAATGCTGGCTCGATCGCATCTTACAACATTCACAGCCGTTTCCGTGATTTCTCGGATAAATTCTTCTATATTTTTCCTTTCATCAGCTTGACTTTTGGCTAATTTGGCGATCGCCTCAGTTTGATTTCGCCAAATTTGATGAGCTCTTTCCTCTGGTGTTAGATACGTGGGTAATGTAATTTCTTCGCAAACTAGCAATACGCTCGGCAGTTGGAAAGTTTCAAAGGAATTGCTACTATTTTTGACTATTTCCCAGGCTGGTTCCGCCATAGTTAATGCGGTTGCTTTTACCCAGATTTTCCTGCCATCTTTACAAGTCAATCTGCATTCCCAAGCCTTCATTTTTTGGCTATAACCACTATCTTCTGGCTGTACGAATTCGGCAAACTCTGCCTGCAATTTACCTTGATTTTCGCTTTCAAATATGTTAAAAATTGAATGAAAAACTAATTTTGGGGCGTTGTAACCCAGGCGAGATGCACCGAATTGATTGATCGAAAATACTCTTCCCAAAGCGTCGAGAACGAAGTAAATGCCTGGGAAATTATCGTAAAGAGTACGATACCAATTGCGTTCAATTTCTCTACTGCACGAAATTCTTTCTGTTCCGAGTTCGTTCCCCGTGCAGATAGGATGAGAATTGCTTGTTTCTGGGTTAATTGAATGGTTATTGTTAGCAAACACTTTTAAATTAACTCAATTGTAATTAAATTTACTGACTCTGGTTCAACTTTTTTATGTAACAAAGTCAAACCTTTTTTACAATAAAGCTGCTTAGCTGTAACAAATTTACAACTCTGTCCCTGGGGACGTTTGCGATTCCCAATCCTAGTCCTGTGTTAGTTTACGCTCATCAAAGGTTTTAAATATATATGATAACACTGAAATATCTATTGTTGGGATTAACCTATCTGGGTTTCGGGTGGGGCTATGTACCGGGTTTACGGATGAACCGGGCGGGGATCGCTATTGTTGGGTCAGGTTTTATGGTGGCTTTGGGGGTAGTTAATCTCAAAACCGCATGTGGACTGGAATCTGCTAGTTATGTTTGCCGGATTGTTCGTTGTGACTAAAGCAACTCAACAACTGGGTTTATTGGATAGTTTAACTGGTTTACCTAACACGCCGTTGAGTTTATTGGGAGTAACTGTCATTCTTTCTAACTTAATTTCTAACGTCCCCGCTGTCTTAGTTCTACAATCCCTAATTCCCAAAACAGATACCCAAGCTTGGTTATTATTGGCCACGGGTTCTACCCTAGCTGGAAATTTAACATTATTAGGTTCGGTTGCTAATTTAATTGTCGCTGAACTGGCCACAAAATCCGGTAATAATTTGACTTTTCAGGAACACTTGCGCTTCGGACTCCTACTAACTTTGGTTACTTTGGCGATTGCTTATTTTTGGCTCTACTAAACTTATTTGTTGTCACCATAAGCGATCGAAAAACTGGCGATTTTCCAAGGAGATATTTGGAAACCTTTCCCATCCTCTGATTTTTCTGGTAAAGTTGTCGGTTGTTCTAACAAGTTCACTGACTGACTAATCGCCAAACTCAAATCGCTCTCTAATTCTAACCGAGCCTCTTTACCCTGGGATTCATAACACCTTAAAATCCACAAATTAGCATTGTCTTCCGACTGTTTGAAAGCCATCAAAACTAAGTTTTCTGCTGATAAATCGAGGAATTTACCTACAGTCGGCAAAGTCCGGTGGTGATTTTCCTCTAACTTGGGAAATACCTTGACTAATAGTGGCAAATTCAATTCATATCCCTGTCGTACAGTACCAGCATCTTGCCAATTTCCGAGGTGAGGATAAACTGCACAAGTAAATTCATGAATGCCGATATCAGCTTGTTCATCTGGCCAAGTCGAACTCCTAAGTAATGTGAGGCGAATTTGATTTGGTTGAAGGTCGCAACCATATTTACAATCATTCAGTATGCTGACTCCAAAATCATCATTACTGATATCTGTCCACCGTAATATCGGCACTTCCCATTTGGCTTTTTCCGCCGCAGTCTGCGGTTTGGTTGTGCGCTCGATCGCACCTCCGGGAATTTCGCACGTTGCAAAATCTGCTTCTACATTTAACCCAAAGGCAGCTTTTACTAAAACGTGCTTTTCTTGCCAATCTACCACTGTCTTAATTTTCAGCACTGGCGAACCAATTTCTACTATATAATCTTGGTAAAACTCCGATTTGCCAATTTGTCTGACTACACGCAAACTCTGCCTTATTTCTCCTTGGGATATCCAGGTAATATCTTTTAGTATCGGCGCTGCTAATGGATGTTTTGCATAATTTGGATCGATGTTCCAAGCGTCCCAATATTGACCGCTATCTTGAAATGATTGCAGTTGATTGCCTCCAGATCCATTCAGGACTTCCCTATGATTTAGTTTATCCCAAATACTCGATAAATTTCCAGTTTCGCTGTCTACTTTTACTCGAATAAATTCATTTTCTAGCAGCATTATTGGGGGGACAAAATCAGTTTCTTGACAAATACCCTCGTTTCGTGTCATGGTAGTTGTATGCTGACCTAACCATGTCTTGTTGTGATTTGCGGGTAATAGTGACGAGTTTTCAAGGGTTTCAGCAGCTTCGGGACAGATCCAAAACACCCGGTAGCCGACAGGGGGAAGATTATTTGCCGAAAATAACAGTGTAGATTGTGGTTGTGTTCGATCGCACTGTTGAATTTGCGTAGTCAGCCGTTGTCCTGACAAGTCGTAAATCGCCCAAGTGGTAGCAGCGGAATCGAGAAGGGGTAAAGAGACAACTTCCGAACGCGCCCAATTGAGGGAGTTAAAGATTAAAATCGGTTGAGCATCAGGTTGGGGTGGAGAAGGCAGAGAAATTTGAGTGGCGATCACATCCAAAGATGTTAGCACAATTGAACGACAAGTGCGATCGACCTCAGCCCATCCTAGATTAGCATCAGCATAAACTTGGGCGATCGAAGAACCAGGCAAAATATCGTGAAACTGGTTAAATAAAACTTTTTTCCAGGCTATTTCTAATTCAGACTTGGGATAAACCGCACCCGCGCAAATCGTGGCGAAGGAAGACAACAACTCAGCTTGGTAAAGCAATTCTTCACAGCGGCGATTGTAACGCTTTTGATCCGCGTGAGTTGTGTAACAACCTCGGTGGAATTCCAGGTAAAGTTCATCCCTCCACAGGGGAAGAAGAGGAAGTCTCGAAACATCAGCTTGAGACGGGGAAGTTTCACCCAAATTAGCAGATTCAGCCACAGCATAATTACCAATTTCACCCTGTTTCCCAATCGGCTGATTTTCCCCAATCGAAACATCGACTGGAAACTGGGAAGTTTTACCCAAATTAGCAGATTCAGCCACAGCATAATTACCAATTTCACCCTGTTTCCCAATCGGCTGATTTTCCCCAATCGAAACATCGGCTTGAGACTCGGAAACTTCCGGCGAAAACTGACTCTCAATCAACGCCAAATAATCCACAGCCTTCACAAACTCCAACCTCGGAAAAAAAGGCGACAATTCCCAGCGTTTCGCAACCTCCAACATATCACGAGTCGGGCCACCACCATGGTCGCCAATTCCCGGTAGCCAAACAGCAGATTGTAAACCCGTTTTAAATTGCCAATCAAAAAGATGATTCGCCATTTTCACAGATTCGATGTTTTCACCGATCGGACCCGACATCATGCTAAATATTTTAGTACCATCCAAACCTTCCCACCAAAATGCACCATAGGGAAACTCAGTGGTATCATTCCAACGCAACTTTTGCGTCACAAAATAATCAACTCCACCATCACGCAAAATCTGAGGTAATTGCCATCCAAAACCAAAAGTATCCGGTAGCCAAACTACCCGCATTAATTCCCCGAACTTTTCTTGAGTATAACGCTGTCCATAAACAACTTGTCTCACCATTGATTCAGCCGAAATCAAGTTTAAATCAGGTTCCACCCACATCCCACCAACAACTTCCCAAAGTCCAGCAACTACCTGTTTTTTAATCTCTGCAAATAAATCAGGCCGATGCTCTTCTATCCAAGCATAAAGTGCAGGAGTTGAATGACAGAAAATTAAATTAGGAAACTCCGATTGTAACTTCAATGCCGACTCAAAAGTCCGTTGCGCCGCTTCCCAAGTTTCCGCAACAGGCCATAACCAAGCCAAGTCCAAATGAGCATGACCCACTAAATAAATTTTACCTTTATATATAGAAGATTTTTCGCTACATTCTCCTATATATATAGATGTACTCTCATCACTTTCTACCCTCCCAAAAAACCTCTCTCTTCCACCTCCCTCTGCGCCCTCTGCGCCCTCTGCGGTTTCAAAATTTAAACCATCCTGAAAACCGCCCAAAAATCCCAGTAAATTTTGTCGTAAACTAGAGAGTGAACGATCGAACTTTTGTCGATCGCCCACCACAGACCAATCAATCAAACCCACCGCCAATTCCACTTGAGATTTTAGCGTTTCCCCCTTGACAACAAACTCACCATGGACTATATTTTTAGTGGGGGAGTATTGGGAATTTAAATTTGAGAAATTACCAGACAGGGAATTTTGCAAAATCTCCAATTCATCAGCCACAAAACCAGGGTCAAAACAAGCAGAATCAGCAGCTTCATAGACACAAACTGACTTCACCAAAGCACCCGAATCGTGACTAGGACTCACCAACCGCAAAATTACTAAAAATTCATCTCCCGGAAGAACAGAGGGACTGAGCAAAAGTCGCACCGCACAATCAAATAAATCTCCGACTCCAACTAACTCTCCATTCACAAAAATCTGAACATTGTCTGCCCACCAAGTCAAGCTCAACAGCAAACGCAACCCCGTCACAGGATAGGCTGACAAACTTGCAGGAACTACAAATTTTTGTCCCAAATAAAAAACTTGTTTACCAGCAGGCCAAGCAAGATGTCCTTTATGGTTAAGTTCGGCAACAGGCCAGTTACAAATATTTACCCCATTGACAACAGCCAAGTCTGAGTCGTAGTACCTCCAGCCAGATTGCGCATCCCATAGGGTGAGGCGACGCAACCTTTCGACAACTTCAGAAATATTATTGCTAGCAGATGACACAGAAGCACTCATATTTCGCTAAGATTGAGAATTAGACAGAAACAAGGTTTAATCAACCTCAAATTAAATTATGTCTTCAAGTAACTACGGTGGCCCGTACCAAAGCCGACTATTAAAATTTATATCCAAACAGTCCCGCCAAGTTGCTGAAAATTGCGATCGCACTTGGCGACAAGTTACATCCGCAACGCTTAACACTACCCAAATTCTACTTTATCCAGCATACTTGCTGGTGCAAAGTTCGCGAATGTTAGCCAGACAACTGCGGGAATCAAGTCAAAAAATAGATTTACCGGAATTGCAGGAATTTGCTGAAAGAGAAAATTTGAAATTTTCTCAGAATTCATCCCCAAATGGGTGGGATGAGGAGATAGGCGCAGAAAGTGCGATCGTAGACATTGTGCACATGGCTGAAAATATACTCCTCCCATCGCAAACAACGACAAAATCCGACAATTTATCCTTTGTAATTACAGCCGAAAATTTGCCAGCCCCAGTGACACCACAGGCTTTAGGCGCACAAACACACTTTACCCGAAACCTGGCCAAAACTCCCAGGAATTTAGTTTTAGAACATCAAGACTCTCAAACTCCAGTAACCGAAATTTCCATCAACAATGGCGCAGCCGTTGACACCAAACCGAAAGTTCGGGGAATTGCGACTTTTTTACCAGCCCGCAGTTTAGTATTGGTGGGAGCAGAAAATCAGATTTTAGATATTTTAACCCAGGAACAGCAGGAACTCTTGGAAGGTCGCATAACTTGGGAAATAGCCAACTCCGGGCCTGGGCGACGAGAAATTGCTAAAAAAGAATTAAAATTTAATCTCGGCTTAGAAGAGGCTGCGGCAAAATCCCTACTTCCGCCAGTGCGCGGTTTTTGGCAATTGATGACTTGGGTACAAACAAGTCCCTTGGCGCTGAAAAGAAATCAGTTTGGAGAATCAATCCTGGCGATCAAAAAAGCCATTAATACTGGTGCCGATCGCCATTTAATCATAGCCCAAACAGCTAGGGCGCAAATCACCGGAGTCAAAACCGATCGACCGGCAATTACCTCCGCCAGTGCGATCGACTACCATACATCAGAATTAACCACAGATTTTTATAGTAAGTTCGATCGAGCCACCAATCCTCTATCCTTTGTCACAATACTCGATCGCGCCGCCGTCAACATCGAAGAATTCACCATACCCCAAGTATCAAAAATCACTGGTGACTTAACAGACCGCCAGCCAGCTCAGATAGAGCCAACAACCGAGAAGTTGAGTCCAAGCACCCGTGAAATAGTCGAAAACTACGCCAAAAGCATCGAACAGATGATTTGGTCATCAGTAGACTACCTCCTAGGCAAAGAAACAGCCGCCAGTGATCATACAGAAAAATCTCTAGCAATCAAGTATTCTTTGCAACAAAGAGCTGCGGAAAACACTGAAAAAGCCGAGACCAAGGGCGATCGACCTTGGCTAAATTGGCAAGACCTATTTGGAGAGCCAGCACCGCCCTCCCTAGAGCAAGTGCCACCGCCAGCAATAGAGGTAACACAAACAAGCACAAAAGTCAAGCCAGAAAATACGGAAATCGAAAAATTGCCCCCTGGTCGATCGACACCAAAATCCCCATCACCATACCCAGAAGCAATTCAAAACCTGATCGCCCAGCTCAAAAGTAGCATTAACACAAAAGTAACAAAAAGTCAACCCCAAAAAACATCTAATTTAGAAAATCTTCAAAAAAATAGCAGACAGAGCAACCTAGAAGCATCAACTCAGATCCAGACACAGAAAACTCAACCAGAAACAGCAACCACCCCTGATCTGGGCCCAACCACCAGCAAATACATCAGCATCACCAAAGAAACAAAAAAGAACAGCCCAGAGGAACAAGCACAGGAGTGCTTAGAAACCACAGCAGAATCAATCGGATACATCAAGCACCCCCTAGAACAAGTGCTAGAATGGCTCGATCGCATCATGGTGCGGCTAGAAACCATAGTCGAACAACTGTGGGAATGGGCAAAAATCAACTTCCCAAAAATCATCAACAGCAAAGATTAAATTCGCTAATCTTTGACATATGATAAAAAAGTTGCACCAGCAACAAATCACTCAGCTCGATCGCATTCTTGGAGACTCCCACAGTGCTAACCCTCAAAATCGTAGTTAATATAGTTGTCCTATTCTTTGTTTCCCTGTTCATATTTGGATTTTTGTCCAATGACCCAGCTCGGAACCCCAACCGCAGAGACATGGAATAAGATCCATGTCGGGTTGCACCGGAAAGACTGTCCATGGTTGAAAGTGAGTCCAAAAACCAAAAATTGTACTTAGGCGTTGGTAGCCACTTGACTCAACCACAGAAATCCGATGCTAGCGGATTGGATACAAGCGAGCAATCCATCCAGCAGATGAGGGGCGGGCCACAGCAGCCCCTGCTATGAACCCACAAACCATCAAAAATTAGTTAAAAAAAACTTAACCTCGCTGGTCAGTGAGGTTATCTTGTGGTGAAAGCAAGTTCTAACAGCAGCCAGCATCCCAAGCAGCGCAGCCACTGCAAATTTCAGACATCAAATTTCTGTTTAAACATTTATAGCAACCTAAATAGGTAACTAGGACATTTTCAATTGCTCAAACCATTAATTTTATTCCTTCTTCCTTCTTCCTTCTTCCTTCTTCCTTTATAGCAACCTAAATAGGTAACTAGGACATTTTCAATTGCTCAAACCATTGATTTTATTGCATATTCCTTCTTCCTTCTTCCTTCTTCCTTCTTCCTTCTGCTATAACTATGCCCTATCCGGTACCGCCACCAGAACCCCCTGCCATCATCAATATCACAAAGCCCAAAAAAGTCGCCCTCGCTGTGGCGGCCAGTGATAGAGACACCCGCAGCAACTCCACAGAACAACCGGAACCAAGCCCAGCTATAGTTCTGTCAGAAGCAAAACCAGCCACCGAACCAGCACCCTCAGCCAGACTCCTGGACCCAACCGCAGCAGCAGGTGAGCCTTCAGAAATTGACGACCCCCTAGCAGCAGTGGCAAACGGCACTGCTGAGTTGAGATTTCAAAATCCCACTCCCGTTGTAGAAACCGCAACCAGGGAAACTCCCAAAGACTCTTCCTTTACTACTTATCATTTTGCACCGCCACAAAATCGCCTTTCCGGTAGGAATCCAGCACCAACCCCAGAGGCATTATTGACTCAGAAAAAACCGGGGGAACAGGAACAACCGCAGGTTTCAGACCCCGATGAAGGCAGTTATCAGGCAAAGGGGCTGCAACTAGAAGATAAGTCACCTCCTGAACCCCAGGATATTCCAGTTCCCGAACCACCGCCGGAACCAACACCAAGCGGACAACCACAGTTAGAAATTCCGACTCCGGGTACCGCCCCAACCCCCGGAACGCCAGCATCGCCAAAACCGAAGCCCAAACCAGGCCCAGCCCCAGGAGTCCGCACCCCACCTTCCCAGCGGACGGTACCTTTCCCTGTGAGTCCGGCAGATACGATTGAGGTGAAAGCAGACAGTCAGGAGTTTGATGACAAGCAGCAAATTGTCACGGCTATTGGTAATGTGGTGGTGCGGTTCCGACAAACGGTGATTGATGCCGATCGCGCGATCGTCAATTTAGTCACCCGCCAAGTGATAGCATCCGGTAATGTCGCCTATACCCGCGGCCAACAAGTAGTCCGCGGGGAACGGATGGACTTTAATCTCGGTCTCAATTCCGGTGCTGTCGAACAGGCAAAAGGTGAACTGTTCTTACCCGCAGCAGGTAGCGAGTTAACCCCCACACTCCCCACAGATATCAGTGCTGGGACGATTCTCAATCAGCCCCTGAGCGATCGAATTACCAGTCAGCAGCCAGTGCGCGGAGTTCGCTCCCCCGGAGCTGCTACCTTTACCATCGGCGGTGGCGGACAGGGCTCACAGGTGACCGCACCCCAAATCACTGGGGCCGTTAACCGCGTTCGCTTTGAAGCAGAACGCCTCGAACTCCGACCCGATGGCGTGAGGGTGGCTACTAATATTCGGATTACTAATGACCCCTTTTCTCCGCCGGAACTGGAATACCGCGCCCAGACGGCGACGATTAGAAGGATTTCTCCCACGGCGGAGGAATTGGTCACAACTAAACCTCGTTTGGTGTTCGACAACCGGGTGAAAATACCTGTGTATCCTCGCCGACAGGTGTTTGACAGTCAGCAGCGGAATGGCCCGTGTTTGACCTTTGGCTTCGATGGGGGCGATCGCGGTGGTTTGTATGCTGAGTGCGCTTTGGATGTACTGCAAGCAGGGCCAGTCAGGCTGACTTTGACTCCCCAGGTTTATCTTCAGCGGACGATCGAAAAACACGGCGGTAGCCCCTTTTCCCCCGATAGTTACGGCCTGAAAGCGAAGTTGACAGCGGCCCTGGGCCCTCGCACTAGGCTCGACGGTTCGGCAATATTTCTCAATTTTGATAATTTCCCGAATCTAGCTGAAAATGCTTTTCGGGGTAATTTGCGTTTGCGGCAGTCGATCGGCACTCACACTCTGGTGGGGGAATATAGCTATCGCGATCGTCTCTTTAACGGTTCTCTAGGCTTTCAAACCGTCAACAGCAGCCTGGGAGTTGTTCTCACTTCCCCCATCATCCCCCTGGGAAAGTCTGGCATTAATCTTAGTTACCAAGCCGGTTATCAATTTATCAATGCTGACACCGACAGATTTGACTTGCTCGAACCTGTGAGGGAAAATAACCGCATCGATTTGAGCCGCTTACAACTGAGCGCAGCCTTAACCCGCGACTTTACCCTATGGCAGGGTAAATCCCTCCCCCGCACTCCTACCCAGGGTTTGAAGTATACGCGGACTCCGGTGGTTCCTTACGTGAAACTGGCTTTGGGTATCCGTGGTGTTGGGAGTTTTTACAGCAGTGACGATCGACAAAATTCTCTCGCCGGTAGTGTCGGCATTCAAGGGCAATTCGGTCATTTCTCCCGCCCTTTCCTGGACTACACTGGGTTTAACGTGACTTACACTCAGGTAGGACGGGATGGTCTATCCCCATTTTTGTTCGATCGCCTGGTAGATGTCAGAATCCTTTCCTTTGGACTTGTCCAACAAGTTTATCGCGGGTTTCGAGTCGGAATTCAAAGTGCTATTAATTTAGATACCAAGGAAACCATTAGTACAAATTACACTTTGGAATACAGTCGCCGCAGTTATGCAATCATTTTACGTTTTAATCCAGAACGTCAAGTCGGTAGCCTGACTTTTAGGATTAGCGACTTCAATTGGAATGGCACTCCAGAATCCTTTGGTGGGGATGTGCGAAGTGTAGAAGGAGGCGTGCGTTTATCCGATTAATTAAATTAGTTATTGGTGATTATTTATTGGTTGTTTTCCGCAACCAAATAACAACTCACCCTAAACAATCACCAATAACCACTAACAAATAACCACTAACAAATAATAACTAACAACTAACAACTAACAAAACAATAACTAACAAATGACAGAAGTGACGGCAATATCTGCACAAGCAGCAGCTCTGCTGGTTCACTATGGTTTTGACCTAGGTGGCAAGAAAGCAGAAAAATTGGCGGGTGAATGGTTGACTAATTATCCGAGCCAGTGGCTCCGTTTAGCAGTGATTGAAGCGCTTTATCAAGGTCGTTACAAAGCCGTTTCTGTGGCACAAATATTGAGTATGTGGCAACGTTTGAACCAACCTGTATATCATTTTAATGGCGAGTTTGAACGCTTAGTTTGCAGCAATTTTCCTCAAGAATTAATGCTGGAAACTAATTTTAACTTTTCCGAAGAACAGAGATTTTCACCGAATCCAGAATCGCATTTAGGTGAGCTAGAACTAGATTTGCTTCCGACTCCAGATGTTGAATTTGATCCCGCCGATGATGCAGAACTCCCTAAAGTAGAGACTGAGGAAATATCAGAATTGTCCGCAGTCAATCGCACCAGGGAAAATGCAGAAGTTGTAATTTATGAAGATTTGGCAGTAACTGCTGTGGCAGATAAAGCCGAAGCTGATATTTCAGTCGCCTCGCAATTGGTTGAAAAATCAGTCCCCATCGTCAAATATACTGATTTTCACTCCAAGTTAAAAGCTATTGCCAAAGAAGGCCGCAGAAAAAAGGGAGAAAGAAGAAAAAAAGTCTGATACGGGCCTTGGGAACTGGGCGAAGCGAACGGGAGGAATTGGTTATGGGTTATTCGTTATTGATTATTAGTTATCAGAAACAACAAATAACAAATAACAAATAACAAAAAAATTATTTTTTGGGGGCGGCTCCCATCCGAATTTCTGAACAAAAAGAAGCTTGTTCATTACCGTTAGCTTCCTTGACAACACTGGTACGCAGTCGTAGGTTGGGGATGAGATACCAGAGGCGTTCTTCGGCATGAATAGTTTCAGATTCCGTAATCAATGTCAGCACGTCATCACAGCCCATCACGTAGCGAGTATTGCCCTTGTCTTGGAGCAGTTTGCCTTCCATGGGATTGTCGGCATTGGGTAAGACGGCTAATATTGTAGAACCGATTTGTTTTTGCTCAGTGCGATCGGGAGTACCCTCCCAACTCACCCTAACGCTAGTTAAGCCAGTGGAATTCGGATCGATCGAGTGCTGTTGGCACAGCTTCACGACTGCGGGTTCGGTAGCCGTCAGTATTTCTATTTTGAGTTCAGATTTGCCAGCCTGCAATTCCCCGGAATTGAGATGGTGTACGGTACGCTGGGAAAACCATTTGCCTGCACTTAGCTCGAAAAACTCGATAACATCCATGAATTTTGTCTCTGAACTCAATACTTCTCTATTTTGTATATTTTAAAGGAAATGAGGAACAACTGCAAAGCTGTCAAGGGGTTTTCAGTTTGAAATTAATCAGTTCAAGTAACCGTAGAGGGCGCTTAGGCTACATAAAAATACCAGAGACAGCAACAGAGGGACAATCATCCTGTCAGCAGGATATATTAACAAGAATCAAAAAACTAAAATAATGATATAATTCTTAACTACAAAGATGGGTGCGATACCACTAGCAAACAGAAATTAAATATGTCATGCTAACAAAAGAGACAAGTTTCTCGATCGGGTTGTTAGTAAGGTGCAGTTAGCGATCGCATACATTTGACAAAAACATCCAAAAATTTATGAGCGAGTTTACGCCAGGGTCAGAGCCTATGCTGCCGGCAGCACAGATTCCAGAACTGGAAATCCAGCCCAGTCAGTTAGTCGCCAATTCCGACGTCAATCGATTATACAGCTTACTAACAGATTACAATTTTATTCAAACTAAGCTGTCAGCATCGGGACTACAGCCCCTAATAGAAGATTACAATTTAGCAATAAACCTCCCGAATTTACTAGACTCTCACCACATAAAAACCCTCAAATTAATCCAAGAAACACTGCGAATTTCTGCCCACATTATCCTCCCAGATCATACCCAACTACCCACACAACTAATTGCCCGCTTGATGTGTTTTGAAAATCCCGAAATTCAAGCACTACTAGCCCAAGCAAACCACCAGAAATATCCCTGGTTCCGACCATTAACTCCCAGTTTCACCCCTCCGGGAGGAAGATTGCAACGCACCCTCACGGGACATACAGATTGGGTACAAGCTGTAGCAATTACCCCCGACAGTAAGCGGGTAATTTCTGGCTCATCCGACCATAATATCAAAGTTTGGCATTTAGAAACAGGAGAGGAAATTTTCACCCTGACAGGTCATCTTACCTACGTCAATGCTGTGGCAGTAACCCCCGATGGCACTCAACTAATTTCCGGTTCTTGGGATAATACGATCAAGATTTGGAACCTCGAAACAGGACAAGAAGTATTTACCTTTGCCGGTGATATCTTTGCCGTAGAAGCTGTAGCAGTTACTCCCGACGGCAAAGCACTAATTTCTGGTTCATGGGATGGCAGTATTAAGGTTTGGGATTTAAAAAACAGGGAAATAATTTTTAACCTCAAAAGTCATACAAGTTTTGTACAATCTGTAGCAGTAACACCGGACAGCAAGCGGTTGATTTCTGGTTCCGGCGATAACAGCATCAAAGTCTGGAATTTAGAAACTGGAAAAGAAATTTTCACTCTGACTGGTCATCGCGATTGGGTCAAATCAGTAGTAGTTAGTCCCGACGGAGAAAAGATTATTTCTGGTAGTTATGACGGCACAATAAAAGTCTGGAGTTTGAGAGAAAGAAAGAAACTATTTACATTAGGAACTCATGACAGTTTCATCCAATCTGTGGCAATAACTCCCGATGGCCAGCGAGTAATTTCTGCTTCCGGTGACAAAACTATCAAAGTTTGGCATCTAGAAACCAAAGCAGAAATATTCAGTTTTACAGATCACATCGCCCCGGTGAATGCTGTGGCGGTGAGTGCGGACGGTAAATGGATAGTTTCTGGTTCCTCTGACAAAACTCTCAAAGTTTTGTCAGAGGAACCAGAAACAGAAAATGTATCATTTATAGCTCATCATGACTCGGTAAATTCTGTGGTAGTGACAGCAGATGGTACTAAAGCAATTTCGGGATCCGGCGACAACACCATTAAAGTCTGGAATCTGGGAAATGGAGAAGAAATTTTGACTATTGATGGTCATAAAGATTGGGTTAAAGCAATCGCTGTCACCCCAGACAGCCAGCGAATAATTTCTGGTTCCGGAGACCAAACTATGAAAGTTTGGAATCTGAAAACAGGAGAGGAAATTAGGAGTTTCGCAGGTCATACAGACTGGATAAATTCTGTAGCTGTGACTGCGGACAGCAGGATGGTAATTTCTGGTTCCGGTGACAAAACTATTAAGGTTTGGAGTCTGGAAACAGGAGAAGAAATTTTTACATTTGTAGGTCATACTGACGGGATAAAAGCTGTTGCAGTTACTGCTGACGGTAAACGCTTAATTTCTGCGGCTGGTGATAAAACTCTCAAAGTTTGGAGTTTGGGAACCGAAAAAAATAGTTTGGCTGACCTCTGGAATTTAGTAGTAAAAAATCAACTTTTCACTCTCAAAGGTGATGAAAATTCAGTCAATGCTGTAGCAGTTACAGCGGATGGTAAATGGGCAGTTTCTGGGGGTAGGAAGAGCCTGATTAAAGTTTGGGATTTGTCAAGTAGAAAGCAAATTTTCACTTTGGCTGGTCATGGTGATGCGGTAACAGCTTTGGCGACGGTGGGGACTAGGGTGATTTCTGTTTCTGATGACAATACCCTGAGAGTTTGGGATTTGTTAAGTCGGGAAGTAATTGCTATTTTTCGGGGAGATAGTGCGTTGAAATCTTGTGCTATTGCACCGGATGGGGTGACAATTGTGGTGGGGGAAGTTTCGGGGCGGGTGCATTTTTTAAAGTTAGAAAATAGTTATTAGTCCTCCGTCCCTAGTCATTAGTTACTGTGGCGATGGTTAAATAATCGCACTTTTGTAGTTGTACCAGTAGAATATAGCCTAATGCAACAAGCGAACAAAGGTAGGCTATGTCACAGCATGATTCTTCTCTCCCAAAGTCGGCAATTAGAGACAACCGTCATCGCGGAACTGTGGGCGATTTTTTGAAAGCCAAGGTTGAGGAAAACTCAACCCTATCCATTGTTTCTGCTTACTTTACAATTTATGCCTTTGATGCTTTGAAGGAACAACTTCTAGGTATTAAAAGCTTGAAATTTCTCTTTGGCGAACCGCGCTTCATCAAGTCTCTTGACCCCAGTAAAACTGATAAAAAGGCGTTCCAAATTGAGGATCAGGGCTTGCAGCTACAGAATCGGTTGCAGCAAAAACGGGTTGCGAAAGAATGTGCAGAATGGATTGAAAAAAAAGTCCAGATACGGTCTGTAAAGCAATCTAATTTACTGCATGGCAAAATGTATCATATTGCTCATAACGGAAGTGAAAATGCTATTATGGGCAGTTCTAATTTTACCGTGCGGGGACTGGGATTAGGTACGAAATATAACAATATTGAACTCAATCTAGAAGTAGATAGTAAACGGGATACCCGCGACCTTAAAGCCTGGTTTGATGAACTCTGGAATGATGCCGAACTAATCGAAGATGTCACACAAGACGTGCTGCTGTACCTAGAGCAACTTTACCAGAATAATTCTCCTGAGTTCATCTACTACAAAACTTTATTTCATATCTTCGAGACATTCCTAGATGACCTAGAAAAAAGCGATATTCTCAGCGAACAGCTACACCTATTTGACACAGAAATCTGGAAATCTCTATTTGAATTTCAAAAAGACGGAGTTAAGGCAGCCATTAATAAAATCCGACGATATAACGGGTGTATTATTGCTGATAGTGTTGGTTTAGGTAAAACATTTGAAGCTCTAGCGGTGATTAAATATTTTGAACTTCGCAATGAAAAAGTTTTGGTTCTTTGTCCCAAAAAACTCCGCGAGAATTGGACTGTATATCTAGCACAGAATAATAGCGATCTCAATCCTTTGGTTAAAGACCGCTTTAACTATACAGTCCTGTCTCACACCGACTTGAGTCGTGACTCTGGTTACTCTGGGGACATTAATTTAGCAACGATTAATTGGGGTAACTATGACTTGGTAGTTATTGACGAATCGCACAATTTCCGCAACAACATCAAGAGCAAACGGGACGAATCTGGCAATCCAATTAGAAAGAGCCGTTACGAAAGGTTGATGGATGACATTATCAAGAGCGGTGTCAAAACTAAGGTGTTACTCTTATCAGCAACTCCGGTTAACAATGATTTAAAGGATTTGCGGAATCAACTTTATTTTATAACAGAAGGTAGCGACGGTGCGTTTCGCGAATCGCTGGGAATTGTCAGTCTGCGCGATACACTAGCTGATGCTCAGGGGAAATTTACCAAGTGGGCTAAGAAAAGTCGCGATCGCAAAACTAGCGAACTGCTGGAAGAACTAAGTTCTGCTTTTTTCAAACTGCTGGACGAATTGACGATCGCCCGATCGCGCAAACACATTCAAAAATACTACAAAGATGCGATCGCCCAATTAGGCGGCTTTCCAGAACGGCTCAAACCGATCTCCGTATTTCCTGAGATTGACCGAGAGGGTGAGTTCATGTCCTACGAACAGCTTAACAGCGAAATTTCTAAATATCAACTCTCGTTATTCAACCCTTCAAAATATGTCCTGTCGCCATACCGTTCAGTGTATGAAAATAAAACAGGGCGAAATTTCAAACAGAGCGATCGCGAACGGTGTTTGATTGGTATGATGAAAGTCAATTTCCTTAAACGCTTAGAAAGCTCCATCCATTCCTTTGCGCTGACAATAGAGCGCACAATTACCAAAATTGAATATCTAGAGACCAAAATTCAAAAGTTTCAGCAATTGCAGCAATCTCGTGACGCTAACGAGACAGTTATTTTCAGCGATTTGATGATTGAAGATTTCGACGATGAAGAGTTGCAAGATGCCATGCAAGTAGGTCAAAAGCTGACATTTCAAATGGCGCACCTCAATGTCGAAACGTGGTTAAAAGACCTGAAACGTGACAAGGAACAGCTTAAAAAAATCTACAATTCTGCCCAAAGCATTTCTGTTGAACGCGATGCCAAGCTGGCTCAGTTAAAATCACTGATCGCCGAGAAAGTCAAGCATCCTACAACTAACAAGCAGGGCCAACCAAATCGCAAGGTTTTAGTCTTTACTGCCTTTGCTGATACAGCAGTCTATCTCTACGAAGGATTGCGGGAGTGGGCAACATTAGACTTAAAAATTAACTTAGCTTTGGTGACTGGTGGTTCGGCGAAAAATCAGACCACCTTTGGCAAAAATGAGTTCAATCACGTCCTGACAAATTTTTCGCCTTTCGCCAAGAAACGCGCCAAAATTCCATCTATGCGGCAAGACGGCGAGATTGACCTATTAATTGCCACAGATTGTATTTCAGAAGGACAAAATTTACAAGATTGTGATTATCTGATTAACTACGACATACACTGGAACCCAGTCCGAATTATCCAGCGGTTCGGTAGGTGCGATCGCATTGGTAGCCCCAACCACACGGTACAATTAATTAATTTTTGGCCTACAGAGGACTTGGATCAGTACATAAATCTGAAAAATCGAGTAGAAGCACGGATGGCTTTAGCGGACATAGCTGGTACATTTGAAGATAACCTGCTGGAGGTAAAGGAGATTCAAGAACGGATTGAGAGTGATTTGAAATACCGCGACAAGCAGTTGCTGCGATTGAAAGACGAGGTGCTGGATCTCGAAGATTTCACCGAGACTGTAGCCCTAACGGAATTCACTCTCGATGATTTCCGAATGGAACTAGCCAAATACATTGAGAGCAACCGCAAACTACTCCAAGATGCCCCTTTAGGACTCTATGCAGTAGTTCCAACTAACTCGGAGTACCCGATAATTGCTCCGGGCGTAATTTTTTGCCTCAAACAAAAAGGCGATTGTCTTGATAATAAAACCGTCAACCCGCTGCAACCATACTTTTTAGTTTACGTTCGAGAAAATAAGGAAGTGCGATTAACTTTTGCTCAACCCAAACAAATACTTGAAATATATCAGTTGCTGTGCGCGGGGCGTACTGTTCCCTATGAAGAGTTGTGCAACTTGTTCGATCGACAAACTAACAACGGATTTGATATGAGTTTATATAACGATTTGCTGAAGCGGGCGGTTGATTCAATTGCAGGTATTTACAACAAGCGGCTCATCGGCAACCTGCTGTCTAGCCGTAGTGCTGTGTTGGTTGAGCAAGCGCATCAGGTTAAAGCAACAACTGATTTTGAACTGATTACCTGGCTGGTGATTAAATGAGCGTCAGCGAACAGCAAGCCAAAGCATCTATTGACCAAGCTTTAAGTAGTTTTACCAAGGGAAAACTTGCCGATAACGCCCGTAATTTGTTTTGGGTTCTTGGCTACCGCAGTGAGAAAATTTCGGACTTGGTTCCTAATAGTTCGGAGAATTTTATTGCCAACTTTGATATTGATCAAAAACTGAACTCCCAAAAAGCTCTCTTAAAGGAATGGCTGTCGGTTGATTTTCTCTTCCAGTTTACCGGGACAGAAATTGCTGATAATGACCAGTTCGTCGAATTTAATACTAGCAGCAATGGCGAAAGTGCCTTCTTTACTTCCTACTTGTTTTTCGCGATCGCACTGCGGAGGAGTGCGTACACTATCGAAGAACTTGATGGCATTATCCGCGAGATTAATGAACTTTTACGAATGCCAGCGATCGTTCTCTTTCAGCATGGAGAAAATCTGACTTTATCCATTATCAACCGCCGCCAACACAAACGCAATCAATCTGAAGATGTATTGGGAAAAGTCAAACATATTAAAGATATCCCATTCGCCAGTCCGACAAACTCTCATTTAAAAATGCTCTTCAATATTTTTGTGACAGAGTTGCATGAAAATCATGGCTTTAGCAACTTTGACGAATTTCATGAAGCTTGGCATAAAACTATTCCTGACAATATCAAATTCAAAAAAGACCGTATACCGTCAGATTCACTTCGCGTTTACCTGCAAGAAATCGGTCGAATTCCCATGCTCCAAGCTTACGAAGAGATTGAACTAGCTCGTAAAATTGCTGAGTTAGAATTAGAGGGCTGCCGAAAAGCTAAAGACAAAATGGTAGAGTCTAACTTGCGGCTGGTAGTCTCAATTGCTAAAAGATATCAAAATCGAGGGCTGGATTTCTTAGACTTGATTCAGGAGGGAAATCTCGGTTTAATCAAGGCTGTAGAAAAGTTTGATTGCACCAAGGGCTACAGGCTTTCCACCTACGCGACTTGGTGGATTCGTCAAGGAATTACGCGGGCAATTTGCAACTATTCCCGCACCATTCGGCTACCAGTTCACCTTAACCAAACTATCTCACGGATCAATAAGATTACCAAACGGCTTTCTCAACAAATTGGCCGCAAGCCTACGGAAGAAGAAATCGCTACTAAAATGGAGATGACAATTGCAAAATTGCGCTTTGTTATTCAATCGGATCGGCCGATCATTTCCTTAGATACTCGAATCGGTGAGGAGGAAGGTTCTACATTGGGAGAGTTAATTGAATTCGATGGGGAAACACCAGAAGACCAAGTATCGAAAAATTTGCTCCGCGAAGATTTGGAAAGTGTTTTAGATACTCTGGGCCCTCGACAACGTGACGTTATTCGGATGCGATTCGGATTGGATGATGGCGGCGAGAAGAGTCTACAGGAAATCGGCAATATATTTGATGTTACCCGCGAGTGGATTCGGCAAATTGAGATTAAGGCTTTGAACAAGTTGGGCGATCCAAACTGCAACAGCATCTTAGAAGATTATATTCGCCCGACAGCAATTGACCAAACTCCGACAAAAAGACCGATCGCCCAACCGATGCAGCCAAGACACTTCAACATTCCAGAAAACTTATCTCGCAGCGGCGACACTTTCTTACAGGAGCCTGTTGGTGATAAAATAGTTGATATAGCTAATATGATCGAACCATTAGTTTATTTTAACAATTTCAGAGACAAATCAAATATAGAACAAGAAACGTTGGCTCAGACCTACCTGTCGAGTGCCGATGAAAGTGAAAATAATTTCAATTATGCAAATAATGAGCCGAATTTTCACATTGCAGAACAGACAGAAAATAACTTAAATGGAGTGATCAAACCGATGGAACACAATTCAGCAGACTTACTTAAACAACTCACCGAACTGGAGCAGATTTTTTCCGAACTGGAAGCACGGCTGTCAGAGGCGAGTCGAAAGTTGCTTGACCCTGGTATACCTATATCTCAACAGCTTATTCAAGAACTTGACGAGTCCCATAAAAACTTTATTCAGCTTCGCGACAAGGTGCTAGAAGTGGCTGAATATTTGGCAGTATCGCCAATTCTGCAAGCTGAGGAAATTGGTTCTTTAGCAGATATTAAGTCTGTACTTGACCGTGTTGATTTGGCCCAGAAGCAAAAAAGTGCGATCGCTCTTGTCCGCGATTCTGCTTTGAGGGTTCTGGAACGAATTTTGGCGATCGCCCATCGAGTAGACAGCAATTTTCAGTCATTGCTGGAATGTCAGGAAAAAGCCCGCGAACTTCAACGCGCCATCTCCGAATCCCAGGAGTCTGACTTGCATCCCGACACCCAACTCTTGGCTGATGGCTATCATCCATTCTCAAAACTGCTAACACTAATTGCAGAATGCGAACAAGCAGATGACGAACGTTTAGATTTCTTAGAAGATGCCGTAGCCGAATCATTTGGAAGATATCTGGCGAGGGCGGCCGTGAGAGGTAAACTGATTATTCAGTCGGAAAAAATACCAGATTTGCCTGCTGTTTCTACTAACAATAACTTAGACGAAACTTCCTTAGTTGATGAGCCGGAATCTGAAACTGTGCTTATTGTCGAACAACCACCCGCAGCAGAGTTGAAATCGGTATTGAAAGATGAGGCGATCGCGCAGCCAACCCATGAAGATATCCCATATATTCAACCAACAGAACTGCCAACCGCAACTCAGATCGAGCTGCCAAATTCTGAAAACAAGCAAGGAAAAGAAGTAGAAAATCAGGGTAATAAAAAAAGAGAAGAAAAACAGCCTCTTTACAGCTCATCGCCCAATGATACCGCTCAACAAATCGCTCAATCCATCTTGGATGACCCCGATATAGAACGGCCAGCAGTTCTGCGCGACTTAGTTTGGCGGCTGATTCTTGAACAAAAACTCAGCCTTGCCTTTCATTTAGCTCGCTGCTTTGAAAAACAATACTCCAACTTCGCTCCGCACCTGCCACCGCAGTTAATTCGAGCAATATTGCTAGGACAAAACCTGCGCTATGACATAGGCTCTGGACAACTGGCAAATCTGCTTAAAGATGACTTCATTGGTTACAGCGAAAGCTATGTATTACCAGATAAAAGTGAATGGACTCAAGCTGCAAGCTTGCTCTTGGCAGCAGCAGCACTACGCCCATCTTTGCTAGCGCCAAATACTGGTGCGAAGCACCTTCTCCAGGATATTCAATTCGGTAAAGCTGGACTCGACAAACTGTATGATTATTGCCAAATTATCGCCAAACACGGCGATGGGCAGCGGGCGCTGGATATCAAAGCTATCAAGAAAGCAAAAACTCTGGCAGCCTTGCAAAAAGATTTAGACGATTTGTATGTAAAAATTGAGGATTGGTGGTCTCAAGCGCCCCAACAAGATTTGATTTACGGTCATGCAAAGAAAGTTTGGGTCGAGTGGTTAAATCCCGGTGAACTTTTTTACACTCTGTGGCTTCCCATCAAGCAAAGAGATTTGAGCCAACTTCCCTTTCTCAAGGAGAAGATCGAGCGATTGTCTAATGAGTCCAATCTAGACTCGGAAATTCAGCGAACAGAGCGCAATATTCGTCGCCCTAAAGGTGCTGGTATCATTACAGGTAAAGCCCTCAGTCAGCTTCGCTCTCGCGCTCGGCAATTTTTGAATTTGGTGGGTCGCTGGGTTAAGGAGCAAGAATCGCGCTTAGCTGAAAGCGAAAATTATCTTCAGAAAGAAGCCAAACAGCTAAAACAAGATATTGAGAATCTTCAAGATACTGTTCTCCAAGAATTGGATAGCTTTGAGGCGACAAAACCTCCAGTGTTTATTTTAGCTGGTATCGTTTGTTGCCGAAAAGCTGTGGAAGACATCGGCAATATCTTCGATCCAGATACTGAATTGCCAACCGCAGAACCTTATCCAAGACATATCCTGCACGCGGATCTTTTAAGAATGCCGTCTCTGCCTATCAACGATGACTGGGAAATGGATATCGCTAATCCTGAAGCGGGTATAGATGGAATTTTAGAGTTGGTTAAAAATGATATTTGGGATTGGCAACAAGCATTCGATATGCAGAGTTATCTCTGTAGTTCAAAAGCTGTGGGCAATCACGAGGCTACGGCGCGTATTATCGAATACCTAGAACACAACCCCGAACCAACTTTAGACCTCGCTCAGCTAAAGGACGACTGCAATAATCGGATTCAAGAGTGCCGAAAAGTTTTGCAAGAGCAGGTCGAGACTACTAGCAAACAGCTCGAAAGTGTCGTAGCTTTTGGTTTACTAAGAGAAACAGATAGAACTGCTTATGCAGCAAAGATTGAAACCATTAAAAATGCTTTGGAGACAACCAGGCGGTTTTCCGAAAAAATTGAGCTGCTTCGCGCGATTGGTGAAGCAATTAGCGCCAAGCGCCAGGAACAGATCGATCGAGTGTCGGAGCAATTAAATAGTCTTCAGCAGACAGGTATAGCAGATGCCGATCGTACCAGAATTTGCAGTGTATTGGAGCAAGGCGATATCCTGACTGCTAATGAATACATATATATGCTGCAACGGGGGCGATCGCTTCCTGAACCAGAGGAAAAGAGAGATGCTTTTAAAGATTTCTTCGTGCATAAGTATGCTGCGATCGAAAAAGTGCTTGAGGAGTGCGATCGCGATCGACAAAAAAAGCAAAATCTAACTATAGACATTGGCAAAGGGAAAAGTATCGCCAAAATTCAGATGCCGCGGGGGGCTCAAGCCAAAAAAGCCGCTGAAATGCTCGATGCTTGGTTTGCAGTCAAGGGCCGAAGTCAAATCACAGAGAAAGATGCTAACCAAATTCTCAGCAACCTCGGTTTTAACATAAAATCTGTTACCGTCAAAAGATTAGGAAACTATACCTGGATTGACGTTAATTCGGAGCCGATATCTGACCAAAATCGCTGTCCTGTGTCTGCCTATGGTTCAGACGCGAAAGGCCATTACCGCATTCTTTGCGTATGGGATAGACCAAACGAACAGGATCTCCTCAATGCCGTTGGAGAAACTGCTCTTGGAGGGCCAGTATTCGCCTTTCATTTTGGGCGAATGACCGAAAAGAGACGCCGAGATTTGGCTGATTTGTGCCGGCAGCGTCGGAGCACTTTCATTGTTATAGATGATGTGCTGATGCTCTACCTTTGCGGGGAACAAAAAACACGCCTACCTGTATTGTTTGATTGTACCTTACCCTTTACTTTCCTAGAACCGTATAACACCGCAGCCGGAGAGGTTCCGCCTGAGATGTTTTACGGGCGAGTAGGAGAACGGGAATCCATAATCAATCCTCTGGGTTCTTGTTTAATTTATGGAGGCAGGCAGTTAGGTAAAACGGTTTTGCTTAAGTATGTACACCGGACTTTTCACGCAAACGACGCGGGAAGGAATGCCCTATTTTTGGATATCAAAGAAATTGGACGCAAGCAACTGTTAGATAAGATTTGGCATCTACTAAACGAAGAATTGGATAAATTGAAAGTTCCCGATACCAATCGGCGAAATTCCGTCAGCGAAAGCAGCTTGCAGCGGATTAAAATTTGGCTGGAATTGGACAATCAGCGGCGCTTTTTGCTGTTGTTGGATGAGGCAGATAATTTCCTGGAAGCTGATGGTAAGGAGGATTTCCTGCGCTGCGATGAGTTCAGAAAATTAATGGCGGAAACTAACCGACGTTTTAAGGTAGTCTTTGCCGGATTGCACAACGTTCTGAGAACCACTAGACAACCCAACCATCCGCTGGCTCACTTTGGCAAGCCGATCTGCATTGGGCCTCTTCTGAATAATGGTGAAATGCGAGCCGCAACAGCTTTGGTAGAACGTCCGCTGGCTAGTCTTGGCTATCGTTTTGAATCGCCAGATTTAATCCCGCGCATTCTGTGGCAGACTAACTATTATCCGAGCTTGATTCAACTTTATTGCGAGCAGTTACTGAAACACATCACTAACCCAGATATCCCTACTTTTGATGCGAAAATTAGTCCGCCTTACGTGATTACTTCTCGCCATGTAGAAGAAGCTTATCAAAGTCAAGACCTTCGCAATAATATTCGCGATCGCTTTAAGTTGACACTGGGACTAGATAAGCGCTACGAAGTAATTGCCTACTCAATTGCTCATGGTTCTCAGGAGAACGAAACAGGCATGGAGGATGGATTTTATGTATCTTGGATTCGCGAACAAGTCTTGTATTGGTGGTCTGAGGGATTCGCGGGAAGGTCATCGGAAGATGAAATCCTTGCTTTACTAGAAGAAATGGTCGGATTAGGAGTTTTACGAGAAACCGATGCAGGTTGCTTCACTCTGAGAAGTTCTAATTTAGCCTTGCTTATGGGTACGCAGCCAGAAATTGAAGCAGAACTTCTGAGACCGCGTGAAGCTCCACCTGAATACGAACCTGCTACTTTTCGGTCTCCTCTGAGCGTGAAAAATAAAGCTGATTCTCGGCGAAGTCCTTTAACTGTTCAACAGGAATCTCAACTTCAAATCCGTAATAACTGCGTCTCCATTCTATTTGGCTGTCAAGCCGCAGGACTTGACGATTTGAGAGTTTTTATGGAAGCAGCCTTTAGTAATAAGGATTGCAAAATTCACTATTTAGAAAACCTTTCAGACCGCTCGGATTTCAGCCAGCGTTTGACAGAAATTAGTAACCGCCGCAAGAAAGATACCACGACGATTGTTGTTGTGTCAGCCACCACCGATTGGACTAAGGATTGGGTTGATGAGGCAATTAAGAAAGTCAAAAAATTGAGGAAAGAAGACTCTTTTATGCAGCTTGTTTTTGTCGCAGATCCTCAGAAGGCTTGGCAGTTAGTTAATCATAATTCCACAGGTTTTGATTACTCTAAGGAACTGAGATATTTAAGTCTAAAACCTTGGCACGATGCCGCGCTGCGACATTGGTTGGAAGATGTTAATTTGCCCAGGGAACTAGAAGTTAGAAAGAAGATTACGGAAGTGACAGGAAATTGGTCAAACCTGCTGCAAGAATTCTATCAATTTTCCCAAGCCGATCCGCGCTGGCAAGATTCCTTGGCCCAACTGAAGAATCAATTTAATAAATCTGACAAATTAATTAATTCAATGGGTTTTGACGGTTGCGAACCTCAAAGAAAACTGGTCATGAGAACTTTGGCCCAATGGGGAGAAGCAGCGGTTGAGGAATTAATTGATCTTGTTGATGATGTATCGCCTGAAGTTGTCAAGCAGACTCTCAGATGGGCGGATATCCTCAGTCTGGTCTCGCATTTAGGAAATCAGAAGCAAGACGGTAAGGATTACTGGGAGATTGACTCTGTAGTTGGCTGTTTGCTCCAATCTATGGCAGATTAATACAAACTTTCTGCTGTGCGATGTACTCAAGTGGATGGGGTAGGGAGGGGGACACTATTCCTACAAAATCGGGATTTTTCCGAGAATGAAACAGCCCTGGGGGCTAGGGGGGATCTAAGCTTAATAGTCAAACAGCACTCTGTGGCTAGGTTTGAACTGAAGTTGTCACCAATAGCCGGTTTGTGACTACAAAACCCCGAAGGCTCAACATGGGCTGCAATCATTAATCTTAATTTAATTTAATTTAATTCAGTGCTTTCATGGCTGCAACGACTTGCTGCGATACAAAAGGCAAAATTTGTTCGTTTTTACTATTGTGTTTCCCTTCGGTAAATACCACTAACAAGTAAGGGCGCAGATTTGGTATTTCAATGTATGCCGCATCGTGACGCACTTGACTTGTGAGCCCAGCTTTTGACCACAATTTCGCTTCTAATGGTAATCCGCTACCTAAAAAACCTGTAACTTGATTTTCGGGATCTGCTTCTAATTCCGCTGGTTCTAAGCTACGTTTCATTAAACCCATCATCTCTTGGGATGCTTTGGCGGAAACAGCTACACCACCGATGATACTATGCAACAAAATCGCGGTGGCATTGGTGGTTAGCATATTTCTATTTTCCATTAATTCGCCCAAAAATTCTCGCTCCCGACCATAGGGGCCGTCGCACCATGTTTTTTGATTGAGGTTAATGTCTTGTAAGTCTAGCCAATTTAATGATTGAAAGTAACGGTTGATGATGTTTCGCTGCTGTTTCCAGGTTTCAAAGGGGCCGGAGGGTAATTCTGGACCACTGGTGGTGCCGGTTAGTACATCTACTACTAAACTGGTGGCGTCGTTGCTGGAATCTACTATCATGTCTCTGACAGCGCGTTCTAATTCTTTTGATGTTTTAATCATCCCTTTTTCTGCCCATTCCCAGACGGCAACAAGGTAGAATAATTTGACGATGCTGGCGGGATACACTCGTTCTGAAGCCCGATGGCTATAACCTCTGGCTTGATATTTCCAAAATTCTTCGGGGCTGAGAGCTCCGCCTGTGTTGACTCGCACTGGGGGATCGTAGACTATCCAGGTGAGGGCGAGACGATCGCCTCCTAATTCTGTAAATTCTGTCTCGACTGCATCTATAATGCTCTTGCCGAGGGTTTCTAGTTGTTCGTCTTTACGAAAAAATGTCATGGTAATTTTAGGGGGTTATGAGGGCTTGCTATAGGAGTTATCGGTTATCAGTTATCAACTATAAACTAGAAAAAATTAAATGACTAATTATCAATTATCTGATGTTGTGGAGTATCGGGCCCGATCGCACATAAATATTTACGATTCCCCCAGGTGCGATCGACTGGCGACTCAGGCGATGGCTGGGCGACACTTGCGAGTAGTCGAATTACCCCTGGTTAATGCTGGGATAGGTGTAAATTTTGATACCAGGGCTGTGATGGTGCGGCTGTGCGAAGATGATTATCCGGGATGGCTGGATCTGGGAGATGTTGAGTCGATCTCAGTGGCACAGATACCCTATCATCCTGTGATTTTATCGGAGACCAAAATTAGAGAAAAATTACCACAAGTCATTAATTTTGCTCATCAGGCGATGGACCAATCTAATGAATATCTTTGGGGCGGCACTGTGGGGCCAAATTATGATTGTTCTGGATTAATGCAGGCTGCTTTCATGTCGGCGGGTATCTGGTTGCCGAGGGATGCTTATCAGCAAGAAGCTTTTACTAAGCCTATTAGTATAACTTGTTTAGAACCGGGAGATTTGGTTTTTTTTGGAACACCAGAAAAGGCTACTCATGTGGGATTATATCTGGGAGGCGATCGCTATATTCACAGTTCTGGCACTGAACAAGGTCGCAATGGTATCGGGATCGATATTTTGTCGGAAGATGGCGATCGAGTTAGTCAAGCTTATTATCGGCAATTGCGAGGATATGGTAAAGTGGTTGCAAGTTATCAGCCTAGTTAGTTGTTGATAGTTGAGTTGACGGTTGATGTTATAGCATAGAGAAATGGACGCTGCATTATTTTTGGAAAAATTGGCGGGGCAAAAGACTGAGGCAGAGATGATGCTTGATGTTTCGGCGGTAGTCCCGGTGTATAATGAAGTGGAAAGTTTACCTCATTTGATTGAGGCGATCGCCACTTCGATTCAAGCCTCTGGACTCAGCTATCAAATTATTTGCGTAGATGATGGTTCTAAGGATGGTTCCGCTGAACTTCTCAAACAGTTAGCTAGCAGTCGCGATGACCTTTGTGCTGTAATTTTACGTCGCAATTATGGTCAAACTGCCGCCATGTCGGCGGGTTTCGATCGCGCTCGCGGTCGTGCTATTGTCACCCTAGACGGCGATTTGCAAAATGACCCGGCTGATATTCCCCTATTGTTGGCTAAGTTAGATGAAGGCTACGATTTGGTCAGCGGTTGGCGAAAAAATCGGCAGGATAACACGATTAGTCGCTTAATTCCTTCTAAGATAGCCAACTGGCTAATTGGCAAAGTTACAGGGGTGACTTTGCACGACTACGGCTGTTCTTTGAAAGCTTATCGATCGGAGTTGGTGGCCGATTTGAATCTCTACGGCGAATTGCACCGATTTTTGCCTGCTTTGGCGTTTATTGAAGGGGCGAGAATTGCCGAAATGCCGGTACGACACCACGCCCGCCGTTTTGGTCAAAGCAAGTATGGAATTTGGCGGACTTTTCGGGTGTTGATGGATTTGTTGACTATTTCTTTTATGAAGAAGTTTTTAACTCGCCCCATGCACGTTTTTGGACTTTTGGGACTGAGTTCTATGACTTTGGGAACGGTGTTAGGGATTTATTTGACATTCCTGAAATTGGGTTTTGGCCAAAGTATTGGAAATCGTCCTTTACTGATTTTAGCTGTGGTTTTGCTATTAACAGGGGTGCAGTTATTTTGTTTTGGTTTATTAGCAGAAGTGATGATGCGGACTTATCATGAATCTCAGGGTAAACCAATTTATCGGGTCCGCGAAGTGTTTGGTTCTAAGTGAACGATGCTCGCAGTATCTCATCGCGACGCACCCCACAGATTGCTGTCAACGGTCAACTAAGAGGGCGGGCACTCCTAGGCACCGCCCCTACTAACTTTCTAACTCATGACTTTTTGAGCTTGTCGGAGAGATGTAATAGTAGCGATCGCGTGTTGAGAGACTGCATCTATTTCTGCTACAGTATTGAAACGGCCAATCCCAAACCGAATCGAAGCGTAGGCTAATTTGTCCGATCGCCCGATCGCTGCTAAAACATGAGATGGAGATATTTTGGCAGAAGTACAAGCAGAACCAGAAGAAACCGCCGCCGCTGACTGTAACCCCAACAGCAATGCTTGACCGTCAACGCCACCTACACTAATATTAAGATTTCCTGGCAATCTTTTAGTCGCGTGACCGTTGAGAAACACATCTCCTAATTCTGCCAAATTTTGCCACAAACCCTCGCGCAAACTCACCACTCGTGCAGTTTCCGCCTCCATTTCCGCAATTCCTAATTCCACAGCTTTAGCAAATCCAACTATTTGCGGTGCGTACAGTGTACCCGATCGCATTCCCCGTTCGTGACCACCGCCGTGCATTTGTGGCGCTAACTGGACTCTCGGTTTATGGCGACGCACATAGAGAGCTCCAATGCCTTTTGGTCCGTAAATTTTGTGGGCTGTCAAGGACATTAAATCGATATTCATCTCCTGGACATCGAGGGGAATTTTACCGATCGCCTGGGCTGCATCTGTGTGGAAAAGAATGTCATTTCCGCGACATATTGCTGCAATTTCGGCGATCGGTTGAATCACTCCAATTTCATTATTAGCAGTCATCACCGAAACTAAAATTGTCTCGGATCGAATCGCTTTGATCAAGTCGCCTATATCAATCAATCCGTCACTTTTTACAGGTAGAACCGTAATGTCAAATCCCAATTTTTCCAAATAGGTACAGGGGTCAAGAATCGCATTATGTTCAGTTTTTACTGTGATCATGTGCTTTCCTTTACTGAAATAGGCTTCGGCGATGCCTTTAATCGCTAAGTTATTGGCTTCCGTTGCACCGCTGGTAAAAACAATTTCTTCTGGAGAGGCATTGATGGCATCTGCTAAAATTTGTCGTGACTGTTTTACCGCTGCTTCGGCTTCCCAGCCGTAGACGTGGTTGATGCTGGCTGCATTGCCGAATTGCTCGGTGAAATAGGGCACCATCGCATCAAGTACCCGCTTGTCTACGGGGGTTGTCGAGTGGTTGTCGAGGTAGATAGGACGTGCGGACATAGTGGAAATTTAGTGAAAAAAGATGTTAGATTTATTGTAGACGAGCCTTTTGTTCTATAGCTAAAATTTATAATTAACAAATATTTGTAAAGATTTATGCGCTCTGACATCCAGGGATTAGAAATTACTGCGGGTGAACTCAAACGTCTCAGCGGTACGGGCCCCGATCGCGTATATCGACCCGCAACAGCAACTAAGTTTGTTCGCGAAGGCGTGAAAACCTTCGGTTTAATTATTTTAGTTCTGATCAGTTGTTTGCTGCTGGTAATGATATTTCCCAGGGCTTATTTGGTTTGGTTGGCCATTCACCTGATGGCGATCGCCGGTTTAATCTTTGAGGATATCTGGAAAATTAGGTGCAGCCACCAAAACAAACATTTAATTAATCTTTTTGATGATGTCGATCGCTACAATGGTATCATCAAGGCGATCGCCATTAATGACCAAATAGAAGATGCTGGTAATTCGGGAGTCAAAATAGCCGATCGCTCAAAAGTCATTCAAGCATTGGATCTGATCAGAAAGGATTTAGTCAGAGCGTTGAAAACCGAGAGAATCATCAGGGAAAACCAAAAATTTGTGGGAACTAACTCCGAACTATTCGCCACTAACCTAGTCGCCTTAAATGCCTTGCAAATTAGCGATCGGGCTAGCGAACAAGGGCGATTGCTAAACCAAGCTTTGCAGGTAGCCGTGGGAGTTCAAGCAGAAATGAAAAAGTTGCAACAGCGAAAGGAGGCGACTTAACGTAAAATTTTTTCAGTGAAGTCACGGGGTCAGGATATCTTAGAAAGGTGACGTTAACAACCAGGTCAGTATGTCTGCTAAACCTAAGATTATAGTTCTTGATGACGATCCCACAGGTTCTCAAACCGTGCACAGTTGCTTGCTGCTGACTACTTGGGACGACGCAACCCTGCGTTTGGGACTGCGGGACAAATCGCCGATTTTCTTTATACTGACAAATACTCGATCGCTAACTCCCGAAAACGCAGCCTCCGTCACCCGCGAAGTGTGCCAAAACCTGAAAATTGCGATCGCCGCCGAAGGAATTCAGGATTTCTTAATAGTTAGCCGTTCCGATTCTACCCTGCGCGGTCACTATCCCATCGAAACCGACGCGATCGCCGAAGAACTAGGCCCCTTCGACGGTCACTTTCTAATACCCGCCTTTTTTGAAGGAGGTAGAATTACCCGCGACAGCGTACATTATCTAATGGTTAACAACGTCGAAACACCAGTCCACGAAACCGAATTTGCCAAAGATTCAGTCTTTGGCTACAGCCACAGTTACCTCCCAGACTACGTGGAAGAAAAAACCAAAGGTCGGATTCAGGCCGAGAATGTCGATCGCATCTTACTCGCAGATATTCGCCAAGGAAACTTAGATCGACTCATGCACATGACAAACAACCAATGTGCAGTAGTAGATTGCGAAAATCAAAGGGATTTAGACACCTTTGCTAAACACATTCTCGATGCAGCTAGTCAAGGGAAAAAGTTTTTATTCCGCAGCGCAGCCAGCATTTTAACATCCTTAGCCGACCTAGGTCCCCAGCCCATCGCCGCCGACAATATGGCAAAATATGTCAGGAATGGCAAACCCGGTGCAGTAATAGTTGGTTCCCACGTTAAAAAAACCACAGAACAATTGGAACAATTGTTAAAAGAACCCAATACAGCGAGCATTGAAATAGATGTAGCTCATTTACTAGAAGAAGCCCCAGAGTATCGGACAAATTTACTGAATAAAACCCTAGAAAAAGTCCGCAATGCTCACAGCCATGACAAAACCCCAGTAATTTATACCAGCCGCCAGGAACTACAATTTAAAAGCACCGAAATTAGGTTAAAATTTGGAGAAGCTGTTTCTGGTTTATTGATGGATATTGTCCGCGGCCTGCCGGGAGATATCGGGTTTTTAATCAGCAAAGGCGGGATTACTTCCAATGATGTTTTGAGTACAGGTTTGTCCCTCAAAAGTGTCAGACTCCTAGGTCAAATCATCCCTGGTTGTTCAGTAGTAAAAACCGAAGAAAATCATCCTCTATTTCCCAATTTACCAGTAGTTTTGTTTCCCGGAAATGTCGGAGATAGTAATGCTTTAGCCACGGCTTACCAGCGACTGAGCAAGTAATATAGCAATTCTAAATCATTTGTGAATTTCTTACTCCCGGACCTTCATAAGGTCCGGGTTGGGGTGGGGTAAAAAACTTTACGACTCCTGCAAGGACTGCTATACAATCCGGTCGGTATCAACCGGGTTTTTGCACAAAATTAAAGTCTCCCAGCCTGGAATTCCACTGAAAAACCCGGTTATATCAAATCCGGTAACATCGGAATTATTCATCTCTCTTATCTCCCTCTGTGTTCTCTGCGTTCTCTGTGGTTAAATCATTCCGATACAACCGGAATTGATATTACTTTGATATTCAAATATCCCAGACTATTAGATATCTCCCCAAAAGATCGTCACAGAACAGGCACTCCAGCCTGTTCCACAGGAATTACCGGAGATGTCTATTAGTCCAGGACGCATTCACAGTTCGGGATCTTCTCTTCCTCAGCGTCCTCTGTGTTCTGTGCAGTTTAATCATACCGAGGCCAATTGCAACTTTTACAAAAACTTAACCCCTGCTTTTCTGGGCAGCGATCGCCCGGAGATGATATCATAAAAAGTCTTTATCTAATTAAAACATATTCCCAAAAATTAAACTCGCGCCCGGATTGGCTATTTTCAAAAAAATTAAATTCATCCACAAAAGCTAGGAGCAAACTCTACATATAGGGCTGAGAGTAGCTGACATACTACTATCAGTAGTGTTTTCAGCTTTTATGACATTAAACCTTAAAATTAAGTAGAAATTTAGACCTCGCAATTTTAATCTCAAAACGTTAGCATATAAAGGTGACAGAACATTATCAGCCCCTAAACTCATTAAAAAGTGGCCATTGGTTCAAGCTGATCTGTGGGGCCAGCTTTCAACACCTGCCTGCGGTCCGCAACCTGACCTTGGCTTACACCTTAGCAGGCGCTGACTGTATCGATGTCGCGGCAGACCCCGCGGCGATCGCAGCAGCGAAAGAAGCCCTACAGGTGGCTCGCACCATACAGACTCAAGCACAAAACCCCAGGTTAGACCGACAAGGTTTGCCCTGGCTGATGGTAAGTTTAAATGATGGGGAAGACCCGCATTTTCGTAAGGCCGAATTCAACCCAGCCGAGTGTCCGGTGGACTGCTGGCGACCTTGCGAAAAAATTTGTCCAGCCACAGCCATCGTTTTTCAGGGTGGTGGCGAAGGTGTTTCCGGGGTCATAGACGAGCAATGCTATGGCTGCGGTCGCTGTCTCCCGGTTTGTCCCAGCCAATTAATTTACACCCGTTCCTACGTGTCGGCCCCTGCCGCGATCGCACCTTTAATCCTGCAATCCGGTGTGGACGCCCTAGAAATCCACACCCAAATAGGCAGAGAAACAGATTTTGCAAGACTTTGGTCAAGCATAAATCCCTGGGTCGATCGACTCAAATTAATTGCCATTAGTTGCCCCGATGGAGAAGGTTTGATTGATTATTTGCGAACACTTTATCAAATAATTTCCCCCCTTCCTTGTCCCCTAATTTGGCAAACCGACGGTAGGCCAATGAGTGGAGATATTGGAACCGGAGCTACTAGAGCAGCCGTCAAACTAGGTCAAAAAGTCTTGGCGGCCGGCTTACCCGGATACGTGCAACTTGCAGGCGGCACTAACGCTCATACTGTCAGCAAACTCAGAGCATCTGGGCTGATGAGGGAGGGAAGGAAAAATTTGTCAATTTCCCAAACCCCATATATTGCAGGTGTAGCTTATGGCAGCTATGCCCGTGTTTTGCTGTCACCAATTTTAGAGCAATTAGAAACAATGCAAATCGATCGAGCATTGGCGATTCCAAACGCCATCACGCCACCAGTAACCGGAACTCAAATACCAGGACTGACTCAACTAGAAGCCTTCCCAGCACTGCTCAGGCAGGCCGTTAGTTTAGCTGATTCTCTAGTTTCGCAACTGAAAGAAGATTAGTTAGTAGTCAGTAGTCATTAGTCAGTAGTCATTAGTCAGTAGTCATTAGTCAGTAGTCGTTGGTAGTTAGTGGTTAGTCGTTGGTAGTTAGTTCCAATAACCAATAACTAATAACTAATAACCCATAACCAATGACTAATAACTAATAACCCATAACCAATGACTAATAACTAATAACCAATGACTAAAAAGCTTGAAAACGTCACCCGAACAGATGGACGGCGAATGCAGATTACAGACGACCTCAATAAATTACTCGACATCGTGCCAGATGACATCCGGCAACCCCTAGAACAGCACCCCCAACGTAACAATCTGATTGAGATTGTCATGGATTTGGGCCGCCTTCCCGAAGCTCGTTTTCCATCAAAAGCCGAACACCTTTCCCAGAAGCCGATTTCCAAGGCAGACCTGAATTACTGCATTGAGCGAGTCGGTCATTTCGGTGGGGACAACCGAGCCGGCATCGAGCAAACCCTGCACCGGATCAGCGCCCTTCGCAACCGCAGCGGTGAGATTATTGGCTTGACTTTGAGGGTTGGCCGTGCTGTGTTTGGGACGATCAAGATTATCCGGGATTTGGTGGAAACTGGCCAATCGATTCTGATGCTCGGCCGCCCCGGAGTCGGCAAAACAACGGCGCTGCGGGAAATTGCCCGCGTGTTAGCCGATGATTTGGAAAAACGAGTGGTGATTATTGATACCTCCAATGAAATTGCCGGAGATGGAGATATTCCTCACCCAGCGATCGGCAGAGCTCGCAGAATGCAAGTTTCCCGTCCCGAACTCCAGCACCAAGTCATGATCGAAGCAGTGGAAAACCATATGCCGGAAGTGATCGTGATTGACGAAATCGGCACGGAATTGGAAGCTTTGGCCGCCCGAACCATCGCCGAAAGGGGCGTGCAGTTAGTCGGTACTGCCCACGGGAACCGGATCGAAAACTTGATGAAAAACCCGACTCTGGCTGATTTAATTGGGGGCATTCAAGCGGTGACGCTGGGAGATGATGAGGCCCGGCGTCGCGGTTCTCAAAAGACGGTTTTGGAGCGCAAAGCACCCCCAACCTTTGCCATTGCCATCGAAATGCTCGAACGCCAGAAGTGGGTGGTACACGAGCAAGTTGCAGAGGTCATCGACACTCTACTACGGGGAAAACAACCGAACCAACAAATCAGAAGCATCAGCGAGACTGGAGAAGTCATCATCGCTCACGAAGCAGGCACTCCTCCCGCCCGGAAACCGGGGAACTCAGGTACTGCGTCGTCGTCATCGTCGGCTTCGGTATCGGCAATCCGGCCCGTCACCCCACTATCCGGGTGGCGCAGTGCTGGGAAAATGGTACCCATGCCCCCTCCCGTTGACAAATTCCCTGCTAACAGTGCCCCAGTGTCGGAAACTAGATATTTTGAGCAACTGCTGGAAGAGTCCTTGTCAGTGGAACCAGTCGCCCGGCCCGGACGCTTTTCTCAGAATGTCGGGCCCAATGGGGAAGATTTGCCACTCCACGTTTATCCTTATGGCATAGCTCGTCATCACCTCGAACAGGTAATTTCGACTTTGAATCTGCCAGTGGTGCTGACTAAGGATATTGACACTGCTGACGTGGTTTTAGCTTTGCGCTCTAATGTTCGGAACCAGTCGAAACTGCGTCATTTGGCAAAAACTCGCCAAGTTCCTCTGCACACCATTAAGGCTAGCACTCTGCCTCACGTAGCGAGAGCTTTGCGACGCTTGTTGGACATGGAGGACCCCGCAACCCCGGAAATCGCTGACTTGAGCTTATTTGCCCGCAGCGGTTCTTCTGACGAACTCGAAGCTCTCGAAGAAACTCGCTTAGCTGTGGAGCAAATTGTGATTCCCAAGGGACAGCCTGTGGAACTCTTACCCCGTTCTCCTAATGTTCGCAAAATGCAGCATGAACTTGTGGAACACTATCACCTAAAATCCGACAGTTTTGGTGAAGAACCCAATCGTCGCCTGCGGATCTATCCAGCTTAAAGTTGGGGATTGAGGCGGTTGCACCCAGAAGGCAGAAGGCAGAATTTTTTCTGTTTTCTGCCTTTTGCCTTTGAGTTGCTGACTATTTTAGTCCTTGACGCACAGATCAGGTAATTCTGTCCGGTGCAGCCTAAATTTATATTACAATGCTTCGAGGAGGCAATTTTCTGATACCATGTTCTTGGTATAGCTTTTTTCATGGCGATCGGCTAAAATACCCATAAAAAATAACAACTAACAAATAAGCATCACCGATTCACACAAATTTTAGAATAAATCTACATATTTAATATGAATGATTCACTACTTCAACTATTTATTCAATTAATTAGTTCTAAAATTGGCTTACAAATTCGGCCACAAGACCGACATAATTTGTGTCAAAAAATTCTGGACAGAATGCAAGTATTAAAAATACAAGAACCAGAAAAATATTATCAAATTTTAAATGAGAAAAGCTTTGAAAGTCAAAACGAATGGCGCGAGTTAGTATTGCTGTTGACAACGGTAGAAAGTTATTTCATGCGAGATAGGGGACAATTTGATTTATTGAAAAAAGTAATTTTGCCTGAATTAATAGATCGGAAAAGAAAGTTACAAAATGCCTTGGGAATTGTGCCGACACTCCGACTCTGGAGTGCGGGATGTTCCACTGGTGAAGAGCCTTATTCTTTAGCTATTTTGTTAAAACAATTGATTAGCGATTGGCCTCAATGGAAAATATTAATTTTAGGGACTGATATAAATGAAAAAGTAATCGAAAAAGCCCAACAGGGAGTATACAGCCCTTGGTCGTTTCGCTTGGTTGACCCCCAAGTACAAAAACAGTATTTTAATCAGCGACAAATTGAATGGGAAATAAGTCGAGAATTGCGCCAAAGTGTAAATTTTAGTTGTGTAAATTTAATCGCCGACGATTTTCCTAATATTTACAAAAATATTTATAACTTTGATTTAATTTTGTGTAGAAACGTTTTTGTATATTTTGAACATCAGTATATTTCACTGGTATTAAAAAAATTTGCCAAGACTCTGAGAGCGGGAGGATATTTAATGACCGGCCACGCTGAAGTCCACGGTCAAATTATGAACGAGTTTCTACCCAAGGTTTTCCCGGAGTCCATTGTTTATCAGCGTCGAGATCAATTACTGGGGGAAGGCTCTCAAAATGAATCTTGGAACTTACAGCAACTCAAGTCGTCCCTTGAGAAATCAGAAAATTCTGGATTCGTTGACGATCGCAATTTCCTAGGACGAGCAACCAAATCAGCTAGTTTTGCTCAGGGGCATTTTTCAGAACTCACTCCCCTATTAACAGAATCTAGTCCCCTAGGAAAAATGCTGAGGAATCGCTATTTAGTGGGAGAGTTAACCGAAAAAAAATGTGCTAAAGCACCCAATAACGAATTGAGTCAACCCCAGGAAAAAAGTTATTTAACATTAATTGAAGAAGCTAAGACAAACTTTAAAGATAAAGCTTATGCAGCAGCAATTGCCCAAGCAAAACAATCTCTAAAAATGCAGCCTTATAATTTTGATGCAGATTATTTATTAGCTCAAATTTATGCAAATTTAGGTAAGTATTCTCAGGCGATCGAACACTGTCAACGAGCTAGTAAAATTGATGCAATGTCAGTTTTTCCTTATTATTTACAAGCTCAAATTGCCGAAGAACAGGGAAATTTAGAAACAGCTAAGCAGTTTCTTAAGAGAATAATTTATCTCTGTCCATCTTTTATTTCAGCTTATTTGGATCTGGGCAATATATACCATAAAGAAGGCCAGATAACAAGAGCTATGAAAATGTATAATTCATCCTGTGAAATTCTCGGAAAATTACCGCCCAATACTCCGATCGAGCAGCAGGGTAAGATGACGGCGAGCCAAGTTTTGTTAGAACTTAAAAAAAAATTGGTAAGATTATACAGTCAACAAAATTTATGCACTGGTAGCTAACAACTGGGTTTCTCTATAAACCAGTCCTTGCCTAATATCTAGTCCCGTGGAATATTTATAATGCTCGATCCCTCCCCTTCCCTGTGCCCTATACCTTTGTCCCAAATAGTTCAATATGGAAGCTAAACCGTATCTTATTTTTGAACAGAACGGTTTTCTCTACGCTGTAGAAGCCTGCTGCGTTCAAGAAATTTTCTTTCTGCCGGAGTTGACACCAATTGCGGAAGCGCCTCAAGATATTGTTGGGGCGATCGACCTTCGGGGTGAAATTCTGCCTGTGATGGATCTCAATCTCCGTTTTGGATACGTGTGGCAGGAGTATACTGTGACAGATAGTGCGATCGTCATAGAGTGGGAAGAATGGAAAGTCGCTATCATTGTCAATCAAGTTCGCGAAGTTAAAGATATCTCAGAACATACCACCACTCCCCAGCTATCTTATGGGCGAGACGAAGGCATGGCATCCCATCATTTTGTCGCTGGATTCGCCCGCTGCGAAGCCGATATTATCATGCTACTCAATCTCGATCGCCTAATTCGATATTCTGCTGAAAAAACAGAGGAAAACTTACCTATTTCTGTCAGCGATGCAGGTGGTGAAGAAACAGCACCAGAGACAGAAACAGAAAATCTACCCTGGTATCTCAAAGCCAAATTGTTGAGTGAAAATGCGAAAATTTTAAGCAAGCATCAGATTTTTTGCCCCCAAGCTACGCCGGAAGAAAGAGCAATTTTTAAATCGCGGGCTGACAATTTGAGGCGGCAAGGCGAGGGGGACCATTCTGCCGCAATTAATATATCCGTAGCCGTGTTTACTTTGAATGGTGAATACTTTGGTATGGACCTAGATGTAGTCCGTGAATTTACTGAAATTCGCCAACTAACCCCAATTCCTTGCACTCCCGATCGCATAATTGGCAATATGAATTTACGGGGAGAAATTTTAACCATACTGGATATTCGCAATGTTTTAAATATTTCTTTAAATATGCCTGATGCCACCAATTATCTATCTAAGGCGATCGTTGTGCAAGTGGCAAATTTAGTGGTTGGTATAGTTGTGGACGAAATCTTAGATATTGTATATTTAAGCGTCTCAGAAATTGCAAATGTTCCCGCTGCACTGCATTCAGCCAACCGCGAATATCTACGAGGCACAGCTCTTTACGGAGGAAAAATGATGGCGATTCTCAATTTAGAAAAACTGCTCAAAAAAGGAGGAGTCATTGTTGATGAAGAGGTTTGAATCAAAAAATATAGCATTTCGATATCTCATAAAAGGTACAATCGAGCATTGGTAATTGGTAATTGGTAATTGGCTATGAGAAAAGTCACTAACAAGTAACCACTAACAATTCGCCATTCGCCATTCGCCATTCGCCATTCGCAGTAAGTGCTGTTAAATCCCGGAGAAAAATATGTTTGCTATCTTAAAAAAATTAAATATTAGAAATAAAATGCTGATTGCCTATATAGCGCCCGCCGCGATATACTTAGGTTTACCAATCCTAGTTTATCAAACCACCAATCAGGTATTGAACAGTTTTCAAGAAGTAGAAAGAATAGAAAATGTCATCGGACTAACCAATAATATTTCCATAGGAAATGAGCAAATGGTGCGGGGATTACGCGGCTATTTAATCAATCAAAACCCGCAGTTTTTAAATGATTTTAAAAAAGGTGCAGAATTAGCTCGTCAGTCTGCTAATAATGTGGAGCCGATTATTAAAAATCCTCAACAGAGAACTCGTTTACAGAAGATGCTAAGTCTCTGCAACAACTATTATGATAATTCTAACGAAATAGTTAATCTATTGCAAAACAACAAAAAAACCGAAGCCATCGCAATATTTAATACAGAAAAAAACACAAATTTTGTGAATGAATTTGTGGAAACCCATCGACAATTTCGCGAATTAGAATCAGAGTTAATAAAAAAAGAAACACAAAGAACGAAGGACTCTTTGATATTTTTAATATCAGTCTTGGTAGTTAGTTGTGGGTTTTTAGTTTTGTTAGGTGCGGTGATAGCTTGGCTGATTTCGTCAGGAATTGCCCGAACTATCGATCGCGCAGTTAGCTCGATCGCCATTTCTTCCAGCCAGATTGCAGCCACCATCGAAGAACAGGAACGCATGGCGAGTCAACAAGCAGCTTCAGTCAATCAAACTACGACTACAATGGACGAACTGGGCGCGTCTTCTAGGGCGACAGCACAGCAGGTAGAAACAGCAGCGATGCAAGCAATGCAAGCTTTAAATTTAGCGGGAGGTGGCACAAAAGCTGTAGAACAAACTTTAGAAGCAATGGCAACTCTCAAAACCAAAGTGGAGGATATGCAAGGACAAATTATGCAATTGAGCGAACAAACCGATCGCATTGGTAATATTTCAACTTTAGTTAGCGATTTGGCTAATCAGACTAATATGTTAGCACTCAATGCCGCGGTGGAAGCCGTGCGGGCGGGGGACAATGGCAAGGGGTTTGGTGTTGTGGCGTCAGAAATTCGCAAACTGGCCGAGCGCAGTAAAAAATCCGCAGCACAAATTAACCTATTAGTGGCGGATATTCAAAGAGCGATTAATTCCACAGTAATGGTCACAGAAGAAGGGACTAAAACAGTAGAATTTGGCGTGAATATTGCCTCAGAAACCGCCGCTGCATTTGCCGGGGTTGCCAATGCAATTAATAATGTGGTTTTGAGTTCTCAGCAGATTTCATTGAATGCCAAACAACAAGCGATCGCGATCGAACAGGTGGTGCAAGCCATGAACTCCCTCAACCAAGCCGCAGCCCAAACAGCTTGTGGCATCAGTCAAACTAAAATCGGTACCCAAAAATTGAATGAAGCAGCCTTAGACTTGAAAGCAGTTGTGTAAGATATTTCTAATTTATGGACTAATAACCTAATTATGTCATTCCTAAGAACTCAAACCATTACCCCACCCAGACCCTGTGTAATTCCTGAATCTTTGTTAATTATGAGCTATCAAAAAAATGCCAAATATATCCTTAAGAATTAAAGCAATTGCATTTGCTCTCGCCCTCGGTACACTTCCAGCTATCTTAACGGGATCAATAACCTTTTTCTTTGCCAATCAGAACCTAAATAATTATGTAGTTAAATATCAAGAATCGCGAGCCGTCGCCATAGCCCATGATGTCAGTAATTTAGTTTTTGAAAGGTACTTAGATGTTCAGGAGCTAGCTAATTTAAGTATACTGAACGATCCCAGAGTCAGCGAAACTACTTCCAAGAGCCAAAAACAAGCTCTGTTAGATAAATATGTAAAACAAGGGGAAGGTTACGACAGCATTGCCATCGCAGATATTCAGGGAAATACTATTTTACAATCCAGGGGAGAGCCAATTATAGATTTGGGTAAACGCGATTATTTTCAGGAAGTAGTTAAAACTAATCTTCCGACGCTCGTGCAACCTAGACAATCATTTATCACTGGCAAATACTCTATTTTTGCTGCCGCTCCTATAGTCGAAATTAATACGGGTAAAACTATCGCAATTTTGAGAACTCGCACGCCTATAAAATATTTAGAACAGGCGTTTCAGGAAAACAAAGAAAAATTAATCAGAAACTCCGAAGGACTAGAAGCAGATGAGTATCATTTAATTGATGCCAATGGCATTTTTTTTTCTGCTACAGAAATCGAACATCTGGGCAGAGATGCACGTTCAGACTATAGTGTGTTTGCGACAATGCAGGCAGCCAATAAAATCAACAGTCTCATCGATATCGATGAGATTCGGGGAGGAGAACAACTGCTGACCTATGCTCCTATTGAAATTGAAAAATCAAACAATATGCCAAAATTGGGTTGGAGTGTTTTGATTGCAAACGATACAGACAATGTATTTGCTCCGCAAAAAAATTTGCTATTTGCTCTGATAGCAGGAGTTGGACTAACTGCTGCTGTTGTCAGCAGCCTGGCAACTTTTGTCGCTAGTCGAACCACAAAATCCGTAAATAAAATTGTGCGGACGATCGCCTATTCTTCCTCACAGATTGCTGTCACCATCGAACAACAAGAACGTATTGCCAGTCAACAACTATATGCTGTGGAGCGAACTGTTAGTACAATGGATGAATTGGGTGAATCAAGCAGGGCTTGTGCTTCCCAAGCAGAAGCCGCTGCTCAGGGAGCCAAACAAGCTCTAGCACTCACCACCGGAGGTAGTCAAGCAGTACAGAATACCCTCAAAGAAATGGCAATTTTGAAACAAAATGTTGCAGCAATTGAAAACCAAATTTTACTTTTGAGCGAGCAAACGAGTCGCATTGGTAATATCTCTAGTTTAGTTAGCGATTTAGCCAATCAAACAAATATGTTAGCGATTAATGCTGCCATCGAAGCCTGGAGGGCTGGCGAAAGTGGCAAAGGATTTGCAGTTGTTGCTACAGAAATTAGGCAATTGGCAGATTTAAGCAAGGAATCTGCTAGCAAAATTAATGCTTTAGTTGCAGACATTCAGACATCAATTAGTTCGACAACAATGGTGACGGATGATGGAGCGAAAACCGTGGATAGTGGAGTAAAAATTGCCCGAAAAACTGCCGACGCCTTTGCTGGTGTAGCACAGGCGATCGATCGCATTGTTTTGAATAGTCAACAAATTTCGTTTACTGCGAAAGACCAGGCGATCGCTATTCAGGATGTAGTTCATGCCGTTAATTCTCTTAACCTCGCCGCCCAGGAAAATGCCACCGGCATTTCTCAAGTCAAACTCGGAATCGAACAGCTTAATAAAGCAGCCCAAAATCTAAAATCATCAGTGTAGTCAGTAGCTATTAGTTATTAGTTAGTAGTTAGTAGTTATTAGTTATTAGTTATTAGTCAGTAGCGGTGCCCGTTCGCGTTTCCCCTGAGCGTATTCTAAGGGTCAGCAGTCAACAGTCAACAGTCACTTACTACCAAACCAATTAGCAATTCCATCTTCCCAAATAGTAATGCTTAAAAATATCTTCAACAAAATCCAGTACCGACTGCTAATCCTGCTAATTTTAAGCACCTTGATCCCAGTATTTATTGTTGGTTTATATGGGGTTTATTCGTCAACAGCAGCACTCAAATCTTTAGCATTATTAAGTTTGAATGAAACTGTTAAATCCAGCGGCGATCGAATGATTAATAAATTAGAAAATTTTAGTTCTGATATTTTATTTATCGGCAAATCTCCCCCAGTTCAGGGCATTATTAGAGCGAGGGAGGGCAACGGAGTAGACACAGAAAGTAATTCAACTTATCAAAATTGGAGCGATCGAATGGAAATCATATTTTCATCACTGATGGAAGTCAAGCCATATTATATGAAATTGCGTTACATAGACGAAAAAGGTAACGAACTTGTTCGTATAGATTATGATGGTACAAAAATTAAAAAAGTCCCAAATAATCAATTACAAAATCAAGCAGGCAGAGATTACTTTTATTTAACTATGAAACTAAAACCAGGAGAAATATATGTCTCCCAATTTAATCTCAATCAGGAATACGGCCAAATAGAAATTCCTTACAAACCAACAATTCGCTACGCCATTGCAATTTTTGATAGCAAAGGACAAAGAAAAGGCATTTTGATTGCTAATGCTTTGGGTCAAAGTCTCATTGATATTGCTAAAGAACTCAATCATCAAGGTGCAGACCAAGTTTTTATGTTAAATCAAGATGGTTACTATATCCACCATTCAAATCCTGACAAAGAATGGGGTTCGGAAATAAAAACAGATGAGAATTTCCACAAAGATTATTCAGAAGATATAGTTAATCAAATACTTTCCGGGGGTCAAGGCAATGTCGAACTCAGCGATAGAGTAGTTAGTTATTATACAATATTTCCCATCAAAGACAACAAGCAAAGATTTTTTGTAATTGTGCGTCAGGCAAACAAAAGTTCCCTATTTAATTCTATTTTATGGTTCAAAATAATAGGAACGCTAGTTACTATATTATCCCTAGGTACTGTGTTGTCGTTAGGACTGTTAATACTACAAAGACTTGTGAAATTAATACAGGGATTGGTCTACCAAATATCTTCATTTTCCAGACAAATAGTATCTAATATGAATGAACAGGAACAAATAGTTGGTCGGCAATTTGTCTCAGTGAAAGAAAGCACTACAACTTTAGAAAAGTTGGCCATATCTTCTTACCAAACAGTGGAGCAAGCTGAGGCGGTTGCGACGGCTGCTCGCCAAGCTTTAAATCTCGTGGAACAAGGTACGGAAATGGTAGAGCAAACTCTCGATCAAATGCTACATCTTAAAGAAGCTGTGGTGGTAATTTCCCAGCATAATCATCGACTCGATGACAGTACAAGTCAGATTGGAAATATTTCTAGTTTAGCAAGTTTGGTGAGCGATTTAGCTAGCCAAACAAATATTTTAGCTCTCAACGCAGCCGTCGAAGCAGTCAGAGCCGGCGAGTACGGTAAAGGTTTTGCAGTGGTAGCCAGCGAAATTCGTAAGTTAGCAGATGAAAGTCAACAAGCAGCGCAGAAGATTAATGGTATTATTCCAGAAATTAAGAGCGCGATCGCCTCGACGGTGAAAGCCACGGAAGATGGTCAAAAAACCGCAGCAGCAGGGGTGAAAACAGCACGAGATACGGCAGAAGCTTTTACGGGTGTCAGGGAAGCTTGCAATCTCGTGTTTGCGAGCAACCAGCAAATTTCTTTTAATATTAAACAGCAGGCGATCGCGATTCAGCAAGTAGGTGATACCATGAATGCTCTCAATCAAGCAGCATCTCAAACAGTCAGTGGGATTTATCAAGTCAAAATGGGTACTCAAAAACTTAATGAAGCTGCATTAAATCTCAAGTCAGTAGTGTAGTCAATTGTCAGTTGTAAATTCCCCATTCCCCATTCCCCATTCCCCATTCTTAAAAATACCTATGATCATTGAAGATGAAGAACTCCGAGATGTATTTAAAATTGCTAGTGAAGAACACTTGCAGAAACTCGATGACGGATTGCTTTATTTGGAAGAACACCCAGGGGATGCGGCTAAATTAGAAGAATTGCTGAGAGAAACCCATTCTCTCAAGGGTGATGCGGGGATGCTAGGAGTAAAAAGTGTGGCATCTTTAGCTCATCAAATGGAACATATTTTGGGAGGTGTCAAGCGCGGAGAAACTCAACTAACTTCAGATATTAGCGATCGACTTTCCCAAGGTTTAGAAGCGATCCGCAAGCTAGTTGACGAAGCCGTAACTGGCGAAGATTCGGGAGTTAATACATTTTACATCCTCGCTAGCATGATGGGTGCTTCTACTCAATCACAACCACAAGTTACTAGCCCGGTAGAGCCATCATCTTCAAAATTATCAGAACCAGAAAATATCTTGGTAGAACCGCCAATTACTGAGCATTTTACCCCAGAAATAAAAACAAGTATTGAAACTTCAGAAGTCGTTAATTTAGACAATAATTATTCTTTTTTACCTATACAATCCGAGCAAGAATTGCTCTTGCAAGCTCAAAACTTGCCTACCCCGGCTGCATCAAATGCTTCGGATTCCCCATCCCCTGTCACTACATTATCAACCTCATCTTATCGTATAGAAACAATTCGCGTTGCTACGCAAAATTTAGATGATTTAATGACTCAAGCTGGGGAACTTACTGTCACCAAAACTAGACTGGGACACCGAGTGGCAGATATCGAACAAATTACGACTTTGTGGGAAGAGTGGAGTCGAGAATATTTTGTCACTAGCTTGACTTTTCATCAGATACAAATAGATGAAAAGGGCATGAAAGAAAACGATAAATTTAGGCAATTGCAGAATTACTGTCAACGTACACAAGAACGTTTAGAAAGTCTTGGCATTTTAGTCAACCGTTTGAAAAATTTAGTGTATGAAGATACGGCGAGACTTGAAATAATTTCCGAGGAACTAGAATCAGGAATTCGCACTCTCAGACTGCTGCCTTTGTCTACTATTTTTAATTTATTTTCTCGAACTGTAAGAGACTTAGCGAAACGGGAAGGTAAAGAAGTTGCCTTAGTGATTGAAGGAGGAGAAACAACAGCAGATAAACGCATTTTAGAGGAAATGAAAGACCCTTTGATGCACATGATTCGGAATGCGATCGACCACGGAATTGAAACTGTTGCAGAACGCGAAAAAATCGGTAAGCATCCTGTGGCAACTCTCCGCATTAAAGGTTATTCTATAGCCAGTAATGTGATTATTGAAGTGGCTGATGATGGTCGGGGACTAAATCTTGAGCGTATTAAACAAACGGCAATTAAACGTAATATTTGTACCTTAGAACAACTGGCGGTTATGACCACAAGTCAAGTGCAATCTTTGATTTTTGCTCCGGGTTTTTCGACCCGAACATTTGTGACTGAAGTATCGGGACGTGGGGTTGGTTTAGATGTAGTACGGACTAATGTTGAAGCGTTGAAAGGTAGTATTCAAGTGGATTCATTGCCGGGAAAAGGATGCACTTTTAGATTGCAACTAAGTACGTCTTTAACTACAGCGAATGTCTTGATTGTAGTAGTTAAAGACATTGCTTATGCTCTGCCACTAGAGTTTGTAGAAACAGCACAATTAGTTTCTCCTTCTGATATTTTTGCTATGGAAGGTAAGGAAACTATACTGGTAAAAGGTCAGCCTCTGTCAGTGGCTCATCTGAGAGATTTACTGGAATTAAATAATCTAACATTGATGCAAAGAAATCGCGCAGGTAAACAGGAAAATTGGCAGGAAATTTACCCCCATACTACCAAGGAATTTCTGGGTTCAAATTCGGGGAAAATTCCTTGTATTATTTTAAAAATAGGGGAGGAAAGATTGGGGTTATTTGTAGATGCTTTGATAGACGAACAGGATGTGGTGATTAAACCTCAAAGTCAATTACTAAAAAGGGTGCGAAATGTTTCTGGTGCAACAATTCTGGGTAACGGGGAAGTTTGTATGGTACTGAATCCCCAGGATTTGATAAAATCGGTACGCAAGCAAGTTTTGTCACGTACTATTGCTGGTTTGCGATCGCCCATGGAGACTGCCAGCCGAAAACAAGTTATACTTTTAGCAGAAGACTCGATCGCCACCCGCACTCAAGAAAAACGCATCCTGGAAAGTGCCGGTTATGAAGTGGTGACGGCGGTAGATGGATTGGATGCGTTCAATAAATTAAAAACTCGCGATTTTGATGCGGTGATTTCTGATGTGCAAATGCCAAATTTGGATGGTTTGGGACTGACTGTTAAGATTCGTCAGCAACAAAAATACAGTGATTTGCCGATAATTTTAGTGACTTCTTTGGCTTCTGATGAAGATAGAAAGAGAGGTGCTGATGCCGGGGCAAATGCTTATATTCCTAAAGGTACTTTTAATCAAGATGTGTTGGTAGAGACTTTAAAAAGGTTAGTTTAGTTAGTTGTTATTGGTTAGTTGTTATTGGTTATTGGTTAGTTGTTATTGGTTATTGGTTATTGGTTATTTGTACCAATTCCCCATTCCCCATTCCCCATTCCCCATTCACAATTCCCCATTCGCAATTCCCCATTCCTCATTCCCAATTCCCCATTCTCCTAAAAACTGATGTTATCGCCTATAAAAGTATTATTAGTTGAAGATTCTCCAGTAGTGACGATTATCCTCAAACGAATTTTTGATTCCTCACCGGAAATCAAAGTTGTCGGTACTGCTTGCAACGGATTAGAAGCACTAGAATTAATCCCAAAACTTCAGCCACAAGTCATCTGTACAGATTTAAATATGGCACCCATGAACGGGTTAGAATTCACCCAAGAAGTAATGAAGAAATATCCTCTACCAATTTTAGTCATCAGTGCTTCCGTGCAAGCGGATGATACTCAGAATGTATTTCAACTGTTAAAAGCAGGTGCATTGGATGTTTTTCCTAAACCGATGGGCGGGTTAGCGTCAGATTACGATCGCCTTGCTAATCAATTAATCGCTAAAATTAAAATCCTCTCAGGAGTGAAAGTATTTACACGGCATCAAAAGTTCGTACCCACCGAATATGTTAACAAAAATCCCCAAAAAATTAACCAATTACCAGTTTCTCCTTACCAATTTGCCCCAGAAAATGTCAAATCTCCCACTATTAAACTATTGGCTATAGGGGCTTCAACAGGCGGCCCACAGGCATTGCACGCGATTATTTCTAAGCTTCCGGCTAATTTCCCCGTGCCTATAATTTGTATCCAGCACATTAGTGAAGGTTTTTTGCAAGGATTAGTTGATTGGCTGGGCTATGAATCGAAACTACCTGTTAAGATAGCTGCTTTTGGGGAATTGCCGCTGGCGGGGAATATTTATTTTTCACCGGAAAAAGTTCATTTAGAATTGGACTCTAAAGGGCGATTTGTTTATTCAGAAGCTGCTCCTGTCGGGGGACACTGCCCTTCTGTAACGGTGACATTTAAGTCAGTGGCTAATTTTTATAGTCGCGCTGCTGCTGCGGTGTTGCTGACAGGTATGGGCAGAGATGGTGCCGACGGAATGTTGGCAATCGCCAAAGTCGGTGGTTTGACAATAGCCCAAGACGAAGCTACCTCTGTTGTCTTCGGGATGCCCAAGGAGGCGATCGCCCTAGGTGCTGTCCAACAGATTCTGCCCATTAGTGCCATCGCTCCTTTCCTGTTGGCTAAATTAAAAATTTAGGACTTATTGGTTGATAAATTTATGAATTACCTCGCGTAACATATCAGCATCAAAGGGCTTAGTTAAATACTCCGTTGCTCCAGCCAAGCGCCCCTGCACCTTATCAAAAGCTCCATCTCGCCCTGTCAGCATGACGATGGGCAAGTTCTGAAACTGAGGTAAACTGCGCACGGTGCGGCAGAGTTCCAATCCGTCAATACCGGGCATTGAAACATCCAGTAGCAAAACCGCAACTTGTTCGTGATAAATAGTTGACAAAGCATCCACCGCATTGTCAGTCACCAGCACCCGAAACTCTTTGCTTAAAGCCTGTTTGACCAATCCTTGCATTACCGCGCTATCATCAACAGCCAGAATAGTTGGTAAGCTGCTACTTGCAGACATATTCTTCTCCCCAATCTATAATTTATTTATACTTCTTTCAAGAAGTATGCAACATAATTTCACTGTTTCATTTTTGAGTTTTCCCCAGAGGGACTAACTGCAAATGCTTTGCTATGCCGATTAGTTTTGAGCTTTTGCCACTACATGGGTGTCGGATGCGCCAATAATCATGTGGTTTGGGAGCATTCATCCACCTTGTGCGACCGACTCACCTTCACCGCCATCCCTCATCTCGACCGATGCACCAGAGGGTGAGTGATATCGCTTCCAAGGAGTTTTACCCACTATTGTTACTAAATCTAACACGTTAAATTTTTTCCACTGAATTTTCTAGCTGTACTTCAGCAGCAAGCATCATGGCTAGGAGTAGGACACTGGTATTGTGACACACACTCAGGATTTTAATCTACCAGTGTGGCAACACCGCTCGCTGATATAAATACGTTAGAAAAAATTTATACTTAATGAATAAACTAAATCTAAGTAATGATCTCAGTCCCACAACTCAAAATTTCCCACATATCTCTAAACCAGGCACAATTATCCTAGATGCCACTAGGCTACAGTCTGCCCAAACCAGAATCTATGCCTTTTGATTCTATTCTCTATTTATAATTCTTAGCAAAAGCAACTCAACGGGCAGTCACACATGAAAGCACCCTTGCCTTTTACGAAAAAAGTGTTAAAGCTCCACAATATAGACTTGTATCAGATCCTCGGATCTGCTTCAGAGGCTTGTTTCGATGATTTGGCTGGCTTAGCTGCTCTGATGACTCGGACTTCTATGGCTGTTGTGAGTTTGAATGACTCTAACGGCCACTGGCTCAAGTCTCAGGTAGGTCTCGATCGCACTTTTACCCACCACTACCTCAATTTTTGTGCCCTCGCGATGGGTCAAAACCCTGAAGAGTTCGATCGACTCTCCGTATCTAACTCCGAAGTTAGCATCATCCGAGACGCTGCCACAGATCCGCGATTTGCCAGTCATCACCTAGTCGCCTCTGACCCTTTGGTGAAATTTTACGCCGCAGTGCCGATCGTCACCAAGGACGGGGAAATGCTGGGAATCCTGTCGGTCATGGATACCGTACCAAAAGACTTGACAAAAAAAGCAATAAATGGTATAGAAGCTTTGAGTCGGCAAATTGCTACTCTGGTGGAACTGCGTTGCCAACTAGCCCAAGCCCAGGAACAAGGCGCTAAGCTAGAACCAACCAAAGAGGACCTAGGGGAATTACCGGAATTAGAGCGATCGTCTGTGGACGAATTCTTTTCTGGCGTACAGAAGCCAGAGGAAGCTACAAAGATATTTGGCACTAAAAATCTCTCAGTGTTCGGTGAGGGTGGGACATCAATTTATCCGTGGGAAACGGCCATCATCGACCAGCAGCCAGTAGAAATAGCGCTCCGAGAAAGCCAAGAGCGATCGCGCCTGTCCACCTTGCAAGCTCAAGTGGGTACGACCCTAGGACAAGGTGGGACTATACCGACGATGCTCAAGGGCTGCATCGACGCGATAGTCAAACACCTAGACGCCACAGCGACGAGCATCTGGACGTTGAACCCGCAGACCGATCGACTAGAATTGCAAGCTGCTTCAGGACTGAGCAATCTAGCCTGGGAAATAGAAATAGAGGAGTGGATGGCAACAGAACCAGGAAAACTGCCCACAGCCCCCCTGTTGCTGCTGTCGATGCCATCTGCCGTCGCAAGCGGGCTGATTGTGGAGAAGCGGCTGGTGGGAGTGATGGCCCTGTGCTGCCGCCCTACGGAGGGAACCCTAGAGGCGATCGCCTCCATGGCTAACATGATTGCTGTGGGGATCGATCGGGTGAAAGCTCGCGAAGAATTGTTGAGTAGGCCCGAAGGTTTGCTCTTCGCTCTCGCCAGCCAAATGCGAAACTCCCTGGACCTCAACAAAATTTTAGATACTGCGGTCAACCAAATTCGCAACTTATTACAGATTGACCAATGCTACTTTTTGTGGTATTCAGTCTCACCCCATAACCAGGAGAGCTTTGCGATCACCCACGAGGCCGCAAATCCAGATTTGAAGGACAGATTAGCAGATTACCCGATCGCACAAATCACGCTCCTGGGTGAAAAAATTCGTCACCGCCAACCGCTGAGGATCGGCGATGTGGCAAATACCACCTGCATTGAAGCACCCACCCAAGCTTTTTTGGCAGATTTGGGAATTGCGTCCAAGCTGCTGCTACCGCTCAAGACTCGCGCCGGTCAAATGGGAGCAATTGTTTGCAATCACTACAGCAACCGCCGGGAGTGGTCTTGGAGCGAAGTAGAATTGCTGCAAGCGGTGGTAGACCAACTGGCGATCGCGATCGACCAAGCCGAACTTTATGCCCAAAGTCGCGCCACTGCCTTAGCCGCTCAAACTCAAGCCCGCCAACTAAGCCAAACATTGCTGAATTTGCAGCAAAAAGAAGCTCAGCTCATCCAAAACGAAAAAATGTCCTCTCTCGGTCAAATGGTGGCAGGTGTCGCCCACGAAATTAACAATCCGGTCAACTTTATTTACGGCAACTTGACTTACTGCGAGCAGTACATGAAAGATCTGCTGGATTTGCTGCGCTTGTACCAAAAACACTACCCCGAACCCTGCGCCGAAATTCTCCACAAGAGCGAAGAAATTGATGTGGATTTCGTCATCCCCGACTTGCTGAAAATTTTGTCTTCCATGGAGATGGGAGTGGAACGCATCCGTAAAATAGTCGTTTCTTTGCGAAACTTCTCACGACACGACGAAGGCGAGATGAAGCCCGTGGACATTCACGAAGGCATAGATAGCACCTTGCTGATTTTGAACAGCCGCTTGAAATCCAACGGGCAGATTTCTCCCATTGAAGTAGTCAAAAATTACGGCGAGTTGCCAAAGGTGGAGTGTTACCCCAGTCAACTCAACCAAGTATTTATGAACGTGATCGGCAATGCCATCGACGCCTTGGAGTATCAGCCCGCACCCAAGAAGATCGAAATTTCGACGGCGATAGTGGGAACCGACTCCCAGGAAACATCCTGGGTCAAATCCAGCGGTCAATTTGCGCTGATTCGGATTCGGGACAACGGTCCTGGATTGACAGAAAAAGCCAAAGGTCGCTTATTTGACCCATTTTTTACCACAAAGCCTGTGGGTAAGGGAACTGGACTGGGCTTGTCGATCAGTTACCAAATTGTGGTAGAAAAACACTGCGGGAGCTTGGAGTGTATCTCAAACACAGGACAGGGCGCGGAGTTCAGGATTAAAATCCCGATCGCTCTCCCCTCTGTGAGCAAGACTTGAACAAGAGCGGGCGATCGTCTTCCAGAAAAATTTTCAAATTTTATTGTCAAACCCCTTGACAAATTACCGCATCCCAATGGTAAGATAATCAAGGTTAAGACATTGGGGCGTCGCCAAGTGGTAAGGCAGCTGGTTTTGGTCCAGCCATTCAGAGGTTCGAATCCTTTCGCCCCAGTTAAATCATCAAGCAAAACCCAGAATAAAGAGTGAATAAGTTTCATCTCTGATTTTCTTCTGAAAATCCTGTCATATCGTTGACCGTTGCATCGGAATGATTTAACCACAGAGAACACAGAGAACACAGAGAGATCGGAGAGAAATGAATAATTCCGAGGAAGAGAGGAATTGATATCAAGAGCAGACTTATTTATTGCTCCTGGCAGACTCTCAAATAATTTTCAAGTTGAAGATTATTTCTGGGGATTACGAGCATTCAGGCGATCGAAAATCGATCGCGAAATTGCCGGAAATATGGTTTCATCCTTGGCATAGGCCGCATCGTCAGCGAAAACGACTAAGATATAAATCGCTCGATCGTCTAAAGTCCTGACAAACGCCACTTCGCTGCGACACTTGGAAGTATAACCCACTTTAGAACCAAAATAAATATTAGTTGGCAAAGATTCCCCAAGAAATCCCTGTATCGAGTTACTAGGGTCATTTTTCCAAGCCTTGGGGTCTAAATCTCGCGTCAGCAAGTAAGCCATTTTGCGGCTGGCGATGCTGGAAACAGCTTGTCTGGTATAAATTTCATACATTAATCTGGCTCCTTGATCGGTAGTTACTTGATTGCGAATGGGCTGGGCAGATTCCCCTTGCAACTGCAATTCCCGACCTGTAGGCTGTTCTTGATTTAAATAATATATTGGATAATTTTTGGTGGTTAAACTAATATTTTCATAGCCAGATGACTGAAAAAATGTATTAATTTGATTCCTTTTTTTGAGCCAACTTTCCCAGCTTTCTCCTGTGAGTTTTTCCCCAGATTCTGTATCGGTAATTTTGTCTAAAATCCGGCTAGCTGCGTCGTTGTTGGAAATACGAATCATTTGTTCTAGATCGGAAGTAAAAGCCGATTCTTTTTCAGAGATCCTGCCTTTTTCCATGGCTGAGTAAAAGGCCGCCATCCAAAATAATTTAGCCACGCTAGCGGGAAATCTCAGGGTTTGATTTTGATATCCGGCGAAGGTGTGGGCTTGGGAATTGCTGACATCCAGCAAGCTAATTGATAGTGGTTCTACGGGTAATCCTTTGGCGGCAGCAATCTGCACTGCTTCATCAACAATCACTTGCAATTCCTGAGAATAAACTGGATTGGGCGGTGTTTTGATATTGTAGGTGAAGCTACTATCGGAATTGGAGTCTACTACATTTTCCGGTGTGGAAATTGTCGGTGGGGCGATCGTCTCTTGAGGTGAGATTACAGGCGGTTCCATGGGACGACGACCTCTAAATGGTAGTGTCACGATCCAACCGATGGCGATCGCCCCTAGAATTAAATACAGAATATTGCGATATTTTAACCGATCCCAAGTCGTTCTCCGTCGGCGACGGGAGTTGACTGGACGCTGATTAGTTGGGCGTCCTGGGCTGGTGCGTCCTTTGGTGGTTGGGCGTCTGGGGGAGATAGGGCGGCGGCGTCGGTCTACTTGCATTACAGTGGTGTGGTATCAAACTCGCAGGATCAGTGTATAATGAGGCGGCCTCTAAATGACAAATGTGTCGATCGACTCAGTTTTTGCCAGTTTTCAATGTTTTATGGGCTGATTGATAGTTCTGGTAATTGTAAAAATCTCAGGATAGCACTCCGTTGAAACAACATCCATTGAAAAATATGAGAAATTTTTGGGGGCTGGCTGTTTTGGGATTAACAATAGTTGGCGTTAGTAATTCTTTGATACCTTCGGTTGTGGTATTTGTCCCCCAATCTGCTGCTGCTGAACCTATTGTCCATCTACAAACAGCCAGACGCAACGCGGATCTGTCGCCAGAGTTTACAGAAGCAAGCCCAAATGTGGATGTAACAAACCAGCCAACTATTTTCAGTAGCAGTAGTTGGTTTTGGGAATTAAAAAATTTACCCCAAATTTCCTACACTCAATTGCTTGACTTGTTGGTCAGACAACCTGAACCCAATCATATTACTACAGAAACCGTTGCACATCCTGAAGACATAGCAGGTTTTGAGCGGGTTGTAAAGTATGCAAAACAACAAAATTTGCCCGATCGCCCCATGGGAGAAATTGTACAGGCGATCGGCAATTATTTTCTCGGTCAACCCTACGCTGAGGGTTTGTTAGATAAATCCGGGACCGAAAAATTAGTCATCACTTTAGACAAGTTTGATTGCGTCTTATTTGTCGAAACTGTACTGGCGATCGCACGGGGTGTCGCCGCCCAAGATTACGATTATCCAAATTTTGTAAATAGGATTGAGTCCCAGCGCTATTTAAACGGTAAAATCAACGGTTATTGCAGCCGCTTGCACTATTTTTCGGAATGGATCAATGACAATCAAAAACGCCAAACTGTAGAAAATATCACAGCCAAGTTGGGAGGAGTACCTCTTGATAAAAAACTCAATTTTATGAGTCAGCACCGCAGCAGTTATCCCCAAATGCGGCAGGATGAAGCTACTTATCAGTGCATTGTTAACATAGAAACTGATTTGGCTAAATCTACAGTTAATTACATCCCAAAAAATCAGATTAAAAATATTTATTCTGATTTAAAACCAGGGGATATTGTGGCGGTAGCTACGGATGTGAAAGGATTGGATGTCACCCATACTGGCTTGGTTTATCGAAATGCGGACGGGAATCTGGGTTTGATTCATGCTTCGCCGGCGGGACAGGTGGTGGTGGCTTATGACTTACATCGATATATTGGTCGGGTGGAAAGTGCGATCGGGATTGTGGTGGCTAGGGCGATCGATCCGAGGGAAAATGGAGTCAGATTAAACGAACCGCGAAGGCGCTAAGAACGCGAAGGAAGAGAGAGAAGAGATTGATTAAGATGTTGTTCTTTCTTCGCGCGATAGGGCGATCGATCCTAGGCAAAATGGAGTCAGATTAAACGAACCGCGAAGGCGCTAAGAACGCGAAGGAAGAGAGAGAAGAGATTGATTAAGATGTTGTTCTTTCTTCGCGCTATGATGGTGTTTGCTGTTGAATGCTCAAATTTGATGTCAATTGACAATTTCGCTACGAGATACTTTACTATTTCTCGCAGGATTTGCTGTTAGTTCGGGCGGTGAGGCTGGAACTGCTCCCCATTCACTCAAAAAGCCTTTTAACAAGACTTCTTGTTGAGTGCGCAATACCTCGACATTAGTGCCTCCATTCATAATTACAAACCAGACTGTTTGTTGTTTCTGGGTTGGTAATGCTCCCCCTAAAGCACTGACATTATCCAATGTTCCTGATTTGATTACTGCTAGTTTTGGCAAGGGTCTTTCTGACAGTATCCCTTTGTCTTTTCCTACTACGGTTAAAACATCGGCAACTGTCATATTATAAGGTTGAAGATAGCGTTCTAATGCTAAAAATAAACCGCAGGCGGCGCGAGGTGAAATCCGGTTGTCTTCGCTTAAGCCGGAACCGTTGACAAGTTGAATTTCTGCGGGGGGCACTCCTGTTGCTGCTGCTGCTTGTTGGGCGACAATTTTTGCGCCACCGACACTATCGGCTAACATATCTGCCATCAAATTGTTGCTGTACTGGTTCATTTTTTTGATGAGTTCAGCTAGGGGCAAAGAATAATGTTTAACTAAGGGTTTTACGCTGTCGGGGACTGCTGGCAAAACTTTGACTGTGCCCTCAATTGTTACTTGCGGTTTGGGGGTGTTTGGAGGCAGTGTTTGATATTGGGCTGCTGCTTCGGCAGACCAGATTTTGCTGTTCAATCCTTCTTTGAGCAGTTCTCCTGCTTTCAGGGGGTTTGATTCAAAGTTCATGTAAAATTTATCTGCTATTATTAGGTTGCCAGTTACTCGTTTGATGCCTTTTTGATTTAAGGTGTTTCCTAGGGCGATCGCATCTTCCCACACAAAAAATGGATCTTGGCTTCCTTGGATAATTAAGTCGCCTTTTAATACGCCGTTTTCGATGTTTCCGGTTGTGCCAATTAAGGTGATAAATTCATGTTCTGGTCCGAATTTTTCCAGGGCTGCGAGGGATGTTGCTACTTTGGTGATTGAAGCGGCGGGCAGAGGTGTTGTTCCTTGATGATTTGCTAGTAATGTGTTGCCTGATTGTATCCAAATTCCTTGGTTTTCTTTGGCAAATCCTTGGGATGTTAAGCTGTTGAGGTACTGTTGGATTTTGGTGTTTGTGGTGGTTGGCGGATTTTCGGCAGAGACTATTAATGGTCGATCGACTTTAATCGGCGATGGCGAAGCTGCGGTGACAGGAGTGGGAGATGAAAGTTCGGGGGATGGAGTGGCTGCACATCCACTCATCAGTGTCATTAGCGCGATCGACTTTAAATAGCGCGTTTTTAGGATTATTTGAATTTGCATCAGCTTTTTTTAATAGGACTTACACATAAATATCAAAGAAACCGGGTTGTTTACTCCTAGTTGAAGGCTCAGATTCAGTTTTTCCCTAAAAAACCCGGTTTCTGCCAACCTGACTATTTATTGAACCAATTCCCCATTCCCCATGACTGTTCAGGGGCAACCGGGTGTGGGATTGCCCCTACCAAAATTTGTGAAATTTCTCGATCGACTGGTCTATCCAGCCAAACTACCTATACTTAAGGGTACCATCTCGCCGTGCGTGGTCAGTCCTAATAACATCGGCTCATTGGGTCGGATCAATTTTCCTGTAAGGGCGCAGCGCTCCTCCTGCTGTGCTGTGGCATCAATGCTGGCTCGAATATCCGATCGCGAAAACATCTGGCGATACTCTCCCGATTTCTGCTGCACGTAATTCCACAGCAAATCTCGAATCAACGCTTGATAGCCTTGATTTCCTGCCAGTTCTTTGAGTCTTTCTTTGAGATCCCTCTCCAGTCGAATGCTGGTAACTTCCATTTCGGTGGTTGAAGTTCTAGGTAGGGTATGCATATTTTTTTCTCCGTGACGGGGTGGACATATCTGTAATATCAGTGTAGTATGTTTACAGCTAGATTTAAACCTCTCTTAGGACTTTCCGCCTTCTGTGAAATTTCTCCCCACCTACTCCACCTGTCAACCCAAGTTCGATCGCCCTTGCGATCGTCCCCAATCCTCACGATGCCTCGTCAGGACTGGATTTGTGGTGGTAACAGAAACGTCGTTGACTGGCGAGAGCCTGTTTAAAGGCAGTTATATTGGATTAGGACAAGTTGCAGAAATTAATCATCACGACCTAGGCCGAGACGGTCTAGAAGTGGCACAGCCACAGGGAAATGTGCGAAGCGGGAGGTACTGCTAAACGACAGTACCAGGACAGGATGAAAATTTGCCTTTAGCAGTTTTTCTAGCCCCCGCTTTCCACTAAGAGAAGCGGGGGCTTTTGATGAGAAATGTGACAGATTCCCTGATATCAAATCCTCTCTTCATCGTCCTGTATTAAACTCTCTCTTCTCGAACTTCGCGTCCTTCGCGCCTTCGCGGTTAAATCACCTGACGATACAACCGGAATTGATATTGATGTCTCAAATCTTAAATTGACTGACTTCGGGAACTAGCCAGAAAGGAGATTTCGCCAATGGTGGCGATAAATCTCATATCCCAATCCAACATCCAAAATTGATGAGGAGAAGCAAGCCATGACCGTAGCAACTGATGTATTAAGGCAATCTGTAGTGGTGTTTTCTAAAAATTATCTGCCGATGAGCCGTGTCAACATCAAACGGGCGATCGTACTTTTAGTCACTGGCAAAGCTGAACCTCTAGATTTTACTACTGGCAATGGCTGGTTGGTGCGATCGCCCAGCACAGCGATTCATGTACCCGAACACATCCGTTTAACTTTGGCAGACAGGGAACGTCTTTGGAAAGTGCCCCCGGTGAATCGCCGGGAAGTGTTGCGCCGGGATGGTCATTGTTGCCAATACTGTGGTAGTAACAAGCGTTTGACCCTAGACCATGTGATGCCTCGCTCCAAGGGTGGTTTGCATACCTGGGACAACGTGGTGGCTGCTTGCGAAGGCTGTAATTCTCGTAAGGGCGATCGAACTCCGATAGAAGCTGGAATGCCTCTGCGGGCTAAGCCAAAGGCTCCCATGCACCCTACTGTTGCTTTTGCCGAAATGTTTTGGCATGAACATCAAATAGGTGAATAGGGCAATGGGTAATGGGCAATGGGCATGGGGTATTTTATCTTCTGGTTATCAATTTTTCAGTTTTAATGTCTATCCCGACGCCTTCCCCCACCCCCCTAGGGGGCGAGGGGGGTCAGGGGGGTTCCCGATTCCTGATTTCAAATTTTCAATTCCAAATTTTAAGGCTGTCAATATGCTGAAGTTGACTTACACTGAAACGGGCTTTAACCTAGAGCGTTTGGCTCAATCTCCCGAACAGTTGGTGGCGCTGCGAGTTGTGCTGGCTATGCGAGTTGGTCAAAGCATCAGCGTCGAACCGAGCACTGCGGCGTTTTTGCTGCCGGCGAATTTACCAGCGCTGTCTTTGCTAGAATCTGAAGTCCGCGCCGACGGCAGTGGTACGATCGCCCTTTGTGTTGCTGATGCTGAATATGTAGAAGTAAGTTTGCGCGGTACATGGATTGGAACTGAGTCTGAGGACGCTGATGGGGTGTTTGTGACGGTTCTGGGCGATCGTGCGGAGTTTTTGTTACTCAAACTCTGGCTGGAAACTCAACCTGTTAATTCGGTTGTCGAGGAAGTCGGCGATTGAAATTCAAGGCAGAATCCGCTTTGTTAAACCTACAAACGATGATTGTGTAGGGGCCGTGCCTTTCTTGGCCGGCCCTCCTCATCCAGGATTTTTGGATGTGTTTCAGGGATTGGGGTCGCCACTTTTTGCTACCCCTACAAGAGCAATGTTACAGAAGATACCATCAGGGTGTATAAATGATATTGAAGTAAATCCCCGAATCTTGAAGATTGTCTCCGCGATCGCTAATTCTCACCAAAGGCAAAGCGTATTCTAAGCGGACATTCACTCGCGGTATCGGTTCCCAAAGTACACCCAAACCTAAACCAGCTAAAAATGTCTGATTGGTTAATTTATTAGGATTATTGGGAACATTCCACACTGTCCCAGCATCAAAAAAAGGTGCTAATTGAAGTTTCGGCAGACCCGAAGCATCTCTCTTTAAAGTAATCCTATCCTCAATAGAAAATCGAACGCCATTATCGCCCGAACGGACATTTTGGCGATAGCCTCGCAAAGATTGTCCTCCACCAATTACAAATTGCTGGGAAGACAACAAACTATTAGCTGATAACTGCAAGTCTGCTTGCACAATTAATAAATGTTGGTTGTTCAATCGCTGTACCCGCTGCACTTGACCTAGCCAACTCAAAAATTGCCCGTCGGGTACAGAACCTTCGTTGCTGGTGGCATCAAACAAGCTAGTGCCGATCGTAAATTGCGATCGCAGGGCCCACGCACCTTGAGGATCGCGCCGAATGTAGTCTTGTCCGAGTTTAATTGCTGTCGTAGTGCTGACACCGTTGGAGTCCGGGCCGATACCAAAAGGAGTCGGTTTCCCGGCCACGAAAGTGCGGCCTGTTTGATAAGTTAAACCCCCAGATAAGGCAAATTCTTCGATGGGCGATCGCACTAAGGGCTGGCGATAGCTAACTTCAAATAAATGGGATTTTCCTGATATATCAAAAGCGTCAAAAGGTGCTTGCACGATACTATTCCGATTCGGTGCAGCCCTCAGTTGCAAAGTACCATTCATCGCATTCAGCGGGATGCGGTAGCTAAAATCAAATACGTCTGAATCGCCGATCGATCGGTAGTAAGCAGCCGCCAGTTCATCGCCATTTCCGCTGATATTCCGGTGGCGTAAACTAACTCCCAACCTTTCAGAACCGACGCTGGGAGGCGAGTAATTGTCAATACTAACACTAGCTTGAAACGGATTAGCTTCCGAGACGCGAACGATGAGAATGCTCTCCCCCTCATTATCACCAGCACGCAGTCTAGCTTCTACATTGTCAAATAAAGGATCGACTCGCAGCAGGCGCAGTTGGTCTTCTAAGAAAGCTGTGCTTAAAGGCATTCCGGCACCGAGTCTAATCCGGCTGCGGATGTAAGCTGGATGCAATCTTTTAGTTCCTTCGACCTCAATTTTGCTGAGTTTGCCTTCGATCACTTGAATCTGGACTACCCCTGCGGTGATAGTTTGGGGCGGTAAGACCGCTCTGGAGGTGATGTAGCCTCGATTCAGGTAAATTTCAGTAATTTTGTCGGCGACCTGCTTGAGTTGTTCTAGGGTGGCAGAACGCCCCTCTAAGGGATTGACTAAGGCTTTAATTTCGTCGGGGCTTAAAATCGTACTCCCAACTACTTGAATTTTTTGAACTTGAATCAGATCCGAAGGTAGTGGATGGGGAAGTGGCTGTGGTGATGGTGGCTGAATTTGTGGCGGTGCTGCCGGAGGTTCTGGGGAAGGTGGCTGTGTGGGTTGCAAAAAGCGATCGCGATTTGGATCTGCCCCTGTCGGTGGCGCTGGCAAATTTCTTGGCTCTGTCGGTGAATTCTGGGCTAAAAAATTCAAATTTCGCTGATTTTGGGGCTGTAAATTATTGTCAATTTGTGGTTTTATGGCTGGCAAAATTGTACTAGAGCCTGTATTTTTATTAATGGTCGAAATTGCCTCTAGCTCTTTTTTTGCTGTCAAATCCCCACTATCAATAGCAGTTTCATCGAGCTGGGAAATAGATTCTTGTCTGTTATCTACTAGCTGGTTTGTGGCGGGCAATATATCATTATAAATATTTTCTTGAATGATATAACCCATATTCTGTATGCTTTCTACTAGCTGATCTGGTGCCTGTGTCCTGTTTTGTGAATTGGAATCTATGGCTGGCAACTGAGAAATATCGGCAGTTTGGGATCTAGCTGGATGGGCATAGGAGGGAATCATTGAGACTGCACTTAACAGTGATGCCCCAACCCGAAACATAACAATATTGACAGTGTGGCGCATAATTAATTGTTGCTGTTAAATAAATTTGTTTCCTGCTATATCGCACCAGCCCATCTTTGAAGAAGACGTTAGTGAAATATCTGTTCTGAGTTTTTACCCCCAAGTCCACACCTAAAATCTTGTTAGTGGCTTTAGGTGCTTGGGGAGGAGACTCTCGTGGAATATAGCGTTGCGCCAATTTTGAGCAACTGCTCGGATTTCACTTCAATCTGGCAGCTCACAGTCAGGACTTATTTGAGAGTTCTACAAGTTTCACCTTTTGAACAAAAAGTTGGGTTTATTTTGGCTTGTCAAAATTTAAATTAGTTGGGACTAATGGTGCTTGGGAAATTGTGCCTAATTCTACCGTAACTCAACACTTCTGACCACTGGAGTGCTAAGTTGGCATCGCTGGGAGAGGAGACGCGCAGTTGGGCTAGAGTTGCGAGGTATTCGTACCAGATACCTTGTTGGGTAAAAATGCTGAGACTATCGTGCCCGGACGATCGCTCCAACTCGGTTTTCAAGCTTGGGGCCAGTGCAGTACGGTTGATCCACCCGGAAACGAGAACATCTTCTTGAGAGTTTTGGGGGTTGCATTTGATCGAAAAATACCAATGATAGTTTTTGCCCACTTCCAAGACTGGCGAAGTGCCGTCTTTGGCAAGGCTCACATTAACGATACCAGCACGGCTAGTTACCATGTGAAAACTTTTTGTGTAAATTGTTTTGTCTTTTTCGTCAGCCAACTCAAATTCGACTTTTTTGTCCACAGCCACGGGAAACATAGTAGAAAAAAGTCGGTTTGGGTGATCGGGTTCGCCCCATAGTTGATTTGGGAATCAAGGCTGTGGTGGAAGAAGGACAATTTGAGCCCCGTGTTCCTCCGCCTTCCCGCCGCCCAGGCAATCCCTGTTCGGGTGGTTGAAAATTATTCCAAGTCATTCCTATGGGCTGGCTGTTGAGTCTCGTTCCGGTTTGGGAAGAAAATTGAACTGTTTGCCACTGTAACGGTTGATCTTGGATCTCAGGGCGACAGACGCTGTTTGTGGGACTGTTAAGAGCCTTTGCTGGTATGGAGAAATTAACGGTGGCAACTGCCTCCAAAGACAGAATTAAGGAAAGGGCCACGGTATTTAGATGACACTTTGTCCAAGCCATGATTGACCAGCCTTCTGATAAACCTAGGAACTTTATCGTATGATTTTATTCTACCCAAAGTTTGTCTAGATATAGTAATCTGTTGTACTTAATTTATATCTTCAGGTAGATACTATTAATTTTGAGGATCTGACATATATAATCCTGTGTGGCGATCGACCGTGGTAGCTTAGTATTTATACTGAGTTAGATTCATCACAACAGGTAGAGTTGAAGGAGTTAAATCTGATATCAGGCATCAATAGACATCTCCAAAAATGATGGTGGGGTAGACATCCAGCCAGCCCTTTCGGGCCTTTTCTGGAGAAATCTCATGTCAATCACCCTCAAGGGGCGGGAAAAGTCAATAAATAAAACTAATTGCAGACAATTTAAAGAAACCCGCCCCACCCTAGGAAAAAATCCTTGATTGACCACGGTGCAAGATGTGATCTCAACCCAAATTTAACTCACTCTGCGGTGTCACTAAACAGGAGTGGAACTCTCAGAGTCCGATCGCTTTGATGGCAATTCGGCCTCCTCTTAGTCAGCAATTTTGCAGAGGGACTCTCGGAGTTTGGCTACCAGTAACAAATTTGGTTTTCTGTTTTGGTTTTCTGTAAAGTATCGGCAATATATTTAGCATGAATCTCGATTCACCAATTCTCTGTGACCAAGAGCCATCGCGACTGCGGATGGTCAGACCCATCGGAGTCTACGCACTGCACGGCATTACGTTTTTAGGCAATAGATTGTTCGCTGTCGATCGGACAGAAGGGCTACTATTGGAGATCGATCTAGAAACTGACAACACTACTGTTTTAAATCCTTGTCAAACAGCTAAGTTTGCCGGTGCCACTGGCCTGGCTATCTGGGAAGATACCCTTTGGTTTACAAGCGATGAGGATATTTGTTGCTGTCGGGGCGCCATTCAGGATGGAAAAGTTGGGGAACTGAAACCGGAACACTTTGTTTCCCTTTCTTATCCTGCTGACGGGATTGCTGTGTGGAAATCTACACTATATGTTACCTGTCAGAGAAGCGGCTATATTCTGGTTTTTGACTGCAATACAGGGCGCGAGATTACTCGATTTTACGCTCCTGGTATTGGGGTAGAAAATATTACTGTGCGGGATGAAGAACTTTGGGTTTGCGACAAGACTGAGCAAACTGTTTACTGTTTAGAACGGGCAAATGGGGATGTTAAATTTAGTGTTTTGACACCCTTTGAAAATCCTTCGGGCTTGGCTTTTCATCAGGATGCGGCAACTGGGGAAGAAGTTCTTTATGTGGCCTATGCTGGAGATGAACTTTACATCCGGGATGACCCGAATTCGGCAGATCCTTTTCAGTTGACTAAGCGCGATCGCACTTTTGTTCACCCTTTGTATTTTCACTACAATCAAGCCGAAGGCTACGCTATTTCCAACGGTTTTTTGATGGAAATGTCCTATGTTGAGGAACTGTCTCCCCTGGAGGAGGTAGCAATTGATAATTTGGAGTGGCGGATTGCTTTACCTTCGGAAACTCATCGGCAAAAGGTGAGGCAAATTACCCCGATAGGGATGCCTTTTACTGAGGAAATTCAGGATGGGGAACGGGTAGCGGTGTTTAAGTTCGATCGGCTTCATGCTGGAGAACGGCGAATTTTTGGCTGGAAGGCTTTGTTGGAAGTTCGAGCAATTAAGTATCAGTTGTCGCCTAGGGATGTGGAAAAAATTCCTAAACTGTCGCCGGAGTTTGAAGCTAAGTATTTGGTGGATAACGATAATTTGGCGATGGATACGGAGATTGTGCGATCGGCTGCAACTGCTGCTATTGGCTCAGAAACAAACATTCTCAGGCAATTGCTGAGCATTCGTAATTTTGTTTATGACCAACTTGCTTACGGAATTAGACCACATATCGACACACCGGATATTGTGCTGCGCCGTGGTATTGGTTCCTGTGGCGAATACGTGGGGGTTTTGTTGGCTTTAGCCCGGTTAAATGGCATTGCTTGTCGCACAATTGGACGGTACAAGTGTCCGGCTTTTGCTGACAGAAAAGGTTTGCCACTGGAACCAGATTTCAATCACGTTTGGCTGGAGTTTTACATTCCGGGCTTTGGCTGGGTACCGATGGAATCGAATCCTGATGACATCCAAGAAAGAGGGCCTTATCCTTTGCGCTTTTTTATGGGTTTAGCTTGGTACCATGTCGAAATTGGCAAGGGAATTCGCTTTCAAAGTCTGACGAGTGATGGTCTTCCTGTGAAAAAAGATAATGTTTCTGTGGGGAGTCTGGCAATTAATCATGTGAGGTTTACAATTTTGTCAGAGTTGCCAGCAATTTGAAGTTTTTAGTGAACTGTTAATTGTTAGTTGTTATTTTTTGGTGCTCATCACTAATCACAAATAACAACTAACCCAGGTTCGATGCCCGATCCCACAGCTTCGCTCCCAGGTACAGGATTTAGGAGCAAGGAACCTAAGTTGATCTAAAATCTAAAAGAGACTTCTCCTAAAAAGCTTGTCTTGAACAGGCCTCAACAGCCTGTTCCACAGTAATTGTGGGAGATGTTTAATGTGAAGTAGAAGTTTGTCGGAGGGGTTGTGGAATTTTCTATTGCTAATGTTCTGGTTGTAGTCGCCTTTTTACTGCTGCTGATAGTTACGGGCGGGGTTGCCTATTTGACTGCGCTTGAGTGGGGCGATCGCAGACGGTTAGATGAGGCTAAACGGAAAAAAAAATAGCTGTTTGCTATTGACAAATGGCAATTTTTATGTTGAACACAAGGTGATCGAGTGCGATCGCTTTGTTTTTTGGAATTGAATCCAAAATGAATACAGATTGACACTCTCAGGTCTAAAGACACGCTCGATTCTGCGGACAAAGCAAGCTTGGGTAACACCCAAAGTCTAACTCTCGCTACGGTCGTCAAACACCGCCTATTCAGTTGGTCAAGGTTTACAGTAGTTACGGCTCTTCCGGCAACTTGGGGTATAATGTAGCGATCGCTACATTATACCCTCTGAGTAGATATGGATTTTAACTTAGATGCTTTATTAAATTTGCCGAATGTCACTGTTTTTAGTTATTCAACAGAATTAGAATTTATTATTTTAAATATACACTTAATTAATGAAGGTATTACCAGCCCTCATTGTAACAACTATACAGCTCTAATTCATCAGACTCGGACAAAATTAGTGAGAGATTTATCGATATTTGGCAGATTAGTTTATTTAAAAGTACCTCGCCGTCAATTCTATTGTGGTGAATGTAAAAAATCCCCAACCGAATCACTGACTTGGCTAAATCATGGCTCTCTCGGATATTTGGTGGGAAATGTAGCAATCGATACTAAATTTTCGATTGTGAAAGCTCAAACCCTTGATATTTATAAGTTATAAGCATTACTTATCACCCTAACTACGAGAGAGCCACTAATTAAAAAACATATTTTTCCGCGACACGCCAGTAGCTGGAAAAACGCTTCAAATCAATGTAGCCATCATAGCGCACAAAGGGTTCGGGGGATAAAATTTCAACAGGGAGCGATCGCCCAATTGTGATACAAATATCCTGAAACCGAGGACTGGGACTTTCCGTTGTCACTACTTGATTGGCACTGAATTCTTGAGCAAAAGCCATAACTTCTGTAGCCACATCGCCGCGCCGAATAATTACTGGCAATTCCAGCAAACATTCGTAAATAAACAAGATGCGCTTGAGACTTAACTGCCATTCATCGATTAGCGCATCATCCCAAACCCAAATCGCCGGTGCATTTGGGTATGCTTGAAAAACGGGGTGTTTTGGGTTCAGGCAGTCTCCGTGTAGCCAAATAATCGGATTGTTCATAAATGGGGAATGGGGAATGGGGAACTTGTTATTTGTGTTATTGGTTGGTAGTTAGCTATTTGGAGTAAATCTGATGTAATAATACTCATAATAGCTAATGACAACCAACAACTGACAAACAACTAATAACGAATCACAAATAACAAATAACGAATCACAAATTAGCGACCTTTTTGAGGACGATTCCAACTTTTAGAACCGCCGCGGCGATCGACCTTTTGTCCCGAAGGAAACAACTTCCCTTCCAAATATTCGTAACTTCCCTCAAAATCACATTGTCCGTACAGAGGACAATCGCCACAATAAACCCCCTTACTGTAACGTTCCAAATTCTCGCGATTAAAAAAATAAGCCTTGTGACTAAAAGTGCTGGCTACCCACTGCCAAGAAAGATTATTGCTGGCCGGATCTCCATCTAGCAAATGTGCCAAAAACCAGCGAGATCCAGCTTGCCAGCGCACTTTGCGCCAGTGCACCAGATAAGCGGCCATCCACATCCGCTGGTGATTGTGTAAATAACCTGTTTCCCGTAACTCGTTGCTGAAACTATCGATACAAACTAAACCCGTCGTCCCCTCAACAATATCTTTGGGCATGGTTTCGCTGTAAGATGAAGCGGTGTAACCAGTTTTATAGGGTTCTCGGTCTTGCCAAATCCCCTCTCCCAATTCTGCATAAAGTCGCTGCCAATAATCCCGCCAACCCAACTCGTTGACAAGTTTCACTGCGTCTTCTTGATGTCGCACCTTTGCAAGCACGATATCCCGGACTTCTGCAAGGCTTAAAACACCGTAACGTAAATAGGGCGACAAGCGAGTTACGGCGCCCTTGAGAAAGTTGCGGGTTGAGCTGTACTTGGCGGGTTCGACTTGTTGTAGTGCTGTTTCGGCGGCTTTACGCCCGCCTAGGGTGGGGGATAGGTGACTGTCTCTGCCGGCGGCTTCGGGGAACTGTTGGCGCAGGTAGGTAATTAATTCTTCGCGGCTGGCAAATTCCCGCTTCATGTCCTGAGTCATTTTTCTTAATCCCCTGTTATTCTTCCTGAATGTTAAAGCTATACACTCAAGATTAAATATCATAGCAAAATCTTATGGCAACTTTTCCGACGGACGCTAGTGCGATCGTCAGCTCAAGTACACAACTGAAAAATAGCGAAATTCAAGAGTTCGATCGAGCCATGATGCGTCGCTGCATAGAATTAGCCCGTCGCGCCCTGGGCAAAACTGCTCCCAATCCCCTCGTGGGTGCTGTAATTGTCCGCGACGGCAAAATTGTCGGCGAAGGATTTCACCCTGGTGCCGGCCAACCCCACGCCGAAGTTTTTGCACTCCGGGAAGCTGGGGAACTCGCAGCCGGAGCCACGGTTTATGTGAACCTAGAGCCTTGCAACCACTATGGACGGACTCCTCCCTGTTCCGAAGCTTTAATTCAGGCTAAGGTGGCAAAAGTAGTGGCTGGGATGGTTGATCCGAATCCTGTGGTGGCGGGTACAGGACTTGCTCGGTTGCGGGCAACAGGCATTGAAGTTGTGGCTGGGGTAGAAGAGGAAGCTTGTCAGAAACTGAATGAGGCTTTTGTACACCGGATTTTGCACCGACGTCCTTTCGGAATTTTGAAATATGCGATGACTTTAGACGGTAAAATTGCTAGCACTACCGGTCACAGCGCTTGGGTAACAGGCGAGGCGGCTCGGAGCGAAGTACATGGGGTGCGTGTCGGCTGCGATGCTGTGATTGTGGGAGGAAATACGGTGCGTTTGGATAATCCTCAATTGACTAGCCATCAACCCGATCGCCATAATCCACTAAGGGTGGTGATGAGTCGATCGCTCGATTTGCCGAAGTCGGCTCGTTTGTGGGAAACCTCTTGTGCCCCTACTTTGGTGTTTACTGAACCAGGGGTTAATCTGGAGTTTCAAGCATTTTTGATGGCAAAAGGGGTGGAAGTTGTGGAATTGTCGCCGCTGACACCGGCTAATGTTATGACTTATTTGTACGATCGATCTTTTCTGTCTGTACTGTGGGAATGTGGCGGCACTCTGGCGGCAAAAGCAATTGCTGACGGTGCGGTGCAGAAAATTATGGCTTTCATTGCTCCTAAAATTGTTGGAGGTTCCCAGGCTCCAACTCCTGTGGGAGATTTGGGGTTTGCCAAAATGACTGATGCTTTAACTTTAGAGCGAGTTTCTTGGCGCACCGTGGGTACAGATTGTTTGATAGAAGGGTATTTGAAAAGTCAAGATTGAAAGTTAAAAAGCCGAAGCAAATCTCTATTTTTAGTTGGGAATTTTTAACTTTTAAGTATTTCTATGCTTGAAATTTTGATTTGGAGTTTGATGGTTGGCAGTCTTGGTTTAGAGTCGGCGCTGGCGGGGGTGTTCATCAACCGCGAGCTATTGGCTATGGGGCAACAATGCGATGAGGAGGAGGAAGTTTTGACTCGCTACGAATCTCAAGAGGAACATTTAGCTGGCCGAGATAATTCGCAATCTAACGGCAATCCTAGACCTGATACTACGGTTGTGGAGTATAAAATTGTGCGGGCTAACAGCGATTTATTTCGGAATCCTGCTATTTTTCAAAAGCTGTGTCGAGAAGAGGCGGAAGTTGGCTGGATGCTGCTAGAAAAACTGGACGACAGGCGGGTGAGGTTCAAACGTGCGATCGCCCTTCGGGATAGCCAGAGGTCAGATTTGCCAGCCTTTGACCCTTACCGCACTCATTACGGCCCGATGTTGAATGGAACCACTTTGGCAGGGGCGATCGTGTTTCTGAGCGCCATGGTACTTCCTGCTATTTTGGGCTATGCTTTGGTGTCTACCACGATAATGAGAAGTCGCTCTCATGCGCCTTTGGCTCCTATTCAATCTATGCCTTCTCAGGGAGCACCAGATAATACGAATTAGTTAGTTGTTATTGGTTAATTGTTATTGCAATAACCAATAACTACGGACTACTGACTAGGAGTGGAAGTCAATGTCAAGTTATAATTTGTATCACCTTGAAATTGAGAAACGCGCAGAAAATAAGTACCAGCAGGCAAAGCCCCATTACTCACAATCTGTTCCGAAGCTGTGCCTAAATTATTAGACGAAGCAATAATACCGCTCAATCCAACTGCGCCTTGACCGTTGATATCCTGAATTAATTCTAGGTCTGCATCTGCACTCAAACCATCCAGAGTTGCATTGAAAAGGCTAGGAGTATTCAATACAAAACTATAAATATCCGTTGGTTCCGCAGCACCTACAAAATCATTTACATTTTTAGTTCCTGTGAGAAGATCCAGGTTTTTAGCAGCACTTAAATTATCAGCAACATCTGGTAATGTACCCAAAAGTCCTTCGGCTTGACCAAATTGAATGTAGTGATCGATCGCACTTTTCACCACGCCATTTCTCACTGCTGCTGCTACCAGTGGATACTTCGCTAAATAAAATTCAGGATCGAAGAAAGGACTGGGTTTGCGAATTTCGGTTTGACCGATTTTCAGAAAGTGTTCAAAGGCTGTAACTTGATTAATTTGAACTGCTGCTTGAACATCTGGATTACTACTGAGATAAAAACTTACATCGAATAAAGGATTAGGGCTGCGACGTTCAAATTGACCATAGGTAATAAAGTGATCGGCACCAGAAAATTTATTTCTTTGCGCTGATACTGCTACATCTGTGTTTGTTTCTAAATAATAGCTGGCATCAAATAGGGGATTGGGGTCGCGATTTTCAAATTTGCCAATCTTTTGGTAGTGATCGAAGGGACTCGATACCGTGCCTCTGGCGACGGCTACAGCAACATCGGGGTTGTTTTCGAGGTAAAATTTGCTGTCGAAAAGTGTTTTGAGGGTTAGCATTTTTACAACAATCTATGTACACTTAACCTGGAAAGTGGATAATCACATTTAATCAATAATCCAGTTCATATCAAAATTTTGTGAGGGTGTCTAGATTATGGCTAAATCTGCACTGATGGCAATGCTGCGCCGCGCTTCGATGATTGCCCAGAAATCCATGGCAACGGGTATTCCGGCTGATGAACTGCTGGGGATGCTCACAGATCGCACTTCCAATTTTCCCATATCTCGGCGCGGATTGCTACGGGGGGGTTTGGCGACGGGGGCGGCGCTGGCTGCTGCGACTTTGACGCGGGAGGGAGAGGGGGCTTTTGCTCAACAGCAAGGTCGATCGCCCATTTTGGTTGTGGGCGCGGGAATTGCGGGTTTGACGGCGGCCTATCGCTTGCGTCAGGGGGGTGTACGTGCCGATATCATCGAGGCAACTAACCGCGTGGGGGGGCGGATACGCACTCTTCCCAAGGTGGCTGGAACTTTGATTTCGGCGGATGTGGGAGGAGAATATATTGATAGTGGCCACACTACTTTGATTTCCCTGGCGACGGAATTGGGTTTGCGGGCGATCGATTTAGCTCAGGCGCAGACGGGATTGGTCAAGGATACCTTTTTCTTGCAAGGACGGCGATTTTCTATGGAACAATTAATCACCGATTTTGCGCCAATTGCTAGTAAAATTAGGGCTGATTTGCGGGGAATTGGCAATAACCTTGACTATCAAGATTTTACGGAAACAGCCGAAAGAGTGGACAATCTTTCCATCGCTGAATATTTAGATAGTGTAGATGCTAGCGTCATTGTTAAGCAGTTACTCCGCATTGCTTACACTACGGAATACGGTCTAGATGTGGACGAACAGTCTGCCTTAAATTTGCTATTTTTAATTGCTTCTGAAGCTGATAGTTTTCAGTTGTATGGTGACAGTGATGAGCGCTATCAAATTGAGGGTGGCAACAGTCAAATTGTCAATGGTTTGGCTGGTCAATTGTCTGGTTCCATCGAAGCAGGGACTGTTTTGGAAGCGATTAATATTTTGCCGGATGGCCGTTATCGGGTAAGTTTGCGATCGGGACAAAGTGCATTCGATCGCACTTATGAGCGAGTTTTGTTAACTTTGCCCTTCAGCACTCTGCGAGATGTTAAAATTAATGTGCCTTTACCCCAACCGAAGCGACGGGCGATCGAGCAATTGGGCTACGGTACTAATTCTAAGTTAGTTACGGGCTACCGCAGCCGTCTCTGGCGGGAACTTTATAAATCCACTGCTTCTGTGTTTACAGATTTAGGGTTCCAAAATTGTTGGGAAGCTACACCTTTTGCTCCTACGCCTAATGCCTTAGTTACTAATTTTACTGGAGGTAAACAGGGTTTGGCGATCGGTAGTGGCCTTCCTGAAGATCAAGCCCAAAAATTCTTGGGACAATTTGAAAAAGTTTTCCCTGGAGTCAAAGATTTGCGATCGGGTAAAGCTGTGCGAGCTTTTTGGTCTGGAGAACGTTATTTTAAAGGTTCCTATTCTTGCTACTTAGTCGGACAATGGACGCAAATGCACGGCGTTGAAGGCGAACAAGTTGGCAATTTATATTTTGCGGGAGAGCACACTTCTCTGGAAAATCAACGCTCTATGGAAGGCGGTTGTAAAACTGGACAAAGGGCGGCTGGGAAAATTTTGCAAGACTTGGGTTTGACAGCTTCTGCTAATGCTTTGAACACTCGTTAAGCTAGTAGTAATTGCGGACACGGCATTGCCGTGTCCCTACAAATAGCGTGTACAACCGATCAAATAATCTCGTCCGGGTTAATTCCCTGAGAACGTAAATATTCCGCAAGGCGATCGGCCCGTTGACGTTCGCGATCGGCCCGCTGGGATTCTGCTGCTATCTGTTCTACACCCCATAAAAGCAGATTTCCTGCTTCATCCCACCAGCGCAACCAATAGCCTGCACGCTGTTCTTTCTCCCCCCGCCAAGTGCCTAAATACAAACCAAAATCTGCCATCCAGTGGCGACCTTCCTCATCAGGAAATTCTAGTTCGTAGTTGCCATTTTGCTGCAAGCGATATACCTCCAGCAATCCAGTTTCTGGATCAAAAATGATGTAAGTTGGTACTTGCAGAATTTGTTCATAAAAAAACCACTTTCCCGGAGGAAAAGTACGTCTGATAGAATATTCCTCGCCGTCTGTTTCCGACAAAAACTCCATGACAATGGTTGGGATTTCTCCTTCCAAGTTTGGGGTATAGCTTTTGCGGTCTCTTCTCGATGCTGCGGGCAATACCGAAGGTATATAAACCCAATCAGGTGCTTTAATGACTAACTCGCCGTTGACAGTAGCGCAAATGCCAAAATTGCTAGCAATCAGCATTAGTGGGCCGATCAATCCTCTCAGTTCTAAGATTTCTCGCAGTGCTCCGGCAATTAGCGGTTGACCTGTATTCTCCACGGGTTTTTCTTCTAATTGGAAGTCGTCTGGCAACTTCTCCCAAGTTACGGTCATTGCTACCGTTTTTTGTTTTGGGTGATCTTGAGTCGCGACCATGACTTTACTTTCTAAAGTTTGATGTCTGATCATAGCATAATATACGGTAAATCCAGATAAAAATATGAATATTTTACATTTAACCGTAGCTTTATCAAGTTTGCTAATCTCGCCGATATCGGTTCGCCATTTGCTTGCAGACTCTACAAATAAAATAGATCAAAACTCACCAGTTGACGAACCGTTTTGCTACATGAGAACTACCGATGGCAAAACAGTAGATTTAGGTAAATTGTGCGAAAACAAAACACCATCAAGAACTTCCAAAAGTTGTATTGCAGGTTCCAACATTGCCGCTAAAGTGTCTATTACTAATGTAAATTATGACGGCAATTTTTTAAGCGGTCAAATCATCAACCAAGGTTGTAAAATTGTCAAGAATGTCAAAGTCAACTATGAAGTTTTGGATGAGTTAGGTAATTCCATAGATAATGGATTCATCACTACTCAACCAGTTACGGTTGAACCGGGAAAGTCGGCTACCTTTCGGGGAGAAGTTGTGGCGGGGGCGAAGGTATTGGCGACTCATGCAGACGGTGAGGAATGATTTTTGATATTTGCCCGATCGCTGTTATCATGTTTTGACTCAGATACAGCACTTTTCAGGTATGTAGGTACATAGTTCTTGTAGGGACACGGCAGTGCCGTGTCCCTACGGGATATTGATAGTACCTCATAAACCTGCAATCTTGCTATATGTCTCAACCCAAAACTTGCAGATGCAGAATAGTTTGAAAACGCGATCGACTTACTGGCAAATCTTACCTTACATCCAGCAGCAAAAAGGAACCATCGCCAAAGCATTAGTTTGCACCCTCGGATTTACTATATTTTGGCCGATAATGGCGTGGCTGATTGGCGAAACAGCATCAAAATTTGTAGGTACTGGAGATTTCAAAGGATTCACTAAACTTGCCGCAGCCAGTGCAATTATATTTCTGATTCGTAGCATCATTCAGTACGGCCAAGATACGCTAATGGCAAAAGCAGCTTTAACTATTGCTTTAGAAATTCGCAAAAAAGTTTATACGCACTTACAAAAGCTCAATATCGGCTACTTTGAAACTGCCCAAACGGGAGATTTGTCCTACCGATTAACTGAAGATATTGACCGCATTGGCGAAGTTATAAATAAATTTTTTCATCAATTTATTCCTTCTATTTTACAGCTAATTGTGATAATGGGATATATGATTTATCTCAATTGGCAATTAACTTTAGGTGCATTAATCATTATACCGCTGATGGCATTACTAATTAGCTGGTTTGGCGAGAAATTGCTCAGATACTCGCGAGAAAGTCAAGATCGCATCTCTGATTTATCTTCTTTGCTGACAGAAGTATTTAGTGGAATTCGTTTAATTAAAGCATTTGTGGCAGAAGATTATGAAATTGCTCGTTTTGCGGAAGAAGCAGAAAAAAACCGTCGCGCTAAGTATTTGTCAGAACGCATCAAGGCACTTCAATTTATTGTAGTTGGCTTTCCAGAAGCTGTTAGTATAATTTTGCTATTTTTGCTGGGAGGTTGGCAAATTGAGCAGGGTAATTTGACTGGTTCTCAGTTTATTAGTTATATCGCAGGAGCGGCTCTTTTGATCGATCCGATCGCAACTACTACTGCTAATTACGGCGATTTCAAGCAGGGAGAGGCTTCTAGCGATCGCATTTTTGAATTATTAGCAATTCTACCAACCGTAGTCGAAAAGCCTGGGGCGCTTGAACTTCCCCACGTTACCGGGAAAGTCGAATACCGCAATATTAATTTTGCCTATAATTCAGAGACACCCATTTTGCAAAACATGAGTTTACTGGCACTTCCAGGGGAAATGATTGCTCTTGTGGGCGCATCCGGTGCGGGAAAAACTACTTTAGTAAACTTGTTACCCAGATTTTACGATCCGCAAGCTGGACAAATTTTAATTGATGGGATTAATGTTCAAGATGTGACATTAAATACGCTGCGGCGGCAAATCGGGATTGTACCGCAGGAAACTATTTTATTTTCGGGGACAATTGCTCAAAATATTGCTTTTGGGCGCTCTTATTATGAACTGAAAGATGTTGAAAAAGCGGCGGAAATTGCTAACGCCCATCAATTTATTAGTGAGTTTCCCGACGGTTATCAAACTTGGGTTGGGGAAAGGGGTGTAAATTTATCTGGTGGTCAAAAACAAAGAATTGCGATCGCCCGTGCGGTGTTGCTGAATCCGCGAATTCTCATCCTGGATGAAGCGACATCGGCTCTAGATTCGGAATCAGAAGCTTTGGTGCAGGAAGCGTTGGAAAGATTGATGCAAGACAGGACTGTGTTTATTATCGCACACCGTTTGGCAACTGTGCGGAAAGCTGACAGAATTTTGGTTTTGGAAAAAGGGAGAGTTGTGGAGTCGGGTACCCATGAGGAATTGCTCGAAAAAGGCGATCGTTATGCTGGTTATTATGCTCAGCAATTTAGTTAGCAAATTAGTTAGCAAATTAGGACACGGCAATGCCGTTTCCCTACTCCAAAATAATCATGTAGGGACACGGTACGTGCAGTCTCCTGATTTCTGAGGAGACGGCAATGCCGTTTCCCTACCCCACAATAATCATGTAGGGACACGGCAATGCCGTCTCCTAATTTCTGAGGACACGGCAATGCCGTTTCCCTACCCCACAATAATCATGTAGGGACACGGCACTGCCGTCTCCTGATTTCTGAGGACACGGCAATGCCGTTTCCCTACCCCACAATAATCATGTAGGGACACGGTACGTGCAGTCTCCTGATTTCTGAGGAGACGGCAATGCCGTTTCCCTACCCAAAAATAATCATGTAGGGACACGGCAATGCCGTCTCCTAATTTCTGAGGAGACGGCAATGCCGTTTCCCTACCCCACAATAATCATGTAGGGACACGGTACGTGCAGTCTCCTGATTTCTGAGGAGACGGCAATGCCGTTTCCCTACCCAAAAATAATCATGTAGGGACACGGCAATG
>JAHREW010000007.1:113464-167573 GCA_020883125.1 Microcoleus sp. CAWBG506
GGAGACGGCAATGCCGTTTCCCTACCCAAAAATAATCATGTAGGGACACGGCAATGCCGTCTCCTGATTTCTGAGGAGACGGCAATGCCGTTTCCCTACCCCACAATAATCATGTAGGGACACGGCAATGCCGTCTCCTGATTTCTGAGGACACGGCAATGCCGTTTCCCTACCCCACAATAATCATGTAGGGACACGGTACGTGCAGTCTCCTGATTTCTGAGGAGACGGCAATGCCGTTTCCCTACCCAAAAATAATCATGTAGGGACACGGCAATGCCGTCTCCTAATTTCTGAGGAGACGGCAATGCCGTTTCCCTACCCCACAATAATCATGTAGGGACACGGCACTGCCGTCTCCTGATTTCGATTCTTGTTTATGCTTTCAACAGTGCCCTAGAAGCTGATTCTCCTGCGAGTTTCAGTTGCGACTTTAATTTGAGATTCAACAACACCAAGACACTCCACTGACTGACTATAGAAAACAAAATGGTATTTCCTGATGCTGCGAAAGAAGACGAAAAGCCAAAGCTAGCAAATGTTGAAGATAACCACAAAATAGGAGCTTTTTCTGGAGTCAGCAACAGCATAGATAAAACCAGAGGCGGTAACAAGATAGCGCTACCGACAGTACCTGCGGCCCAGATTTCCTGATTTCGGGTTTTGGTAAACAGAAATAGTTGGGTGATGGCTGCGTAAATTAGGATCAGATTCAGGGAGCAAATTACGCCCCAAAAATCATCTGTACCAATTTTGTGAAACAGCACCAAAGGTATCAAAATTATGACTGAACTAAGGACATTAATTGCGATCGCAACTATAGCAGGACTTTTTTCGCTCCAAATCAAATCGAGTAGTGGGTAGCGTCGCCACAACTTGTGACTGCTGGGAACGATTTGTTGTCGATATCTTGCCCAATCGTACAAAGATTCCCTGTCAGATGTTAAAGCTGCAATTAAAGCTAAGAACATCAGCAAATTAAACATCTTTCCACCCAAGGAAAGTTTTTTAATTCGGATATTAGCGCTTCTAAGTTATTGCCTAAAACTGACATGAAAATTTGCTGGCGACTGAGACGTTTGTAAAGTTCTTGTAAAGGTGCGCTTTCGACCAGATATCCGAGTTCCATGATACCAACCCAGGTACAAAGTTCGGCTAAGTCACTGAGAACATGAGATGATATGACTACGGTCATGCCAACTTGTTGCAAGAGTTTGATAATTTCGCGGAACTGCATTCGGGCGATCGGATCTAAGCCAGAAACTGGTTCATCTAACAATAGTAACAGCGGCTCGTGGATAATTGTTCTCGCCAAACTTAGGCGCTGTTTCATCCCCCGCGATAGGGTGGAAATTGAGCTGTTGCGCTTGTTTGTTAGTTGTACGAGTTCTAAAACGGAGTTGATTTGCGATCGACGGCGCGACTGCTGGAGGTTGTAGAGTCGAGCAAAATAGTCTAAATAATCCCAAACAGTCAAGTCGTCGTAGAGGGGAAAGTCGTCGGGAAGGAAGCCGATGCGTTGTTTGAGTATGGGGTGCGATCGATCGCGCTGTAACCTATCCCCATTGATGTAAATCTCCCCTGTAGTCGGTTCTTCAGCCGCCGCCAACATCCGCAGCAAAGTAGTTTTCCCCGCACCGTTGGGGCCAATGAGTCCGCATACTTCGCCTGCTGCTACTTGCAAATCGATGTCATTGACTGCGATATGGCGATCGAATTGTTTCGTCAGCCCGCGAGTTTCTATTGCTAGTTGTTGTGCCATGTTTTGAGCGGTGATAGAAGTTTGATAGAGCAATCTCTGGCATTAACAAGAGTTATATCAATTTCGATCGATTTGAGATGTACACGCCAGTTAATAAGGAGATTTTTGGTGGGTAGGGCGGGTTTATTTAACCTGTCTGCAAACTTTAAGCCTACAGGTGAACCCGCCCCTACAGCTAATGGAGAATGCTGCAATATCTCAGATATATCCGATCCGTTATTACAAACGCCATGTCTTGTAGGGGCAGGTTCACCAACAATAATTGCCGAAAACCGACAATCTCATAAACCTGCCCCCGCCCGACAACAAATCGCTAATCTACCGGACAGAATATTACGCACCAACACCAAAAAAACCAGGTTTTTTGTAGGCTTTTAGGTGTTATAATTAAAGTATTCCCAAAAAAAACAGTTTCCGATCACCCGTGCGTAAATTGCCCAGATATGTGTAGGCCCGCACCATCCACTACCCCTACAAATCTTCATGAAGGATTGAGAGTTATTACTGTTGACTGTTGACTGTTGACTATTACAAATCGCCCTTGCGTACCTTCTGTTACTGAATAAGTCTTCTATTTAAGATTTTCCAGCTTAATCCTCGGATCGATCGCCTTCAGCAACAAATCAGCCAACAAATTACCAACAATCAACATGGCAGAACCCATCATCAAAGTTGCCATGACTAAATATAAATCTTGATTTGTCACAGCATCCAAAGCCAGCTTCCCCAAACCAGGCCAATTAAAGAAAAGTTCCGCAATAAACGCACCACTCAACAAACTAGCAAACTCAAAACCTAATAGCGTAATCAATGGATTAACTGCATTCCGTAGAGCGTGAAGATAGATTACTCGATTTTCCGGCAAACCTTTCGCCCGTGCTGTTCTGATGTAATCTTGACGCAGTACATCCAACAATTGTCCTCGCATCAATCTTTGCAAACCTGCAAAACCTGTCAGACTCAAGGCGACAGTTGGCAAAATTAAGTGCCAGCCGTAATCCATGATTTGACCCCACCAAGGTAAGTCCGCGTGGTCAATACTGGTCATTCCTCCTACAGGAAATAGAGGCGATGTATTCTGGGCGAAAAATAGCAGCAGCAAGGCCATGATAAAGCTGGGAAATCCTTGTCCTGTGTAGCTGACTACTTGCAAAACGCGATCGACTGTCCGGTTTTGATTGACAGCGGCGATGATTCCCAAGGGAATTGCGATCGCCCAAGTTACAATCAAAGATGCGATCGCCATTAACAACGTAGCCGGCACTCGTTCCCACAGCAGAGAAGCCACCGATCGCTGATACACAAAACTCGTACCAAAATTCCCCCGCGTCACAATTTGTTGCAACCACAACCAATACTGGACAAAAGCCGGTTTATCTAAGCCGAATTGTTGTTCTAGTTGTTTAAGTGTCTCCGGCGAAATCTTCGGATTTTGGCTTAAGGTATCCAAGTAATTTCCCGGTGCAAGCTCAATAATTGCAAAACACAGAATAGATGCTAAAAATAGCGTTAACAGAGCCTGCAACAGCCTCTTAAAAACATAGACAAATGTCTCGCCACCAAGCAGAGAACTCAATTTTCGTAAATTATGGTTCAACTTTATAGTCATTTGTTATTAGTTAGTTGTTATTGGTTAGTTTTTATTAGTTGGTTGTTAGTTGTTATTGGTTAGTTGTTAGTAGCCGAAATTAGGAGACTGCACGTGCCGTGTCCCTACAATATTGTCGGTAGGGACACGGCACTGCCGTCTCCTCTATATCATAGGTCGTTGCAACTGGAATTGATATGCCAACTGCCAACTAACAACTGACTAATACTCAACTAGCGTAACTATTGGTACATCCGGCAATTTTTGCCTGCCGCCCAAAGCCTGCAATTCAATTACAAAAGCAAAACCTACCAGTTCGCAGCCAGCTTGTTCTAACAGCTTAGCCGTTGCAGCCGCGGTCCCCCCAGTGGCGATTAAATCGTCCACCACTAGGACTCGACTCCCCGGTGTCATCGCATCTTGGTGCATTTCCAGGCGATCGCTACCATACTCCAACTCGTACTCAGCAAAATAAACGGCTCCCGGCAATTTCCCCGGCTTGCGGACTGGAACAAAGCCCACTCCCATTTTATAAGCCAAAGGCGTGCCAAAGATAAAGCCCCGCGATTCCATGCCTACGATATAGTCAGGAGACATTGCAGAGCATTTTTCCGCTAAACTGTCAATGGTGTAGCTCAGTCCTTGGGGGTTTCGCAGCAAAGTTGTAATATCTCGAAACATGATTCCCGGCTTCGGGAAATCAGGAATGTCGCGAATCAGAGATTTGAGATCCATATTGTAGAGCGGGGTTGAGGGTAACGAGGCATCAAAAATCGTACACCAATAATGTCAAAAATGAGAAAGCGAATAGTAAAAATTAAAACCAATAGCTTTTTCAATTTTTATTTCTTAACTGCTTAAACTTTTGCGTACAGTCGAAGGAAATGTGATAATTTCCTAACAACAGGGTTGAATATTAAGATTTTTCGCCCTAAGATCAATAGTCAAAAATCTAATATCTAAAATCCAATGATCAAATTGGCAGCACGAGTGGGCGAAGTTCCTCCTTCCATCACCTTAGCGATCGCAGCTAAGGCGAAAGCCATGAAGGCCGAGGGGATTGATGTCTGTAGTTTGAGTACAGGAGAACCAGATTTTGATACCCCAGAACACATTAAAGCAGCGGCAAAGCAAGCTTTAGACAGTGGTAAAACTAAGTATGGTCCAGCGGCGGGGGAACCGGAGTTAAAAGCTGCGATCGCCCGTAAACTCCGATCCGACAACAATCTCCACTATCAACCTGAGAATATCATTGTCAGCAACGGTGGTAAGCATTCTCTGTATAATCTAATGATGGCTCTGATTGAGCAGGGAGACGAAGTAATTATACCTGCTCCCTACTGGCTGAGTTATCCAGAAATGGTCAAACTAGCCAGCGGTAAGCCAGTAATTGTCCAGACTGATGCTTCTACCGAATATAAAATCACCCCGGAACAACTGCGTCAAGCGATTACTCCCCGCACCAAGTTATTTGTGCTCAATTCGCCATCTAACCCTACGGGAATGGTGTATAGTCCAGCGGAAATCAAAGCACTAGCTGAGGTGATAGTTGAGCGAGATATTTTAGTCGTTTCAGACGAAATTTACGCAAAAATTATATACGACGGAGCCCAACACGTCAGCATCGGTTCCCTAGGGAAAGAAATCTTCGATCGCACCATCATCAGTAGCGGTTTTGCTAAAGCTTACTCCATGACTGGCTGGCGAGTTGGCTATTTGGCCGGACCGATCGAATTAATCAAAGCTACCAGTACCGTTCAAGGACATAGTACCTCCAACGTGTGTACCTTTGCACAGTACGGGGCGATCGCAGCTTTAGAAAGCAGCCAAGAATCCGTGGAAAAAATGCGTCTGGCTTTTGCCGAGCGCCGTGAAGTAATATTTGAATTACTCGATGCTATCCCCGGAATTAGCTGCACCAAACCCGACGGTGCTTTCTATATGTTTGTCAATATCAGCAAAACAGGAATGAATTCTCTACAATTTTCCGAAGCTTTATTAGAACAGCAACAAGTAGCAGTTATTCCCGGCATTGCTTTTGGTGCAGATGACCACATTCGCTTGTCTTACGCCACCGATTTAGGCACAATCAAAAAAGCTGTGGAAAGGCTGGATAAATTTATCCGCCACATCTAAAAATTAGTTACTGATTATTTGTTATTGGTTAGTTGTTATTTGTTATTGGAACCAACAAATAACAACAACTAACATAGGACAACTAACCAATAACCACCAACAACTAACTAATGACTAATGACTACTAACTACTAACTACTAACTACTAACTACTAACTACTGACTACTAACTACTGACTACTAACTACTAACTACTAACTACTAACTACTGACTACTAACTACTAACTACTAACTAATGACTACTAACTACTAACTACTAACTACTAACTACTAACTACTAACTACTAACTACTAACTACTAACTACTAACTACTAACTAATGACTACTAACTACTAACTACTAACTAATGACTACTGACTAATGACTACTGACTAATGACTACTGACTAATGACTACTAACTAAAGCTGTTTAGTCATAATCTCTTTGAGCAAATCCAGCCCCTTCTTAACACGCCGAGAAACAGTCACCGCACTAATACCCAAGCGTTCAGCCGTTTCCTTCTGCGTCAAATCATAAAGAAAAACAAACTCCAATATCTCACGAGTTCGTTGTTCCAACATAGACAAAGCTTGCTGTACGCGAATTTTGTCTTCTTGAGCCAACTGAAAGCTGCGATACTTGCTATCAGGAACTAATGCTCCCAGACAAGTAGTCCCCTCATTTTCATCTTGCACCGGCGCATCCAAGCTCAGAGGTTCGCGGTTGAGGTGGGCTAGCTTAATTTCTCGCCATTCTTCCACAGAAACTTCCAACACCGTGGCGATTTCCGCATCTGTAGGATTTCGGTTGAACTGTACTTGCAAATCCTTAATCACTGATACAGATTTGCGTTCGAGCGATAACCAGTGTCTCGGAACCCGCACCGAAGGGCTTTTATCCCGTAGATAGTGCTGAATTTCCCCCCGGATGTAGGGAATTGCAAAGGAACTAAAGGCGTGTCCCTTGGATAAATCAAACCGCTCAATCGCTCTGATCAAACCAATACACCCAACTTGCTGCAAGTCGTCGTAGCTTTCCCCGCACTGGTTGAGCCAGTGGTGAACTTCTTTTCTCACCAATCCGATATTGAGTTTAACTAACTGATTGCGGACTTCGTTGGATGCAGAACTTTGGTACTCGCGCAACAATTGCAAGTTTTCGGTTTTTAGTTCGTTTGGGACTGTGGTAGACATAGTGGCATAGGGGTTGGTAGAGCAGAGCAGTGATTTGACCTTAGATGTAGATTTTTAATCTAGTCTAAAAAATTCCTATTTAATTGGTGTAATTCTAGCACTTGATAGCTGTGACAGCCGACACATCTGTTGAGCATGGGCAAGGTCCAGTGATTTGGTGGAGTCCTGGGCGGGTATGATTTTACCCGTAGGGTCTTACAAATATAATTTTTCTGATTTTTTACACTGGATCTTGTAATTGAAAATCTGTTTTAATGCAATACTTTAATCACTTAAAAAATAAAATGTTACAACGCAAAAGTGATAAAAATCAAATCATAGATTTATTGATTAGTCAACAGTCCTCAGTTACATTCCTTCCTACTGTTGGCTAATCAATAAAGAGTAGTATCTTTAGAGTAAGAAACTACTAAGGGCGCGATCGGACCGTCCAGTCAAATTCTAGGACACAGAAGGCTCAATGCGAGCATAAAAGATACCACGAATTTTCACATCCAGAGCAGGTCTAGCTCCCAAATCTGTATCAGAAGGCTGTATGCTTTCAAAAATACCGCCAACTTCTCCGGTGGTGTTGTCTACTTTAGCAACTTGGAGAGAAATTTTACCAGCCTTGGTGCTGGTATCAGCTAACTTAACATTAGCCCGCACACGTTTGGAATTGTCAGAAGCAGGAAGGGCTACAGCATTGTCATAGCCAGTCGCAACGCCACGACCTTTAGGGTCTAAAAAGCCAGCGCTGCGGTAAGAAGGAACGTTGAAAGTCCCTTGCAAATCTGTGGAAGTATTGATAGCAACTACTCCGGGGTCGGAACTAGCAACTAACTCTTTAATGGTGAACAAGAAAGGTACTTGTTCTCCACCGGGTAACTGAATCGTAATTGCTTGAAAGTCCAAGCCGTCTTCTTCTGTAAAAGTCAGAGTTCCGTCAGTACCAACCTTGAGATTACCTTGAACTTGGTCAATGCTAGACGTGAACCGTGTCAGCAATTTACCAGGTACAAATTCTGCCTCTTGGCGTTTATTTGCTGGTTCTTCCTTAACAAAATAAGTGGTAGGCTGCAAACACAAACCAGTGAGCTTATAGGTAGCACCCGCTTCAATGGCGATCGAGCCGCGAGAAGTTTCTGCCAAGCTAGGGCAGTTATTTGCCAATCCAGTACCTCTAATCTGGTCGTAGGTGAGTAACTCCGTAGTCGCCACCGTTGTATCAGGAGCAGAAGAACAAGCCACCAGTGCACTCATGCAAAATGCTAAAAGTGCCACAATTAAAGAACGATATTTCATTCCAAACCTCAATATCCAACATCGGATTATATTAAGAAAAAACCCTACTTCGAGCAAAATATAATTGCTCGCGGGCAGGCTATGCCAGTCCAACCATCCGAAAGATCTCACCGGCTTTGACTCAAAAAGTCGAGCGAGTACGGCGAAATTAAGCCATAACTTAGGATTTCTCAAAATCTGCGGATCGTAGCACAATACACATGGTACGACGGGTTGTGCTCTTTTCTTGACTTAGACTACAAATTAATATTGCCTAGGTCAACCTACTTAAGTTAGGTTGCTTATGACCCCGAATGGCGATCGCGACTAGCTCGATTTAGTCTGCTGATACTCAGGTTGGGCACAAACGCCTTGTAGATTTCAAAGGAAGCAGCGGTATGGACAACGGCAAAGATTTAGAGTCAGGAAAGTTGCAGTCTCAACTGCAATCCCTGACAGAGGCGATTCGGACTTTAGCCGAAAGTTGTCAGGAAGACAGTGTGCTGCTTTTGGCTTTGCTGCGGACACTGGAAAGTTCGCACCGAGAAATTCGGGACGGTTTGTTTCAAGCGTCTTTTCCCGAAAACCGCCAAGCACTGTACAAACTGCTCAGGAATATAGAGGCCAATGGTGGCTGGCCTTACATCCACCGGATGAAACTGCGCGAGCTCTTAGGCTACACCGAAGAACTATCTATCCTAGAAGATTCTCGAACCGAGTCTGATGGTGAATCGGCCCAGAATCCGCAAGCTCTTAAATAGTTTTGAGCGTATGAGTTATGAGTTTTAAATTAACTCATAACTCATGCACTAGCTCCCGCCATCGGCATCTCACCTAAAATCCGAAAGGTGTAGGAGGTACAGGTATCGGACTCGGCAACATCGAGGGAAATATCGGTGTCTGGCCGGGCATTGGCAAAAGTCCGGGGGTAGGTGTTGGGGCGATCGAACTAATCGTCAGCAAAGGAGAATCGGGCAGGTTAATTGTCGGGGGAGAAGGAATCCTCGAAGCCGTCGGAGTCGGAGTTGTCGTCGTTGGAGTCGGAGTTGTCGTCGTTGGAGTCGGAGTTGTCGTCGTTGGAGTCGGAGTTGTCGTCGTTGGAGTCGGAGTTGTCGTCGTTGGAGTCGGAGTTGTCGTTGTCGGAGTTGTCGTTGTTGGAGTCGGAGTTGTCGTTGTCGGAGTCGGAGTTGTCGTTGTCGGAGTCGGAGTCGGAGTTGTCGGATCTGTAATTGTAGTGGTAACTGTAGTGGTAACTGTAGTTGTAGTTGGTCTGACAGGAACCGTCCCAGTCACAGATACAAAATCAGTAGCCTCAATTAAGCCCGCCGGAGTGTCTGTCAAAATTGCCAACAGCTTCCCGTCCTTCTTCGTCGTAATTACTGTATCCCTCCGGTTTGAACCGTTGCCTTGGGTAATTGCCAAGTCAGTAAAAGATAAATTAGTCGGCAGTCCAAAGAAATCTTCGGCCTCGTTGTAATCAGTAATTAAAGCCAGACTGCCAGGCCCTGCTCCCAGCACAAATATATCACTGCCACTTCCACCAGTCAGGGTATCTGAACCCTCACCTCCGCTCAAACAGTCATTACCCTCTGCCCCAAATAAATTGTCATTGCCAAAACCGCCCAAAAGTGTATCGTCACCCAGGCCACCAGCCAAGGAATCATCACCAAAGCCACCATCAAGAACGTCGCGGCCTTTGCCACCAAAGAGGAAATCGTTATCTTCACCTCCCTGTAGAAAATCTTGGCCTTCATCGCCCCGCATCGTATCGGAACCGGTGCCGCCAATGACTGTATCGTTAGCTTTGCCACCAAATATCTGGTCATTGCCAGCGTCTCCGTAGAGCGAATCAGTACCGGCACCACCGTATAAAGTGTCGTTGCCATCTTCACCTCTGAAGTAGTCCTTGCCATCACCGCCAAATAATTGATCGCTACCACTACCGCCGTTGAGAGAATCATCGCCGGCATCTCCGTAGAGAAAGTCGTCATCACCATTCCCAAATACGGAATCGTCGCCATCACCGCCGATGAGGGTGTCGTTGCCAGTACCGCCAGCAATCACATCCAAACCTGCGTTGCCACGAACTAAGTCGTCCCCAGCGTCTCCGAACACGGTGTCGCTACCGTCGTTGCCATCGAGGCTGTCGTTGCCCAAACCGCCACGAATGGAGTCATCGCCGTTGCCACCGCTGGCGGTATCACGGCCTTGGCTGCCAATGAGTTCATCGTTTCCTTCACCACCAAAGAGCGAATCGGCTCCATCGCCTCCAATGATTTGGTCGTTGCCATTGTCGCCCTCTAGGGTGTCATCTCCTGCGGCACCCAAGAGCGTGTCATCGCCATCTAAGGCACGAATGCGATCGCCTAGGGGAGTTCCGAGCAGAAAATCATTGCTGTCTGTGCCGATTAGGTTTGCCATAGGGGATACACCGCTCCTCAATAAAATAATTTGTTTTAAATTAGGTCGATCGTCTGCGTGACAAGGGATTGCTGCTCGCCTAAGTTAGCATAGTTGAGATTTTGGCAATAGTCGCGCAGGAGCGCCGGAAATTTTGCGAGTGTCTGGAGTTGCGATCGTTAAATTGGTTTGTAATCAGGACTAAAGTCCGATCGCAAAGCAGAAGAGTTTAAAACCGCTATCATCACTAATGACCAATTACCGCCAACTAATGACTAATGACCAATGACTAATGACTTTCTTGACTAACAGGTAACACGATCGCAAATTCAGTCCCTTCACCAACCGTAGAGTTGCAACTCAACTTACCACCGTGGGTTTCGACTACAATCTGGCGGGCGATCGCCAATCCTAACCCAGTACCTTTTCCTACGGCCTTCGTGGTGAACAAATGGTCAAATATCTTTTGTTTGACTTCCTCTGTCATCCCCGCACCGTTATCAGCAATTGCAATGACAATGTGGCGATCGCCCTCCAAGCCGATCCGCACCGTGATCCTGTTAGGATTCGCTTCAATTTCCTCGAAACTGCGGCCTTGACTCGACTCTTCTAGGGCATCGATCGCATTTGCCAGCAAATTCATAAAAACTTGATTTAACTGACCGGGAAAACATTCAATCTTCGGGATATTTCCGTACTCTGTAACGACTTCGATCGCGGGACGGTGTTCGTTAGCTTTCAGTCGGTGTTTCAATATTAAGATCGTGCTGTCAATCCCTTCATGGATCTTAAAGGGCACTTTGTAGTCTTGATCGGCTCTGGAGAAGGTGCGGAGGCTGGTGCTAATGCCCCGAATGCGATCGCACCCCACCTTCATCGATGACAGCATCTTGGGCAAATCTTCCAGCAGATAATCTAAATCAATATCCTCAGCATTCTGCTCGATTTCTGTTCCGGCATTCGGGAATATTTTCTGATACAATTGCAACTGAGCAATAATATCTTTAAATCCAGCAGTTGCTTCTGTCAAATTGCCGCTGATAAAGCCGACGGGATTGTTAATTTCGTGGGCGACACCCGCGACGAGATTGCCCAAAGCTGACATTTTTTCGCTTTGCACGAGCTGTAACTGGGCTTGCTGTAAGTCCAAGAGCGATCGTTCTAATTCTTGGGCATAAGTTTGAGATTGTTGGTACAAGCGGGCATTTTCTAGCGAGATTGCCGCTTGGGCGCACAACAGTTGGATGACTTGAGTGCGATCTTGTGTAAATGCCCCGATTGTCAAGTTATTTTCTAGATACAGCAACCCGATTAATTTACCCTGATGCAAAATCGGCGCGCACAGCACACTTTTGGGCTTTTGCTCCATCAAATATGGCTCTGCCATAAAATCGTTTTGTGCTGCTGCATTATCCAAAATTACAGTTTCCAAAGTGCGCTTAACATAGTTGACTACAGCAGCAGGAACCTCTTCGCTGGCTGACAGCGGTACAGACATTGAGATGACATTTTCCTTGAGAGATGCTACGGCTTCGATCGCCATATTCTCATCCTTAATCAACAGCAGAACTGCTTTTGTTGCCCCGGCATTTTCTAGCAACACAGACATCAGTGCAGCCAGCAATTTTGCTAATTCAATTTCACTCGATAGAGCTTGAGAGGCTTTGAAAATCGTGTCGAAATCGAGGGCTTCAGAAATACTACTGCTCGAAGATTGAGTTGTTTGGAATGTTTGATGTAAAACCGAAAATTTACCGCTTGTTTGTCGGTTAGTTTCGTGGAGTGCATAACCATTTGGTTTTGCCTGCAATATGGGAGCTAGAAGTTGCGGATAGCATTTTTCTAGGTCATCAGTCTTGGCTTTAGCACCCCAGCGGGCGTAGCAGTAGTAGGCTTCTTGCATATAGGATTGGGCGACTTTTTCTTTGCCCCAATCGAGGTAGAATTTTGCTGCTAGCTCGTTGGCTAGGGCTTCTTCTTGGATGTATTCGTTTTGTTTGGCTCCAGCGATCGCGCGATCGTAATAATCTCCTGCTTCATAGTTTTTCCCTAATACTCGATATTGTTCTGCTTCAACCAAGTCGTATTTGTGTTGAAAGTTCATCGGTGCATGGTTAGCACGATGTTGCAGCTTGGCTTGATTTGCCAAAATGCGATCGCATAACGCCGTTTTGTCCGCTGCTTCGGGATACTCAGCCAGTGCCGTGAGAGAATCGTAGAAGTAAAAAACGAATTCGGTAAATAACCCTGTTCCTCCTGCTATAGTTTGACGGGCCTGTGCCGCATTCTGACTTGCCTGCACTGTTTCACCAAATAGATAGGAAACAGTCAGCCGACAGACCCAATAATAATGCAAGCCGCTTAAGTCATTGGTGATGGTTAGGGCGTGATATAGTTGTTCGGCTTGAGTCGCCAACTCTGCCTTGCTTTGGCTAGCTTGTAAGCGTTGAATTGGCTGTAAAGCAGCATAGCTGAGATTTAAAGCAGCGGTTAAATTGTGCTGCGATAGGACTGCCAGATAGGGTTCTGCTTCTGCAACTAGGGCAGTTAAGTTCTTACCCAGGTGATAAGCCCATTGGCAAAAACTACATGCATTGAGTCCAACAAATTCTAAATCGCCCATTTCTAGTCCGACCTGAAAACCTTCCATATTCACGGGTAAACAGCCACGGAAGTGAGGTTTACAATGGATAATAAAGCTTGCGAAGACAACGTTGACTTTTGCTTGTACCGATCGCGCATTGAGTTTTGCCACCAGTTGTAGTGCTAACTGGCCAAAATCATAAGCCGTATCCAGGTATCCGAAAATGTTGATCAATAAGATGCCATAGGTACTGTAGCTATAGGCAGATAGGGCAGTATTTCCCTTGTTAATTGATAGTTTTACTTGGGTCAGAATTACAAAAGGAAACAGCAAGGGAGCCGACATATAAGTCGCGGTGATAATACTCGACAGTACCCGCATTATCGCCAGGGGTTCTGCCTCTGTCATCACTGGCAAATCGAGTAACTCCTGGGTGGTTCTGCCGTTGAGTAATTCCGTGACTTCTTGCAGGGCTGGGGCGATATCTGCGGGTGTCGGCTGTTCGGGAAGACGAACATTGAATTTGGCTAAGGCGGCACGGGCGATCGCGATCGCTTCTTGAAACCGACCTTGAGCATTATAAGCTTGAATCTGGGTTTCATAGGCTTTGACGTATTCAGTAGGTTTGAGGTTTTGAGCTAAAATTACGCTCACCCACTCCTCCATCTGATCAGAATTACCACACAAATATGCCGCTTCTGCTGCACCTTCATGCAATGCCAGAATTAGCTGCGGTTCGGTTTGCCAAGCCCGGTTAGACAGCAGGGTTACACCTGTATGAAAATAGTTGAGGGCTGGTTCGTAGGCTGTTGAGGCTTTGGCTTTGCTTCCAGCGATTAAATTGAGTTGAGCAAGATTATTTCTTTCCGATGGATCGAGGACAAGGGTAATGGCGCGATTCCAGTGGTTGACGATCTCAAATACATTAGCTTCGAGATCGTCTGAAGTATTCTGATACAACAACCGAGCAATTTTGAGATGTGTGATCTGTATTTGTTCTTCCAGAATCAGAGAATAAGCCGCTTGTTGGACGCGATCGTGGAGAAATCTGTAGAGTGCAACTTGTGAATCTTGGACTGAATCCTGGGTTTCTCGGTCAATGTAAAATTTGTAAACTTCGCTTTGAGGAAGAATCAGTCCCTCTTGTAAGGCTTTCCACAATACAGCGGCAACCTCAGTTTCCGATTGTTCCGAGACGATCGCTAACGTTGTTAAATCAAACTGATTGCCAATGCACGCTGCTAACTTGAGGACATTTTGAGTGGCTTCTGGCAATTTCTGCAACCGCAACGCTATAAACTCCACCACATCATCCGTCAGTGCTGCCTCACGCACTCCCACCATATTGCACTGCCAATAGCCTGTATGTAGGTCAAACTGAATCAACCCATCCTGATGCAATGCTTTAAGAAACTGCGTCGCAAAAAATGGATTCTTTTGAGTTTTTTGTTCCACCAAATCAGTCAAAGGCATTGCCAAAGTAGGAACACAATTGAGCGTATCAGCCACCAAATCATTGAGACTTTCTAAATTCAATGGTTCCAGTGTAATAGTATTTACCGTTGCCTCAGCTTTCACTACTGCATCCAGTGTCAGCATCAACGGATGCGCTGCAAATACTTCATTATCTCGGTAAGCACCAATTACTAATAAATAGTCGGTCTCCGAGTCTGCCACCAGCAGTTGCATTAACTGTAGCGAGGCGGAATCTGCCCACTGCAAGTCATCCAAAAATATCACCAGGGGATGCTCTTTAGCTGTAAATACTTGCAGGAAGTTTTGGAACAGCAAATTAAACCGATTTTGAACCGCACTTCCTGAAAGTTCGATCGCGGGTGATTGCTTACCAATAATTCTTTCTAGTTCGGGAATTACTTCTATAATAACTTGACCGTTATCGCCCAGTGCTTGCAATATTTGAGTTTGCCATTTACCCAATTGTTCATCACTTTCGCTCAACAATTGTCCCATTAAATCTCGAAATGCCTGAACAAAAGCTGAGAACGGAATATCGCGGTTAAATTGGTCGAATTTGCCTTTGATAAAATAGCCACGCTGGCGGACAATTGGTTTGTGTATTTCGTTAACTACAACTGTTTTTCCAATCCCTGAAAAGCCAGCTACTAGCATCATTTCTACCCGCTTGGTAAGGGGGTTCGCAACGCGCTCAAAGGCTGCGAGTAGGGTTAATACTTCGGTTTCTCTTCCGTAGAGTTTCTCTGGTATGCTGAAGCGATCGCACAAATCCCTCTGACCTACTGCAAAAGTTGCGATTTTACCACTTTTTTGTAGTTGAGACAAACATAATTCTAAATCAAATTTGAGTCCTAACGCACTCTGATACCTGTCTTCGGCATTCTTTGCCATCAATTTGCTGACAATCTCTGAGAGTACCTGCGGGATTTGCGGATTAACTTCATGCAGCGATGGCGGTTGCTTAGCAATATGACAGTGTACCAATTCCATCGCATCGTTGCTTTGAAATGGCAATTCTCCCGCCAGCAATTCGTAAAAAGTAACACCCAAAGAGTAAAAATCAGTACGATAGTCAATGCCACGATTCATCCTTCCCGTTTGTTCGGGTGACAAGTAGCCGAGTGTTCCTTCCAGTACGTTAGGATTTATTAGGGTTTGAGTTTCCCTGGGCAGCAAAGATGCGATGCTAAAGTCAATTAGCTTAACTTGTTTGGTTTGGGGATTAATTAAAATATTTGCAGGTTTAATGTCTTTGTGAATGATCCGATTCTGGCAGAGTATATTTAATGTATTGCTGATGTCGATCGCCATTTGCAACAATTCACTCAAATTCGGCAGAGTTTCCCCTTGTTCCGTCCATGCTTTCAGAGAGATTCCCCCAAAGTCTTCCATTACCAGCGCATAGCTGTTGTGGTAAGCTTCTAAGCTGTAGGTTTCGATGATTCCGGGTAAATTGAGGTTTTTGGCAATGGTATACTGATTGCGAAATTGCACCAGTTCGTTAAAGCTGGGATACTCGCTGTGCAAGACTTTGATGGCGACTGGTTGTTGGTCGCAGAGGCGAGTTCCGCGATAAACTAGGGTGCGTGTTCCTGAGTAAATGCGATCGAGCGTTTGATAGCCTGTCAATGTAAAATTTTGAATTGTCATATTTTTATTATTTGCCTGATTCGTGGGCTATTTATAGCTTAACAGAAGGGAATATAGTTTCCAACTCCAGTGATTATTAAGCATGATTAATATGACATAGAACGCTCAATGGGTGTGATTGCAATCACTAAAATTATACACTTTTTCAACTAATCAAGGAATACGATTATCAAGTTTTTGTTTCCAAAAGTGGCAAAAAAATCAACGGTTCATCGAGTACGCTGAAAATCTGCGGGCCGAAAGCAGACGACCAGATTTGATATTATTTAGCAACCTTCTCGGCGGTTAGGACATAAATAACTTCATTAATAGAGCTGATACCTGCACTGCATCAATGGTTTGAGGCCCGTTATACAACTGTCACAGGTCACAGGTCACAGGTCAACTGCTATATCAATCCTAAATGAATTGTGTAATGGTTGTAGGGGCAAACCCCCGTGGTTGCCCGGATTCGCGGGGTAGGCACGGGGGCACTACCCCTACATATTTGTACAAATGATTTAGGATTGCTATATCAATCCTAAAACGGATTTGATATTACTCAAAACGGAATTTCCTCATCTTCATCTTCCACAGTCTTAGCCCTCATTCGCCAACTGGTAATATACTCAATTTGCACATCAATTTGATTAATAGCTTCCCCTAACCGTTTTTGGATATATTGAGTCAGCGTCACCCTAAACTCCAACTCAATTCCCACAGATTGCACCAGTCTTGCCAAACTCGCAAAATCTACTTTCATCAAACAAGAACTCGACCGCTTAAAATGGGGAGTATTTCCCTTGTTTTGCGCCATCATTGCTTTTTTAACACGCTCTTTTAAATGGTCAACTTCTGAATCCAAAAATTTCCATTCAGGCAAAATTTCTTTGTACCTTTCCCCCAACACTATTAAATCATCACTCACAGGTCGTGGCGCAATTTGATTAGTTGATTTTCGTCGCTGCTGTGCGTTAAAAATCAACCGCCAACTCTGCACCTCTTCTACTTCCAAAGATGGATGCTCGATCAGTTGCCCTAACTGTCTTTGAATTTCTTTCGTCAGTGTCACCGGAAAATGCAACTCAATCCTCTCAGCTTGTGTCAGATTGGCCAGCGTCATAAAATCTACTTTCATCGCGATCGAACTAGATAGCTCAAAATAAGCACTATCTTTCAGCTTTTTTGCCAGCATCCCTGTTTTAATTCGTTCTTTCACCTCAGCAAATTCTGAATCTAGCGGTTTCCACCTAGCTTCTATATTCTGATATTTCTCTCCCAATGCAGTCAAGTTTTCACTGGCTGGATCTGGATAAGATTTGTGAAATATTTCTAGCAGGTGGCGATGCACTCTCGCTAAATAAACCACATCCATCTTGGCATATTCTAGCTGCTTTTCTGTCAGGGAACGCTTTCCCCAATCACTCCCCTGTTCTGTTTTATCTACATAATTAATATTACAAATTTTTTCTATTAAAGTTTTGAGTTGGCGGTTAGGTAGTGGGAGAATATAATAAGGAATTTTTTGCGACATATTCAAATTGCAAGTTACATTGGTGGCTTCATCATTTCCCAAAAACCTGATGTCATAGCTGGCATTGTGCATCACTTTTTCAATATTTGAATTGGCCATGATTTGGTTTATGAAATCTGTTACTAATTCAGGTTGCTCCAAAACATCGAGCAAAAAAGTGGCATCGCCTGTCAAGTCTCTGGGGTCAGCTAATACCTGAATCAGAGATAATTTGGGGTTAGATATATAGTCTGCTATTTCTGTATCAATCCACAGGATTCTAGATTTGGAAAATTTAGCGATGAGTGCTTTGATGTCGTTGGCGGCTGTTAAATAAGGCATTTTTAGGGATTTTGGTTATTAATTTTATGATATGATGATAATATCAAAAAGAGGTCTAATTATTTAGGAGGTGCGATCGTGGTGATTGCTGCTACCAAACCGCCAACTCTGACCGATCCGACTAAGACTCGCTTCACTCTAGATGAATACCGGGCGATGGAGGAAACGGCCCAAGAACGTCACGAATACTGCAACGGGGAGATTATCGCTATGTCAGGAGGTTCAGAAGTCCACAGCGCGATCGCTTGTAACTTGTTAATTTACTTGGGATTTTTGCTCAGAGACACGGATTTTCGCTTGTATAACAGTGATTTGCGGGTTTGGATTCCCGAATATCGGCGTGGAACTTATACTGATTTGATGGTAGTGAATGGCGAACCGGAATTCAATGCCGATCGCACGGATGAAATTCTCAACCCTTTACTGATTGTCACAATTCTTTCGCCCTTTACAGAAGCCTACGATCGAGGTGAAAAGTTCAGAAGGTATCGCTCTATTCCCAGTTTTTGTGAATATCTGCTGGTTAGTCAGACTGAACCATATATTGAGCAATATTACAATTGCGATCGCCCTTTGGGCGATCGGTGGCAATGGCAAGTGTACGATGGGATCGATCGCGCGATCGTCCTGCACAGCTTAAATATAGAAATTCCGATGTCTGAAGTCTACCGCCGCATTAAATTTTAAGGGCGACTTGTTGAAATTTGAAATGGATGATGTTTAACTAGAAATATAAGTTTAGGAGAAAGCTATGGTTACTCTAATTCAACACCCAGGGCCAATTCAACTTGAAACACCAGCAGAGGAAAAAGTCTGGAGTGATGCCGAATTCATGGCACTAAATCGAGATGGACACCGCTACGAAATTGTAAATGGAGAACTAATTGACATGGGAAACTCTGGCGCAAAACACGGTTATGTTGCCGTTATTTTGAGTGCTGCCTTGTTTAACTGCGTATCTACGCAAAAATTAGGCGCAATGTTCGATTCCAGCACCGCTTTCAAGATGAAATCAGGGAATAAGCGATCGCCTGATGTTTCATTCATGGCAAAAGAACACCTCCAAGGGCTAGATGAACTCCCCGATGGCTTTCTCGAAGGTGCGCCGGATCTTGCCGTAGAAATCCTTTCTCCTAGCAATACAGTCGAAGAAATTCACAATAAACTCGTAGAATATTTCGACAATGGATCGCGTTTAGTTTGGGTGATTAACCCTAAAGAAAAGTATGTTTTGGTGTATCGATCGTCCGAAGAACCCGATCGCCTGCTTAAGTCCATTGACTCCCTAGATGGCGAAGAAATCGTCCCCGGCTTTACTCTCCCGATTGCCGAGTTATTTCAGAAACTGGGTTTTTAAGCAAATATGATATAAGCTTGTTATAAAAACTTATAGGAATATTGTATGCTGGAGTCATTTCAGATACACAACTTTAGGCTATTTCAACATCTTGAAGTTAAAAATCTGGGTCGTGTCAACCTGATTGTTGGCAAGAATAATTCAGGAAAGAGTACATTTCTTGAAGCATTAGAACTTTATGCCAGCAATGCTTCTGCCACAGTCATGCTTGAGCTTGTAGAGTCTAGGCAAGAGACTTGGTTTAGCGAAGCTCAACCACATTCCCAAAATTTTATCAGTAATCCTGTGCGGCATCTATTCTTTGGGCATAAATTGCCCACCATAGGAGGAGATGGGATTTCTCTTGGAGAAATTTCTTCAAACATAAAACTCCGGATCGGTGCTGCCGCATACCAGAATAAAAATGATGATGAAGGTACTATCAGGAAAATTCGCATCTCTGATGTGGAGTTTGACGAAGATATATCTAATGTTGAAGTTTTTCTCGTAGCAAAAGAAGGCGAAAGAACTAGAAGAATTTTTAGATTAGATAGAAATATCAGAGACATTCGACGTAGCTCTAGAATTTTTTATGAAAGGCAGGAATCAGAGTTTAAATACACATGGCAGATTGTTTCTACAGCAAATATACCAAATCGAAAATTAGCTGCTCTTTGGGATTTAACGAGCTTGACAGATTTAGAGTCGGAGGTTATTTCTGCGCTTCGTTTAATTGACGAACGAGTTACTGGAGTCGCTTTTGTAGAGGACGTTAGTAGAGGTACTGCAAGTGACAACCGTGTTCCTTTAGTAAAAATTAAAGGCATAGACGAACCATTACCTCTCAAGAGCATGGGAGATGGTATGACTCGCTTGTTTCATATCATTGTTGCACTTGTCAATGCTCGCAACGGACTGCTTTTAATTGATGAATTTGAAAATGGATTGCACTGGAGTATTCAACCTAAAATTTGGGATATTGTGTTTCAGCTATCGGAAAGACTTAATGTTCAAGTTTTTGCAACTACTCACAGCCGCGATTGTATAAAAGGTTTTTATGAGGCCTGGAATAACTATCCTACACTTGGTAGTTTCTTCAGGCTTGATGAAAAGAATGAATCGATCAAAGCAACAGAATATACATCTGAGAGCCTGAGTGATTCAATTGATATGGATGTTGAAGTAAGATGAGTAAAATCGGCGAGGTTTATCAGAAGAATAGTGTTTGCAAGCAAGATACAGATCGAGTTTTACTTGTTGAAGGAGATAATGATTGCCATGTGGTTATGGCTTTATGTAAAGCTCATAATGTTCCTGAGACTTTCGGTATATATCAATGTGGTTCAGATGTCGGGGTTTTGAAACGATTAAATGCGTTGATTGTACGTCCTAATCCTCCTCAAGTAATAGGAGTTATGCTCGATGCTGATAACCCTTCTCTTGAAGGCAAATGGCAAAGTATAAGAGGCAAATTACAACATTACAGCTATACGTTACCGAATAAACCTGATGCTGATGGAACAGTTGTCGAGACTTCTTCAGATGAACCTAAACTGGGATTTTGGCTGATGCCCAATAATCAAGATTATGGTATGTTAGAAGACTTTTGTGCGGAACTTGCAGAACCAGCATCTCTGGCATTTGCGCGAGAATGTGTTAAACAAGCAGAGGATAATCAAGTAACAACATTCAAAGAAGTGCATCGCAGTAAAGCAGTGATTCATACATATCTTGCTTGGCATGATGAACCAGGTTATCCTTTGGGGAAGGCAATTACAAGTCAAGCTCTGCGTCCTCATACAGATGTCGCAGTAAAATTCACTAATTGGTTAATACGTTTATTTGTCGAAAAATAGCCTGCTGAAGCAGATATTTGAAAATTGTGGTTAATTAGCTAGTAATATAGATAGTAATCTCAAAGGTAAAAACCTATGGATACACCACCACTACCACAACCTCAACTCGATCCAACACCAATTACCTTCGATCAGTACGCAACCTACACACCCGAAAAGCTAGAACTATGGAATGGTTTCTATAACTATGGGGGACAAGATTTAACAGGTTTTCATCTTGCAGTATTAGCAAATATGGGCTTACGCAAAGCTGTTCGCAATGTACCGCTGTCGCTATGGTTAGAGGCAATTAAAGAGTTAGCTTTGCAAAGTTCTAAACTTAACTTTGATAGTGACATAGAGGAATCTATGCTGAACCGTTTCAACAGAGGATTAGAAAATTTGCAAAGTGTTGCAGAGTATTTGGAAGAAGAGAGTTAGTTATGGGTACTGAATTGCCAATCATATTTTGAATTATCTTTTAACCCGGAGGCCATTTCATGTGTCGTCCACCCAGAATATGAAGGTGCAGATGATCCACAGTTTGGCCACCATCGTTCCCATTATTAATCACAACTCGATAGCCATTACTAAGTCCTAGTTGTTCTGCTACCAGTTTAACAGTTAGCAGCAAGTGTCCCATGAGAGCATGATCTCCAGACTCTGCATCGGCTAATTTGGGAATAGGCTTCTTAGGAATGACCAGAATGTGTACCGGTGCTTGGGGATTTACATCTCGGAAGGCTAGGGCTAAGTCGTCTTCATAAACGATGTCGGCGGGAATTTCGCGGCTAATGATTTTGCTAAAAATGGTTTCTTGATTTGTCATGAGTTATGAAGGTAGTTCGGCAACGAAGCAGTGTACGGGATGTAACGGATGTCCGGAAGAAGGAAGAAGGAAAAGTTTTTTCTGCTGTTCCGAGTTTCTTGTTCCATGATTAATGATAATAGAGAGTGGGGACAAGATAGCCGAACAAGGATAAAACACCATGCTTGCTAGGGTTTGGAGTGCATCGATTGTTGGAATTGACGCGGTAAAGGTTGGTGTTGAGGCGGATGTGTCGGGAGGGCTGCCGAAAATTGTGGTGGTGGGATTGCCCGATTCTGCGGTGCAAGAAGCTAAGGAAAGGGTTAGGGCGACGCTGAAAAATTCGGGATATGCTTTTCCGATGCGGAGTATTGTGATTAATTTGACTCCGGCGGATTTGCGGAAGGAAGGGCCGAGTTTCGATTTGCCGATCGCCATTGGCATTTTAGCAGCATCGGAACAAGTCAGCGCTGAACTTTTGGGAGATCATTTGTTTTTGGGGGAACTCTCTTTAGATGGAAGTTTGCGCCCTGTGGCTGGGGTTTTGCCGATCGCCGCTGCTGCTGCCAAAATGGGTATTTCAGGATTGATTGTACCCGCTGGTAATGCACAAGAAGCGGCATTGGTACAGGGAATATCTGTCTATGGTTTTGAGAATATTTTTGCAGTTACTGATTTTTTAAACAATCCTGAAGTTTATTCGCCTGTAGAAGTAAACGGTAGACAAGAGTTAGCAAAAAGGCGCATTCCGGGTCTAGATTTAAAGGATGTAAAGGGGCAAATTCACGCGCGGCGGGCTTTGGAAATTGCGGCGGCTGGGGGACACAATTTAATTTTTGTCGGGCCGCCAGGGAGCGGTAAAACTATGTTAGCAAGACGCTTACCGGGAATTTTGCCACCGCTGACGTTTGATGAGGCTTTGGATGTGACTCAAATTCATTCCGTGGCGGGGTTGCTGAAAGATAAGGGTAGTTTGGTGGGCGATCGGCCTTTTCGCAGTCCCCACCATTCAGCATCGGGGCCTTCTTTGGTAGGCGGTGGTAGTTTTCCGCGTCCGGGTGAAATTTCTTTAGCACATCGCGGCATCCTTTTTTTGGATGAATTAACTGAGTTTAAAAGGGATGTTTTGGAGTTTTTGCGGCAACCGCTGGAAGATGGTTATGTGACGATTTCTCGGACTAGACAATCGGTGATGTTTCCGGCTCAATTCACTTTAGTTGCGAGTACAAATCCTTGTGCTTGCGGTTACTATGGTGACGCGATTCAACAGTGTACTTGTTCGCCACAAAAGCGAGAACAATATTGGGCAAAACTTTCGGGGCCTTTGATGGATCGGATTGATTTGCAAGTGGCGGTGAATCGTTTGAAACCGGAGGAGATTACGCGACAGCCGACGGGGGAGGAGTCGGAACCGGTGCGGGTGAGGGTACAGCGGGCGCGAGAGATCGCAACTGGCCGTTTTAAGTCGGAAACTAGCTTGAGGTGTAATGCCCAGATGCAAAGCAGCCATATTAATCAATGGTGTCAGTTGGATGATGCTTCTCGGAATTTATTGGAGATGGCGATTCGGAAGTTGGGGCTTTCGGCTAGGGCTAGCGATCGCATTTTGAAGGTGGCGAGAACTATTGCTGATTTGTCGGGGGATGAAAGTTTGAAAACCAATCATGTGGGGGAGGCAGTGCAGTATCGGACGATCGATCGAATGCAGTAAGGGGGATTTGTGCGATCGTTTTTCAAGTAGTAAGTTGATATATAGCAGGTCGATATTTTGGTTCGGGAATGGGTTTTCCAGTAGCTTTTGCAGCTTCGGGCAATTCAGTGGATGCCGAAATATTTGCGTCAAAAATCCGAGCTCATTGGCTGATTGAAAATCAGTTACATTGGGTCAAGGATTCCGAACCTATTTACAGCAATGAAAACAGCTTATTTAACTATCAATAAAATTGATATTTGAATTTTGAGGATCAGATGAGGACATGAATTTTTTCATTCAGAATTTTAGCACAGCTAAAATTCGAGAATGAAACAGCCGTGTCCCCCCTTGGGGACACAATTGGGAGTTTGGAATTGGGTATTGGTAGCAAATAACAAATAACTAATAACTAATAACTAATAACCAATAACCAATCATTAAATTAATCTGGATCGCGTTTACCTTGACGGGGATTTCCTAATAACCCCTGCGTTGCTTGACTCCTGTACCAGCGATACCATTCTTTAGAACTGCGAATTGCCAGCCACAGCAGCAGCATCGCAATCAATCCCCCTTGCCGCGGCGCATCAAAGGCAAATAACACCAAAGCAATACACAAAGCATCTTGAACAAAAATCAGCCAAATCGGCAACACCTTCAGCCGATAAAGCCATCCTGCTTGCACCAGTTGCAGCACTAAAGCCAACAAACCTCCGACAACACCAATAATCCACAGCATCCAAGGGTGGACAACAAGTTCGTCGATGGAACTTACCTGAGCGATCGCAATTGCCATAATTGATCCTACAATGGGGCTGAAAATAACTTGCACAATTTGCAACACCCGCTGTCCCACAAAGGTTTTAGAAGCAAATAATTCTAATAGCGACCAACTCACCAAAATTGCTATCACCACTTGGGGGTGAAGCCCAGACAAGAGAGGTATTTCTGACCAAAGTTTATCGATGCGTAACAAACCAATTAACAGCAGGGGCATGGCAATTCTCATACCCCCCGCCGCCGACGCAGAGAGGGCAGCTAGGAGTCCAACCATAATAATTATTTAGTTAAGAAGGTGAGTTAATTAGTCGATCGATGTCAGAATTTAATTACCCTAATGGCTGGCTTTGATTCAAGCGATCGATCTCAAGTTTTGCCTTGAGTTCACTATTAATCTCTATTGTAAGTCTAAATGCTTAATTTGCGGTTGGGGATGGCAGATAGTCGATCGAGACAAAGTTGTTGACTGTTGTTAGTGTATACAAGTATTATTAAGTTGAAGTGCTCAGCAAATCTGCTTCCGACTTTCCTCTTCCTTCTTCCTTTTTCTTTCTTAATTATGTCTGAATCATTATTTACTGACGCCAGCCGCCGATTAGAACGAGCCTTAAAATATGTATCCCTTTCCGAGGATACGATCGAACGGCTGAAATATCCCAAATCTAGTTTAATTGTATCAATTCCCGTGCGGATGGACGATGGTTCTCTGCGAATTTTTCAAGGTTATCGAGTGCGCTACGACAATACCAGAGGCCCGTCCAAAGGAGGAGTGCGTTACCATCCCAAAGTATCCCTGGACGAAGTGCAATCCTTAGCATTTTGGATGACTTTTAAATGTGCAGTTTTGAATTTGCCCTTTGGAGGGGCCAAGGGAGGCATTACTGTAAATCCCAAGGAATTGTCTAAACTGGAATTGGAAAGGTTGAGCCGGGGCTATGTGGATGCGATCGCCGATTTCATTGGTCCAGATATCGATATTCCCGCACCTGATGTTTACACAAATCCCATGATTATGGGCTGGATGATGGATCAATATAATACCATTAAACGGCAACTTTGTCCAGCGGTTGTGACTGGTAAACCTGTAACAATTGGTGGTAGTTTAGGTCGAGATACGGCTACAGCAACCGGGGCTTTTTTTGTATTAGAAAATATTCTGGCAAAATGTGAGTTAGTTCCTCAAAATACCACTGTAGCAGTACAAGGTTTTGGCAATGCCGGTGCAGAAATAGCAGAACTACTCTGGAAAGCAGGTTACAAAGTTGTAGCCGTTAGCGATTCCCAAGGTGGGATTTATGCTAAACAAGGTTTGGATATTCCCAGCATCCGCAGTTTTAAAGACTCTAATAAAGGTATCAAAGCTATTTATTGTGAAGGCTCTGTTTGCAATATAGTCGAACACGAAGTTTTGACTAATCAGCAAATTTTAGCTTTAGATGTAGATGTGTTGATTCCCGCGGCTTTGGAAAATCAAATCACCGAAGCAAATGTCGATAGCATTCAGGCTAAGTTTATTTTTGAAGTAGCTAATGGTCCCATTGATTCCGCTGCTGATTTGATTTTGGAAGCCAGGGGAATTCAGGTGATTCCTGATATTTTAGTCAATGCTGGAGGCGTAACGGTTAGTTACTTTGAGTGGGTGCAAAACCGTAGCGGACTTTATTGGAGTCTGGAGGAAGTTAATCAGCGCTTGAAGCATAAAATGGTGGAAGAAACTGAGGCTATCTGGAAAATATCTCTGGATTTATCAGTTTGTATGAGAACTGCTGCTTACGTCTACGGGTTAAACCGACTGGGAGAAGCGATGAATGCCAAGGGAACGCGCAATTATTATGTTAACGGTTAAATAGATCTCTGGTAAATACCAAGCTGTGAACAGGCTGGAGGGCCTGTTACACAATTTTAAAATCGATTGGTTGTTTGGTTTTCCCACTTCCAAACACAGCTTGAAATCAGATTTGTACAAATATGAGCTAAAATTGGGACTAACAAGTTTCCAGTATCTAAAAAACTGTAGCCTAATAGCAAGCCCACAGCAGTTGCCCAAACTGCGTAGGGCCACTGATCGATGCCTCCTAGGTGCAAAATGCCAAAGCAAAAACTGGATAAAATTAAACCCGTAGCATTTAATCCTAATGCCGACATCATCACGCCTCGAAATAGCAATTCTTCGCTAAGTCCGGGTAATAATCCCAACCAAATTAAATCTGGCCAAAATAAGGGTTTGAGGACTACTTCTAGGTAAACGTTGGCACTGCGCCGATAACCGGGCCAGAGGTGATAAACGATCGCACTACCGCCGGAAATGACTAATCCGATCGCACATCCTTTGAGTAAGTCAAATCCGATTAATTTGACTGGCAAAAGCGATACCGATCCAAATAGTAACCACAATTTAGCTACCGCCAGCAATATAATTGCTGTCACGCCCATTGCTACTAAAACTTGGGTGCGTGTCAATGGTTCAAATTCGGGATTTTCGGGGATTTTTTCTGCCACTTAATCAATTTTAAATTTAAGATTTGAGATTTTAGATTTGTTTAGTTGAGTCCGACAAACACCGCAAGGGGGAAATGTCTGCACCCAAGGCAACTGGTGTGATGCCTGTTCGTAAAGCGACCAAGACTCCGATCGCCTCTAAATATGAGTTTACCTGCAAAGCTTTGATTCCGAGTTTTTCTGGGGAAGCTTGCATCTGGGTTTTGTTGTCGCCCACTGCGATAATTTGGACTGTCGATCGCCCGCTTAAACTCAGGATAGCACTGCCACCGCAGGCTGTGGCGGGTATCACCACGGCATCGACTCGATCTTTGGTAATTGGTAATTGGTAATTGGTAATTGGTAATTGGGTATGCTTTCTGTTTTTGTCTGTGTCTCTCTCTTGGGTACCGAGGGTGACAAACTGAGGTGCTTTGCTCAGCCCTGCGAGCACGCAGGATAGGAAAGTATAGCCGATTTCTTCAGCAGCCGATCGCGGTGACAGATGCGGATCGAGGGGTAGCGGCAACAGGGCTGGAGCGTGAGCGCAGGGGATTTTAAATGTCCTGACAATGAGGTGACTGATCACTGCTTCTGCGCCAGCTAGAGGGTCAACTCCTTTGCCGTGGCGGTAGTTGGCGAGGGCGAGACTGCCTACGTCGTCGGGAAATCTGGCTACAACAGCGATCGCCTCGACTTTTGCTTGGGTAATTAATTTTTCAGCAGCGCGTAATAGACTGTCGGGATTCGCGATCGTCCCCCAAGATGCCCCTGATTCTGACATTCGCAATTCTACATTCAGGGGAACGTCGGTTAAAACATAATCAGTGATGTTCAAACCTAATGTAGCTCTAGCAGCATCAACGGCTTGCAAGTGGCGCAACTGCAAGTCTGGTTCGATGCCGCGATCGAGGATTAAGCCAATGCGATTTTGATGTACTGGTTGTAGACCCCAGCATCCTTGTGCAAATTTGTCAAGGGCATAGCCTTCGACATAAAGAGCGTTAGGTATGGGCCAATAGAGTTGAGCGCCGTTGAGGACATTGGGGTGAGTGATCAGCGTATCTGAAATTTGGGCGATCGCCCTAGCCACAGGTAGCGCATCGCCTGCAAAGCCCCCGATGGACGCTCCAACGCCTGTTGGCACTATCAAAACCACTGTGAAGGGACGGAGGATCACGCTGTTGCGGGGGATGGTGCTACGGGGGCTTCTAGGAGGACGTAGCCTTCTACTACTGCTTTTTGGCGATCGACATCAACGTCTGTGACAGCCCAGCGCAGTGGTTCACCGTGCTTTTGCAGTTCAATCTCGATCGCCGAGTGGAGTTCCTCGGCTGTATCGTGGAGGTGGACTTCTGCGGAAATGAAATGGGTAGTCATAGGCTTGTCCGTAATTCCTGAATGGTGATACCGCGATCGGTAATTGTATCCATTTTAACTTAATTCTAGGGTTTACCGAACTGGCGATGGTAGACAATATCTTCTTTTTCGGTTTCTATCTTCAAGTTCGATCGGGGAAAAGAAACGCACAGCAACACATAACCTTCTGCTTGAAGTTCCGGACTAACCCCCATGCAATCAACCTGCTTAAGTTGACCCTCAACAACCTTAGCAGCGCAAGTAGTACAAACCCCCGAATTACAAGAGTTGGGCAAATCAATCCCCGCAGCTAGCGCAGTTTGCAGAATTGGTTGATCTTCCGGCACTTCTACGGTATAAGTGCTGCCTTGGTGGAGTAATTCAACAGTGTAAGTTTGAGACATATTTCAATTATTCGTTTTAATTCCGAATTGGAATCTACAGTAGACTTGCAAACAAAGCAACAAGTATTTTACCGCTGTTGGTGATTCTGTGCAACTTTACAAAATTTATAGGAGTTAAGCATGGGCGTCTAGAAACCTGGTTTTTTACGAAAATATTTCATTGTCGCCCGCAGATTCAGTAAAAACCCGGTTTCTTTGCATGAACGGCAAGATATGAATTTAACCCAACAACTCATCAACAGCCAAACTAAAACCAGACAACACAAGCTGAGTGCTAATTGTAGAACCCAAATTAAAAGTCAACTTTTGAGATTGAGTCATAATCATTATCCAGCGACTTTCGGGAAAAACAATCCAAACCTCCAGACAACCCGAATCCAAATACTCTTGTGCTTTCAGAAAAATATCTTCAGCAATATCAGTCGGAGAAACTATTTCAGCAACTAACAGCGGACTTTGAGGAAAAGTAGGAACATCGCCATATTCAGCAACAAGTTCAGCAGTCAGATAAGCAACATCCGGCCGTCGTACTCGCTTGTTAGTGCGACAAGGAACCTCCGTATAAACTTCGCCACCTTGTCCGCTCGATATCTTGTAATTTCTCCAATAAAAATCTAATCTAGATTGGATGCGACTGTGTTTTACTGTCATACCATTTTTCTGTGCGATTTGCCCATCTACCCATTCCATCTCGTCAGGTGGACTGGCGATGAAGTCTTCTAGAGAAACATTTTCTGATAAAACGGCTGCCATTACCATAGCCATTTACTCCCTTTTGCAGAATTCACTAATATTATACAGAACTTAGGCGCGTGCTGGGCTAGAAACCCGGTTTCTACGAGTTTCGCATTAACCAACGAGAAATATAGTCAGAAACCAGGTTTCTGAAGTCTGCGTGCATCACTGAACTGGGCTAGAAACCCGGTTTCTACGAGTTTCGCATTAACCAACGAGAAATATAGTCAGAAACCAGGTTTCTGAAGTCTGCGTGCATCACTGAAAAAAAATGCGAAAAACCTCTATCTGCTACTAATTTATCGCTCCAAATTCTCAATCTACTCAATATTAATTTGATGAGGAGGTTTTGGTTGATTCCGATTATCATCCTTCAAAGTTTTGCGCCCCGACGAAGCATAATCCTTATACAAATCCACCAACATCTTTGTCAACTGCTGTAAAGAAAGCGTTTCCCCATTAATTTGAGATTTCATATAAGTTTTTAGCACTTCAATATAAGCCAAACCGAGAGCAAGGGTGAGAGTAGCCGCCGTTGCACCAGAGATAGCGCCACCCACAATTGTACCCGCACCCGGAATCATTTTAATCAAATTAGTCACAATACTTCTGCCAACAGCAGTCACCCCACCAGCACCGCTAATTGCCGACAGCATCGCCGAGATAAATCCCTTATCAAAGGGCATTCCAAAAATCACAGTAATATTCGCAATCATTGCCGTTTGCATCGTCATCAAAATTGGCGCATCAGCAAAAGGTACAGGAGTCGCACCGATAATTGCAGAACCTGCAACATAGGCACTTAGATACTTAAATGCCATGTCAGATTTGAGTCCAATATTAGCAATTTGCTCTTTGACAAAGGCTTTTTTAGCTACTTCTGGTAGCAGTTGAAAAGTTGCATCAACTAACTTATCTAAACCGTGAGATTTTACTGTATAATCCTCATCAATTTCTTCCGGTTCCGCCATCACAGGGATAACTTGACTTACTGGCAGATTCATGTGTTCCAGTTGCTTGAAAAACTCGCTAGGCTTTTTAGATGTCGTCTGAGTGAGAACTAAAATAACTGGTACATCGATGATTTCCATTTCTCTTAACCAGCCTTCCTCCACGGATTCTATTCGATTTGCGCCGTGATTGATGCAGTACCAGATGACGTGAATGTGTTCTTTGGGGTGCAGGAGTCTTTGGTCTTCAATTAGTTTAGCAACGTTTAATTGAATAATTTTAATTTGTTCGGCGTTGAGTTCGAGTCCGGGAGTGTCGTAAACTGCGATCGGGCAATTCGGTTTGGTATATTGGCGGATACCTTGAGTGACGGGGCGGCCGACTCCGGTTTCTGCTAAGCGCTGGCGAAAAACTGCATTAATCAGGGTACTTTTGCCGACTCCGGTTTTGCCGATGACTAAAACATTGCACTGTCCCACGTTATTTTCTGCGTCTTTGAAAGCATCGTAGCTGTTGTTTAAAAGGTCATCTAGGGAAAAGTCGTCTGACATGGCGGTTTCTAGAATGATGGGATATTAAGGATTAAGCATTCATTTTTAATTTTAAGCCCACCGAATAGAATTCGGGGCTACACAAACAAAGTCCGCCTTCGCGGACTGAGAAGTCTCAAATATATTGTAGCAATTTGATTTCAGAACCAGTGGAAAGGATATCTAATTCAATTATTCAATATTCTCATGATTTTCAGAGCGATCGCACTCAGGCGGTAAAAAATCAAGATTAAGAACTTCTTCTCCAGTAAAGGGAGACTCTGGGGAAAATGTCGCAATAGATAAACCTGTTTCATCTGCGGCTAATTCCCTAGCATCTCGATAAGATTCATTAAAGATTTCTTGAAAAAAACGATATAAACTAGGACTGGTTTTGAAGGTATCTCCGATGCGTTTACGATGTTCGCGAATGGTGTAAACCCAACTATTTGTTCGTTTTTCAGGCTGATATTTATACTTAAGTAAGTGCATTAAAAGTACCCTCAAATTACTTTTTAAAGCATTTTTATCGCTTCTCCCCATACTTTCCAGTTCCTCTAGTAAGTTCTCTAAATCTATTTCAGAAAACTTTCCCTCTTTTAATAAGTTGATATTTGTCTGTAACCACAGATAAAAATCCCGTTCATAAAGAGATGTTATTGCAGTTGTTATTGATTGGATAGTTGTCATTTATTTGACTCCCTTTCTTGGTCATAATTTAGTTTAAGCTAGTAAGCGATCGAAATTGATGCTAAAACCGATCAGGATTTGTTGGCTGCTGGCGGTTTCGCCGGATCTACTCGTTTTTACAAATCGGTTTCAGAACTTGCCTGTATGATGTTCGATCAAACCTTCACCAATGGCGCAAACTCCTCTAACTTCAATTGTAAGTCATCCACCAGCATTAAACGATACCTTTCGGTAGTTTTCAACTTGTGGAGAACATAACTAGCAAACTCATCTCGCCACTTTTTTCTATCAAGTTCATTCGAGATGTTCAGCGCTCTGATTGATAGGTTGTAAGGGTATTCTTCAAAGTTGAGCTCTTTATCATTTTCAAAATCATGCTTTCCTACTGTAAGAGTGATTGTTGAGTTACGAAACTCATACCAGTTGTCAGTACCATCAGAAAAAAGCTCAAGTTTTAGAGCCAATATAAACTCTAATTCTTTGATTAAATGTTCGATTTCCTGTGGAAAGTCTACAAAAATATCTAGTGTGCGAGACATAAAAACCTCCTTTATTGAAACTCAGTAAAAGTGATGTCATAGATATCGCCAATAATTCGGACGCTATCAATTTTTCCGCGTGTAATATTTTTCGCCCTCTGCAAACCTCGTTCAGCCTCAGCCTTTATCAACCCAGACACCCTAGCATCTATAATTATATCCCTAGCTTGTCCCCCTCGTCTAATCGAGTTGTTGATCTGATTTTTTACTGTAGCGCTTGTAGCACCGGCATCCAGACTTTTGAATTCAGTGAATTTTCCATCTACCTCAGCATCGGGATTTCTACCTCCATCGGTTTTTTCCACCAAGGCTTTAACATTCTTTCCCTCTCTTTCCAGAAATTCAGCAATCGCTCTTTCGGTTGCAGCAAAAGCTCTTTCTGATTCATCAATACTGCCACAATTAGCCAAATTTTGCTTAGGGGTTTGGTTAGTCCCGTTATTCACCATTTTTGGTTATTTAAAATTTTGGTGAATTATCGCACATTATGAGCCAAGTCACTTGAGAAAAAGAACCGGGTTTCTCACTTAGTCAATACAATGATTCCTCTTCCATCAGGTTCTACTATTACCCTAATACTCACACTATCTCTAGTTCCTTCAATATGCCATCTTACGGGCTTACCAGCAATGAAGTTACTTAAACTTTTAGCAAAGACTTAAGATAAGTATAAACAATGTATTGTATTTTCCAAGCTGTTTTGAGGGTCTTGCAAAATCACAAATCTTTTAAAAACAATCATTGTAAATACCTCCAATTAATTGATATAAAACTTTCAGGTAAGATGTAAAACACCATTTGATTATCTTCCCTAAAACTGCGCGATCGCACCTAATAAAGCCGAGTAAAAACATAATCTGCCAACTCAATCAAAGCCTACTTCGACTCCGACGGCGGGAACCCCACCAAACGCATAACCGCAGACTGATCGGACTTAGCCTGTAATTCCCGCGATCGCCTGGGATGTTTGAAAGGTTACTCATGGGCTTAACAAGGGATAGAAAGGGAAGCACATTGAGAAATTATAACTGTTGCAGTCGAGCTTGAACCAATTTTTGAATATTTGTGGCAGAGATCGGATTTATGAGAGTTACGCACAGCAAAGAAACCGGGTTTTTTACTTAGTTAAAGGCTGGGATGCCGTATTTTCGCAAAAAAACCCGGTTTCTAATCACCCGTGTTTTAGTCATAATTTAAAAATGTTCCAGCAGAGATTTCTCTTGTGCATAAACCTTTCGCAGCGACTCCAGGGCGATCGCCCCCAACATCAATTTAATCACCCCCACCAAATTTCCCCACTCGAACAATTCAGAAACAGAAACAGCTTTCTGAAATCTATCCGCATAGAAATCTACCCAAAAATCCGGTGCAAATCTCTCCTTGAGACTCGCCATCCGCCGCTTCCAATAACCAAAATCTAAACCAGAGGGCGATTCCACTCCCACCACTGGCGGTAAGTCGGCATAACTCACAAACCGACTCATACCTTGGGCGTGCACGTACAGGATATGCGCCCAGCACTCGAAGCGATATATTTGTTCTACCTTGATTTTCAGCAGCCGCGCGATCGCCTCTTTTGTCACAAACCGGCTCAATCTGTTTCTGGGGGTTGATTTTCGCGAAAATTTTGTTAACATGATAAACAAATCCTTTATAAAGACCACAAACCTTTGTAAAGAGTACATCCTTCGTAAAAAGCACAAACTTTTGTAAAGGGACTCAATTTGAATAGGCGATCGTCTTTCAGTTTTGCAGACCTTGGGGCGATCGCTTTTTATGATCGAACCATTATATGATGGTGTACCATCATTTGTCAAGTATGGGTTTAGTCAGGTTAAAAGTCAGAGAATTCGCTGCTGAGAAAGGCTGGACGCTGAAAGAGGTTTCAGAGCGATCGGGAGTCATCTACAGCACCGTCAGACACTACGCCCGCTGTCCGGGGGTGTCAACTATTGATTTCATTTCCATACACAAATTGGCCCGCACCTTTGATGTAATGATTGAAGATTTGGTGGAAATTGTGCAGGAATAGGCGATCGCTCTTTACAATAAAATTATTCAAAACTAAATCTAGTGGTCTGTCAATGGGTTTAATTAGATTGCGGGTTAGAGAATTTGCTGGTGAGAAAGGCTGGACGATTAAAGAGGTTTCTGACCGATCGGGAGTCAACTACAGCACCCTCAGTACCTATTCACGTTCTCCGGGAATGGCAATGGTTGATTTTACTTGTTTGTTGAAATTGGCACGTACTTTTGATGTGATGGTGGAAGATTTGGTTGAGGTCGTCAAAGAATAGGCGATCGCTTTTTACGATCGAACCATCCTATGATGGTGTACCATCATTTGTCAAGTATGGGTTTAGTCAGGTTAAAAGTCAGAGAATTCGCTGCGGAGAAAGGCTGGACGCTGAAAGAGGTTTCAGAGCGATCGGGCGTGATATACAGCACCGTCAGACACTACGCCCGATGTCCAGGGGTGTCAACTATTGACTTCATTTCCATACACAAATTAGCCCGCACCTTTGATGTGATGATTGAAGACTTGGTGGAAATTGTGCAGGAATAACGGACATATTTACATTCAAACAAAGCGCCTGAATTACTCCAGACGCGATCGAACTTTTATCAATTCAATATTGCTCAACAGTGGCCAACATCTGATTTACAGACTCACCACTTTGCAGCATTTCCCAATCAGAAGTAATCGGTTGGAAAGAACAGTAGCACAGCACAATTCGCAAGTCAGTATCAAAGGAAGAAAACTGGTGAACGCTAGTAACTATCCAATCTCCATCTTTCCCGTGAGTTACTCCATTACCAGAGTCAGAGAGATTGTCGTAGTCGCGGGTTCTGTCCCCAGGCTGCGGAAGAATTGGGTTTTCTTCCCAACTCCAGTTTTCCCACAGAATATCAGTTAAACCGCCCCTCGGCACAAGCTGGCGTTCTTCCCAACCAGGAGCACTCATGGTTTCGGCTTTATAGACAATCCAGATTTTTTTTGCCATCTTTCCTCCCTTTGCTTTAATCTTGGTAATCTTGCCATGTATCCTGAAACGAGGTTTGTTCCCCATCAAACACGCAGGCCACATCAGGAGGGCTTTTGCGGCTGACTCGGATTTCTTTTAACCGCCAGTTGTATTTTTCGCCGCGCGTACTTTTATTTTCTTTTGTTTGACATTACAAGATTCACAATATCACTTAAAATTAAATCAGCAATTTGCTTTAGCCACTCCCCATGCCAAATCTCAAGCTCAAGCCAACCCACAAACCTGTTAAAGCATATTACGATGCCCTGCAACAATTTGCGAAATTGGGGATATCTCACGAATTAGCAGTAAAGGATGCTTTTGCCGATTTGCTAAAGTCTTGCTGTCAGCAATTTGGGTGGACGCTGGTGCCGGAAAAAGAGATGAAAATCGGCAACAATAAGCGAATTAGAGTTGATGGGGAATTAGTGCGGGCCGACAGTCTCAGACACGGTATTTGGGAAGCAAAAGACAGCCACGACAACCTGGAACGCGAAGTTAAACAAAAATTCGCTGTTGGCTATCCCAAAGATAACATTATTTTTCAAGCACCGGAACGGGCAATTATTTGGCAAGGCGGCAAGCAACTCTGTGATGAAGATATCACAAAACCACAATCCCTAGTCGATACGCTGAAGCTGTTTTTTGAATACCGAACTCCCGCTATCGCCCAGTGGGAAGTCGCCGCCGCTGAATTTGGCAGCAGAGTCAAAGATTTAGCAGGAAAACTGATTAGTCTGATTGACGGACAACGCAAAACTAATAAAAGATTTATTCAAGCATTTAATGACTTTACTGCTGTCTGTCGGCAATCAATTAACCCCAATCTCTCCGAAGCTGCTGTCGAGGAAATGTTAATTCAGCACATCCTCACCGAACGCATTTTTCGCCGCATTTTTGATAACCCAGATTTTACAAACCGCAATATCATCGCTGTTGAAATCGAAAAAGTTATTAATGCTTTAACTTCTAAATCCTTCAGCCGCGCCCATTTCCTGGGAGAAGTTGACTATTTTTACCGTGCCTTAGAAGAAACCGCCGCGACAATTGATGAATTTAGCGAAAAACAGCACTTTCTAAACACCATTTACGAGAAGTTTTTCCAAGGGTTTGCTATCAAGGTTGCGGACACTCACGGCATTGTTTACACTCCTCAACCGATTGTGAATTTCATGGTCAAAAGTGTTGAGGATATCTTGCAAAAAGAGTTTGGCAAATCCTTAAGCGATAAAGGAGTGCATATCCTCGATCCTTTTGTGGGGACGGGGAATTTTATGATGCGGGTAATGCGGGAGATTCGGAAAACGGCACTGCCGCAGAAATACGCTGATGAATTGCACTGCAATGAATTGATGTTACTGCCTTATTACATTGCTTCGATGAATATCGAACATGAGTATTTTGAGGCAACGGGAACTTATCAACCCTTTGAAGGTATTTGTTTAGTTGATACTTTTTCTGACCAAAAAGTACAGCAACTTTCTTTGTTTACTGCGGCAAATACAGCTAGGGTAGAGAGGCAGAGAAGTTCGCCGATTTTTGTTGTTGTTGGCAATCCGCCTTATAATTCTTCACAGGCTAATGAAAATGATAACAATAAAAATCGCAAGTATGAAGAAATAGACCGCCGCGTTACAGAAACCTACTCTAAAGACTCGAAAGCAACTAATAAAAATGCACTGTCTGACCCTTATGTGAAAGGGATTCGCTGGGCATCGGATAGAATTGGCGACGAGGGAATTGTAGCTTTTGTAACTAATAACAGCTTTGTTAATGATATTGCTTTTGATGGAATGAGAAAACATCTTCAAAAAGATTTTGATGCGCTTTATATCTTGGATTTAGGAGGAAATGTTAGAAAAAATCCCAGACTTTCAGGTACAACTCATAATGTTTTCGGCATTCAAGTAGGAGTTAGTATTAACCTGTTGATCAGGAATAAAAATGGTCAAACTTCTAAACCTGCAAAAATTTACTATGCACGGGTTGATGAGTTGTGCCGAAAAGAAGAAAAGTATGACTATTTAGAAAAATCCGAACATCGAGGTGGGGTTGAATGGCAATTAATTCAGCCCGATCTAAAATCCAATTGGCTAACTGAAGGATTGCAAGATGATTTTGAGACGTTGATACCGATTGGTGGCAAAGAAGCTAAAGCGTCTAATAAAATTGACGATCGAGTCATTTTTAAATTATATAGTAATGGAGTCAAAACAAATCGCGATGCCTGGGTATATAATTTTAGTGAGGATGCTATTGCAGAAAATGTTAAACGAACGATCGCAACATACAACGAACAGATGGTCAAATGGAGTCAGCGCAGCAATCGCTCAGTCAAGATTGATGATTTTGTGACCGACGATGATACTAAAGTTAGTTGGTCTGGAACTTTAAAAACCTTTTTAAGTCGCGGTGTCAAAATAGAATATAATCCCGATTTAAGGAGGCGATCGATCTACCGACCATTTACTGCCTCTTTTCTCTACTTTGATGCTAGATTAAACGAGCGTAGATATCAATTTCAATCTATATTTCCTGTACCAGATACAGAAAAAGAAAATCGAGTTATTTGTGTTAGTGGTATAGCTAGTAACAAACCTTTTCAGTGTCTGTCATTATCAGTAATACCTTGCCTCGATATCCTGGAAAAAACTCAATCTTTCCCCTTCTACCTCTACGATGAAGACGGCACAAATCGCCGCGAAAATATCACAGACTGGGCGCTAACAGAATTCCGCCGCCACTACGGAGACGACAGGATTAGCAAATGGGATATTTTCTACTACGTCTATGCAGTTTTGCATCATCCCACCTATTGCACTCGCTACGCGGCCAATTTGAAACGGGAATTGCCCCGTATTCCCTACACTCCCGATTTTCATTCTTTCGCTAATGCGGGCAAACGTTTAGCTGAAATTCACGTCAATTACGAACAACAACCCGAATATCCGCTGAAGTGGATAGAAAACAATGATGTGCCCTTAAATTGGCGGGTAGAAAAGATGAGGTTGAGTAAAGATAAAACTCAACTGATTTACAACGATTTTCTCACCTTAAGCGGCATTCCCTCTTCAGCATTTGAGTACCGTCTGGGGAACCGTTCTGCGTTAGATTGGGTAATAGATCAGTATCAATTTAATACTGATAAAAGGAGTGCAATTGTTAATGACCCGAATCGCTTGGATGACGAACAATACATAACCCGGTTAATTGGTCAAGTCATCGCAGTCAGCTTGGAAACTGTGCAAATTGTCGGCAGTTTGCCGAGTTTGGGAATAGGGGAGGAAGATATTATTGACTCTTAGACTGGAATGATGCTGTATGGTATTATCATCTTGATTTCTTGCCCTGAACGCCAATTCTTAAAAGTCGTAGCTCCCGGCACCGGACACTCAAGCGTGCCCATTAGTGTCAACTTAAGACTAAAACCCTTGAGAAATCTCGCTTTTAGTCGAGTCTAGATCCCCCTCGCATCCCCCTTAAGAAGGGGGACTTTGAGTAATTTCTTGTCCCCCCCTTGGTTCGGGGGGCTAGGGGGGATCTAACTTTTATAGTCAAACAGCAATATTTGACTAAGTTTGAGCTTAAGTTGACACCTATGGGCATTACCGTTTCCCTACGGATATGGGTACAATCTTGTAGCACTACTTTTTAGGTCACGAGTTCATAAGTCCAGTTATAAAAAAACACAGCATTTAGAAATGTTCCAGCAGAGATTTCTCTTGTGCATAAACCTTTCGCAGCGACTCCAGCCCGATCGCACTTAACATCAATTTAATCACCCCCACCAACTCCCCCCACTCCAACAATTCAACAACAGAAACAGCCTTCCGAAATTTATCCCCATAGAAATCCACCCAAAAATCCGGTGCAAATCTCTCCTTCAGACTCGCCATCCTGCGCTTCCAATAACCAAAATCTAAACCAGAGGGCGATTCCACTCCCAAAACTGGCGGAAAGTCGGCATAACTCACAAACCGACTCATGCCTTTGGCGTGCACGTACAGGATATGCGCCCAGCACTCGAAGCGATATATTTGTTCTACCTTGATTTTCAGCAGCCGCGCGATCGCCTCTTTTGTCACAAACCGGCTCAATCTGTGTCTGGGGGTTGATTTTCGCGAAAATTTTGTTAACATGATGTTAAGCAAATCCTTTGTAAAGAGTACAAACTTTTGTAAAGGGATTGAATTTGGATAGGCGATCGTCTTTCAGTTTTCCAGGCCTAGGGGCGATCGCTTTTTACGATAAAACTATTATCCGACCTATATAGATCATCTGTCAAGAGCGTATGGGCTTAATTAGATTGCGGATTCGAGAATTTGCGGACGAGAAGGGTTGGACGCTCAAAGAAGTGTCCGATCGCTCTGGAGTGGTGTACAGTTCGCTGAGAACCTACGCCCGATCGCCCGGATTAGCAACAGTTGACGTGACAGCCTTGCACAAGTTGGCGAGGACTTTTGATGTGTTGATCGAAGATTTGTATGAAATTGTGCAGGAATAGTCGATCGCTTTTTACGATCAAATTATCATATACTAAATCTAGTGGTCTGTCAATGGGTTTAATTAGATTGCGGGTTAGAGAATTTGCTGGTGAGAAAGGCTGGACGATCAAAGAGGTTTCTGAGCGATCGGGAGTCAACTACAGCACCCTCAGCACCTATTCACGTTCTCCGGGAATGGCAATGGTTGATTTTACTTGTTTGTTGAAATTGGCACGTACTTTTGATGTGATGGTGGAAGACTTGGTTGAGGTCGTCAAAGAGTAGGCGATCGTCCAAGCTAAGATAGAAAAGTAAGCTTTTGACATCAGTAATGGTTGAATTGCTAGAAATCCCCAAAGCGCAACACGTAGTTATTACAGATGATGCGCTGACAGTCGATCTATCCGATGGTCGTACTATTTCTGTACCTTTAGCTTGGTATCCTCGGCTGTTACACGGTACATCGGGCGATCGCGATAATTGGCGGTTTATTGGTGAGAATGAGGGAATGCACTGGCCAGAACTTGACGAAGACATCAGCGTCAAAAATATCATTCTCGGTAAACCGTCTGGAGAAAGTCAGAAGTCATTTCAGCGGTGGTTAGACGATCGCGCGAAAATATTCTAATCCCAAATTCGGTGGCATCGGAATTGATATTACCCGAAATTAGGACACGGCAGTGCCGCTTCCCTACAATTATAGCAACCGCCAGGGTGGTTAAGTCGTGGGGTGGGGGCGGGTTTATAGAATTTGTCTATACCGATGAAAGATATCGGTGAACCCGCCCCTACAAAATCTGCCCTAATCGCCTTGGCAGTTGCTATAAGAGGGCGATGGTTACATCCTAGCAAGGAAGATTGATTATTTTCGGGTAGGGAAACGGCACTGCCGTGTCCTTAGTCCCCGCGCCGGACACGGCAATGCCGTTTCCCTACTGTATCAATACTTTTCTGAATTGGTTATTACTCAAAACACAAAAAATAGCGCCTGAGTTCCCTCAGACGCATAGCATAAAATCAACAAATTGTCAACCCCAACCTAACCATTCAAAGCCTCAGCACCGCCGCAAACTTCCAGGATTTCCTGAGTAATTGCCGCTTGCCGCGCCTTGTTATAAGTCAGCGTCAAACTACCAATCAAATCACTAGCATTCTCACTAGCATTATTCATCGCCGTCATCCGCGCAGCCAACTCACTCGCAGCCGACTCTTGCAAAGCCCGCAACAATTGGTTGTTCAAATACAATGGCAAAAGAGCATCCAAAATTTGCGCTGGATCTTGCTCGAAAATCATGTCGCGTGGCAAACTCTTCGTAGGTGCTGCAACTTTTTCTCGCGAGACTTTAAACTCTCCACCTTGGGAAGTCAGCCGGAAGATTTCATCGTCTTTAACTTCAAAACCTTGGGGGTCTAGGGGCAGCAAAGTTTGAATCACTGGACGAGAACTAATTAGCGACACAAACTTAGTGTAAACCAACTCAATTCTGTCCACAGTTCCTGATAAGAATAGCGACAACAATTCGTCAGCAATCATCGCTGCTTCCGGTGCTGTTGGAATTTGTTCCAAATTAGTGTAAGTCGCATCAATTGGTTGTTCCCGGCGTTGGAAATACTGAGTAGCTTTCCGTCCTACCAACACAAATTTGTACTCTACGCCTTCGGCTTTCAGTTCCTTGGCGCGATTTTCGGCGTATTTGATGATGTTTCCGTTGTAACCACCGCACAAACCCCGATCGCCCGAAACGACCAAAAGCCCCACAGTCTTAACTTCGCGTTTCTTCAACAGCGGCAAATCCAGGTTTTCAAACTGCAACCGTTCCGCCAAACCGTACAATACTTCTGCGAGGCGATCGGCAAAAGGCCGAGTTGCAGTCACCTGTTCTTGAGCGCGGCGCACCTTTGCAGCAGCCACCAAGCGCATTGCTTCTGTAATCTTTTTAGTGTTCTTGACCGACTTAATGCGATCGCGAATAGTTTTCAGATTTGCCATAAATTTCTCCTTTTTTCTTAGCCTTTATTTCTGAGTTCTTAGTTCCCAGTCATCAATTTTTAAGTTTAGCTACGGTAGGGATAAGGCATTAACCATTGGTGTCAACTTAAGACTGAAACCCTGTGTCTCGATGTTTGTCTCGAAGTCTCGATCCCCCTAAATCCCCCTTAAAAAGGGGGACTTTGAGTGCTTCTAGTCTCCCCCCTTAAAAAGGGGAATTTTGAACGCTCTTGTCCCCCCCTTATTAAGGGGGGCTAGGGGGGATCTGTGACTTAACTAATGACCAATGACTAATGACTGATGACTAATGACTAATTACGCAGAAACTAAGAAACTCTGCTTGAATTCAGTAATGCCTTCTTTCAGCAAACTCTCAGCTTCATCAGTCAAGGCCTTAGCACCACCTTGAACAATTTCGCCATACTTCGGCTTGCTAGTCCGCAAATAATCGCGCAAACCAACAGTAAACTTGCTGACCTGATCTACCGGAATCTCATCCATGTAGCCATTAATTCCAGCATAGATCACAGCAACTTGTTCGTTCATCGGCAGAGGAGAACTTTGTGCCTGTTTCAACAGTTCGCGCAACCGTTGACCGCGGGCCAATTGGTTTTGAGTAGCTTTATCCAAGTCCGAAGCAAACTGAGAAAATGCAGCCAATTCTTCAAACTGTGCCAATTCCAATTTCACCTTACCAGCTACTTTTTTCATTGCCTTAGTTTGAGCCGCAGAACCTACCCGCGATACCGAAATACCGGGGTTTACTGCTGGACGCAAACCAGCGTTGAACAAGTCAGAAGAAAGGAAGATTTGACCATCGGTAATCGAAATTACGTTGGTAGGAATGTAAGCAGAAACGTCACCAGCTTGGGTTTCGATAATTGGCAAAGCTGTCATGCTACCTTCGCCCAAATCATCGCTCAATTTAGCAGCCCGTTCTAGCAAGCGAGAGTGCAGATAGAACACGTCTCCTGGATATGCTTCGCGACCTGGAGGACGACGGAGCAACAGGGACATTTGGCGGTAAGCTTGTGCTTGTTTGGAAAGGTCATCATAGATAACCAAAGTGTGCTTGCCTTTGTACATAAAATACTCGGCTAAGCTAGCACCTGTGTAAGGAGCCAAATATTGCAGTGTGGCGGGGTCACTAGCGTTGGCTGCTACTACGATTGTGTAGTCCATTGCTCCTTTTTCTTGCAGCACGTTGACAATGTTAGCTACTGTAGAAGCTTTTTGTCCGATCGCCACATAAACGCAAATTACGTTCTCAGATTTTTGGTTGATAATCGTGTCGATCGCGATCGCAGTCTTACCAGTTTGTCTGTCACCAATAATCAGTTCCCGTTGTCCTCTACCTACTGGAATCATCGCATCAATAGCGGTAATCCCTGTTTGCATCGGTTCGTAAACAGAACGGCGAGAAACAATCCCCGGTGCCGGAGATTCAATCAAGCGAGACTCAGTAGTTTTAATTTCTCCTTTGCCGTCAATGGGACGGGCCAAAGCATCAACTACCCGTCCCAACATGGCATCTCCCACGGGGACTTCAGCAATTCTGCCAGTAGCAATAACTGCCGAACCTTCTTCAATTCCCAAACCTTGGCCCATCAGCACTGCGCCGACGTTATCTTCTTCCAAGTTCAGTGCAATACCAACAGTGCCGTCGGCAAATTCTAGCAATTCACCGGACATCGCTTTATCCAAGCCATAAATCCGCGCAATGCCGTCGCCTACTTGCAAAACAGTACCGACGTTAGATGTTTTAACATCTTGGTCGTACTGCTCAATTTGCTGGCGAATAATGTTACTAATTTCGTCGGGTCTGATTGCTGCCATGTCAGTTGTTATGTGTCAGTTGTCAGTTGTTAGTTGTCAGTTGTCAGTCGATGTTTTCGGTAAGAAAGACTTGGGATTTGGTAATAAGAATTGGGGGTCAACAACTCGGTAATAGAAATTAATTTATTCCTAGTTCCTGTTTGACTTTTCCCTTCTTTCTTCCTTGTACCCTGAGCGAAGCCGAAGTGTCGAAGGGCTTTCTTCCTTCTTCCTTCTTCCTTCTTCCTTCTTCCTTCTTCCTTCTTCTATCAAGAACTTAAGCGAATTCCCAGACGGCGCAATTGTCCTCGCAGGCTGGCATCAATCACTTGAGAGCCTACTTTAATCACGACACCGCCGATTAAATCTGCGTCAATTTTGGTTTCAATTTCCACTTGCCGCGCACTCGTCATCGCCTGCACTTTTTCGCGAACAGTTTGCTGTTGAGCATCTGAAAGCGGTACAGCCGAAGTAACTTCAGCCAATACAGTTTGGTTGAGTTCTCGGAGTTGGCTCAAGTATTGTTTGCCAATGCCTTCTAAAAAAAGAATCCTTCCTTTGTCTATTAACAGGCTCAGAAAGCTTCGCATCAAGGGGTTCATATCTGCCCCTGCTATTTGCTTAATCACAGCTTTTTTAGCATCTGGTTTAATCAGAGGATTGCCTAAAAATTGACGCAAATCCTCAGAACTTTCTAGCAGACCCAGCAAAGAACGAATCTCATTGCCGAACTCCTCTGAAAGATTGTTAGACTTAGCCAATGACATCAAAGCGGATGCGTAAGGCTGTAAAACTTGTGTGTTGACTTTACTCACGTTTTAGCCTCCCAGTAACGCAATGCTGCGATCGATTAATTGGTGTTGAGCGTTTTCGTTCAAGCTAGTTTTGAGCTGGCTTTCCACCTTTGCTAATGCCATAGATACGACGGCAGATCTGAGTTGGGCGATCGCTCTTTCCCGCTCCGATTCCAACTCTTGACCTGCTGTTGCTTTCATGCGTTCAACGTCCTGCGCCGCTTGAGCTAGAATTGCTTCTTTAGCTTTCTGAGCAGTTTCTTGCGCCGAAGTACGAATTCGTTCTGCTTCTGCTTGTGCTTGAGTCAATTTTTGCTGTTGCTCTGCTAGAGCTGCTGCGGCTACTTTTTGGCGTTTTTCTGCTTCTAGAATCGCCTCTTCGATGCCCGTGCGCCGCTCATTTAGGATGTTTCCTAAAAAACCGCGCCCGAAATAAAACAGCACTGCAATAATAATGACCAGGTTAATCAGATTGGTTTCTAAAATATCAAAATTGAAACCGAAACCACCTTCCCGGCTAGCTTCTGTGGCTAGCAATAAAACAGTCCCCATGATAGTCTTCCATAATTGCGCGTGCAGGTTGGCTGAACCAATTTTAGATTTTAGATTTCTTCCAAAATCTAAAACCATTCAATTTCACTATTTGACCAGCTCCGGCCCTAATAGCTTCTCTAGAATTTGGTGGCTCAGGGAGTCCACTTCTTGTTCTAGCGATCGCATTGCATCTTGCTTTTGCTGCTCAATCTCTTGTCCTGCTTTTTCTCGCGCGACTTGAGCTTCTTTTTGAGCCTCAGCTACTTTCGCCGAAGCACTTTTTTGAGCTTCTGCTTGAGCAATAGCAATTACCTTTTGAGATTCCCTACGAGTATCTCCCAGTTTTTGCTCATACTCCTGCGCTAGTTGCTGAGCTTTAGCCAAGCGTTCTTTCGCTGCAACTTGAGTGTTACGAATGTAATCTGCCCGTTCCTCAATAGACTTGGTGAGCGGCTTGTAAAAAATCACATTCAAGACTGCGACTAAAATCAAAAACTGCACTGCCATCAGAGGCAGAGTAGCATCAATATCAAAAAGTCCGCCTTCTTTTGCTGCTTCTTCAACTGCTAGTAATACTGTCCAGTGCATCATGTTTTTTTGACGGCTCCCACCTAATTCGATCTGAGATTTTCGACTTTGGATTTTGGAATCTAATTACCATCCAAAATCCAAAATCGATCTGACCCCAAATTATTATGCGAAGGGGTTGGCAAACAATAGCACTAGGGCTACGACCAAACCGTAAATTGTCAGCGCTTCCATGAAGGCCAAACTCAACAGCAAGGTGCCACGAATTTTACCTTCTGCTTCAGGCTGACGGGCAATCCCTTCTACAGCACGGCCTGCGGCGTTTCCTTGACCGATGCCAGGGCCGATTGCGGCTAAACCTACTGCCAAAGCGGCGGCAATTACGGAAGCGGCGGCAACTGTTGGGTTCATGATGATTTTCCTTATCTAAAGTACAAAATTGAGAACAGAAATTCTACGGAATTGTCCGATTTCACGACAAAATATTTAAGTTCGGAAATTTAATTTTTCCTCCCTCATTCTTCGCCATTTATCGTTAGTTAATCGTGTTCTTCTTCGCCGTGACCGCCCTCTAGAGCTTCACCAATATAGGCTGCTGCTAGGGTAGCAAAAATCAAAGCTTGAATAGCACTTGTAAATAGTCCCAGAACCATTACTGGCAAAGGCACAAATAGAGGCACTAGCAAAACCAACACTCCTACAACCAATTCGTCAGCTAGGATGTTGCCAAACAAACGGAAACTTAGGGAAAGAGGCTTAGTAAAATCTTCTATGATTTTGAACGGCAACATGAAAGGAACCGGTTCTACATAGTGGGCGAAATAGCCCAAGCCACTTTTGCTGAGACCTGCATAAAAATATGCTAGAGAAGTCAGCAGTGCGAATGCGATCGTCGTGTTGATGTCAGCCGTAGGTGCTCCCAATTCTCCCGATGGTAGCTTAATCAGCTTCCAAGGAATTAGAGCGCCAGACCAGTTTGACACAAAGATGAACAAGAATAATGTACCAACAAAAGGTACCCAGGGGCGATATTCTTTTTCCCCTATTTGGTTTTTAGCCAAGTCGCGAATAAATTCCAGCGCATACTCCATTAAATTCTGCATTCCGCTGGGAATTCGTTGGATTTTGCTGCTTCCTAAAAGCGAAACTATGACTAAAACGGCAATTACAAACCACGAGGTTAGAAAAACCTGCCCATGCACTTTCAGATTGCCCAGTTGCCAGTACAACTGCTGGCCAACTTCCAATTCTGCCAGGGGGAAACGATTAAAGGTGTTTAGAACGTCAAGCATTGCCATTCAACGGGTTTCCCCAAATCTATGAGTTGAGTTTTGCTATTCTTGCCTGACCTACCTGTAGTCTGGTGCTAATGCACTTCGCAACACGTAAATCATCAGTGAAAGTTTGTAAGTCAGAAATCCCAAAAATATTGGTAAAATCTGTAACTGGTCTAACCGAGTTGCTACTATCATCAACCCAATAAGCAGAGCCAGCCTTGTCTTACTAATCTTCTGATTTTGGCTACCGATTCGCTCAACGTCTCTAGCCAACATCTTTAAGTAAACCACACCTGTGATCGCCCCAAGCAAATAATTCAGGGCAATGTTGAGCGAGTAAAAGATCCAAACGGCGATGGTAATTATCGCTGTAAACGCAAGGGTGTAAACCAACAACTCTTGTTGGAGGCGATAGAAGTCTTGCATGGAATTACCTGTCTCTGACAAGACTGTCGAGACAGTGCCAGTCTGAGGAAGATCCTCGGTTGCTGGTGCGGGTTGGGTGGGTGTGTTTTGCGTGTTCACGAAGCTTAGAAACTAATGCAGGTAGCAGGCGTGTGCTTTGCAAGCTCAGAAAAATATTACCACGCTGTGGTAACAATACTTAAAATTAATTTAATGATTTTTTTGGGGTTTTGGTGTCGAATGAGTCAGAATTCTCAACTGGTTAAACGTGCGATCGCCCTTACTCCGCCTTTCCCATCCCCCGATCGCACTTTCTCGCACATTTTTCTCAAAATATCTCACTAGGTGCGCCTTACTTTCTTCAAACCGCCACCAAACCCTGAGATTTGTGCCAAGATGTAAAGTTTTGTAACAAAATCAAAAATTTTGCATAAAAAACGAGTTTTCAACCAGATACAAAAATAGAGGAACAAATTTTCTATCAATCTAGGTGCCAGCAAAAATGAAAACTCAAAACCTGATGACATCGGCGGTGACGGCAATGGTGGCAGCAGCGACACTCAGCGGAAGCGTGATCGCCGGTACGATTCGGCACGATCGATCCGACGCCCAGTACACCAACTTCGCCAACCAAAACCAATTTGCCAGCGTCGGCCGCCTAGACATGAGATTTGGTAACAACACGTTCACAGGTTGTTCGGGAACCTTGATCAGTGCCAACTGGGTGCTAACCGCAGCCCACTGTTTAGAAAACGGCCAACAGAGTCTCGCTGGTGCAGGTTTTACCATTGGCGGCCGCAGCTATGCAATCAATTTGGGACTTCAGAACGGAGGATGGGCCAGTAGCAACCGGAACGGGGGTGCAGGCGCTGACATTGCCTTGTACAGACTCAGCAGTTCAGTATCGAACATCAATCCGGCAATATTGTACTCAGGTACTAACGAAGATTTGCAAGTTGGCAGTTACGTCGGGTTCGGGAATACAGGCAATGGTTTAACTGGCGCAAATAACAAAAGCTTCGGCATCAAACGAGCTGGTCAGAATACGATCGGGCTAGGAAGTCGATTAGGCTACTCCAACCAGGTACTTGTGTCAGATTTCGACGATCCTCGATCGGTAAATCCTTCAGATCCTCTAACCCGCCCTCTAAATCTAGAATATCAGCTAGCCAAGGGCGACAGTGGTGGAGCACTGTTTATCGGCGGACTTCTGGCTGGGGTCAACTCTTTTATTAGCAGTCTCGATGGCAATACAGATGCTGACTACGGCGACATTTCCGCTACCACTGGCGTGTCCTCCCACAGCAACTGGATTCAGAACGTCATCAGGGGGATCGCTGGAACAGGAATACTCAATAGCTTACCCAGGACTAGCTCAAACTTTGGTCCAACTACTCTCGCCCAGGTGATACTTGATGAATCAGAGACTATCGGCGACTTGTCGCAACCACTGGAAATAGTACAGGATACTTGGGACAACTCCGAACCAGTACCGGAACCGACTACAGTAGTCGGCGGATTGCTTTCCTTGGGCGGTTTCATTTTAGCCCGCCGCCGCCAAAAGTTAGCTCAGAATAAAGCTTAATCAAATGGGGCAGATTGTTTTAGACAAAGCTGCCCTATTTTGTAGTTGCGATCGCGATCGAGCAATCCGGTGCTAGAAACAGTTGGTGCGAAACTCGATCGCTCTGGAGGCCGCACTAGCACCCAAGAAACCGGGTTTTTTACCAAATCTGCTGACTCAAACCAAGTGTTGCTGTAAAAAACCCGGTTTCTGTTGCTTTTCATTCAATCACCTTAAACTCTTGCAGCGCCGGGATGAAGTTTTTATTCTCGTGGCTCGATCGACTAAGTTTGATTAAAGCAAATCGCTCGATCGCGCCCAAAGCCCTCCATTGTGCCAAAGTAATAGTCAATCCGAACTCTTGAGCTTTGGCTGTGACAGATTCTGGTATGGTTGCAGCATCCATCCACGGCGGATTTGGGTCGATCGCCAAATCAGTTCCAGATTTACCAGTATGTTTGATTAATACTTGGTTTAGCTGTTCTCGATATTGGAGAATTTCTGGACTTGTCAAACAAGGAAGCTCTACAAGTGTTTGGCGTTCTGTTTGAGTAAAATGATTCCAATCTTGTAGCTTGAGTTTAATGCCACAAGTATCTAACTTGAGGCGTACTTGCATTGGAATGCAGCGCAGGGCTTCTACAAAATCGGCTTCAAATTTAAAGAATGTCATAGATATATGGATTTGCTAATTAGATAGATTTTTTTTTACCGCAGAGGGCGCAGAGGGCGCAGAGTAAGAGAAGAGAGAGTAATCGATGCAGGTTTTTTGATTTCTATCAATAATTGCAGAAATTTGACTTAGGATTTATACTTGAGTAATATTATGCAGTATTTATTTGCTAATTAGATAGATTTTTTTTTACCGCAGAGGGCGCAGAGGGCGCAGAGTAAGAGAAGAGAGAGTAATCGATGCAGGTTTTTTGATTTCTATCAATAATTGCAGAAATTTGACTTAGGATTTATACTTGAGTAATATTATGCAGTATTTATTTGCCAATTAGATAGATTTTTTTTTACCGCAGAGGGCGCAGAGAGCGCAGAGTAAGAGAAGAGAGAGTAATCGATGCAGGTTTTTTGATTTCTATCAATAATTGCAGAAATTTGAATCAGGATTTATACTTGAGTAATATTATACAGTATTGAGATGAATCCCGTAGACTACCTTCGGATTAGTTTAATAGACCGCTGCAATTTCCGCTGTCTCTACTGTATGCCGGAAGGTAGCGACTTGGACTATGTATTGCAGCAGCAGTTGCTAACTCACTCGGAATTGCTAACTTTGCTACGGGAAGTTTTTATACCTGTGGGATTTACTAAGTTTCGGTTGACTGGTGGGGAACCGCTGTTGCGGCCTGGGGTGGTGGAGTTGGTGAGGGCGATCGCATCTTTGCCCGAAACGCGAGATTTGTCAATGACAACTAACGGATTTTTGCTCGCCCCAATGGCAGAAAATCTCTACAATGCTGGTTTGCGCCGGATTAATATTAGTTTGGATTCCCTGGAACCGGAGACTTTTGATAAGATTATTGGTAGTCGGGGACGATCGCGCTGGATGCAGGTTTGGCAGGGAATTCAAGCGGCTTATCAAGCTGGATTCGACCCGCTAAAATTGAATGTGGTGGTGATTCCCGGTGTGAATGATGGCGAAATATTGGAGTTGGCAGAGTTAACAATTAACCGGAATTGGCACGTTCGTTTTATTGAGTTTATGCCGATCGGCAATGGCGACTTATTTGGCGATAAGGGTTGGGTTGCTTCGGCCGATTTGCGGCAACAAATTTGCGATAAATATGGTTTAGCCGAGTCTGGAATTCGCGGAAATGGGCCGGCGGATGTGTTTCAAATTCCGGGGGCGAAGGGCACTTTAGGATTTATCAGTCAAATGTCGGAGTGTTTTTGCGATCGCTGCAATCGGATGCGTTTGTCTGCTGACGGGTGGCTGCGGCCTTGTCTGCTCAACGAAACCGGGCAAATTGACTTGAAAACGGCTTTGCGGAATGGGGTGTCTACGGTTGAATTGCGCGATCGAGTGCAGCAGATATTGGAGATTAAACCAGAGATTAATTTCAAGCAGCGAGATTCGGGAACTACCCAGGGAAATTACAGCCGCACCATGTCTCAAATCGGCGGGTAATATCAATTCCGGTTTTAGCATTCCCTCGATTTTCTCTCCCCCTCTCTGTAATCTCTGTGTTCTCTGTGGTTAATCATAAATCATGTATTTAACGATGAACACCATCTCGATCGCTCTTTTTCAACCCTAGAGCCATAATTTATAGCAGATTCGAGATTGATGAAGGATACGTGCGATCGATCTATCGCCACTAGCCTTTCAGGACAGAGCAGTGCCTTTCGGAGTGTCAACTTAAGCTGTCAGCCCGCCCGTGTCCGTTAGTGGGTTCACGAGTCCGACAGGGGTTGAAACCCCTGTCTAATAGCAAAAGTCCTCGCTATGAGGACTAATGAGTTGAAAATTCTTCTCTTCAGTCCTCTTTGAGAGGACTTTCGCTTTGAGACGGGGGTTTCAACCCCCGGCGGACTATCGGTTGTACCTTAAGTTGACACCAATGGACTGTGCCGTTTTCCTACAAACTTGGAATACGCTATATTTGTTACACTATAGAGATAATACCAATTTTTCGTGAGGCTGCTCCCGAATTTTATCCCCCCTCACCCCCTTTAGTAAGGGGGGACAAGAGCGCGTTCAAAGTCCCTCTTATGAAGGGGGATTTAGGGGGATCGGAATATGTGCAACGACCCATTAAATTGGGATAAAACTCAACTCCACCTTAATATAAAATTTCCCCAAACAATAACAATTATGCCAATAGATGACGAAGATTTTCAAACCGAAATCAGCGACGATCGCAAACTCCAACTCTTCACAGACAGACACGAATTTACCCGCCGATTTGCCTTTTATTTAAACGAAGACCAGGCCCGCGAACAAATTTTGTATTTTTTCGGGGATGGAGGCAACGGCAAGTCATTGCTCCTAAAACACTTGGAATTTCACTGTTGCAAAAAATTCACCCCAGAAATTTGGCAACAATTGCGCGCACTCCCAGAATCAAGAGCCGCCGAAGTTGCTGATTTTGTCCGCAAGGCCACACCAAAAACCTACACTCCCATCCCCGCAGTCAGACACGACTTCGGATTGATTCCAATCAAAGAAGATAAACCGCAAGATAGATTTTACGGCTTGCTGATGCTGCGGCGAAATATCGCATAAGCCACCAAAAAACATAAATTAAAATTTCCTAATTATGACTTTGCTTGCTTTTGGTATTTGCTGAACAAAGGCGAGTCTGACGCAACTCTAAACCAACTTTTCCCCAACGATCTGATTGATTTTTTGACACCTGTAGTCGAAACTTTTGCCGGATTTCCCGTGGTGTCGCAAGTCGCGGCGGGGCTGAAATTGATCGATAAATTCGGTGGCATTAAGCGCACGATGAAATTAATTCAAACGCGCCTCGGTGTCAGCGACGAAACGGCTGATGAAATTCGGCGCAAAGATATTGATATTGAGTTAATCGACTGTTTGCCGAAATTGTTTGCGGGCGATTTGAATGCGGCAATGGCTGGGAAACACAAACCCGATCGCCTCGTGATGCTATTCGATACTCACGAGAAATTGTGGGATGAAAAACGCAATTCTCAAGGCGCTACTTTTTGGTATCAAGATGAGTGGTTTCGGCGGTTGTTGAGGGCATTGGATTACAAATTGGGGATTGTGGTTGCTGTGGCGGGGCGAGATTGTCCGGTGACGCAATTGCGGTGGCCGAATGCGCCGAGGTTTCCGATTCCCGCAGATTATATAGATAAACAATTGGTGTGGCATTTGTCGCCGGATGATGCTAAGGATTATTTGCACAAAGTGGAGATTGACAAGGCTGATTTGGCGGATGCTGTGATTAAATATGCCAGCGTCAATGCTGATGAGAGTTGGGAGAATTTGCAGGTACATCCGTTTTATTTGGGTTTGTGCGCGGATGTGGTGTTGGCTGAAAGGCGCAGGGGGATTGAGTTGCTGTCGTCGGATTTTGCGCGGATTCCGAAGTTGGAGAATAAGACGGCGGAGTTGACGGATCGTTTGTTGATGTATGTGGATCGCGAAGTGCGATCGGCTGTGCATTCTTTGAGTGCTTGTCGCGCTTTTGATGAGGATTTGTACATGAGATTGGGTGCGGGTTGTCACTTCCAGGCTAGCAGTGCAAATTTTGAGATTTTGACGAGTTTTTCCTTTGTGTGGAATGAGCCGCAGCGGGGTGAAAGGTGGTATCGAATTCATGATTTATTGCGGCGGTTGGATGCGGATAGAGATAATGAGAAAACTCGCAGGGCTCATGGAGTTTTAGAGGGGCATTATCGGGAATTGGGGAATCAGGCTGAGGCGATTTATCATGCTAATCGTTTGGATTGGCTGCGGGGTGTGCAGGAATGGGCAGAGGTGTTTAATCAAGCTTTGGGGCTGAGTCATTATGGGGAATGTGAGTTGCTGTTGGAAGTTAGGGGTGTGTTGTGGATTAAAAATGATTTTGAGCTTGGCTGGATTTCACAATTCGAGGGACATTACTATGCTGAGTTGGCTCGATATGCACAGGCAAAACAGGAATATTTAGAGGCTCTTGCAGCTTACGATCGCCAACTCATACTAACTCCCGATTCTACCGCTGCTCTCAACAACAAAGGGAATGTGCTGCTAAATCTGGGTAGTTTCCAAGCACAGCTAAGTGAATTTGAGGCAGCAAAACAGTCTTACTCTGATGCGATCGTAGCCTTTAATTCTGTTTTACTTATTGCGCCGGATGATACGTCTGCTCTCAACAACAAAGGGATTGTGCTGCTAAATCTGGGTGATTTGCAGGTAAAGCTAAGTGAATTTGAGGCGGCAAAACAGTTTTACTTTGATGCGATCGCAGCCTTTAATTCTGTTTTACTTATTGCGCCGGATGATACGTCTGCTCTCAACAACAAATGGCTTGCGCTGCTAAATCTGGGTGAGTTGCAGGCACGGCTAAATGAGTTTGAATCTGCAAAACAGTTTTACTCAGAGGCGATATCTGCCTATAATTCTGTTTTACTTATTGCACCGGATGATATCGGTTCTTTCAACAACAAAGGGCTTGCGCTGAAACGTCTGGGTGAGTTGCAGGCACGGCTAAATGAGTTTGAATCTGCAAAACAGTTTTACTCAGAGGCGATATCTGCCTATAATTCTGCTTTAGTTATTGCACCGGATGATATCCTTGTTCTCAACAACAAAGGGAATACCCTGCGAAGTCTGGGTGATTTGCAAGAGAAATTATCTGAGCAACAGGAAGCACTCAAGAATTGGCAAGAGGCGCTGGAAATGTTTAATCGCTTGTTAGCCATTGCTCCTAATGACGATTCGACTCGCAATACGCGCGATTCGCTGCAAGAATCTATCGATAATTTAGGTGAGGATACTTGATGTAATATCGTGTCCGATCGACCGTAATTCCTGTAGGGGCGGGTTCACCAACAATCGAAGATGCACATTGCAAATATTCATAAACCCGCCCCCACCCAACCAAGCAACCCCGATCGACCGTAATTCCTGTAGGGGCGGGTTCACCAACAATCGAAGATGCACATTGCAAATATTCATAAACCCGCCCCTACAGGAATTACGGTCGATCGGGGTTGCTTGGTTGGG
>JAHREW010000070.1 GCA_020883125.1 Microcoleus sp. CAWBG506
TTGGTGTTGGCGTTGGAGTTAGTGTCGGTGTTGGTGTTGGTGTTGGCGTTGGAGTTAGTGTCGGTGTTGGTGTTGGTGTTGGCGTTGGAGTTATTGTCGGTGTTGGGGGAACCACCACTTCAGGAGTTTTGACTGTAAATTCTTTAGTCACCGCCGTGCTAGAATCACCTGTTTTATCATAGGCGATCGCAGTCAATTGATAATCACCAATTCCTAAGCTATTGAGCGAGTAGTCAAAACTTGCAAACCCAGCGCTATCGGCTGTAAAATTTACAGCATCATTGCCTAGCTTTTGCCAATTATTCTGATCTTTCTTGAGCCAAAAACTTACTTTATTAAGGTCATTAACTCCTTCCGCATCATATACTTTAGCACCCGTCAAACTAACTATATCCTTGGGATTGTAAATATCTTTGACATTGAATTGTAAGGAAGTAGGTGCTGTATTTTTAGGTACTAAATTAACTTGGTCGTTAATGTATTTCACTACATCTGGCAATTTCGGTCGCCAATCAAGTGTAGGATCGATCACCTGATCGAGTGCGATCGCCTTTCCTGTCGCATTCGTGATTTGAAAAATCGTATCATTATAATCGCGATCGCTCCCTAAATCCACCCGTAAATCTTCCATGACAAACACATTGCCATTCTCATTCACATCTGCTATTTGACCTATATGAAAAGCCTCAGATGGATTAGCTTTAGCCAGGGAAAACAGAGGACGCTTCGTACTACCGATACTGGGATTATTAAACACTTCTTGTACCGTCCCATTAGGGACCAGCATCAGCCCAAATTTATCCCCAGGCCTCATGCTAAAGAATTGAGCACCTTTATATTCTCCCGAATTCTGGTTAGCTTCCCAGGGTAAAACCGCATCAAACTTAGCTCCTTGATTGAAGTCAGAAATTACCACATGACCAAAATAGGAATTGCTGATAATTCGCCGACTGGTTTCCTTAATAAACTCCACAGAATCGGGATTAAATTCTCCAAGACCCTCCAAGCTGAACATCCCAATTTCACCTTGGAATGTGCCACCATCCAGCAGCAAATCAAAACCTACTTCCCCTTGTGGATGAACATCAAAAAAACCTGATTCAAAAGGTAAACCTGTCAGAAAATCAATAGTTAGCTTATAATTGGTATCACTACCTGCTTGTTGAACTTCTAAAGAATAGTTGCCTATTCCTAAATTGCCAAAATTAATGACTTGAGGAGCGAGGGGGTCTAGTTGTGTTATGGATAAAATCCTGTCATTGCTATCTTTTAGTAGCCAGTTTACAGGAGCACTTAAACCAGAAAATGATATGTTCAGATTGCTCGGTTCCGTAATCTTAAATTTATAAGTATCATCGGGGGCTGCAAAGTTAACCGAGTCTTTATGGCTGTATGTATTTTTAAAATTACTGATATCTAAAATCGACATTGCTTCTATTCCCCTGATCAGTTGACAACACACAAAAAAAATAGCCTTAATTTTGGCTTTCAGCAAAATGCGCAGGATTTAAAATGCCGATGTGTTGCCGAAACCCGCCAAGCAGTTTCACGGAAAAAATAAGTGATACTTATGATTCCCTGATTCTCAGCTTAGTCTTCGACTTGCTTTAACAGCAATTCAATTCGTTTGCAGATGCTCCTAACCCTGAAATTGAAAGTCAGAAATGATATATGAATACGATGTACTTGATTTTTGGTATAACTTTTATCTAGACTGTTAGAATTATATCTGAATTTTAGAGATATGTTGCATTTTTTTTATAAATATTTTGCTTTCCGCCTCCTGTCACCAAGGAAGCTAACCTCACGGGATTAGAAGAAAGTGAGAGCAAAAGGAACAAAAAAGAAGAAAGCAGCAGAAAAAACCCATAAAATAAATATTTTCAGCCCTTAAGAAACCCTTGATGACCATCCCCCATGCCCCGAAACACTATATCCGCATAACCACCTAACAGGTTAAAATATTTATACCAACCCCCAAGGAGGTTCTATAATTCTGTCATTCCGATCCTTGACAAGGTTCAGGAGAGTGAAAAATCTCGCAGATACTTGGCTACACTAGGTGTCGGTCAGTATGACAAATATATCAAGCGTCTTGAGGGTTGCCCTATCGCATCTACTTAACAAGGGAACATAAAAAAATGACTCGTCCTCAAAGTGTTACTATTCTGGCAATTTTACAGCTAATCAGCGCTGTTTTTAGCCTGCTTGATGGCTTATTTATCTTATTTTTTGCAGGAATCTTTGGTGGCCTCGGTGCTGTTGTTGGAGGCGCGAAAGTGGGCACGGTCATCGGGGGGGTTATTGCCATATTTGCCGCGATAAGTCTGATTTTAGGAGTTATTTCTTTAGTTTTAACTTGGGGTTTGTTTCAACTCAAAACTTGGGCTTGGACAGGAACATTAATTGTCCATGTGATTGCTACCCTTGCACAGGTGGCGAAAATGTTTGGTAGTGGTGGTACTGCGGTCAACTTTTTGACTCTGGGTTTTGCGATCGCTACAATTTACTACTTGCTGCGATCGGAAGTTAAACAGGCTTTCGCGATCGCACCATAAGCCACATTATTTGATTATTCCTTTCTCACCTGTCCCCAATTGACCGATAATAAAAGATTCTCCAATATCAACAAAGTCCCATGAGTACAAAAAAAGCTACAGATTTAATTAACCAACCAATTCGAGTAGGCGTGTTGGGCTATGGCGGACTCGGCCAAGCAGCCGCCCGGTTACTCGCTCCCAAACGGGAAATGCTCTGGGTAGCCGCCGCAGATCAAAAAGGTTATGCCTATGCCACAGAAGGCTTAAATTCCAAAGAGTGCGAAGCAATTTACAAATCTCAAGGTTCTTTAGGTTATTTGGAACCTGCGGGAATTTTGAGCGATCGCAGCATTCAAGAACTGATCCAAACAGCCCAAGGAGTAGACGGCTATTTCCTCGCATTACCAAATCTTCCCAACACATTCATGGCATCGGTAGCCAGACAATTTATCGAATCCGGCTGGAAAGGAGTATTAGTAGATGCCATCAAACGCACCAGCGCCGTCGAACAAATTCTAGCCATGAAAGACGAACTTCAAGCAGCAGGAATTACCTACATGACAGGCTGCGGTGCAACACCAGGGTTACTAACAGCAGCAGCAGCATTAGCCGCTCAGAGTTACGCAGAAGTTCACAGCGTCAAAATCACCTTTGGAGTCGGAATTGCCAATTGGGAAGCTTATCGAGCCACGATTCGCGAAGACATCGCACATTTGCCCGGTTATGATGTACCAAAAGCTCAAGCAATGACTGATGCAGAAGTGGAAGCACTGTTGGATAGCACCGACGGTTTATTGAAGCTCGAAAATATGGAACACGCCGATGATATCATGTTGGAATTGGCTGGAATTTGCGATCGCGATCGAGTCACAGTCGGTGGCATTGTCGATACCCGCAATCCCAAAAAACCCCTGAGCACCAACGTCCAAATTACCGGCCGCACCTTTGAGGGCAAAATCTCCACTCACACCTTTACTTTAGGCGACGAAACCAGCATGGCCGCCAACGTTTGTGGCCCCGCATTCGGTTATCTGAAAGCTGGTGTAATGCTGCAAAGAAAAGGCATTTCCGGTTTATTCACTGCCGCCGAAATCATGCCTCAATTTGTCAAGTAAGAAATTAGGACACGGCAGTGCCGTTTCCCTAGAATATTATTTTGGGTAGGGACACGGCACTGCCGTGTCCTCTATATCATTCCAGTGCTTATATCATCTGTATCAGGATCAATACCCATTGCTATTAGCTCATCATCTAAATTATTTACCTACAATTCATAACTCTCCTCACCCAGACTTCCCAGTTCCCCACTACCCAGAAACTCTTCCTCCTCTACTTCCTTAATCCCAGAGTCAAAACTTTCCACCACAAACGGCAAACCAGCCCCCATCAAACCCCGCTGAATCAGTTCCGGCGTTTCATCAAACAACACAAATAAAGGATGAATAGCCTCAGCTTGATCGCTGAAAATATGCCTGTAGCGATGTGGCATCACCCACTCATAATCTTTATCCAGCCAAACCTGACACTGCCGCCAACGCCCAAGTAACTCAGAAAACTCCTCATCGGGGCGATGAATCAAAATCAAAATTTCCACCCCAATTTTAACTTTCCATTCAGGATCGCACATCAAAATCGCTAAATCGCATGGCAAACAAACTGCCTGTCCCGGTGATATACTAGCTCCACTGCTTCCCGCATAGGAAACTCCCTCTCGCAGCCGCGCAATGGGCAAAGGAATTGCGATCAAACTATCATCAATGCGGCGGATACTCGGAATCATTTCCATGTAAAGCCGATATTTTTTCAGCAGCGCGAGGGCGGCAGAAGATTCGCTATATTGTGCTAGTAAAGCTTCGTAATGTGATTTTTTAATAGACATTTTAAATCAAGTAATAGGTAACAGTCAACAGTCAACAGTCAACTGTCAACTGCCAACTGACTGTTTTTTACAACTTCTGAAACACTGCGAACATCGGCAGATACATAGACAGCAAAATCGAACCTACGATACCACCAACGACCACAATCATCAGCGGTTCTAGCATACTTGTGAGTCCTTTTACAGCCTCTTCCACCTCAGTTTCATAGAAAGCGCCAACTTTCACCAGCATCTTGTCAAGTTCCCCAGTTTCTTCGCCAATTGCGATCATTTGAATTGCCAAAGAAGGGAAAACTTTCTGTTCTTGTAAAGCAATACTGATCATGCCGCCACTTTGAATTTCATTCCTTGCATATTCGATCGCATTTGAGATAGCCTGATTCCCGGCCACATCTCGCACAATTTCCAAAGAGTTGAGAATCGGCACTCCCGATCGCGTCAGCGACCCAAATATCACACAAAATCGAGCCACAGCCGATTTTTCCAGCAAATCTCCAAAAATCGGCGCCTTCATCATCATCTTATCAACTTGCAGGTGACCTACTGGAGTTTTGTAGTACATCCCGAATCCAATATTTAGCGCTATAATCACCCCAATAGTTGTCACTTGTTGGATGGGAGGCCAAGCCGTACAAAATGCACTAATGGCCAACATAAACACCGTAAAAGCCGGCAAATCTGCACCAATATCCTTAAAAATTTTCGCAAAAGTTGGTAGCAGAAATATCGTCATTGCGAAAAAAATCACGATCGCGATGGAAAACACAGTCTTCGGATAAGACATCGCCGAATTAATTTCAGCCGACGTCTTATGATTTTTTTCCATCATTACCGCCAGACGGTCTAATGATTCATCTAGCACACCCCCGACTTCTCCCGCTGCGACCATACTGATAAACAGTTGGTCAAAAACATCAGGAAACTTCGCCATTGATTCGGCCAAATTTATCCCCTCTTGTACGTCAGCATTCATGCTCCTAATCGCTCGTTTCAACTTAGGATTAGAACACTGTTCCTGCAATACAGAAAGACATCTAACGATGGCAACCCCTGCATTAAACATAGCAGAAAACTGACGAGCGAAAATCGCTAAATCTTTAATGGTAACACTGCTAAAATTGTACTCTATTTCCTCCTGAATTTTCTCAATACTAAAGCCGCCTTTAGACTTTTGACCGATAACATTAGTTGCCATATATTGCCTCTTGAAAATTATTAAGATTGTGTTTTTATCTGTTATTAGTTATTAGTGACTTTTTGGGTTTTGATCGTAGTTTGTAGCTAGGGGCTTTTCGTAAATTATTACTAATAACTAATCACCGAAAACTAATAACCAATAACCAATAACCAATAACCAATAACTAATAACTAATGACTGAATTAATGACCCCCTGTCTTTGCACCAGCAGGTGCCGGACCGATCAAGCGTTCGAGTTCATCTGGCTTAGATGCCTTGGCCATTCCCGATTCCCAAGTGATTTTACCAGTTTTGTAAAGTTCAGCTAAAGCCATTTCCATTGTCCTCATGCCCAACTTTGCCCCCATTTGGATTTGGGAGTAAATCATGGGAGTTTTCCCCTCCCGGATCAAGTTAGACATAGCAGGAGTATTCAGCATGATTTCCATAGCACAGCAACGGCCACCGCCAACTTTCACCACCAAATTTTGGCTGGCTATTCCCACCAAAGAGTTAGACACCTGGGCGCGAACCTGGGGTTGTTGAATGGGCGGGAACACGTCCAAAATCCGATCGATCGTTGCAGCCGCAGAATTAGTGTGCAGCGTTCCCATTACCATGTGACCCGTTTCCGCAGCCGAAATTGCCAGACCGATAGTTTCCAAGTCGCGCATTTCCCCCACCAGAATCACATCAGGATCTTCCCGTAGAGCAGCCTTCAGCGCATTAGAGAAGCTCTTAGTATCTTCGCCCTTTTGACGCTGGTGAAACAAACTCTTAACATTGGGAAACACATATTCGATCGGGTCTTCAACTGTCAGAATGTGTTCCGCCCGCGTCCGGTTGACCAGATCCAACAAAGCCGCCATCGTCGTTGTTTTCCCAGAACCCGTTTGTCCCGTCACCAACAGCATACCTCTGGGTCTTTCCGTCAGATCCCGCAAAATCTGTGGCACGCCTAAAGCATCTGCGTTCGGAATCTTAGAAGCCAGAGCCCGCATACAAGCAGCCCAAGCACCCCGTTCGCGGTAAACGTTCACCCGGAACCGAGCCAAACCCCTAACACCGTAAGCGCAGTCTAATTCCCACTCCATTTCCAATTGCTTGCGCTGCATATTGTTGAGCATTTGGAAAATCAGGATCTGCACCTCCTCGGCAGACAGGATTTCGCCGAATTGTGGCTGAGGAGTGAGTTTACCGCTAATTCGGAAGAAAATAGACGCGCCCGCTTGGATGTGTATGTCTGAACCCCCTTTCTCTACCAGGCACTCCAGTACGTCTTCAATCATCAGACCCATAGATATTTCTCCCTAATCAAGTTGATAGCTATTGACCAATTTAACTCAGTTATTTGTTGTCTGTTGTCTGTTGTCTGTTGTCTGTTGACTGTTGTCTGTTGACTGTTGACTGTTGACTGTTGACTGTTGACTGTTGTCTGTTGACTGTTGTCTGTTGTCTGTTGTCTGTTGACTGTTGTCTGTTGACTGTTGTCTGTTGTCTGTTGTCTGTTGACTGTTGTCTGTTGTCTGTTGTCTGTTGTCTGTTGTCTGTTGACTGTTGTCTGTTGACTGTTGACTGTTGACTGTTGACTGTTGACTGTTGACTGTTGTCTGTTGACTGTTGACTGTTGACTGTTGTCTGTTGTCTGTTGTCTGTTGACTGTTGTTTTTCTAACAACTACTGACTAACAACTACTGACTACTGACTACTGACTACTGACTACTGACTACTGACTACTGACTACTGACTACTGACTACTGACTACTGACTACTGACTACTGACTACTGACTACTGACTACTGACTACTGAC
>JAHREW010000071.1 GCA_020883125.1 Microcoleus sp. CAWBG506
AAATAAACCTACTTTTGAGCGAAATCAGAATTTGTTGGTAACAAAAAGAACTGACGCGCGGGGCAATAATACTTCTTACGAGTATGATGCTAAAGGGAATGTGAAAAGTATTTCAGATTCCCTTTCCGGTTCCGGTCAAACAAATTCAAATAACAATAATACCAACATCGATTTGCTCTTAAATGGCAGCAACTACGCTGTTGGTTCTGGTCCTGTATCTGTAGCGGTGGGAGATGTTAACGGCGATCGCATTCCCGATATTGTAACAGCAAATTCTGGCAGCCGCAATATCTCATTACTGCGCGGTAAAGAAGATAAAACTTACGAACCTAAAATAGACATTACTCTTGGCACCAACAGGCAACCAAAGGCTGTAGCATTGGCAGATACCGATGGTGATGGCGACTTGGATATTGTTGTTGCTGATGGCAATATCACAACCAGTGGAGGTGTTTCCAGCTCCAACGTATTAATATTGTCAAACAGCGGTAGTAATTTTACTGTTAATACCAACAATCCGACTGTGGGGGTGAGCCCGATTGCCCTCGCGACTGGAGACATGAACGGTGACGGCAGGTTGGATATTGTTACAATTAACGGTGACAACAGCAACCGACGCATATCAGTGCTGTTGGCTGATTCTAGCAGCAGCAGCGGTTTTTCTACAACTCACTATCAACTCAGCAGTCAAGCACAACAATTGGTTTTGGCGGATGTTAACCGCGATGGTAGGTTGGATGTAGTTGCTGCTACTAATCAGCCAAATAATCAGTTAAATATATTTGTACTGTTGGGTAGTGGCAACGGTTCTTTGAATTCACCAATTACTTCTACTATAAATTCTTTAGGATCTGTAACATCCTTAGCTGTGGCGGATTTGAATGGGGATGGCAATCCAGAGGCGATTGTTACTCAATCCGATTTTTATGGTGGCAGTAAGCATAATCTCATTGTATTATCGGGCAGTGGAAACGGCTCATTTAATTCCCCAATTAACTATGCTTTCGGTACCGATATCTACAACGTTTCCTCACTCTATTTCGATCCGCGTTCGGTAGTTGCGGGAGATTTGGATTTCGATAATGATGTGGACGTGGTGATTTCTGGGCAGGGTTACGGTTCAGCTCCCGATCGAGCTGTGGTGTTGTTAAATAATGGTAGTGGCAGTTTGACGCAAGCAGACACTGCCAACCTTCCCTACGGTCCAACTGCTTCCGTTTTATCAGATTTAGATGGAGATGGCGATTTAGATTTGGTTGTTGCTAATGAATATAGCAATACTGTTGCTCCGAGGTTTAATAATTCTGAATCTACTGGAAGCGGTACTGGTGGCAAACGGAGTTATACTTACGACCCTGTTTTCAATCAAGTAACCAGCGAAACTGACGAATTAGGCCGCCAAACCCTCTACGAAATTGACCCGCTTACTGGTAACAGAAGAAAAGCCACAAAGGTAGTAGGTACTGTGGGCGGCAGCGATGATGTTGTTACTACCTATACTTACACAAACAAGAATCTAATTGACATTGAAACTGACCCCAACGGACGGGTGACAGATTACGATTATAATGCTCAAGACCAGTTGGTTAAGATTACTGTTGCTAAGGGGACTGTTGATGAAGCGGTGCAGCAGTTTGAATACGATGCTGCGGGGAATCAAAAGGCAGTAATTGATGAAAATGGCATCCGCACTGAGTATGAATATGATGCGATGAATCTGTTGAAGAAGACGACGTTTGCTAAGGGGACTGTTGACGAAGCAACGCAGCAGTTTGAGTATGATGGTGATGGAAATCAGACGGCGGTTATTGATGAAAATGGGAACCGTAGCGAGTCTGAGTACAATATCATGAATCAGCTCGTTAAGGTGACGGCGGCTGACCCGGATGGTAGCGGGCCGTTGAGTTCTCCGGTGACGAGTTACGAGTATGATAAGAATGGGAATCAGGTGTGGATGCTTGACCCGTTGGGAAGGAAAACTGAGTATCGGTATGATGGTCGGAATCGGTTAATTGAAACGGTGAATCCTGACGGTACTGTGTCGAAGATGCGGTATGATGCGGATAACAATCAGACGGCGAATGTTGATGCTAAGGGGAATCGGACTTCTAAGGTTTATGATGCACGGGGAAGGTTGATTCGAGAGGTTGATGCTAATCAGAAAATTACTCGGTTTGAATATGATGCTGGGAATCAAATGGTAGCTCAAATCGATGCGAATAACAACCGGACTGAGTATAAGTATGACTCGTTGGGAAGGCGGACGGATGTTACTAAAGGGGCAAAATCTACTATTGCTAGTACGAGCAAAACTGAGTACGATAAAGTTGGAAATGTTACTGCTGAAATTGATGGGAATACTAACAAGACGCAGTACGTTTACGATGCCAGAAATCGGCAGACTAGCGTCATTGATGCTTTGAATCCATCGGGAACTACAACCACTGAATACGATGATCTCGGCAACGTCACATCTATCAAAGACCCGGTAAACAATACGACTCAATTTGTTTACGATGCCAGAAATCGGTTAAAATCAGAAACCAACCAACTCAATAAAACTCGTTCCTTTGAATACGATAAAGTTGGCAATCGCACTCAAATTACTGACAGAAATAATCGCACCCGTTCCTTTACATACGATGCCCTAAATCGAGAGACGGCAGAAAATTGGCTGAATGCTACTAACACTCCGATTCGCACCATTACCTCTACTTACGATGCAGCAAGTCAGTTAACTTCTGTTAAAGACCCTGATTCCACTTATCAGTTTAGTTACGATCCGAAAGGGCGGCAAATTGGAGTTGACAATACGGGGACTCCTGGTGTACCGAATGTTCTGTTAAACTACACCTACGATGACGAAGATAATCTGTTGTCTGTCAAGGATACAATTAATGGCGCAGCTAAGGGGAATACTGCTTATAGTTATGACACCCTAAACCGGGTAAGTCGGATTACTCAAAGCGGTAACGGTGTGGCATCGAAGCGGGTGGATTTTGGTTACGATGATATCGGTCAAATCAAGTCGGTGAATCGTTATTCGGATTTGAGCGGTAGTCAGTTGGTGAGGGGAACTACTTACACTTACGATGCTAAGAATCGTTTGGATATTCTGAGTCACGGAAGTGGGGTTTCTTATGACTTCGATTACGACAATGGGAATCGGATTACGAAGATTACGGATGTTGATGGGGTAACTAATTACACTTATGACAAGAACAATCAGTTGACTGTTGCTAACCATTCTAATAGTAATAAGCCGGATGAAGGTTTTAGTTACGATGCGAATGGGAATCGTAATAGTTCGGGATATCAGACGGGAACTAATAATCGGTTGAATTCGGATGGTAAGTATAATTATGCTTACGATGATGAGGGGAATCTGATTCGTCGGACTGAGATTTCGAGTAATAAGGTGACGGAGTATGAGTGGGATTATCGCAATCGGTTGGCTGGGGTTTTTGATAAGGATGCGGCGGGGAATGCAGTGCAAAATGTCGGGTTTAAGTACGATTCTCAGAATCGGCGGATTGGTAAAAAAGTTGGAAGTAATGAGACTCGATTTGTTTATGACAGGGATAACGTGCTGTTTGATTTTACTGCGAATGGGTCGAGTCAGCCTGTTTTGGACAAGCGGTATTTTCATGGGACTGGTGTTGACCAAGTTTTGGCGCAGGAGAGTGCTCAGGGGGGTGTTTTGTGGGCTTTGACTGACCAGTTGGGGACGGTTAGGGATTTGGTGGATAATAGTGGGAGTGTGGCGAATCATGTGAGGTATGATGCGTTTGGTGGGGTTGTGTCTCAGAGTAATAGTGCGTTTGGGAGTCGGTATGGCTTTACGGGGCGGGAGTTTGATGCTGAGACTGGGTTGTATTATTATCGAAGTCGGTATTATAATCCGGGGATAGGACGGTTTATTGGGGAGGATTCTGTTGGGTTTGGTGGTGGGGATGCTAATCTTTATCGGTATGTTGGGAACCGTCCAACATACCTTGTTGATCCTTTGGGTTTATATGGGCAGGTTATTGCTCAGACTCGTGAGATTGAGTATTCTGATAAAGGTCAGAACAAATTTACAAATGATATAAAAGATCTACGCGATAACGACCCAAGTGTGCATATAATTTCTGACTTCACAATAGCTGTAATTGTTCACACTAATGATATACCTGATAAGTCAATTCGTGTTAAGCCACAACAGGTTAAAAGTATGAGAGGATATAAACAAGATAATAGAGGACATATTGTTGGTAGGCAATTGGGGGGTTCTAATAAAGATCCAAACAATTTCTTTGCTCAGGATGCTAGTATCAACCAAAATAAAGATGGTTTAGGTTACAACTGGGGTAGCTTTGAAAGCAAGATTGTAGGTTTGCTGAACGCAAAAAGCAATTCTCCAGTTTGTCCACCTATAGAACTTAGGTACTCTGTAAATTTATCGTATCGAAACCGAGAAGAACAATTTCCTTTACGACCAACAGGAGTTTTTGCAGTCGCAAGTTTTACAGATGGTACTGTAGAACAAAAAACTGTTCCCAATAACATCCCTAGAAGAGATTTATAAAACTTTATTGTTAGACGTAGAAGTAAACATCATATGCTTCGCTTGTTGGCACTATTTGACAAGGCAGGATCTAACTATGAAATGGAAACACAAATGGCAACATCTCCTTGTACAATTGGAAACGATTGCAGTTGATGAATGGCAAGAGATCTGGAATGAACATCAATTTTTTACTTTTGAATCAGAAACAGGTATAGTTTTTCCGGCTGATTACCAAGAATTTTGCCAAATTTGGGGCGAGGGAATGTTAGGTGAATATATGCGGATTGAATGTCCTAATATCAAGTCGCAACTAGGAATGTTAAACTTAAAGGAGGAGTTCAATAATTTTGTCGCCAATAATTCTGACAATTATGATGTTAACTTAATTAATGACCTGCTCAGTCATAGTTTTGTTTTTGCAGAAAATTATTATACTGACCATGTTTTTTGGGATTTGAGAACCTACAGTGAATTAGATAAAAGTTACGACATCTACTTGGGAAGATGGGAAGGTTTTGAGGGTGAAGTTTACAAAATTGGTCGAAGTTTTTTTGAATTTGTCTGCGATTTCTGTTTGGGAATGAAAGCTTATGAAGTTTTACCAGAATGGATGCACCCGCAACCGCAGGAACTTTACCACACTTTTACTAGGTTCGGACCTAGAAAAATAACTTCTAAAGCTAGCAATGAATCACCTACAGAAGTGACTCCCTTAATCCAATCAGAAAGAGATTCCGCACTGATATGGCAACAAAATATTGCTGCGGGAGTAGTTTTCAAAATGGCGCGTACCTCTGAACAACAGGGTAACTTGGTAGAAGCTTTATTACTTTACATAAAAAACTTTCGAGACGATTACAGCCGTCAGGGAATTGTTAGTTTTAAAGCCATCAAACGTTTGCACGATCGCCTGGGTGATGTCCAGTTTCGTCAAATTTGTCGCTCGACAAATTATGATGATGAACAACTTCTGGCTTTGATGGCGTTCGTGGAACCAATTTTTAGAAGTGACGCGGATGTAAATAAACAGTCGAATAGTTGTGAGGATTTTACTGTTGAATCTTTTCCCGATCCAGATGCGGAATTTCAAGAAGTTTGGCAAGAATTCCTGCAATCGGTTCGCGAATATTTAGCATATAATAACACTTTAAACGCGCCAGAATTCAGCACAGACTCTCAAAAAACCCCAAAAGATTTACTGCAATTTTGGGAAGAAAATTTTATGCCATCTATTCCTGCTCCGCAAGAAATCAGTGCTGAATCTCAACAAATACTACAATCTTTACGGGAAGCTAGAAGAAATCTGATGCAATCTATTCTCCATTTTCAAATGGAACAAGCTTGGCAAGAGTATGAGGAATTTACAAGTCAATTAAAAGCCTGTTATCCTCGAACTAAACGCTTTATTGCTGAAGACTTCGAGCATTTGCATCTGCCACCCGTACTTACAGATACACTTCCCGATGAGCCTCCAAGAAGGTCTGAGATAGAGGATAATGAGATGGAACAAGCATTGCGGGACAAAAATCCTTATGCTTTCTTTAGATATTTGAGAACGTTGAGAAACCATTCTGGTTCAGTTTATTCTATTGCTTTTAGTCCCGGCGGACAAATTTTAGCTAGCGGCAGTGCTGACGCTACCATCAAGCTGTGGGATTTGAGAACTTGTCAGGAAATTCGCACCCTTACAGGACATACGGATGCGGTTATTTCAGTAGCAATCAGTTCAGATGGGCAAGTTCTAGCTAGTGGCAGTGCTGATGCTACTATCAAACTGTGGAACCTTGACACGTATCAAGAAATCCACACACTTTCCGGTCATAGTAGGTCGGTACTTTCTGTAGTAATTAGCCCTAACGGACAAATTTTAGCAAGTGGCAGTGCCGATCGCACTATCAAATTATGGGATATAACAAGTGGGCAAGAAATTCGCACTCTTATCAGTCATAGTTTCTCTATTTTATCTTTGGCGATCAGTCCAGATGGCAAGATTTTAGCAAGTGGCAGTGCCGATCGCACTATCAAATTATGGGACTTAAATACAGGTGAAGAAATTCGTACTTGGGATTTTGAATCCGGTTTTGTTTTTGCTGTTTGCTTCCATCCAAACGGACAAATGCTTTTCAGCAGTCACGAAGGAGACAGAACTATAAAATTGTGGAATTTACTGACACAAGAAGTAATTTACACAATTCATACAGATGCGGAAGTAGTCTCGCTGGTAATTAGTCCCGACGGGCAAATCCTTGCTGGTGGGGGTGGATATTCCGGTTCTCGCGTTATTGGTATGTGGGAAGTGAACGCAGGAAAAGCGATCGCTTCTTTTGATGCTTCTTCCAACAATTCGATCTATCATCACCGTATTGTTTACTCTGTTGCTTTTAGTCCCGACGGACAAACACTTGCTAGTGGAAGTAAAGACACTACTGTCAAACTTTGGGGAGTTCCACCGCCTATTAATATTGAGTGATGGGGAGCGATATTGAGTGAAAACCTGACAGCAACCCCCGATTTAAAAGTAAACTTCAGTCAGGTACTGTTCGACCCTGCCACCGGCAACTACAAAGCATCAGTACAGGTACAAAATACAGGCAGCCCCGTCAGTCGCAACGTCGCAGTAGTTTTCCCCGA
>JAHREW010000072.1 GCA_020883125.1 Microcoleus sp. CAWBG506
CGGGGAAAACTACTGCGACGTTGCGACTGACGGGGCTGCCTGTATTTTGTACCTGTACTGATGCTTTGTAGTTGCCGGTGGCAGGGTCGAACAGTACCTGACTGAAGTTTACTTTTAAATCGGGGGCTGCTGTCAGGTTACTGGTATCGAGGCTGCCACCGCTGGCTACTTTGTTTTGCGCTGCGACAAAAACCGGACTGGCGGTACCTTCTTCATCGACGGTGTTGGTAAGGTTTTTGACTCCTACGGTAGTGCCGGTATCGGTGTCGCTGTCAATCAATCTGAACAGCAAGTTGCCGCTGCTGCTGTTTTTCAAACTGCTTAAATCGATTTCTACGATATCGCCAGTGTAACGCACCCGTCCGGGTAGGAATTCGGCTTTGCCGCCAGCCAGGGAAAATAGCGGTGTTCCGGGCGTTCCCCCATCCAGTAGGGTTTGGTTGGAGTCGCTTGAAGAAACGAGGTAAATTTGGAATAAATCTTCAATTGCTGAAGTTGTATCTGTTTTGTCGAAGTCGGCTTTGAGTTGGAACCGCAGGGTGCGACTACCTGTGGTTTGTCCTAGCTGTATGGGTACTACGGCTTGGACGAGTTTGCTGTTGCGTTCTGCCAGGAGTACGGTGTCTGTTGATGTTGCTGCCCAACCTGTTGTTTCTGGGGGGGCGATGGTGAAGTTGTTGGTGACTTGGAAGTTGATGTTCTGAGATGTTTGGTTGCCGGCGGTATCTGTTGCTTCTAGAACTGTGGTGTGGCTGCCGGTGGCTAGTGGGGAGGGAAGAGGCGTTTGGTCGAACTTGCCGTTGGTGTCTGCATTCAGGGTATTGAGGCTGCCACCATCGACCGAGTATTGCAGGTTGGACAGATTTGTGCCGGTGTCAGTTGTCGTGCCGATGAGTCTGGCCGTGTTGCTGTGGTTGCCTCCGGGAATTGGAGTTAACAGGGCGGTTTGGGGTGTGGCGGTGTCCAGGGTGAAGCTGAGGCTGAAGGTGTTGGATGTGTTGCCGGCGGAGTCGGCGGCTATGAGGCGGAGAGTCTGGATGCCATCTCTGAGGGGGTTGCGGTTGATGGTTTCGAGTTGGGTGCGGCTGAGGGTGAAGCTGCCGTTGCTGTTGAGGAGGGGGGTGATGTTGGCGAATTCAGCGACGGGGGTGTCGTCGAAACCGGCGCGGAAGCTGGCTATGTTGCTGTCGTCGGTGATGGTGCCACTGATGGTAGGATTGGAGGTGATGCGATCGCTGTTTGATGTTCCGGTGTCGTTAGTTAGGGCGGCTGCGATCGCGGGCGGTATTGTATCGTTGAGAACTAGGCTGTTAGCGTAGTTGATAATTTGCTGTCCCAGAGGGGTGGTGCGCCATTCTTGAGCTGGGTTAATGACGGTGTCGATTGGGGGGCGTTGCCGGTGGCACCGATAAAGCTGACGATGATATCGTTGTAGTCGCGGTCTGCTTGAGCCGCAGGCAAGTCTTCAATTGCTATGGTGTTGCCCGAACCTGTAACGTCGGCGATTTCTAGTTGGTAGTCGCTGTTGTTGGAATTAGTTGGGTGAATGGAGAATACAGGACGGTGTTCGGGGAATAGTTCCCACAGCCATTGGTTGGTGTAAGATCCTTGTACTGTGCCGTTGGGAATCAGCATGACCGCGAAGGTGTCATCGGGGGTCATGGTGAAGGTTTTGAGGCCGGTGTAGGGCCCCGAACCCCAATCATATTCTCCTGCCATTGAGCCGCTGAATTTTGCGCCTTCGGTTGAGTCGCTGATGACAACGTAACCTAACGTGGAATTGGTGAGTGCTCTGCGGGATGCCTCTAAAATGAAGGCTTCTGAACCGGGAATTAAGTTTTCCATCCCAGAAAGGCTGAAAATAGCCAGTTCTCCTTCGTATAATCCCCCGTCAAACAGGTAGTCTGCACTGACTTGTCCGCTGGCACCGACTTGAAAAACCCCAAGTGGTAAGCTACTGCTTTTTGCCTGCCTTTCGATGGTGGATGCGTCAGGAATTTGGCTAAAACTGATGCGGTTCGCTGGTGTTTCTAATTTTTTTCCACCGGTTAAGATGTCGCCTTCGCTACCGGTTAAGATATTGCTGCTTGCTAAGTTTGAGGGCAAGGCATTTGGGGCTGCACCCAAGAGTTGCGGTTGTGTTAAGAATTGTTCAAAACTTTTGCCATCGTCAACTTTTTGTGATGTGAAAAAATTGATAGTGGATGCTTGTGAAAATGGGACGAGAATGCTGTTGGAAGTGTCGGCAATACTGCCTGAATTTAGTGATTTTCCTGATATTAATGGACTGGTTACCGTTAATTCTGAATTAATTTCAAATGGCTTTTGCACTGACAATAAAACGTCTTGAAAATTCTTCATATTTCCTCGCACCCTTTTAGCAGTTAACCAAAATCGAAAACAAAAATTTAACTGGGAAGTAAAAATTTACCACAGACAAAGCGCAGCTCAATGCAGCTCCGTTTGTGGCGAAACTGACACTAGCTATCGATGCGCTACATCCTGTAAATGTAATCTCTTTTTTTCTCTGTCGCAGATTCTATACTGCTCTGGGTTTTATTTATTCAAAACAATAAGTTAAGAATTGTGAACATAAATTGTGAGATGTAAGATTATTGCTTTTATAGTTAAAAATTGTATATCGGTTAAAAATTATGGTATAACTTGCGATCGAATTGCACAAAAAGTGAAATTTGATTGTACAAAGCGCGAACAGTGTCTTAGCAACCGCTTCACTAATGATTAATGGTTCTTACCCTTCACCCAAATTGGATCGTGGACGATAAACAGCAATCGCAGTCCTAGACGCACAGACACTATCTGTAGGGCGCGCAGCGCGCACTTCTCCACAAATAGTGTAAAAATCGATCGGGCTGCGTAACTCCCAACTCAGATATCTTTCTACTGGGGGAACTTCAGACTAAGAGACTGATTCAGGAAATCCTGTAAAGGGCAGACTGGATGCCTACCCCAGCATCATTTTTGGAAATATTTGACACTCGTCAGCCTGAAGCGTAATCTTAGGTGAGCGATCGCAAATCCACGCGACGAATCGCCACCACCGCAGGTTTAGGCGGATCATTAGGTTTATTCAAGGGCCAATTAGAACCAATAGGCACTTTACGAGTTTGCATAAACTCCTGACCATCAGTAGTTTTTATCGCCAACTCACGGCTCTCAAAAGCCAGATCTAGGCGACTTCCATTCATCTCTCCCGGATGCTGAATAGAAAGAAATAAAGTCTTTTCATCTTCAGTAAAAAACGGCCCAGTAGTTTCGCACTCCATCGGCCCAATTCCAAATAAGAAAGCCTCCCCCATCTTCGGACCAGAAGCAGGCAAAAACCAAATCGCATTATTGCCGTACAAACCGCGCAAATTAGATTGACTAATCGGCTTTCCATCCTTACCAACTCGACCCGCAGGAACAGCAGAATTAAGTTTATCAGAAGACATATCATTCACCATCCAGATATTACCACTCTTGTCAATCATCAAATTATCTGGATTAGCAAAACCCAACCCGCCCTCAGCAGGTTCACCACCAGTCGCAAACATTTTCCACTGGAAACTCATTGCAGATGGTTCGTTACCATCTTCCATCAAACGCATAATCCAGCCGTATTCGTAAGCTTTACCATCTTTACCTTGAAAAATTCGCAAATCTGGACCACCATCAGTATCGCTTCCCGAACCGGAAGTAAAAGTAATATAAAGAGAACCATCAGGAGCAATTTCCGTATCTTCAGGGCGAGCTGTGCAAGTAGCACCAGCAGCACTTGCGGCATAATGAGCGTCAATTAAAATTGCACCTTGTTTTTCCAGAGCATTCCCTTGATAAAGGTCGCCTAAAGTCTTAAACTTCTGTTTAAAAGCAACGACATCGGCATCTTTTTCAACTTTTAAAAAACCGCCTTGTGGTCGCTTCGGTAAATTAATGATTCCCCCTGCATGAATGCTAGGCAAATCTGGATTAACAGGAGTGTCAGCTTTGAGTGCAATCCAGCTACCCGTACCGTCAGCATTAAACTTAGCAGCATAAAGCATTCCCTCTGTCAATAGTTGGGAATTAGCTTTGTCTTTGGGGTTTTTGACCGCATTTTTGCTGACGAACTTGTAGAGATGACCGCTGCGGCGATCGCACCCAGAGTAAAATGCTAAAGATTTGCCCACTACAACTCGAATTCCCAGCGCTTCGTGGCGGTATCTTCCCAACCAAGTATGCTTGGTTCCATAATCATTCGGATTAGCCGGGTCTAATTCCACCATCCAGCCGTATTTGTTCCCCGCCAACCCGAAGACATTACCCAAACCGCCCATTTCTTCGGCATCAATGTAGAATTTTTTCTGACCTGGTTCAAAAGATGTACCATCGGCAAATACAGGTTCCGGTACTAAATTTTGGATATTTTCTTCAGCACTAAAAACTGTTCCCCAGGGTGTCGTACCGCCCGCACAGTTAGCAAAAGTGCCAATAATTTTGTCACCCAATTTGTCCTGATAGCCTTGACCTTTTTTGTTGAACACAGCTACAGCCGGGCCTGTTGCTGTCAGGTACCGTCCGTCTGTTAAACCAGAAATACCAGTAATTCGGCGATCGGCTTTAGAATTAGTCCGCTCCCATTTGCCAACAGGATTGCGGCGAATGGATATGACTCCTATACCTAAATCAATTAAAGCTTCTGTGCTTACCTCCTTAACCATCTTTTTATTTGGCTCTTTGTCAGCTAAAGAAAAAGCATTAATTCCATCTTTTCCCGCAGGTTTGAGTGCAGTTTCTATCTCAGCAAAAGGGAGGGATTTACCAATGACTTTTTGATAGGTTTGAATCCAAGGCTTGGCACTAATGTATTCAAAATTAACAGTCAAAAATCCTTCATCTTTGCTGGTTTCAACAAAGGAGAGATAGTCATTGTTATAGCCGAAGCGAGAATCGCCTACTTTGTCTCCCCAAGCAGCGATAATATCGTAAATAAAATCTTCGGGGAGTAGCAGGTCGTCTGGGACTTCATAGGTGCTGTAACCTTGGATTTGCTGTTGTGATGACGCGGTACTAATTTCGATTAATTGTCCGGTTTGTGCTACGCTGCTGCTACCTGAGAGAGGCATTGGCCCTTTAAGAGGTTTAAAGTTTATGCCTGCTTCAATGTTGGCAGATGTGTTCGTAGCACTAACAGGATTTCCGAAGGGCATGAAAGCTTTCTGTTGGCAAGAATTGAGTGCGATACTACCAGCACTTGCACCTAATAAAAGTAGGAATTCGCGACGCTTGATAGTCATAGGTAAAGCAGAGTTTAACGAGAGGTTATTGGCAGATTTGTGTAACAGTAGAAGGAAGCAAGTCTTTAGACTACCCTCAGCAACTGAATCAGCAAACAGGAATACTTGGTATGTTGTTTAATCTTTTCTAACACAAGCTCAAAAATAAGGACACAACAAAATTGTGTCCCTAAGTTAATTCAATGGCTAATATAGCACCTTCTGATTAATTTTATAATTCAGCCAAATCGATAGCCAAACCCGCGCACTGTAATGATATATTCCGGTTGACTGGGGTCTATTTCCAATTTTTCTCGCAGCCAGCGGATGTGGACATCCACTGTTTTGCTGTCTCCGATAAAATCTTGTCCCCAAATTTTTTCCAGCAACTGATCGCGAGACCAAACTCGACGGGGATAACTCATAAATAGTTCTAACAAACGAAATTGTTTGGGAGAAAATTTTACTTCTACACCGCGAACTAGCACTCGACATTCTTCAGGATAAACAGTTATGTTCTTGTATTGGAGCATGACTGGTTGTGGCAACTGACCGAGGCGTTGCCGCCGCATCAGTGCTCGACAGCGAGCGATAAACTCTCGCATTCCAAAAGGTTTGGTTAGGTAGTCATCGGAGCCGGCTTCCAAGTAAAAAGCGCAATTATTTGCACTTCCCCTGGCACCAACAATCAAAATAGGTACGGGATTTCCTTGATGTCGTAACATTCGACACAGATCTAAACCGTTAATTGAATCCATAATTAACAGGTTAAAGGATGAGTCACCGTGGTATGACGATCCACCTTGGATAGAAGGGAGAGCGTTGCGCCCGTCGCTAGTAACCACCACCTCATAGCCCTGTTCTTGAAGGGCTAAAGCTAGCATTTCCCGCAATAGGTCTTCACCTTCGAGTAACAAGATCCTACCCGCTTGTCTAACGGTAGACCTGGAAGGACTTTCGCTTAATTCAGCAGAAGACATAAAAATCAGTGTTGGATGTGTGTTTGTTTGTGACTGGTGGGAGGTGCCTTGTTCAGTAGCTGAGGCGCTCTTCCCGCTGTTCGCACTTTATGCGATCGGCATTTCAATGGTTTTACATCCTTTGCCAGTCCATCCAACAGATGCGCGCTCGACCTTTGCTACTTGCTCGTGCAAGGAATAAAGCCGTAGAGCAGTTGCCGGGGCCGCGCTGTCTGCCTGCGTCCAGGCTTGTGATGCCTGGTCTTTTTTAAGGGGTGGTGTTAATTTCATAAAACATTGCCCGCTGATAATTGACCAGGTAACACCCAATCTATAGGGAGATGGTGGTCATCATACTCTTAAAAGGTTATTAAAAGGTAAAGCTTTGGTAATTAAGTAGTTAAATTATTAAGGTCAAGTAATATAAATATGAATTGGCGATCGGTACGCCTCTAATCGTTTAAAAACTCAACATTGGTGGACAAAGAGGCATAACTGTAACCATCAAAGCGGTGAACCGCGCGGCAGTGCTTCCAACGAATACTCTGCAAGCGCACATGAGC
>JAHREW010000073.1 GCA_020883125.1 Microcoleus sp. CAWBG506
CGGAAGGCGGAAAGGCTGGGGAGAAGACCGCCTCTACTGCTGAGAAGCAATTTGATGCAGCAAGTGGACTTCGATGAACCAGCAATTAGAATCCCCGTGCCTTGACAGCCGGGGAGTATGTCAAATAGTTTTTGATTGACACTTGTCTATTTTTTTGAGTGTATTCTTTTTGACAGCAACTGGTCCTCCAGGGCTGCAATCCGATTGTAAGCTGCTGTTAGCTGGGCGGTTAGGCGCTGGATTTGAATATCGGTTGTCAGTTCTTTTTCGAGGTTTTGAGAATTCTTGTCAAAGTAACTGTCATCCAATAGGATGTCTTTGTGATCGAGCATCGCGTCGAGACTCCTGTAGCCTGGATAGGGAGATATCCCCTCACTGCCTTCGATGCTCGATCGCTGGTTGTTCTGTTGCTGGGCCAGCTTAGTATGGTTAGCTGACTCCAATATAGTTTCATTGAGATTTTCTATGAGTTTGTAGAGGTCATTGACTTTTTTAGTCAATAGTGAAACTTGTTGACGAAGCGCTTCCATAAAGTAATCCAGTGTATGTTAACTTATATGTCTATATATTAGGCAAATCATTACATAAATGTGATTTATCACCAAATTATTTAATTTTTCAGCCAACTCTTGTGGTATAAATTATGAGAGTAGATTGAGGCGAGACACTTCAGCAAAAATTATAGGTATTTGTTCCTCAATTTAAAATTTTAGTTGACCTTCATCCATTGGGTGTCTGCCCCATATTCATCCGTTGCCCAATAAAAAATATGGTATGCGATCGACCAGATCGTCATATTGTTGACCCTTGCATCGTCAGGTGATTTAACCTTTCTAGAACACTCTTGACACAGAGTCCGAGAATACAGAGATGAATAATTCAGATAAAGAGAGGATTTAATATCAATCTATCCCTGGCGTCACTTGCTGGTGTTCCCCTTCGTAAAAGTAAATTGCCTCTGGGCTGCTATACCTCACTTTTGCGATCGCCGCTAGAGGGCGACAGGGGCTTGGGGACGATTACGCCCTGGAAAAGAGAATTTTCAGCAGCCCAGGCTCCAACTTTGTGTGGAAAAACCGAGTACAATGGCTCTGTGTTTGAGGAAGAAATAACACAAATCGCCTCCCCGTACCGGATTCGACCAAAGATTATTTCTAGGGACACACAACACAAAACCATCGGTAAATATTTAGAAAAGCGCATTCAAAAGTGAAACGAAGGTCTTTGCTATTGGGGACTGCTACCCTAACTTTAAGTCAATTGGTGGCCGGGTGTGAGTCGAAGCCTAGTCTCAAAATTCGATCGCTCAAAAATGCGATTCCGGCCCAACTCGTCAGCAAGTTTAGCTTGGATTCAAAGCCCTCTTCAGTTTTGCAGGTAACGCAGTCAACGCAATTAACAGAATTGTTCGCCCTATTGCAAGACTGGAAACGGAGTCCCCAAACCAAAAATCAAGCTGACTTAGTGATGCTGGGAGATTACTGGCTGACTTTGGCAATTAGGCAAGAATTAATTAGACCGATCGATCCCCAGAAATTTTCTAACTGGCCACAAATCCCCGAAAGATGGCGAACACTGGTAAGACGAAATAATCAGGGTCTGTTAGACCCTAAAGGTAAAATTTGGGCCACACCTTATCGGTGGGGAAGCACTGTAATTGCCTACCGCACTGACAAATTTAAGGCTTTGGAATGGACTCCTACAGATTGGAAAGACCTCTGGCGTGAGGATTTGCGCGATCGCCTTTCTCTACCAAACAATGCCAGAGAAGTCATTGGTTTAACTTTAAAAAAGTTAGGCAAATCCTACAATACCCAGGAGTTAGATAAAGTTTCTAACCTGAAAACAGAACTTGCAAAATTACATCAGCAAGTTAAATTTTATAGTTCCGATGCTTACCTGCAACCTTTGATTTTAGGTGATACTTGGTTAGCCGTTGGTTCATCAGCAGACATCCTACCGCTGTTGGTAACTCAAAAAGATCTAGCCGTAGTAGTTCCCCTTGCTGGAACTGCACTTTGGACAGATTTGTGGGTAGAACCAGCGTCGGGAAATCCAGTACCCTTAGTAGCAAAATGGATTAATTTTTGTTGGCAACCTTCTGTTGCGCCTCAATTATCTTTGCTGAGTAAGGCTAGTTCGCCGATCGTTGTGGGGATGAAACCGGAGAATTTGCCTGCGGAGGTTCGGACTAATCCTGTACTATTACCCGATGCCAAGATTCTGGATCGCAGCGAGTTTCTACTGCCTTTTGGGGATGTGGCGATCGCACAATATCGATCGCACTGGGAACAAATGCGACAAGTTGTCAAAAGTTAAATATGAGACATCTGCTGTTTAACTATCAAGGCTAGATCCCCCCTAGCCCCCCTTAATAAGGGGGGGACTGGAATCGCTCAAAGTCCCCCTTCCCCCTTCCCCCATCCCCCCTTGGGGGGGCAGGGGGGGGGTGGGGATGCGAGGGGGATCTGGACTCAGGTAAAAACGAGATTTATCAAGGCTTTCAGGCGATTGTTGACACGCCTTGGTGGGAATCCTGTGGCAAATTCCCGACTTCTGTTTGAGCCAACTCCATCAGCCTTTCTTCATCCAAAACTTTAATAGGTTTTCTTTGACCATATTTTGCCGCATCACCTCTAGTAGATATTCCTGAGCTTCATTTTGACTTAAGGTTTTGACTTGTTCTCGCAACACTTGCAGTTTGAACTGCTGTTCCATGCTCAGACTTATAGGCATATCCATAAATCGCTCCTCCACTTTGCTACATGAGATAAATCGAAATCAGATATATCGAAATCACGTTTCGCTGGATTTCTTTTGTTCCTACATTGTAAACTATCATAACATTCACTTGACAATCTGTCCAAGGTGCACATTTTGCAACTAATTTGTGCGACAAAAGTACATCTAAGTGGGGGGAGCTTTATCATAAAAAAACGTACAAACCGGGAAGACTAAGCCAAAGGAGCTATTTATGATGGATGCAATGGAGTTTTTTCACAGCAGTGCAGGGAAGTGGCGATCGCAGCGCAGCACTCACCACCTCCCTTTCCGCCAAACGGAGATTGGGGATTCCAATATTGAGGTGACGGCCCTTGGTGCCGATGACACGCGAGTAGCCGAGATTTGTCAGATGCACTCCATTGACCCCAGTCGGGCGGCCGGAGGCGCTTTTGTGACTTGGCACGGCTCCATGGCGTGGGATAAGGATGATGAGAATCATAAAGGCTCTACGGTGTTCGCGATCGTCCCCGATCCTGAAAATCCGCGCCAAGGTTTGATGTTGCGGGAACGTGGCTATGCGGAAATTGTGCCGGTGGCTGGTCGTTTTGAGATGGATGATGAGGATGGGCTGCTGCTGATTACCGAATACGAGACTATGAGTTCGATCGAGCGTTTCTGGTTCGCAGGTCCCAATGTGCGGATGCGGACAAGTACGGTAAAGCGCTTTGGCGGTTTCAGCACTTCCACTTTTTGTACAGAAGTTCGCGTGGAACCCGATGCCGAGGCCGCGAAGCCAGCAGCAGAGGAACCAGTAGTCACTAACAAGTTTTACTCAGCTCTGGGCTGGTAATGTGGCATTCTACCGTCAAAAAATGTTACAGATTGTTGCAAAAATTCAGGAAAATCAGATCTAGACCACGAGAATCCCCTAATCTGTATGTTGGCTAGTTGTAGCATTACGCTGGCCGATCGCAGTGTCAGCTATTTCTGAAATTTGAGATAACGGAGATTATAACGTGGCGCTTCCTTTGTTAAACTACGCTCCTAAGAGCCAAAACCAGCGCGTAGCTGGTTATGAAGTCGGAGGCGACGAGCAGCCCAGAATTTTCACAACCGAAAATGTGCTCTCGTCCGGGGACATGGAAAATTTGATTTGGGCTGGATATCGCCAGATTTACAGCGAACACCAAATCCTTAAGAGTAACCGCCAAAAGTCTTTGGAGTCGCAACTCAAGTTCGGCCAAATTACAGTGCGGGATTTTATTCGCGGTTTGGCTACTTCGTCCCCTTTCTTGGAACGGAATTATCAAACTAACAGCAACTACCGCTTTGTCGAAATGTGCGTTCAGCGCATTTTGGGCCGGGATGTTTACAGCGATCGCGAAAAGATTGCTTGGTCGATCGTGGTAGCTAATAAAGGGCCTCAAGGCTTTATTGACGACTTGCTCAATAGCGATGAGTACCTCAATAAGTTCGGCTACGATACAGTGCCTTATCAGCAGCGTCGCATCTTGCCTCAGCGAGTTGCAGGGGAGACACCCTTTAACTTGAAGACTCCTCGCTACGGTGAGTACCACCGCTCGCAGCTTGGCTTCCCACAAATCATTTGGCAGAGCTCTGTACGCCGTTTTGTGCCTCAAGAGAAGCAGCTCAGAGCTGGAGATCCGGCAAATTACCTGGGTATGGCTCGCAATATGCCAACGCCTGCTACTCCTCCACAACGTGTTCCTCTAGCTAATATCAATATCGAGACGATGGTGCCTCGCCGGGGTCGGTAATTGATAGTCTCAGGTCTACTTCATTGTGTCAGGCGATCGACTGTTTCGATCGGTTATTAGTCTGGAAGAATTTTGAGTTTTGAGTTTTGAGGTTTGAGTTTTTTACTAAACTCGGAATCCGAAACTCAGAACTCATTTTTGAAGGGAATTCTCTCTCATAAATTTATGGCATTTTGTGATAATTTTTTAAGTCGCCATCTAGTGACAAACAAAATGGGATACAAGCCCCGTCCTTATAGGACGGCTTTGATTTTCCTGATTCTACCAGCAAGTGTAGTATAATAAAGCAAGTAAATAGCTAGCAAAAATGAAAGCAAGGTATCAATACAGATTCTATCCAACCAACTAACAAAAACAGAGCCTAGCTCAATTGTTTGGTTGCGTTCGGGTTGTCTGGAATGATGCTCTTGCGCTTTGCAAACAGTCTGAAAAAAAACCAAGTTCAACAGAAATTCAAAAAATCGTCATAACCCAGGCAAAAAAGACTGAAGCAAGAGCTTGGCTAGGGGAGGTATCAAATATTCCACTGCAACAGTCTGTAAACGACCTAGAGGTAGCTTTTAAGAACTTTTTTAGCTCCGGCTCAGGTAAGAGGAAAGGTCGTAAGGTTGGTTATCCTAAGTTCAAAAAAAGAACAAATAGCCAATCAGCGCGCTTTAGAATTGGAGGCTTTTCAATCAAAGGAGATGGGGTCTATTTAGCAAAAATTGGTATTGTTAAGCCGATTTTGTCTAGATAATTGCCATCAGAGCCAAGTTCAGTCACGGTAATCAAGGACTGCGCAAACCGCTATTTCCTCAGCTTTGTTGTAGAAATTAATTCCGAAATTGTCGAAGCCAAAAACCACAGCATCGGCATCGATTTAGGTATTAAAACCTTTGCAGTAATGAGCGACGGGACATCAGCCCAAAGTCCAAATTACAAGCAACTAGACCGCAAGATTCGCCGACTTCAAAAAAAGCTAGCCCGCCAGGTCAAAGATTCCAATCGTCGGCATAAAACTCGGATTCAGATAGCCAAGTTGCACAACCAGATTGCCGACACTCGCCAAGATTTTTTGCACAAACTATCAACCAAAATAGTTAACGATAACCAAGTAATTATTTTGGAAGATTTGAACGTGTCGGCAATGGTCAAAAACCGCAAACTTGCAAGGGCTATTAGTCAGCAAGGATGGTATGAATTTAGGGTGCTGTGTGAGGGCAAATCTGAGAAATTGGGTAGGGAGTTTAGAGTAATTAGCCGTTGGGAACCAACTAGCCAAGTGTGCGCTGATTGCGGGTTTAAGTGGGGAAAATTAGACCTCTCTATTCGAGAGTTGATTTGCCTCAATTGCGGTACTCAGCAGGACAGAGATTTAAATGCCGCCAGAAATATACAAAAAGTCGGGATAGGGCATTGCCACGACTTAAAACGGGCGCAGAGACAGGGTAAGACGACCTCGGTTGCACCAGTCTATGAAGCGTCAAGAATCACCGCACTTGTGACGGGCGGTGAGTATGTCAACAAATGAAAACTTCACTCATTGAGAAAAGATTACAGGACTTATGAAATTCCTGAATGATGCTGAGATCCCCAAAGCTTGTTCCTTCTATAGCAACCGCCAGGGTGGTTAAGTCGTGGGGTGGGGGCGGGTTTATAGAATTTGTCTATACCGATGAAAGATATCGGTGAACCCGCCCCTACAAAATCTGCCCTAATCGCCTTGGCAGTTGCT
>JAHREW010000074.1 GCA_020883125.1 Microcoleus sp. CAWBG506
GGTAGGGAGACGGCAGTGCCCTGTCCTCTTTAATCAGGAGACTGCACGTGCGGTGTCCCTACATGATTATTTTGGGGTAGGGAGACGGCACTGCCGTGTCCTCTTTAATCAGGAGACTGCACGTGCGGTGTCCCTACATGATTATTTTGGGGTAGGGAGACGGCACTGCCCTGTCCTCGGTGACAATGCCGTGTCCTCGGTGACGGGCTCTTCGGCCCGTTCCACAAAAAACATTTTTTCTTGTGGAACAGGCATCTTGCCTGTTACAAAATTCGATTAAAAGGATTTTTGCAAGAGGTCTATTAAAATGAATTTTGGAAGAGGTCTATGTAGTGCAACCGGAATTGATATGAGGTACAGAGAAACCAGGTTTCTTGAAGAAACCCGGTTTCTGAACACCCGGTGGCAGTACCTACAAATTCGATTAGTTGGGTGGGTCAAAGCGGTTGACAGAGAGAGCAACACCGATCATCGGTAGCGCTACACCGAAACAAATCAACCATTGATCCAGATTCATCGGAGCCGTCTCAAATATTTGATTGATAAACGGAGAATTAGCAAAGACAATCTGCAAAATCATTGCCAGGACAATTCCCACAGCGAGGGCGGGAGCACCGCTAACTTCTTCCTTAGAACCGCTGAATTTAGCAATCAAAGAAGGCAACAACTGGCTGAGGCTCAATAGGTAAAAAATTCTCCCCATTACCAAAGCTTGAATAGCCATCGTGCGGGCGAGTTCCATAGTTCCCCAATCCGCTTGACGCACCCATTCAAACATTCCGAAAATCACAGTCCAGTTGTAAAGAGAAATAGCGATGATTCGCTTGATCCGATTGGGAGTCAGTAAAGGTTCGTTTGCCGATCGCGGTTGTTGTTTCATCACCCCGATAGACTTCGGCTCAAAAGCCAGCGGTACAGTCATCGTGATCGAGTTGAGCATATTCAGCCAGAGAATTTGTAGCGACAAAATCGGCAATTCTCGACCGAGGAGCGTGCTGAGCAAAATTGTCATCGACTCCCCGCCGTTGACTGGGAGAATGAAGCTAATTGCTTTGAGCAAATTTTTGTAAACCGATCGCCCTTCTTCGATCGCACATTCGATCGACGCAAAGTTATCATCTGTCAAAATCATGTCGGCGGCTTCTTTGGAAACCTCCGTACCACTACCCATCGCAATCCCGATATCAGCTTGTTTCAGGGCGGGCGCATCGTTAACACCGTCTCCCGTCATCGCCACAATTTCGCCTTTTTGCTGCAAAGCTTCTACCAGGCGGAGCTTTTGTTCTGGGGCGACGCGGGCAAAAACTGAACCAGCTTCTACAGATTCGGCGAGTTCGTTTTTGCTCATTTCGGCGAGTTGAGCGCCGGTGTAGGCTACGAGTTCCCTGTGGTGCTTGGTTTTGCCCAATCCCATGCGACGGGCGATCGCCTTAGCTGTCGCAATGTGATCGCCGGTAATCATTTTGACTTGGATTCCAGCCGTTTGACAAGCTTGGACGGCCGCGATCGCCTCAGCCCTGGGCGGGTTAATCATACCTTGGATTCCCAAGAAAATTAGCCCAGATTCCAAATCAGCGCGATCGACGGAATTTTGGCTTTCGGGTACGGACTTTTTCGCTAAAGCCAAGACGCGCAAGCCTTGCTTTGCCATTTCATCGACTTGATGGTAAATTTGTTCGCGATCGACTTCGGCCGGATTTCCTTGAGTATCGAGACTGGAACCGCAGCGGCTCAGAATGGATTCTACGGAACCTTTGGCGTACAAAACTTTGCCTGTGGAAGTTTTGTGCAAAGTTGCCATGTATTGAAACTGAGATTCAAAGGGAATTGAATCCAGCCGTGGCATTGACTTGGACAAAACTTGCTGACTAAAATCAGCTTTTTTGGCAACAGTAATTAACGCTCCTTCTGTTGCAGAGCCAATCGCAATCCAATCATCATTTTTAAATTCCAAGTGAGAGTCGTTGCAAATCATTCCGGCTTGCAAACATTCTTGCAAAGTAGGAGAGTAACTAACATTAATTGGGAGTTTGTTGAGTTGAATTTCCCCTTCGGGGCTGTATCCCGTACCCGTAACCAAGTAGGATTGGCCACCAGAATAGATTTCTTGCACCGTCATCTGGTTTTCTGTCAAAGTTCCGGTTTTGTCGGAACAGACCACTGTAGCGCCACCTATGGTCTCTACAGTGGGCAATTTGCGGACGATCGCGTGGCGAGATGCCATCCGGGAAACGCCGACGGCTAGGGTAACGCTGATGACGGCGGGTAAGCCTTGGGGAATTGCACCGACAATCAGCGCGACTGCGGGTTCGACTGCTTCCTTAAAGGCTGAAACTCCGGCTGGGACTGGTCGGCCCAATCTAACAGCAAAGGTCAAGGTTGCCATTCCCAACACAAATAACAGCCAGTTTTGAATGAATTCGTTGAATTTGCGAGTTAAGGGCGTGGTGAGATCGATTTGTCTATCTAATAGTTGGGAAATTTTGCCTGTTTCGGTTTTATTGGCGATCGCAATTACGATGCCGCTACCTTGCCCAAAAGTTACAAAACTTCCGGCATAAGCCATGTTATCCCGTTCTGCAAGGGGTGTTTCTTTTGGTAGCACCAAGTCTCCAGATAGTCCTAATTCTTTCTCGACAGCAACAGATTCCTCTGTAAGTGCCGATTCGTCTATTTGCAAGTCACGAACTTTAATTAAGCGCAAGTCTGCCGGTACTTTGTCACCGGAAGTCAAGGTTACTAAGTCGCCAACAACCAGTTCTTTTGAGGGAATTCTTAATTTTTTGCCACCCCGAATCACTGTAGCTTCTGTGGTGACAGCTTTAGCTAGGGCATCGATTTTTTTCTCGGCTCCTGCTGCTTGGATCAAACTAATCATAGCATTGGTAGTGGTGACACCCAAAATTATGCTGGCGTTGAGCCATTCTCCAATCATTGCTTTGATTAAACCTGCACTCAGCAAGATAATTAGCATTGGTTGGTTAAATTGCAGGATAAATTTTAACCAGGCCGGTTTCCCTGCTTTAAATGTTACTTCGTTGGGTCCGAATTTTTGTTGGCGAATGGCAGCTTCGCTCGATTCTACACCTTTGTCTATGTTTGTTTCTAATATAGTTGCAACATTTGATATTTCTAGGTAGTGCCAATATTGCTCTGTTATGTATACATCGTTGGCGGCTGTTGCTGGCATAGTTTTTTGGTGAATATTTGCTTGTCTGGCGAGCTTTTATCGCTGTTTAGTGGGTATGCTTAATAAAATTTGCGATCGTCTAGAGCGTGAATATATTGAGCGACTTAATTGTTTGTTATTTACTTTAACGGGTTGTGACTTAGAATTACAAGGGATATGTCAGTCTGTTTCAATATATTTGGGTGCAAGTCGATCGCCAAACGTGTTAAAACCTAGTTAAGAGACCAAATTCTGAACTTATGGAAATACTTGTGACGCTGGTGCTGGGTTCGGTGCTGTTAGTCTGGGGAATCAGGTTCGGAAAGGTGTTAGTTCGATCGGGAGTAACGGCTAATGACTTATTTAAGGGCAGAAATGCGATCGCCCTGCTGTTTTTGGGTTTTTATATTGGCTTGCTGCTACTGGCTCTAAATCTGCCACAAATGCCAGCTTTGCCGATCGAGTGGCGCGGGAACGGGATGCGAGTTACTTGGACTTTGTTGCGAGTAATGTTGATGGGAGTCTGTGGTATTGGCTTGAGTATAAGCTGGCAGACAGCGCGATCGCAAGTAATTGCAGTAATCTTAATTGGCTGCTTGGGATTAGGCGGATTTACAGGTGCTGAATCCTATTTTCTTGCACCAATTTACGCTGATTTAGTTAACAATTTGCAGCCCAACGGCGTATTTCGCCAAACATCGAACAGCAGTTGTGCTCCAGCGGCGCTAGCAACAGTATTGAGACGATGGGGAATGGATGCGACCGAATCTAGTGTAGCGCGTTTGGCAGGAACCAGTCGTTTGGGAACTTCCATGCCCCAGTTAATTATAGCAGCAAGAGCTTTAGGAATGCAAGGAATTGAACTAACTCCAAGTTGGGAGCAAATACAGCAAATTAATCGCCCCGGAGTATTAGCAGTTTGGCTATTTGACGGCCATCGGAAACTTCCCCACGCCGTCGCTTTATTGGGAATTAATCATAATATTGCTACCATTGCCGATCCGGCGCGGGGCAGATTTTTCTATTTAGACAGAGCAACCTTTGCCCAGATTTGGCGGCAGCAATACGTGCCACTTTTTCGTCCTGCGGATATCTTGTTAAACGACAAACAAGCTATTGATTATTTGAGTAAGTTGGGATATAATAGCAGCAATTTGAAAGCAGACATTGAGCGCTTTCAAACAGATAAAAAATTGAAAGTAAGTGGCAAATTAGATAGAATGACTGAGTTAATGTTAAGCGGCCCTTTTTTGGAGGGCGTACCGAGATTGGACGGGAAATAAACAAGGAAAGGTAGGGGCGGGTTTTACCAACAATAATTGCCAAAAATTGCTAACCTCGAAAACCCGCCCCTCGACTGGACGGGAAATAAACAAGGAAAGGTAGGGGCGGGTTTTACCAACAATAATTGCCAAAAATTGCTAACCTCGAAAACCCGCCCCTCGACTGGACGGGAAATAAACAAGGAAAGGTAGGGGCGGGTTTTACCAACAATAATTGCCAAAAATTGCTAACCTCGAAAA
>JAHREW010000075.1 GCA_020883125.1 Microcoleus sp. CAWBG506
ACAGCCCAAGGTCTTGTGCAGCTGATTGAGGCGTACTTGCGTTTGCCCCAATGCACAGACCAAAAAGAAAGCGCCGTCCTTATCTTTCAGAAATAAGTTCTTTGTGTGCCCACCGGGAAGCGCGGCGGGGATGGGGATGTGGTTGGTGATGGGGATGTGGTTGGTGATGGGGATGTGGTTGGTGATGGGGATGTGGTTGGGGATGGGGATGTGGTTGGTGATGGGGATGTGGTTGGGGATGGGGATGTGGTTGGTGAAGGGTTGGATGGAGTTGTAGCAATTTCCGATCGCACTAAAGCTACACCTAATAATAGCGGGCCTTGTCGATCGGTCTTGGGATCGAATTGCAATTTCCGGGTTGTCAAATCACTTTCGGCCCAACTTTCCTGACTGGTCCAAATCAGCGGTTTTTCGTCGATTCCTTCTACGGCTTGGACTTCCAAAGGACGGGCAAAAGGATAAAATGAAATACCAGTGGCGAAACTTTGAGTAATGGGATGTTGGCCGTAACGTCGGACTGTAGGAACCGTCGGGCCCAGGCCGAATCTTTGGCCTGTCCCGGAAGCATCGATAGCCAAACGACTGTCTAATTTTACGCCCCATTCTTGCAAAAATTTGTCCAATCCGGTATTAATTGCCGGGTCTACCATTAAAAATAAACTGCCACCGCGATCGAGATAAGCTTTAAGTGCTTTAATTTCTGTATCTAAAAATGGTTTGTCTGGACCTGCAATTACTAAAGCATCTGCATCTTCTGGTATTTGTTTGCTTTCTGCCAAGTTTAGCGTTTTGGTGTTATAGTATTTGTCTTTCAGGGCTTTTTCAGCTTGCTGAATTCCACCTTGACCTTCTTTTGGCTGGCGTTCTCCTTTACCTTGTAAAAAGTAAACTGTAGGAATGCGAGTGCTGAGTATTTCTTCTAAGCCATTGGTAAGTTTGATTTCAGAAAGCCCTTGATTTGGGTCACTACCAAAAGTAGTACCACCTTTTTGCAGCAACTGTTTTCTGTCCCCTGATTGCAGGTAAAGTTCTCCGATGGTAGAAATGCTAAATTCCCTCGCTTTTCCCGGTTGGCCGAGGGGGTCAACAAACTCGTATTCAAAATTTTTGCCTCCCTGACGTTTATAGGTTTGTAGCAATTCTTTGGTTTGGGGGTTTTGGGTTGGGTCAAATACCCAAACTTTGACTGGTTTTTGCAGATTTTGCAATATTTGTTGAGTCTGGGGCGCGAGGGTAAATTGCTTGCTTTCGGTTAAGTCGATGCGGGTTGGGTAGCGAAAGGCTATGAAGTTAATTACTCCGAGAATTAGGAAGACTGCTAAGGTGGAAATCAGGGCGTTGGTGCTGGCTTGAGTAGAACGCCGTCCCCAAAAGCCTTGTTCGTAAGTTAAATATAGCAGCCATAGTGCGATCGTCACTGTTCCGCTAATAACCAGACCAACTGTCAGGGGTTCCCAGGCTGCGGAGACAAAGGCTGCTGTTAATCCCGCTGCTATCAGGAGGGGACCTATCCAAAAAATATATTTGAAATTGCTTTTTTTTGTTTTCATAAAATTGATATTGAAGAATGTTATTTTATCCTGAATAAGTAGGCAACCAATCTGTTAAATCCGACATATTTTTGAAGTCAAGCACAGCATCTCCTAACTTTTCTAAATCTTCTAGGGATAATTGACGAATGCGGTTTTCTGTTTCGGCATCAATGGTTCCTAAACGCTTCACTATTTGGCGCAAAATCAACGAGAGTTGAGCATTTTTTGTCGCATCTTCTCTTGCCACATTTATTGCACCCTGTAGGTTTTGAATCCACATTTCCTGATTTTCTAATGCTTTTAATTCTTGCCCATCAAAATTTTCCTCTATGGCTAATTCAAAAGCTTTATAAACTTCGCTGTTTGTATTTATATCTTCTGGTATTCTGTCGAGGATGCTGCTGTTTTTTATGAAGTATATCCATTGGTCTGCGGCTGTTTTTAATTCGGACCACTGTTTGTTGAATTTTGGCATTTCGACAAATACTAACTCTATTTCAGTATCTGGATCGTCTGTTTTTTGTTCTTTTTGTTTGAAGACAAATCGTGAAATGACGTCTGTTTGATTTGCAAACATTTCAAAGTCGGCAATTTTTAAAGATATTACTGTTTTTAGTCTTTCGTTGCGTTCTTCTCCTGTTAATTCCCGGCTGTATGTTTTGCCACCATTGTACAAAAATCTGTTTCCGAAGGAGGATAAGTGGAGTAGTTGAAGTTCGATGAGAGCGATTTTGTCGTCGTTAATTTTAGCTTTGATATCTAGGTAGGTGTCTTTGACTCCCAAGGTTTCGACTCCTTCCTGGGGGTGGATGATGTCTAAATCTTCGATGACTGGCTGTGCTTCATAGAGAATTGCGTTTAAAAAATTAATCAGAATGTTTTTGTTTTCGGTGGCCCCGAATATTTTTTTGAATGCTAAGTCGATTTTGGGATTGATGAATTTCATGGCTTGAGGTAATTGGTAGAATGAACTCGGAAAAAAATAACCTTCAACTAACTATATTACTTGGGGAAATGGTGCCTGTTTTAAATTCTGGCAATCCTATGTTTCCTGGCTGTTTTGTTTTTTTTCAAGAACGCTGATAGCGCAAGGCATCGATGGATTGGGCGGTGAGAAATACTCCTAAAATAATGTATGTGGCAAACATGATTAAACTACTGGTATCGAAAACTCCCTTGACAAGATTGGTGTAATGTGTTAGCAGCGAAAGTTGTCCTAATGCTGCTCCGAAGGGCCCACCGATGCCGACTGCTGCTGCATCGATCACCCAGAGAAATAATACTAGAGTGAAGGTGAGAATGGCTGATAAAATTGTGCTGTCTGTGAGGGAGGAAATAAACATTCCTAGGGACAATACTCCGGCTGCTAGCAAGATTAAGCCGCCGTGTCCTAGGAGGAGAACGGCGGGGGGTACGGGAGGGGTTGAGGAACTGAGGGCGATCGCCTCGCAAAAGAGCAGGGGCAGCAACATTGTGGTATAAAATGTTAAAACGCCGAGGAGTTTGCCCGTAGCAACAGCCCAGTTGGTTAAGGGTGATGTGGCTAATAGTTCTAAGGTGCCTCGTTTGCGTTCTTCTGCATAAAGTCCCATGGAGAGTGCGGGTAATACGAACAATGAAAGGGAACCCATGATTCGCAGAAATAGTTGCAGGAATTCGTAAGCGACATCAATGGGAGGTTCGGTAACTCCCATTTGATCTCGCTGGGTTACTTGGGGAATTAATCCGTCGGGGGCGAGGAGGATCGCTATTAAAAAGTACCCCGTAATTAACCAAAAAACGGCGGCGATGGCATAAGCTAATGGTGATGCAAAGTAGCTTTGTAGTTCCTTGCGGTAAATCGCGACAATATTACTAATCATTATTAACATTGGGAATGGGGAATTGGGAATGGGTTTATTCTGTGTCGCTAGCGGGGGGTGTTTCGCTGTCGCGATCGGGTTTTTGTTTTTTTTCTATTTGTCGTTTTTTGGTAAGTGGTGGTTGTTCGGGTGAAGCATCCCTAGGGGGTTGTTGCTTTTTTTTAAGTTGTCGATTTGTGACAACTGGTTTCGATTCAGATTGAGGATTTGAACTAGATTTTTTTGTCTCTATAACAGATTCTATTTCTACAACTGGTTCAGATTCAGAATGGGGGATGGATTCTGGTGTCTCTACAGTAGGTTGAGAATGTTCGAGCGCATCTTCTGTATCTCTAACAGATTGTGTTGGTACAATTGGTTCAGCTTGAGAATGTTCGATCGCATCTTCTGTTGCTAAAACTGGTTGAGAATGTTCGATCGCATCTTCTGTATCTCTAACAGATTGTGTTGGTACAATTGGTTCAGCTTGAGAATGTTCGATCGCATCTTCTGTCTCTACAGCAGGTTGAGAATGTTCGATCGCATCTT
>JAHREW010000076.1 GCA_020883125.1 Microcoleus sp. CAWBG506
AAGAAGGAAGAAGGAAGAAGGAAGAAGGAAGAAGGAAGAAGGAAGAAGGAAGAAGGAAGAAGGAAGAAGGAAGAAGGAAGAAGGAAGAAGGAAGAAGGAAGAAGGAAGAAGGAAGAAGGAAGAAGGAAGCATTGGTGTCAACTTAAGACTAAAATCCTTGATAAATCCCGTTTTTACCCTAGTCTAGATCCCCCTCGCATCCCCCTTCTTAAGGGGGACTTTGAGTAAGTTCTTGTTCCCCCTTCTTAAGCATGGCTGTTTCATTCTCAGACAAATCATCGTTTTGTAGGGGTAGTGCCAACAATGCCTACCCGCCTCATTTAGCTATTTCAAATCCGTATTTCTTGAAGATATTTTGAGCTTGTCTGTTCCTTAAAAATTCAACGTAAGCACGGGCAGACTGTTGATTGCGACTTGCTTTAATTACCGCGATGGGATAAACAATGGGTGAGTGTAAGTTGTTGGGTGCTGTTGCTACTTGCTTGACTTGATTGGAAATTTTGGCATCTGTCAGGTAAACAACGCCTGCATCTGCGTTACCGCTTTCTACTGCGCCTAAGACGCTGCGAACTGAGTTACCGTAAACAAACTTCGATCGCACTTGCTCGCTGATTCCCAATTTACTGAATAATTCTGCGGCATACCGTCCAGCGGGAACACTGCGGGACTCGCCGACGGCTACTCTTTTAACATTAGAGTTGGTTAACTGGCGAAAGCTGGTTAGTCCCAGAGTGGAGTTATTAGGCACGATTAAAACTAGATTATTGGTCAATAGATTGCGACGGGTATCGTTCACAATCAGATTTTCATTTTGTAGTGTATCCATCTGCAAAGTTGCAGCAGAAATAAAGACATCGACTGGTGCGCCTTGTTGAATTTGCTGATGCAATGCACCTGATGCTGCAAAGTTATAGTTGACTGCGATACCAGCATGAGCTTTTTCAAATATGGGATCGATTTCCTCTAACGTATTCTGCAAACTCGCAGCCGCCGCAATCAAGATTGTTGTCGATTGAGCTGCTGCTGGCTGGGGCGAAACTATATTGAAAACACCAGATAGTATGAGGATGCTCAGGAGACTGCTGAAAAAAGCAATTACAGGTTTTGTCATTGTCATTAATAGAGTTAAAATTCTGCGTTCATTTGGCGCACGACTGTTAAAGCAGAATATGAGACGCCGGCGGTTCCTTCTCCGGGATGGGTGGAGTCGCCGACTAGCCAGAGGTTTTGAATCGGTGTACGATTGGCAAAGCCGAAGGGTCCGAAGGTGGGTATTCGCTGGCCGATGCCCCCTACAACGCCTCTATCTCTGGCTGTATAACGCGCAAAGCTGCGGGGTGTAGCTGATTCTTGATGGACGATCGCCTCTGGTGTTAAATTGAAATATTCGCTCAAACGGGCGATCGCGCCGGTAGTATATTTTTGCTTCAAAGCTTCATAATCTGCACAATTCCACCACATTCGAGTATCGGTAAAGGAGGAAGCAATCACCGTGGCCATTCCGGTTGGAGCTCTACCATCTCCCGGATGGCTGACAGAAACAAACAAGGAATTATTCTCTCCTATCTCGCCTTCGTAGTCATAAAGAAACTGAAGGTGAGGCGGACAGTTTGGCGGAATTGCGCTTGCTTTTACTCCTAAATAGATGACAAAAGCGCCGGATGCTGGTGGCAATTTATCGACTCGATGTTTGTAGCCTTTCATTTGATATGGCAAGGGATGTTCGGAAGATTCGGTAAGTTTTTTATCCGATAATTCGGCTATTTTTTGTGAGATATTTGAAGTTGTTTCTAACAATTTTACGAGATTTTGGGCGGTGACGTTGGCGACAATATCATCGGCGGTTTCTGTCCAGATTTCGCCAGTTTTTTGATTGCGAATGGTTGTACCCGTAGCTTTGCCGTTGGCTGTGATAATACTTTCAACTGTGTGACGGAGTAGGACTTTGCCACCGTCTCGTTCGATCGCTTCTACGAGTCGATCGCTCAATACCTGCATACTCCCTTGTAGATGATACAATCCTTGTGGTTCTTGGGAGACTCCTAAAGCTGTGGCTGCGTAGAGTAGGGCTGTTTCTTCCGTGTCTACTTGAGAATACAATTTTAATTGCAAATCGAGAAAAGTTTTCAGACGCAAATTGTCGCCCAATCCGCAAAGGCGCAAAGCATCTCCTACTGTCATGAAAGTGAAAGGTAAGGTAATCAAAGTATCGGGGCGAACAGCTTTAGTTAATTGCCAGAAATCCCAGAAGTTTCTGGGTGGTAAAACAGGATCGCGTCCTTGAAATTTCCAGCTAGCTTGGAATAATGTAGATAATAATTGCCAAAATGGTTCGCTTCCGGGAAACTGTTTTTGTCTTTCTTGTTGCCATTTTTGGGGTTCTCGCCAGACGCTAATGGGTGTGCTTTCTCCTGGTAAAAATACTGCACAGGCTGGATCGCAGGGTGTGGCGGCTGGGAGTTGGATGTTTAATTCGGAGAATATGCGGTGGTGAATTCCTCCGGGTTCTAATCCTGCGACTTGGGTGGCGCCGACATCGAAGGTAAAGCCTTTGCGTTTGAAGGTGGAAGCGCATCCGCCAGGGACGATCGCCTGGTCTAAGACTAGCACTTTGTATCCTCGGCGAGCTAGTAGGGCTGCTGCTGTGAGCCCGCCGATTCCGGCTCCGATGACTGTGACGCGGGATTTGCCAACAGGGGTGCGATCGCTGACCATAATTGATTTATTGTAATATTTCTTAATATTATGCTCATATTTGGCAAAAAAACGTAAAACGCGATCGGCGTCCGCTCCCGGATTTGTTAAACAAATAGGTCCGGGCCCAGACAACGCGATCGCGCGATAATTTTTTTTGCTAAATCAAAATTATGGACGACGCCACTTGTTGAGATAAGCTTCTCCAATGCCAGCTACAGGTTGCTGTTGGGCTAGCTGTTCTCGTAAACCTTTGATGGTTCTTATCTGTTCTTGAGACTGCTGCTGCAAAGCATCATAATTTCGCTGTTTGGCCAAACTTTGACTCAATTGATTTTCCAAAGCTTGCAACTTGGTTAGTTGAAGTTGGAAGTGCTGGATGGAGGTTTCTCGTTCCGATAACTGAGCAAGTAAACTTTCGTAACTTGACTTTGGTACTGTTTCGGCTAATTGCTGTTCCCAACTTTGCTTGGCTGCTGCTAATTGAGAATGCAAGGAGTTGAGGGAGTTTTCTCGTTCTGTCAACTGTTGTTGCAACTGTTGTTCGAGATTTTGCTTTTCTGCTAGTTGAGAATGCAATTGGGCGATCGAGTTTTCCCGTTCTGTCAACTGTTGTTGCCAAGATTCCTGTTGCTGCAATTGCTGTTCCAGATTTTGCTTGGCTGCTGCTAATTGAGAATGCAAGGAGTTGAGGGAGTTTTCTCGTTCTGTCAACTGTTGTTGCAACTGTTGTTCGAGATTTTGCTTTTCTGCTAGTTGAGAATGCAATTGGGCGATCGAGTTTTCCCGTTCTGTCAACTGTTGTTGCCAAGATTCCTGTTGCTGCAATTGC
>JAHREW010000077.1 GCA_020883125.1 Microcoleus sp. CAWBG506
GTAGTCAGTAGTCAGTAGTCAGTAGTCAGTAGTCAGTAGTCAGTAGTCAGTAGTCAGTAGTCAGTAGTCAGTAGTCAGTAGTCAGTAGTCAGTAGTCAGTAGTCAGTAGTCAGTAGTCAGTAGTCATTAGTCATTAGTCATTAGTCCTCGATCCTCAGTCCTCAGTCCTCGGTCCTCAGTACAAACTTTATATTTTTCCGATTAACTTTACCAAAAATTAACAAACTCGCCCCATAAACACAATTATAACTGGCAAAACCTAATATCGGCAAGAGTTGTAGTCAATTTGAGACTGTTGGCAACCGAAATAAATGTTGTATTTTGGAGATATAGAGTAGCTGCAAAACTTGCTGGTAGAGATTCAAGTGTGGCAGTCTGGTGTAAGTGAAAATTCTTAGAGTAATAGCCAGTCTTTTACTCAAAGACACTGATAGCTGATACCGATCTGTAGATTAAGTTCCGAAGCCCACGCGATCGTCCTCAATCATCTAGCAGGACACACCAAGCCTAATCGAATCTAGCTTGCAGCAAGCATTCTCAGCCTTAGTACATTAATTTTGTGGAGGAATCAGGGTTATGACTGCCTTAACCTTAGTAAAAAAAACATCGTTTACTGTCGTCGCTAGTTTAGCAACAACAGTGGTTCTGAGTATCTGTACCCCAGCCTCAGCTTTTATGTTTGGCACCAGTGGCATCCAATTCGATGAAGATACAAATATTAGCTTTACCTTCGATCGCTCTCAGGGAGCATACAAATCCAGCTTGTGGGTAGCTCAATCCCTGCCGAACAACACAGGCTACAGCAATATATCCAGTCTGTTTAGCGAAACTAAACCCTCAGATAACGGCCCGGCCAATAACTGGCAAGGCAGCTTCGGCAACGCTGTCACTTCCGACAATGGAGCCATCAGCCAAACCTTCACATTTCTTAAGGATCAAATTTATGCCCTGCTACTGTGGAGTGACACCGGCAGTGGCAAACAATTCGAGCAATACGTCTCCAGCAGCACATTTATGAACAGCAGCCTCTGGTTTGCCGCCCAAAGCAAGTTCGGTAGAACAGATTGTCTGACAATTGGGTGTCAACAAGCCGTATTTGGGAATTTTAGTCTCAACTACAACTCTACAGAACCCTTCAGCAGCGTCAATGCTGGCAAGGGCCCAGAGCAGTTTCAATCTGTGACATTGGCACAACTGGCTGAAGGAACCAAAATTTCCTTTGATGACGGCCAAGGACCCAGTGAGGCAGACTTTCAACAATTCAGCGTCACAGCTCAGGCAGTCCCCGAACCCATGTCATTGTTGGGTACGATTTTGGGGATCGGGGCTTTGGGCGCGGCGCGATCCAAAAAAAAACATTACCAGCCAGCGAAAAAATGACTTTTAAGTAGCCCGGTATAAATCTAAATAGTGAGTCTGTTCAGTGGTAATCTGATGAATAGCATTTCTAAATGTTAAGAGTTTTTCCAATATCGGAAAAATAGAATCCTAACAAAGGCACTATTCATGGTATCCACCGCAACAAAAACCAACGTAGGCTACATCACCCAAATCATTGGGCCGGTCGTAGACGTCAAATTCCCCGGCGGCAAACTGCCGCAAATCTATAACGCTCTCACAATCTCCGGGAAAAACGAAGCAGGTCAAGAGGTTTCCGTTACCTGTGAAGTTCAGCAACTGCTCGGAGACAGTCAAGTGCGTGCGGTTTCCATGAGTACCACCGACGGTTTGGTGCGTGGCATGGAAGTGGTAGACACCGGAGAATCTATCCAAGTTCCCGTTGGTCTTCCCACACTAGGCCGGATTTTTAATGTCATCGGCGAACCCGTAGACAACCTTGGCCCGGTCAATACTTCCGAAAGTATGCCCATCCACCGCAACCCCCCAGCTTTCACCGAACTGGAAACCAAACCTTCGGTGTTTGAAACTGGAATCAAAGTGATTGACCTCCTGGCACCTTATCGCCGTGGAGGCAAAATCGGCTTGTTCGGTGGCGCCGGCGTAGGCAAAACCGTCATCATGATGGAACTGGTGAACAACATTGCCAAGGCTCACGGTGGTGTATCCGTGTTTGGTGGTGTGGGCGAGCGCACCCGCGAAGGTAATGACCTCTACAAGGAAATGATCGAGTCGGGGGTTATTAACGAAGAAGACCGCAGCAAATCAAAAATTGCTCTGGTTTACGGTCAAATGAACGAGCCGCCTGGTGCTCGGATGCGCGTGGGCCTTTCTGCTCTAGCGATGGCCGAATACTTCCGCGATGTCAGCAAACAAGACGTGCTGCTGTTTATCGACAATATCTTCCGCTTTGTACAAGCGGGTTCTGAGGTATCGGCTCTGTTGGGTCGGATGCCTTCTGCTGTGGGATATCAGCCGACTCTCGGTACGGATATGGGTGACTTGCAAGAGCGGATTACTTCCACTACCGAAGGTTCGATTACTTCGGTGCAAGCTGTTTACGTGCCTGCGGATGACTTGACTGACCCCGCACCAGCTACAACTTTTGCTCACTTGGACGCTACAACTGTACTCTCTCGTGGTTTGGCTGCCAAGGGTATTTATCCTGCGGTTGACCCATTGGATTCTACGTCTACGATGTTGCAAGTTAGCGTCGTGGGTGAAGAGCACTATGGTGTGGCTCGCCAAGTGCAATCGACTCTGCAACGCTACAAGGAATTGCAAGACATTATTGCAATTTTGGGCTTGGATGAGCTGTCGGAAGATGACCGCTTAACCGTGTCTCGCGCTCGCAAAATTGAACGGTTCTTATCGCAGCCGTTCTTTGTCGCGGAAGTGTTTACAGGTTCTCCTGGTAAGTATGTCAAGCTGGCAGATACTATCAAGGGCTTCCAGATGATTCTTGCTGGTGAGCTTGATGATTTACCAGAACAAGCTTTCTATTTGGTGGGCGACATTAGCGAGGCGATCGCCAAAGGTGAAAAAATGAAGGCTGATGCCAAGTAATTTTAGTCATTAGTCATTGGTTATTAGTTATTAGTCATTGGTTATTAGTCATTGGTTGCCAATTACTAATGACTGCTGACTAATGACTGCTGACTAATGACTGCTGACTAATGACTGCTGACTAATGACTGCTGACTAATGACTGCTGACTAATGACTGCTGACTAATGACTGCTGACTAATGACTGCTGA
>JAHREW010000078.1 GCA_020883125.1 Microcoleus sp. CAWBG506
GACTAATGACTAATGACTAATGACTAATGACTAATGACTAATGACTAATGACTAATGACTAATGACTAATGACTAATGACTAATGACTAATGACTAATGACTAATGACTAATGACTAATGACTAATGACTACTAACTAATGACTAATGACTAATGACTACTAACTGTTTTGGCCCATGAATTGTTCGACGAAATTGGTGTAAACTTCGCCCCTGAGAAATTCCGGGCTATCGAGGATTTTTTGGTGGAAACTGAGGGTGGTGGGAACACCTGTAATCGCACATTCCCGCAGGGCTCGTTTCATCCTGCGAATGGCTGAAGGTCGATCGCGCCCCCAGACTATCAATTTACCAATTAAAGAATCGTAGTAAGCCGGTATTTCATAATCGGTGTAAACGTGAGAGTCCATCCGCACGCCAGGGCCGCCGGGAGGCAAAAAGCCGGTGATTCTGCCCGGATGGGGTCGGAAGTTGCGATCGGGGTCTTCAGCATTGATCCGGCACTCGATCGCATGACCGTTAAGAATTACTTGGTTTTGCTTGATTTGCAGTTTTTCTCCTTGGGCGATCCGAATTTGTTCCGCGATCAAGTCAAGGCCTGTAATCATCTCCGTGACGGTATGTTCTACCTGAATCCGGGTGTTCATTTCCATGAAGTAGAACTTGCCCGATTTGTCAAGCAAAAATTCCACTGTTCCTGCACCCGTGTAGTTGATGGATTTGGCCGCGGCAATGGCGGCGTGACCCATTTGATCTCGCAGTTTCTGGCTGAGGGCGGGGCTGGGGGCTTCTTCCAGGAGTTTTTGGTGTCGGCGCTGAATCGAACAATCTCTTTCGCCGAGGTGGATGACGTTACCGTAGTTGTCGGCGAGGATTTGGATTTCGATGTGCCGGGGTTTTTCGATGAATTTTTCTAGGTAAAGTCCGGGGTTGCCGAAGGCTGCATCGGCTTCGCCTTGGGCTGCACTAAATAGTTTGGGGAGTTCCGATGGTTCTCTGACTAGCCTCATGCCACGGCCTCCACCCCCGGCTGTGGCTTTGATCATGACAGGATAGCCTATTTCACGGGCGATCGACAAAGCTTCCTTTTCATCGGCCAGCAATCCTTCACTACCGGGAACAGTGGGGACTTTCACCCGCTGCATAGTTTCTTTAGCCGTGGATTTGTCACCCATCGCCCGCATCGCAGCAGGACTAGGACCAATGAACGTAATTTGATGATCGGCACAGATTTCCGCAAATCGGGCATTTTCGGCGAGAAACCCATAGCCAGGGTGAATCGCTGCGGCATTGCGCGTCAGGGCTGCGGCGATGATGTTGGGGATGTTTAAATAGCTTTTGCTGCTGGTGGGGGGGCCGATGCAAACGGCTTCGTCTGCCAACTGGACGTGCAAGGCGTGTTTATCTACAGTGGAGTGAACGGCGACCGTGGCAATCCCCATTTCCTCGCAGGTGCGTAGTATGCGGAGCGCGATTTCTCCGCGATTAGCGATTAAAATTTTCGAGAACCCCATCTTCGGTGCTTATTCACTCACATATATTCTGTAGAATAATCCCTTTCGGTATCTTCTGGATAATGGTTTCCCATAAATTCTTAACAAAAATTTATTTTACAATTTACTGATAATGGTGCTATGATTTTAAATCGGTGGTCGAAAAGGGCAAGTTGCCAGTTAAAAGTCAGGAACCTCAGCCTGTGCATCTTTAACTCGTAACGCTAAAAGTCCTAGGGAGTGCCGGAAAGAGCGGATGTGGCGGAATTGGTATACGCGCACGCTTGAGGTGCGTGTGGCATTATGTCCTTGCGAGTTCGAGTCTCGCCATCCGCATTGAATAGATGAAACAACTGCTGACAGTTTTTGCTGTTGGCAGTTGTTTTGTATTTGATGGGTGGGTAGTTAGAAACCGAATTTTTTTGAGATATTTTGTTACTATCGATAGAAATCGTAAAAACCCGGTTTCTTAGATGGCGTGCGCGAGGGGTGGGCGACGATCGCCCTGCTGCTAGTTAACTAGGGGTTGCTAAACTTGGAGGCTAGGTATTATTATTTTTAATAAATAATTTTGGATGGACATTCAAAATGACTATTTTTTTACCTTTGTTAGAATTTAATAACTTGACAGCAATAGGTTTATTCGCGACACTATGCCACAGCCCTAATCCAATTGAATCTATGCTTATTGTTGGCGCAGTAACAGCAATGGTCGGAGGGCTAGTAGTTTTGGTTCCAGCTAGTGCAGTTACAATGGTATTTCTGGCAACCACAATCGTACAGATGATTATGACTGGTGCAACACTTGAATCCATAGCGGCTGCAATAGCAGCACAGTTAGGGACTGTTGCTATGTCCTTGGGATTGGTGTCACAGCTTGTAGAGAAGATTAAAGGGATTATCGGATGCTAGACAATGATGATTTATCCTTGGGTGGGGCGGGTTTTTGTAGGGGCGGGTTCACCAACAATACATAACAATTACCAACCATCTAAATAAACCCGCCCCCACACCACCGATCGCCTACATCAACCTGAAATTTGCATCCCATCGCCAAAATTTACATGATGATTTATCCTTGGGTGGGGGCGGGTTTTCGAGATTGTTTGTTTCAGGCGATTATGGTTGGTAAAACCCGCCCCTACAGGATGTATGAAAGAACCTAGTTTTGTGCTAATTCCGGCGGCCGCCCCATTAAGCCGGTCATTAAGTTGGGTGGGGCGGGTTTTTGTAGGGGCGGGTTCACCAACAATACATAACAATTACCAACCATCTAAATAAACCCGCCCCCACACCACCCGATCGCCTACATCAACCTGAAATTTGCATCCCATCGCCAAAATTTACATGATGATTTATCCTTGGGTGGGGCGGGTTTTTGTAGGGGCGGGTTCACCAA
>JAHREW010000079.1 GCA_020883125.1 Microcoleus sp. CAWBG506
CCCCGATTTAAAAGTAAACTTCAGTCAGGTACTGTTCGACCCTGCCACCGGCAACTACAAAGCATCAGTACAGGTACAAAATACAGGCAGCCCCGTCAGTCGCAACGTCGCAGTAGTTTTCCCCGATTTGCCAGCCGGAGTAACCCTGCAAAATCCCGACGGTACCGACAGCAGCGGCAAACCCTACATCAATTTGCGCGGTGCAATTCCGACGGGAGGATTGGATGCCGGAGCGATTTCAGATGCTGTAGAATTAGTCATTAAAAACCCCAACCTTCAGAAATTTTCCCTCACCGCTACCGCCATTGTCGGTGCCGCCAATCAAGCTCCAAATTTGACTGCGATTGCTCCCATCAACGTTAAAATCGGAGAGACATTCAAACTGCCCCTCACCGCAACCGACCCCGACAGCGACCCCATTAGCTTTGCCATCAAATCGTCCACTCCCTTACCCACGGGGAAAATCACCGGCAACGGCACCCTAGAAATTTCTCCCACTCCCGAAGAAATAGGAACCTACAACTTTACAGTAGTCGCCAGCGACGGAGTTTTAGAAACCACTAAACCCGTCACAGTCAACGTTACGGCTTCCACTGTCGGCAACACCCGTATTTCAGGAGTAATTCAAAACACCAACCAGCAACCCTTAGAAGGTGTGTTGGTGGGACTCGGCGACTTGCGGGCAATCACAGCAGCCGACGGTTCCTTTGAAATTCTGCGGCTGGAATTTCCCGGTTTGGCGGAACTCGGACTTCCCGAATTAGTGCCGCCAGATACCCTGCAAATTTACGGCGACGGCATTACAGGCGAAGACAACTACCCCTACATTGCCGAAAAACTGCCGTTGTTGTTGGAACACCAAGTTTACTCCAACGTTAACAACGTCATCTCCCGTCCGATTTACCTGCCGCCAATCGACACCGCCAACGGCAAAACCATCAACCCAGCCGCCGACACTACCGTCACCACCGCCGCCATTCCCAAAGCATCCGTATTTGTCAAAGCAGGTTCCCTCAAAGACGCCGAAGGCAACCCCTACACCGAAAACCTCAGCATCACCGAAGTCCCCACAGAATTAACTCCCGCCGCCCTGCCGCCCAATTTACACACCGACTTGGTAGTTACGATTCAGCCAGGGGATATGGTGTTTACCACTCCGGCACCCCTGTCTTTGCCCAATCGCGCGGGATACGCAGCAGGTACAACGATGGATTTGTGGTCGATTAACCCGACAACTGGGTTTTTCGACAATGTGGGCACGGGGAAAGTCACTACTGACGGAACTACTATTGAAACCATTTCCGGCGGCATTCGCAACAGCAGTTGGCACTTCTTCACCCCGCCACCGCCACCTTCGCCCAGAAATCCGGGTCAAGACCCCCGCAACCCCAAAGACAAGTGCAACGAATGCAAAGCCAAAGGCGGCTTAACTTCTGAGGTAGAAATGCACTCCGGGGCAGTCATCGAAACCCACAACCTCGTGCCTTATCAATCAATGGGAGAAAGCCGTAGTTTAACTCTAACCTACGATTCTCTCAGAGCCGACCCCAGACCGATCGTCCATTTCGGCTACAATAACGCACCCGCCGATACAGCACAAAAATTAGTTGCTAAATTAACCGTAGATGCGGGCAAATTCAAATATCAAATACCCGGATATTCCGGCAACCAATACAGTTTAACCGGAGGCGAACATTTCTGGTCGATGCCACAAAATGGAGGTACAATTGATGCCGCCCTGCAAGTCGATATGAGTGCCTTACCTTCGGGTCAGTACGACTATACAATCAACAGCGGCATCCGCCGATTTACAGGCAGTATATTTGCAGGTTCATCAACCGACACCAAAGACAAATTAATATCAGTAAACACAATTAACAGCCCCTTCGGTAGCGGTTGGGGAATAGCAGGATGGCAAGAATTAGTAGAAAACTCCGACTCCTCAATATTATTAATAGACGGTGACGGCAGCGAATTAGTATTCGAGAAATCAACAACAGCAGGGGGAGGATATGTATCTCCTCCAGGGGACTTCTCCAAATTGGAGAAACTGACAGACGGCACATTTCGCCGCACCTTAAAAAACCAAACTGTTTACAGTTTTAATGCCGACAAACGCTTGGTTTCAGTCAAAGAAGCCAATGGCAACGAAACCAAATATACTTATAATTCATCCGGTGAGTTGTCCCAAATAATCGACGTAGCTGGGTTGATTACCAAGTTGACATATGCCAACGGAAAAGTAAGTCAAATAGAAGACCCAGCCGGACGGTTGACGAAGTTAGAATACGATGGTGCTGGCAATTTGCTGCATATTGTTGACCCGGATAATAAAGCCAGGACTTTCAGTTATGACGCGCAACGACACATTACCAAAGAAATAGACAAGCGGGGATTTTCCGAACAAACTTTATACGACTTTGCAGGTAGGGCAACAGGGGGAATTCGGAAGGACGGTTCGCAGTTGCAAGTGGCACCAGTACAGGTGCAGGGACTTTACCGACAAGAGGATACAATTAATCCTTTAAATGCGCCTGTAGCTAAACCTTTAGGTGCGGTGGAAGCAAGTTATGCTGATGGTAGCGGTGGCGTAATTACTCAGATTCTCGACCAAACCGGGCAAGTTGTTTCGGCAAAAGATGGAGGGGGAAATAAACCTACTTTTGAGCGAAATCAGAATTTGTTGGTAACAAAAAGAACTGACGCGCGGGGCAATAATACTTCTTACGAGTATGATGCTAAAGGGAATGTGAAAAGTATTTCAGATTCCCTTTC
>JAHREW010000008.1:0-34693 GCA_020883125.1 Microcoleus sp. CAWBG506
TAAGCAGGTACATAAAACCCAAGTTAAATCTCGCTTGAAGTAAGGCTTGAGCCGTGTGAGTGCGAAAGTCTCACGCACGGTTCTTAGGGGAGGGGAGAAAAGTGATTCTCGAACCTCACCCGACAACTGAGTATCAATACTTAGGGGATGGCTAGGATGACTACGAAGTCATAATAACTGGATACACATCTGGGTGCGGGGTATCCCTAGTCCCAGTCCGCAAGTGCAGCGGTAACAGCATATCCCCTATCTTGATAGTTAGCAACTAACAAGGTAAAGCGGGGATAAAAGGCAGACTACTGGTAGCCGAAACTGGTAACTGTCGAGCAAGAGTTCATGGGTAGCGAAAGCAAAGATGTGTCTGAACCACCGTTAACCTAGATGGTCTAACGGCTGAATCAGAATAAAACCGTTGTAAAACACGGTAAAGACTGATTAAGACGCCCGCCAAAAGGCAAGGATAGGGCATAGGCGATTTTGATTTCGACCTATAAGCACCGCCCATAAACCCGGTGGATAGCATCACACTAAAAACTCAATCAATGTGTATTCGGAACGAAGTAACTTTCATATATTTCTGGAAATCAATTACCCAGTAAGTAGCTAACGAACAATATATGAAAGAGGGATTGTATCAGAAGCCAAAGCTCTGCTGTAATGACAGAGATATGCAGACAGATACATGGTAACTTCAATGATGGAGACCTAGTAGCAATGAATAAGTCTAAAACGCGGGACAACCCGACGGTGGAATGGAATAAAATCAATTGGCGAAAAGCCGAAAGATTGACATTCAAGTTGCAAAAACGTATCTATCAAGCGAGTGAGCGTGGCGATGTTAAAGCAGTTCGGAAGCTTCAAAAGACCTTGATTAATTCATGGTCTAATAAGGTTTTATCGGTACGACGGGTCACACAAGATAATACTGGCAAACGTACAGCAGGTGTGGATGGTATTAAATTACTAACCCCAAAGCAACGAATCAAGCTAGTAAGTCAACTCAAAGTAACTGGTAAATCACAACCGACACGTCGGGTAATGATACCAAAACCAGGAACCAATGAGTCAAGACCATTAGGTATACCCACTATGTACGACCGAGCCTTACAAGCAGTTGTAAAAGCAGCACTTGAACCAGAATGGGAAGCTCATTTTGAGCCAAACTCCTATGGTTTTAGACTCTTGTTGGTCATGTCACGATGCGATTGGAGCTATCTTTGACAGTATTAGATACAAAGCCAAATATGTGCTGGATGCTGATATTGCCAAATGCTTTGACCGCATTAATCACAAAGCATTACTTGACAAAATCAATACCTATCCACAACTGCGAAGACAAATTAAGTCGTGGCTTAAAAGTGGGGTATTAGACCAAGGTGAAATTTTTCCTACCATCGAAGGAACGCCACAAGGAGGAGTCATTTCCCCGCTATTGGCTAACATAGCCCTACATGGGATGGAAGAACGGGTTAAACAATACGCGGAAACGCTAACAAAAGGATACTCAGGAATCAATAAAAAAGATAAACGAGGTTCTTTAAGTTTAATCCGATACGCCGATGATTTTGTGATTATTCACAAAGACATTGAAGTGATACTAGCCTGTCAGAAGATAATTGCAGAATGGTTAAGTGATTTCGACTTAGAATTAAAACCAAGTAAAACAAAATTAACCCACACCCTCAACGAATACAATGGAAATGTTGGGTTTGAGTTCTTAGGGTTCCATATACAACCTAAGGTAGGTAACTATCGAAGTGCAAAAAGTACAAACGGAACTCTACTAGGTTTTAAAACATTAATCACCCCTTCAAAGCCTAAAATCAAATCTCATCTAGCCAAGATAGCTGAAGTAATAGATACGCATAACACCGCCCCTCAAGCGGCTTTAATTAGTCGGCTGAACCCAATAATTAAGGGATGGTCAAACTATTACTCTACAGTGACAAGTAATGAAACCTTTAGCAAAGTCGATAGGCTCATTTACGATAAATTACGAGCTTGGGCTAGAAGAAGGGGAAAAGGTAACATCAAAAAAGAAAAATACTGGCGAACAGTAGGCAACAGAAATTGGTGTTTCAGCACAGAAGAAGGTTTCGAGCTAACCCAGTACCGAGCAACGCTTATTAAAAGGCACATCAAGGTAAAAGGTAGCTCAACACCTTACGACGGTAACTGGATTTATTGGAGTTCAAGACGCGGAGAATACCCTGAAACACCAACAAGAGTGGCAACACTGCTTAAGACACAAAAAGGTAAATGTACCCACTGTGGTCTGTACTTTACACCTACAGACACTGTAGAAGTTGACCATATCCTACCTCGCACACTAGGAGGTAAGGATGAGTATAAAAATCTCCAACTTCTGCATAAGCACTGTCACGACACAAAAACGGAAAATGACGGTTCTCTAAACAAGAACTATGATAACAGTCCGTTTTGAATTGTATCCTTAAAAAAGGATGAAGATATCAAGGAGCGGAATGAAGCGAAAGTTTCACGTTCCGTTCTGAAAGAGAGGTAGGGGTAGAAATGCCCCTATCGACTCTAACAAAACCACAGTCATTTTTTGATGCGTACCCAGTGTTACTCCCAGATTTATTAAAAAGTCTGGTATCGAAATATATTAATTTTATTCCTAATTCCTGATTCCTACCGTCAATTAGATCAATTACATCGGTGTTCAAGCTGTGTTAGGGCGCGATCGCCCCGATTTCAATCGCCTCATGTCTGCAAACTTAAACGCCGTTTTTTATCCAGATACTGCTGGTGATAGTCTTCCGCCAGATAAAACTCACCAGCAGGTTTAATTTCCGTAGCAATATCTTTATCGTATTTCCCCGATAATTGCAGCTTGTGTTTAGACAAGCGCGCCGCTTTTTCTTGTTCTAAATTGTGATCAAAAATCACCGACCTGTACTGTTCTCCGCGATCGGGCCCTTGGCGGTTGATTTGAGTAGGATCGTGACAGTTCCAGAACACATTCAGCAATGCTTCGTAACTTACCACAGAGCGATCGAACTCTACCTGCACGGCCTCAGCGTGACCCGTAATTCTAGCACAAACATCGAGGTAACAGGGATGTGGCCAATGACCGCCCGTATAGCCCGCCCAAGTCGATAACACACCCCGCACCGATCGAAACTTGTCTTCAACCCCCCAAAAACAACCCGCTGCAAACGTAGCTTTTTCCATGGTGCGGCCCGCAGAAACTTTAATCTTTATCATAATTGCTGATTTATTATTTTATTTGTTAAGTATGACTTGTGATTTGTTGCTGTTGAGATGCCAGACTTCTTTAATAAATCTGGCATCTGGGTATGTTGTTAACTAGCTGCTAACCCCATTCATTCTTTCTTTGAGAGCATTTCGGGCTTGTTCTCGATCGTCAAAATGAACTTTTTCAGTACCCAAAATCTGATAATCTTCGTGTCCCTTACCCGCAATCAGCACGCCATCTCCGGGTTTAGCATCCATAATCGCAGTGCGAATTGCAGCAGCTCGATCGCACTGGACGATGGGCTTGACGGACGGTCCTATTCCTGCTAGGATATCCTCCAAAATCCGCTGAGGAACTTCAGTGCGCGGATTGTCGGAAGTAACAACAGCTAAGTCTGCCAACTCTGCCACGATTTTACCCATTTTTGGACGCTTAGTGCGATCGCGATCGCCACCGCAACCAAACACACAAATCATCTGACCCGGAATAAACGGCCGCGAAGCCTTCAACAAGTTCTCCAAACTATCAGGAGTATGCGCGTAATCGACAATTACGCTAATATCTTGGTCGGCACTTATTTGCACCCGTTCCATCCGTCCTGGAACTCCGACAAATTCGGATAATTTCTCTACAATTGCCGACAAATCTAAACCCAACTCCAAAGCAGCACCAACAGCAGCCAACATATTTGATAAATTGAACTGACCAACCAAAGGCAAAACAAAAGCAGTTTTTCCTTTAGGAGTATGCAATACTCCTTTAACGCCGTTGGGCTGATATTGCAAATCATCAGCATACAAATCAGCGGTTTGATCGCTAGTGCTGTAACTCCAAACTTGCTCAGAATTGAGACTTTTCACTATCCGCCGTCCGTAGGCATCATCAATATTCACAACCGCCCGACCTTTGAGATAATCTGGACTGAATAAAATCGATTTTGCATTAAAGTAATCTTCCATATCGCTATGGAAATCAAGATGGTCTTGAGTCAAGTTGGTAAACACGGCAACATCAAAATCACAGCCCAAAACTCGCTGCTGTACCAAAGCATGAGAACTGACTTCCATTACTGCATATTTGCATCCAGCACTAACAGATTCTGCTAATTCTTTTTGCAGTTCCACAGCAAAAGGTGTGGTGTAAAGTGCCGTTTTTTCATAGCCAGACCAGCGAGTATAAAGCGTACCGAAAATCGCCGCAGGTAACTGCATTTGATTCAGCAAAAATTCGATTAAATGAGTAGTTGTAGTTTTGCCATTAGTACCCGTAACACCAACCAGTTTCAATTTGCTAGCTGGACTACCGTAAAATGCCGTTGCTATTTGACCGCAAACTTGAGCCATATCCCCTGCTGGAATCACACAGGGAACCTCTTCTAGCCCGCCTTGACCCGAAGGCTGAGGGGGTATTTTCGAGCTTTCTAGCCCCCCCTGGCCCGAAGGCTGAGGGGGTATTTTCGAGCTTTCTAGCCCCCCCTTGGCAAGGGGGGGTTGGGGGGGTATTTTTTGGGCGGCTGAGGTGGAAATTATGGCAGCTACAGCACCAGATTCGATCGCACTAGGCCAAAAATCTCCCCCATCTACCCGTGTTCCCGGCATTCCCAAAAACAAATCCCCCGACTTACAAGCGTGGGAATTAGTCGATAAACCCTGGACTTCCGCATCGAGGGCGGGATGTTGCAAGTCAAAGGAAATGCTGGGAACCGCTGCTAATAATTCTTTCAATTTCATGTCAATCACTCCTCATTAAACTGTGTTGAATCTATTTTGAGCCATCGCTTTGTAAATATTTCTGTAACATTTGCTCCAATTGTGCGACTGTGCAGCGGGGAGAAGGACGGGGTAATTGTTCTAGGGGCGAGGATGCAACATCGGCAGAATTGCTTACGAGAGGGTGCACTTTAAACAAAACAGGCACTTCGTACTGGTAAGCTTGAAACCAGTCATCATGTTGGGTAATATCTCGCACTTCCAATTGAAACTTGATGCTTTCAATCTGTTCCAGTTTTTCTTGCAACCCTTCGCACAAGTGGCATCCAGGTTTGCTGTACAAAATCAATTTCATCATCTACCACAATTAGACTAGATCTTAAATTTTCAAACCCGCGATCGCAAATTGGCTAACTACACTTAGCAATCCGCCCAGCTCAGCATGATTAATGTGAGTGTACGATCGAGTCTATCTTAGCATTTTTACTGACACCCTAATGTTTCTTGCTATCAACTTGACTAATTAATCATTTTTTTGTATAGTGTAGTAAGTAGCCCTACAAACAGGAGGCAGTATGGACTGCACCGAATACGTCGAAGCAAAACGAAAAGCAGCTAAAAAAATCAGTGCCGACATTCGAGAACGCTGGAACAATCGCATCGTTAAGCGAGAATTACACTTGATGGGTGAAGCGGGGGCCCTACAATATTTAGCTGATTACGGGCGCGGTATTGGTACGGCGAAACTGATTAGTTTTGCACTCTGTGCGGAGTCGGAAGGATATCCAGACATGGCGATGGGATTTTGGAAAAAAGCTTTTGAATTGGAAACTGGACAACAGCCACTCGCTCTCAAGGAAGAACCCAATGCTACCACCAATCTCGTTCCCAACGCCAAATCAAATTCCGCCCCCAAAATAGAAACAACTGTCAACAATCCCATAATTGCCCAATTACCGCCACACTTACAGCCGGGAAAAGTTGTGACAATGCAGCCGGTAGACGCACCGAATACAGGTTCTTATTACATCGAAAATTCAGATTATTGGGGACAGCCAAAACGTGACGGGAATCGAGTAGTGGCGATCGCCACTCCAGATAAAGTATACTACCAATCGCGATCGACCAACCTACGCCAACAGCCATCCATTGAAATAGAGCAAGCATTAATTGACACAGCAACTAAAATAGGCATCTTTGTTTTAGACGGCGAACTATATTACAAAAGCTGTACCGGCAGCGAACACCGCACAGGCTCCCAAGCTGCTACAGTTAATATAGAAAGAGGTTTTGCCACCCTGGCACCCTCGGCAATTTATGCTATTTTTAAATGTTTGTTTTATCAAGGAAATGACCTAACTCCGTTGCCGGAATCAGCACGAATTGCTGCTGGAGTAGAAATTGGCGAAATGCTGGTGAATTTATCTAAAGAATTTGAAATTGTCCCGACCTTTCGCACCGCCACCGAAAAACTTGTACTAGCAAATCAGCAAGAATCGGAAAATAGAGAAGGCGAAGTGTGGGTTTTGCATAACTGCCCCTATGTAGGGGGAAAAGATCTCAAAAAATTCCCCATGGTGAGGACAAAATATTGTCTGGAATTCGAGCTGTGGATTGTGGGGTTAACACCGACAAAAGTTGCGGGAAGACCATTTAGTGCGATCGAAGTAGCTCAAGAAAATCAGGGCAAATTAGTGCCAATGGGAGCAGTCGGAACCGGGTTTAGCGCCACAGAAATGCAGGAAATTAGCCGACTCTATGAGGTCAATCCCAAAAAGGTCAAAATTAAAGTGCGATCGCAAGGTTTGACAGAGAGTGGCAAACTGTGGCACGCCCGATTTTTGGAGTTATGTTAACAGAAGCTTTTATAGGGTATACGCTCCTACTTTCAAGCGCAGATGTAGAGGGAGTGCCTAAGTCCTGAATACAAAAAAAGCCACATCAAATAAGTTCAAAAATATCCAAATTCATCAGCCATAATCCCCCTTCATACATAAAAAATCCCACTTTTAGCAAAACATGAATCAAAACACCCCCATTTACCCTTAAAATAAAAAAGACTGACTAGCCAACAAAGCCCTATGTTTGAAGCCCTTGCCGATCGACTCGAATCCACCTGGAAAAAACTGCGCGGACAGAATAAAATCTCCGAGAGCAACATCCAAGACGCGCTCAAAGAAGTCCGCCGCGCCCTCCTGGAAGCAGATGTCAACCTCCAAGTCGTCAAAAACTTCATCGCCGAAGTAACGGCCAAAGCACAAGGAGCAGAAGTAGTCTCAGGCGTCCGTCCCGACCAACAATTCATTAAAATAGTTCACGACGAACTCGTCCGCGTCATGGGGGAAACCAACGTACCCCTCGCCATCGCCGACAGCGGGCCCACAGTCGTCCTGATGGCTGGTTTGCAAGGCACCGGTAAAACCACAGCCACCGCCAAACTAGCACTGCACCTCCGCAAACAAAATCGTACCGCATTGCTGGTGGCAACCGACATTTATCGACCAGCCGCGATCGACCAATTGCTCACCCTAGGCAAACAAATAGACGTACCAGTATTTGAACTAGGTACTGATACTGACCCCGTAGAAATTGCCCGCCAAGGCATCGAACACGGTAAACAACTAGGCGTCGATACAATCATCGTCGATACAGCAGGCCGCCTGCAAATAGACCAAGACATGATGGCAGAATTAGGCCGCATCAAACAAACAGTACAACCCCACGAAACACTGTTAGTTGTAGATGCCATGACAGGCCAAGAAGCAGCAAATTTAACCCGCACCTTTCACGAACAAATCGGCATTACCGGCGCAATCTTAACCAAATTAGACGGCGACAGCCGCGGCGGTGCAGCCTTATCCGTGCGCCAAATATCCGGTGCCCCAATTAAATTTGTCGGAGTCGGCGAAAAAGTGGAAGCATTGCAACCATTTTATCCCGATCGCATGGCATCAAGAATACTCGGCATGGGCGACGTCCTCACCCTAGTAGAAAGAGCCCAAGAAGAATTCGACATCGCCGATGCCGAAAAAATGCAAGAGAAAATGCTCACGGCAAAGTTTGACTTTACCGACTTTCTCAAACAAACCAGACTGCTAAAAAACATGGGTTCCCTAGGCGGCATCATGAAAATGATACCGGGGATGAACAAACTCTCAGACGAACAAATGCGACAAGGAGAAGTGCAGCTAAAACGCACCGAAGCCATGATTAATTCCATGACAGTAGAAGAACGCCGCAACCCCGAACTATTAGCAAGTTCACCATCTCGCCGCCGTCGCATCGGAAAAGGTGCAGGCTATGCAGAAAACGACGTCACCAAACTCGTCAGCGATTTCCAAAAAATGCGTACCATGATGCAGCAAATGAGTCAAGGTAACTTTACAGGTATGGGAGGATTACCGTCCATGCCAGGAATGCCAGGAATGGCAGGAATGCAGCCCGGTGCCCGTGGCTACATGGGCGGCCAACAACAGAAAAAGAAAAAGAAAAAAGATAAACCCAAAAAAGGTTTCGGACAATTGTAAAAAGTAGGGGCGGGTTTCACCAACAATAATTGCCTAAAACCGATAATCTCCTAAACCCGCCCCCACTCAACTCTTCCTTCCCGTCATACCCTACGGGAACGGCTTCGCCGAACGCATCTTCGCGGTTCAATAATCCACTCTCAAAAAAGGCTTCTAAGAACCTTGAATAGCTTGTCTAAATTCCCGCATCGCCTGAAGGTGATTTTCAATATTAATACAGCGCGCCAATAATACAATATCTAAATCTGGCAACACCAAAGAGCGATCGACCTCTGCATATCCATCAGCCCCCAACAAATACAAACACAGCCTACCATTTTCCCAAAACCAAACTTCAGGAATTTGCAGGCGTTTGTAAGCTTCCAACTTGTCAATACCCCCTAGTCACCACCACTTCCACCACCAAATCAGGAAGTTCTCGATTAGGCCCCAATTCATAAGACAAATCAGCTTCTCGCTTCACCCTTCCAGTTTCACTTTCCAGCGTCACCGAACCCGTTGGCGTAAAATCAATCCCTCCGAATTCCAAATACAAATCCAACAGCGTTGAAATCCGCTGCTTAACAGTTTCATGTTTTTTTCCAGGCATACGTCTAATCTCCAATACCCCATCTAAAAATGACAATCTCACCCCTGGGCGTGAGAGCAACTGTTCAACCACCTTAAACTCTCTCCAGCTCAATTCGTCAATTAAGATAGGTTCATCGAGCCTTTCTAACTTTTCTAAAGTTGTTGTCATCCCAACTGCTCCTTACTCAATTTAATCTTCATTATATCAGCGTTCAAGTCCCCCCCTTATTAAGGGGGGTTAGGGGGGATCTAGACTTCGACACAAACAAGAAAGACTGTCGGTTTGACGTTAAGTTGTCATATCAATTCCTCTCTTCATCGTCCTGTATTCATTTCTCTCTGAGTTCCCTGTGTTCTCTGTGTTATAGTAAGGTTAAATCACCTGACGATGCAACGGTCAACGATATCACCAATCCTATCTACTGTCCCAAAGTTGCTTTATGCTCATCCGGCACAAACTCCGTCACAACTTGGCCACCCCCACCGTCACCTTTGACAATCACAGTTTGATCTTTAAGCTGTCCCGAAGCCTTCGGTCCAGTTAAATTAAACACCGGATCTAATTGTCTGTAAACCACATTTCCTTCCGCATCAAAAGTCTGATTAGTTAAATACCAAATTACTCGATCGCTATTCAACTGAGATAGACGTTTCTGCCCTATTCCTAGCACATTTCCAGTCAAATAAAAAACTTTTTTATCTAAATCTCCCCTACCAGTATCCCCAGTCATCGTCACCTTTTCCACCCGGTGAAAAATCTTCACTGGCCCAGGAGAAACCACACTTTGTGCCGGAAAATTCCAACTCATCAAATTGCTTTCTATTTGCAGTGGCGGATCAGATGGCATCAATTGAGCATTTTTCGTCAGCGTCGCAATCTTCGTTTTTAAGTCTACATCTGTCTGGTCAGCAAAACCGCTTTCTGTAACTTTTTTATCTTTATATCTGTCCAGTTGACTAGGTTTGTCACTGCTGACTTTTTGCTGATCCAGAAACCAGATTAAATGCTCTGTTCGCAATTGCAAAACCGGATCTTTAATATCTGCGACTACAGAGCCGAATAACTCCATTCTTCTGGCTCTAGTGAAAACTCGCGCTTCCTTGGCTGAAGCACTCACCTGTTTGTTGTCTCCAGTCAGATTATTCCGAACCACTAACACATCTTCCTTCGGCCGCCACTCCAATTCATTCCCCCTGAGCACCACTCCATTTTTGAGGTCAGTAGCAACTATTTTGCCTTTCAGAAATACCTGATTTCCTTCCTGAAATACCTCTCCTGTTTCTGCTTGAATATCGTAAATTTCTTTGCCGTCCTGAAACAATTTGCCCACTGGTTTCTGAACGTTCACTATCTTTTGGTCTTTGCTGTAAACAGCATCCTTCGACCTCACTTTCCAGAATAACTCGCCTTTTTCATTGGCCTGCTCTAGAATTACTTTGTTCAATGTTAAAGTGCTGTTTGACTTTTCAGCAGTTTTGAGATCTTCAGCTAACTTACTTTTTTGAGTGTCGGAAGGAGCGCCACAAGCACCAATCCCCAAAAGCAAGGCAACTAAAGTTAGTTGCACCACTTTTGGGGATGAGAAATTGGAATTTTTTGATGGGTAATTAATCATGTAGTAATTAATAATTAGTAATTTGTAATTGGGTAATTTGTAATTGGGTAATTTGTAATTTAGTAATTTAAAAAAGCAAATCAAAAATTTAAAATCTCCTATATTTTATCTAAATTTTTGACTTTTAATTTTGAATTATTTAACCTATTACCCATTCCCTATTACCCATTCCCTATTACCCATTCCCCATTACCCATTCCCAACTTCCTATCTATCGTCATGTTCGTCCATCAAGCTCAAGCCAGACAAGGGACGATAAGCGTAGTTAGGGCGCGATGTTTTTTGGATATCGTCCTTAATCATTTCCAAATCGATGTAGCGATCGGCTACATTAATCAAACTGTCGCTAGTCATCGATCGCAAACTCACCACCTCAACCCGCACGCCACGATAGCTGACAGCATCCACAGCATAGGCCAAGTCGCCATCGCCACTGACCAAAACTGCCGTGTCATAGGAACCAACCAAGGCCATCATATCCACAGCAATTTCTACATCTAAGTTCGCCTTCTTAGAACCATCTGGTAACTGCACCAAATCCTTAGAAATCACGCGATACCCGTTGCGGCGCATCCACAGCAAAAACCCCTGTTGTTTCTCGTTAGTGCGATCGACACCAGTATAGAAAAAAGACCGCAGCAGCCGGGAACCAGCCGTTAAACGGCATAGCAGCTTGGTATAATCAATCTCAATCCCTAACTGTAAAGCAGCATAAAACAGGTTAGAGCCATCAATAAAGATTGCCACTCGTCCCCGATTTTCTAAAACTTGTTCCGGCGTAAAAAGGTCGTTGCTTTCTATTCTATTCAACATGATTGTTATTCCTCAATTTTTTATGAAAGATTAGGTAATGAAATAAGTGCTAATTGGCGATTGGTCATCGCACCCCGATCGCCTACAGTCAACTACGAAGGTACTTTTTCCAGCAGTTCTAGTCGCTTAAAAACAGGCTGAGCTTCTCCCAGAGGTTGGTTTGCTGGTAAAGCACCCCAGACCGAGTGAGTTGCAAAAGTTGCTAAACAGTTAACTTTTAGCTGATCGTTAAAGTCAATTGAAAAACCTAGCTGTTGATAGATATCACTGCTGATATTGGGTATTATCGGCGATAAAAGGTAAGATGCCAGTCTAACAGATTCCAGAACCGAATATAACACTTGTTGGACAGATTCTAAATGTCCTTGCTTATACAAACTCCAAGGTGCTTGTACGTCAATAAACTTATTTCCAGCTCGAACCAAAGCCAGTACCGCTTCGCAAGCTTTGCTAAAAGCTAAGTCTTGATAAAAACCAGCGACTTCTTCGCCCAAATTCAGGCTCATACCCTTGAGAAGGTTATCGCTGGAAATGTTTTCGCCCAATACATTAGGAACACAACCACCGCAATATTTACGGGCCATGTTTAAAGTACGGTTAAGCAAATTTCCCAAATCATTTGCTAATTCAGCGTTTAATGTATTGATAAACCGAGTTTCATTAAAATCGCCGTCCTGTCCGAACTCAATTTCTTTTAAGAAATAGTAGCGCGCTGCATCAGCACCGTATTTATTGACCAATTCCACTGGGTCTAAAGTATTACCCTCAGTTTTACCCATTTTTTTGCCGTCTTTGGTCAAAAAACCGTGGGCAAAAACACGGGCTGGCATCGGCAAACCAGCAGACATCAGCATTGCCGGCCAATAAACTGCGTGGAAACGGAGAATATCTTTGCCGATTAAGTGGAGGTCAACTGGCCACCATTTAGATAAAGCATTCTCTAAAGTGGGGTCGCTGTCAGTATCCACCAGGGCGGTGATGTATCCTACCAAAGCATCAAACCAGACATAGATGGTATGACTAGGGTCAACGGGCATCGGCAAACCCCATGCCACATTCACCCTAGAAATCGAAAAGTCTTGCAGTCCAGAGTTGACAAAGCTGAGAACTTCGTTGCGCCGACTTTCCGGCGCGATGAAATCGGGACGTTCAGCATAGAGGGCTAGCAGTTTCTCTTGATAGCGCGACAGGCGGAAAAAGTAGTTTTCCTCATCGCGCCACTCAACTTCTTTGCTGGTGTGGACAGAACACCGGTGTCCCGGTAGCAAGTCCCGTTCTTCTTTAAATTCTTCACAGGAAACACAGTACCAGCCTTGTTGCTGATTCAAGTAGATGTCGCCGGAGTTCCAGACGCGCTGGAAAAATTCTTTGACAATGTACTCGTGGCGTCTGGATGTCGTGCGGATAAAGCGATCGTACTGGATGTTGAATTGCTCCCAAAGTGCCTCAAACCCTGGAACAACTAGATCGCAGTGAGCCTGGGGCGATCGCCCCAAACTCTCAGCGGTGCGTTGAATTTTCTGCCCGTGCTCGTCTGTCCCTGTAACTAGCAAGACTGACTTACCCCGCAGCCGCTCAAATCTGGCTATAGCATCAGCAGCCATAGTCGTGTAAGCGCTGCCAAGGTGGGGTATATCGTTTACATAATACAGAGGGGTTGTGATCGCAAAGGTATTTTTACTGTTATCGATCGATTTCATTTAATCCTAAAAAAAATTACCTAAATCTCGCCTTCGATCTTAACTTAAGAGTTGAACCTTAGCTTTGTGGCAATTTTGCTAAATTTGCTGGAAGCTATTTGCAATTTGCCAACCGTGGTTATTCCCAACAGACAAAGGGGTTTAATAACCACATTAATCTTTTTTACCTATTTTTGACCAACTCTAAAAAATGTCTTAATATTTTGACTTTTCTTTTGAAAATAGCCTAGGCCCTGAAAGTGGGCCAGTGGCACAGAGGAATAGTGGCAGACCCGCAGAGTCGCAGATGACTAATGACTACTGACTTGAGTTTGATGACATCCGCCCCTGAACTTCCAAATCTGAATCCAAAATATGCTATAATATACGCAAAAAAAAACCCAAGCTAGTTAAACTTGGGGGTATCAAATCAGGGTGCATCTATGAATCTACTATGCGGCATCTCTGGATTGGCTTCAGGAAAATTAGCTCGATTTCCGCCAATGGCTTCCGACAAATAATCTGCGGCTGCTTCGACAACTGCGATCGCATTTTCGTAAACCATCCGCGTCGGTCCCAAAACCCCAACACTCCCCACAGGCAAAGAACCCCGCCGATAAGTCGAAGAAATCAGAGTACAACCGCGAATTGGTTCTAGGGAGTTTTCCGAGCCAATTCTGACTGTCACCCGTCTACCGGGGGTTTCCAATTCCGCTGGAGATTCAAATATCAAGGGCCAAAGCAATTCCTGTTCTTGTTCGAGGAGTTGAACGAGGGTTTGAACTTGCTGCAACTGGGAGAACTCCGGCAAACGTAATGCTTCTGCCAAACCGCCGATCAAAATCCGGGTGTAGGTGGGAGTCTCGGCCCGACGGCTCAAGGCCGCGAGCATAGTTCCCATCAACTCAGCGTAAAGTTCAAAGTCCTGGTTTAATTCGCTAAGCGCGATCGTACTGAGTTCCGAGAACGATCGCCCGCGCAATTTAGAGTTCAAAAAATTGGATAAAATCTGTAATTCGCGATCGACTATTTCTACATCCTGCTTTTTACCTTCTGTGTCTTGAGGTAACTGCACCAACACTGACTGGGTTTCGTAGGCATCTGTCACCACTATCAGCATCACCTTTCCGGGTTCTAGCTGCACCAGTTGCAAGTGTCGCAAGCAAGCGATATTGGTTTGGGGTATGGTGATCAGGGCAATGTAACCGCTAATAGTCGCCAGAATTTGAGCTGCACCTCGAAGTACCGCCGAGCGACGACCATCAGACCAATTGAGCTGGTCGAGTACCTGTTCCACCTTACGGGCGAGTTTCTCTGAAGGCTGGATCAGTCGATCGACATAAATTCGGTAGCCAGAGTCAGAGGGGACACGTCCTGCAGAAGTGTGAGGTTGATAGAGGAGTCCTGCTTTTTCGAGAGTTCCCATCGCATTGCGAATCGTAGCTGGGCTGACAGTGAGTTTGTACTCATCAACCAAAGCTTTTGAGCCAACGGGTTCGGCTGTAGCAATATAGTGGCGAACCGTTGCCCACAAGATGTGTTGTTGCCGATCGGTGAGGTTGACGCGCACAGATATTTAAGCTGAATTATAATTCAAAGGATTTGCCACTATTCAGTTATAGCAGAATAAAGAAGTCAGTTGTGATTTGTGATTGGTTATTTGTGATTCCTTGGCCGTAGCAATGCCCATTGCCCATTGCCCTTTAATCATGCTCATGGAGGATTTGGGTCAGGTAATTAGCCACTGCATCCGGCTGTTCCAGCATTGCCAAATGACCACAATCTGGAATCTGAAGCACATTTTCGCCACAACCTTGGAACAGCCAGTGAAAGCTCGCCAAATGCAGCACGTATTTTGGTTCCATAATTTTGTCTTTAGTGCCGGCAATAAAATAAACAGGCTGTTTGAGTTGGGACACAATTTTTGGCAAGCGGTGAATGGACGCTTCTGTGGTGGAATCCAGCAAAGCCCTGGTAGCCGCTTCTGGGCGAGCTGCCACAAAATCTATCAACCGCTGCCTTCCCCAGGAGCGACCGATGGAGTGGGCCACAGAATCACGGGCAAACACGAAATCTAGTAAGGGCAAGTAAGACAACCAGAGGGGGCGCAGTTTGACTAGCTGCTTGCCCACTGCTCGAAACCGCTCGAATTCCTCCTTAAGATAGATGCCGCCACCGGCATTAACGCAGAGGACACCTTTAACTCGATCGGACAATTGGCTAGCTCCCCACAGGGCGATCGTACCCCCGAGAGAATGTCCCACCAGCCAAGCACTGGAAATATCGAGTTTTTCTAATAAAATTTCCAAATCACGAGCGTAAGCAGCCGCAGTGTAGGAGGAATTCAAAGGTTGGGAAATCCCGTGAGTGTCATCGTAGGCGATGGAATCCCCAAACCCCCGCAAATCGTAAGTTAGACATTGATAATTATCTGCCAAACGTGCGATCGTCGCTTGCCAGTAGTGACGGCCGGGCAGCCAGCCGTGGACAAAAACTAAAACGTGGGGAGTGGTTCTCGGTGCCGTCAAATCGTAGGCGTGCCGAACCCCTAGGATGTCAATGATTGCCATAGTCCTATCCTAATTCAAGAAGGGTTCGGAGACAGCGGATTTTTGTCAACCACCCAGACCTCTCTAAAATCGATCGCCCAGCAATCTTTGGCGCACCCCCTCAGCAATTTTCTGCCCCAAATACTCAGGAATTAAACTTTCATTGGGGCCCAACAAGTAGAGAATTAAGCGAGTCCGCCCCCGCCAAACCAGTAAATTAGCATTCACCACCAACAAATCCTCTTGCCAAATGGCATACATAACTTTGTAAAAAAGTCCAGGCTGGTTGTCTGCTTCAATCAGCAAAGCTGGCAAGTGGAACACTGGATCGACGTAGAATTCCGTTGCCACGTCCTCTAAACCCGCGTCTAGATTAAATTCCACCGCCAACATCTCTTCTACTTCAAAATGTCCTGCCAAGGCCTCTCTAACCGCCCTACAGACGTTTTCTGCGGTTTTATCTGCCAGTACCTTGCCTCCGCGAGATACTACCAATTTGATAAATACCAACATCGGCGGGTAAATTTGACCGTATAAACTTAGACTATGAATCGTCAGTCCATAGGCGGCCAGGACTCCAAAAATATCACTCAACAAAAAAGACTGGTTGCGATAAGCAAAATGCAGGGCACTTTTGTTACCTTCCGGTCTGACTTCGATGACTGCTTGTCTAGTTTTATACAGTTGATAAGCTAATTTGAGGTTTTGCAGTTGAATTTCACTGCTGACAAATTGCTCGTAAAACTGCGGAAACGCCCGGTTAAAGCGTTTGAGCAGTTCTAGTGTAGATGGTTTTAAACCCGAAGCCATAATTGAGGGGAAGGTGCCGGAGATATACTAGGTTCCGATCGCCATGCACAGGAACGATGCGAAGAGGTTTAAAGTCTCCACGGATGAATTTGTACCCAACTTGATCAGCATCAGAATAGTGGAGACTCAATGTGGGACGACAAATCCGTCTTTTCGGCGTAAGATGAGTGTACCGTAAACTGTTGCTCAAAAGATTACCCGCAATTCATCCCATCCCGATCGGAGTGGGTCTATGTTTCGGGCTCTCTGTAACGTCGTCCAACTTCTACTACCTTAACCGCGCCTGCATGGGTTTTTGGAAAAACTTATTTAGTAGTTCTGAGTCTGCCTCTGTACCCCAAACAGCAGAATTTGAGGAAGATGTGACTGTTGGGTCTGGCGATCCGCTGTCCCCAACTTTTCGCAAACCCAACTCCCTCGGCAACGCTCGCATCTTTTTTAGTTGCGATCGGGATATTGACCTCTACGAACTCGAAGAACTTTGTAATGCAGTTGGTTGGTCCCGCCGTCCCCTGCGAAAAGTCAAAAAAGCTATTGTACACAGCTTCTTAGTCGTCTCTATGTGGGAGATCCGGGGCACCCAGCGACGGCTGGTAGGTTTCGCCAGAGCGACTTCAGACCACGCTTTTAATGCCACGCTATGGGATGTGGTAGTTCATCCTGATTACCAAGGTAAGGGTATGGGCAAGGCGCTGATGAAATACATCATTAAAAAACTCCGCAGTGAAGACATCAGCAACATTACCTTATTTGCTGACCCCCAAGTTGTGGATTTTTACCGAAATTTGGGCTTTATGTCAGATCCAGAGGGTATTAAAGGTATGTTCTGGTATCCAGATTAGTCGATCGGTACAGGTCAGCGTTGATTTTTGGGGGCCTTGCCCGATTGACGCTGGCATCACCCATGGAAGTACATTTCGAGTTCAAATGAAAAAATAGCTTGACAAGTTCCTGGTTTTATGTGTTAATGGTCATGGAGTGGATAACTACCACACCGGGATGTAGCGCAGTTTGGTAGCGCGCCTGCTTTGGGAGCAGGATGTCGCAGGTTCAAATCCTGTCATCCCGATTTAACTTAATCCTTACAGACTGGATTCAAATCTTTTCCCGCTGCTCTCAAAGCAGGTGTGCGATCGGGTTTGTATCCGTTTTTCAAACTTAGCACCCTACTCTGTAGCTGTACCCCTATAGGTAGAATTTATTTATAGATATAAATAAAATTCTGCGATCGCCTAAAATGGCTTGTAGGGGCGGGTTTTAGGAATAATATTTGATGAATACAAACCATCTAAATCAACCCGCCCCTTACTTTGGGTAACTACCGGATTTAAAATTAATCATCCGGCATCCGCTTACTTAAGGTTCCACCCAGCGATCGTCCGATTTAATCAAATTAATCAATTCTTCCACACCTCTGTCCTCCGGCACCTTCTTAATTTCTTCCCGGCCCCGGTACAGCGAAATATAACCAGCCTGCTTCCCCACATAACCATAGTCAGCATCAGCCATTTCTCCGGGCCCATTGACAATACAGCCCATTACTGCTATGTCCAAACCCGTCAGATGTTGCGTCGCAGCCCTCACTTTGTGCAGCACTTCCTCTAAATTAAACAAAGTACGACCACAGGAAGGACAAGCCACATACTCAACCATCGTTTTCCGCAATCCCAAGGCTTGCAGAATGCTGTAGCAGACAGGAATTTCCTTTTCAGGGGCCTCTGTCAGGGAGACGCGGATAGTGTCGCCGATGCCGTCAGCCAATAGCGGTGCGATACCCGCGGTGGACTTGATACGGCCATATTCCCCGTCGCCAGCTTCGGTGACACCCAAATGCAGGGGGTAATCCATGCCCAGTTGGTCCATCCGGTGTGCCATCAAGCGGTAAGCTGCTACCATCACTGGGGCACGGGAGGCTTTCAGGGAAATGACAATGTTGCCGAAGTCCAGGGATTCGCAAATTTTGATGAATTCCAGGGCGGATTCTACCATGCCTTCTGGGGTGTCGCCGTAGGTGAACAGCATCCTTTCGGCGAGGGAACCGTGATTGACTCCGATTCGCAAAGCTTTGCCCTGATCTCGGAGGGAAATCACTAGGGGTTCCAGGGTTTCCCGGATTTTTTCGCCAATTTCGGCGAATTCGGCATCGGTATATTCGGTTCTGTCAGCTTTCGGTTTCTCGAACACGTACAAGCCCGGATTGATTCTCACTTTGTCTACGTGTTTGGCCACTTCTAGGGCGATTTTCATGCCGTTGTGGTGGACATCGGCAACCAGGGGTACTGGTTGGTAGGTGGCGATCAGTTTTTGCTTGATTTCGGCTAAGGCTTTGGCGTGGGCCATGCTGGGCACGGTGACGCGGACGATTTCGCAGCCAATCTCGTGCAATCGCCTAATTCCGGCTACTGAACCGTCGATGTCGAGGGTGTCTTCGTTAATCATCGATTGTACGACGACTGGGTTGCCGCCACCGATGGTGACGCTACCGACTTTGACGGGTCTGGTTTTGCGCCGTTTGATGGTGGTGTCGAAGGTTGGTTGAGGGTTGGGGGTTTTAGTTGGATTTGGTAGAGTTTGCATAATTGATTGCTGGGTTCTGTTACCAAAAGTTTATAAAATTGTCTCGGCTGTTTTTTAGATTGCCACAGAAATGGTCTGTTTGGAGACTGAGGTTTGGGGATTTGGTTTTTTTTAATGGATGTGCGATCGAATTTATGGGATCTGCCTGATAACACATATTCCGATCGTCTGCCTCGCAATTCTCGAAAATAGTTTAGAATCTAAAAATGATCTCCAAAACCAATTTGTGCGATCGCACCTGTTAGGATTTTGCAGCCACCATAACATCTAAAATCGGTTGATTTTGCAGTTAGCATAAAATCTAACAATCCCCAATCCCCGATCGATAAATCTCACAATCCCAAATCCCCAATCTAAAATCGACAGTTTGTGCAACTAAAACAAGTAATTATTGCCCACAAAGCCAGAGATCCCTTCAGCCAGCGGTGGGCAGAACAATGTGCTCGGCAGTTAGAAAGTCGCGGTTGTCATGTTTTGATGGGGCCGAGTGGCCCAAAAGATAACCCCTACCCAGTGTTTTTGGCTTCTAGTACCAGCCCCATAGATTTAGCTGTGGTGCTTGGTGGTGACGGCACTGCCCTCGCTGCTGCCCGAAATTTAGCTGCTGATGGTATCCCCATTTTGGCTGCCAATGTGGGGGGACACTTAGGTTTTTTAACTGAATCTTTTGAGGATTTCCAAAATACTGAAGAGATTTGGGACAGACTTACTGAAGATAGGTACGCCGTACAGAAGCGGATGATGTTGCAGGCCGGGATTTTTCAGGGAAATAGAACTAATTTGGAACCGGAAAGCGATCGCTTTTTGGCCCTCAATGAAATGTGCATCAAACCTGCTTGCGCCGATCGAATGCCCAGTTGTATTCTGGAAATGGAAGTTGACGGCGAAGTAGTGGATCAATATCAGGGCGACGGCTTAATTGTCGCAACTCCGACCGGTTCGACTTGCTACACCGCATCCGCCAACGGGCCGATTATACACCCTGGCATGGACGCGATCGCCGTTACCCCCATTTGCCCTTTAAGTTTATCCAGCCGCCCCGTAGTTTTGCCACCCGGTTCTGTAGTCAGCATTTGGCCCTTAGCAGATTACGAACTCAGTACCAAACTCTGGACAGATGGGATTTTAGGTACTGCCATTTGGCCAGGACAGCGCGTAGACGTGCGGATGGCGGACTGCGAGGCTAAATTTATCATTTTGCGAGAAAACTATTCTTATTACGGCACATTGAGAGAAAAACTTCAGTGGGCCGGAGCCCGCATTCGGTATAACAACAATCACCGCAATTAAAAGCCAATTAAATCCTTAAATTTGAGTGTGAGTACCATCACAAAACGGGGCATTATTAGTATATTTGCAATTGCAAAGTGCTACGGTTTTTTTCTCGGTAATTTCAAAAGCTACTGGTCCAAATTCCGTACCTTTATGACTACCATCACAATCAGGCTGATTCTGAGATTGACCACACTTACACCAATAGTAAGTACCAGGCTCTAATTCGATAACAACGGGCTTTTTATCAAAAACAACAGGTGCGCTCATTAAATTATCCTCTCAGGAATGGCAACAGATTTGAGATCTATCTGCTTTTGGGATATTTGTAGTTTAAACTAAGTAAAACAATCATAAAAGTATGCACTTTAAAGTAAGGTAGTACCCAAAAAGATACTATGGAAGTCAAAACAGATACGGAGAGAGCCAGTTGTGTTGTAGAAAGAACTTTAGATGTCATTGGCGGACGTTGGAAAGTATTAATCCTCCGCGAGCTATTTCAAGGTGTGAAGCGTTTTAATCAGTTGCAAAGGGCCTTAAAAGGCATTACTCAAAAAATGCTGACGCAACAACTGCGCGAGATGGAGTCACACGGGATTGTCCATCGTGAAATTTACTTACAGGTTCCTCCTAAAGTCGAATATTCGGTAACACCTTTGGGAGAAAGCCTCAAACCTATCATCGACGCCATGCACGAATGGGGTGTGAATTATCTCGATCGAACAAATTAATTTTGACAAAAAATTAGCGATCGCCTTGTAGTTTACCTGAAGCGCGATCGCTGTTTATAGCAGTGCTATTAACAGCCTTGGCAGTTGCTATATTTTGTGTATTTAAAAAGCAATAGCCAATTTTAATTTACCACTTCAAAAGTTACTGTTCTACTCAGCCACAGTGGTTGATTTTCCGCCACGCCTTCGGGACGACTTTTGCTAGAAGCAACTTGTACTCTGTCACTGTCTATTCCTTTATTCACTAAAGCTAATTTCACATTTTTCGCCCTTTCTAGTGCCAATCTTTGATTTTCGGCAGGATTGCTTTTAAAATCGCTATGTCCAATTACTCTCAAATTCTTGCCTTTATTTTCGGCCATAAAAGCCTTGATTTCTTTCATTTTTTGGGTGATGTCATTCGCCTGCAAAGTAGCAGCGCCCACACCAAAATAAATCCGAATTCCCATTGCCTTAGACAGCGGTTTACTTCCTATTACCACTGTATTTGTGACAGACTTCACCCCCGGAATTTTCGCAAAAGCTTCAGTTATTTTCTGAGCATCTTTTGCCTGGAGTACGCTACCTTCTACGGTGACTTTCTCTGCCGCATAACGAGCCGAAATGTCAATGCTTTCTACTTTGTTCAACAGAGCCACTGTCCGCTTGACATCAGCCTCCACTAACACCGGGTCTGGAGGTACTTCCACAGCTATAATTTTATTGTCTAAGGTTAATTTTGGCACAACTCTTTGAGCGATTTGTAAGGCTCTAGAACGCAATTTCTGATTCGGTACTCGTCCCGAAATCTCTGCTACTTGACCTTTCACATCTGCCGTGAGTCGATAAACTGATAATTCGGGAGCAGACTGTAAAGCTAAATTTGTCTCCGCTGCTAATCTGCGTTCAATTCCACTACGGTATTGATGAATCCCCCAAGGTACTATAATTAAACCTAAAAGTCCAAATCCCACCATTAATAACGCTTTAGGTTCAGTGGATTTAGCTTTGACATTTGTATCAATTAATTTCCGCAACTCGGAATTGACTTCCACGGGGATACTGGCTGGATCTCCATTAAATGACTGGATTTTATTGCCGTATTCTTGAACAATATTTGTGAAAATTGCTCGCATTTTGTACTTAAACCATTGGCGGGTTTCTCCTTGCATCACTACCGCTAGATAACAGGAACCCGCTACTTCCAATACAATCGTAGATGTGCCATATTCTATGGCATCAATTTCTGCAATATTGCCAGACTGAGAGATACAGTCGTTGACAAAAGAACGAATCGCAGTTAACATCCCTGCCACCATTTCCGATTCTAGCTGCTCCCGTTGTGACTGCTGCACTGCTGTAATTACCAACCCAGAGTCTTTTTGAATTAAAAATACCGCCTTAACACTTGATGGTGTTGTCTCTTTCATCAGCAATTCTGCTTCAGAAATCCCTTGTAACTTAGCTTTAAATTTGCGGGTAATTCCCTCGAAGCTGACCGCTTTTTCGAGTTTTTCATTAATCTCCTGTATCGTCTCGGCCATGTACTTCAAAATCGTACTACCGATAATCGGGTAGAGTGCATCCGACATGGCTTCTTTATTAAGATGAATTTGTCTTCTAACAGCAGAGGCCATTTCCGGTGCGAGCGCCTGTGCAATCTCCTCTGGCGATTCATTAATTTGGTGGCTGATTCCCACAGGTATCGCTGGAGATATTGCTATTCCCATCGATTGCCTATTTTCCCTGGTTTTGTTATTAATTACTTGATCGATTATGGGGGCAATTGTTTCTGTAAATGCTTCCTGGGATTCGTTAATTGTTTCTAGCATCATTTCCAGGAAAATGGCTTTGATTTTGGCAACTAATGCTTCATCATTGCCACCCCATTGAGTCTCATTGAGTTTCCGTTCCAGATTTTCAACTTTGTCATTTAATTGATAATTATAATTGACAACTTCATCTAATAAAGGCAAAATTGATTCGATCACAGATTGTTCTAGTTGCTTGTGATGGCCGACCATAAGTTCGTCAATTAAAGGTTTCAATAAATCGGTAAACAAGTCAGTAGATTCATAAATTCGGTGTTCGATCGCGATAATTTTTTGTTCTATTTTTCCCAGTCTTTCTTCAATTCTTTTATTTTGAATAATTGCATCCACAGCGGGACAGATCGCACTTTCTATCTCTACCCTTGCTTCGTTGATTTTTTCCAACAGCATCTGGGAGATCCGTGGCATAATCCTTGCCATCAAACCTTCTAACTGGGCGACTGTTTCCTGCTGAACTTCGATAATTTGATGCTCATTTCTTAAGATTTTTGCTTCTATGCCACTGTTTTGAAAAGCTTCATTGATGCCGGGGGCGATCGCCTCTCTCACCTCTAACTTTGTCTCATCTATCTTCCGATTCAGCGACTCAATCATTAACGGCATCAGCCTAGCCATTATTTCTTCCGGTTGAGAATTCTGCTTTTTCTGAATCAGATTAACTTTATTTTCTACATTCAACAGTTGCACTTGAATTACTTCTTGATGACTTTGGCTAGCCATCAAAGGTTCGATGAGGGCGGCTAAATCTAATTTAGATTCCTCTATTTTACGGTTGAGTAACTCCGTGATGATTGGCATTACCCGCCCAATTATTTCTTCCGGCTGCTGAATTTGTGGTTGTTGATCTACCAGTCGCCCTTCGATGATATTTAATACTTTTTCTTCGATTTCAGCCCAAGCTATTCTCACCTGGGCTGAGGGTGTGACAGTCTGGATTAGCTCAGATTTTAACTCACTGATTTTCCGATTCAGCGACTCGTTAATTATGGGCAGTAGTTGTTTGACTAAATCTTCCGGCTGCTGCTGAAAACGCTGTTGAACCAGATCGACTTTATGTTCAATATCTAATACTTTTTCTTCTAGGCCGTTTTGGTGGTTAATTACTTCCTTAACTGCCGGTGCAATGTTTGAGTCTACCCCTAACTTCGACTCCTCTAGTTTGCGGTTGAGCAAATCGGTGATTATGGGAGTCAGCCCTTTGATTAACTGTTCTGAATTGGGGATTTTTTGCTGAGATAGAATCGCGATTTGATTTTGTAGTTCTACTACTTTTGCTTCTATTTCACTCTGATTAATTCTGGGACTACCATCCGGCGCGATCGCCTCTCGCAACTCAGACTTCAATTCCCTGACTTGGCCGCTCAGCAACTCAGGAATTAATGGTGTTAATAATTTTAGCAACTCATCGGGATCCGAAATCAGCCTTTCAAAGTTTGCCAATCTCTGTTCTACGCTCAAAACATTATCATAAAATTCTGGTAAATCCCGTTCAAATAGTAATTGTTGCAACCGCTTTAACTTTTCTCTAGCCTCTTCTAAGGTTTCCTCCGAAGGCACTTCCTCGTTTTGGGGCTGGGATTTTCGCGCTCCGAACCGTTCTTTTTTTATGTTTTTAGGAATAGAATTTTCTGGTTCACTTGTCAAAACTTCGGGGATAATTGCTGGTGATTCTATCAGAAAAGACCACTGTTGATTTGGTTCATTTTTGTCCTCATTATTATTGTTATACATTCTTTTACACCTTAAATTAATTTCGTTAGACTCATTTTTAAATTTTAATAACTGGAACTCCGCCAGCATTTTCATTAATTCTTGAAGTTGCTCGCCAGCATTACTACCTATCTGATTTGTAGGATCAGTTTCAGTGTTTTCTAATTGCTCCCTTTCCTCTGAATTGAGATTAAATTCTGTCATAATTTTATACCATGATTTGACTTTGACTAATGAAAGGAAATCACCCGTTGGCAACCCAATATAATGGAAAATCAATAGCAAATTTCAACAGAATCAAGCTAACTAACCTATCTATAGCAATTCTAAATCATTTGTGAATTTCTTGCTCCCGGACCTTATTAAGGTCCGGGGTGGGGTAAAAAACTTGCGACTCCTGCAAGGATTGCTATATACTTGATTAACCTTAGTTAATTAACCTCATCTTTTTAGACACTTATCGGTTTCTCTCTACTGGGAGAGAGATGGCGATCGGTTTTATTTAGTATCTCGCGGATTGCCCCATTTCACCACTGCCCTTCTCCTGGCCAACTCCCTCCCAAGCTCCAAGGCAGATTTCATGCTGGAAGCATCCGCAATCCCTCTACCTACAATATCAAAAGCAGTGCCATGATCGGGGGATGTGCGGACAAAGGGCAAGCCAATTGTAGTGTTAACTGCTTTATCAAAAGCCATTAATTTTACCGGAATCAAACCTTGGTCGTGGTACATTGCCACATAAGCATCGTGAGTAGGTGCTGCTAAACCGTACCAAGCTTTACCGGGCTTTACCCAGAGGGTATCCGGTGGGATTGGCCCGTCTAACTGTACTTGCTCAAACCGATCGCGCTGAGTTTCCAACCAGGGTATCATCCAGTCTTGCTCTTCATTTCCCAGTTTCCCATTTTCGCCGCTGTGAGGATTCAAGCCAGACACCGCTATTCTGGGTGTTTCGATCCCAAAATCTGCCCGCAAACACTCGATGAGCAATTCCAGTTTTTCGCTCAACAACTCTGGAGTCAAAGCATCGGGGACTTGACGTAGAGAAATATGTGTGGTAGCGAGTAAAGTAATCAGCATCCAGTTGCTGTGGGGAGATTTGGCAGCAAACAGCATTCCGAAGCGTTTCGATCGCGCTTTTTCTGCCAGAAGTTCTGTTTGTCCTGGATAATTATAACCAGCGGCCTGCCAACAAGTTTTGGAAATCGGTCCTGTGACAATCGCCGAAAATTCACCAGCGAGGGTACGGGCGATCGCACTTTCGAGATAAGCAAAGCTAGCAGCGCCACTGGCTGCATTACCAACACCAGGGATAATTTCGCCCCATTTGCTGTCGGATGCGATCTCAATAATATTTAATGTGTCGGGATTTGCTAAGGCTACGGATGGATCTTGCGATCGCAACCGATCGTAAGTTTGCTGCAAAATTGTCCGAGATCCGATCGTCCACACCCCACAAGCCTCTACGGGATCGGCCAAAGCCTTGAGAATCACTTCCGGCCCAATTCCTGCCGGATCTCCCAGAGTTAGAGCTAGTTTCAATCCTCGATCGAGACTCAAGGCATTTTTCTCCCGAAATCTACAACATTTTTAGCATTTAAATTTTAGCATTCCTGTAGCTGATTGCCCGAAATTATACTATCTTTATTTAATAATGCGATCGCCCAATTAGTCACATAAAATAATGAATCCTGAAATTCTCAATGCAGGCTTGTTGTCCTTTTCCCTAATTCTTGTCGGTATTGGTGGAGGCTTCCTCTTGCTCAAACTCCAAGGTGGCGAAGAATAAGTTTTTTCAGTTACACCGTATCCCAGATTTATGAAGTAGGGACACGGCAGTGCCGTGTCCCTACGGGGATCGAGGACACGGCAGTGCCGTGTCCCTACGGGGATCGAGGACACGGCAGTGCCGTGTCCCTACGGGGATCGAGGACACGGCAGTGCCGTGTCCCTACGGGGATCGAGCGATCGGAAAGCCCGCCTTCTGCCGAAGGTTTCAACGCCAAAATGAGAAAAGTTCAGGTTTTTGTTAAGTTTTTATAACAAAATTAACAAAGACCTGATACAATCCTATAGAAAGTTTAAGATTCATAATTAATCCCTAGATGACTTTATTGATTTTAGGTGCCACCGGCACACTCGGCCGCCAAATAGCCCGCCGTGCCCTAGACGAGGGCTACCAGGTGCGTTGCCTAGTAAGAAGTTACAGAAAAGCTGCATTTTTGAAAGAATGGGGTGCCGAACTCGTACCCGGAAATCTTTGCCAGCCAGATAGCCTGACTTCAGCGCTATCCGGGGTAACAGCTATCATCGATGCAGCCACAGCTAGCGCTGCCGATTCTGTAAGCATCAAAAGAGTAGACTGGGACGGAAAAGTATCGCTGATTCAAGCAGCAGTAGCAGCAGGAGTCAAGCGTTACATCTTCTTTTCGTTTCTCGACGCCGAGAAATATCCCCAAGTCCCGTTATTGGAAATTAAGCGCTGTACGGAGCTATTTTTAGCAGAGTCCGGTCTGGATTACACCATCTTGAGGCCCTGTGGATTTTTGCAAGGACTGCTGAGCCTCTATGCAATGCCAATTTTGGATAGTCAGGGAGTTTGGTTGCCCAATAAGCCGTCAGCCCTTGCCTACATGAACACTCAGGATGTGGCTAAATTTGCTGTTCGGGCTCTTGGAGTGCCCGAAACTGAGAAAAAAAGCTTTCCGATGGTGGGCCCTCGCGCTTGGGATGCCGAAGAAATTGTCCGCTTATGCGAACGACTATCTGGCAAAGAAGCCAAAATCACCCGTACCCCAGATGCCTTGTTGAAGGCTACTCGTCAATTTGCTAGCTTCTTTCAGTGGAGTTGGAATGTAGCTGACAGGTTAGCTTTTTCAGAAGTTTTGGCGGCCGGAAAACCCTTGAAAGCTCCGATGGATGAAGTTTATAGCGTCTTCGGAATAGACCCCAAAGAGACTACTACTTTGGAATCTTATCTCGAAGAATACTTTAGTCTGATTACCAAGAAGCTCAAAGAAATAGAGTACGAGCAGCTTAAAACGAAAAAACGGGGTAAACAAAAAATGCCTTTTACGTTTTAATCGGCCCATCGTCCATTCCTCTGACTCAAATTGCTTAGTCCGGGGATGAAATGTCGGTAATTTGTGGCGGTTCGATGCCGCCACAAACTGCAAAATCTAATTATTAAATAAAAATTTCATGACGGTAACAAGACAGGCCATATTAAAACTGTTTCCCACCAGAACTTTGGAACTCTCCAATTTATTATATAAAGATAAAGATGACGTAGTTTCTATCCTCGATGATAGTAGGGCGGGGTAGTCGATCGTGCCGAAAGCTGGGATTATATATAACGATGTTAAACCTGTATCTTGTCGCATCGCCCAAGAGTTGAAAGAACGACTGACGGCGATCGGCTGGGATGTCTGCGCGGTTTCCGGTTCTGGGGGAATTCTGGGCTATTCTAGTCCCGATCGCCCCATGTGTCATACTCCGATCGACCAACTTGTCCCCCCCGGTTTTGACAGCGACATGGAGTTTGCAGTGGTTTTGGGTGGCGACGGTACGGTACTGTCGGCATTTCGCCAAGTTGCTCCCATCGGAGTGCCACTGCTGACTGTCAATACCGGTCACATGGGTTTTTTGACCGAAACTTACATTAACTTGCTGCCACAAGCCTTAGAGAAGGTGCTGGCTGGAGAATACGAAATCGAAGAAAGGTCAATGCTAGCAGTACGGTTGTTTCGCGACAATGACTGCCTCTGGGAAGCACTGTGTTTGAATGAAATGGTGCTGCACCGGGAACCGCTGACTTGTATGTGTCATTTTGAAGTGGCGATCGGGCAACACGCTTCTGTGGACATTGCCGCCGATGGAGTAATCATCTCCACTCCCACAGGATCGACAGCCTACGCCCTATCTGCTGGCGGCCCAGTGATTATTCCGGGAGTACCCGTGTTGCAATTGCTACCTATTTGCCCGCATTCCATGGCGTCACGAGCTTTGGTGTTTTCCAACACAGAACCGGTGAAGATTTTGCCAGCAAGTCCTAACCGTCTAGTTATGGTGGTAGACGGGAACGGCGGATGTTATGTTCTACCGGAGGATTGGGTGCAAGTAGAGCGTGCTCCCTATCAGGCGCGCTTCGTGAGGGTGCAACCTCCTGAATTTTTCCATGTTTTGCGGGAAAAATTGGGCTGGGGATTACCTCATATTGCTAAACCCAGTTCCGTTGAATTGCCATGATAGTTGTTGACGATGCGAAGATTTTCGGCTTAACCAGATGGACAAAGCCTTCTTGTTCAACGTGCCGAATTTAAGTCCTTGACTGCTATTGAGTAATGCGAATCGAATCTTGAATTTGCTGAACTTGTTTTTCTGTATCACTGTCGGAGTAAAGAGTCATTAGCATAATTGTTTCTTTTTTCCCTGTAGCAACATAAGTGACAATGCCTGCGGGAAACCCGTCGTCATAGAATTCATACAAGCGCACTGCTTTTTTACCGTTAATGGTTAGACGTTCGGTCTTAATCGTAGCGTGGGTAAATAGCCAACTTCCATCAATACTTCGGACAGTTTTTTAAAGCCCCTGTAAGCTTTACAGGGCAAGCCATTTTTAACGCATTTTTTGAAAGTTAGGGCTAGACTTAACTGTCAAAAAATAGTCCACAACTAAGCCCGCCTGGGTTTGGGGTACTCGATTAGCCCCTAAAACTGTCCGAAGTATTGGTAGATAAAAACCCGGTTTCTTTGGCTAGATGTATAACTCCTGTTAGTTAAACTGGAGTACAATCTTTAACTGCATCACTCTTGACGAATTCTTGATAAACCGATTCATCACCAAAACAGTCGATCGCAATCTGAGCTTTTGGCATTACCATCAACAGAGATTGTACAGTGGAGAAATTAGATTATCCCGAATTGGTGCAGCAAATCCTGACAACTCGCACCGAAAATCGATCGCCCAACGATACAGAAACTCACTTAATATTTGACCGAGAGCGCGATCGGTATCAAGTATTGCACATCGGCTGGCAAGATATGACACGAGTATTCGGCTGCCTCATCTATAGCAACTGCCAAGGCGATTAGGGCAGATTTTGTAGGGGCGGGTTCACCGATATCTTTCATCGGTATAGACAAATTCTATAAACCCGCCCCCACCCCACGACTTAACCACCCTGGCGGTTGCTATACATCGAAATCAAAGATGGTAAAATTTGGATTGAGCGCGACGGTACAGAAATCGGAGTAGCGAATGAATTAGTAGAAGCGGGAGTACCCAAGACAGATATTGTTTTGGCATTTTACGCCCCCTACAGACGGCCATATACCGAGTTTGCGGTTGGCTAAAGGTGTGCATCGGCGATCATAGGCACACTCCCAACCCCCGCTGATTTTACCTAAAATAGAAATAACCCACACTCATCACATCAGTCATGCAAAGTTACACCCTAGCAGAAGCCTGCAATCCACAGGGGACAGTCTTTAACCGAGCGGCTGTCGAGCCTGTTTTACTCACCGACAAATCGCAGCCCAGCCATGTAATTATGTCCGCTGAAGCCTATCAGCGCTTGATTGAGCGACTGATAGAATTAGAAGATATACTATTAGGTTCATCAGCAAAATCCGCCTTGAGTCAGTCTCAAATGGTGGGCGCGGAAACCTTTGTAGAAACACTAAAACAACTGGCAAATGGCGAAACTTGATGGTTTACAAACAGTTCTCGACTTTCTCAAGGGTTTGCAACCTAAAATAGCGACAATATTTAATCGCAAAACACTTTATTTCACAGCACCTAAAACTCGCACAGGGGTTATACCAATTTAAAAAAATATTGCTACAAAAAATAAATTAGAGGTCTTTGCGTGTAGGGACACTCAAGCGCGCCCATAGGTGTCAACAATCGCCTGAAACCCTTGGTATCTCTCGCTTTTACCTAAGTCTAGATCCCCCTAAATCCCCCTTAAGAAGGGGGACTTTGATCGGACTCCTGTCCCCCCCTTCTTAAGGGGGGCTAGGGGGGATCTGGCCTTAATAGTCAAACAGCAGTCTCTGGCTGGGTTTGACCTTAAGTTGACACCTATGGGCACTGCCGTATCCGGGGATTTACGATCGTGACAGTCTGTATTTGTAGGGTGCGTCGCCATCAATAATCCCCAAAAAAGAGCGAAAATCTCATAGCGACGCACCAAACGACAATATTTAATCGCAAAACTCTCCATTTCACAGCACCTAAAAATCGCACAGAGGTTACTCACGGCTAGTCAGAAACCGGGTTTCTGAGGTATTGACGTGGGGCGAGAAACCCGGTTTCTCCAAATTTTTGCGACAAGTAACGAGAAATATCCAAACAAACCGGGTTTCTGAGGTCAGCGCCTACACAAAAATTCCCCCATCTCAGCTATAATCAAAACCACCATCTCCACACCCTCAAACAGCCACGATGAGACACTGGCCCCCCGGACAACAACTGCACAACGGCAAATACATCATCGAAGAAATCCTCGGCGGCGGCGGATTCGGTGTCACCTACCGCGCTCAAAATAGCAAAGAAGGTAAAGTAGTTGCGATCAAAACCCTAAATGCTATTTCTCAAGGTAAGCCAAACTTTCGCGAATTGCAAACCAAATTTGTCAACGAGGCTTTGTCTTTAGCAAGGTGCAGTCATCCCCACGTTGTCCAAGTTTATGAAGTATTTCCAGAAATGGCTGGAGATATTGAATTGTGGTGCATGGTGATGGAATTAATCGACGGGATTGACTTAGCTGAACATCTGGAAGATAACGGCATTTTGTCGGAAGCGAAAGCTTTGCCAATTATTCAGCAAGTGGGAGACGCGCTGACTTTTGTTCACAAGCAAAACTTGACTCACCTCGATGTTAAGCCCCAAAATATTATGCTCAGAAAGCGGGGGTTATCAGCAGTTTTGATTGATTTTGGTTTGGCGCGACAGGTGACGACACCGGGGAAATTGAGGACTAATAGCAATTCCGGGACTGAGTGTTACGCACCCCTCGAACTGTTGGAAAAACGTGCGGAACTTGGTTCATATACTGATGTTTATTCCCTGGCGGCGACGCTTTATGTAATGTTGACTGGTGAGTTGCCGTTTCCGTCGCAATTTAGGAAGCAAAATATTCCTCTGACTCCGCCGAAACAGCACAATGATAAGATTAGCGACAGGGTGAATGCGGCGATTATCAAAGGGATGGAGTTGGAACCGAAAAATCGCCCGCAGTCGGTGCAGGAATGGTTGGATTTGCTGATACCAAAACCAGTGGCTGCTGAGACTACGCGGGTGGTTTCAGCCGTGGGGATGGATTATATAAACTTGCGGAATTTATTGGCGGCGAAAAAGTGGAAAGAAGCGGATGAGGAAACGGCGAGAGTGATGTGTAAGGTGGCGGGTAGGGAGGAAAAAGGATGGCTGGATGTAGAACATATTGATAATGTTCCCTGCGAGGACTTGCGAACCATTGACCAACTTTGGGTAAAATACAGCAATGGACGCTTCGGTTTTTCGGTGCAGAAGCGCATCTATCAAAGTCTGGGGGGAACCAGGGAATTTGATAGAAAAGTATGGGATAAGTTTGGCGATCGGGTAGGCTGGAGAAAAAATAACCAATGGCTGCACTACTACGAACACAAAGACCTCACTTTTTCAGAGAAAGCACCAGAAGCTCACTTCCCTGGAGGGTTTATATTGGGAGGGGGGTGGGTGTTGGGTAAAGATGTTGGTAGCTGGGTGCTGTTCTCTCCTCTCGCGTCGAGACTTGTAGTCTGTAACATCTAAGCGTTTCAGGGTTTCAAAAAGATTTATAATAAAGGCTATGCCCAAGCTAGACATCATTCACTACTCTGTCAAAAATGCACTCATCAAAGACGGCTGGATAATTACTGACGATCCCTATGTAATTCAATATCGCAGAACAACGCTGTACGCCGATTTCGGTGCCCAACAACCTATTGCTGCTGAACGGCCGGGACAGAAACTTGTAGTTGAAGTGAAAAGCTTTATCGGTGCCTCAAAAATCTAAGATTTAAAAGAAGCTCTCGGTCAGTATGACATTTATCGTTACCTTTTAGAAGAAACAGCGCCCGATCGCAAACTTTACGTGGCTATTAGTAGCATAGCATATAAAACTTTCTTCACTCAAGATGCGATTCAATTAATTGTCAACAGACATCAACTTCCCCTAATAGTTGTCAATACAGAAGTAGAGGAAATAGTACAATGGATAAACTAACCGAGTATCCCAAATTAATCGATCGCATTTTAACCGAATATATAAAATTGTGTAATCGCCGTCCCCAACCAGACATGGAAACCTTCTTAATTACCGATGCACAAAACGGTCATTATATGTGGATGAATCTTGGCTGGCAAAAGGGAGAACGCATTACCGGGATGACTGTCTACGTTCGGATTCGGGATGGCAAATTCTGGATTGAGGAAGACTGGACAGAAGATGGAATCGCAACAGATTTAGTGCGTGCAGGGGTTCCTAAAGAAGATATTGTATTGGCATTTCACGAGCCTGGAATGCGGCAGTACACGGATTTTGCAGTAGCTTCCTAGCAGTTCGAGGACTTTTCATGAAAAACCTAACTCAATTAACGCAGCTTGAATTAGTCTTGCTGGAATTAGTAGCCAAAGGTCAAGGAAAATGGAGTTGGTACGAACTAGCGAATGCACTTTCCCGCCGAGATGTACCGCGAGAACCTGACATGATGGTTGTCTTAAAAAAACTCGCTGCTGATGGTTTGGTAAAACGATATGTAGAAACAAATTCACCTCGCGATAGATGGGAATTGACCCCAGTTGGAGCTATTATTATCGGCGATGCAAAAGCAGATAGTCAAAGCAGAATTATACGTTATGCAATTGCGATTCAGAAAGCAGAAAGCAATTATTCTGCTTATGTTCCAGATTTACCCGGCTGCGTAGCAACAGGTGCAACCATCGAAGAAGTAGAACAGCAAATTAAAGCAGTAATAGTTTTTTATTTAGAAGAGTTGCGTCAATCTGGTGCATCTATTCCTGAAGCTAGGACTTTCTGTAAATATGTAGAGGTTTAATGACATCTGTTCGCTGCAACCAAAGAAACCGGGTTTTTACTGAATCTTGAGGCTGGAAATAAGTATTGTCGTAAAAAACCCGGTTTCTGGATACCCATGCGTAAGTCAGGTATACTGAGAGATAGAGCGTTAACATTGCAAATGTATGACAGCAACAATACATATCAGCAAGTTGGGTAATTCCTTGGCTTTGCCAATACCTGACTACATTGTAAAATTTCTCAACCTGAAAGCCAACGATTCAGTAATTTGTAGTATAGAAGATGGCAAACTGGTCATAGAGCCGGTAAATAATTCAATCTCCAAATATACTCTAGATGAATTATTGGCAGGTGAAATAGAATCCACCGCCGAAGTTTCTTGGGGAAAACCAGAAGGAGAAGAAACTTGGTAAATTATATTCCCGAACGAGGTCATTTCATTCGCCTCAATTTTGACCCCCAAGCCGGACACGAACAAATGGGAACTAGACCTGCACTGGTTGTAAGTCAAACTAAATTCAACCGGAAAATGGGGTTTGTGTTTGTCTGTCCTATTAGCACCACACAACGCAAAAATCCGTTTTATGTTCCCATTCCCGAAGGTGATGCGGTAACAGGTTTAATTATGACGGATCAATTGCGTTATGCAAGATTATCGGGCAAGGCAAGCAAGTTTTATTAATGAATGTCCGGGAGATGTAATTGAGGAAGTGTTGAGACGAATTCATCCTATTTTATTTGAAAATGTGACTGTTGAAAAGTAATTAATCAACATCAAATCCATTAAATTGTAGGGGCGGGTTCACCCTAATTTATGCCACTCAACGACAATCTAAATAAACCCGCCCGCCACCACCCGAAATCTCGCCCAAATTCAGAATTCATTGGTCATCGCGTGGGGTGGGGGCGGGTTTATAAATATTTCGGTTTTTCAATTTAAATTTTGGTGAACCCGCCCCTACATTAATCATGAATTATCGCACAAAAATCATCCAAAATCGACCAAATTGTAGGGGCGGGTTCACCCTAATTTA
>JAHREW010000008.1:34793-164771 GCA_020883125.1 Microcoleus sp. CAWBG506
TGTCACTCAACGACAATCTAAATAAACCCGCCCTCCCCCACCATAAATCTCGCCCAAATTCAGAATTCATTGGTCATCGCGTGGGGTGGGGGCGGGTTTATTAATATTTGGGTTTTTCAATTTAAATCTTGGTGAACCCGCCCCTACATTAATCATGAATTATCGCACAAAAATCATCCAAAATCGACCAAATTGTAGGGGCGGGTTCACCCTAATTTATGTCACTCAACGACAATCTAAATAAACCCGCCCTCCCCCACCATAAATCTCGCCCAAATTCAGAATTCATTGGTCATCGCGTGGGGTGGGGGCGGGTTTATTAATATTTGGGTTTTTCAATTTAAATTTTGGTGAACCCGCCCCTACGAGTATAATAAATAATCAAAAACCAAAAGTAAAATGACATCAAAAATCATCCTCACTATCACAGAAGGCAATCTCAAAGGCCAAGAATTCACCTTTGAATCCCGCACCACCTGCATCATCGGCCGCGCTAAAGACTGCTATCCCAAAATTCCCGACGACGACAAACACCGCACGATTTCCCGCTATCACTGCTTGCTAGATATCAATCCTCCCGACATCCGAGTGCGGGATTTTGGTAGCAAAAATGGTACGTTTGTTAATGGCGAAAAAATTGGTCAGCGAGAAGCACATCAAACTCCCGAAGAAGCGGCAAATATCCAATTCCCAGAATTTGACTTGCAAGGGGGAGATGAATTTACACTCAGTGATACTTCATTTCGAGTTGGCATTGCCCTTGACCCGGAAATTGCCAAAACTATCCAATCGGAAAGACCCCCGACTATTCCCCAAAATCAACCGAAACTGTGGGAAATGCTGAAAGCTTTTTTGTTAAAAGCTGTCGGTGGTGACAAGAATATCGGAGTTCTAGGCGATTATGTGTTGCTGAAGGAATTGGGTAAAGGTGGTTTTAGTTTAGTGTATCTGGCAGAACACAAGCGGACAAAAGAACAAATTGCCCTGAAAGTAATGCTGCCAAAAGTAGCGGCGAATCAGCGGGCTGTTAATTGGTTTTTGCGGGAAGTTGAAAATATGAAATATTTAAAACATCCGAATGTGGTAAGTTTAAAAGAGTCGGGTTATGCCGATGAAACTTTCTTTTTTACGATGGAATACTGCAATGGTGGCAGTGTTATTGATTTGATGCAAAAACGCGGTATCACGACTTTGCCTGTGGATGAAGCTGTGGCGATTATTCTGCAAGTTTTAGATGGTTTATCTTACACCCACAATGTAGAAATTCCTAATGTAAAATTGGCTGATGGGAGTTTTGGTAAAGGACGCGGTTTGATTCACCGGGATTTGAAACCGGGGAATATTTTCCTGGCGAATGTGGGTGGGAAACAAGTTGCGAAAATTGGGGATTATGGCTTAGCAAAAGCTTTTGATTTGGCGGGATTAAGCGGTCAAACTCTGACGGGAAGTGCGGTGGGGACTCTGGGTTTTATGTCGCGACAGCAGGTGATTGATTTTAAGTACGCAAAACCGGAGGTTGATGTGTGGGCGGCGGCGGCTTGTTTGTATGCTATGTTGACGGGGTGTTTGCCGCGCAATTTGCAGGGCCAAGATCCGTTTTTGGCGGTTTTGCAAAGTGATGCTGTTCCAATTTGCGATCGCACTTCGGCAATTCCCAAACCGCTAGCAAAGGTAATCGACTTGGCTTTAATTGACAATCCTGAAATTTATTATAAAAGTGCGGCGGATTTTAAGCAAGCGCTACTAAATATTATGCCGTAAATTCGGACTTACTCACGGGTAGTCAGAAACCGGGTTTTTCCCCAAAATTTTTCGTTTGGGCCCGCAGATTCAGCAAAAAACCCGGTTTCTTTGGCTCGATGGCTAACTCTTGTTAGTTCAACTGCAATTCTTGATAAACCGATTCATCACCAAAAGAGTCGATCGCAATCTGAGCTTTTGGCATTACCATCAACAGAGATTGTACAGTGGAGAAATTAGATTATCCCGAATTGGTGCAGCAAATCCTGAAAATTCGCACCGAAAATCGATCGCCCAACGATACAGAAATTCACTTGATATTTGAGAGATTTTGGCTGATATTTCCTATCTTGCTACTGACGGAAAAATTGCTCCTTCCACTCAAAATATTGCGCTTTGGGCACTTTTATTTTTTTATCGTCAAGTGCTAAGGGTCGATTTACCTAATATTAAAAATATTGAAAGAGCTAGACAAACTCGGCATTTGCCTGTAGTTTTGACCAGTGAAGAAGTGAAAACTCTGTTAAGTAATGATGATTTATACTCATGTATTAAATCGAGGTGGACGGGGTGTGAAAAGTCCACTTGATGGGTGAAATAGAGCCGATCGAACACCCTAGGCGATCGCCAAAATCGAGACATTCATCACAAATTATTCACGCTCGAATCAATGTAATCGATCGCCCCATAGGAGTAGTATGAATTTCAGTATTCAACCGTTCTTCTAATTCCGGTGCATTATCTCTGCGATCGAATATCACCAACCAACCGGAATCTTGTCCCAATCGTGCCAAATACCCATCCAACTGTTCCAACCCTTTACTCAACGGATCGACTTTCCGAGTCCGCCAAACCTTCAGTTCAATGCCTAATGTGACTTCACCATAACGCAAACACAAATCCATGCGATCGCGTCCGATCGCATATTCTCTCTCCAACGTTCCCCCACCATTAATCACCCGATGCAGAAACGCCATCAACACTAAATGCGGTGCAATTTCGGGGTAAGACGCACTTTTGAGTAAGGGATCGCCATGTTGCAACCAAAATTCTAGAAAAGTTTTGAGTAACGCTTGCGTGTCTAATGTCCCCTGGGCCGTTAACCAACTCGGTGCAATTTGCGGCAATGAAGCCATTGGCGTTACGGTGAGCACGCGGGGCAAAACTTCGCGATAAATTGGGTTAGCGATCGTCAATCCACCCTGAACATCCATCTTACACAAACCCAAATCGATTAAAAACTGAATATCATCATTGGGGATATTGCCCAGTTCCAAACCCGCCAACATCGGCTCGATAATGGCTTTGACTCGATTTTCTCGCAGTCGTTCAGCTAAACTATCCAAATGCGTATCTTGTCGTTTGATTAGGATTTCTTTAGCTGATAAAAAATGTTCCGGGGTAATTTCTATAGATTCATCTATCACTAATTCTTCGACAATTTCCTTAGCTAAAGCATTCACCAACCAAGGTTGTCCTTGAGTGAGTTCAAAAGCTAAAGCTACGGCTGACGGTGTAAAAACTTGTCCGGTATCTTCGGTATGTTGCCCGTAGAGTTCTGCAACTTCTTTTTCATTAAAATCTCTGAGAGTTATCGATCGCACTTTAATATTAAACGGACTGGATGTATTGAGTCGATCGCTGCCACCGGCAGCCACTTTGTAATCGCGAACATCGCGCAAACCAATTAAACCGACCGACTGAGGAAACGCACGAGGACGAGAGGGATAACCATTGCGTAACTGACGCAAAACCGACAGCAATACTTCATTTTGGAGCGAATCTATTTCATCAATGAAGATTGCTAAAGGGCGAGGTGAAGTTTGTGCCCATTGCCGCAAGGTTTCTTCAATTCCTTGTCCCACCTCCATTTCTTGTTTTGGTGGTGGCTGGAGCTCCGGTGGCAAATAGACTCGCGCCTCACTTCGCCAAGAACTTAAGATTGCTGCTTGGGCTTGTTGTGGATTGTCATTAAAGGGCGAACCTAACTCTACTGAAACAACGATCGCAGTGTACTGTCCGCTATCGGTAAGTTGCTTGGCTAAAGCCAGCATAGCCGTGGTTTTTCCTACTTGTCGGGGTGCATGGATGACGAAATAGCTGCGTTGAGCGATTAATCGTTCTAAACCAGGTAAGCGCACCGTGGGGGACAGTGCGTAATGAATGTCTTCTTGGCACGGGCCTGCGGTATTGAAGTGGCGCGGCATAGGTCAAGTGGGGCGAATGGGGCTGCTCTCAGTTTACTGTACTGTTGTCGGAATGTGATTCTGTGGTTGTTAAGCGGGGATTTGTTTTGACTCATTGCGATCGAGGAAAATCTCTGGTGGAATCCTTAATTCTCGATCGAGCTTCCGAATCATCTCCAAAGTCAGGCAGCGTTTGCGAGATAACGCTCCGCTTCACCCACCCGCCGCTAGAATCTTTCATGCTTAACCAACTAACCCAATACGGTCGGTGTGCAACAGGATTGTTATGTGTCAGTTACCTACAAGTTCCATAGGAATTAGAACAGGGTTGCGACTCTTCAGAATTCTCTCAGAGCCCCCAAGACTAAGATTGCGCTCGGCTTTAATAACTCTAAGTTGCGCCATTTTATGATGATATCGTCGAAACTTATCCTTTAACTCTAGATCGATGATAGTTGTTTGAAACTGTGCATCCTGATCCATCGACAACATTTCAGGTTTTATTTCAATATCATTAGCGCCTATAAAAGTGTTCACAAGAACCTGAAACGTCAATGGTTTTTTATGGTCAAGATGGCTCTCATAGATGGCTATCTTATCGCCAGTAATATCGCATTCAACCTTTCCATGCTGATCGGAAAACTTTTCAAAGAATTTTTCTTTAGTTAGCCGAAGATCATCTTGGACAGAGGCACGGCAGGCTTCTAAAAACTCCTGGTAAAGAGATTTTCGTTTAGCAGAAATTGCTGTTCGATAAGAAAAATCTGTTTGAGAGCCATCTGTTCTTTCTATCCAAAAGCAGCTTGTCGGCATATCTGTTCTATCTTTGTACAAACGCTTTACACCACATCCAATTTTTTTATCCGCTTCAGGATGGCGTTCCAGAAGAGCTAGCAATGTATCATGATTGTCACCTGTTATGGTTTGACCATTGCGATAGCTATCCAACATATTTTTGAAGTGATCAATAGCATCCTTCTGGAATTTGAACTCTATTCCATTTAAAACAATTGATTGCCTTGCCATTTAAACTCCGTACCAGTTATCCATGACGTATAACGATTTAGTTCAACTGCGCGCGGTCGCCTATCAACGCAGCTAACAATCTTAAATTCGCGTCAGTTGCGACGACTAGACTTATCGAAGCACCCCATACGAAAAACATTGAGCTTTGGCAGATTATTTACCCTGCTCCCGATAAATATCATAATTATATCGCAGTTGCGGTACAATACTGGATATAGTCGAATAATACCGCAGCTTGATGATGTATGTCAACCGCTTCTTACTCCCGATCGGAATCTCCTTTCCTCGATCGAATTCGCCGCACGATTCGACTCAATCACTGAAGCCGCCGCACTGAAAAAAGATATCTATATTAGAAGATTTTAGATTAGAGAGCATTTAGAGTCGATCGCATACTCTCGGTGATCGGTGTATTATGATAAAGCAAGCAGCGATAAACTCTCATCTTCATAAAATAACTCGATCGCGTTAAAATCCCGACGTAGCAAATTTTCAACTTGCAATGTCGAACAGTTTCCAAGGCGAAGCCAAATAACTTTTGGTGGATTCCCAAATACCAAGCTCAGATCGTGCATATCCGCGTCTTTCGAGACAATCATCAAATTATTGTCTTTTGAATAATCCCAAACTATTGGATCGATCGCTACTTTCATGCCCACATCTCGAACGTGAAGCGAATTTGGGAAAAGATCGCTCAAACGGTTCGGCAACTTGGGCGACAAGTTTTCATCAAAAAGTAATTTTATGCCGATAAGGTCGCAGTCATAAACCGACGCTCGCGGTCAGCAGCATAAGCTATACAGGCTTTTAAATCTTCTCGCGTCAAATCGGGAAAATCATCTAGAATTTCTGCTTCGGTCATCTCGGAAGCCAGGTACTCAAGCACTTCATAAACCGTAATTCGCAAGCCGCGTACACAAGGCTTACCACCGCGTTTATTTGCTTCGATCGTGATGTGGTTTCGGTAGTTCATAAAAAACACTCGGTAATACCATTTTTCTGTGAAGCTGCATAGAATGTATCCTTTACAGGAAAGGATTTCAGGCTTCCCATTCTGTGCAGCGACCTACAGAATTGCTATAAGTGGGAAACGATCGCCTCTTCAGACATGAAAGGGAAACGATCGACCAAATGCCAAAGTTCTACTCTTCCACCCGATAGCCCAATTCTGCTAAACGAGTGCGGGACTGCCGCCACTTCGGCTGCACCTTGACAAAGAGCTCCAAATATACCTTACCTTCAATTAACTTTTGAATCTGTTCGCGGGCTGCGCTGCCGATCGACTTGAGCATACTGCCGCTTTTACCGATTAAAATACCTTTTTGGGAGTCCCGTTCGACGTGAATTGAAGCGAGAATACGAGTGATTTTCGGTTCTTCTTCCACAACTTCGATCGCGATTGCTACAGAATGCGGCACTTCTTCCCGCGTTTGCAACAAAATCTGTTCCCGAATCAACTCACCCATGATAAAGCGTTCCGGCTGGTCTGTCACCAAATCCGGCGGATAATAATAAGGCCCAACATCCAAATGTTGGACTAATAATTTTTGCAGCGACTCGACTCCCTCGCCAGTTAGAGCCGAAAACTTGACGACTGGCCACTCAGGATTGACAATTTGCTCATAAGTGCGATCGATTAACACGGAATCCTCCGGTTGTTCGTCCAGCTTATTCATCCCCAGAATCACCGGAACTTTGCAATTGCTGAGAATTTCGATAATATATCGATCGCCCCCGCCGGATTCCACCGAGCCATCCACCACAAATAGCACTAAATCGACCGATTGAATCGCCGTTCGAGCATTTTGCACCAAAACCTTACCCAATTGGTGATGAGGCTTGTGAATTCCCGGAGTATCCACAAAAATTATCTGTGCCTCATCCGTCGTCAAAATACCCCGCAGTCGATTCCGAGTCGTCTGAGAAACCGGTGAAGTAATCGCAATTTTCTGCCCCACCAACAGATTCATCAGGGTTGACTTCCCCACATTCGGGCGCCCGACAATCGCCACAAACCCCGATTTGTAACCCGCAGGAGCCGCGGGAACACTCATAACTTCTGATAAGTCTATAATCTTGCTATCTTCCACTAAAATCACCAATATTCAATCAAGCCCCTTCTCCACCCATTCTCCCCTGAAAATGGTAAAACGACAATTCGATCGAGAAGGAAACAGCAAGAGCGCAGATTTTCTTGACATCCACAGCATCTCGTCATCTCCCCATCTCGCCATCTCCTCATCCCAAAGCTTGATATCTGAGACAAAATTTGATAAAGTTCCCACAGGCATCCCTGAAAAATCAATAATTATGCTCAAACCCAGTTCCCCAACCTGTCAAAAATTCAGACCAGTAAAAATTTAACTGAACTGAAACCATTTTACAGTTTGTCTGGGAAGGCAGTTTGAAAATTTTTGGGGATGTGTGGTAATCAATTAAGTGGCTGAAACTAACACCAAAAACTCATGATTAACAGCTTGTTTTTAATGAGAAACTAAGGTTTGTGGAGTCCACCTAATTAGTGTTCCTATAAAGTTGAGGAGATGAATCTAATGAAATCGAAATTATTTTGGAGTTGCTGCACCGTTTTGGTAGCCAGCTTGCCGATGCCCAGCTTCGCTCAAACCAAACCTGTAGAAGTACGTTTTGACTATAAAGGCAGCTCGATGAAGTATCAAGTCCTACCGGGCGCAATACCTGACAGAACCTTGCCCCGATCCTTTGATTTTCCAATTATTACCAATGTTGCTACTGACACTAGCGTCACCAGCGATTATTTAATTACCGATGAGTTTCGCGCCCCAGCGACTCGTCAAGAATACACTTCGGCTCTCAACACCTGGGCAGCAGCAGTGAAAGAATGCATGGTTAACAAAAAACCCCGCTTGATTCGTGCTAGTACCAAAAATCCAGTTTTGTTTGATGGCAAAGCAGGCACGATTGTGAGAAACGCTAATAACCGTGCAGTTTGCAAATAATCGAGTAGATTTTGCTTTCTGAAAACCAAAAATCAAGAGCATTCTTGAACAAAAAGAGCAATGGAAAAGCTATTGCTCTTTTTGTTTGCTAAATTTCAATGAATATCAATAGCATCGGAATTAATATTACCCGAAATTAGTCCAAGGCAGTGCCGTTTCCCTATCTGATTATTTTGGGGTAGGGACACTCCAAAAGCCGTCTCCGAACTATCATCTCGCTCGTGGAACCTGAATTGATATCAAGGAGGCAAAAACCCGGTTTCTTAAGGTAGTTGTGTCATTTTACGTGGATGCGCCAGAAACCGGGTTTTTAGGTTGGTAGTCCGATCGAGTGGCGCAAAATTCATTTGTACTGAGCAAAATTTCGCCGTAGTCAGGAATCCAAGCCAACCATTTTTCCTCGGAACACTCACACAACAGCCATGCTTCATCAAAGCTGAATGCTGTTGGCGGATTGAATAATTTAACCCAGGTAGAAGGGGCAAATTTGGGTGTTGGTGCTGCGGGTTGCAATGCCAATTTTTCCCACCAGCTTCCACTTGTGACACTTCCTTGACGAACTTTAGGTAGCCAAGTACGAATATCGGTTTCTAGTTTCATTTTCACACCTCCTGTTGAGGGATGAGTCTGCACCAGGGCTTGCAACAACGCAGGGCGAAGGCGCAGAAAATTGTTTATGTAGTCTATGTTACAGATTTTCTATGGTAAATGTGCATGATTGTAGTAAAACTTTACAGGTCAGAGCCAAAAACCGGAGCAAAACAGGTCTTGTAGGGACACGGCAGTGCCGTGTCCCTACGGGGATATTGATAGTACCTATAAACCTGCGATCGCCAAGAATCGATTACCATCACAAAAACATCTAATTTTATTACAAAAAAGTACGAATGAACACAGTTGTAAAACCCCACTGGAAAACTCTAGACCGATTTATAGAAATCAACTCCGATTGGGTAAAACTAATCGGCGAACATCTGGAAACATCCGAAGGGAAAACTCTGGAATATTGGCGGGTAGAAAGGGCAGATTCAGTGGTAATTTTGACAGTTCAAGATGACAAATTGCTATTTCCAGTACCAATGTATCGCCCCGGTATCGGAGAAGTAACCCTGGATTTTCCCGGTGGTCGCGTACCTGCTGGAGTAACAGCAGCCGATGCAGTTCCAGCTATAATCAAAAGGGAATTAGGAGTGTCAGAAAGTGCGATCGCCCGCATCCAACCAATCAACACCACAGGCTGGGCAATCAACAGCTCATTCTCCAATCAAAAACTCTACGGCTTTGTAGTAGAATTGCACCCCACAGCCACAGTAAACCCCGAACTCATCGGTGCTGCATATCCTGTAACCCCGGACGGAATTCGCGAGTTGCTCAAAAAATTAACTTGCCTCCAATGTCGAGCATTATTGCTAGAATGGCAAAACCAAGACGATTTTAGATTTTAGATTTTGGATTCTCCCGCGACACTAGCCGATTGACGATTTATTACAACCAACATCATCGAAACTAATCATGCCTGTCAATAATCGTGAAGTTGCTGTCGAATGCCTCGACGTTACATATCGCCTCAACCGCAGACATTTAGTAGACAAACTCAATTTTAAAGTGTATCAAGGAGAAATTTTAGTATTATTGGGACGCAGCGGCAGTGGCAAATCTACCACCATGAAATTGATTAACAACTTACTGACACCAACCAGCGGCGAAGTGATTGTCATGGGAAAACCGACAACTCAGTGGAACTCCATTCAACTGCGGCGAAAAATTGGCTACGTCATTCAAGAAATTGGTTTGTTTCCCCATTTTACCGTTGAGCAAAATGTTGGTTTAGTGCCAAAATTGGAAGGCTGGGAGGGCGATCGCATTCAATCTCGCGTCCACCAACTGCTAGAATTAGTCAATCTCGACCCCCAGCACTTCGCCAAACGCTATCCCAGCCAATTATCCGGCGGACAGCGACAGCGAGTAGGCGTTGCTAGGGCGCTAGCGGCGGACCCTCCCGTGCTATTAATGGATGAACCGTTTGGTGCTTTAGACCCGATTACTCGCCTGGAATTGCAGCGGGAATTCTATAAATTGCAGCAGCAACTCGGCAAAACTGTGATTTTCGTGACTCATAGTATTCAAGAAGCTTTTTTGTTAGCTTCTAGAATTGGTTTGATGCAAGATGGACGGTTGGTTGAGTTGGATTCTCCTGATAATTTTATGAAATCTCAGCAACCAGAGGCGATCGCCTTTTTGGAATGTTTGCAATTACCTGGAACTGGATAATTAATAATAACGGCTGTAGGGACACGGCTGTAGGAACACGGCTGTAGGGACACGGCAATGCCGTGTCCGGCAAAGTGGATTAGGACACGGCAATGCCGTGTCCCTACAGAGAAATGCTCAATTCCAATTACCAAATACCAATGATACAATTTATCAATCGTTATGGCTCAGAAATTCTTCATCGTGCTCTGGAACACTTATATTTAGTAACAATTGCCATTGGGGTCGCGATTGCCTTGGGTATTCCCCTCGGTATTTTAATCACGAGAAAACCGCAGTTAAAAAAGACTATTTTGGGTTTTGCCAATATCATGCAAACAATTCCCAGTTTAGCATTATTTGGCTTACTAATTCCAGTACCCATTATAGGCGGCATAGGCGATCGCACGGCAATCATCGCCCTGACACTGTATTCCCTACTGCCCATTATCCGCAACACTTACACGGGCATTATCGGCGTCGATCCGGCGATTGTGGCGGCCGGCACAGGCATGGGAATGACCGATATGCAACTGTTGTGGCAAGTGGAACTTCCCCTAGCCTTGGGCGTGATTCTGGCGGGCGTCCGAGTTGCTGCGGTAATTGCGATCGGGCTAGCAACGATTGCCGCTGCAATTGGTGCCGGCGGTTTGGGAGTGTTTATTTTTCGCGGTGTAGCGACAGTGAATAATCAGTTACTGTTTGCTGGGGCAATTCCGGCGGCTTTGATGGCGCTAGCTGCTGATTTTGGGTTGGGTTTGATTGAACAACGGCTGTCGAAAAGTGACATGAAAACTATCAATTAAGCCAATGTGTCAAGTTAGGTGAGTGGAGATTTTGCACTCCTTAACTATCGACTACTTTGATTTAAGATTGTTTCAATTTGATTTTGTGCTTGTTCCAGTTCTCGACGTTTCTCAGCCAGCCAAAGTTTTTGGGCTTCGCATTCTGCTCGATCTTGTCGATCGCGCTTTTCCTGCTGTTCCAATAAATTCTCCCACAGCGCGATCGCCAATAACCTTAGATACAGCCAACTGTTAGCTAACTAAGGCAAAACTCTAATTCCACCCCGACAAACTATTTCCCCGGTATTCAAAACTAACTCCTCAATTTCAACTTCTGGTCCAAAATCAATTTTAAAACTATCTAAAATATGATTAGTGGATGATTGTGAAAATTCGATTGCTGGATTTTCTAACATCAATTCGTGACCGCTAACCATCCTTAAACCACTCCGCAATACAAAGGGAATTTGCGTACCTTCCTGTCGCAAAATAACAGCAGAAAGCGTCAACAAACCTGCATCAATTACTATTTGCGAATTTTGTAATCTCAGAGGCTGTTCCCGATCGCCCAGTGGCAGTATTGGCAGCAAAAAATCGCTCAAAGCATCCGCCAGCAAAGGTGCTTTCAGCGACGCATTTAGATCGGCTTGAATTAGCCGTAAAACGCCGAATACGGGAAAGGATTCGACAAGGCGGAGTGGTTGACCTTTGATAACTTGACCGAGGTTAACGCGGATGCCAGCACCCTCTAGGGCGACGGAGGTTAGATGCAGTCCCTGATAGACAGCACCGCGAGCTGTTGCCGTTACTTTGGGGATCGCACCACTGAAGAGTTGTCGATCGCTCCCCTCAATTTTCACGCTCAACTCAGACACCTGCTGAACTTGCGATCGCAGCCACAACTGCACCGCCGGAGACAGCACTGCACTGGCGATCCGGCTACCTTGACTCTTTGATGGTATCCCCGAACCCTGCGGATGACCGAGATTAGCACTTCCCAGTTCGCCAGTAGGGCCAGATCCATTGTCAAATTCCCCAGAATTGCGATCGCAAGTCATAAAAGATTTCAGAATATGAACTTTCATATTCAAACACAAAAATTACACCATCCGGGCTGCTTGAGGTGCGGGGATTCTGGCTGAGGCTCCCCATCGCCGAAAGTAGGGAAAATTGTCCCCCCTAGCTCCCTGGTTGCCAGCGTTCTCATGTAGGGAAGCTCAGACTACCGCAAATTTAACTATAAAGCTAGTATTTGTTTTAGTGTTAGTTTATAATTGTCTGGTCTAAACCCACACCTTTGTAACCAGCAGTCGATCGAAGGTGCAGGAATTGCGATCGAGAGTGAAACTTAGAGTTTTCATACAATCTTCAGGGTTATTGCATGGGGACAATGTGCTGATGTGCCAAGCTTTGTACGGTTTCGCCAACAGTATAATTTGTTCCAAATCAGGAAATGAAGTTTACAAAATTTCCGATTTGCGATGTCAGATTCACACAGTCAGCTAGGGCCTAACACATACCAGAGACACCGATTGCCTAATTGGTCGGGGCTAAATGTATCGAAAGCATCCAAAATAAAACTCTTCCTGTAAAGTAACACTTGTACATAGTTTGTCTAAATCGTGTCAAGATTTAGCTGGACTGCTATCCAAGCAACAACTTTACGAAGCTGTCGGCCTAGGAGTCCGTAAACCCCCAAGAAAATTAGGGGTATTGGAAGAGAAAGATTCACCAACTTTTAAATCCAAAGTCACACCAGTGTTGATGAGACACGGTTAATCAATTCAATCTCTCGTATTTTCTTCCCCAACTGTTGAGTTGGGCGTTTCCAAACTCCCGTCATGTCAGATGAAAGGCTACAAAAAATCCTCGCCCAGTGGGGCATCGCCTCTCGCCGTCAAGCTGAACAAATGATGATCGCTCGACGAGTGCGAGTCAATGGTGAGATCGTGAATTTAGGACAAAAAGCTAATCCAGATATCGATCTGATCGAAGTCGATGGAGTGCCGGTCAAGGCGACAGAACGACCAGCGTCAGTCTATCTGTTACTTCACAAACCCCCAGGGGTAGTTTCGACTTGCAGCGACCCCAGGGCGCGATCGAAAGTTCTGGACTTGCTACCTCCCAAACTACGTTCAGGTCAAGGCATCCACCCGGTAGGACGCTTAGATGCAGATTCTACGGGCGCACTGCTACTGACTAATGATGGTAAGCTGACATTTTGTTTGACTCATCCGCGTCATTCGATATCCAAAACTTATCAGGTTTGGGTGCAGGGACATCCTCCCGAACCGATACTGCAAGCGTGGCGTCAGGGGATCGTGTTAGCCGGCAGAAAGACTATGCCAGCTCAAGTAGAAGTCCTCGATCGCACTCGCGACCAAACCATGTTGTCGGTTATTTTATCAGAAGGGAGAAATCGGCAAATTCGGCGAACCGCCGAGCTGTTAGGATATCCCGTGCTGGGCCTGCATCGCACAGCTATTGGCTCCATTCAGTTGCAGCCACCTTCGGAGCCAATATTGCCAGTAGGCTGCTACCGACCTCTTACAAATTCTGAAATTATTTTTTTATGGAGTCTAGTCAACCTAACCTCAACCAATGTGCCAGTAAACATCAAGAAGCACAGCCTATGACAAAGAATTTATTTTTTTTACTTTTCAAAACCACTAAAAAAAAGGTGCCTTCCCAAGAGGCAGAACGCGCCGAAAAGCTAGCAGAAATTGGCGCAAAACTCCGCCAGTTCCGGGAACAAGAGTCGATTTGCTTGGACAAAGTAGCTGTGGTGACGATGATTCGGCGGGATCTGCTACAGGCGATCGAGGATGGTCAACTAGATCGACTTCCCGAACCAGTCTACACTCAAGGTTTGATCAAGCGGTACGCCGGGGTCATGGGTTTGGATGGGGCTGAGTTTGCCGACTTTTTCCCGATCGAACCAGCACCTCAATCGGTATCCAAGTTATCCTGGCAAAAATGGCCTCAGTTGCGGCCGATGCACTTGTACCTGTTTTACACATTTCTAATTATCTTTTCTGTCAATAGCTTGTCTCAATTGATGGGTGGTTCCTTAACAGAAAAAAACGAGCTAGTCAAAGAACAACTCGCTCTTCAAGAACAACAAGCCCGTTTAGCAGCCGATTCCGATCGCCTCGCCAAAAAGCAGAAAGTGGATACTTACACAACTCTACAAGCGGGAACAAAAGAGGGAAATTTAAATAAATCTGGCGATAAACCAGTAATGGTTAGCGTCACTTTCAAGGAAGAATCCTGGTTGCAAATTGAAATCGATGGCAAAACCGAGTTTGAGGGAACTTTGCCTTCTGGGACTCAGCGCACTTGGCAAGCTAAAGACAAATTAGTGGTGGTAGCGGGCAACGCCGGCGGGGTACTAATTGCCTTTAATAACGGACAAGCAGAGCAACTCGGAGACCCTGGAGTTGTCAAAGAAGTTGTTTTCAAAGCTGACGAACTCAAGCCTTCAGAAAAAGCCAAAAAAGAAGGATAATTGGTAATTTGTAATGGGTAATAGTTAGTTGTTACTTGTTAGTAGTTAAGAGTTTTTCTACTAACAAATAACAACTAATAAATTACCCATTTTTAATTTTTCTTAGGGGAACGCCCGCAGATGTAAGTCATGGTTTTGAGCCGATCGCGCACTTCCCAATTCAAAGCTTCTGCCCGATATCGCCACCCCCAATTTCCCTCTGCTTTCCCTGGAAAATTCATCCTGGCATCTGCACCCAAACCCAACAAGTCTTGAAACGGAACAACTGCCAAATTAGCAATCGAGCTCCAAGCCATGCGGATTAAAGACCAGTGAATCCCTTGGGGTTCGAGGCAGCCCAAATAACGATAAACATCTTCTCTTTCGTGGTGTTGCAGTTGATTGAACCATCCGACAGTCGTATCGTTGTCGTGAGTCCCGGTGTAGACTACACAGTTACGTTCGTAGTTAAAAGGCAAAAAAGGTTCGTGGGGACCTGAGTTAAAAGCAAACTGCAAAATCTTCATTCCCGGAAACTCAAACCGATCGCGCAAAGCTTCCACTTCAGGAGTAATTACCCCTAAATCCTCAGCGATAATTGGCAGGTTGCCAAACTTCTCGTTAATTACCTCAAACAAAGCTGTTCCCGGCGCTTGAATCCACTCTCCCTCGATCGCATTTTTTTGGCCGCGCTTAACAGCCCAGTATGCCTCAAATCCTCTAAAGTGGTCTATTCGAGTCACGTCTACATAATCAAAAATCGCTTCAAAACGCTGCACCCACCACTGGAAATTATTTGCTTGCAACTCCTCCCAATTGTAGACAGGGTTGCCCCACAATTGACCTGTACTGCTGAAGTAATCAGGGGGAACTCCCGCCATTAAAGCTGGTTCTCCCGTGGGTTCATCCAAGCAGAATGTTTCGGGATGAGACCACACATCTGCGCTATCGTGAGCTACATAAATTGGAATGTCGCCAATAATTTTAATGTCCCGGAGGTTAGCATAACGTTTCAACTCCGTCCACTGGCGAAAAAACTCAAACTGGACGTATTTGTAGTAATAAATCTCAGCATTTAGCTGCTGCCGCCACTTGTCTAGCGCATCGGGTTTTCGATGAGCAATATCTGGTTCCCAATTGTTCCAGCTAACACCACCAAAAAAATCTTTGAGAGCCATAAATAAGGCATAGTCTTCCAGCCATGATGCTTTGCTTTCGCAAAAAGCCGAAAATTCTCTTTGCTGCACCGGCGATGCTTTCTCCTTAAAATTTTCCGACGCTTTTTTTAGCAACGGCAATTTCAGCGCCACTGCGCGCTCGAACTCTACATAATCGAGGGGAAATTCGGGCCAATTAGCCAAGTCTTCATCAGTTACCAATTGCTCGTCTCGCAATATTTCCGGGCTGATCAGCATCGGATTTCCTGCCATTGCTGAATAGCAGGAATAAGGAGAATTGCCGTATCCTGTCGGGCCCAGTGGCAATATTTGCCAGTATTGCTGGTCGCTTTCTACTAAAAAGTCAATAAAGCGATAGGCTTCTATTCCCATGTCGCCTACGCCGAATCGACTGGGAAAGGATGTGGGGTGGACTAGAATACCGCTAGATCTGGGAAAAAGCATAATCTATCTCAAGATATAGGAGTTCAACGTTGACAATGTTACCGATCTTCCCTAAAGGTTAAACTTCGGAGTTTTTCGGGTTTTTTTCAGTGAAATTACCTTTGTGATTGTCTCATATTTTGGTGGGAGTGTGTTTGACCAATAGTTTGATTTTATTTAAGCGATCGCAGCCGCTCGATTCACTTTCCGAGTTCATCAATTCTGTATGGGTTTTTTGAGAAATGATTCTAAATTTTGCCAAGGATTTTACAGTAAATAAACATGAATTAGCCGACTGTTTTTGTATCTTAAGAAACAGTCGGCTCTGAAAGTAGCTCTAAAGAAGCTAAGTTTAAGTTTGCTTGTTCAACAAGTTCTGAACTTGTCTCAGAGCAATAGCACCGATGTTGTATACGGCCCAGCCGCCAGCCAACAAGACGGGCATCAATACTATTAGTATCCGCAGGTCAAAATCCATTGTTTCTCCTCCTAAAGTTTTTTAACAAATTCTCTTGACACTCCCCAGTCAAGCTAACGCCGGGATTCTTAAGACTTGGCGGCCTTAATATCCCTATTGCTTGCTGGGGTTTCCGGGCGCAATCCTGTTGCCAAATATGGCGGTCTGCTATCCTAGTGTTGCCACTAGCTCCTCGGTCGTAACTTTCCCCCTGTCGGGGGGTAGGTTTTAATGTCTTGTACTGACGAGTCCTAGGGGACTTCTCCACAACAGGAAGTCTTGAACAGGCCGGATACCTATTCGACAATTATGATGACAGAGGTGTATTTGACTACGCCCAAAGACAGGGTTAACATGATTCGGCACGATCGGTAAATCAAGGCAGGATTTATCCTGCAACTACCTTTGATCCCTAGACTCAAGTCGAGCAGGTTTTCCGGCTATTCTTTATAATCTATTTTTATCTTATTGTGTCACCATTCTTCAGACTAAACAAGCTAATCTTTGCCACTGAAAGTTCGATCGCCCCCGCCTCGCAGGCCATCTCGCCCAGCGGGCGTGACTGGAAATTGTCGATCGCCTCGCACAGCAAGACATCCCAAGATCAGGCCATAATTTGTCTAGCGATCCCTTCCACCACCGCAGTTAGGGGATCGTTGGGGTAATGCAAAGCAAAAACTCCCTTACTAGCCAGCAGCATCATTTTGTCGCTGTGGGGCAGAACTCCTACCACTGGGATCTTGTATATCGTCTCTACTTGCTGCTTCAAATCATCAAAATCCAGGGATTCTGGGGCTTTATTGATAGTCATCAAGATCTGTGGCACTTCTAATTGTCGGGCCACATCTACCGTCACAGCCGTTCCTTGAAAGTCTTGCTGATCGGGACGCAGGATCAGCAGCAAAATGTCGGAAATTGTAATACTGAGCAGAGTTTCTTCGTTGAGGCCAGGGTGAGTGTCGATAAATAGGTAATCTAAATCCAGAACCTCGATCAGCTCTTCAAAACCATCCGTCAGCAATCCTACGTCGTAGCCTTCGCGCAAAACTCGCGCGATTTCCCCTGCTTTAATGCTCGAAGGGATCAGGTAGAGTTCGCCCTTATTGGCTAATGGTGGCAATAGGGAAGTTACTTTGCAGGCTGTATCGGCGATCGGACATCGACCCCACAGGTAATCATTCAGACAGCGATCCATATTGTTTTCAGTGAAACCGAACAATACATGAATCCCAGGGGATTGAATATCGGTGTCTACAATAGCCACCCGATTTCCTTTGCTAGCGATGATAGATGCCAGGTTTGCTGTCGTGTTCGATTTGCCAGTTCCACCCCGGTAGGAGTGGACAGAGATGGTTTTGGACATGGTTTAGTTTGGAGTGTGAGATGAGGACGCAAATTACTACTTTCACATCCTGCGCTACCATTCGACCCTTTGACAAGCTATGGCAAAAGGAAGATGGAAGATGCCTGAAGCTCTAATAGTCCTGATTGGTGGGATTTTTGAGCCGATTTTTTGCGGATTTGCGCTGTCGCATTTGTCTGGCTTTGGCTTGCAAATCGCTCAACTCCCCATCGGTTGGAGTTTCCATCGCCCCGTCAACCAGTGTTTGCTCAACAGTCACAGGGGTTTGGGATTCCTTAGCTGACAAATCGCTCAACTCCGCATCGGTTTGAATTTCGATCGCCCTGTCAACCAGTGTTTGCTCAACAGTCACAGGGGTTTGGGATTCCTGTTCAGCTTCAGTCAGTGCCCCGCGCTGCTTGTGTTTTTGAGATTTTTGCTTGAAGTGAGCTAAGTAATCCTGGGGCTGACTTTCAGCGTTTTGAGGTGTCGTCGAAACAGCAGTTATTTTGGGTATTTCTGCGGGTGGAGAAGCAGAAGGAGCAGAGAGTTCTTTTTTGCTCGCTCTAAGTATATCTTTTTTTTGCTGCAATTCTTTAAAGAACGGAGATTGCGTAATTTCTGCTACTTGCTCATCTTTTTGGGCTTGGTCTATTTCAATTTTGAAAACTTGTTTTACGCGATCGGTAATTACTTTCCCGTAACCTGATTTATTAAATCTGTCGGCTAATACAATACTGCCACCAGTGACAACTAAAGCTAAGGCCGGTGTTGCCATCGGCACCCACCCTCCTAACCAAAAAATCCCAAAGCTGGTGATGCAACATACTCCCAGCAGTGCCACAAAGGTGAGTATCAAGCGCGTAGGGTGAGTTATCCGCCAAGCCAAGGTTCCTCCCACAATTGACCATCCCGAAATCCAGAGGAATTCTAGCCATTCGGGCCAAAACCAAAATAAAGGTCGATCGTCTAAAACCGCACTCAAAATTTGGCTAACGACTTGTGCGTGAGTAACTATCCCCGGCATGAATTGGTTTTTATCTTTTCCCGCACTGTAAGGAGTATAAAAAAAGTCTTTAACAGTTTCTGTGGTGTAACCGATGAGAACTATTTTATCTTTAACCAAGTTCGGGTTAATTTTACCTTCCAAGACATCTGTTAATTTGACTTGGTTGGCTACTTTACTTCTGGATCTATAGTTAATGAGTATTTGATATCCTCTAAGATCCACATTTTTATATTCTCCGTCATTTATTTCCAATTTTTTAAACTGCTTTTTACCAAGCCATAAAGATTTGTCTTTCGCGAGTTTTGGGTAAATTTTTTGCGGTTGCAGGTAGCGCAATGCTAGCTGGAGGTTAAAGGAAAATAAAACTTGGGAATTGTCGTTACAAAGGTGTTTTTCTGTAGTATGATAGTTAGTCTCCATGGCTGGGGGTTTCATAAATAATAAAGCCCTGCGCACTAGGCCACCGGAATCTACTCCGAAATCTGCAAATCCAATCCGGTCTTTTGGCATTCCGGGGGGAGGCGGAGTACCGGGACTATCCCCAGTACCATCGGTGACTAAACAAACTCCGATCATGCGATCGCTTCTGCGCAAAAATTTAGTTAACTCGTCCCGCCCCTCTCCTTGGGGTACATCTCGCAGGACATCTAAACCGATGACTCGTGGCTGTAGTTTTTCTAGTTTTTGTAAGATTTCAGTTATTTTGCGATCGGATATGGGCCACTCTTTAAGCCTCTGAATGTCTGATTCGGTAATTCCGACAATTAGCAAGCGCGAGTCTGGACTCTCGTCAGGGCGCCACCTCACCATTTGGTCGTAAGCGGCTAACTCTACTGATTCGAGTATTCCAAGCTGTCTAGCCCCAATTAAAGACAACGTTACGGCTGCGCTAGCTATTAGTACAGACCTCGCAAATGTTACCGAAGGTTTATAAAACTTACTCAATGGGGTTGTTACCGATCGAATTTGGTTAAATATATTACTCATGGTCCCTGAATAAAGGTTTGAGTCGTTTGTGGAGTAGCAGTTTGTAGGCGCTTGCCTTAACCCTCGACAGTCTCTATCTTAGAACAGTCCGAAGATTCCGCAACTTTGTCAAAATTTTTTACCGTTTTTAGCTTTCAGTCTCCGTAATAATCCTTACGACTTCGACAACTCGATGTTTGGGCTGCTAAGAATACACTTGCCGATCGCATTAATTAATGCTATGGATATGTCAAGGTTAAAAATGTGTATCTACAGCGAGTCTAGTTGCTCAAAAAAAAATCTCGCAAACAGACAATTTCTGTGTTTGCAATATTATACTCAAAGGTACAAAAAATGAAACGTTTTTTACATATTGCTACGGTTTCGGTGGCTTTATCTGCGATCGCAGCCACTCTCCCCGCTATACCCACACCAGTGCGGGCCCAATCTCAACCAATTCTTCTGAGTCAGAGTCTTAACTTCCAGCCTCCCGATGTCACAGCCCCAGCCAACCGACAAGGGGGGACACATCGTGGTAATGGTGAATGTCCGGCGGGCTTATCCATTACTCCTTTAGTACCCATTAGTAATATTGGTTTAACACTCACAGATTCACCTACATTTTTTGTTTATGTCCCTCAAACTGAGGCCAAAATAGAATTCACATTGCTGACAGAAAAGGAAGACGAATTAGTCTACGAAAAAAGCTTCAAAGTTGACAAGCCAGGGATTGTGGGCGTGAAGGTTCCCCCCGGAGACCCAGAAAAGTCTGTGCAAGTAGGTAAGCGTTATGTCTGGTCATTTTCCATGATTTGTGATGCTCAAGACCGAGCGGCGGATTTAGTAGTAAAAGGCTGGGTAGAACGAGTAGAAAAAGAAGCCAATATCCAGAACAGTTTAAAAAAAACAGACCCGATGACAAGAGTCAACTTTTACGCCGAAAATGGGATTTGGTATGAGACACTCACGACTCTTGCCGAACTGCGCCGCCAGAAACCAGCAGATTCAGTTTTGACAGCAGAGTGGAATAAATTGTTGCACTCCCAAGGACTTGATTCCGTAGCCACTCAACCTCTGGTTGAATCTCTTTAATTTTTGCTCGATTGTGTCAAGATTGAGATGGTTGTAGTGTTAATCAGAAGTTTCAACTCCTGGTTAACCCTACAAAAATGCCATACCACACTTCTACAATTTAGTCAAAGTAATGAAAAGTTTTCTGCATCTTACTAATGTTTATACTAGGTCCCTGGCTCTAGGGGCGATATCAGCTATTATTTCTAGTCTACCAGCACCATTGCTAGCTGAGTCTACCGCAATGCAACTGAGCCAGAATATTAATTTCCAGCCCCCAGATGTCGAAGCTCCCAACAATCGCCAAGGTGGAACCCATCGAGGGGATGCGTGTCAAAAAGAATTATCGATTATTCCCTTAATCCCAGACACCAATTTTGGTTTAACCCTAGCAGCCTCGCCAACATTTTTGGCTTACGTTTCTGGGCCTGGTACTGAAGTGGAGTTTACTTTGCAAACAGAAGATGAAAAAGCAACGGAAATTTACAAAACTACCTTCAAAGTTGACAAGCCAGGGATTGTTGAGGTAACTATTCCGACTACTGATAATCCTCAGAAAACTCTTCAGGTAGGTCAGCGATATCAGTGGTCCTTTGCGGTGATTTGCAACTCACAAGATAGAGCGGGAGATTATTTTGTCAACGGTTCTGTGCAGCGGATTGAACCTCAGCCAAGCCTCAAAACCGATTTAGCGACTCCAGACCCGATCGCTAGAGTGAGCGTTTACGCTAAGAATGGGATTTGGTACGAAACAGTAGCTAATCTCGCCCAATTACGCCGTCAGGCTCCTGATGATGCCAAGCTGACAGCAGAGTGGAGTCAATTATTGCAGTCTCAAAAACTAGATGCAGTGATGAGTCAACCCCTAGTTCAATCTTTCTAATAATCAATCCTGACAACACACAACTGACAGCTTACTAATGAATAATCAGTTTCCCACAATTCTAGCTCTGGATTTTGACGGCGTGATTTGCGACGGATTAATCGAATATTTTCAAACAGCTTGGCGCACCTATTGTCAAATCTGGAAGCCAGATCAAACAGCCCCAGATCCCGATTTAGCTTCCAGTTTTTATAGAGTGCGTCCAGCCATTGAAACAGGTTGGGAAATGCCCCTGCTGATTCGCGCACTGCTGACAGGAATTACGGAACAGCAAATATTGCTAGACTGGCCAAACATTGTACCACATTTGATGTCGGAAAATGATTTAAAAGCTGCATCAGTTGGGGCTATGTTAGATGGATTGCGGGATAATTGGATTGCCGAAGATTTGCCGGGATGGCTTTCTTTGCACCGTTTTTATCCAGGAGTAGCAGAAAGTTTATGCAGATTGCAGGATACTTCGGTCAAAGTGGCAATAGTTACGACAAAGGAAGGTCGCTTTGTGAGAGAACTTTTGCAGTTAGCAGGTGTACAAATACCGTCCGAATTAATTTATGGCAAGGAATATAACAAGCCAAAACATCAAATTTTGCGGGAATTTTTGGCAGCATCTGGCGAAAACACTACTATTTGGTTTGTGGAAGACAGGTTGAAAACTTTGCTCTCGGTGAAACAACAGCCTGATTTATCAGATGTGAAGTTATTTTTAGCTGATTGGGGTTACAATACTTTGGCTGAACGGGAATCAGTAGCTCAAAATCCACCAGTTCAATTGTTGTCTCTATCCCAGTTTGCCGCAGATTTTTCCCATTGGCTCCCGGAGGAAACATGATGTTATGTAGTAATGAGTAAAAAAACTACAACCAACAACCAACAACCAACAACTAACAACCAACAACCAACAACAAATAACAAATAACCAATAACAAATAACCAATAACCAATAACCAATAACCAATAACCAATAACAAATAACCAATAACAAATGTTAGATTTAATAAAAGCAGCAAAAGCAATGCAGGGAATGAGCCAACATTTAACTGTGGAGGCTCTGGCGGCTCGCCAGCGTTTAGAAGTGGCTCAGAATTTGTTACAAAAAGCCGCAGCGAGACAGGAAGAATTGGTACAATTACAAGAGAGTTGGCGCGATCGCACTTTATTTAATTCTGCCACACCGATCGAGTCCTTGTCCGATCGCACTTATATCCCAACTCCCCCCACAGCCCATACAGTCTTTGCAACAGACGGCTCACAAATTTCACCAAACCATCACGAAATAGCCTACTGCTACCTGCTAAACATAGGCACTGTCATGCTCCACTACGGGCAAAGTCGCCACCCAGTTTTAAACAGTGTACCAGAAGTTTTTTACAAACCAGAAGACTTATATATTTCCCGACAGTGGGGAATTAGAACAGAAGAATGGATGGGATATCGGCGGGCAGTTTCCGAAGCCATCTTCCTAGCAGAAATGGGTGAAAATTGGGCGAAAATTAATAACCACAAATTGCCAGCACCAGCTTTAGCAATGGTAGACGGTTCCCTGATTTATTGGTTTTTAGAACCCTTACCCACCGATGCCCGCGATTTAATTTTGCAGCCCATCTTAGCAGCATGGGACAAGTTGCGTTTAGCAGGAATTCCCCTACTAGGATATCTGAGTGCTTCTCGCAGCAGCGACAGCTTATCTTTTTTACGATTTCAAGCTTGCACCCACGAAGTACCCGACTGCATAACAAATTGCCCCAATGTCGGATTTGCGGCCACACTTTCCTACGCTGAAAAAGCACCTTGTCAAGTATTTGAACCCTTGCGAGATGTCATTTTATGGGCCACAATCTTATCACCGGGAGAAAGAAGTCCTTTCTGGAAATCCCAAGCGAGAATTTTAGATTTGTACGGCTTGAATTCTGTCTATTTTTGTTACGTTCATGTAGGGACAGAAATTGCTAGAATTGAAGTACCGGAATGGGTAGTAGAAGATTCAGCCCAGCTAGATTTAGCCTTGGGAATGATGCTAGCTCAGGTACGCAAAGGCGGCGGCTATCCAGTCACCTTAGCAGAAGCCCACAATCAAGCTGTGGTGAAAGGAGGAGATAGAGGTCGATTTTTCGCTTTATTGGAGCAAGAAATGATTAAAGCAGGTTTACAAAATGTCGGAATTTCTTACAAGGAAACACGAAAACGTGGCAGCATTGCTTGAAATATACAGATTGTTTTATAGCCTTAGCAATCCCAACTATAATTAAATAAGAGTTAAAAATGTTATATGCCCCTAGAATTAATTATTTTAATTGCCTCATTACTTGTATCTTGGTTAGTATTTAATTGGGCCGTGAAAGTATTGAAGGCTAGCATCGGGACGGCGATTGCTTTGGCCGTAATTGTGCTGACGATGCAGTTAATGTTTGGCATCGGACCCAATCAATTATTTCAGTACATAATTCACCTGCCAGAAACGCTTTGGAAAACAATTTCTGGCAAGTAAATTGAACTGTCTAAGTTGAAAAATGGGCGGTTAAAACTGCGACTATAAAAACTAAGTCTGTCTAGGCGGACTAAGAAATAAGGGAAGATTTTTGCTGTTTCCTTCCAATATTAACTTCCTAGCATTTGCAACTTATACAAGCTGGCATACAACCCTTCTTGTTGCAACAATTCCTCATGGCTACCAGACTCTATTAATTGGCCGCGTTTGAGCACTAAAATGCGATCGACATTTCGGATAGTCGAGAGTCGGTGAGCAATAATTATCGCCGTTCTTTCCGCCATCAAACGCTCTAGAGCTTCTTGAATCAAAGATTCTGTACCCACATCCAAACTAGCAGTTGCTTCATCTAGAACTAAAATACTGGGATTGCGAATAGCCGCACGAGCAAAGGCTAATAACTGCTTTTGTCCCCCAGAAAGATTTGTACCTCGCTCCCGCAATTGCGTATCATAACCTTGTGGCAATTGTTCAATTAAACCAGCAACATTTGTCTTTTCTGCTGCTGCTTGAATTTCCTCGATCGAGTAATTTTCACCCAGACTAATATTGCTTTTCACATCCCCAGCAAATAAAAATCCATCTTGGATGATCACCCCTATGTGTCGCCGCAATTCTGCTTGAGGCAAATCCCGAATATCGACATGATTAATTAAAATACGTCCTTTAGTGGGTTCATAAAGGCGACACAATAGACGGATAATCGAACTTTTCCCAGCACCTGTGGGCCCAACTAATGCTACTTTTTCCCCAGATTTGATTGTGAAATTCAGGTTTTGTAGCACATATTCGTCTTCTTTGTAAGCAAACCACACATTGTCAAATTGGATTTCTCCCGATTCACCATCCGGCGATTGAAGATTTTTTCCATCATTTGTTAAGAAGGAAGTGGGCGGGGTGACTTGGAATAGACGATATTCCGAAGTGGGCGGATTTTGAGGATTATCCTCGCTCAATTCTGGCTGGAATGGAGACAAATTATAACCAATTGCGTCTGGATGTCCCGTTATCACCAGCGGTGAATAATATTCTGTTTTTCCTTGTTTGCTATTCCCTCTTCCTACTTCTGGCTTCTGTTGGATACTTGGATCTTTAATTTCGATGGGTTCGTTGAGAATATCGCTAATCCGTTCAACAGCAGTAAATCCTGCTTGAATAGCGGTAAATTTTTCTGCAAATTGCCGCAGGGGATCGAAAAGACGCTGAGCAAACAAAATGAATGCAGAGAGAGTTCCAAAATTAATTGTACCTCCCAGAAGGCTTTTACCGCCCATCCACAAAACTGCTGCGATCGCCACTAAAGCAATCCATTCTAATGTCGCAGATACGGCTGAGTCGTAAAAGATTGTTTCATCAATTGCCTTAATGTAGCGTTTATTAGTTACACGAAACAATTGTGAATTGAATTTTTCACGACGAAATAGCTGTACTACACCAATACCAGTCAAGTTTTCTTGCAGTTGTGCGTTGAGATCGGAAAGTTCTTCTCTAGTCTTGTAATTGGCGATCCGATATTTATACTGAAAATAAACTATGAGTGCGGTAATTGGAATCATGATTAATACCAACATTAAAGCTAATTGCCACTGCATGGTAAACATGAATACGGCAATTACTAATATTGAAAATAAATCGCTGATAATCCCGATCGCCCCAGAAGAAAAAACTTCCCCCAAAGCCTCGACATCACTGGTGAGACGAGTCATCAGTTTACCTACAGGAGTGCGATCGAAAAATCTCACTGCTAGGGAAGTGACATGGGCGAACAAATCATTTCTAATATCAGTAGTAATTATTTGCCCTACCTTCGTGACTAAATAGCCTTGAACAGATTGCAGTGCCAGCCGAAATGTGATAGTTAGCATCAGCATAACTGCCAGAAGATTTAATCCAGCAGACAAAGGCATTCCCCGCAGAAATTCGTAGGTAGGTTCAGCTCGAATTAGCGAAATTGCCTGCCCGATCAAGACAGGTTGAACCGCGCCGGATACTGCTAGCGGTACTAATAGGACGATCGAAATAATTAACAAGCGTTTGCTGCGCCCTGCGTAAGTTGCCAACCTCATGAATAACCGCCAATCTGTTTCGCGGCGGGGTTGGTTTTTGGTATCTGCTACTGGAGAAGAAACAGTCATTCGATTTTAGATTTTATAGGAAAAATGTGAGATGGCAGAAGCGATGCTACTACTATATGTTATCATAGTAGCAAATAGAATCATTTAAATTATCAATTTCTCTATTCATAATAGTTATTCATCTCTCTTCACAGTCTCTCTGCGTACTCTGCGTACTCTGTGGTTAAAAAATTCCAAATTAGGAAACCGATGTAGTATATTATTCTAGAGGGCGATCGCAATATCTTCAGGAGTAAAAGTCTATGCGTAAACTTTTGTTGCAAATAGTGGTATTAAGTCCAGTAATTTTAACTTTTTACTCCATCGCTTCCCAAAGTACGATCGCCCAAGAAATCGATCGCCAAACCAACGCACCAACTGCCACCAATGTTTCTCAAGCAGCAGAAATTACACCGAATAGCTGGGCTTTCCAAGCACTACTATCCTTAGCAAAACGCTACAGTTGTCCGATTGTCCCTTCACTTGGTACTACTTTAGGCGATCGACCTTTAAAACGCTCGGATTTTGCGCTAAGTTTAAATAGTTGTTTGGAAAAAGTCGATCGGGCGATCGCCACAGGTACACCCACAGTCAGCCCCGAAGATTTAGCCACAGTGCAACGTTTGCGATCGGAATTTGCCTCAGACTTAGCATCAATCAGTCCTTTACCAAAAGCAACACTTGATCCTAAGCCCCAAAATCACCCACTTTCAGAGCCAGCTAGTGGAATTGTTGTAGCGCCACCTTCTCCAGAAACAATTCCCCGCCGACAAGCAGCAATTCAAGATTCTACTCCTTTATCTAACAATCGTCCTTCTGGCAATTTTACAGGCACTGATAGATTAAGAAGTAGAAATTTTGAGGGCATGAATCCGCCAGCACCTAGAATATCATCTCCGGCAAATCTGCCTGCACCAGAATTCGATCGCGAAGGATACAACCGCATTTACGAAAACTCTTATCAGCGGGCTAGCAACAACCCACTGTCAACCTTTGGCATCGATGTCGATACAGCATCCTACAGCAATGTGCGACGCTTTATCAATAGCGGTGTGATGCCACCAAAAGATGCAGTGCGCTTGGAAGAACTAATTAATTACTTTACCTACGACTATCCACAGCCAAAAGGCGATCGACCTTTTTCAATAAATACAGAAGTAGCCAATGCACCCTGGAATCCCCAACACAAATTAGTCCACATTGGCTTACAAGGAAAAAGCATTTCTACCAAAGATTTACCACCGAACAATCTCGTATTTCTGATCGATGTTTCCGGTTCCATGAATTCCCCAGACAAATTGCCGCTACTCAAAGCATCTTTAAAATATCTCGTCAGCGAATTGAGAGCCAAAGATAGCGTTACAATCGTAGTCTACGCCGGAGCCGCCGGATTAGTTTTGCCCCCAACACCAGGAAACCAAAAAGAAAAGATCTTAGATTCCCTCGATAAGTTACAAGCAGGCGGCTCTACCGCAGGCGGGGCGGGCATTCAACTTGCCTATAAAGTTGCCAAAGAAAACTTTATCAAACAAGGAAACAACCGCGTTATTCTGGCAACAGACGGCGATTTTAATGTCGGCACTTCCAGCGATGGGGAACTGGTGCGCCTGATAGAAGAAAAGCGAGAGCAAGGATTTTTTCTAAGCGTCTTGGGATTGGGCACAGGTAATTTGCAAGATGCCAAAATGGAACAGCTAGCCGATAAAGGTAACGGCAATTACGCTTATATCGATAGTTTATTAGAAGCCAAAAAAGTATTAGTCACTCAAATGGGAGGCACGCTATTTACCATCGCCAAAGATGTTAAAATTCAAGTAGAATTCAATCCAGCAAAAGTTCAAGCTTACCGTCTAGTTGGCTACGAAAATCGAGTTTTGCAAAATCAAGATTTTAATGACGACAAAAAAGATGCGGGTGAATTAGGTGCAGGACATTCGGTAACGGCAATTTACGAAATTATTCCGGTTGGTGTAGCCAGCGATGTCAAATTACCCGAAGTCGATCCATTAAAATATCAACCAAACCCAGCCACTCAGTCTGCATCTCAAACTGATGAATTGATGCAAGTCAAATTCCGTTATAAAAAACCTAACGAGACAGTCAGCCAGTTAATTACCCAGTCAGTAATTGACAAACCTGTTAAATTGGAAAATACCTCTGCTAACTTCAGGTTTGCTGCTGCTGTAGCTGCTTTTGGGATGGTTTTGAGAGATTCTGAATACAAGGGAACAGCCAATTTTGATGAAGTATTGAGGCTGGCAAATCAGGCCAAAGGTGAAGACAAAGAAGGCTACCGTGCAGATTTTCTCCGTTTAGTTGAAAGCTGCAAGACGCTAGCAGCAAAAAACTGATGGTACTTCCTGAAATTACTTAGTGGCTACCACAGCCAAATTCCAAGCCAACCGTTTCATCAAAGGCAACTTCTTTAAAAAACCATCCAACCCTTCTAACCGAGAATATTCGGGTTTTAATCTCTCTTGTTCAATAATAATCTTCTTCCAATAACGCTCCTCATTGGGATGCACTTTTTCGATTAAATAAAAACGTAAAAAAATCCAAAGCGATGTCAACCAAAATGTATCGTAAGCCGTCTCGGAAAACAAAGACTTGACAAATTTCACAATATTAATATCCAAAGGAGTTTCATCCTCAGTGCGCACCTCAGTCGCCATCCTGCGGTAAACATTAATCACCGGATTGTGCTTCATCGGGTCCCAAAAACAAGCTTTTCCACCGGGTTTCAACACGCGGTGCATTTCCCGAATCGCTTTTTCGGGTTCCGGTATATGGTGCAGTAAATTAGAAGCGTAAACAATATCAAAACTATTATCTGGGAAATCTAGCGCCATGGCATTTACCGTGCAACCTTCGATTTTGACACCGTTTGTCTCTGCTAATTTCAGAGCAACTTCTACCATGCCCTGAGAATAGTCCGCCGCCGTACACAGCGCGCCTTTTTTTGCAAAATAAACGCTATTTTCTCCTGCACCACAGCCTAAATCTAGGAGGCGTTTGCCCGTGATATCGCCCATTTGTTGAACGATGAATCTATTTTCTGGGGCTGTACAAGCTTCAAAGTAATCGTTGACGCGGATGCCGTCTACGTCGATTGTGGATGCCCAAGCATCGTGGAATTGTCGCTCTTTTTGTAAGGTTTCTTCTTGCATATTATGGAATCTTAATTAGTTGCATGGGAATGATTTAACCGCAGAGAACACAGAGAACACAGAGTCCGAGAATAGAGAGATGAATAATTCAGATGCTACCGGATTTTATCTAACTCGCTGCCAACAACATTTTCGCTGATTTTTGGGTAATTTTACAGCAGTAGGGCGAGCAATGCCCGCCCTACAAATTAACTGAAAATTGGTAAATAATTGCCAATTTATGACTGCGCGACTGTTACAACTTTCGATGTCTTAGCAGCAGTAGATTCCTGCTGCAATACTCCGTAAAGGCGATTTAAGGCGCTGATGTAAGCTTCGGCGGAGGCTACAATAATGTCTGTATTGGCTGAGTGGCCGGAAAATACTTGGCCTTGGTGACGCAAGCGAATTGTGACTTCGCCGATCGCATCAATTCCCGCTGTCACCGATTGTACCGAAAACTCAATCAACTCATTGGGGAGATTTACCACTCGGTTAATTGCCCTGTAAATTGCATCTACTGGGCCAGTGCCGATCGCCGCATCAGTCAATTCTTCCCCCGTCGGAGTCCGCACGGTGACTGTGGCTGTGGGACGAGATTTGTCGCCACAAGAAACCTGCACCAATTCTAACCGGAAAAGTTCCGGTGCTTGATGGACTTCGTTGTTGGCGATCGCCTCCAAGTCCCAATCAGTAATCTCTTTTTTCTTGTCAGCTAAATCCTTAAATTTGACAAAAGCCTTATTTAGCTCATCATCACCCATTTCAAAACCCAACTCTTTCAAGCGACTGTGAAAAGCGTGACGCCCCGACAATTTGCCCAGTACGATTTGATTTTCAGTTAAGCCGATGGATTCAGCGTCCATAATCTCGTAAGTCCGCTTATTTTTCAGCACCCCGTCTTGGTGAATTCCCGACTCGTGAGCGAAGGCATTTGCCCCTACAATCGCCTTATTTGGCTGCACCAACATCCCCGTCAAAGTAGAAACTAAGCGCGATGTTTTGTAAATTTGGCGCGAGTCAATATTGGTCAGTGGCTCCTCAGATTCGGCTGGTCTACCCAAAAATGGATTAAAGTATTGACGGCGGACGTGCAAAGCCATCACTAACTCTTCCAGAGCCGCATTTCCTGCTCGTTCGCCAATGCCATTAATCGTGCATTCCAACTGTCTTGCACCATTTTTCACTGCTTCCAAAAAGTTAGCAACTGCTAGTCCTAAATCATTGTGACCGTGGACTGAAATAATTGCGCGATCGATATTCGGGACATTTTCTTTAATTCCCCGAATCAAAGCACCATACTCGCTAGGAGTTGTGTAGCCGACTGTATCGGGAATATTAACAGTAGTTGCCCCGGCGGCGATCGCCCGTTCCAGCACCTGATACAAAAACTCTGGATCTGAACGACAAGCATCTTCCGGCGAAAACTCCACATCTTCGACAAAAGACTTAGCATAAGCCACCATTTCTGGCACAATTTCCAGCACTTCATCCCGCGTCTTTTTCAGTTTATATTCCAAGTGAATATCAGACGTAGCCAGAAACGTATGAATTCGGGCATTGGCGGCTGGCTTCAGAGCTTCGGCTGCTGTTTTGATGTCTGGCTTTCTTGCTCTGGCTAAGCCACAAATTGTCGGCCCATTTTCCGTGCCAACAGCTCTGGCTATTTTTTGAACTGCCTCAAAATCGCCTGGGCTGGTGAAAGGGAAACCTGCTTCGATGATGTCTACACCCAATCTGGCTAACTGACGGGCGATCGTCAGTTTTTCCTCCACATTCAGAGATGCGCCAGGAGATTGTTCTCCGTCGCGCAAAGTCGTATCAAAAATCAGAATCCGGTCTTGATTTTGTTGAGTGTTCATAGTTCTCAAAAAGTGTCTATTGAATTTTACTTGTGCACCGATTTGGGCAATTAGTCCTTCGTCACGATTCTCTTTTCTTATACCTCCAGTCCCTCACTAATAACTACTAACTAATAACTACTAACTAATAACTACTAACTAATAACTACTAACTAATAACTACTAACTAATAACTACTAACTACTAACTAATAATCCATTTTTTCGATATGTTCCCTAATTTCATTTAAGTCTATATACCTATCTGTGGCATTTCGGAGTTCTCTAGCAATCATGCCTTCGGTTGATACCACAGTAATATGAGTATTTTTCGAGCGCAGTAGCTCGATCGCTCGCTCAAAATCCCCATCCCCGCTAAACAGCACCACCTGGTCATATTGATCCACCGTATTAAACATATCAACCACAATTTCTATGTCTAAATTAGCCTTTTGAGAATATCGACCAGAAGCATCATCGTAATATTCCTTAAGAATCTTAGTACGCACCGTGTAACCCAGACTGATTAAAGCATCTCGAAACCCCCTTTGATCTTGCGGGTCTTTCAGACCTGTATACCAAAAAGCATTAATCAAGATTACATTCGGCTGCGAAGTTTTGAAATATTCGAGCACCCTACGGGGATCAAAAAACCAACCGTTCTTTTGTTGAGCGTAGAACATATTGTTCCCGTCCACAAAAATAGAAAGGCGGTTCATTAAGTTTGTCATAGAACTTAGACCTAATAATTGTAGAAAGAAATTAATCTAAATATCACATTTTAGCAATATGGAGCTAACTGAGGCAATAGATTAAACTTCAGAAAACTCTATCTCCCCAGTATTTCATATTTTAGGCTCTACCGCCAGAGGGCCTTTTTAAAAGCTCCCATAATTGAGCCATCCTTCCCAAAAACCAGACATCTATCAACTAAGCCGGCGGCTTCGGTGTCAAGGTTAATGGGGGTTCTAACGACTGACTACAGCCCCACCGCCGGAGTGGCATAGCGCAGCGCCTTGGCAACACCTTTTCCGTTACAAATGTTAGAAAAAGTCTTGCTGTTAATCAACCCCCTCATTTTATAGCAGCCCACCCAGCTTAAGCTTTTTTGCTTTCTAGTGCCCAGCGAGCTAACTCTGTCCGGTTGTGGAGACCGGTTTTGCCTAGCATATTGCTGACGTGGCTTTCTATAGTTCGCTGGCTGACTTTCATCTCCTCTGCGATTTGGCGGTTTGCCATACCTTGCGCTAGCAACTGTACCACCTTTAACTCGGTGGGAGTCAATTCGACATTGCGCCGCGCTTTAATTTTGAGCCCGCTGTCAATACCTTCATTGCGGTGTCGAATCAAGCGGGATGCAGCTTTCAAAGAAGATTCTACTTGAGCTACCAGTTCTTCGGGTTCAAAAGGTTTAACTATATAGACATCAGCCCCCGTGCTCAAGCCTTTTACTCGGTCTGAGCTTTGACCTTTAGCAGACAAGAATAGAACAGGAATCCAGTTAGTGCGAGGGTCTTCTCTGATGTGCTTGACTAAAGTGTACCCATCCATTTCCGGCATCATCACATCGCAGATGATCAAGTCGGGAACTTCTTGTTCGAGTTTTTCCAGAGCGTGTCTGCCGTTTTCTGCTGTAATGACGTTATAACCCCGAAACTCTAAGTAATCCTTGACTAGCAAGATCAAGTTGGGGTCGTCGTCAACCAGCATCAGCCGTTTTTGCTCTCCTGAACTATTTTCCTTTGTCATGTTAATTCCCGCTAAAGTATTCCGCTGGCTTGCTTGTTTTCACTCCGGTGTTTCCGGGCCGTCCTCCCTTACCCCCAGTGGGGGTGGAGGACGGTGATTGGGTGAAGGCATTGCGGTGAGGGGAAAGCGGGGCGGGTATTACCGCTTCCGAACCTGTGGTTGATGCCCGTTTGTGAATGTCTTGCGACCAGGAACGGAGCCAAAACCTGTGGTGGGCGATCCTGTAACGATCGACCTTAATTGATTGCAGACTGTCTGGGAGAGCCTTAGTTATATTTAATCTCGATCGGTTTAATTGCAGGTTGATGCCCCGGTTTTAAATGATACTTCTGATATAGAGAGATTTAAGCAGAATCCCTACTTACGTGTTTAACTTTTTCTAGTGTAGTTTGGCAAATTGCTTACTGCCTAGCACGGAGAAACTTTTCGGGCAAACTCACGCTGCTTTGAGCTGTCACAGGTGCGATCGACTCGACACTGAACGGTCATCAGATTCTCACCCTTAAATTTAACATTTAAACGCTACAATTAAGGGTTTTGCTCCGTCAGAGTTGTTACTGGCAAAGGTTGAGTCAAGAAAGCGTATTCTTGAACCACCTTGGAGTTGAGGAGATGTTCCTGAATAATTCTCTCGATCGCCGCGGGCGTAACGTCGCGATACCAAACTCCGTCTGGATAGACTACCATGATTGGCCCTTGAGTACAAACTCGCAGGCAATTGGCTTTGGTACGAAAGATGCAGGTAGGCCGTGAGACACTGGGCCGATCCCATCCCAATTCTTGCAAGCGTTTTTTGAGGTAATTCCATGATTCGAGACTGGCGGCGCGATCGCAGCACTTGGGTACGGTTTGGTCGGCACAGATAAAAATATGTCGCTCTATGTGAGCCAGTCCCAGGTTTTCAACACACACCCTCAAGTCTTGAGAGCAAGATTCATCCTGATTTTCTGACATCTGAATTCCTTGGTAAATAGATTTTAAATTTTACCTCACTCCCCCACTCTCCCCCACTTTCCGACTCTCCCACTCCTTCTGGGTTCGGGAACCCGTACAGACACGCAAGTTGCGATCGCCCTTAACTAGAGCTAAATTAGCACTCAGGAGTCGAGAGTGCTAATATGTCAGTTGTAAGTAGTCGGCTGTTGCTTTGACAGTGACTCCTGACCACTGACTGACGACAATCTGTAATCTGGAGATTTATTTATGGCAGCAGTATCACTGAGTGTTTCTACCGTTAAACCACTAGGCGAGCGCGTGTTCGTGAAAGTAAGCGCTAGCGAAGAAAAAACCGCCGGCGGCATCCTTCTACCTGACACAGCCAAAGAAAAGCCCCAAGTAGGGGAAGTCGCGGCAGTGGGCCCCGGCAAACGCAATGACGACGGTCAGCGCGTGGAAATGGAAGTCAAAGTCGGTGACAAAGTTCTCTACTCGAAGTATGCCGGCACCGACATCAAACTCGGCACCGACGAATACGTCTTGTTGGCCGAAAAAGACATTCTGGCGATCGTTAACTAATTAATCATTAGTCATTAGTCATTAGTCATCAGTCATTAGTTCGATCGCCCATAACGCAAAAAAACTAATGACACAGGACAAAGGACTGATATCAATGACCGCCTACAAAATCGCAAATCTCAAACCCAAAACCCCAAAAAAACTATGGCTAAGCGTATAATCTACAACGAAAATGCACGTCGCGCCCTCGAACGCGGTATGGACATTCTCGCCGAAGCAGTCGCTGTTACCCTCGGCCCCAAAGGTCGTAACGTGGTTCTCGAAAAGAAATTCGGAGCTCCTCAAATCGTCAATGACGGCGTTACCATCGCCAAAGAAATCGAACTAGAAGACCATGTAGAAAATACAGGCGTTGCTCTAATTCGTCAAGCCGCCTCCAAAACCAACGACGCAGCAGGCGACGGCACCACAACTGCTACCGTTCTGGCCCACGCAATGGTCAAAGAAGGCCTGCGGAACGTAGCTGCTGGTGCAAATGCGATCGCCCTCAAACGTGGTGTTGACAAAGCAACCACCTTTTTGGTAGAAAAGATTGCCGAACACGCCAAACAAGTAGAAGATTCTAAAGCGATCGCTCAAGTCGGCTCCATCTCCGCCGGCAACGACGACGAAGTTGGCCAAATGATTGCCAACGCCATGGACAAAGTGGGCAAAGAAGGCGTGATTTCCCTTGAAGAAGGCAAATCCATGACCACCGAACTCGAAATCACCGAAGGGATGCGCTTCGACAAAGGCTACATTTCGCCTTACTTCGTCACCGACACCGAACGGATGGAAGCGGTGCTCGACAACCCCTTCATCTTGCTGACAGACAAAAAAATCGGCATGGTACAAGACTTAGTACCAGTGCTCGAACAAGTAGCACGTTCTGGAAGCCCGCTGCTGATCATTGCAGAAGACATTGAGAAAGAAGCTCTAGCTACCCTCGTTGTCAACAAACTGCGCGGTGTGCTCAATGTAACTGCTGTCAAAGCACCTGGTTTTGGCGATCGACGCAAAGCCATGTTAGAAGATATCGCCGTTTTGACCGGCGGTCAACTAATCACCGAAGACGCCGGTTTGAAACTAGAAAACACCAAACTGGACATGATCGGCAAAGCTCGCCGCATCACAATCACCAAAGACAGCACCACAATTGTTGCCGAAGGTAACGAAGTCGCTGTGAAATCTCGCTGCGAACAAATTCGCCGTCAAATGGACGAAACCGAATCTTCCTACGACAAAGAAAAACTGCAAGAACGCTTGGCCAAATTGGCTGGTGGCGTTGCAGTCATCAAAGTTGGCGCTGCGACTGAAACCGAAATGAAGGATCGCAAACTGCGTTTAGAAGATGCGATCAACGCCACCAAAGCTGCTGTGGAAGAAGGCATCGTTCCTGGTGGTGGTACAACCTTGGCTCACCTGACTCCTCAATTAGAAGAGTGGGCTAACAGCACTCTGAAGGGCGAAGAATTGACCGGTGCATTGATTGTGGCACGGGCTCTGGCTGCTCCTCTGAAGCGGATTGCTGAAAATGCTGGTTTGAACGGCGCTGTGATTGCTGAGCGCGTCAAAGAAAAGCCATTTAACGTTGGTTTCAACGCAGCGACAAACGAATTTGTCGATATGTTTGAAGCTGGTATCGTTGACCCTGCGAAGGTGACTCGTTCTGCTCTGCAAAATGCCGCATCTATTGCCGGCATGGTGCTGACAACCGAGTGCATCGTTGTTGACAAGCCCGAACCAAAGGATGGCGCTGCTGCTGGTGCTGGCGGCGGCATGGGTGGCGGCGACTTCGATTATTAATCGATAGTTTGATGGGGCGGGCTTTAGGGCTCGCCTTTTTTCTATACCAATTTTCTCAAATTACGATTAAGTTGTGGGTGAAGTAGTTAATATTTATGGCATACTATTTAGTAGCGCTTGTTTAAATTCTGCTGCACTTTTATAACCCACATTCCGCACCCTCAACTGTCACAATCGGTTTTTACTTACTTTTCTCCATAGATCAAGCTATAAATTATACTTTTATACCGTATTTTGATTGATATAAATTTTAGGAGAGGCATAATTTATCACTTGAAAAATCGATTGTTCTGAGTAATTATACTGTGTGACACCCTAGGGTGCGGAATGTGGGTTCAAAGGTTTGAGTTACTTATTTTTCCCGGTACAAATCTGAACCTTCCTCAGCAGCAAAATCCTGGCGCTTTTGGGCCACTTTATGCCGTTCCACCAAACCCAGCGGCACATAAACATCATCAATTTGATGGTTGCCAAAAGTTAGCTGATTGCTACTCAGTCGCTGCTGTTCTTTCTCGTCTAAAATCTGCTGACAAATACTCTGCCAATCAATCGGTTGATAAACAATGCGGCTCTTTTCAACTATCTCCTCCAGCCAAGCGTGCATCTCTTGAGTTGTGCTGTCAATTCTGGTTAAGGTTTGCCCGGTAAAAATCTGAAAAAATTTGTCGTTTTCCTTGATTTCCTGAGCAAAGTATGCTGATAATAAATCAAATAATTCTTGCTCTAACTTAGTTTTGTAGGGTGCGACATCGCAATTTTCTAGGCCGACTGCCAGCAGTTTTTGCTTGAGTTTTTCAACCAGATGCTGCTTTAACTCATCTGTCGCAGTCAGCAGCAATTCAATCTCATCTAAACCTGCAATGGGAATCCCAGACGGGACTGTTTCTTTGTTAACTTGTTCTAATTCTAATTTGAGCTTTTCGAGCTAAGGAGCGGCCTCTAATGGATCTTTCAGAGATTCAATTAATTCTTCTTGATAGCTGATACTTCTAGACATCATCTCTACTTTCATAATCCCTCCAATATTTTATTGCTCTGCGGATGTCGGGTTCTTGAGTGCTTTTATCTCCGCTACATAGAAGAAGTACAATTGTTAGTCCTATTTGTCCAAAGTAAATCCGATAGCCAGAGCCATAGTCTATTCTCAATTCGCAGATTCCTTCTCCCACAAAGTTACAGTCACCTAAATTACCGAGCCTGACTTGGTTGAGCTTAGCCCGTATTTTAGCTTTAGCTCTGCTATCTCGCAACGCATCCTGCCACTCTGAGAAAGGAATTTTCCCATCTGCTGTTTAGTAATTTTGAATGTCTCTCGGTTGTACTTCCATTATGCCTGATACAAAATAGTTTGTGGCTTTTAAAACACTTCATCCTCGATGCCGAGCCACCATTCCCCTAGATTCATTAAATCTTTGTGAATGTCGGTAAGTTCTGTAACATATTCTTCAGCAGAAATTTCCGATCGCCTTTCTTGCAGTTTTTTGAGGCGCAGTTGCACTAACAGCCAAGGTTTGGAACTCCCATCTGTGGCTTCGATATATTTTGCTACATCTTTGCTATTCATGATTCTTTTTTAGATTGGATTTTTTTTACCGCAGAGAGCGCAGAGAACGCAGAGGAAGAGAAGAGTGAAAGATGAATAATTATGATGCCAACTGATTTAATATTATACGACTTTTGAAACCAATTCAAAAGCTCTCATGTTCCCCAGTCGGTTGAAACCGACTTGAGCTTTGAGCCAGGGGTTTAAACCCCTGGCGGACTCGTGGACTCGCAGCCAAACAGTCTTTACCTGTAATCGGAAGTCTGAATGCTATTCAATTTCGCCGCATATTTCATGCCGTATTCTGGGCGGCAGAAGCGATCGATCTGTGACTCGAAAAACGCTCGATTTGCTTTCAAATGCTTCGGATTTGGGTCGTCCAAAGGATATAACAGCGCAGTCCGCAACGCTTGAAATACTGCGGAAGTTACACAATACATCGATCGCTGAAATGTCACCCCAATTTGATTGAGAATATCATCCTCGCCACGACAGCGCTGTTTGTAGAAATCCAGCAAGTAAGGCGGCAAGAAATGCAGCATATCTTGGGCTAGCAAAGTCGGCGGAATTCCTGCCGTACCTACGGGGAATTTGTCTGCATAAAGCACTCCGTAGTGAAAGTCTTTTTGATCGTCGGGAACTTCCCTAGCTTGGGCGTTGTAAGATTTAGTACCTCGGAACGGCGAAGTGCGGTAAAATACAGCTTCCACGTAAGGTAATGCTGCTTCGTAAAGCCAAGTGAAACCCTTAGATTTAGGGATGATTTCGTAGGTTTCGCCGTCGATTTGGACGTGGTGATAAATGGGCCTTCCGGCGATCGCAAATATCCCATTTACCAGGAAGTTCATCGCTTCCGGGACAGTGGTAACTTTCCCTTCATCGTAAAGATCCGAAACTTCAAAAAACACCGGCGCCATTACTTCCCAGAATAAACCGAGATTGCTGTAATAAGACATTTGGCGGCATTGTTCTAAAAACATTTCGGGAAATGCTGCATGAAGTCCCAGCATGAACGGGTCTTTTTTGAAGTAAGCTTTAATGGCGCGATCGGCATTAGCTTTATATTCGTCACTATCCAAATAAGGATCGAATTGATTGGTTGGGACGTACAAGCCCCGATGCCACAGCATGGATCTCATGCACTCTTCGGCAAATTCCATGTTAATGCGATCGTGCCACAAATGGTGAAACAGTCGCGGTAGTTTACCAGTTTCTCCCTTTTCCATGAACTCCAAAAGTTCAGGGTGAACGCTTCCTGTCCCCCGCCAGATTCGCAAGTCAGCACCGTCACCTGCATAGTGATTTTGCAAGTCTAAATACTCTTGGGGTAAGAAGTATTTAAAGAAAGGAAGCGGGTGTAAAAAGACTCGTTCAGCGATGTAAAGCAAATCCCGCCAATAGAAGTCCATCGGGACTGCATAAGCTTTCCAAATAGCGATGATTTGCATCAGATTTTCCGGCGTATCTGGAATCATCGCGCCACCAGCTTCTAGCCGATGAATTACATCTGCAAATTCGTGCTTGGAAGGAGGTAGTTTAGTTGCAGGTTTATTAGGAGTTTGTACCATTGTTTCTTCCTTAGTTTGAGTGAATTTTAATGTTTATCTACTTCCAGGATCTGCCTATTGGTGATAAATTAACGTAAAACCGATATTCCGGCAGTCCGGCAGGGGTTTCAACCCCTGCCGATGGAGCGAAAGTCCTCGCTATGAGGACTGGAAAACTGATTAGACATCTTCTAAAAAGATAGCCAAGAACAGGCAGGATGCCTGTTCCACAATAATTATGGGAGATGTCTATTAGTCCTCATAGCGAGGACTTTTGCTATTAGACAGGGAATTCATTCCCTGGCGGACTTCGTTTGTGTATACGCGATTTCAATCGCCGAGTTTTCTAGGGAATAACTAATAGCTACTTGAGCATTTCTGTCAGCCGGAAGAGTAGCAACGATCGCATTTGTAGTCGATTCACTCCACTTGAGCAACCAACCAGGCTGAATTCCTAAAACAAAAATGATACCAGCCAAAACCAGCGCTGGCATATTTTCGCCAAAGGTAACAGGAGGGTAGTAAGCCGTGGCGTTATCCAACTTCCCAAAACAGGTGCGATTGAGCAAAATCACAAAGTAAACGGCTGTTAAACCAGAAGCTAAAATGCACAGTAAAGTAGGAATTGGAAAGATGGAAAAACTGCCCTGAAATACTAAAAATTCGGCAATAAAACCCACCAAACCAGGAATACCAGCACTTGCCATCCCGCCCAAAACTAACAGCGAACTTGCCGTGGGTAAACCCCGCATCGGGTTCATCAAGCCGTTGAGCACGTCCAAATCCCGCGTGCCGACTTTGGTTTCGATGATACCTACTAAATAAAATAGCAAAGCTAAAATCAAACCGTGGCTTACCATTTGCCCGACTGCGCCGATTAATGCTAGCTTCGTGCCGGCGGCGCAAGCAACGAGGATGTATCCCATATGTCCGATCGAACTATAGGCTACCATGCGCTTGATGTCTCTTTGGGCGATCGCACTCAAAGCGCCATACATCACGCTCACCGTGCCAATAATCGCTAAACCAGGAGCAATAATTGTCCAAGTTTCCGGGAACAACTGCAAGCAGAACCTAACTAAACCGTAAGTTCCCAACTTCGCCAAAATACCGCCCAACAGAATTGCTGTGGCTGGGGAAGCTTCCACGTAAGCATCCGGTAGCCAAGTGTGTAGTGGCACCAAGGGAATTTTAATTCCAAACCCAATCAGCAGAATTGTTAACAGTATCAACTGCACTTTTAAGGGAAATTCTTGAGTATTAATGGCGCTGTAATCGAAGTTTAAAGAACCGCTCAACCAAGCAATACCCAAAAATGCTCCCAGCACCAAAAGTCCCGAAATGGCGGTATATATTAGAAACTTCATTGCAGCATATTCTCGCTGCTTGCCGCCCCAAATTGCAATCAACAGATAAAAAGGAATTAGTTCTATTTCGTAAAACAGCAGAAACAGCAGCAAATTTTGAGACATTAAAGCTCCAGCAATACCCGCATTGATTAGCAAAATCAAAGCGTAGTAAAGCTGGGGGCGTTCCATATTTTCCCCAGTCCCAAAAATGACTAATAGCGTCAGTAATGCGCTTAAAACTAGCAGTGGCAAAGACAAGCCATCAATGCCCAAGTTGTAGCTTAAACCTAATTGAGGAATCCAAGGCAAGTATTCTTGAAATTGCAGTCCCGAATTGGCTTGATCGAATTGAGTCAGCAGCCAGAGATTCAAGAGGAAAACAGCAGCAGCAAAAGCAGAAGCTATTGAGCGCAGACGCATTCCATTTATATTTCCGGGCAAGAACCCGACTACCGCAGCGCCCAACGCGGGCAACCAGAGCAAGGCACTAAGCATAATTTAAACGGTTGATGGTTGAGAGTTGACAGTTGACGTTTGATGGTTAACAGTGGAGAGTGGAGAGTGAGTCAAAACTTAAAACTATTGTTTAGCCCACAATCAGCGACAGGCGAACTAGCAGCGGCCAGCTTACAATTAGTCCCAATAGTGCAACTCCGAACAGAATTGTTAGGGCATAAAACTGAGTTTGACCGTTAACGTTGTACTTGAGACTTTGCCCGCCAAAAACCGTTGCTAAACCGATTAGATTTACGAATCCATCAACCAAATTGCGATCGACCCAAGAGATAATTTGTGCCACTAAACCGACGGCAAAGATCACAGTGACGCGGTAAAGTTGGGCCGTGTAAAAGTCGTAAGCAAAAAAATCTTGCAGGGATTCAGAACCAATTCGCACTGGTTTTTCCCATTTCTCATTCAGGTAAACAAATGATCCCGTACCAATGCCGATCGCCGTGGACACAACTAACAATCCAGTTGCGGTATAATTCAAACTTGCCGGTAATAACTGCCACGCAGCAAGCAAGTGCGGAACGTGCAAAGTAAAGCCCATTAAAATCATCATCGGCAAGATGAAAGGCCAGTGAACTTCTGGCGAACGTTCAGTCATTTGCTTTGGTTTGCCACCAAAAACTAAACCGAAGACGCGCACCAAGCCAAAAGCAGTGACACCGTTGACAAACAAAACTATTCCTAACAGCAAAGGGTGAGTTTCCCAAAGCCCAGATGCTAATTCTGATAAAGTCCAGAAACAGCCAAACGGTGGAAGTCCCACCAATCCAGCGCTACCGACAATAAACGATATTGCCGATATCGGACGTTTTCCCCACAAACCGCCAAGAGATCGGACATCCTGAGTGATGCTGTTCCAAACTACCGAACCAATACTCATTACCAGCAAGCCCATTGCCAAAGAGTAAGCAAATACTAATGTCAGGGCTGTGTCGGTTTGTCCCGTGCCGACGGCGATAAATACTAAGCCCATGTATGAGCTAACTATATAGGAAAGCGTGCGCTTGATGTCAATTTGGGCGATCGCAATTAAGGAAGCACCAACCGCCGTCGCAGCACCTACAATAATAGTTGCCTTCAGTCCGATCGGCGACAAAGCAATCACCGGCTGCAACTTAATCAAAATCCAAGCACCGGTTTCCACAACTACGGTATTCCGCAAAATCGTTGCCGGCAGAGGGCCCTCCATCGCCTCATCCAGCCACAGGTGCAAGGGAAACTGAGCGCACTTACCCATCGGGCCGGCAATCAAAGCTAAGGCCAACAACGTCGCTACAGTGGGGTCTAGGTGTGCAGTCTGGGCCCATACAGCCAACTCGTCAAAATTCCAAGTTCCAGCCAGCGGCAGAATGGCGACTACTCCCATCAGCAGGAATAAGTCTCCTACCCGCTTGGTTAAGAAAGCGTCGCGAGCTCCCGTCACCACCAAAGACTGATTGAACCACAGCCCGACTAGCAGGTAGGTGCCCAAAGTGAGAACTTCCAAAATCATGTAACTGAAAAACAAGGAATTGCAGAGCACTAAGCCACACATCCCCGCTTCAAACAGCCCCATCAGGGAAAAGAACCTAGCCCAGCCCCAGTCCATTTCCATGTAACCGAAAGCATAAATCTGGGCCAGCAAGTTCAATCCGGTAATCAAAACTGTCGCCCCGACGGTGACACTAGAGATTTCCACGGGAATGGTTAAGTCTAAACCTGCGACATTCAGCCAGGGAATAAACTGGTGTTGCGCCGGTTGGTTCCAGATAGCTGTGAGGGCGATGACGCCGTGTACGAAAGCAAGGAATGTGAATATGGCATTAAGATAACCGGATGGTCTTGGCCCCGTGCGGCGGGTGACAGCCGGAAACCACAGCATCGACAAAACTCCGCCGATAAGTGGATAGCAAGGTATAAACCAAACGGTCTGGAGTAGGATTTGAGCCATTGGCACTACCTAAAAAAGTTACAAAAATTTAAAAATCTGAGAATTATTCCGATCGCGCTGACTACAGTATGGGAAAGCCAGAATTCAGAAGTAGAGGCAGTTTTTGCGTCAGTCTTCTAGTTACTGGTTGTCTTGAGACTAGGCGCTTCAGAATAGACTTATTAATTTTATATTAAGTATTGCGTTAAATTTTCATATTTCTGATTCAGCATATCTATATTCCCAAATAAACTGCTCTTATAGGTATTTATAGAACCCATTTGACATCTTTGAGGCGGCAAGCCTGATAATCATCAGCCTCATCAAACACAGATTAACGTTCCTGTGGTGTAGGGATGAAGCTTTCGAGGGAACAATCGCTCAGAAAAACCAGATTTTTGATGTCCAAATGCTTCATCCGACCCAGGATGGGCGATTTAAAAGATCTCAAATGGGTTCTATAGAATTGTAGGGAACACTCCAAGAACTCATAGGTGTCAACTTAACCTGTGAGTTCGCCAGTCCTCTCGCCAGTCCGCCAGTCCGCCAGGGAATCAATTCCCTGTCTAATAGCGAAAGTCCTCTAAAAGAGGACTAATGAGTTTTTCAGTCCTCTTTTAGAGGACTTTCTTCTTTGAGGCTGGGGTTTCAACCCTTCCCGGACTATCGGTTGTACCTTAAGTTCACACTCAAGCGGCTCTTGGAGTGTCCCTACCTCTGCTGACCTGAAAAGTGTATGCTCTAAAATATTAAAACCCCTCGATTTCCCAAGCGGATTCGGGCAGTTTCGCTCTTAGCTGTCCCATAGCCCTTGACCTAACATTCACTAGACCGATCGGCGTATTGAACAAATCTACCAGATCCGAAGAGCCGATCGCGCTTTTGATCGCAGCAACCGGCAATTCCTTCAACAGCCACCTCGCCAGCCGATAACAATATTCCTGTGTTGTCAATTCTCGCATCAAATCGACACCGTGGAGTTCGTGCAAATATTTATTAGATTCGCCGTACCGATACCATTGACTTTGTAACTGCTTTATTGTATAACGGTGGCGGTGTCGGACGATCGCACTTTCGACAAAATCCAACTTATAGGATGTTTCCCGCAAAATCCGCCAGCATAAATCCGCATCGCCACCACTCGTAAGGTAGGGGCGAAATAAACCGACTGTTTTTAAAACAAGCTTGCGTACAGCTAAATTGGCAGTTTGGCCGTAAGCACAAAAAGGGTGAGCGAGTGTATGTTTTTGAGATAAAGTATTTTGGCGATCGGCGTGTTGTTCTAAAATATTTTTACCAGGTAATGCGAGTATTTCCCCGGCGGAAAGCGCGATTTCTGGATTGACAAAAGGCTGAACTAAATTTTCCAACCAGTCAGATTCCGGGCGACAGTCTGCATCGGTAAAAGCAATGATTTCACCTTTCGAGTTGTGAATTCCTTGGTTGCGGGCGGCGTAGGAACTTTGAATCTGGTTTTCAGTGAGGTGGCGAATGGTTATGCGATCGAACTTAGCTGTTGTTTCGAGGATGCTTGAAGTGCGATCGCGACTGTTGTTGTCTACTAATATATATTCTACTTTGTCTGGTGGATAAATTTGCGATCGCAAGCACTCAATTAACTGCGGCAAATCCCTCTCACCGTTATAAATTGGCACAACCACCGAAACTTCCGGTAAAAACATTTTAATCATTCAAAACAACTCTTCCTTCGCGCTCTTCGCGTCTTCGCGGTTCGTTCAAATAATTAAAAAGCGTTATTAAGTTCCATTAGACATCTCCCAAAAAGCGAGTCTTGAACAGGCAGGATGCCTGTTCCACAATAATTATGGGAGATGTCTATTGCATTAACTGGGGATATCAATTCTCAAAATTATAACTTATGAGCCTTAAACGGGCAAGATGCCCATTCCACAACTACCTTTGAATTCTTGTGGAACAGGCATCTTGCCTGTTATTGACAGTAGACAATATCTCTTACATCCCCTGTGAAATCCCTGATAAAATCTGCTGTTAACTGTTGCCCGTCAACAAAACAATCATTAACACCAGGAGCGCGTTAGTCAAATAAAATATACCTACAACCTGAGTTTCTAACCAGCCAGACAACTCTAAATGATGGTGCAGAGGAGCCATTTTTAACAGACGCTTCCCGATGCCATCGGGCCCTTTTGTAGCCTTGTAATAACTGACTTGAGCTATGACTGACAGCGTTTCTACCAAGAAAATGATGCTGATGATTAATAATATCCAAAGGCTATTAGTTAATAAAGCTACCGCAGCCAAAGCACCTCCCAAGGCCAAGGCACCTGTATCGCCCATAAACACGCGGGCTGGATTGCGATTGTGAGCTAGAAAACCCAAACAACTACCGCTGATGCAGGCGCAAAATATCATTAATTCTGGTGAATTTGAAGCTACAGATGCACCTAATCCCAAAAGTGCGATCGCCCCCAAACCACCCATCAATCCGTCAACGCCGTCCGTAAGATTAGTAGCATTGCTTTCAGCAACCAGCACAAAACCCGCCAGCGGCCAAAACAGCAAACCTAAAGGCAATACTATCCCAAATGGCAAAGCAATATTTGTAGAAATAGTTGGATTATGTAACATCAGCCACAGACAAAATAGAGCAGCAAAACCCACTTGCAAAGCCAATTTCATCCGAGGTGAGATACCTTTATTCGACTTGCGACGCAGAATTTGCCAGTCATCTAACCAGCCGATAAAACCGTAACCTAAAGTGAGAGCGGAAACTGCCACTACATCAGAGTTAAACCTAGACCAAAGTACGGCTACAGCGACTCCTACAGGCACAAAAAATATGCCTCCCATTGTCGGTGTTCCTGCTTTTTTCAAGTGTGCTTGAGGGCCGTCCTCGCGGATTATTTGTCCGGCTTTTAGTTTTTGAAGTAAAGGTACAACTACATAACCCAAACCGGATGCGCACACAGCACAAACAACTAGCGGCATAAATAGGGATGTAGGTGAATTAAAAATTCTACCCGCGGCCAAATCTAAACCGATAGATGCAATGCCGAGCCCCAAACTCAGCAGCAGGAATAAATTCCTGCCTGTAAGTTTTAAAGGCATACTCAAAGAAACTTTCTCATCCAAAAAGTTATCCATAAAACTCCTCACCACACACCATTTGATCACAAGAAAATTGACATTTTGGTAATTTGGGTATGGCATTGACTATCGGGGAAGTTATGACTTTTTTTCTTCCCTGTTACTAGCTAAGTCCTGCACCCTATTAGTCGGTATTAGACCTCTCCCGTAATTATTGTGGAACCAGCCCTCCAGCTTGTTCTTGACTTTATTTTTAGGAGATGTCTATTAGTCGTTAGTCATCGCCAGCAGCCACATCGTCATCAACTTCGTCGTCTAAGTCATCATAGGGGTTGTCGTCAACTGCCATCAATTCTGAGATTTCTTCTTCGTGTAGATAGTCCGGTTCTTGAACATCCCTTGCTAACAGGCGATTGGTAGATTCCAGCCAATCTAACAGAGAAGATTGCTGTTTTAATGGAATTACATCAGCAGGTAGATGGCGGGGTATTTGACGCAGAGATGGGTTGTACATAATTCTCGGTTTTTAAACACAAATACTCGATCGAATTGAGGTAATTTGCTTGCGTGACCACTACTTTGATGTAGCCTTGGAAATCGGGTATTTAGCAGAGCTAAAGCATTATACCACAGGCTCCTTTTGGTTCCGGATCTAGGTACGATGGCCTATGGTTAAGGCGATCTTACCCAGACTTGCGCGCTAGATTAGCACAAAATCCGCTCCGAGTCATCATCTTTTTGCAGTAATATTTTAGTTTGAAACCAGATTTTGGCACTTCCCCTCGGATATATTCGGATATATTCGGATAGATGGCGATCGACCATTGAATCGACCCCATCCACTCTACACATCCAATCTCAAAAGCTCAAACTCTTTGAGAGTAAAGCTTTTATCGCTTCTGGGTTATTAAAGATTTCCCGAAGTGAATATCTCTACAACTTGCATCAAGGACAAGAAATCCCAGAATGGACATAACAGCAGCAGTTTTATACACCAAGGATGGCTACGACACAGGCGGCAAAAGGCTTCTAGGGCGTCATTCCGCCGGAGAAGGATTTCTCAAAAGCTTAGTCCAACACGGCACTGCGGACTCTCTCTACTGTTGCGCCGACAGCGAAGCAACATTTCAAGAGTTTTGTACCCGCATTCAGCCCTGGCTGTCCCAACCTCGGAAAGTCCGATGGATTCAGAAAGAGCGACCCGATTTGCTATCTGCACCTGGTACAATTTACCGACCCGATCCAGCCCTTTCAGACATGGTTTGGGGACGTCGATTTGTCAATCAGCGGGCCTACAGCGTTTGCGGCGTTACCCACACGATCGCTACTAAGTATGTCATGGATGCGATCGGAAATTTAGTCACAGCACCAGTACAACCTTGGGACGCCCTCATCTGCACCTCTGCCGCCGTCAAACACACCGTCGAACAAGTAATGACTAGCTGGGGCGAGTACCTAGCACAGCGTACAGGCGGTAAACCCGAAATTTTGGTCAAATTGCCAGTTATTCCCCTAGGAGTCGATTGCAGCGCCTTTGCACAAGGCGTGGATGCACTCAATAGTCGCCATCAACAGCGCCAAGAACTCGGAATTTGTGCCGACGATCTAGTCGTATTATTTGTCGGGAGATTAACCTTTTCCGCAAAAGCTCATCCGGTACCAATGTACATGGCCCTGGAAGGCGCAGCGCAACAAACCAAGACTAAAATTCACTTAATCCAAGCCGGTTGGATCGAAGATCCGAGAGAAGAACCCGACTTTAAAAACAGCGCCAAAGTATTTTGTCCCTCAGTAAATACTATTTTTTTAGACGGAAGAAAGCCAGAAATTAGAGTCAATATTTGGTCGGCTGCCGATATTTTTATTTCGCTTTCCGACAACATTCAAGAAACCTTTGGGCTGACCCCCATTGAAGCGATGGCGAATGGATTGCCTTGTATAGTCTCGGATTGGAACGGATACAAAGAATCAGTCCGCCATGAAATAGATGGTTTCAGAATTCCCACACTGATACCACCACCGGAATCTTGTTTAGACTTAGCCATAAATTATCTAGATGATAGTTTAAATTGGCCCACTTACATGGGTCACACTTCCCTAGCCACAGCAGTTGACATCGATGCTTGCACTCGCGCTTTGTGCCAATTAATTGCAGACAGCGAATTGAGAAAGCGGATGGGGGAAAATGCCCGACAAAGAGCCAGGGAAGTTTATGATTGGAAAGTGGTAATTGCGGCTTACGAACAGTTGTGGCGAGAATTGGCAGAAATTCGCCTTCTTGCACCGGAATCTGCCCCTGTAAAACCAGGAATGCCACCTTATCCCCTGGGTGACGATCCATTTCGGGTGTTAAGCCATTATTCGACTCGAACTTTAAACAATGAGATGATGCTGAGTCTGGGTAAAATAGCCACACCGGAACTTTTGAAGCAGTTACAAACCATTTGGTTTACCAGTTTTGGTCAAGACAGGAGAATTTCTGTTAGCATTCAGATGGAGATATTGGAGACAATTAAGCAAGAAGGTGCTGTCAGCGTGGGAGAAGCGATCGCACGCTATGTTAAAAACGAGCAAGAATTAGCAGACTTATATCGGACTCTGCTCTATTTTGTGAAGTTTGGCATCTTAGTCATTAGTCATTAGTCATTAGTCATTAGTCATTAGTCATTAGTCATTAGTCATTAGTCATTAGTCATTAGTTATTAGTTATTAGTTATTAGTTATTAGTTATTAGTTATTGGTTATTTGTTATTGGTTATTGGTTATTAGTGATTGGTAGCAGCGAACAACAGTCAACACTCAACAAATAAAATCATGATTGGAAAATCTGGACTATTAGAAATAATTGCGGGTAAGAATCGTGGTTTGCTGGCGACGGCTAGCGACAAACAGGCGATTTTAAGTGCGATCGCCTCTTTGGAAGATTTCAACCCCACACCGCGCCCTGTGGAAGCCACAGATCTGTTAAATGGGGATTGGCGGTTATTATACACCACCAGCAGCGCACTGCTGAATCTAGACGGTTTTCCCTTGTTAAAACTGGGTCAAATTTATCAATGTATCCGAGTTAAAGAATCTAAAATTTATAACATTGCCGAACTTTATGGCTTGCCTTATTTGGAAGGAATAGTTAGCGTAGCGGCAAAATTTGAAGCAACTTCAGAATGTCGAGTACAAGTAAAATTTGAGCGGTCAATTTTAGGTTTACGCAGCTTGATTGGCTATGAATCTCCGGTTAAGTTTATCAATGAGATTGAGTCGGGTAAAAAGTTCACTGCTGTAGATTCCGGGCTGGATGCACGGGAACAGCAGGGATGGCTGGATATTACTTATTTGGATAGCGATTTGCGGATTGGGCGCGGGAATGAAGGAAGTGTTTTTGTGTTGACAAAAGAGTGATTTATTATTGGCTGTAGGGGCGGGTTTTACCAACCATCATCGCCTCAAACTAACAATCTCAAAAACCCGCCCCGGCCCAATTGCTTCATAAACAGACCCCTACAGGTAGATGGGGATTTGCCGTTGGGTGGGGGCGGGTTTAAAAGATGATCTATTTTAGACAATTATTGTCGGTAAAACCCGCCCCTACTTATATAATAAATTTGAGCCGTTGGGTGGGGGCGGGTTTAAAAGATGATCTATTTTAGACAATTATTGTCGGTAAAACCCGCCCCTACTTATATAATAAATTTGAGCCGTTGGGTGGGGGCGGGTTTAAAGGATGATCTATTTTAGACAATTATTGTCGGTAAAACCCGCCCCTACTTATATAATAAATTCGATCGACACCCGATCAAAATCAAACAAACCGGGTTTTTTGCGGTTTTTGCGGGCTGTAACGAGTATTTTCGCAAAAACCCGGTTTCTGGGCATCCAGCAGATAAATATCAACTTCAGTTACGATTAAAATATCCTTAATTCACTTTTGAATCATGACTTACACAACTCCAAAATTCATCGTGTCTCAAGTGGGTGAAATTCCCCAATGGCAAGCCGCGACATGGGAAGATTATGTAGCTGCTTGTGAAGATCAATCTTTGGACGCAGCCAGAATATTTTTTTATGAAGGATTTCTTTGGATAGACATGGGTAACGAAGGGCCTCAGCACGCCAGATTTAATGATTTGTTTACCATCATATTTTTCCTGTGGTTTACGACCAAATTAGGACAAAATTTTGATTCTCTCAGTGGTTGTGTAATTGAAAAGTCTCAATTGGGATCTGCTGCGCCAGATAAAGTTTTATACATCGGTGGAGATTTCCACAAATGCCAAAAAGGGGAACCGCGCCGAATCAATTTGAATCAGTCGCGAGTTCCCGATTTAGTCGGGGAAATTTCTGATACTACTTTGACGAGCGATTTGGAACAAAAGAAGCGCTTGTATGCTGCTTTGGGAATTCCTGAATATTGGGTAGTAGATATTCAAGGCGAGAGAGTTTTGGCATTTCGATTGAACGAGAATGGTAACTATCAGGAGTGTGAATTTTCCGGGGCGCTTGAGGGTTTACCAATTGCGTTGCTATCGGAGACTTTGAAAATGTTGACTCAGGGAAATGGGACGGCGGCGATGTGGTTTGCTCAACAAATTGGGAATTTGTAAATGGGGGTGGGGAAAAGTGCGATCGCTCTAAATCTTTCTCAATTTTTTACCCAATTATTGATAGAACCATCAGGGGCATAAACAGTTACACATTTTCCGGATAAATCTATATAATAACGTATTATCATGCTAATAGAAAAGAGAAAGTATAATTATTATAAATATCCTAGCTAAAGTCACAATAAAAAATGTTCCGACTCTCCCAATCCCAACTCAAAATCATCCAAGAATGCCCCCGAAAATTCCAGCACAGCTACCTAGAACTCCTCGCCACCCACACATCCCCAGAGCACCAAGAAAAACTCGCATGGGGTAGCCGATTTCACCTCTTGATGCAGCAGCGCGAACTAGGATTGCCCCTGGCATTCATCACCGAACAAGAAACAGAAATGGAACGCTGTATTACAGCTTTTATCCATAGCGCCCCCGAACTTTTTACCCCGTCAGAAAAGGATGACAAAACCTTCCGCCAAGCGGAACATCCCCGTACCTTCATTTTTCAAGATTACCTATTTACCGTCATCTACGATTTGCTAATAGCAGAACCAAACCAAGCTCAAATTCTCGACTGGAAAACCTATCCCCGTCCTCAAGAATTCCACTGGATTTCTCAAAGTTGGCAAACTCGACTCTATTTATATGTATTAGTAGAAACCAGCGATTATTCCCCGGAACAAGTTTCTATGACATATTGGTTTGTCCAATTGCAAGGAGAAGAACCGCCACAAAGCCTCACATTTCCTTATAGTCAAATAGAACACGATCGCACAAAACAAGATTTAACCAACCAGTTGCACCAGCTTAGCCAGTGGCGAGAGGAATATGCCCGCTCCGGTGAATTTTTACCCCAAGTACACATCAATTCCCATGTCTGTAATTCCTGTCAATTCGCCCCTCGTTGCAACCGGACAAAAGACACCAAAGCTTCCTTAGCCAATTTTGTTGTAGAACCTCCGACGGATTGGCTACCAAATATTGCTATAATCGATGAAATAAGTATTTAACAGGACTGACGCCACGTAATTTTGTAGTGCTGCATCAACGCGATCGCACTTAGGCGATCGCACCCAAAAATTGACGCTTAAACCCCATTTAATGTTCCCATGAAAATTGCACCAAATCCCATCGCCATTCCGCAACGCCAGCGACGCTTTTTAAGTGCAGTAACTGCCGTTTTAACCTGTAGCTTCATCTGCCCAATCCTGGGAGAAATCATTGAAAATAAACCAGCAGTTGCCCAATCCTCAGCCTATTGCCAATTTTCAAAAGAACAAGTAAATGAAAAAGAAGATTTGCGTCGGGCGGCCCTCTCAGGAAAACCGGAATCTCAGCAGGCATATTTTAGTGCATTAAACAAACACGCGCGGGAAATAGCCGAATGTCGCCAAAAAAATTGGCCCCAAACTCAAGCGGTTTGGCTACGCTTGTATCCCTGCGATGTCCGGGCGGGAGAACTCGATCGCGTATTAGATAAAGTTGTGAATAAAGGCTACAATCAAGTCTATATCGAAGTATTTTACGATGGTCAAGTGCTACTTCCCGTCGCTGATAATCCTACGACTTGGCCTTCTGTTTTGAGAAATAGTGGCTACGAGAAATCCGATTTATTAGAAAATGCGATCGCCAAGGGAAAACAGCGAGGTTTAAAAGTGTATGCTTGGCTATTTACCATGAACTTTGGCTATACCTACGCTCAGCGTGAAGACAGACAGCAAGCACTGGCAAAAAACGGTCTAAATCAGACAAGTTTAACCGTAGTTCAAGACGCAGGAATTAACGATGACTTCGGAGAAGTTCCGGGAAATCAAGCCTTTGTCGATCCCTACAGCCCCCAAGCGCGGCAAGACTATTCATTGTTAGTAAATCAAGTGCTCAAACGTCGCCCCCAAGGAATGTTATTTGACTACATTCGTTATTTGCGAGGCGTTGGCCCTGCTTCCGTTGTCACTAAAGTCAAAGATTTGTGGATTTATGGCCCAGCATCCCAGCAAGTTTTATTGCAGCGTGCTAACAATCAACAAGGGCGAGATTTAATCCAGCGATACTTGACAAAAGGATTTATTAATGTTAGTGATGTTCAAGCAGTAGTCAAACAATATCCAACCGAAAAAGAACCTCTTTGGCAGGGGCGAATTCCGCAACCGATAGCAACACCAACTCCCACACCAACTCCCCCTCCTAAAAAAGCCAACTCTAGGGGACTGACTGCTGCAAAAGTTCCCGATAATGGTAAACCAAACGTTCCGAATCCCACACCAAAACCCACACCAAAACCCACACCAACACCAAAACTGCCTGACACTGGTACTCTGCAAAAAGACCTCTGGAAACTGAGTGTTGCTCACGCAGTCCAAGGAGTTTTAGAATTTTTGGGGATGGCGATTCAACCCGCCCAAAGGATGGGAATACCTGTAGGAGCCGTATTTTTTCCGAATGGGAATCAAACTATAAATCTAGGAGGATTTGATTCGAGATTGCAGCCTTGGGACAGGTTTCCGGCTTCTGTGGAATTTCACGCGATGTCCTATGGCAATTGTGGGGATGTAAGCTGTATTGTACCCCAGGTGCAGCGAACTGTGAGTTTAGCACCTCCGGGAGCAAAAATTATTCCGGCGATCGCTGGTGATTGGGGAAAATCCCTGAAAAATCGGCCTTCTTTGGAAGTTCAAATGCAGGCAATTCGCTCTGCTACACCGCAAATTAATGCAGTGAGTCATTTCTCTTTTGGATGGCAAGAACCGGAGGATGAAAGGGCACGACAAACTTGTCGGTTGTAGGGGAATAATATGGGAGCATCCCGATTTTGTAGGGGCGAAGTATGACCGTAAATCTTTCCTTTTAACCAATAACTTATCTGCGGTCATGCTTCGCCCGTAACGATATATTTGCAAAATCTAAATGAGTCGTAAATATTTTGACCCCACCCCAACCCTCCCCTTACTAAGGGGAGGGAGTAAGAAATTCAGAAATGATTTAGGATTGCTATATTTGCAAATTCGAGATGCTCCAAATTATATCAAATCTCGATCTAAAATCCGGTATAAAATCTAGAGGGTTATCCCTTTGAGGAGTCGGGAGAAAGTGAACCTACTATTAACAAATAATCGTATTTCATCTGCGTTCATCTGCGGTTAAAAATCCCAATCATGCTAAACTAATTCATAAAAATAAAAACTTTTATCTATTATCATCATGCAAAAACTACAAGCAAGAGATATCAACCTCCGTTATTTAATCGACAATTTCGGTTTACAGCGAGTTCGGAATCTAGAATTTTTCCGAGAATGGCAAGAAAACTTGCCCGAAGTAACAGACTCAGAGAAACAATTGCTCGATCGCATCCAAAACATATACTACAACCTCGTAGATACCCCGCCTGTATTGGAAAATGCAGTCAAGCTAACAATCATCAGTCCCATTTTGTTTATTGCCGGTCTCTATGAGTCTCCTTTTCAAGTCAAAGCCGAAAAGTCCATCGCCATTCAAGAAGAAGACGAAGGCAGAATCATCGAAGGCAGAATAGATATCTTAATTATGAAAGCAAACTTGTGGGTGACAGTAATTGAATCCAAACAACTTGCTTTTTCCACAGACGAAGCACTGGCTCAACTCCTGACATATATGCTGGCAGATCCCAATCGCGAAACTCCTACTTTTGGTATGATTTCCACAGGTGCTAACTTCAGTTTTGTCAAATTAGTCAGAGGCGAAACTTCGCAATATGCGCGATCGGCTGAATTTGTGATTTCCAATCCAGGCAATGAATTGTACCGCGTTTTGCAGATTTTAAAACACCTGAGTAAACTTCCAGACTAGCTAAAAAAACCATTTTGAGTTATCTTTCAAAACAGACAATATCTAATATCTCAAATTTCCAACTGGTGCGAGTATGATCAATTACTGGATAATCGGCGCTTTCGCAATAGCTTCTGTCTGTTGCGCAGAAATCATCCGAGACTTTTATCATGTCGTATCCCACTATTGGCCGCCACTGTACAAGCTACACGCTTGGCACCACCGCGTTTTTCGCCCGAATTTGACTCCCGTCAGCGAGACAATCTACAAGCAAGCACACTGGCGTCACGATGTACCGGAAGCTGCGTCTATGATGGTTTTGGGCTTGTTGCTGTGGGTGGCGGCTTATTTCTGGATGCCGGAATATCACTGGGGCGCAGCTGCGGGTTGTGTTTATACTTTAGGCTTTTTGTTGAGTGCGATCGCCCGTGGTTGCGGTATTAAGGGTGCTGATGAATTAACCGACATCACCCATCAACCGGGAGACTTCCTCACTCCGCCGGGAAATTGGTTGGTGAATAAACCTTACCATTGGCGGCATCATTTCGATAATCAAAATGCTTACTATTGTGGTACTTTCACCTTAATCGATCAACTTATGGGGACTGCACTTTCTCTCAAAGGCAAAACGGTAGCCGTCACGGGGGCATCGGGAACTTTAGGAAATTTGCTGTTAAAATATCTTCACCAAGCTGGTGCAAAAGTTATCGCCCTCACATCGGGAAATCAAACAATTACTGTGAATATTGATGGCAAAGATTTGCCTGTGAAAACCATAAGTTGGCAAATAGGTCAAGAGGCAGACTTAGCAGAATTGTTAGAAAAAGTCGATATTCTTGTGATTAATCACGGCATTAATGTACAGGGTTCGAGAAGCCCAGAGGCGATCGCCAATTCCTACGAAATCAACACTTTTTCCGCGTGGCGGCTGATGGAACTTTTTCTGCTAACGGTGCGCACTAACGAAAATATAGCCAACAAAGAAGTTTGGGTCAACACCTCGGAAGCCGAAGTCATTCCGGCTGTCAGTCCCCTCTACGAGCTCAGCAAGCGGGCTTTGGGAGACTTGGTAACTCTGCGGCGACTGGATGCACCTTGTATTGTTCGTAAACTAATTTTAGGGCCGTTTAAAAGTAAGTTAAATCCGATCGGCATTATGTCGCCAGATTGGGTAGCGCAGCAAATTGTCAAACAAGCTAAAGCCGATGCCCGCAATATCATCGTGACAATTAATCCTTTGACATTGATACTCTTTCCTGTCAAAGAGTTTTTGGTTTCTTTGTATTTCCAAATTTTCAGCCGCCAGGTAATTTCCGAGGGCAAAGAAGCGATGACACCGGAAAAATTTACCGTGGGTACAAAGATTAATTGACCAACAAAAAACCCGGATTTTTAGCAAAACCGGGTTTCTCCAACTGAATCAAACGGGAGCATCCCGATTTTGTATAGGCGAAGCCTGACGGCAGACAATTTATATCGTTGACCGTTGCATCGGAATGATTTAACCACAGAGAACACAGAGAACACAGAGAGATCGGAGAGAAATGAATACAGGACGATGTTAACGGAATTGATATTATTAGCTCGCGCCAGAGATTTACAGCGAGAGCATCCCAATTTTGCAGGGCGAAGCATGACCGCAGATAATTTATGAGTTAAAAGCAGAGATTTACAGCGGTCATGCTTCGCCCCTACGGATATATTTGCAAAAATGGGATGCTCCCTTTATAGCGGTCATGCTTTGACCCTAGGAATATACTTGCAAAATAGAGATGCACTCAATCAAACTAATTACTTACCTCAGACATTTCAATGACGCGGCCATCATAATCTTTTACCAAAAAGTTTAGTGGTTTTTCCCGGCGAATTTTATATTTAATGCCACGAGTTTGGACTCTCATCAATAGCTGATCCAAACATTCGCGATCGAAACAAACGTGACGCTGGCGATTTTTTTCCCCCGCCAGAGCACCGCTAATTACGTGCAATTGGGTATTTTTCATTAACTGATACCACAAACCCTCGGAAGTCGCCATGGTTTGACTGTTAGTCCCCCTGCCGACATTGGGCGACAAATATAGTGGATCGATACCAGTTGTGCCCAAGGTTTGCTCGTAATTGTAGTAGTAGTGCAGCGGCACCTCTGCTACTGGTAGATCTAACATTCCCTCGTAGAATTGTCGAGCTTGCCCCAGATCTGATACCATCACGGTGTGTACCTTGGGTGCACTGGTGAGAAACATCCACATCGCCCCTGCATAGGCTGCTAGCAGCATCACCATAATGCCTTGAGTTGAAAACAAGCTGTCTAGGGGCAGCGATGGCAAGAAAGAACTTAAGTGCAAAGGGTGAAGTGCCAGGGTAATAATACTAACTGCTAGAGTCATGAATTATAAGAAAGGGTAAACAACGAAATTTATCAGAAAATTGGGTTTAAAACTCCGTCCTGATAGCAGGACGGCTTTTTCCCCGAAAGTGCATAGTCCCAAATCCTATTGTTGGTAACAACACTCGCAGTCGCCCGCGAGGCTTAAACTATTAGAGAGATCCCAAACAGCCTGTTAAGAACAGGTCTGATGACCTGACGGGTTCGACAATAATTATGGGAGAAGTCTATTAGGTTAGCCATATATGTTAGCAAAAACTAGCCGTTAGGGTCTGCGTGATGAAAGTCTTTGTCTACGGTACTCTCAAACCCGGTGAATGCAACTACCTCCGCTATTGCGAAGGAAAGGTTGTGTCTGCTTTTCCGGCGATCGCCCGCGGTCAGCTTTTTGCCTTGCCCGCAGGCTATCCGGCCATGATTTCTGGGGAAGGAAGAGTCTACGGTTTCCTCCTGTGTTTCGGCGACTCCGCTATTTTGCCAGATTTAGACGGACTTGAAGAATACGATCCTGAACGCCAACCCGCACAAAACGAATATCAGCGACAGGAAATCGAAATATTCGATCTCAACTCCCAATCTTTAGGTACTGCTTGGGCTTACTTGATGTTACCCGATCGCCTTCGTTCTCTCAGAGGCATCTTCCTGCCTGATGGGACCTGGAAAAATAGGCTGTATCTCTGATTTGGTATTTTGAGGCTGTGGGGGCGTTGAAAGCCTTCTTTTTGGTTTATTGAGTGTTGACTTTTAGCTGTATTTTATAATTCTGATGGTAGCAGATTTGATCTAATATCAATTCCGGTTGCACCGTCAGGTGATGTTGACAGTTGACTGTTGACAATCAATCGGTTTCTGCCGACTTGACTAATCTGGATAAGTCGATCGCTTTTTGATGCTGGTTTTGTTGATTATATATTCTCTGATTACTGGCTCGATCGTAAAGTGCGATCGCCCATTTTGTTTTACTGTTTCAACTAATGACCGTCGTCCTAAAGATTGCATGACTTTCAAGAGTTCTGGCGGTGATAGTTGCAGGTTTTCTGGTATTTTTGAGATGTCGGCTGGTTCGGGGGTAGTTGCTAGCCATGCGATAACTTGTTGTTCAGATGCAGATAGGCGATCGCACTTTTGATGCAGCAGAGATTCTAAGTCACCTAAAAATAGGGTATTATAGGAGAGAAACTCGGAAACGCTGCCGCCGAATAAATCTTGAATCATAGTTGCAACTATATTTAACCATAGGGGATTGCCTCGGTAAAGGTCAATCAGTTGTGACCATTTCTCCTCTTCAGCTAATCTTTTTTCTCTGAATATTTCCGCTGCTTCCGCGCCCAAACCGTTGAGTTGCAGCGATTTACAGGGGCGGTTTTCGCCTTCTAGGGCGGCAATTTCTCTGGGTTTTTCCCAACTGAGGAGAATTAAGCAACTGTTGTGCGATGATTCTGCTAGTTGTTTGAAGAATGTGCCGTAATTTTGATAGCCTGGTTGGTAGTGGCCTGCGAGTTGTCCGCTGGTGAAGATGGTTTGGATATCATCGAGGATTAGGAGACAGCGGGATAAACGCAAATGCTCTAGTAGGGGCAATCCCCCCGTGGTTGCCCTTTCTTCGGCGGAGGGGGCGGGCACGGGGGCACCGCCCCTACAAAGGAATTGAATTAAGTTTGTTTGCAGGGTTTGCAGGGGTGGTGAATTGCGGAGGCTGCGGTAAATAATATAATCGAATTCGTATTGAATTTGTGGGATTAGTTGGAGAGTTAGGGCGGTTTTGCCAATGCCGGATAAGCCGTATATGGCGATGAGGCGGGTGCGGTTTTCCAAAATCCACTGTTTGAGGGTGGTGAGTTCGGATGTGCGGTTATAGAATAGGTTGGGTTCTGGTGCGTCGGATAAGTCTAAATGCAGTTTTGGTTCAGAATTGCTTGTTTTTTCGTTAAATTTATCCTTGTCTTGCGCTTCAGATTGTGAGACTTCTGGAGAATAAAAAGTATCTGCGGAGATGTTACGAATATGGATGCAGCCATTCCCCACAAGTGAGACATGGGAAACTTGTAAATTTTCCAGTTTAGCTCTAAAATTGGCTTTGCATATTTGTTCCTCACCTAATGCAACTGATAGAAGTTTCCACAATTTGAAGCCAACTTCTTTAACATATTTTTCTGAACGGTGGTGTTCCTGTGCAATTTCTTTATATTTTTGATTGTCCCAAGCGCCGCGCAGTATAGCTTTTTGCAGACTATCTAAGTGTTTTCCCGTAGTAGTTAAAGCTAGATTGTCAGTAAATTTTAAGGCTTCTTCAACGTCCATTGGTCAGTCAGATGCAAGGGGTTGACCTAATTATAGCGCAACTTTATATGACTTTTTCAAGCTTAACCAGCTAAATATGACTTTTTCTGACCTAGCTATTAAGATAAGTTCCCTACTAAATATGGCTTTATATGGCTTGACAAGCTTTAGTATCTAAGGAAAAATTTATAATAAGTATACACCAAAAGGTAATGAAACTAATGCACGGCTTAAAAATGGGTTTGTTGTTTGTTGGTTTCATATCAAGTTTTTCTTTCGCTTCAATCGCACGAGCGGGAGAGCGATGGCCTGAGCCTGAAAAGCCTGGTAACTGTCCGGTAAATAGTGTTTGCGATCGATATGATACCCGTTTCAAACCAGATAATGCCTGGGGAATAGGTGGGTTTTATGTAAATCTGACAACTGAACGCTCTTCTGCTACTATTACATGGACAGCGAGGAAATGCGATGGTAATGAAATTAGTGGGTCGAAAAATATTTCAAGGGGTTCTACAGGTCAAAACTATATTGACTTTCCTAACAAGATTCCCTTTACACAAGGGGTTTGCTCTTTTAGTTATAGTGTAGTGAATCCCAAAAATGAGGATGGGGGGAATCGCGTTGATTTCTTGATGAACTACGATGTAGATTACTAACTAAGATAAGTGGGAAATAGAGTATTAAAAACTCCTCTCCCTATTTTCTGAAAAAGGGCGATCGCCCTTCCTCTCCCTATTTTCTGAAAAAGCGCGATCGTCCTTCCCTATTGCACCTCATTTCCAAGCCCGATCGCCCCTCATTTTCCAACTGTTAAAAAAGCGCGATCGCCCTCACGCAGTAAAAGCAAAAACTACCGCTGATACAAAGAACGAGCAAACTCTAATACTTCCTGTTTAATCGGTTCCGACAAACGATTAATTATCGCATCCAGTCGCTCTGATGTTGACAGCCAGCTTTTAGTATTAGCCTTCCAGACAACAATAAATTGCTCCTCAGATAGCGCACACAAAGCTAAAGTTTCTCCTTCATCATTAGTAAACTCTACCTCACAGGTATTATCCGGGTAGCACTCCACTATTGCCCCTCTATCTCCCAATGAGAGATTATTTTCCGGCAAATTTACTAGCAGTTCAATTATGTCAAACAGTTCTGGTTTGTGCATCACCGTCTCCTAACATATAAAGTTGTCAATCTAGCTCGATCGCTCTCTGGTGCTACTACCCAACCAGTGCGAACAATTTCTCGCTGCCCTTGGACACCAAGAATGTCTATATCTACTCGATAATGTTGACCGTGTTCGTCAGTCCGGCGTAAAATAGCCTCACAATCTAGTGCTTGCCCCTCTATCTGTTGTAGCAATAACTCATAGTTATCTGTAGTGAAGCCGAGATGAAGCTGGAACATCAAAGCTTTATCTCTACCTAGCGGGTTATCTGGGCTGAGGGCATACTCAGTTAGCTTTCGTGGATCGATAACGACATTGCTGACAATATCTGCCAGTTTCATTTTGCCTCCCCCGATTCATAAATCCTCAAAAAAGTCCTAGAAAAACCAGCTTCATCAGCAGTTTCAACCAGATTTTTTAGATAATTATTTATTTCTTCATCTCCACAGTCAAAACCCTCTCTCTGGAAATTAGGAAAACTTTTTAAAGTACAAAATCTCCATCCCACGATTCACTCCTGTCATATTTACTTTTAAATTCAGCAACAGTCAATTTCAATTCTTCTGATGCTGGCGACGGATTGTCCCACAAATTTTCTGAGCCGCCCCGATCCCGCTCTGTTTTTTCAGGTAAAGATTGAGGTTGATAGTTCACAACTAAACCTTCTGGCAATAGGCGGTATTCGCGCTGTAAAATTAGAAAAATCAGCACGAATTGTAATATAATAACTATGGTTAACAGCAGAGTTTCCATTTTGAGTGTCAGGAATTCCATCTTTGCGATCGATACTCATATTTCATAATATAGCATAATTCCTCCTGACAAGATAGAAATCAAGTCATGCACGAGACGGAAATGCGATCGCCCTTCCTCTCCCAATTTTCTGACAAAGCGCGTGAAGCGCAGCTATCCCGTAGGGAATCGCCCTTTCAATATAAATCATTCAAGCTAACTCCGACACACTCAGCCGCCCTTCTACGGGTTCATACTCATCCTCTAAAAGCCAATACTGTGCCTCATCATAACTCTTACTAGAAAACACAACTTTATAACCCTCAGCCGGATCGTAGATCCGACAATTGCCCTCAGCATCACTTAGTAACAAAAGCAGATAAGGCGGTGAAAGATTTGGATCGATCCATACTTCTGTAAACTCCCAGTTATTCTTCACTAAATCGGCTTTGAGGCGTAACGTGGTATCGGTTTTCTGCATCAACTTTTATCTCTCCGTAATAAAGTAAAAGACGGCTACCGTCCGGGTCAACTCTATAACCAATTGATTCAGCAAAAAACATACCATAACGCTCGTAGCCCCGAATCGTATTTGTAAATTCTCCCTCTTCTATTATGACTTGAACTACCTGATTCATCGTAGCCTCATGGTTGAAAATATGAGCAGCACGTCCTTTATTCAGCAGTCTTCTCATTTGTGGCGTGTCTGGCAAGTGTTTAGCAATGTGCCTGCTGTCAAGGGTAATTTGCCGATTAATTCCACTCATCAATTAATTGTTAAGCATACAAGTATGATTAAATCACGCGATCGCCCTTTCTCTCCCAACTTTCTGAAAAAGTACGCCCCTGCTTGACCCATCACCTCAAATCTGGTTAGTATAGAAGAAGTAAGACTTGGAGAGACTTCTTGAAACTGCCAAACTATGAAAGAGCAGTCATTCCTCAGAAAAAAAATTACTGAATATCTGCTCTCACTCACCCATCGCGACGGGAAAAGCAAAGCAAAATTTTTTTTGCGGTTTGGCTTTTCAGTCGATGATTGGGAAGTCATGGCAACTGCCTTGCTGCGTCATGCCGCTGACCATGAATTAGCTAAAATTGAAGAATCTCCTTTTGGGACTCGGTACGTTGTTGAAGGAGAAATGCTAGCAGCAGATGGCAGAACACCCTTTGTGCGTTCTGTTTGGTTTATTGAAACCGGAGGCGACACTCCCAGGCTAGTAAGTGCCTATCCACCTGATTAAAAAAGAAAATGATTGAAGAACTTGACAGCGTTGTTTTAACAACTGATATCCCCGAAAAAAACCTAAGCCAAGGCGATATTGGCACTGTAGTTTTAGTACATCAAGGTGGCGTAGGATATGAAGTAGAATTTGTTACCTTGACGGGAAAAACAGTAGCTATTATCTCACTTTTTCGTTCACAAGTCCGACTCATAGGTGACAGAGAAATTGCTCACGCCCGAATGCTAGCTTAAACGTTATCTAACCGGAAAGCTGTTTTTATGGAAATGCGATCGCCCCTCACATCCAACTTTTAAAAAAAGCGCGTGTAGCCAGCCGCAGGTATCCCCCCTAAATCCTTTATTAATTAACCTATTTTACTGCGACAGCTAATTGCAACCCCAATTCATTTAGTAGAGTTATCAAAGCATAAATTTCTTCACCCCCACTCTCAGACAACATCCGATCTAGTTTCTCATAAATAAATTTAGCTCCCGGTGATAACTTATTCATCTGTAAATAAGCATCCACCACATCTTTAAGTCCTGCTCGCAGCAATTCAGGTTCGGGGCCTTCTGACTCCAATTCCAACATGGCCTCGATATAGCCAGCAGCACTTTCGGGGTTTTTTAGAGAAGAAATCAAGTATTCGTGGTAGCTTCTAGTTGTTGGCACTTTGAGTTCTTTCATAATCTCTCCAGTATTTTTTAGCTTGGCTAATATCTTGTTTGAGTTTATAGCGAATTTTTAAGCGATCGAGGACACGGCATTGCTACCCCAAAATAATCCATCGACAGGTTAATTGTAGGGAAACGGCACTGCCGTATCCTAATTTCGGGATACGGCAGTGCCGTTTCCTGATTTATGGCAGTGCCGTTTCCTAATTTCTAGCTTACAAATGGCAACTCATATCGCCAGATTGTTGACTGAAACGCGCGTTTTCCCGGTAGTCAACCGGACAGTCAATCACGCAAGGTACATCTTGGGCCAGGGCTTCTTTCAAAATCGGAATTAAATCCGTTGCAGCCTCGACTCGATAGCCTTTTAAACCCATACTTTCGGCAAATTTCACAAAGTCGGGATTGCCAAATTTGATGAAATCGGAATGACCAAAATGATCTTCCTGCTTCCATTCAATCAAACCATAACCGCCATCATTAAAGATGAGCGTCACAAAATTAGTACCGACTCGCAAAGCAGTTTCTAACTCCTGACAATTCATCATGAAACCGCCGTCTCCCGTGGCTGCTACCACTTTGCGATCGGGATAAACCAGTTTGGCGGCCAACGCGCCCGGAATCGCAATTCCCATCGCCGCAAAGCCGTTGGAAATTAAACAGGTATTTGGGCGATCGCAATGATAATTCCGCGCGATCCACATTTTATGAGCACCCACATCAGATATTACAATATCATCAGGTCCCATCACCTGCCGCAAATCGTAAATCAATTTTTGGGGTTTAATCGGGAAACCATCATCATTAGAATACTGTTCGTAGCCAGCCCGAATATCAGCCCGCAATTGCTTAGCAAAAGGATCGGCTTTTCCGCTTCTATCCGCACGCTGTAAAATTTCATTAAGCGAATCAGCAATATCTCCTACAACTTCTACAGTCGGAATGTAACTGCTATCGATTTCTGATGGTAAAGCTCCAATGTGAATAATCGGAATTTTGCCATCAGGATTCCACTTTTTCGGGGAATATTCAATTAAATCATAGCCAACTGCAATCACTAAATCCGTTTCTTCAAAAGCACAGCTAATGTAATCCCGCTTTTGCAATCCCGTTGTCCATAGCGCCAAAGGATGAGTATAAGGAATTACACCTTTGCCCATGAAAGTATTCGCTGCTGGAATATTCAATCGAGTAGCAAATTCGGTCACAGCTTCACTAGCATTCGCTCGAATCGCGCCATTTCCGATTAACAACAGAGGACTTTTTGCCTTGGAAATCGCCACAGCAGCTTTATTCAAACTTTGGTAAGCACCAAAAGTTTTTTCCCGGTTGTCTTTGGTGAGAGGTGTTCCTTCCACAGGCATGGCTGCGATGTTTTCTGGCAAGTCAATGTGAACTGCTCCCGGCTTTTCACTCTGAGCTACTTTAAAGGCTTTGCGGACAATTTCTGGGGTTGTACCGGGGCGGACAATTTGAGCTCCCCACTTAGTAACCGGGGCAAACATAGCCACCAAATCTAAATATTGGTGCGATTCTATGTGCATTCTATCAGTACCAACTTGTCCGGTAATGGCAATGAGAGGAGCGCCGTCTAAGTTAGCATCAGCCACACCGGTCATTAAGTTAGTTGCGCCGGGGCCCAAGGTGGATAAACAAACGCCGGCTTTGCCCGTGAGGCGGCCGTAAACGTCGGCCATGAAAGCAGCGCCTTGTTCGTGACGAGTAGTAATAAATTTAATTGAGGAGTTTCTTAGGGCTTCTAGAACTTCTAGATTTTCTTCGCCTGGGAGTCCAAAAACATATTCGACGCCTTCATTCTCTAGACATTTTACCAGTAATTGAGCTGTGTTCATTTCCATTTTGGTCCTCTGTAAGTGGGGATATGTTCTCGTGGTCAACTTTTGGCAAAAATCCTAATTAAGAGTTAGGCAAAATCCATCTGTCTTGCGGAATTGAGATCCCAGGCTGGATGCCCGTGGCACAATCAACACAGATTAATTTAGATTTTTGCCAGAAGTTGATTGAGTGCGCGCTTATTTTACCCACACTGTTTTAATATTAACAAATTCATGAATTCCTTGGATACTCAATTCGCGTCCGTAACCGGAGCGTTTGATGCCGCCGAAGGGTAATCTGGGGTCGGATTTGACTAAACCGTTGATGAATACTGCCCCAGCTTCTAGTTCGTTCATAAACCGATCGCTTTCTGAGCTTACTGTAGTCCAAGCTGTCGCGGCTAAACCAAAGGACGTGCTGTTGGCTAATTCTATGGCTTCATCGATGTTAGCTACTCGGAATACTAAAGCTACGGGCCCGAAAAATTCTTGTTGACGGGCGGCGGCTTTCAGGGGAATATCTGTCACAATAGTTGGCAAGTAGAAATTGCCGGCTTTCTCTGACAAAGCACGGCCGCCTGTTAGCAGTTTAGCTCCCGATGCGATGCAAGCTTGCACTTGATTGTCTAATTCTTTGAGGATTGCGGGAGTCGCTAAAGGGCCGATATCAGTTTCTGGTAACATCGGATCGCCTACTTTTAGTTGCTCGAATTTTTCCACAAATCCTGCGATGAATTCCTCGGCAATCTCTTCTGCTAAAATAAACCGTTTAGCAGCGACGCAAGTTTGGCCGCTATTAAGCATTCGCGATGTTACAGCAGTGGATAAAGCTGCTGGTAAATCGGCGCTAGACATGACAATAAAGGGGTCGCTTCCTCCCAATTCCAGCACTACTTTTTTCAAACTTTTGCCCGCCTGGGCTGCTAAACTTTCACCCGCAGGTTCGCTACCAGTGAGAGTGGCTGCTTTAACGCGATCGTCCGCAACTATCTTACCTACTTTGTCGGCTCCCACTAACAATGTTTGAAAAACGCCTTCGGGAAAGCCTGCTTCGGTGAAAATTTCCTCTATTTTCAAAGCACATTGTGGCACGTTGGAAGCGTGTTTGAGCAACCCTACGTTGCCCGCCATCAGTGTCGGCGCTGCAAACCGAAAAACTTGCCAAAATGGGAAATTCCAGGGCATGACGGCTAAAATAACGCCCAAGGGTTGGTAGCGGACAAAGCTGCTGCTAGCGTCTGTGCTGGCTGGTACATCGGCCATAAATTGAGCAGCGTTTTTGGCGTAGTAGCGACAAACTAGGGCGCATTTTTCGACTTCGGCGATCGCGGATTTGAGAGTTTTCCCCATTTCTAGGGTCATCATTTTACCGTAAATTTCGCGATCGCGCTCCAAGATATCGGCAGCTTTCTGCATCCAGATAGAGCGCTGCTCGAAGGGCAGTCGCTGATATTGTTTAAAAGCTGTTTGTGCTAATCCTAGCTTGGTTTCGATTGCCGCATCTGTGAGGGGTTCAAAAGTTTCTACAGTTTCTCCCGTTGTCGGGTTGATAGTAGCAATAGCCATTGTTTTATCTCCTGTGTGAAAAACACAAAACTCCCAGTTTTTAAGCTAGCCGGGGAGTTGTATCAATGTATTACAAAATGGAAATTTACCGACCACGTTTTCAGGTTTTGTTAATTTGCAGGTTTTGCAATTTGTTTAAAACTCTCAACTTTTAATTATAGTGCAAAATCTCGATCGCAAATCTTAAGATAATTTGCTTTTCAAGTTTAATGTTGAGCCGGAAATGCGATCGTTTCCGGTTGTATCGGAATGATTTAACCGCGAAGGCGCGAAGTACGCGAAGCCGTTCCCGTAGGGTAGGACGCGAAGGCAGAAAAGAGAGAGTGGGGCAGGGCGAAGCATTCGGGCCTATAAATTTGGGTGTTTCCCATCGGGTATTAGCCCCAATGCTTCGCCCCTACAGGGATTGGGGTAGATATAAATTGGGGGATTTCCGATTTTATTTTTACCCCAATGCTGGGTACTTACACCGATTTTTCCTCGATGTAATTCTGGACGTAAGACTGATAGTAATACCTGCTCCCTTTATCGTTATTTGCCACCATTCCCAACAGCGGAATATCGGCCATTCTCAAATCTTCCAAAGCCAACAATAGCGCTTCTCGCTCAGTTTGATTCAGCCCCACCACCAGTATCAAGCCATTAGTGTGAGCGGCCAATAAATTGGCATCGGCTAAACCCAAAAGTGGCGCAGTATCGTATATCACTAAGTCAAAATTATTTGACAAAGCTGCCATTAAATGCTGCATTTTTCGGGAAGAAAGCACCTTGGTGGGATCGAGAGGAACAGGGCCTGATGTTAACACAAACAGGTTTTCATCGTGGGGCGATCGCAAAATCAACTTTTCCACATCTACATCATCCGCGATCGCATTGTGTAACCCTTGCCAATTCGGCAAACCCAGCATTTCGTGCACCTGCGGGCGTCGCAAATCCGCATCCACCAACAGCACTTGCTGACCCATGGCCGCGGCCGCCCGTGCTAGATTTACAGCTACAGTAGACTTGCCATCTGCTACTTGACAAGAAGTAATTACACAAGAGGCGATCGGACTATCAACCTTTAGCAAGCGAATATTAGCATTGAGCGATCGAAAAGCCTCTTGAAAGGCATCCGTCGGCATTTGCGAAATGCCCACATCCACAGTAACTGTCTCCGCAGGAGGAAGCCTCAAAATTTTATCGCTAGCAGGAATTACCCCCAACAAAGGTAGCCGAATCGAATGTTTGACATCCTCTGGACTGTGGAACACCTTATCATTATTAAACCGTTGGGCCAACTGCGCCACCAGGGCACCAAACACCAAACCAAACAATCCACCAACAGCCAAATTTAAAGGCATAATTGGAGCAACAGCCATCAACTCCCCATTGCGGTAGCGCGGAATTTCCGGCTTAGCAATCACCTCCCAAGCCACCTCTTTTTTACCCACAGCTTCAAGCTGCAAAGCTTGCTGTTTTGCCAACAAACTTTTCAGCGTACTATTGGTTAAATCCGCCTCCCGCTGCAAATCGGAATAGCGCCGCAAAATCACCGGAAATCCTTGAGAATATTGATTCAACTGCTTAGCAGCTTGTTCCAAAACTTGATTTCGCACTCCCAAAACCTGAATAGTATTAGCAGTACCAATAAACTGCTCGATCAACTTAATCCGCACCGGATCTTGAAAAGCCAGCACTTGAGAATTTACCTTACCTAAATCCGTTCCCAAAACCTGTGTAGCCTCTTTTTTCAACAAAGGAATCAGATTTTTATGCTGTTCTCGCAACAACTGCATTTGTGGAGTTTGGTCAGTATAAGTCGCGGAATTAATCGCAATTTGTCCTTCCAATTGCTGCAATTGAGTCAGCATTGCTTGATAGCGAGGCGCTTGACTCAGAGAAGAAGCCATCAGGGCTTGTTGCTGATTCAGTCCTAGCTGATTTTGCAAATTAGCATAGAGCAATCTTTGCTGATTTAGTTGGGTTTGAGCATCCAATCTTTGCGCTTGAAGTTGACTAATTTGCTGCGCTAGTTGTTGGGTTTGAATTTGCGGATCGATGAAATTGTACTGCTGACGCAATTTTTGAATTTCTGTTTGAATCGCTTGTTGGCGCTTTTGCTGATTGGGAATTTGCGATTTCACAAAATCCAGACTCTGACTAATTTGAGTTCTGGTATCTTGGACGCTATAGTTGCGGTAGCCTAACGCAACTTTTTCTAAAACAAACTGAATTTTTTTTGGATCGAAATCCCGATACTTAACTTCGATAATCTTGGTATTTTTGAACCGATTAATTGACAACCTCGTTTGCCTATCGAATGGCAAATTCTCTGTTTTTTCGTTAAAAAGGTAGTTGTAATTAATTTCAGGATACTTCGCCCGCAACTGTTTGATAATTGGCGACATTACTTGCGGACTTTGCAAAACCTGAATTTGGGATTCGTAGTCAAAACCAGCATTTTCTGGTGTTTCGGGAGCCGCGGGTTTCAGTTTCAATTCACCGGAGTAGATTTTTGCTAAAGTGTTTTGGGTGACAGTGGGTTCTACTAATAATTGAAATCGTCCTTCGTACTCACTTTTTTGATTCAAAGTCCAAGCAAAAACACCCGTGGTTACTGCCGCAGCCACGCCTAGGACTAAAAGCGATCGACTGCGGCATACTTCCCAAAAATTCAACGGCTCTGACTCTGTTTGTTCCAGTTCTAAAAAATCATTTTCTCTGTCGTAAAGCACCGAAGATATTTGTCGCGTTCCTGGGGATTTTGGGTTTTTTTTAATCAGTGATATCTGAGAGTTTTTCCCTGGTTTCATTTGTTTATGCAGCTTATTAGTTTCAACGTCTGTAGGAGCTATCGAAAAATATTGAACAATCTGAATATTCCCAATAAAGGATTAAGAGGAGCGAGGGTACCACCTACATTATCCGAGAATGCAGCGCGACCCGATCGCCTGACCATGATCACATCATTATTTTGCAGTTTAGGATTCGCTTCATCATTAGCAGTGGCGGAAAAATTCACCTTAATAGGGATGCGGGAAACAGTACCATTAGCATTGATGCGGATTAAATCCACCGAATCCATTTCTGCCCGCGCTTTATTAAAACCGCCCGCTGCTACCAGCGCTTGATTTAAAGAAGTATTTGGCCGCAGGGCAATCGCCCCCGGCTTAATCACTTCTCCCACCACTGTCACCTTAATTGTATCCGGTGAAAAACTAGAATTAGCTACCTGGGCACCCTGAGTTTCGTCAATATTTTCGGCTTTGGGAATAATCACCGTATCTCCCTGTTGCAGCACTAAATCTTGAGATACATCTCCTGTTTGCAAAAGTTGCCACAAATCGACATTAATAATTTGTTCAGTACCAGCCCGCGTCTGACGACGAACTTGTATTTGCCGAATATCAGCTACGGGGGTAATGCCGCCAGCTATTTTAATCGCCCTAGTGACAGTTTGCTGCACAACGGTTTCACTAGCCGCCGTCTCAGTGGCACCAAACAAACCCGAATTTGCACCCATGTCATTCTCTTGTAACCTAGTTTGAGAATCTTTTGCCAGAGTATAAGTACCGGGACGAGCGACTTCTCCCACCACAGCAATATTAATGGGCTGAGTGCTTTGTCCGGTAATATTGGCAACTGCTAAAGTAGGTGCTTCTTGGCGATTGAGGCTAGTTACAGTGGGAATAAATATAGTATCGCCGTCGCGCAAAGTCATATCGGCGCGCAAATCACCGTTTTGCAACAATTCCCATAAATCAACATTAATAATTTGTTCCGCTGCATTGCGTTGGGGGCGGCGGATTTTGATTTGTCGCACGTCTGCTGACTGTGTAATACCACCAGCCATTCGCAAAGCCCGCGATATCGTGGGCATTTGAGTTCCCATTTGCTCTGCTGTGCCTCCGGGGCCCGCCGCTGAGGATATTGTATAGGCTCCTGGGCGGTTGATTTCCCCTGCGATCGCAATTTGTAAAGGACGCGGGGCCAGCAGTTTCAGTGTAATCCAAGGACGCTTTAAGTATTGACCATATCGCCCTTTGACACTATTGGCTGCTTGTTCTAAAGTCATCCCGTACACTGAAACGCTACCAATTAAGGGCAAACTTAGAGAACCGTCAGCCTGTACCTGATGTTGACCGTTGGGGCCGCTATATTCCGGGACATTAAAAATATCTAGTTGAATGCGATCGCCCGCTCCTAAAGTGTACACTTCCGATCGTACACTCGAAGGTGTCGGTGCTGCATTGGCTGGCGTAGTTCCCGGAACCAGCGGCAATCCCGGCGCGGAGGGTACGGGTACGGGTACGGATGCGGGTACGGCTAGGGGCGGAGGGGGGGGAGGTAACTGAGCCCAACTAGGAACAGAAACTAGAATCGCCATCAGCACTGATCCAGTGAAACCGTTGACAATATTGATTCCCAAATCACTTTTGAGCACCATCGTTTTTTGCCCGATCCTTTTCCTAACCCATCACCATCAAATGTAACCCAACTCCTCTAATTTACTCAGAATTTTTTCCACACACTCTGTCACACTTTCCTTTTCTGTGCAACAAATAATCTCAGGATTGGGGGGTGCTTCATAGGGATCGTCAATTCCTGTAAACCCCTTAATTTCACCTTTTCTGGCTTTGGCGTACATCCCTTTGACATCCCGCGCTTCACAGGCTTCTAGGGACGCTTTCACGTATACCTCCACAAAGTTAGGCTCGATGGCTCTAACTTCGTCGCGAATTGCTTGGTAGGGGCTAATGGCCGCGGTAATAGCGACAACTCCATTGCGACTCAGCAAGTGAGCGACAAATCCAATCCGCCGAATATTGGTATCTCGGTCTTCTTTGCTAAATCCCAAACCTTTTGATAAGTTGGTACGCACCACATCTCCATCCAAGATTTCCACTTTGCAGCCTCTGGCTTTCAACTCTGGTTCCAGAGCTTGGCTAATAGTTGTTTTGCCAGAACCGCTCAGTCCGGTGAACCACAAAATAAAACCTTTGTTCATGTTCAATTGCTTTGTAACTAATGAATGGTGACACTTATCCGACGCATGACTTTACTATCGGGGTTCCCCATTTTCAGGTTGTTTTTTGATGGGAATTGCTATCTTACTCTAATATTCTCAAATCTCAAATCTCAAATCTCAAATGCGCTTATGTCTTCTGTATTAACAGCCGATGTTTTAGTAGTTGGTGGCGGTACTGGTGGCACCGCAGCCGCCATACAAGCAGCCCGCTGTGGTGCCAAAACTATTTTGGTGAGTGAGTTTCCTTGGTTGGGCGGTATGCTTACTTCGGCTGGGGTTTCGGCTCCCGATGGTAACGAATTAGCCGCTTTTGGGACTGGTTTGTGGGGTGCTTTTCTCCAGGAACTTCATCAGCGACATGGGGAAGGTTTAGATTGGGGCTGGGTCAGTTTTTTTACTTACGATCCGCGCATTGGTGCAGAAATTTTTGCTGATTGGGTTAAGTGTTTACCAAATCTGCGCTGGATTTCTGGACAAAAAGTTCAAGGTGTGCTGAGGGAAGGCGATCGCATTGTTGGCGTTCAATTCCCCGATTTTATGGTGTCAGCCACAGTCTCTTTGGATGCTACGGAATTGGGAGATTTATTGGCTGTGGGTGAGGTTCCTCACCGTTGGGGTTGGGAGTTTCAAGCAGAATTTGGAGAACCGAGTGCACCGATCGCACCTAACGATCTGACACAAACATATCCCATACAAGCTCCGACTTGGGTAGTAATGATGCAGGATTTTGGGGAAGGTGCTGTAGCGCCAGAAATTCCCGCGCCACCGATTCACGATCCCGATCGCTTTACAGGAGCTTGGGATAATTATACTTCTGAAGATTTTCTCAATTATGGCCGACTTCCGGGTGGGTTGCTCATGATTAATTGGCCGATTCGGGGTAATGATTATGGCTTTAAGGTCGATCGACTAATTGGATCTGAAGCATCGCAAACAGAATTCCTCCAAGAAAGTCTGTGGCATAGTCAAAGTTTCGCCCGCTACATTCAAACCCAACTAGGCCGCCGCTATGGTTTAGCAGAGAACATTTTCCCCACTTCTGACACCAAAAATCCCCAAAATTCTTCTCTGTTATTTCCTTCCCCCCAGGGTGAGGATTCTCTCTTATTTCATTCCCCCCTTGGGGGGGGTAGGGGGGGATTGACTGGGGAGGGCTTGACTGTTGGGGCTAGGGGGGGATTGACTTCTGCCTTCGCCCTCCACCCCTACTACCGAGAAAGTCGCCGCTTGCTTGGAGTAAAAACAATCCGAGAACAAGATATTTTACCCGTTGTCGGCGGCAGAGTCGCGAAGTTGCCCATAAATGCTGAGGGAATTTGTGAAACAATTGCGATCGGCAACTACGCCAACGATCACCACTATCCTAGTGGCGACATTCCCTTGCAGCCAAAATCGATCCGCTGGGGCGGGCGATGGACGGGAACTCCTTTTACCATTCCTTACAGTGTGCTGATTCCTGCGAATACCGATGGTTTGCTAGTTTGCGAAAAAAATATTTCTGTTTCTCACATCGCTAACGGTGCCACTCGTTTGCAACCTACGGTAATGAATATTGGACAGGCGGCGGGGATGGCGGCGGCTTTGTGTGTGCGGCGGGGATGTCAGCCGCGGGATTTGCCAGTCAGAGTTTTGCAGGAGGCTTTGCTGCAAGATGTGGAGGCTAGGGCGGCAGTTATTCCTTTATTTAATTTGACACCGAGTCGATCGGATTGGCTATACTGGCAACGCTATTATCTCGATCGACCCTCTTCATATCCCGCCAGTGGCAATTGTCCTTTGTCCGTAGATAAACCGATCGCTGACAGCAGAAATACTCAAAGTCCGTGGAATGGGATTTTCCACCGCCGAGGCGAACAAGATTACGCCCTGACGCTGACTGATGCGCCCTCCCATGGCGATCGAATTTGGAAACTGGTGACTTTAGATCCTGAAATCGACGAGTTTTTACACAGTTGCGAAACTCAGAAGCTTCTGAAAGTGTGGGGGAGGCTGAATTTAGCTGGTTTGTGGCTGCTGGTAGAGGCTGTTGAGTTGCCAAAATCAGGTTTTTTGCATAAGTCCTGAAATTTCCCAGAATTTTATCCTGATAGATGGGGGAGAGTCTGTATCAGTTAATAGACACTGACACGGATATTAACCTCATGCAAAATTACACATTTCTTCCTTTACTTGGTGTTTTGAGCGCTAAGGTCGATCGACTTTTTTCATCTCTAGTCGAACTGCTCGAAATTGCCACCGCAAACTACATTTTCTCTGCCCAAACTCAACAAAAGGGCGATCGTTCTCCTGAAAGAGGCAGCGGACGCCGAGAGTTTCATCTCCTACAAGCATTTTAATGACATTGCATGAAAGCGAGTTCCGTTATTGAGTTTGTTTTGACCGTCTGTGTCGATCGCTCAATCTGATTTTCTGGGCTGCTAGTTTTTCAGATTTGCCTGGTAACTTCACTTCTTGTTTATTGTCATTCAGATATCCTTTTATGTGATGAAAAAGTATAAACATTCAACCGCTATTTATGGAGAAAGTGAGTCTCCATAAATGGCGGTTTTGTATATTATAGCAATCTAATTAGCAATGCCTCAATGGTGTTTTTCCTGAGATTTTATGTAAATTCATCCCGATCTGCATGAGTAGTGTCGGTATCACTAAACATACACCGATACGGATACTACCCATGAAAAACTACACCGCAATTGCTTTATTGAGCCTGTCTGGCATCTTCTTGAGTGCTACCGCTGGTCTATCTATTGAATCCCCTATCGCACAGTTAGAAACTTCCACAGATCAATATATGTTGTCAGCGCAAACTCAACAAAAAGGCGATCGTCCTCCTAGCAGAAATACTCAACGCCGTGATTTCAGATCCGCCACCACCGAAACTAACTCGCTACAATAACTTTAATGGCCTTGGATGAAATCAAATTATTCAACAAAGTTGGTTAAAGGTTGGTTTCGACCTGTTCAGTCGATCGCTCTAATTTTCGATAATTCTAGTTTTTCAGATTCGGGAGACAAATCTACTTTTTGTTACCAGTGACAAGAATATAATTTTTGGTGTACCAAAACACTATCAAATCAACCTTTAACCGCCATTTATCAGAGTTGGACTCTTGTGATTGGCGGTTTTGTATATTTAGCCTCTGGGATAAACTGTGCCTCTGTCAGCCTGTGGCAAATCCCCATGAGTCGGTAAAATTTTTCCGAGAGCGCGTCTTGGAAGCATTTTGCCCGATTAAATTGGTAAATAGGGGGATTGCTAGCAACCTTTGGGACGACAGTCAGTTATGCTGGATTCTAAGGGGGTTTAGATCCCCAAGGTCTTTACCCCTAGAAGGCTCTACCCTGGTCAGTCACGGTATCGAGAGCTTCTCATCTGTTGTGGTAATAGATGGTGCCTTCATTGTGTCTGGCCTGGAATTAAAACCGCTTTCTTCAGCTAAAGCTTGACTTAACTGATATGTTGTTGTTACCCTACCCCCCTTTTCCTCCCCAACCAGTGCTGAGTCTAGCTATGGTGGGGGTTTGCCAGAGAGAATAAAAATGAAAAATGACTCCTTGGATCTGGTCAAAAGCCTCAGCCCTAGCGCAATGGATCAGATCATGCTTTATTTGGCGTTTAGCGCCATGCGAACCAGTGGGCACAGGCACGGTGCGTTTCTAGACGCGGCTGCAACGGCGGCTAAGTGTGCCATTTACATGACTTATATGGAGCAGGATCATAACCTGCGGATGACTGGACACTTGCATCACATTGAGCCTAAACGGGTGAAGGTGATTGTTGAGGAAGTTCGGGAAGCCCTGACAACGGGGAAATTGCTGAAAATGCTGGGTTCCCAAGAACCTAGATATTTAATTCAGTTTCCTTATGTCTGGCTGGAACAGTATCCTTGGGTTCCGGGACGCCCTCGCATTCCTGCTACTAGCTTGACGGCGGATGAAAAAAAATATCTGGAAGGAAAGATTCCTCCTAATCCGCCAGATGCTCAATTGATTAATTCTTTTCAGTTTATGGAGTTGATCGAGTTTCTGCACCGGCGATCGCAAGAAGAAATGTCTCCAGAAAGACGGATGCCTTTGAGTGAAGCTCTAGCAGAACACATCAAACGCCGTTTGATCTATTCGGGAACCGTGACTCGTATTGATTCTCCTTGGGGAATGCCGTTTTATGCCCTCACTCGCGCTACTTACTCTCCCGCAGAGCAGGAAGAACGGACTTTCACTATGGTGGAAGATACTGCTAGATATTTCCGCCTGATGCAAGATTGGGCCGAAAAACAACCTAAAGTGATGCGGGTTATGGAAACCTTGGATATCCCGCCGGAACGGCTTGACCAAGCTGTTGAGGAATTAGATGAAATTATTCGTAATTGGGCAGATCGCTATCACCAGCGGGGCGAACCGACAATGATTTTACAAATGGTTTTTGGACCCCAAGAAGATTAGTCATTAGTCATTAGTCATTAGTCATTAGTCATTGGTCATTGGTTATTAGTCATTAGTCATTGGTCATTGGTCATTAGTCATTGGTCATTAGTCATTAGTCATTGGTTATTGGTCATTGGTTATTGGTTATTAGTCATTAGTCATTGGTTATTGGTCATTGGTTATTAGTCATTAGTTATTGGTCATTGGTCATTAGTCATTGGTCATTAGTCATTGGTTATTGGTCATTGGTCATTGGTCATTGGTTATTGGTTATTGGTCATTGGTCATTGGTCATTGGTCATTGGTCATTGGTCATTAGTCATTGGTCATTAGTCATTGGTTATTAGTCATTGGTTATTAGTCATTGGTTATTGGTCATTGGTTATTGGTCATTGGTTATTGGTCATTGGTCATTGGTCATTGGTTATTGGTCATTGGTCATTGGTTATTGGTCATTGGTTATTGGTCATTGGTCATTGGTCATTGGTCATTGGTCATTGGTCATTGGTCATTGGTCATTGGTTATTGGTCATTAGTTATTGGTCATTGGTCATTGGTCATTGGTCATTGGTTATTGGTCATTGGTTATTGGTCATTGGTTATTGGTCATTGGTTATTGGTTATTGGTTATTGGTCATTGGTTATTGGTTATTAGTCATTAGTCATTGGTCATTAGTCATTAATGAATTGACCGCTTGAGACTAATGACTGGTGATTTATAACTAAGCGAAAAAAGCTTTCCAGGCTGAGGCTAAGAGGATGGCTGCGATCGCTCCTATCAGAGTATTGACAAAATTCACCACTTCATTGGTGAGCCACTCAAACTTTGATTGGAGGGTCGCGCCAATCACGCTCTCGATGTTAGTAGCAATAAAAGCTGCAATAACACAAAAAACAATTCCTGTCAAGTCTATTAAACCCACAGCCCAACTCAAAAGTGCGATCGCGATCGAACCTACAATACCAGCGAGAGTTCCTTCTAAACTTACAGCCCCTTCCGTCCCCCTAGGTACTGGCTTGAAAGTAGTAATCAAAAACGTCCGCTTTCCATAAGCTTTACCAATTTCACTAGCAGTGGTGTCGGCAAGTTTAGTACAAAAACTCGCCGCATAGCCCAGCAATAACCAGGAAATTAGATCTTGTGAAACAGGCATCTTGCCTGTCTCTCCTAAAATAGATAATACCAAAACTCCCAAGGCACAAAGAGTAGCAGTTAAAGCAGAACCCCAGACATTTTCCGGACCTCGCGCGCCGGAACGCTTTTCCGCTATGCCTTCTGCCTCTTTTTGGGCTTTGCCAATCCGAGTTACTCCCGATCCGACGAGAAAATAGAACATCACCACAGCATAGCCTTGCCATCCCAAACAACCCCAGATGATGACACCTAACAGCCAGCCGTGAAATTGCCCAGCCGGAGTGAGTAATTTTTTGGGAGTAATCGTGGCGATCGCCAGTAAAATTGTATTAAGGGCGATCGCCACCAACCAAGGATTAGACCAAGATAAATAATTAAACCACAACTGAGAATTCTGCACAGTCATCTTTTTACCTCCATGAACAAAGTCTTATTTCATCTTGCCTTCCCCGTGAGCGATATTGCTCAAACAAAAGCCTTCTACGTGAACGGGCTCGGCTGCGAATTAGGTCGGGAATCGCCGAATTCAGTGATTATGGGTTTGTGTGGCCATCAAATTGTCGCCCACCTTAGCCACGAACCTTTGACACCTCAAAGAGGTATCTATCCCCGACATTTTGGATTAGTTTTTACCTCCGAGGCCGACTGGGAAAGCTTGTTAGAAAAAGCACAACAAAACAACTTGAACTTCTATCAAGAACCAAGACGGCGGTTTGTTGGTTTGCCTACAGAGCACCGCACTTTCTTCTTAGAAGACCCTGCTCACAATATACTGGAATTCAAGTATTACTGTGAAGCTGAGGCAATTTTTGGGCTGAGCGAATATGCCGAAGTTGGCGACGCTGTTTGATGGCAGCGCGAAATAATCACCATTTGCCAGAAAAAAGACCATTTTACGCTATTCGTGAACTTGCAATGGTTCTGAAAGTGCTTCAGCAACTGCTGTTAAGCTCCGAGAATTTCTCGCCATCATAGCATGAGCAAATACTGGCAACTTCACATCTTTAGCTGCGGATATTTGGGAACTAGAAGCAGGGACAATGATGAAATCCCAAGGTGTCCAAATAGAAGTAAAGTTAAGCTTTTTCAACAGATTAGCATCTCGATTCAAATCTTCTAAAAAAACACTACCAGGGCGCATTTGAACACAGCCTTTTCCCCACAAAGTGTAAGCAGTCCAAGTGCCACTATGAGGAGAAGATATGGCAATAAATCGCTGCACTCGGTTAATTCCGCCTAGCCTTTGCAGATAGTAGCGAGCGACCAAACCTCCCATGCTCAATCCTACTAAATCTAAAGGCTGTTGTGGGTCGAAGTTTGTGTCTATATAATCTGCCAGTTGTAGGGCTAATTCTTCCAGGGTAGTGTTGCCCCAATTGGGTGCGAGGTCAAGGCTATATACTGACCATCCTAGTTGGGTAAGATGCCCGGACATTTTATTAAAAATCCCCGATTTTCTGAAGATGCCATGAATCAGTAACACTGGGTTATAGCTAGAATTGCTATTCATGATTAGCTGGAAATTGTATTTTTAATAGGTGCTGTTAGTTCTGTAACTAAGGCGTTGATACTTTGGGGATCTGTTACCATTTGGCGGTGCAGCAAAACATTTAGTTTCACTTCTTTACCTACTGGCATTTGGGAGCTTTTTGCAGGTACTATCATTATGTCAAAGGGTGTCCACATAGATGTGAAATTGATGCGTTTGAGCATGGTGACATCTTGATTTAAATCCCGCAGTAAGTCACTATTGGGACGCATATGCAAGTATCCTGGTAAGGGGAGAGAATAGGCGGTGAGAGTGCCCCTGTGGGGGGAAGATATGGTGATGAAACGCTGGACGCGATTAATTCCTCCCAGTCGCTGAACGTAGTAGCGGCTGACTATGCCGCCCATGCTGTAGCCTACTATGTCGATCGCCTGTTCTGGATCGAAAGCCTCAGAAATGTAGTCTGCTAGTTGCTTCGCTAGTAAGTCGAGGCCGAGGCTACCATCGTTGGGGGTGAGGTTGAGGCTATGTACAGGCCATCCGAGTTGGCTGAGGTGGGCCGACAAAGTGTTGAAAATTGCTTTTGTATCCCAGATACCATGTACCAGGATGACTGGATTGCGATCGAGCGAACTGTTCATTTGGAGAGTAAATTTCTGATCGACTACAGCATAAATCACTGACCTAGGGAGTTTGACCCCTAGTGGGACAGATGACCAATCGGATCGAGTTAAGTCGGAAATCTGTCATCAATTCTGAGATAATCGTAAATAAGTGCAAAGCTCAGACTACTATTAGTAAGTAAAAATTACTATACTATGGGTGTTTTTATTCACGAAATGTAAACTTTGATGAATAAATATAGACAAAAGTTTCTTTACCTCGTAGTCTAACTTTGTTGACAAGCTGGGACAAATTTCTCTAAAAAAACAAAAGGAGTAAATCTAATGTTTGGTTTTATCAAAAATTTCTTCGGCGCTATTTTCGGGTTTATCGGCGGATTGTTGGGCTTCAAAAAGTCTGAATATTTTCTAGATTTGGGAAACTCTGATGGGAATGAGTCACCGAAAGTTGAGCTTGCTGCTGCTAAACAGCCTGAACCAGTAGTCGCAGTCCCAGCAGTAGCAAAAGCGAGTGTGGCCAAATCGGAACCCGCCAAGAAAGCCAAGACAGAAACAGCCAAAAAGCCTCAGCCAGAAAAAGAACCAGTGAAAGTAGCCACAGCAGCAGCAACTAACGGAAAAGTATCGAGTTCTAGCGAACCGACTCGGACCTTTGCTCCTAATAATTTAATGCCCACACCAAATACCAGCCGTAGGACTCCTGGACCCAGCATGAATAATTTCCGGGAAATGGCTCGTCAGGTAAAAACCAAGTAGGTAATAGGTAATAGGTAATAGGTAATATGATATTGAAAAATTGCAAATAGTAATATTAAAAATTTAACACTGGTGTTTGTGATTTTTAATATTTAACTTTTTATTACTATTACCTATTTCCTAGGTTTTTCAGGAAGGCTAATCCGCTGTATAGCTGGAAAGCAGGATCCCAAGGGGTTTCGGATTTGCGATCGACCTCTACATAAGATTCGATTTTGCTTAACATATTAGTGTAATCCAGAACTGTCTCGGCAAAGGGAGTAAATTCTGACCACACTGTCACATCAAGCTGTTGGTCAAGTATTTCTAGTAAGTGATTCCAGTTGATTCTGGTGGTACTTTGAGGGATTTGTCGAGGTTTTTGGGAACCAGATTTGGATTTTTTGGGGGCTGAAGCGGGAATACCTGCTGAAGTTTCGGTGAAGTCAACGCCTTGTTGAAATTCATAACTTTGGTCGCAAATTCGGAGAATACAGTGGCGGCTAGGGATGTGTAAATCGCAGATTTGAGCGTAATCTTGGGTGATTTCTTTGTGGCGAAATTGCTCGGTTCTGCGATGGGGTGAGTAGTCCATAATTTCCATAAACATGGGTAATAATCCTTCTACTCTTTGGCTGATTTCTGACCAGTTAAAGGCGATCGCACCTAGTCTATCCAGTGTATCTTTACAAACGACGACGGGGGGAGACAGGGATTGGAAGTGTTGAACTCGAAAGATTTGGATTTTTTGAATATCGGCTAGGGTTCCCCAGAATACGGGGATTCCGGCGTTGAGGAGTTCTTCGCCGTAGATTTGGAGTTCGGCGATGGGGCCGGTTTTATACAGTCTCCAGCCACGGCTTTGAACTTGCATCCGCGTTGTATAGGTGTCGGTTTTGAAGATTCTGCTGATGTTTTGGATGGCTGCGGGTTTGTCTGACTGGCTGACTGCTTCGAGGATCAGGAGTGCTGGTTCGAGGTTGCTGGGGTCGTTTTTGGCGGTTTCTATGGCTTGTTTGCGTCTGTTTTGTGCTGCGGTTTCAATCCTTTGAATCCCTTGGCGGGCTTGGGAGACTATTTTGGGGTTGGTGATGTCGCGGAGTATTTGTTTGTAGGTGGTTTCGGCTTTTTCTGAGTGATTGGTGAGTTCGTAGTAGCGGGCGATGTAGTATTTCACCCAGGGATTTTCGGGGGATTCTGTTTGTAGTTGTTTGATGAGTTGGGCTGCTTCTTTGTATTCTTTGTCTTCTAGGGCGGTGACGATTTGGTGGATGTCTGTCATGACGGTTGCGGGAATGGGATTGTTTCTATCTTGGCTGATGTTTGCTTGGTTCCGCCACTGGTTAATAATTTTGGCTCTTGTGTTAAGTTATAGATATAGCAACCGCCAGGGTGGTTAAGTCGTGGGGTGGGGGCGGGTTTATAGAATTTGTCTATACCGATGAAAGATATCGGTGAACCCGCCCCTACAAAATCTGCCCTAATCGCCTTGGCAGTTGCTATATGATATGAAACTATGACAATCATTGAAAAAATACGTGTCAAAATTGTAAAAAATGATTTTGAGCTTTCACAACACGCAGTAAACCAAAGTATAGTTCGCGGTATCAGCGTACAAGAACTTCGGGAAGCAATAATGGCTGGTGAAGTTATCGAAGAGTATCCCGATGACAAATATGACCCAAGCTGTTTGATTTTTGGTTTGACTATTGCCAATAGACCTTTGCACGTTCAGTGCAGTTATCCATCTCGTCCTTTGGTAAAAATCATTACTTTATACGAACCAGATCCTAAAATTTGGATTGATTTTAAGTTAAGGATAAATTAAAATGAACCCTGATATCTGGAGAGAAACAATGGTGGAACAAAAGGTAACTTACACGCTTGAAATTAAAGGCAAGTTTATTATTATTGAAAATGTTCCTGCTAGAGTGTGTTTGGAAACGGGAGAGCGTTTTTTTTCGCCTGAGACTGTGGAACGGTTACAGAAGATGATTTGGGAAGATAGAAAGCCGACTAGGGTGATTGAAACACCTGTTTTTGAGTTTGCTTAGCGGTTGGTTTAAGTTTAGTTAAAGTTGGTTGGAATTAACGCTGAGGGTGTATGAACCTTTGCTGGTGCGATCGAGTACTTGAACAACTATTTTGTAAGTGCCGTTGCTGGGCAATTTTACGGTAATTTGGGATTCTCGCTTTTCGGGGCGAATGGCTTTGATATCTACAATTTTATTACCGCTGGGTGCGATGATTGTGATGAGGTGCTCGAATGACCTGCTTTTGAGGTCGATGGTGATGGATTGATTTGCACGTCCTTGGAAGCTGTGTTCGCGGGATTCGCCTTCTTTTAAGGTTCCCCGCTGCTGTAGGATGGACAGGGATGTGAGTTTTGGTCGATCGACATTATTGAAATCTAAGGCATAATTTGTCATGGGTGTATCCAAACCATTGCCTTCTCTGACTGTGATGATAAAGGCTGTTTTGTTGTTGGTATCTCGGAGTATTTTGTCAATAAATTGGGATTGTAGTTTTGCTGCATTTAAAACTTTTGGTTGGTTAAAATTGGGTTGGGAAATACAGAAAAGAACTGCTCCATCTTGATAGCGGGCTGCGTAAAATGAATATTTTTTACCGTTAGCTGTAAACTCAGAGTTGTTAAATAGAGTAAATCTTTCTATTTCTGGTAGTTGCTGGTTTAGGCGGCAGTTCTTATCTATGTATCTGGGGCTGGGCTGAGCGACAACTGCTGGAATGCTGGCCACGGCTAGGATTGCGGTGATGATGGTGATGATTGTGGGCGATCGCATTTTCATAATTTTCCCTTTTTGTTTGAACTAAAATTTCCCAAAAAATTACTTTTGTGATTAGGAACAGCCTTCTATGTACTCAACTTCAGGAAGTTTCCCTGAACGGAAGCGATCTACACGATTTTTGCTAGTCTCAAAAACGAGCCGATAGTTTTTGTCAGCCGCATCTTTGGGGACAAAAGTTAAATATTTACCATTCTGAGGTGGAGCGCCAACATAATGATGTGGAGTTACTTTAATTTGTCCTGGATAGAGCTTCATAATTTGCTCTTGAGTATTCCCGATTTTAGCTCCTCTGAGGGTGGTCATGCGCTTGTTGTTAATATCTACTCTAGCAATACGACCTTTTACTACCATAAAGCCAATTTCTTTTGGTTCTCCTTGTGGGTGAACGTAGGAACACTCATATTCATCAGCACCACCACTCCCGCTTTTAATTAATTTAATTCCAGCAGATTTTGAGGCTTCATCAACGGTCATTCCTACTCGGATCGGTCCTAGGCCATTAATTGCTAGTTGCGATCGCTCTGTGAGTTGGGCTTGAGCGTTGACTGATGTTACCCAAACCGCAAAAATGACAATTGTGCCGATTAGTAATGTGACAAACTTGGTGAGATTGTTTAACTTTAGCATCGATTGCTATTCCTCCTTTATCTCTGTAAATATTTCTCTAATTCGGCTGTACGCTGTTTGGTCGATCGCTCCAAACATTCATTCAAAAAACCTTGAAAGCCACTACCACCGCGATTTCTATACACTTCAAACTCGCAAGTATTATCTCGCTGTTTAATCCATCCTAATTGGGATTCTGAAAGTAGGGCTTTCTCTTCCTTACTCAACTTAGCAATCAGTTGTTTGTAAACATCATTCAGCCGCTTGTCTGCGAGTTCATACCTCAACCGAATACAGGCTCTGACTTCTACATCTCCTTGAGGCCGATCGCAATTAAGCTGTTGAGCCATGACAGAATGTCCAGATTGTGCCAAAACAGATGTTGTACCGACTATTGCCAAAAGTGCGATCCTCTTCGAGGGCTTCGCTAACGACCAAAAGCGCGATCGACCTTTATTCAAATCTATTTTCATTATCCGTCAATGCCACCTATCTAATGAATCTGAGTAACACGAGCAAAAGTAGACCTGATTAATTTAAAATTTGTTTTCATATTTACTGAATTCAATTCGCTCTCTTTGTCAGATTGCTAAAGTATGCTTGAGTGCTGCATCTACTGCTGCCATATCTGATAAGATACCAATTTTGCGATCGATTTCAACTTCGAGAAGCGTCACAAGATTGTCCGTCATAATTACCGAATCAGCTAAAAGTCCTGTTTGTTTTCCTTCCGCTGTTGCTAAGGAAACAAAAACGCGGCTTGGGTGTCCAGAACGCACTAAATTGCTAGTAATCATTGCCGTAATTGTTTGTCCAAAACCAGTCCCCAGATTATTAGCTTGAATTATCAAAGCAGGACGGCGTTTCGCAGTACGCAAGTCTGCATTGGGAAACAAAACCAGGACGATATCACCGCGATGATAAGGCATCGTAAGCATCCATTTCCGGTCGTTCCCAATCAGGAGCAAATCTCGTCAGCCGCAACCTTAAATCTGAGGCTTGTTCCCGATCGATACCGCGAGATGGTAAGTCTATCAACCCTGATTTCGGCAGAAAAGTAACAATAACTTGTGCTTCTTCTATGTCTGCCGGCATTTCTAATAACTCTATTTTGCCATTTCGATATATACCTTCTATTGACTGTAACATATTACTCCTGTGATAGTTACTCATTTACATTTTACCTGCGATCGGCAAAGCGATCAAGTATCCTGAATCTTTTCGAGATATTAAGACTTTTCAAATATCGTTACAACTAAAGATAAAGCGACAATTGGAGCAGTGACTGCTCTGAGAATTCTACTCCCCAAAGAAACAGGCTCAAAACCAAACTCGATCGCCCTTTTTACCTCACCCTCAGTCCATCCACCCTCCGGGCCAATAGCTATGACAATCGATAATTCTCCCCCAGGGGGCGGGCACGGGGGCACCGCCCCTACAAAGGCGGGATCGAATTCTTGCTCCCCCCTTACCAAGGGGGGCTGGGGGGGTTCTAATCCTTGCTCCCCCCTTACCAAGGGGGGCTGGGGGGGTTCTAATCCTTGCTCCCCCCTTAGCAAGGGGGGCTGGGGGGGTTCTAATCCTGGATCCCCCCTTAGCAAGGGGGGCTGGGGGGGTTCTAATCCTCGCTCCCCCCTTACCAAGGGGGGCTGGGGGGGTTCTAATCCTCGCTCCCTTACCAAGGGGGACTGGGAGGTTTCTAATCCTTGCTCCCCCCTTACCAAGGGGGGCTGGGGGGGTTCTATACTCATCAAACAATCCCACAAATGGCGATTATCCCCACGAGCCACACAAATATATCGATATTTTTGACCGCAATCTTTCACAGCCAAATCAAACGAAATAGGCTCTGAAATAGTCGGCACAAATTGACGTTCCGACTGTTCCGCCGCCTCCGCAGCAATCCGCTTCCAACGATCGACTTTTTGAGGACTCGGTTTCAGCAAACTGCGATCGCTCGTCACCGGTACAATACTTGCCACACCTAACTCTGTGGCCTGTCTGACAACCTCATCAAACCCGTTTCCCTTGGGCAAGGCAGCCATCAAACTAACCTCGACGGCAAGTTCCTTGTCTATGGCGATTTCTTCTATTATTGACGCAATTAACCCTGTTTCCTGGGCTTCTAGGACTGCTAGCCACCAATGCCCTCTTCCGTCCATTGCAATAAATTTATCGCCGGCTTGTAACCTGAGTACGCGATGTAAATAATGCTGTTGTTCGGCGTTTAAGTCTATCGATTTTTCCGAAATTTTGGTGGCATTAATTGCTAATCTTTGTAATTGAGCCATTTAATTTTTGATTGCTCGTTTTTGATTATATTTTTTTTATTTAACCGCAGAGGGCGAAGAGAACCCAGAGGAAGAGAGGATAAAGGCAAAGCATTTATAACCGGAATTATTTGACAAATTCTAGGTTTTTTTATGCCAATGCTTTGCCTTTATACTACTTGTTTCAGAGGTCTATTGAAGACTATCGAAAATCGGCTTATGCTTCCTCCTTAATCTTGTTCAAATAAGTGGAAATTGCCTCTGTAGCTAGCTGTGTGATTGGCTTGCCTTGACGGGCGGCTTCTTCTTTGAGCTCGTTGTAGATTTCGTCGCGAACACTAATTCGGCGACGGACTTTACCTGTAGCGGTAGCTGTCTCGTTCCCATCTTCGTTACTAGACGTAACTTCTAATTCATTAATCTCAGTTGTCATCGAGTCAGCAGATTGGTAGTTGGTTATAAATTGACGGATAGATTCTAACCCGACGCGATCGCAAAAATTGCCAAAACTCTCACTTTGTTGCTGTTTTTGTTTAAAATAAACAAAAATTGGCTCTAGAAAAGCTTCAAAGTCGTTGACGTGCAGCTTTTCCTCAATTGGTTTTGCCAGCCGCGTTTGTTCAGGAGAACCGCCTAACCAAATCTGGTAAGATTCCGGCGAGCTCCCGACAAACCCCAATTCTGCCATATAAGGGCGGGCGCATCCATTGGGGCAACCAGTCATTCGCACTACAAAATGTTCGTCTTGCAAGCCAACTTTGGTCAACAGCGCCCGAATTCGCTCTAAAATGCTCGGTATCACGCGCTCTGATTCGGTAATCGCTAAGCCACAAGTCGGCATGGCAGGACAAGCCATAGCATAGCGGACTAAGGGGTCGATCGCAGTTTCTCCCTGAATCCCACATCGTGATAGAATTCCCTGAATTTCCTGTTTGATATCTGGTGAAATATCGTAAATCAGCACGTTTTGGTGCGGTGTCACCAACATCGGCAAGTTGTGTTTCTGCACTATTTCCCGCAAAGCGGTTTTTAGCTGAAATGAACCTTCATCTTTAATCCGGCCATTTTCTACAGAAATGCCCAAAAACAGTTTACCGTCTCCTTGTTCGTGCCACCCCAAGAAATCGAAATACTTCCATTCTGGCAAGGGTTTAAACTGTTCTAGTGGCTTGCCAAAATATGTGGCTACTTTTTCCTGGAACCACTTTACACCTTTGTCGTGAATCAGGTATTTCAGTCGGGCGTGTCTTCTGTCTGTGCGATCGCCAAAATCTCTTTGAGTTGCTACAATTGCCTTGACCAAATTGTAAACATCATCCTTGGCAACATAACAAATCTCATCCGCAACCCGCGCAAAAGTCTCTTCTTTATTGTGAGTGCGGCCCAAACCACCACCAGCAAACACGTTAAAACCTTCCAACTCCCCAGCTTCATTGGTAAATACTACTAAGCTCAAATCCTGAGAGTACAAGTCAACGGAATTATCTCCCGGTACTGTCACGGAACATTTGAACTTCCGCGGCATATAGTGCTGGCCGTAAATCGGTTCTTCGCGATCGTCGTGAAATATTGTACCATTGCCATTTGACTGTCTGGCTGCTTTCACTGCGGGATCTTCTTCAGCACTCACAGCCTTTTCGCCATCCAGCCAAATTTCGTAATAAGCCCCCGTTTGTGGTGTCAGCAAATCGGCGACATTATTAGCGTATTGCAGTGCATACTCGTATTCTGGCCGATTTTTGTATGGTGCTGGCGGTGCCATGACGTTGCGGTTCAAGTCGCCGCAAGCTCCCAAGGTTGACCCCATATTTTTAATAATTGAGGAAAACACTGCTTTAAGATTTTTCTTGAGCACGCCGTGAATTTGGAAGCCTTGCCTAGTAGTCACGCGGAGGGTATGGTTGCCGTATTCTTCCGATAGCTTGTCTAGGGTGAGATATAGCTGAGGGGGCACGAAACCGCCGGGATTGCGGGTGCGGAGCATGAACTGATAGTCTTTTTCTTGACCTTTAACTCGATTGTCGCGGTTGTCTTGCTGGTAGGAGCCGTGAAATTTGAGAATCTGAATCCCGTCTTCGGTGAAGTGGGTGGTTTCTTGTAACAATTCAGTCGCAACGGGTTCTCGTAAATAGTTGCTCCGTTCTTTGAGGCCTTCTGATTTAGAGGGTTTGCGCGCCACTGGCGCTGAAGTGGAAGATGTAGTCATGGAATGTATAGTATCCGTTATAATTAGATAAGGATCGATCGAATATTTCTTGACAATTTGACACTTGACAAATTTGCACTTGACAAATTTCCTCAGAAGTGCTGGATCGGCTCTGTTAACAACTAAGTTAATAACGGTAATCCGATAGGAATTCTGACGGTGCTTAATTGTAACACGATCGGGCCCTTGGGCCTTGCCGCTCTCAATAAGACTTTATAGTTCGATCGCTTAATTCCACAAAACTTTAGAAATAATTAACCTCAACCTCTGAAACTATGTCACTGTATGATGAAGATACGTTTGTAGTGTTAGAAACAAATCAGCCAGAGCAGTTTTTGACCGTTGCGGAATTATTAGAAAAGCTCACAGCTATTTTAGCATCTTCCCAGGAAGAGTTGCCCCCTGATGTGCAAAAAATATCTTCAGTGGAAGAGCAAGCCAAGTATTTAATTAATACTTATTGTGAATTAGATGTTGGTCCTGGAAAGTTTTTGCAGTGGTACGCAGTCCGTTTGGAAAAGTAAAATTTGTTGTTTTAACTATTCTTCCAACTGTTGCACCGCTGATACTTCAACTGCGGTAACATCGATCGTACCGGGCGGTGTCAACCTACTAAAATGACCTTGTTCTACCTTCAAAGGTTCACCGCAGTTGGCACACTGACACTGAGTTTGATTTAAAGCTGTAAATTCATACTCACAGACGGGACATTTACCTTCAACCAAGTTGCGTTTCAGCCACCACTGGAGGCCAAAAAAAGCCACCACAGGTGTAAGTAGCAAAAAACCTACTAAAATAAAAATCGATTTAACTACCCAGCCCAAACCCAGTGACGCAAACAGCCACGCGATGCCCAAGAGTATCAGCCAATTGCTAATAGCGGGTAGCTTTAAAGAAATTTTGGGGGTGCCTTGGTTCACGATGGTCTCCTTGGGTGTCTTTGCAGGTAGGCATAGTTCTATCCTAACCAATAAATTCTCAGTAGTCTGGGAGTTAATTTTTCCATTCTACCTCCCGAAACCACTATTATATTCTGTTAGATGCCCGACTTCTGAAAGTGCTGCGGGGTTCTAGGTATTCTGGCACCACTCAATCTGGCCCAAATATATTAAAAATCTTTGCTATCGATTGACAAAGGGTTCCAAAACTAAACTCTACGATGGTTTGTTCCCTCAACCAGTGGCGATCGCACCTTTTATCCTCCCCCTGAAGCATTTCTATACAAGCAACTGCTACGGCGCCTTGATTGCGGTGAGGAACTCGCCATCCCAGTTTACCATCTTGCAGTGGCTCGGCTGAACCGTCGGCATCTCCAGCCAGTACGGGTATTCCGCAAGCAAGTGCTTCCAAGTAAACTATACCAAATCCTTCCCAAGAAGGCATCACGTAAGCATCAGCAAGTCGGTAATGTGACGCTAAATTTTCCGTGGGTACAAAACCCGCAAATATTACTCTTTCAGCCACTCCCAAATCTGCTGAAATTTTGGCTAATCTCGATTCATCGTCTCCGCGTCCAATCACTAAGTATTTCACATTCGGGAAAGTTAGCGCTATTTGTGGCAAAGCTTTAATTGTGATATCTACACCTTTGTAAATATCTGTCGATCGCAATCTGGCGACAGTCATCAATACTTTAGCACCAGTCAGATTGTATTTTACCAATAAATCCTCCGATTTGGGATCGATCGTAAATAGATTTTCATCGACTATACAAGGGACTAGGTGGAATTTTTCAGGATTTAAGAGATTATTGCAGCAAGTGCGATCGCGCGTATACCTGCTAATAGTCCAAATACTATCAGCTTTGCTCATCGCTATTTGATATTTAGGTGGCAGTGTTTCCCAAACTTCCTTGCCATAAGTTAAAATCGTGTAAGGAATGCCTAAAGGTTCGCACAAAGTTTGAATCAGCGGTGCGAGGTTAATGTGACCGCAGAAAACTCGTTCAGGGCGTTTTTGAACTAAGTTCATCAGTATTTTAGCTGCAAAATTCAGACGACCAAACCAAACAGGCTCAGTTTTGAGGTAAGAAAACTTGAGATTTTTTGACTCGAAGGGATTGTGGCAATTTGGGGAATCTCGCAATAAAAAAACTTCTGCTGTTGGCGGACAGTTTGTCCCTGCGCTAACAGACAGGTAAGCTTTCAGAATGTCTTTAACATAGGATTGAATCCCGCCTTCGCTGGAGAATATTTCTAGGAAGCAGAATAGATAATTTGGCGATCGCATCTTCTATGATTATCAGTGGATAACAGTCAACTGCTGGGCCAGTTGGCGAGTTCAGCTTCGTCAAAGAGTCATATAAAATCCTCTCTTCATCGTCCTGTATTAAACTCTCTCCTCTCTTGCTTCGCGTCCTACCCTACGGGAACGGCTTCGCCGAACGCGCCTTCGCGGTTAAATCACCTGACGATATAGCAACCGCCAGGGTGGTTAAGTCGTGGGGTGGGGGCGGGTTTATAGAATTTGTCTATACCGATGAAAGATATCGGTGAACCCGCCCCTACAAAATCTGCCCTAATCGCCTTGGCAGTTGCTATACAACCAGAATTGATATCAACTGTCAATTGTCAAAGGTCAACTGTCAACTGTCCACAGACACAAAAAACCCGGCCATTGCTGGCTGGGGTAGAAAAATATCAGGGTGCATCTACTAATATGTTTCCAGTATAGCACCATTTGTGGGGTATAACCCCTCATTGGTGACACCACCAACCAAAAATCAATGAGAATAAGTTATAGTTAACCCGAAAAATCATTGATAAAACTTGTATTTCCCCTAGTTCTGTTGTTGCTAATTTAGAATTGAAGATTTAGAATAAATCTGTGCTAGACCTAAAATTAATCCGAGAAAATCCCCAAGCTGTCCAAGAAAGCCTCAACACTCGCGGAGGCAACTATGAAATCGAGCCCATCGTGCAACTAGACAAGCAGCAGCGAGAGTTGGAAGGGAAGCGATCGCAACTGCAAGCCCGCAGCAACGAAATTGCCAAACTCATCGGTCAAAAAAGAAAATCGGGTTTAACCCTAGAATCTCCCGAAGTTCAAGCATTGCAAGCAGAAGGCAATGCAGTGGGAACAGAGTCCAACGAACTGCAAGCACAAGAAAAAGACCTAAAAGCTCAAATAGAAGCTCTATTATTGCCGTTGCCGAACTTACCAGCTAAGTCAACCCCCATCGGCAAAAATGAAGATGAAAACATCGAAATACGGCGCTGGGGAGACGAATACATTCCCCAAAATACGGGGATTTTGCCACACTGGGAAATCGGCGAAAAATTAGGAATACTCAACTTTGAACGCGCTGTCAAAATCTCTCAACCTCGCTTTGTCAGCTTAATAGGAGCAGGCGCAGCCCTAGAAAGAGCGATTATTCAATTCATGTTGGATCGGCACACAAAAGCAGGTTATGTAGAAGTAATTCCCCCATTTTTAGTCAACACCGAATCTCTCACAGCAACAGGTCAATTACCCAAATTTGCCGAAGAAAGTTTCAAATGCGACCAAGACGATTTGTGGCTAATTCCGACTTCCGAAGTTCCGGTTGTCAATTTGTACCGAGGTGAAATATTGACAGCAGAACAGTTGCCAATTCATCACTGTTCTTACACTCCTTGTTTTCGGAGGGAAGCCGGCAGTTATGGCAAAGATACGAGGGGATTAATTCGATTGCACCAATTTAATAAAGTTGAATTAGTGAAACTGGTGCATCCGAGCACATCCCCGGAGGAACACGAAAAGTTAGTGCAGGATGCCGAAGGAGTTTTGCAGGCGCTGAAATTGCCTTATCGGACGATCGAACTATGTACAGGCGATTTAGGTTTCGCGGCGGCAAAAACCTATGATTTAGAGGTATGGCTGCCTTCTGCGGGCAAATACCGAGAGATTTCCAGTTGTTCCAACGTCACAGATTTTCAGGCACGGCGAGCAAATATTCGCTTTAAAGAAGCGGGCAAAAAAGGTACTCAATTCGTGCACGCGCTCAACGGTTCTGGTTTAGCTGTGGGGCGTACAATGGCGGCAATTTTAGAGAATTATCAGCAGCCAGACGGGACTGTAAAAGTGCCGGAAGTCCTCCAATCCTATTTGGGACGAGAGGTGTTATAAATTGGTTGGTAGTGATGACTAAAGGGGTGCATCTCAATGAGTGCAAATATATGTAGGGGCGAAGCATTCCGGGAGCATCCCGAATTTGCAAATATATCGGTAGGGGCGAAGCGTGACCGTAGTAAATCTTTCCTTTTAACCAATAACTTATCTGCGGTCATGCTTCGCCTATGCAAAATCGAGATGCTCCCGACTAAAGTCTTCACTACCAACCCGGAAAGAATATTTTAATGCTGATTATAGCAATAGCCAAAAATCTAGAACCCCAAGTCCTTGCATAAGTTGGGGTTCTAGATTTTATGTTCATTTTCAATTTTTTAGTTATTGTAGATGATGGACAATTATTTTCACGAATTAAGCTGCACTTGTGTTTGACTTAGACGCTGCTATCGGCAAATTCTGATTCACCACTACCCATTTGCCTGTCATGGGATCGCGGTAAGTAATAAATGGATTAGATTTCAATGGTTTAGTCGCTGAGGTTAAAAGCATTTTGATACACTCCTAAGAACCGATCCTGAATCAAAAAATAACTTGGTATTTATGATAATCGCAGATTTTGAATTGAATATTTGTGATTAACACCTCAAAAAAATGTGATAAATCTTACATTTTTCTGTGATATATCGCACAGGCTTAATGCGATCTATTACCGCATTTTTAGTGATAGATGTCACTTGCTAAAAAAACGAAAATTAAAGTTAGCTTAGAGGCGATCGCTTTTAAATTCAACAGTGCCACTATTTTAACTGTACATCTGATATGATTAAGTAAGGTAAAGATGTTTATCAGAGATCCCCCTCACAAACCTATGGTGCTATTTGGATTTGGCAAAAAGTCGAGCCTGCCCTCTCCCCAGGACGCATTGCCGGGACGGGCAGAGTCGATGCCGGTACCGGCAACTCACTTTGTTAACGGCAATCCGCTCAAACCTCCTTTTCCCAACGGCATGGAAACTGCTATGTTTGGTCTGGGCTGTTTTTGGGGAGCCGAACGCAAGTTTTGGCAGCAAGCTGGAGTTTTTTCAACCGCAGTTGGTTATGCGGCTGGGATTACTCCAAATCCTACTTACAACGAGGTTTGTAGCGGGATGACGGGACACAATGAAGTGGTTCTGGTTGTCTTCGACCCCCAAAAAGTTAGTTATGAAACGCTGCTCAAAGTTTTTTGGGAAAGTCACAATCCGACTCAAGGAATGCGTCAGGGAAATGATTCTGGCACTCAGTATCGATCGGGAATTTACACTTATTCAGCCACCCAAAAGCAGCTAGCTGAAGCATCGCGGGATGCTTACCAGCAAGCTCTCAAGGCAGCAGGTTACGGCAATATTACTACTGAGATTATTGACGCTCCTGAGTTTTATTACGCAGAAAGCTATCATCAGCAGTATCTGGCTAAAAACCCTAACGGCTATTGCGGTTTGGGCGGTACAAAAGTTTGTTTACCTGCAATGTCTCAAGTTTAAAAAATTTAAGCTGAGATTGAGGCTGATTTTTATTAACAGGCAAGATGCCTGTTCTACAATCTAGAAAAAATTATTGTGGGGCGGGTATTTTGTCTGTTACAAAAATCTAAATAGGCTAGTTAAAAACAGGTAAAAAATGCTGGTTGCTGTCATAATCATTAATGTATTCATATCTCTGGTTTGCTTTTATATAGCGTGGAAAATATGGCAAATGCGCCGGAAGATCGCACTTTGTGAAGCGAGAATCACCGCCCTGGATCGCTGTAGCACCAATGTCCTTGCCAAATCACCGAATTTCTTTGCTAGAAAGCAACAAGGTGCTCACCAGTTGCGGCGAAATTATCAACAACTGGAATTGCAACTTCAACAACTTCAGCAACTTTTGGGATTGCTAGGTTTGGGGCGAATGCTTTGGCGGCGGCGCGATCGACCATTAAGGTAATCGGAAATTATTATATTTATAGCTGGTAAAAGTATACTTTGGGAGGTCGCGATCGCAATGTCAAATAAACGTTCAGGATTATTTATTGGTGGCTTGCTGGTGGGTTCGGCCATCGGGGCCGTGACGGGCTTGCTGATGGCACCGAGAACGGGCAAGCAGACGCGGCAGATATTGAAAAAATCGGCCGAGGCAATGCCGGAGTTGGCCGAAGATTTATCAACTAGCGTACAATTGCAAGCCGATCGACTTTCGGAATCGGCACTGCTCCATTGGGACGAAACTTTGATTAGACTTAAAGAGGCGATCGTCGCAGGTTTGGAGGCGACTCAACGGGAACGCCAAACACTCTCGGAAACTGAAGCCGCAGCGACTACCTCGCCCCCGGAGCACCCCTAATTCCACAACTGTTCGGGACTACCTTTGGGACTGATCCACACAATCAAGTAAAATTAGACCCACATATAAATTCCCAAACCCCCAATCCGAGATTTCAGTGCGCGAACCCATCTTTTGGTTAGGACTTTCGATTTTGCTAGTCGCAGTCAGTTTAACGGCTGTGTTAGTGACTCTCATACCTGCGGTGCAAGCCTTGACGCGGGCGGCGCGCAGCGTGGAAAAGCTCGCTGATACCCTCTGTCGTGAATTTCCGCCGACTTTGGATGCCATTAGGTTAACTGGGCTGGAAATTAGCGAATTGACGGATGATGTCAGTGAAGGGGTGCAAAGTGCGGGGGAAGTTGTCAAGCAAGTCGATCGCAGTCTTGGTACTGCCAAAAAGCAAGCGCACAATGTCCAAGTTACAACTCGTAGCCTGGTGACTGGGGTTAAGGCTGCTTGGAAAACTTTAACTCGAAAATCGCCACTGTCTGGGGGTAGGAGTCGAGGGGGCGATCGATTGTCACCCAGTCAAAGAAGTGTAGTTTCGCTGAGGGATTCGGGTTTAGATGACCGAAAACAGCCGGGATACAAGCCTACGGATTCATCGGTGGATCAATAAAAAAATTGATTTCCTGATAGTAATATCAAATCCTCTCTTCATTGGAATTATTAAACTCTCTCTTCTCTTCCTTCGCGTACTTCGCGCCTTCGCGGTTAAATCATTCCGATACAACCGGAATTGATATAACCGACATAGAAAGAAGGTCGGTTACTATCAGGAAATCTGGCTGGTCATCACTTTGAATGTTGACTCCAATGCCACGGGGCATGGCTATACATAATCCTTCTACTCTGCGTTAGTCAAGGCTGAATCTGGCTGCTGGGAATTTCTGTAAAAACTGGCAATAATCGCTACCATCAACCACCACAGCATATTCACTTCTGGTCGATACCAAACTGTATCGAAAAAACCGTGGGCCATCATGCCGACTAAAGTTGCGATCGCCGCTATCAACCAAAACCCCTGATTGGATGTGGGACTTGGGGATTCTTCCTGGGAGTTAAGCTGCTGAAATTGTGCATCCCGCAGATTTTTGATCTGCAACAAACCTTGATTGATGGTGACAGTCAGCAGCCACAGAAAACAAGTCAAACCGATAAAACCAGTTTCTACCGCTATTTCTAGAAGCACCGAATAAGCACTCAAAGCCGTATATTTCGGCTTCATATACAGTGGATAAACTTTATTAAAAGCAGTGTTGCCCGGACCAATGCCGAGAATTGGTCGATCGCGAATCATGTCAATCACCGCAGTCCAAACATTAATCCGAAAATTGTTGCTGCTGTCACCGCGGCCGATAAACATACTCGTCACTCGTTCCCGCAGGGGTGGTACTAAAACTACTCCCAAAATTAACGCCCCAGCTAAACCTCCTAACCCCAACGGCAGGGCCAAAGTGCGCCAGAACCGAGGCATTAAAGGACTATACCAATACCACAGCAGGATTAAAAACACCACCAGTAAAGCTACAAAACCGATCCAAGCCCCACGGCTGTCGGTGTAGCGCAAACAGGCGCAATTCACCACTAACATGGTCAGTGCCAAAGCTTTAGTTCCCCATCCTTTCCACACAAAAAGTGCTGCTGTGCTTAATGCAATTGCCGGTAGCAGATAGGAACCAAGTAAGTTGGGATTGCCTAAAAAACTGTAAACTCGCGTGACATTTGCTTGACTAGAAGTGGGGTCGTTCCAAGTAGCTAGGGGTGGCACTTTATCAATCCACTGTCGCACGCCGTAGAAACTGACAATGAGAGAGACGTTCAAAAACACGGCGATTAGCCACGATCGCCAACGGGGCGATCGCAATATCCTAGCCATCAATGCAAAAAACAGCAAATACAGCGTTAGCTTCGTCCAGCCTGTAAAAGCTGCTGCTTTCACTGGGGACATGGCGGTGGCGACGGTAGCAATTCCCCAGTACAGGAATACTAGCAGGTGAATCGGTGTCAGGGCGATCGCGCGATCGTCGGAAACCGTCAGCAGTACCCAAAAGGCAGCGCCAGCAGCCATCAACACACCCACCAGGGCATTGTTGACAAAGGGGCCCAAACCAAACGTCAAAGCCAGCAATACAAAACCCAGTGGTTCCGCCCATTGCATCAGCCAGCTACTTTGCCGCCAACTTCGCGCATTGCCAATGGCGACATTCAATAAATAACTTCCATTTTGCCATTGTAAAAGTGGGAAGTTTGCTAGAGTTAATTTTTGCCAAACTGAATTCATTTCAATTTAAAATTAGGAAGTGGTTATTGGTGATTAGGGATGCCTGGTTATGGGTTATTAGTTATGGGTTATTAGTTATTAGTTATTCGTTATTCGTTATGAGAACAACAAATAAGTAATCACAACTAACTTTACCTTTCCAACAAATCAGTAGCATTGACGCAAGGAAGCGAAAGCACATAGCGATACCCAGATTCTGGCGTTCCTTGAATTGAGAGTTGACCGCCTTGAATTTCCACCAACTGACAGCACAGCAGCAATCCCAAACGCTCTCTATCCCCGTAGCCAGCTAACACTGGTGAGGTATCCGTGGCATTTTCCGCTACCAAAGTTGCCAACTCAGAGAAAGAAAGCTTTAATGGCTGGGAAGCTTGTACTGCTGGCGAATATTGAGATTCAATTCCCAATTCTCTGGTGTCGGAGTTCCCTAGGGAACTCCGACCCGATGCAACTTTTAACAAGTGGTCGGAGTAGAGTTTAGCATGGGGCAAACTTTCTCCCAACCAAGGGTGAAACACCCAAACTCCCATATTGATGCCATCATCTTTGCGAACAACGTGTACTCGAATTACGCTACCTGCCCCAGCAGATTGAATCACGCTAAAAATTAAGTGGTGGAGCATTTGCTGAACTTTGTCTTTGTCTGCCAGCCAAATACGGGGCCCTGGACTGATAGACAGGTTAATTTCTTGCTCTCTTTTAGATGCGGGCTGCGATAGGTTAGTCACAACCTGCTGGCACAAAGTTTCTATATCTACTGCGGTTCGCTTGATGGTGAAACTGGATTCATCCAATTCTGCGAGTCCTAAAATTTCTTCAACTAGCGATCGCAAAGACCGACTACTATCTTGGATTACATCGATATATTCTTTTTGCTTACTTGTCAGGGGGCCATAAATTTCTTGGTTCAATACACTGGCCATCCCAATAACTGAAGTGAGGGGAGTCAGCAATTCTTGGGCTAAATAATTTAGCAGTTTTATTTTTATTGAGTTACTAGACAAATTGATAGGTTTGTTACTCATTGCTTATTTTTCTTGGTTATTATCAAGGGTTAATTTTTTAGGGTGGCTCAGACCTCTTTCCAAAGTTTATCAGGAAATTGGGTTGCCAACCCCGTCCTTATAGCACCGCTTAATGACTAATGACTACTGACTACTGACGCTTCAACGAAGCTGAGCCGGCACCGCTACTGACTAACGACTAATGACTAATTAATTAGTCCTTCTAAAGCTGCTTGTAAGTCTTGAGTGAGCTCGGCAACTGCTATTCTGCGACTGGTTTGATATCCCTCGGAGCGATCGTCCACGGATATCGGTTCGCCCACGGTCATTGTTACTCGCTGTTTGCCCAAATTCGGTCGCCCGAAAGGATTTCCCCCTTTGATGCGAGCCAGTACGTCGGACAGTAGTAAAGTTGTTTCGGCGAGGCGTTCTGCCGTCAGTTGTTCTTGTACATATTTGCCCGTAACGGACACGAAGCTTTCTACGAGTCTCATGTGCCACATTCGGAGACTGGCTTCTTCGGCTAGGCGATCGGCTAATCCTCTTTCTAAGGGACAAAGTGCTGCAATATCTTTGATATCTTCTCGATAAATATAGTCCCATCCTGCTTGTTCCAATCGGCGGCATCTGTCGATTAAACTGCCTTTTGGCTTCAAGTTGAAATACTGTTCTGCCACTTGTAAAGCCACATCTAAAAGTGCTTTTAATCTAGAAATCATCACTTCATTGTCCAAATCATTATTGGTGATTTCTGTCATCAGTTCTGATACTAATTTATCGGGATGTGGGGGTAAATATTGATGATAAAATCTCCGATAAAACTGTTCCATTACTGACAACAAATAACTTCCCAATCGAATTAGTCGTAAATATTGAAATTTGTGATGGTGAATTTCGGAATTCGGAGGATTCGTGTCTAAATTGGGAAAATTGTTACTATCTAATGTTGCTAATCCGCAATCAGTTTCTAATTGAGTTAAAAGTTTTTCTAGTTGTTCCCAAGGTGGCTGGACATAGCGGTATTGAATACCAAGTGGTACAATTACCACTTTTTCCGGGCGTCCGGCTTTTCGTAAATCTTCAACGCACCAGAATCCCATTTGAGCAATACCGGGTTCGAGGGGGCTAACTATTTCATTGTGACCGTTGGTGGCGCCTTCGGGAGCGGCGGCGATGGGAAATTGGCTGTTAGCAAATAAATCGCGGACCGATCGCAATCCAGCTCGATCGATCTTACCGCGAACAATGGGAGTTCCACCAAGTTGGGAGTATAGCCAGCCGACACCCGCGCCAGCCCAAAGGGGAATTCCGCGATCGTAGATAAAGTGGGAATGTACGGGAAATTTCAGGGGAATCCCTTGTTGGCGCGCCACTTGGGGTACGAGTTTCCACACCAGTTGTCCCAAACAGTAAGGATCGCTTGAGTTGGGGTGGCGGAATGCTAACAAAAAGCGAACTTTCTGATTTTGAAATTGGTGAAACAGTTCGGCGAGGGTTTCGACATTTTCCGCTTGAATGTCGCTGATATTTGTCCGAAATCGCAGCCACCAGGGGAGTATTTGTTGGCAGCCTTGGACGATTAGGGGGTTGTACGCTGGGGGGATGAATTCCAGCGGTGGCTGAACTTGGCTAATTGAATTCGGCATTTCACGATTTTAGATTTGAGATTTCTCGGCTGCGAGAAGGAATGATAGCAAATCCGTTAGCATCGGAATGATTTAACCGCGAAGGCGCTCATGACGCGAAGTTCGAGAAGAGATAAATTAATAATTCCGATGCCACCGGATTTGATATAACCTCTTACTCTATCAGGACTTACGTCGAATGACTAAAGAAAACAGGTTTTTTATCTGTTTCACAGCGCCAAAATCCCAAATCGAAAGTCCTATTCCGCTGCTTGGAGAATCACTTCTTGGAATTGAATTACATCCGATCGCGGATCGCAGTGTGTGACTTTGACTTCAAATCGATCGCCTACTTCGACAGATCGACCAAACCGCATGGCTAATTCTAAACCCAACTCTTCCAACAAAATCAATCCGAGATTGCTATCTTCCCGTAGCCAGCGCAACATTAAAGCTTCCCAGACTTCATCCGGGCTTCGCCGTAAATATTCCAATCCCCAATAGCGATTGGTTTGGCGTTCGACACTAGAAGCTTCCCTGACTGCTGTACCGAGACACATCACAATGTCTTGCATTTCTTCAGGAGAAAAAGGCTGCGGTTCATCGCGCAAATGAGCTTTGATTTGGAAATGAGTCAGCAAATCGGTATAACGCCGAATCGGAGAAGTGACTTGAGTGTACGCTTCTAAACCCAAACTAGAGTGCCTTCCAGGGGTCAAATTCATCTCACTGCGGGGCATACAGCGACGCACAGCGCAAGCGCGGGCCGGGCCTGCGGGTACAGCCAGCAGTTCTTCCTCTGGTGGGAGTTCCGGCTGGGGCTGATGACGGTAGGGTATGGCTAGGCTGTGTGTTTGACCATAGCGGGCTGCGACTTCCCCGGCTAGGATCATCATTTCAGCTACTAATAATCGGGCTCTGGAGTCGTCGATGACGTGGATTTTGATTTCATCGCCGTTGACTTTGATCACCGATTCGGGCATGAAAATGCTGATTGCACCTTGGGTTTCCCGCCATTTTTGTCGCAGTTTGGCGAGTGTGGCGATCGCACTTATTTCCGGTTCTGCTTCAATTCCCAACTCCAACATCTCATCTACGTCATCGTAGGTTAAGCGGTAGGTAGGTTTCACAGTGCTGATGTGAATGCTGTAATCTTGGGCTGCACCTGTTTCATCTAAAATAATGCTAAAGCTGAGAGCACTGCACTCTTTACCTTGAATCAAGCTCATCGGCCCAGTTGCCAACTCTGGGGGAAACATCGGGATCATCCCCGTAGGAAGGTAAACTGTGGTGGTGCGCTTTCTGGCTTCGAGGTCTAGTTCGTCTCCGGGGGAGAGTAAGCGGGTGGGATCGGCGATGTGTATCCACAGGCGCTGCTGGCCGTTTTCCAGGAATTCTAAGCTGAGTCCGTCGTCTATTTCCGTAGTGCTTTCATCGTCGATGGTGTAAACCTTGAGATGAGTCAAATCGAGACGACTGGAGTCGGAATCGCTTGGGAGGTTTTCTAGGCAGCGTTGAGCTCCTTCTAATACCTTGGCTGGTAACTGTAGGGGAATTTGGCTACGTCGCAAAAACAGGTTTTCGTGGTGACTCCACAGGCCGAGATCGACTAATAGTTGAAAGGCTGCTTCTGGTGTTTCGGGACGTTCTAGGCTGGCTAGTGTTTCTAGGGCTGGGGTGCGGTGTGTGGCTTCTTCTCCCAGGGTGGCAAATCGTTCTAGGGCATCGAGGCGATGGCGATCGCTATTTGCCCAGTCTACATTTTCCCCGACGAGTCGCTGCTTGACTCGATCCCAAAATCCTTGGGCTTCTTGATGTCGTTGCTGTTCTACTTCTTGCTGGTGTTTTATTTCTGCTACTTGGGCTGCAGAACGCGGTTCGTAGCGATCGCCCTTTTGCTTGAAATACAATTTATCTGTGGACAACAGAGAGTAAGCTGCGTAACACTGAGCTGGGGTTTTTTCGGAAAATAGTAGCATGGCTAAGGATTCCGGGTCCGCGGTTTCTCCGTCCCCTACTAGCAGTTCCCAAGCTACTTCGAGACTGGATGGATCTGAGTAAACTTCTACTTCTTGATGAAATTTTGGGATGTCCGAGGGTTTGTAGGTTTCTCCGGCAATTTCGTAGGTGATTTGTTTCGGCGGTATGCTGTGCGGTTGACCGTTTTCGTCTACCACCACCCAGTTTTTTTTGCCGTCTGGGCGATCGGCAACGGCTAGACGGCGGTCGCCGTGCAGTCTAAATTCTACTAATGTTCCCTTCTCCACTTGCCAGTTATATAATTTATATTTTAGATTTTTACATGGGCTACTTGTCTGGTTTCGACTTGGGGATTTTAGATTTTGGAGAATTGTATTTTTTCTGGTTAAATCACGTAAAAACGTTACTTTTGCCTAGTTTTTATGACCGTCCAAAATCTAAAATCTTAAATCCAAAATCCGATTAACCTTCTTGGTTGACGAAGGGCATCAAAGCTACAATTCTGGCTCTTTTGATGCTTCTGGTCAGGTCTCGTTGTTGTTTGGCTGTCAAGCCTGTAATCCGGCGGGGTAGGATTTTACCCCGTTCTGTAACGTATTTTTTGAGCAAATCGACGTCTTTGTAGTCGATCGGATCTCCTGGTTTAATTGGCGATACACGCCTGCGAAAGTAAGTCATTTTTTGGAGAATTGGTAATTGGGCATTGGGCCTTGGGCCTTGGGCATTGGGCATTGGGCATTGGGCATTGGGCATTGGTTACTAACAAATAACAAATGACTAATGACTACTGACTAATGACTAATGACTACTTGATCTCTTTGTGATTCGTGTGCTTGTTGCAATGGGGGCAGAACTTTTTGAGTTCTAGCCTCGCCGTCGTGTTCCGACGGTTTTTGGTCGTGGTGTACCGAGAAACGCCTTTTGAGCGTTTGCTGGCATTAGTTCGGCACTCAGTACACTCTAGAGTAATTATGATGCGGACGCCTTTAGCCATAATTCTAAATAAATTTCGACTAATTTAAACACAATTTATTATCTTCTCACATTGCTGTGCACTTGGTCAAGCAATCTTCTGACTTTGATGTCTAGGGAGTAGCCACGGCGGGTGCCGACGACGATCGTACCACCAAGGCGATCGTGAAATGCCTGGGGAAATCGGGCGGTGTCGGTGAAGGCAACGCTACAGTCGATCGCCAGGGGTAATAGGAGTAACAAAACGGCGGCATTGGTGGATGTGAGTCCCCCTATACCTAGGAAGGCTAGGGCTGCACAGCCACCAAGCACAGCCTCGCGTTTGCACAGTTCTTGGAGGCCGGGAGTGCGATCGAGTCTGGGATCGACAATTTTCATGTCCAAAGCCCAGCGGCCGAGACTTTGGCCTTTATTTTTCCTGACGATGGCTACTCGCAAGATCAGCCAGAGTATAACAAAAAAGATGATTTGGGCGATCGGATTAGTGCCAAGAAGCAAACTGGGCAGCCAAACTGCGAAGCCGTCGATGCAGAAAGCACCAGCGCGACGGCCGATTGTGACCTTGGGAAGGAGAGGAACTAGATCGGAACTCATGGGCAAAAAAGAATTACTTTAAAGTGCGTAAGTCCTGTTTCTATCATAATCGACATTTAAAATTCTAGCTTAATTATTCCCCCAATTATTAGCTATATCTTTAATTGCCATTTCCAAATTAGGTAAATAATTCTCAATCGTGTCCCAAACTCGATTAATATCTATCCCGTCCAAATAATCGTGAACCAAAACATTTCTAAATCCTGATATGGCATTCCAATCAATACCTAAAACACTTGTCTTTAAATTCCTTGACAACTTTTGAGTTGATTCTGTCATAGTTTGCAAACATCGCAAGACTCCATCTTGCACTAAAGCATCACTCATAAAACGTTCCCGCTCATTGCCAGTGTACTTATTTATCTTGTTGATACATTCCAAAATATGCTCAACATAAACCCGATCTCGTTCTAAATTCATAAAGATTTTGCCTCCGATAATACCGATCATTAATTAAATGCTTAGTTTCAGTTAGCAGTTGCTATAACTTGATAAGTCCTCTAGCAATTTGCTCAACAAGTTCCGAACGAGAAATGCCGTATATTTTAGCAACAGAATCCAGCTCGTTAACGGCTTTTTTTGTGAGGCTAAAGCTGCGGACTTGTTTGATCTCATCGTACATCTCTGGCTGATTTCTCATGCTTTTATGTTTGGGTTTAGCCATGTCAAAAACTCCTTTCTGATTCAGAGAACAAAATTTCAGCTTGATCCGACGTGAAAATGACCAAAAAAAAAGGAGTTCTTGGTAGGACTCCCTGGCAAAGGTTAAAATTATTCAATTTTTGGTTGTGAAGCGTTGGAAGAACCAAACGCTCGTCCGACAAGATAACTGTCGAATTTTTGGAGAAGGTTATAAGTGCTAAGTTTGAATATTTGCACTTGCTTCTTGCAAAGCAGGGAGTGCTGGAATTTCTAAGCTTTTGGCTTATAAAACTCATGATAACACAAACAATCAAAATCGGCAAGAGTGTTGTAATTTATTCTTTAAGTCTTTGCTAGATTGCTTTTAGCTCTTAATAAGAGCATGGTAGTGGTTGAGGACTTAACTTTTACAGCGGTTCCTGCTGTATTACGGCATACTCAATGAATCCTCAACATTTAAGAAATTGGTTTGTTAATTGTTGCTGCTGTACCTCATAAAAGCAGGAAACGCTCTATTTGCGGTAGGCTTTCCACCCTGTGCATATTAGGTCAAGTTTCTCGATTCAGTATCAAGGCTAAAAATACCATTTAATCGTCACTCAGTATCATGTCAAATCTTTTTTTAAGCGTTTCAACTACCTCCTCTTCACTCCTACGATGTTTTAATATCTCACTGAGTTCTGTTCTAGTATATTCTAACAAATCTTTTATCGAGTGTATTCCTGCTCTTTTTAGAGGACTATAGGCACGAACTGACAACTGTAATTCTTCAATAGGAAATAAAGATAGATAATCGGCATCTTCATTTTCAGTCTCTTCACTTTCTATTGCTTCATCGGCTTCATCTGCTTCATCTGATGCTTCATCTGACTCTTCATCTGATGCTTCATCTGATGCTTCATCTGATGCTTCATCTGACTTTGCTCTTTTTATATCTAACATATCTAGGAATTTATCTAAGCCTAACTCCGAATTAGCTGATGCTTTTCTTTCAAAGAGATAAATATTTCTTGTGCATCGTATAACTTGACCGGAATCTGTTTCACTCAAATAACCTTCAGGGGTAACGCTAAATAATTTCCAACCTTGACTTCCTAATTTATTAAATAACGTAATACAGTCATCTTCCATTTTTATGTTATTTGTGTATGCCCCTCTAATTCTAAACCCATAAAAACGATATTTTAGACCCAAAAAATTAGATCGAAATACGTCATCGTAGTAAACTTGAATATATTCATACTGGGGCTTAGTCACTATTTGTTCTACCAAAGAGAGTAGTCCCATTATAAATTCTTTATTTTCTAAAAATTTATTGATTTCATCTGAATTGTCATTCATAATAATACCCTCAACCGTTCAAAATTTTAATATCCTAGAGATCATTATAGCAGCGATCATCACCCAACAATTCTAAAACCTCTAATATCTGGTCTTGTAATTGCTGATTTTTTTAATTAATCGCTTAAGACTTCTTTTGAAACTCGGATCGGTTGTTAAAATCATTCCTCCTCATCCTCCTTCAATAAATATGACTTCAACTCTTCAAAAGTTCCTCTCATGGCTGTTCCCGTCTCTACAGCCCTAAAAACTTCCTGAGCACTCGCCAAAATTTCATCCCGCCGATTTTCAATCCGTCGCTTGCGGATAAACTCAAACAACCGATCCTGATCTTCTATTGATAAACTTTCGACTTGATCGATAATTTCTTGTACCGTCATCATACAGCCTCCTTTAAAGTAAAATCAACTAAAGACTTGGCCTCCGCCAAAACCCGATCCTTAATCAAACGACTTAACCCCTGTTCCGTGACAATATCTACCTTACAACCTAACATATCTTGCAAATCCATCAATAGCCCCCCTGGAAACCAAGGCGAAATTTTTTGTAAATCATAATCCACCAACAGATCGATATCGCTACTCTCAGTCTCCTCACCCCGCGCCACCGAACCGAACACCCGCACATTAAAGGCCCCATGTCGCAGCGCCACCGCCAGAATATCCTCGCGCTTAGACTGTAATAACTGTTGTAGTTTCATCATACAATTTACTCAAGCATGAATTTAATACAAACTGCGTAATGTCTCCAAAAGTGCGATCGCCACGCCCCAAACATCCATTAAAGCAAATAGTCATCAGATTTGCCACCGCAGTAATTGCTGCTTTGATTTTTATCAACATTCCTCACTCCTTAATTCCCATGTTTCCCGAATCCCCATCAATAGCTAGTCTACCGCCAGAAATCGAGAACATCCTCGCCGGTAAAGGCAGAATTGTCACCATTGGCGACAGCATCACAGAAGCCGGCAAATACCCCGGAGGTTACGTTTGGCTACTGCAACGCTATCTAAATGGTCTGTATCCCGATCGCGCGATCGAAATTATCAACGTCGGCATCTCCGGGAACAAAGCCACTGATATGCAAGCCCGTTTCCAGCAAGATGTAGTTGGCAAAAGACCAGACTTAGTGATGATTAATGTCGGAGTAAATGATGTTTGGCACGCATTCTTTGACTTTCAAAACCGCCAATTTCATCCCCTAGGAAACTTGTCCACAGGAGTAGGATTAGCAGAATATAAACATAAATTAACACAAATGGTGGAGTCAGCAAAAGCAGCCGGAATTCGAGTAGCCCTACTTTCTCCTACTCCCATTCGTGAAGTTCTCGACGGCCCGGAAAACCAGCGTTTACAAGACTATATTGTCGCTATGCGAGAAATTGCCTTACAGAATCAATGCTTATTTATTGATTTAAATAAACCTTTTCGAGAAGTGATCGGTACTTTTCAAAGACACGCTGGAAAAACTCTAAATTTGTTAGCAGCAGACGGAGTGCACCCGAATCCATCCGGGTATCGAATCATGGCTTTTAGTATTTTGCGAGGCTTGGGAATACCAACGAAAGATATTGAAAATTGGGAAATCAAGAATTGAAAAGAAGGAAGTTCGGCAGCGGATTTTGTAACGGATGTAACGGATGTCGGGAATAAAGTTGAAGAATGAAGGATTTCTCTTCAGTCTGCGGAGGCAGACTTCGGTTGTGTGCCCGTAAAACTTCGCGGTTTCTAACCGCCGGATCTTCTACCGGATTTGATATCATTCAGTTGGTGGATGATACCGCTTCAACCAACAACTACCGATAATTACCAACGCTACCACCACAATAATTTCAGTCCAAAAAAACGACAGAAAATCACTTGCAGTTCCCACGGGAGGTACTCCAGGCTGAGCGTTACGAATAGCCGGAAAAGCAAACAGCATCACAGCCGTCCAACTCAACATTCCTATTTCCGGTAACTTACCCGATTTCATCACTTTCAATGCCAGCAGCAGCGCCATAGTTGATAGCACCCACATAATCACGATAATGGTTAAAGCAAAAAATTTTACCGGGAGCGATCGAGTTATGCGAACATCGATATAAATAAAGATAGATGAATTTTCTTCCAGAGGCTTGTATGTGATGTCAAAACCTGGAACATCGGCATTGAACTTAAATAGCAGCGGTACGGGGTTGAGTTCAAAAGGGGCAAATCTTTTCCTAATCGAAGGCAGCGGATCGATGGAAATAGCTACTTTAGCAATGTGCCTGTCAAAGGGATAATTGTTGATTTTACCCTTGACTAAATTGAACTTTAAAGCCGGAAAAATCATCGGTTTACCTGCTTTAAAAGTAATTTCTGAATCTGCTATATTTGCACCGTTAACTGTCATTAACAAATCTTGAGCTGGGTAGGTAGGCCCTTTTTTGTAAATGCCTTTTAGTTCAAATTCTAAGCGTGTTTCTAATTCGTTTTTAATTGGATCTACTCCGATCGCAGTCATTGTGACCTCTACTAAGCCTTTGGGAGCCGGAGAGCTTTCTGGATTTGGGCTGTAAGGTTCTTGAGCATGAGCTACTGGAGAGTAAATAGATAAGATAATTGCAAAAATTAGGTTTATATTGCAAATGAAAATAAGTATTTTTTTGAGGTTATTGTGGTTGACAATTTGCATGAATTAGATAATAATTCGGAATGATTTAACCGCGAAGGCGCAAAGGACGCGAAGGAAGAGAAGAGAGGCTTTTATATCAGAAACCGGATTTTTTACCCGGTTGGATCGTAATAATATTAGCGATGTCTTGTTCAGACATCGCTCTTTTCCTTGAGATTCCAGCGGACTGCTAACCTATGGTTTAAGGAAGAAATACTTTTGATGTGAAACTTCCATGCAAACCGTAGGGAATATGATATTTTAAATGCAACTGCGCCACAGGCCCTTTCGCGATATCCCTAGTGTCTAAAATTACTAAGGTCGATCGATGTTTAGCAGCATCGTACATCAAAACCAGCAGCCAGCCATCATCCTCAGCAACAGCATCGGGACGCGCCACAAACATTGGTTCCCCAGCAAAACCGCGCGGTGCCGCACTCCAAAGTTGCCTTTCATCAGTCAGGAAATCAAATTTGAGGATGGCTTGCAGAGGAGCATTGCCGGTGGGAGAATCGGCGGCACCAATGTAAAGATATCGGTAAGGCTGTCCGACATTATTTGGATGCAAGGTTGGAAATTCGCAGCAGCGAGTTTCAACTACTTGATTCTCCACTGTTTCGGCTTGTAAATTCAGCTTGAACCGCCACAATTCCCCGGCGGGAATGCTATCGAAATCAATCTCGCGAAAATCGCCATCTGGCTCGACATTGGGGAATGATTCGTAGCACACTGAGTCTACAAAGACTTCGCCGTCTTCTTCCCATGCGTTGCAGTGGTGGAAAACAAAACATGGTTCTGTTTCTAATATTTTCACTTTATCGGTGCCGTTGCGCGGAATTAAAATTACTTGCGTGGGTTTGTTGGGTGAAAATTGAATGCACTGGGCCGCACTCCGCATTCCTAACACGAAAGGTATAGGATTGAAGCTGACGGGATTTTGGAAAAATATGCAGTAATTGGGGGTAATTACCATGTCGTGTAGGAAGGCAAAACCCGGTATTGCATGGGCGTGTTTTTGCAATAGTTTGCCACTTTCTTCGAGTTCGTAAATGGTAATTACGCTAGACAAACCAGGTTTGACAGAAAAGTTTATGAGTCTGTCTCCGGCTCCATTTTTGCCTTTTTCAATTCTGGGGTGAGCGGCGAAAGCTTCACCGGGCTGCAAGATGCCGTCTAGGGTATCTAAGCCGATGGTTTCTAAGGTGCGGGGGTCGAGTCTGTAAGGTTCTGCTGCTTCCCACAGTGCTAATAGTTTGTCTCCCCAATAAATGATGTTGGTGTTGGCAATGTTTTTGATTTTGAGGTCAAATATATTACTTAGCCAACCTCCTGGTTTCTGGGTTCCGAAAACGCCTCGATGGAGGATTTTTCCGGCTGTTTTTTCTGCTAGATAGCCTTCGGTGTGGACGAATCGGTTGCGGAAGTGGGCGCGCCCGTCGGAAATTGCGATCGCACAAATCATCCCATCGCCATCAAAGGGGTGGTGAATTTGTTCGCCGTTGATATCTAGCAAACCAGGCCCGTTGCGAAAGAATGTGCCTTGTAAGTCGGGGGGGATTTCACCTTCTATTTCGTCTATCCAGTAGTCGGATTCTTGGCGCTGGGATTGGTAGCCTCGTTGCCAGTCGGTGCGATCGTATGATGAGGTTTTGGCTGTTGTTTTTAGTTCGGAAGTTTCTAGGTTTTGCATTGGTAGAATAAGCTTTTATTGATTTAACTACAAAGGGGGCCGAGAGTGGGAGAGTGAGGGGGGTAGGCACGCACCATCCGCTACCCCTACACAATCATTATTTTCTTGAGAATGAAACCGCCCTCCTCCTTAGGGGGTGACTTCTTCCTTCTTCCTTCTTCCTTCATTTGCTATCTGCGGTTCGGCTTTCTGAGATTACTGTTGGTACTAAGTCGGGAAAATATTCCGGCATGAAATGTTGTCCTGTTGGTTTTGCGCTTCCCATTTCCGCTTCTAATAATGGCAGTGAGTTTTGATTGTTTGGTTCGGCAGTTTCTGTATTTTCAGCGGGTAGCCAGCTTAGGAATGGTAGCGGTAGAAGTGTGGACAGGTTGGTGATGAGGACTAGCAGCCAGAGATTGTCGAAATTGCGATCGGTAATTCCTAACCAGTGAGTCAAAAGTGCACCACCTTCGTAGGACAAAAGTCCGGCTAAATTGGTGATGGACATCAGCAGTGCAAATAAAGTTGCTTCGACTCCGGGGGGACACAATCGCGCGCACAATACCAGCACTGGCATATAAGCAATTTGCCCGATTACTGTTAAGATCAGGCTATCTCCGATGCTGAACCACTGGTCGTCAATTCCTAAAGCTCGGTTGGCGTGAGTTACTAATAGTAAACTTGTCAATCCCAAGACTGTGGCAATTACTGTTGACCAGCCGAAAATTACTCTAAATGGAATTGTTTTGAGGAAGCGCTGAAACAGCCAGATACCGACAAGAGCGGCTAGGCTGGTAACTAGGCGCACGCGGCCGAGAAATTCTGGTTTAAAGCCTAATTCGTTGGTGGTGAAAAAGAAGAAGGCTGAGTCGGAAGTTGGGGTTGCTTGCCACAGGAAAAGAAAGGCGGTTGGCAACCAAATTGTTTTTTGGCTAACAGCTTGTCGCAGTTGTTTTAATTGATTTTTTACTGTTTCAAAGTCTGTTCTTTTGTTGACTTTTTCTTCGCTAATTAACCAGGCTGTTGCTGAGACGATGAGCGGGAAAGAGGCGGTGATTAAAAATATGGTGTGGGTGGAGAATTGTTGGAGTAGGGAACCGCTGAGGTAGGCGGTGATTAGTCCGCCGAGGGCTGATGCGCCCCAGGATAGGGATTGCAGGGAACCTGCATCGGTAAGGGATTCTTTTCGGGCTCTTTCGACTACTAGGGAGTCTGCGATGACGTCGCTGACGGCGAGAGAGAGGGCACTGAGGGCGATCGCCCCTGTAGCGGCCAAGGGTGTCTGTACTATTGTGGCTAGCGCCACCCATGCTGAGGTTCCCAACAGCCCGGAAAGGACGATGTAAGGCCGTCTGCGGTAGCCGAATATCGGCAACCCGTCCGACATGAAGCCGAATAGGGGTTTGATCATCCAAGGTAGGGCGACGACGCCCAGCATGGCTGAGACTTCGGCGGGGCTCATGCCGAGTTCGTCTTTGAGGAAGAAGCTGACGGCTAAGCGGGCTAGTCCGAGGATACCTTGGACGAAGTAAATCAGTAATATGGCTATGAGTTCGGGGGTTGGCTCATTCCCAAAGAATACTTTTTCTTTTAAAGATTCTTTGAGTTTGCTGACACCGGAGGAGGAAAGGAGCATTTGAGAAATATTTCTTAATGAATCTCAATATTTATAACACATTCTTAATGGGTTGCGGGAACTGTCGGAGGTAGGATGCCACAGTGGTGGGGTTCTGGCAAGTGGTATAAAATTGTATTTATCTCGAATTAATGCGTGTTTTGTAATTATGAAAACAGAAATTAAAATTGTTTTTCTCACCGTGGCGGGGATGGTGGGGGGATGGGCTAATTTTGCCTTGGCTACACCTGTTGCTAACCAGCAAGGAGATTATCCAGTGCCACCTCCGAGACAACGAGGTAATAGGCAAGTCAATTGGTTAGTTGTTGATTCTGATTCTCAAGGGTTGAACTGTCCCATGGCTAAGACATTTCGATCGCTCTCTGTAGACGGTATTGATGCGCCTGCTGAGTTGTTTGAAAAAAATAAACATAATGTTTCAAATGGAATAATTAACCGCGAAGACGCGAAGTACGCGAAGTAAGAAAAGAAAGAGATGTCACAAATACTGAAAGGAGTATTTTTATGATTGTGAATCCTGAAAATGTGCCGGATATTACAGGCTCTAAATATCCCCTGCAATTTCAATCTGCGGTGGCGGGAAGGGTGAAAAAACGCTTGGGCGATACTGCCGGATTGCAGAATTTTGGGGTAAATTTGGTGAGACTTGCGCCGGGAAGTTGTTCTGCTCTGAGACATTGGCACTCTCGTCAAGATGAGTTAGTGTATGTTCTGGAAGGGGAGATTACTCTGATTTCTAATGCGGGTGAGGAAGTGCTAAAACCGGGTATGGCGGCGGGTTTTCGGGCTGGGGATGCTGATGGGCATCATTTAGTTAATCGAAGTAATTATGATGTTGTTTATCTGGAAATTGGCGATCGCACTCCGGGAGATTCAGCAAATTATCCCGATGACGATTTAATTGCTAAAGCTGAGGGCAATAGTTGGATTTTTACTCGCAAAAATGGCGAAGTTTATGAGGATTAAAAAGTAATGAGTCAAGTCAATCTTTGGAGTTCTGCGGAACACGCTTTGTGGTATCTTTCTACAGCTGATAGTATCCCTCACCGCACGGAAGGTGAATCTGTACTTTTGGGCGAAGTGCCGAAAACTGTGCACCGGATTCTGGATATTGGTACTGGTGATGGACGGTTGTTGGGTTTGCTTAAGTGCGATCGCCCGAATGTTGAATGTGTGGCGATCGACTTGAAGGCTACAATGTTGGAAAAAGTCAGAACTCGGTTTGCTGACGATCGCACTGTCACAGTAATTGAACATAATCTTGATGATTCTCTGCCGGATTTAGGCAAATTTGATGCGGTGGTTTCTAGTTTCGCAATTCACCACGTAGAGGACGATCGCAAACGTTCGCTTTATACCGAGATTTTCTAGCTTTTGGAACCCGGAGGCATTTTTTGCAATTTGGAACACGTAGCGTCGGCAACAGAGGCTTTACACCAGAAATTTCGAGAAGCGTTAGGTATTAGCGATTCACCAGACGATCCATCTAATAAATTGCTGGATGTGGAAACGCAACTGCGCTGGTTGAGAGAAATTGGTTTTGACGATGCAGACTGTTATTGGAAGTGGCTGGAATTGGCTTTATTAGTTGGGGTCAAACCTGTTTAGCTGCGGGTAAGGACTGCATTGTCCTGTGCTTTAAAAATTGGAAATAGTCACAATTAGTAAGGTGCGTCAGATTTTTCAACCCTCAATAATCGTTCTATAAATTCACCTGATGCACCCTACAAGTCGATTTTAGATTATATAGTAAGGTGCGTCAGATCCCGAAATTCCCGATCGCCGTTAGAGAACTTCGCCTCACGCACCCTAGAAGTCGATTGTTGTGTGACAGTTGCGTCCAGGACTATTCAACTCATGCAACCTAATAAATCAAATTAAATCCGGTACTTGAGGTTTAATTCGTCGCTCGTACCAATTCATTAACGGCGTAGAACTAATTCCGTGTAAAATCACTGAAATCACGATAGTTGTAAAAGTAATCCAGGCAATTTGTTCTCCGATTTCGCCTTTTAAACCTTTCCCAAAAGCATAGGTAAGATAATAGATAGAACCGACACCGCGAATGCCAAACCAACCGCACAGCCAGCGACTGGCGGGGTGCAAAGGACTGCCTATCGTACTGATCCAAGCTCCCAAGGGGCGAATCAATAAAAACAACAATCCCGCCACTAATAGCGAATCTGCTGCAAAAGCCAACATAGGTTTTAGGCGCAACAAAGAACCTAAAAGTAAAATAGTGGCTACTTCCATTAACTTTTCAATGCGCTCGGTAAATCGCAATTGGGAAAGCGGTTTTTCTGGGTCGCGGTAACTGCGCTGCACTACAATTCCTGATACAAAAACTGCTAGAAACCCGTAGCCGTTGACTACTTCTGTTAGAGAATAAGTGAGTAAAATTGTACTCAGGGCGATGAAATCTTCCATTAATTCATCGGCCGGTCGATAGCGTTTCAATCTTTTATCGATCCAGGTGACAGCTTTAGCTACTAAAATGCCCATGACAATAGCTGCGGCAGTTGCCCAAATTACATCAACTGCTACCCACTGCGAAAACCAGTTCGGCCAATTACCATCTTTTAGTGAATAAATTCCGAAATAAACAAAGGGAAAAGCGAGAGCATCGTTCAAGCCACCTTCGGAGGTTAAACCAAATCGCAATTCATCGCGATCGTCTAAATGTGCTAACTGAACTTCGGAGGCTAAAACTGGATCTGTGGGAGCGAGAATTGCTCCTAATAAAATCGCAGCCCCCCAATCTAAACTCAAAAAGAAGTGACCGACTGCTGCTATACTAAAAATCGAAATAGGCATTAACAAACCGATCAGGCGCGCTGTGGAATTCCAAGCCCAAAGTTGCAGGGGGCGGTTCATTTTTAGGCCGCAACTGAAGAGAGAAACAATCACTACAAATTCTGTGAGTCTTTCTAAAAATTGAGCTTCTGGGCGCAATTCAATCAGTTTGACACCGTAGGGGCCCAATCCGATGCCCACTAACAGGTAAATTAAGGCATAAGACAGTGGCAATCGGGAAATCCATCCTGAACCCAAGGTGACAATCAGCAGGAGGATGCCAATAACTAGCAAGTTGAGAATGTAATTATCCACCATAGCGATCGCACTTTAATCAAGTTGAACAATTGCAATCGTGGCACGGAAAAACCGCCCGCGCATCTGCCGACTGCTAGATTCTGCTATCTTCCTAAAGTTAGATTTATTTATTATTAGTTATTTATTACTGACTTTTCTCAGTAGCGATGATGTGCAAATCTACGTGTTTGAGCGATCGCACTAATTGCTGAGTCAAAGAACCCCGCAACAACAACTTCCAGCGAGATTGCTGGCTTTCACCAATCACAATTTGAGTAATGCGATACTGTTTAGCTACATCAGAAATTGCTTTGGCTATATTCTGACTCTGCACCCGCAGAAATTGCCCGTTAAATTCTTGACAAAGTTTCTGGCACGTTTCAATGTGTAAGCTTTCGGATTTTGTTAAAAAGCGATCGGGGTTCTCCACAAATAAAGCATAAAATGGCGCATTCATGTAGCTAGAAATTCTCCCACCCCGTCGGAGAAGTTGCAAAGAATTTGGATAAGTTGACACGCATACTAAAACTCGTTCGTGAATGTTACAAGATTGACCTTTTAAAGTTGCTGCCTCATCTTCAACGTTGTCTGCGACTTCTCGTAATGCTAGTTCTCGTAATGCAATTAAATGACGACGCTGAAAAAAGTTTTTTAAAGATTGTTCAATTTTTTCTGGAGCATAGATTTTACCTTCTAGTAACCTTTCTTCTAAGGTTTCTGGTGTCACATCAACCACGAGTATTTCGTCAGCTTCTTCCAGAATGCGATCGGGTACTCGTTCTCGCACGACAACTCCGGTAATTCGCGCTACTAAATCGTTGAGACTTTCTATGTGCTGAATGTTGAGAGTTGAGTAAACATCAATGCCAGCATTCAGTATTGCTTCGACATCTTGATACCGCTTTTCTCTGAGAGAACCGGGAATATTTGTATGAGCCAGTTCGTCAATTAATGCTAGTTGAGGGCTGCGGGTGATGACAGCTTCTGTATCCATTTCTGTTAGATTTGTTTCGCCTCGCAGCATTTGTTTTCGTGGGACTATTTCGAGTCCCTCAGCTTTGGCTGCTGTCTCTTTTCTGCCGTGAGTTTCTAACAATCCAACAACTACATCAATGCCTTCTAATTTGATTGTGTGTCCTTCTTCTAGCATTCGGAAAGTTTTGCCAACACCGGGGGCCATCCCGATAAATATTTTGTGCTTTCCCCGACGGCGGGTGCGATCGTAAGTTCGATTTGGTTGGGCGTAAATTGCGTCGGGGTTATTTTCGAGTTCGCTAGAGTGAATCATAGCTTAATAGTTAGTTGGCAGTTGACAGTTGACAGTGGGTAGTTGCTAGTTGGCAGTTGCTAGTAGGTAGTTGGTATTTGCTAGTTGGTATTTGCTAAAAACAACAAATAACCAATGACCAATGACCAATGACCAATGACCAATAACAAATGACAAATAACCAATAACCAATAACTACTGACTATTGTAAACCATCTAAAGCTAGATTTAGTTTGAGTACATTAACTCCGGGTTCACCGAAAATGCCGAGAAATCTGCCGTCTGTATTTTGGGAGATCAGAATTTCGACTTGATTGGGATTGAGCGATCGCACTTTTGCTATCCGTTGAACTTGCGCTCTAGCAGCCTCTTCGCTAAGATGAGGGTCGAGGCTAGAACCAGAAGTATACACTAAATCAGCCGTAGGTGTGATGCCAGCTTTGTTGAGACGATCGATTTCAAATTGAATTCCCTGAAAACCATCTTTCTCATTACCTCTTTTCAGCAAATCTGAGTTACTGGGACCGATATTACTAGCTCCAGAAACACCTGTTCTTTGACTTAAATTCTCGGCTTTCGTCGGAGCATAATCTGGGAAAGTGCTGTAATTCGTGGTGCTGGGACGGCTCAAAAAATATTTTTCCGAGGTGAAATTCTGACCGATTAAAGAGGAGCCAATTACAACTCCTTGCTTAGTAATTAAGCTACCATTTGCCTGGGAATTGAAAGCAATTTGACCGATGGCTAGCAAAATCAAGGGATAAACAATGGCTGTAATTCCCCACAGGACTAAAGTCACGCGAATTGCTCTGATTATTTCTCTCATATTTTTGATTTTGGTGTGGTGAAAAAGTTGATTTTTGGTTTGAGATATTCAGCTAAAATCTTTCCGGCTGAAATATGACCACCAACAGGTAAATAGAAAGCGCGATAATTACCAAACCAAGCAGACTTAAACCCCAGACAGCTTTGCGGGTCAAATCTTCGCCAGAAGCTGCATAAACAGCGGGCGCAATGATGGCATTGAAACACATTACTAGAAATAGCTGCACCGGGATTGGGTGACGCTGCCACAGGGTTTGTGCTAACTCAATAATTGCTTGAAAATCCGGGGGCAAAACATCATTCAGCCAATTATTACGTTTCATCAATCCTCCTTGTTTTGGAAATAAGTATCTTTGTTTATCTGTTACCAAACTTGTTCTATGCTAAGCCAACGGCTGCAATGAAAATATCGATAATTTTGATGGCAATAAATGGCGCGATCGCCCCGCCAAATCCGTAGATTAAAATGTTCCGCTGCAAAAGTTGATTGGCCGTTAAGGGGCGAAATTTTACCCCGGTTAACGCTAGGGGAATCAAAGCGGGAATAATCAAAGCATTGTAAACTAATGCCGATAATACTGCCGATTGACCGCTAGCTAAACCCATGACGTTCAAAGCGCCAACGGGGGCAAACATTGCCGGAATAATGGCAAAATATTTCGCGATATCGTTGGCCAGGGAAAATGTAGTTAGTGCACCGCGTGTAATCAGTAATTGTTTGCCGATTGTCACTAAATCAATCAATTTTGTGGGGTCGGAATCTAAGTCCACCATGTTTGCAGCTTCTTTCGCGGCTTGGGTTCCCGAATTCATGGCTAAGCCTACGTTTGCTTGGGCTAGGGCGGGTGCGTCGTTGGTGCCGTCCCCTGTCATTGCTACTAATTTACCCTGGGCTTGTTGCTTGCGAATTACTTCGATTTTGTCCTCTGGAGTTGCTTCGGCGATGAAGTCGTCAACGCCGGCTTCGTCAGCAATTACTGATGCTGTAATTCGGTTGTCTCCGGTGAGCATAATTGTACGGATGCCCATTTTTCTGAGTTGGTCAAATCGATCGCGAATTCCCGGTTTAATCACATCTTTTAAATAAATAATGCCGTAGATGTCGCTGCCTTGACAAACTCCCAAAGGTGTGCCTCCCAGCCGGGAAACTCGCTCGTAAGCTTCATCGAGATCGGGGCCGATGTTACCACCGCGCGATCGCACAAAACCCTTCACCGCATCCACCGCACCCTTGCGAACCTCCGTACCATCGGGCAAATCTGTGCCAGACATCCGCGTTTTTGCCGAAAATTCCAGCCCGGTGGCGTTAGCGCGATCGAAAGTGGCTGTAGCGCCCAATTTTTCCGACAAACGGACGATCGACTTTCCCTCCGGTGTCTCGTCAAACACGCTTCCAGCCAGCGCTACAGCAGCCACATCCTCCAGCGAGTGACCGTTTACTGGAATGAACTCCTCCGCTAAACGGTTGCCCAGGGTGATTGTCCCCGTTTTGTCCAAAATCAGCGTATTCACGTCGCCACAGGCCTCCACGGCGCGTCCAGAGGTCGCTACGACGTTAAATTGAGCCACGCGATCCATCCCCGCAATCCCGATCGCACTCAGCAAACCGCCGATCGTGGTTGGAATCAGCGCCACCAGCAGCGAAATCAGCGTCACCACGCCCACCGGGGTTTTCACGTAAGTTCCCACCGGCGGAATCGTAGACACCACAATCAAAAACACCAGAGTCAGCACCGCCAGCAACACCGTCAGCGCGATCTCATTCGGTGTTTTCGTGCGTTCAGCGCCCTCCACCAGCGCGATCATCCTGTCCAAAAACCCCTTACCGGGGTCGGCCATCACCCGCAGCGTCAGTTCGTCGGAAAGAATGCGCGTCCCGCCCGTAACGGAACTGGCGATGTCCGAACCCGGTTCCTTGAGCACCGGGGCGGATTCCCCGGTGATTGCAGATTCGTCTACAGAGGCGACACCCGCGATTACTTCGCCGTCAGCGGGAATGATATCGCCTGCGATTACTTTAATTTGATCGCCGCGTCTGAGGGATGTGGAGCTCACTTCCTGCAAAGAACCGTCTGGTAAGAGTTTGCGGGCGATGGTGTCGGCTTTGGTCGATCGCAGCGCGTCTGCTTGGGCTTTGCCGCGCCCTTCTGCTACGGCTTCGGCAAAATTGGCAAACACCAAAGTGAAGAACAAAATAAACGTGACTAAACCGTTGAAAACGACTTGATTTTTGCCGGGAACCGGGCCGAACAGGGTCGGATCGATGGTTAATAATGCAGTCACAATTGTGCCTACCCACACCACAAACATCACCGGATTTTTCAACATTACCCGCGGATCTAGCTTGATAAAAGCTTGTTTGAATGCTCTTTGGTAAAGGCCTTTGGTATTTGCTTTGGGTGTATGTCTGCGGGATTCGCGAGCACCTCTGGAACGGGGATTTTTCTGAGGATCGGTGGTATTGGAAGAAGCCATATTTTTGATTTTTAATGAACCGCAGAGGACACAGAGAACACAGAGAAAGAGAGGATTGATGTTGACATTTTTTGCTACAGAGGTGGAAGAGTTGGTGTGGCTAAAGGTGTTGCGGGTACTGTGGTCTGTGCAGGTTCAAATTTGCCACTGCTAATTTCATATCCTTCGGCAATTGGTCCTAAAGCTAGCACCGGGAAAAATGTTAATGCGCCTAGAATTAAGATTACTCCAGCGGTGACGCTGGTGAATAAAACTGAGTCGGTTCTGAGAGTTCCTGTTGTTTCTGGTACTGGTTGTTTGTTCGTCATGCTGTCTGCTAAAAGCAGCAGTGCCACAATCGCAACATAGCGCCCTAATAGCATACTAAAACAGGTGCTTAAATTCCACCACATTCCGGTAGATGCTGGTTGAGAGTCTGCCAATCCTTCAAAACCTGAACCGTTGTTGGCTGCGGCCGAAGCATATTCGTACATCACCTGGGAAATGCCGTGAAATCCGGGATTGCTGATGCCGCTTAAGCTGTTGGGAAATGCGAGGGTAATTGCGCCGGGAATTAAAACGGCGATCGGATGAATTAACAGCACAACGCTGGCTAAAACTATTTCCGGTTTTTCTATCTTTCTGCCTAAAAATTCTGGGGTTCTGCCCACCATTAATCCGGTGAGAAACACGCTCAAAATTAAGTAGATAAATAGGTAAGCTGTACCCGTTCCTTGTCCGCCCCAAACTATTTGCAGAAACAAGTTAAATAAAGTAGCAAAACTGCCGGGAGGCATTAAAGAATCGTGCATTCCGTTGACCGCACCGCACATTGTTCCTGTTGTCGTCACTGCCCAAAGGGCGGTTTGCGCCCAGCCAAATCTAATTTCTTTTCCTTCTAAATTTGGCTGCACTGAGCCTAGTAATTTGTTGATAAGAGCATTCCCTTGGAATTCGCCGACTGCTGCAATGCCAATCAAGAAAACGTAGATGCTAAAAACCATCCAAAAAATTAGCCAGCCTTGTTTTTTGTTATTGGCAAATATCCCGTAAGTATGAATCAGTGCTGCCGGAATCGAAACCATGGCTATGGTTTCTAGTAGGTTAGTGAAAGGGTTGGGATTTTCATAGGGGTGAGCCGAGTTAATTGCAAAGAATCCGCCGCCGTTTTCTCCTAGTTGTTTGATGCTTTCAAAGTGAGCAACCGGGCCGCGGGCTATTACTTGGGTGCTGCCTTCTAAGGTGGTGGCAACTGCTGGACCTGCTAGGGTTTCTGGTACGCCATTAATTAGTAGAAGCAAGCCAAGTATTAACGAAAGTGGTAGCAAAATACGGGTGATAGATTGAATTAAATCTATGTAAAAGTTGCCTAGACCTCTACCTGTTAATCCTCGAATAAAGGCAATGCCTACTGCTAAACCGGTGGCGGCTGAGGTGAACATTAAAAAGCCCAAAGTTAACTGGGATAGGTAAGTAAATGTTGTCTCGCCGGAGTAATGCTGTTGGTCGGTATTGGTGAGGAATGAAATAGTTGTGTGCAGGGCGGTATCCCAGGTTGGTGTACCTAAGCCTGTAGCATTTAAAGGGAGAAATCCTTGAAGCATGAAAATGAGGAAAACAAATATGCCCATGGCGATATTGCTGTAGAATACCGATCGCGCATATTGCCAACCTGTCATTGAATCTGCCAAGCGAATATTGCCAGCTTGATAGATGAGTTGTTCTAGGGGTTTAATGGCGCGATCGAGGATGGTTGCTTCTCCCATGTATACTCGTGCCATGTAATTGCCAAAAACCGGGGCGATCGCTACTACTATGATTAGCGTTAAGGCGATTTGAATTAATCCTTCAATCATAAGGGAGTCAATACTTTCTTAAAAATGCAGTCTACTTTTAACAATCAATATACTTGAAGTTAGGGTGGTTGATAATCAACCCCCAGGTATAAGTTGGTGTTTACCAATTATGTGTAACTGCTATATATTTTAGTAGTACACCAGTGTTTATATTTTTTCAATAACCTATACTTAGAGATATATTTTGGATCTAAACGCGGCTTATTTGCGTCAAAATAAATGAAATATACCGATAAAATATGGATTAATTAATGATGTTAAAAAAAATCTTTAAAATCAAGGAAGACTTGGCTCTTGGAGAGAAATATTGGCGGGGTCGATGGTCGATCGCTATTTTATTTACCATTGTGGTAGCACTAGAATTTAGCACGCCTTCGGAATATTTATTTGGATATTTGTATACTGGACCGATTTTAATGGCAAACTCGCGCCTGAGTCGGTTGGGTAAGTTGCAAATTACCCTGGTAGCAGCGCTATTGACTCTGTTGAATTTGGTTCTTCCTTATGGAGAAAGGATCGCCCTAGCAACTGTAGCAAATAGGGCGATCGCAGTTATGGCTTTGGGAGTGACGGGCTATTTGAGCGATCGCAATCAGCAGTACGAAGAGGCGATCGCCCTTACCAAAGCGCAATTGCAGTCCCAGCAACAATTAGCTAGCATCCGAGAAGATTTTGTCTCTACTTTGAGTCATGATTTAAAAACGCCGATGCTGGGGGCGATCGAGACTATTAAAGCTTTTAAACAGGTCAAATTTGGCGATGTGACTTCTACTCAGCAAAAAGTTTTGGAAACCATGACGCGATCGCACAAAATGACTTTACAATTAGTAGAAACCATGCTGGATGTTTACCGCAACGATACCGAAGGTTTAAAACTACAACTTGCACCCGTAAATTTAGTAACTTTAGCAGAAGAAGTAATTGCCACTCTCATCGATTTATCGGCGGCGCGTCGAGTTTACATTAATATTAGTTACGGAGAATCAGATTTTCGTCGCTCTTTGTGGGTAAAAGGCGATGCAGTGCAACTTCAGCGCGTTTTTGTGAATTTATTGACCAATGGGATCAACCATTCCCCTCGTGGTGGTAAAGTAGAAGTGGTGATGGAATTTTATTCAAGTTATCAGATCGTGAAAGTTATTGATAGCGGGTTGGGAATTACAGCAGAGGAACTGCCGCACTTGTTCGAGCGTTTTTATCAAGGAAATGGCGATCGGCAAGCTAAAGGAGCGGGATTGGGGTTATACTTATCTCGCCAAATTATTGATGCCCACGGAGGTATAATTTGGGCAGAAAATAAATTGCCTCACGGTGCTTTATTTGGATTCCGACTCCCTGCAATCCCAGAGAAATGAAACCAGCTTATCCCTTGCGAATTCTCTTAGTTGAAGATGACGAACTGTTTCGTTTAGGGCTGCAAACCCGATTGCAGCAAGAAAATTGCTTGCAAGTAATTGCGGAAGCCGAAGATGGCGAAACCGCGGTAGAATTGACTCAGGAACACTTACCTGATGTGGTGGTTCTCGATGTCGGTTTGCCGGGAATTGGTGGCATTGAAGCTTGTCGCCAAATTAAACAACGACATCCAGCAATTCCTGTTTTAATTTTAACATCTCATTCTCAAAAATCATTAATTGAAAGATTGATTGCAGCGGGGGCTCAGGGCTATTGTCTCAAGGGAATTGCAGCGGAAACTTTGGTATTGGCAATTCGTTCGGTAGCGGCGGGTGCTTCCTGGTGGGATCGGGCCGCCACTGCGGAAATTAGGGCGGTTTTTGCTAATCCTGAACCTGTTAAAAATAGCTCTAAATTGGAAGTTTTGGAAAATCCACTGACGAAGCGAGAACAGGAAATTTTAGCTTTAGTGGCGGGGGGGAAAAGCAATCAGGAAATTGCTCAAATATTGTATATTGCGCCAGGGACGGTGCGGGTTCACGTTCATGCGATTTTGCAAAAATTGGAAGTGCGCGATCGCACTCAAGCTGCTGTACTTGCGATTCAGAAGGGATTGGTAGCAGAAGAACTTTTAGCGATGGAACCTTAAAATGGCGAGTTTGGTAAGGTATTTTTCGGTTGTTTAAATAAATAAATTACTTGCTCAACTAAGTAAATCCAATTAATTAAACGTAAAATACGGATGACCGAAAAGCTGACTGCATAAGTCTTCTTCCTTCTTCCTGAATTTCCCCCCTTGGGGGGGGCAGGGGGGGGTGATATCGTTTCCGGCTGCATCGGAATGATTTAACCACAGAGAACGCAGAGAACACAGAGGGAGAGAAGAGAGATGAATAATTCCGATGTTACCGGATTTGATATGACTTGTCCTCGTTGCACTCTTGACGCTCTTTGAGTATATCATTCCGGTGCAACCGGAATTGATATGACTTCTTCCTTCTTCACATCGATCTTCTTCACATCGATCTTCTTCCTTCTTCCTTCTACTTAGCAGCTACAAAATTCATCTGTTGCAGCTTCATAAAACATCACGATTATACGTGTCTCAAAAAGACCGTCAATAACAGGCTGGAGGGCCTGTTCCACATTAATTATGAAGATGTCTCTTATTTACCGTTGATGGTGATAGTTTACTGATGACAGTACGCCTATAAATTTGCTAAGTTTGGTACACCTTAATTCCGTATCTTCATCTACCTTTATGTCTCTTATACCACACAGTATTAGTTTAGTTTCCACGACGATCGCGTTTATCGACAGTGCCCTGGACGATCGCCAAACTATTCACAACGGTATCGCACCGGGGACAGAAGTAATTAGCCTCAATGGAGTACGGAATGGGGTAGAACAAATTACTCAAGCACTAGCAAGTCGCAGTGGTATTACCAGCATTCACATCATCTCCCACGGTAGCCCTGGTAGTTTGCAGCTAGGGGCAACTAAATTAAGCTTGACAAATTTACAAACCTATGCTGAGCAATTGCAGCAGTGGTCAACAGCCCTAGTAGAAAATGCAGAGATTTTGCTGTACGGGTGCGAGGTAGCTGCGGGCGAGGCGGGCGCTAACTTCGTGCAGCAAATCAGTCTGTTAACAAAGGCAAAAATTGCGGCTTCTAGCACGCCTGTAGGCAGCGCTGCTAAGGGCGGAAACTGGGAACTAGATTATACAACTGGGTCGGTGTCTTCTGGGTTGGCGATCGACCCAGCCACCAGAACCGCTTATCAATTTACCTTCCCCCGAACCCTCTACGACGGCACAAACTATTCACCACTACCACCAACATCAGCACCTATACCAGGCATCGGGACAACAGCCGGTACTCAATTAGCTTACGGACAAGTTCCTCTTCCAGGCTTCGGTGGTCTTCTACCTGTTGGTGCGTACTCGCCCAACACGGGCATTAATACTGCTAGCGTTACCGCCCCGAATAACACTACAGGCTATGCAGGCTATACCAACTACCGATACACTCCTACTCCTGCGCCAGGAACATTTGCTCAACTCAATGCAAGTTTCCCCGCACTCGATCGCACCAACGGCTATAGCGTGTCTTTCAACGTTGCAGTGACGGCGGAAAACAGTAATAGTGACGATCGCGCCGGTTTCAGTATCATCGCGATTAGCAGCGACGCTCAAAATGGCATTGAACTGGGTTTCACCAACCGTAACCTAGGCACCAACGGAGGCATTTTTGCTCAAAACGGCGGTACAGCAGCATCAGTTCCCGCCCTGTTCACTCGCGGGGTAAATGCGAATCTTAACATCAGCAGTGCTACCGACTACAAACTGGTAGTTCAAGGCAGCACTTACACCTTGTTTGCCGGTGGTGTAGCAATACCAAGCCTGACGAATCAGCCGCTGCGGAACTATACGGCATTTAATCAAACAACCAGCCAGCCACCTTTACCCTTCAATCCTTACACGCAGCCAAGCTTTTTATTTTTCGGCGACGACACGGATCAAGCAAGTGCCACTTTTACTCTCGGCAACATCTCGGTTAATAACTTCCCGGTGGCAAATCCTGACACCTATACTACCCTGCACGATAAAGTTCTCAACGGACTTCCATCCGTCTTAAGCAACGACACCGACGCCAATAGCGACAAGCTGAGTGCTAGTTTAGTCACAGGCCCGACTAACGGTACGATCGACCTGAAATCCGATGGCAGCTTCAATTACACGCCCAAGGCAGGATTTGTCGGAATTGATACTTTTACTTACAGTGTTAGCGACGGGGCAGCCACAGTCCCCGCCACGGTGAATATCAACGTTACTAACAGTGTGCCACAGCCACAGGCGGATACCTATACCACCAGTGCCGGAAAAGCCCTCAGCGTAACAGTGCCGGGAGTTTTAGGCAACGACACCGACCCCAATAGCGACACGCTGACTGCTGCATTGGCCGCCAACCCGACAAAAGGTGCGATCGTCTTCAACAAAGATGGTTCTTTCACTTATACTCCTAACGCGGGCTTTTCTGGGACAGACACCTTTACCTACACAGTCAGCGATGGCATAGTTAGTTCTGTACCAGCTACCGTGACTGTAAACGTCAACAATAACCCACCTGTAGCGAATTCTGACAACTATACAACTGCTTTTAATACGGGCCTCAACGTGGGGGGTTTGGGAGTCTTAATCAACGATATAGACCCGGAAAACGATTCCCTAACTGCGGTTTTAGTTACAGGGCCGACTAAAGGGGCGATCGACCTGAAATCCGATGGCAGTTTCAATTACACGCCCAAGGCAGGATTTGTCGGAATTGATACTTTTACTTACAAAGCTAATGACGGGAAAGCTGATTCTGGCACTGTGACTGCGACGATTGTTGTAAACAATCCTCCGGTGACATCTCCAACTCCCACGGAAACTCCGGTAACATCTCCAACTCCCACGGAAACTCCGGTGACATCTCCAACTCCGGTGACAACTCCAACTCCCACGGAAACTCCGGTGACATCTCCAACTCCGGTGACAACTCCAACTCCCACGGAAACTCCGGTGACATCTCCAACTCCGGTGACATCTCCAACTCCGGTGACATCTCCAACTCCCACGGAAACTCCGGTGACATCTCCAACTCCGGTGACATCTCCAACTCCCACGGAAACTCCGGTGACATCTCCAACTCCGGTAACATCTCCAACTCCCACGGAAACTCCGGTGACATCTCCAACTCCGGTAACATCTCCAACTCCCACGGAAACTCCCACGGGAGGGGATACGGAGACACCGCCCCTACAGACTCCAGACGATCGCGATTGCATTTGCGAGGAGATTTCTCTGCCCGGTATCAGTTTGATTCCGGGCCCGAATAGGGTCGATCGCACTTTCAATGGCACTGACGGCGACGACTTCCTCACTGGAAGCAAGTTCAACGACTCCATCAACGGTGGGAATGGCAACGACGTTCTCATCGGTAAAAAGGGCAACGATAATATTTATGGCGGACTGTTCAGCGATATCCTTCTTAGCCCGGATACAGACAATGATGTGCTTGATGGCGGCAAGGGCAATGATTACCTCAACGGCGGTGGCGGCAACGATCTCATTTTCGGGGGTAGTGGCGATGATGTGGCGATCGGCGGCAAGGAAGATGACTTGATTTGGGGGGAGAACGGCAATGACACTTTGGTGGGATACAGCGGTAACGACTGCTTATTTGGAGGCACTTTTGACCCATTTAACCCCGACTTGACAGGACGCGATTTGCTTTATGGTGGGGCAGGGCAAGACTTCCTGCATGGGGGAGATGGCGCTGACACTCTTTCTGGTGGTAAGGGCGATGACACCCTAGACGGTGGCAAGGGCAATGATGTACTTGTTGGTGATACTGGCGACGATCTATTGTTTGGCGATCGCGGGGCTGATACTGTGTGTGGTGGCGCCGGGGACGATACTATTTTTGGAGAAAGTGCGATCGACCTTAACGGTGAAGCAGATTCCTTGTGCGGCGGGGAAGGTAACGATTTGATGTTTGGCAATGGCGGTGTTGACGAACTCTGCGGCGGTGATGGCAATGATAGTGTTTACGGCGGCAAAGGTGACGATTGTGTGGCTGGCGGGCTGGGCGATGACTGGCTGATCGGAGATTTCGGAAACGATACGTTGCAAGGGGGAAGTGGTGGGGATTACTTTTTGTTAACTCCCGGACAAGGCAGCGATTTAATTACTGATTTTATCCCTGGTGAGGATGTGCTGATTTTAACTAGAGGTTTGACGGTCGATCGACTCAGTTTCATTCCACAAAACAATGCAACTTTCATCACGATTGCCAATACTGGCGAAGTGTTGGCTGTAGTGAATGGAGTGCCAGCAAGGGCGATCGGACCCCAGGACTTTACCGTAATTTAAGTAAATCGATCGCCCCTTACTTAAAACCCAAATAAGCCCTAATAAACGCAGATAAAGCCCAATTATCTGCGTTTATTAGTCCTATCGTTTCGGATACAACCGGAATTATTTTTACCACAGAGAACGCAGAGGACACAGAGGAAGATAAGAGAGATGAATGCAGGCCGATGCTACCCCATTTGATATCAAATCCTATCTTCATCAGAATTATAAAACTCTCTCTTATCTTCCTTCGCGCCCTTTGCGCCTTCGCGGTTAAATCATTCCGATGCAACTTGAATTATTTTTACCACAGAGAACGCAGAGAACACAGAGGGAGATAAGAGAGATGAATGCAGGCCGATGCTACCCCATTTGATATGAGTCCTGTCAATTATTTAAAATTCTGCTTGACAATGCTCATCCTTATCATTATCATATTTAATACTGACTTGGTATTTTATCTCAGTATTATTACGTAAAATATTGAGACCAAAATCAATTTAGGTTGTACCAATTTAATGGGTGGTTGCACATATCTCGATCCCCCTAAATCCCCCTTCTTAAGGGGGACTTCAAGAAGCTTCCAGTCCCCCCTTCTTAAGGGGGCTAGGGGGGAGCGAATTGGGTGCATCTCAATGAGTGCAAATATATTCGTATTGGCTATAGCATGACCGCTGTAAATCTCTCGTTATCACTAATAAATTTTCTGCGGTCATGCTTCGCCTATGCAAAATCGGGATGCTCCCATCGAATTCTATGCAGCCTCATAAAAAGTTGGTATTGTCAGTCCTAGGGCGGCAGTGCTTGACAGATAAAACATCGTTTTTATTTGAAATTTAGGTGCATCTATATGGGACAGATAATCATCAACGAATTCCGCAGGGCTACAGGAGATATTACTGGCAACGAGTATGTCGAGTTATTGCTGACAGAAGATTTAACTGTAACTCAGCTTCAGAACTATTTTGTGGGGGATTCAACTGTTCCCACAACAGCTAAATATTCAGCTTACAGATTTACTAATATGGCAAGTATTGCGCCTGTTTTTAAAGCAGGAACAATACTTGCTATTGGTGGCCCTCCGGCTAATCAAGAGATTGTTTACAATCCTCTACCGCTTGGCACAAATAATGATTGGAATATTACATTGAGTGCCGAAGGTGGATTTTTGACCAAGTTACTACCAGTCGGAAACTTTGATAGCGATTTAGCAGCTTCCGATGTTGTATATGTTGACAATACTACCCCTCTCACTACCACCAATACAGTAGATTCGATCGCCTGGAGGACATCAGGAACCCACGGAGAATTTGGCAATGCAGCTAAGGTGCAAATTGCAGCACCGAATAACGGTGGCATTGTCGAGTTTTCCAGTGCTGTGGGCGGAGTCAATAAAACTGCAAATTATTCTATCAACAGCCCCGGTTCCGTCGGTTTGCCCAATGGTGGAATTAACACTATTTATATTAACAATCTTCGCAACCCGCAGGCCAATAGCGCTCCAAATTTGGCAAATCCTACTGTTAATCCATCATTCCAGATTAACGAAGATATAACTAACTCAGCTAACACAGGATTTAGTTTTGGTGGCTATCTTGCGGAGTTTGGTAGTGATGCTAATCAGGATATGCTAGGAGTCGCCGTTACGGGAGTTGAGAATATTAACGGCAATTGGCAATTCTCGAATAATAGTGGCAATACTTGGACAAATTTTGGTAATGTTTCTGAAAATTTAGCAACTGTTTTAGGAACAAATGTTATTTATAATGGCTTACTTGGTAACACTCCCAGCGAGCAAGGTTGGCTGAATTTTACTAATTTAAATGCTGCGGCCCCTGGGGTTATTGCTTCGGAAATATTTAGCGGGAATGGAGTTAATTTAAATAGCACTGCTGCTAATAATATTTATGCGGGGTATAGCAACAATCCTTTAAATCCTTCATTTCCGATCCTCGATCGCAATTCTGGCTTTAGTATATCTTTTAATCTGCAAATTCTTTCCGAATCGCGCACTAATCCCAATCGAGCTGGTTTTAGTATTATAGCGGTAACAAGCGATCGCAAAGCAATTGAAATCGGTTTTCAACAGCTATCTGCAACTTCCGGGAATATTTTTGCCCAGGGAGACGGCATTACTCCTAATCCAGGGGGGCAAACTAATAGCTTATTTGTGGCTGCGGAGAATGTTGCTTACGACACTAATCTTGCTACTAATTATACTCTGAAAGTGCAAGGTGCAAATTACTTTCTTTATAATGATAGCGAGGTAATACTAACCGGGTTACTGCGAGATTATACTGCATTTAGCGGTGCGATCGATCCTTACGAAACTCCTAATTTTATATTTCTCGGAGACGATACTACTTCAGCCCAAGCTAACATTAACCTGACAAGGGTTTCGGTGCAAAAACCTGGGAAAGTGCGTTTTTTACCCAACCCAGACTATTATACTACGTCTGGTAGCGAGCCAAAAATTACGTTTCGCGCGTGGGATGGAAGTAACGGAATTGCTAGCGGTACAACGGGTGTCAATGCTTCTGTCACTGGGGGAAAAACACCGTTTAGCACTAATGCCATAACATCTACAATTACTGTTAATCCAGTTAACGATGCGCCGTCGTTTGTCAAAGGGTTCGATCGCACTCTCAACCGCAACGCAGGCCCGCAAACCGTTACTGGATGGGCTACAGCGATTTCCGCAGGGCCAGCCAACGAGTCGGGACAAAGCCTCAACTTTCAAGTGGTGGGGAATGACAATACAGGTTTATTTAGTGTAGCACCTGCGATCGACTCTTTAGGACAACTAACGTTTACGCCCGCCCCAGGTAAAACTGGTAGTGCTACGATTACTATAAATCTCAAAGACAGTGGCGGTATTGATAACGGTGGCGTGGATACTTCGCCCAATCAAACTTTCAATATCAACGTCAATAATACAGGTACATTTAACTTTAGTCAAGCAGATTATACAGTTAATGAAAACGGTAATTTTGCGACAATTACTGTGACTCGCACTGATGAGACAAATGCAGTAGCTAGTATCGATTATAAAACAAGTAATGGCTCGGCGAATGCTGGCAGCGATTATACCGCAACATCGGGTACTTTTAATTTTGCGATCGGCGAAACCAGTAAATCTTTCACTATTGAAATTATTGATGACACCTTAGTAGAAGGAAATGAAACTGTTAATTTAAGATTAATTTCTCCTACTAATGGGGCTGATTTGGGGGCTATTTCTACGGCTGTTTTGACTATTGTAGATACGACACCAATTCCGACTCCCACACCTGCGGAAACTCCGACTCCGATTCCGACTCCCACACCTGCGGAAACTCCGACTCCGATTCCGACTCCAACTCCTGCGGAAACTCCGACTCCGATTCCGACTCCAACTCCTGCGGAAACTCCGACTCCGATTCCGACTCCAACTCCTGCGGAAACTCCGACTCCCACACCCACACCTGCGGAAACTCCGACTCCGATTCCCACACCCA
>JAHREW010000080.1 GCA_020883125.1 Microcoleus sp. CAWBG506
GATGGTTGGCGAACCCGCCCCTACGGATTTTGGTAAGATGAAAATACATCAAAAATACCAAGATTGGTAGGGGCGGGTTCGCCGAAATTTATGTCATCAAATCGCGGAATTCAAAAACCCGCCCCCACCCATCGCAGATACCAATAAACCTGTTCCCATTGCGATAAAATACAAACAACCCCACCCAACCCCACAAATGCTAAACAAAATTTGGCAATTCCTCAAACAACTAATCCAGCGCCTATTGGGAACCACACCCGCACCTGCGCCACCACCTGCGCCCCGCCCCACCCTCACAGACGCGGAATACGAGTCGAAATTCATGGAAATCCTCGAAGGAGTGAATGCCGGCTGGAGTCGAGGCGATGTAGCGGGATTCTTAATCGCAAAACGCCTGAAAGATGGTGAATTGGCGGCTTGGTTGCGACGGTTTGGGACTGGATTGTTTGAGGGCGAAAAGTGGGAGGGCGGGCACGGGGGCACCGCCCCTACGGATGCGGTGGCTTCGCTTCAGGAATTGGCGCGCCGGATGGGATTGTTGGGGAGAGTTGGTAGCGGGGAATTGTCGCAGGTGGCGGCGAATATTGGGCGGGAGATTTTGACGCGATTTCCGTTGCCGGTGGTTGAGGATGATGGTGGGTATGGGAATGTGATTGAGGCGGTGTTTGTTGTGGATGGTTTGGGTAGTTCTGGGGATGGGAATCGTGGAGGTGGAGAGGGTGAATCGGATGTAGATACTGAGGCTAAAGCTTGGTTCTATCGAGGGAATGAGCACATTATGAGAGGAGATTTTTTAGGTGCGATCGCCTCCGACGACAAAGCCTTAGAATTCAAGCCATATTACCACAAAACCTGGGGCAATCAGGGCATTACACTGTATAATTTAGGCAGGTTGGAAGATACAATCGCTTCCGACTACAAAGCCTTAGAATTCAAGCCATATTACCACAAAACCTGGGGCAATCAGGGCATTACACTGTATAATTTAGGCAGGTTGGAAGAAGCGATCGCCTCCTACGACAAAGCCTTAGAATTCAAACCAGATGACGACGATGCCTGGTACAATCGGGGCAGTGCACTGCGTAATTTAGGCAGATTGGAAGAAGCGATCGACTCCTACGACAAAGCCTTAGAATTCAAACCAGATTTACACGCAGCCTGGCACAATCGGGGCAGTGCACTGGGTAAGTTAGGCAGATTGGAAGAAGCGATCGCCTCCTACGACAAAGCCTTAGAATTCAAACCAGATTACCACGAAGCCTGGCACAATCGGGGCAATGCACTGGTTGATTTAGGCAGATGGGAAGAAGCGATCGCCTCCTACGACAAAGCCATTACTGTTAAACAAGATAAATGGGAATCTTGGATCGGTCGAGGTGACGCTGCGGGTCAACTAGAAACGCAAAATAACCGATCTCCCTTCATCTCTGCCATAGCAATCCAAAATCCCGCCTTAAATCACCGCGGCTATCAAGGAGCATTGACAAGTTATCAAGAAGGGTTAAAGTATGTTGACAAAAACAAAGAACCTGAAGGATGGGGCGAATTGCATCGGGCAATTGGCAGAGCTCACTATAGCCGATGGCAAAGCAATCCCCGCCTCTTTCCCAACTTGTTATCCCAAGCCATCAACAGTTACTATCTCGCCCTCGAAACTCTAACTAAAGATGCCTTTCTCGTACTACATCTAAAAGTTTTACAAGAATTAATCAAAGCATTGCTACCTGCACAAAAAACTGATACAGCCCATAAATTACGGCGAGATGTCACGGATTTATTGGATCGCTTGCTGCAACAGCAAAACTATTCGCAACTCAGCAAACAACAACTCACCGACAAATTAGTGAGGTTTCAGCAATTAACAGTAAATATTTTCATGCAGTCTGGGGAAATAGTCAAAGCATTAGACACCGCAGAATTAGATAAAAACGTCTGCTTGTCTTGGCTGCTGGATTCCTTACCAATTCCCGCTTACCAAGAACCCATAGCCGAGACAGCCACCCACGCCCAAATTCAGCAACTTCTCAATCCCACCACCTGCGCGATTTTCTGGCATCTCAGCGATGCAGCTTTGACAACATTCATCATCAACTCTAATGGCTTGCTGTCGCCAGAAAACTGTCTTAGCGCTTTCCCCGAAAAGTTAGAAGCATGGGTGAAAGATTGGAATCAACAATATGCCAATCACCAAGATAAATCTAAGGATGAAGCCAATCAACAAAACCATCCTTGGCGCTTGCAAATGCCAAGTAAATTTGCCCAACTCCAGGAAATCTTGCAGATTCCCCTCATCGAAAAGCAATTAAAATCAAACGGCATTACCAACTTAATTCTGATTCCTCACCGCGACTTGCACCGCTTTCCGATTCATGCCTTGTTTAGCGATGAATTTGTGATTACTTATTTGCCTAGCGCTCAAGTTGGGCTAAATTTGAAACATCGATTGAAACCAGAAATTTCTCGTTTGTCTCCAAGTCTCGATCCCCCTAAATCCCCCTTAAGAAGGGGGACTTTGAGCAGTCCTTTCCCTTCCGACGAAGCAGAGACTGTGAACACTTTTGTCTCTCCCGACGAAGCAGAGACTGTGAACACTTTTGTCTCTCCCGACGAAGCAGAGACTGTGAACACTCTTGTCCCCCCCTTCTTAAGGGGGGCTAGGGGGGATCAAACCGACGACATCAGCGAAACTGCGAACACTCTTGTCTCTCCCGACGAAGCAGA
>JAHREW010000081.1 GCA_020883125.1 Microcoleus sp. CAWBG506
TGCTGTTCCGTGTTTGAGTTTGCATTCTCTGACTATCATGGATCTATGATAGCATAGTTTTATCTAAAAATACATAGATAAAAGTCCCCCTAGAAGGGGGAGGCTTTAGACCCATTTCTTTGGTAATTTTATGGAGAATAGCGGACTTGAACCGCTGGCCTCTGCGGTGCGATCGCAGCGCTCTACCAACTGAGCTAATTCCCCCGATCGATGTTGAAGTTAGGATTTGAGATTTGGGATTGCCCAATCTAAAAGCCTTATAGGTTGCGATCGCTCTCATTTTCGCACACAATTACTTATATTAACACGTAATTGCCAATTATGTAAAGCCTACTTTGCTTTCGATTCTTTTGACATATCAAGGGAACGATGGGATCTACCCAGTCGAAGGACGCTTCAACTCAACGATCGCGCCTACCGCCACGTAGTCGAAGGGAAAAAGGGTCCGGCACCGCGAAACTGAGCCGGACTAATGAACACAGCGCCAAGGTGAGTGCTATATGCTGACAGTTTCTCAGCCTATTCTTTGAGTTTCCAACCAGGTTTGACGACTTGTCGGGAACGAGCAACTACTAAACAATCATTGGGCACATCTTCCGTTACCACAGAACCCGCCGCCACGGTAACATCTTCCCCCACAGTAATTGGTGCGACCAGGACAGTATTAGAACCTGTTTTGCTACGATCGCCTATCTGAGTTTTGTGCTTATTCACTCCGTCATAATTGGCGGTAATTGTCCCCGCACCGATATTGACTTTCTCTCCTAAAGTCGCGTCGCCTAAATAAGATAAGTGAGCAACATTTGTGCGATCGCCTATTTGAGTATTTTTCAATTCTACAAAATTTCCCACCCGACAATTCGCGCCAACTTCTGCATGACCACGCAAATGTGCGTAGGGTCCTATCCTTGAATTATCAGATACAATACTATCAGAAACTACGGCATAAAGTACAGTTGCATTTTTACCAATTTTGCTGTTTTCAATCAAACTACCTGGACCGATGCGACTACCACTAGCGATGGAAGTTTTGCCTCGTAAATGGGTTTGTGGTTCCAGAATTACATCCGGCTGCAACTCTACGGTATCATCGATGGTAATGCTATTCGGGTCGATCAGGGTTACTCCCGCAGCCATCCACTTGTCCTTGATGCGCATTTGCAAAATATCTGCCAGTGTGGCTAAGTGTTTGCGATCGTTAATGCCCAATATTTCGCGCTCGTCTGCTACATCCATCGCCATCACCGGTGCCATGTATTTCACCGTATCAGTAAGGTAATATTCTTGTTGGTTATTGTCTGCCTTCAATTGGGGCAATACTTTTTCCAAATGTGGCCAGTGAAAACAATAAACACCTGCATTAATCCGGCAATTTTGTTTTTGAGCGGTTGTGCAATCGCGGTCTTCTATAATTTCTGTGACCAAGTTTTGACTATCTGTAAACACTCGACCGTATCCTTGAGGATTCGCCAAATTAGCTGTTAACAAAGTAGCCGAATTTTGGTGTTTTTGGTGAGTTTCTACTAATTCCTTGAGAGTTTGCGATCGCAACAAAGGCACATCCCCATTTAAAACCAGTAAATCTCCCGTAAATCCCTGTAAATGAGGCAGTAGTTGTTGAATAGCGTGACCAGTTCCCAATTGTTCAGTTTGTTCGACAAATTCTAAGGGTGGCAATTTAGCATTTTCCGGTTCTAATTCTGGATTTTCCAGGAGTGTTTTTTTAACCAGTTCGCTGCGATAACCGACGATGACCAGTCGCCGGGAAATTTCAATTTCTTGACAACTGTTGAGGACTCGTTCAACTAGAGTTCGACCGCCCAATTCTTGTAAAACTTTGGGCAAGTCGGATTTCATGCGCGTGCCACGTCCAGCCGCTAAGATTGCTATTGCTATCATTTTGCGATCGATTAATCTAGTATGTGTTAAACATTTTGGCTGATGATAGGTATGTCGCTCTAATTAAACATCAAATCCGATCGCCATCTCCTGTCTCCGACTTGTTTCAGAATTAGGGATTCTGGATATGTTGTTTTTTTAGCCGTTGCTCACCGATCGCTAGCCATCGGTCAATTGTACTGCGAGGGCACAATTTTTAATCTTCAATCTGAAAGGGAAAATTCCTTCCGGCGATATTTTTTATCGACGGATGTCAGCGACAACTCAGCCTAGGTAGCTGAAGCAGCTTGGCCTGGCACAACCACTGTCCTGTTGGGTTCCATAGGAGGGGAGCATCCCAATTTTGTATGGGTGAAGCATGACCGCAGACAATTTATTAGTGATAACCAGAGATTTACAGCGGTCATGCTTCACCCCTAGGAATATACAGCGGTTCCCGCTGTTATGAGGTACAGTAACAACAATAAGCAAACCAATTTCTTAGATGTTGAGGATTGATTAAGTTGAGAGCAACTGCAATTATTTGATCAATCATGGACGTGGTAGTT
>JAHREW010000009.1 GCA_020883125.1 Microcoleus sp. CAWBG506
TGCGATACTTGTATCGTTGTTTCATACGGCTATTCTAACATTACAGCAACCTTGAAAATAAGTAGATATGTTAAGAATATGATTCATTTGGGCGAAGGAACGAAGAAAAAAATATTGAAGGCGGTTTCAACCGCCACCGACTTGGACTCGTGTCTGAAGCCAGGGGCTTGTGTCTCGTTTTTTGGTCACTGGTTTGGAGCGATCGACTAATACACTCTATGTGGGTGAAAGTCAAATACTCTGGGAATGCTGCTAAAACCCGAATTTGCCAAAAGTCCTTTGCTTAGGGATCGTCCATGACTAGGACGCAAACCAACACAAGGTTAGCCGGACTGAGGAAAATCACCGCTGAGGTAAAGGGCTGTTAGGGCGATAGAGAGATTGGCTCGCCATAGCGATCTTATCACTGAGGCGATCGTCTGATGTCAAGGAGTGCGATCGGAGTCGCGGTCAACAAAAGAACGTAATTATTTATAGAAACTTTACATAAAATTTTCTAAAATTGATACAATAATAAATAATACACCACCGATTATTGCTATAACTTTACAATTGTGTGACCTATGACTATCAAAAATCATCAACAATACCAGCAATCCTTAGATTGGTTGCGACAATTTCAGCAGTTTATCACAGAATTAAATAGCAATGAAACCTTGAAATCTGAAGAAAAAATCTGGAAACTGCCCCAAGAATCTTACCAAACTAAAATTGAAACATTAAACTTAGAAATAGCCGAGTATGAAAGACTGATTAATTGCGACAAAAAACAGCCCCTTAAAATCAATATTGAAAGTTTAAAAAAACTACCAGATGCTTTAATTCAAGCTCGCATAGCATCAAAAATCAGCCAAAAAGAACTGGCAGATCGACTAGAAATTGATGAAGAAATCATTAAACAGCATGAGGACACAGATTATCAATGTGCGAATTTTCTAGAAATCATCGAAATTAGTACCGCTTTGGGCATAAAATTTGAACCTGCTGCAATCCGAGTAGATTTTGACGAAGTAACCCACATTAAACACAATCCAGAAAAATGCCCCAGTAAAAATTGTGATTCAGGAAAATATACTGAAAACTCTTTACAGCAAACACTCAAAGAACTTGCAGATGTAAAGTTTGCCCTGGATCAATCCTCTATCGTCGCTATTACCGATCGCCAAGGTAAGATTACCTACATTAATGACAAGTTTTGCGAAATTTCTCAATACTCGCGAGCCGAACTATTGGGAAAAACTCACCGCATTATTAATTCAGGATATCATCCCAAGGAATTTTTTAGCGAAATGTGGCAAACTATCGCTAGTGGCGATGTCTGGAGAGGAGAAGTCAAAAACCGGGCTAAAGATGGAACTTATTATTGGGTAGACACAACCATCGTCCCTTTCCTGAATGAAGCAGGCAATCCTTATCAATATGTGGCAATTCGTAATGACATAACTCATTGTAAACAAACCAAAGAAGCACTACAATTTCTGAATGAAGAATTAGAAGCTAGAGTGGAGGCGCGGACTGCTGATTTAGAAAAAGTCCTACACAATCTCCAGCAGGCCCAAACCCGATTAGTTCAAAGTGAAAAAATGTCAAGTCTTGGACAGTTGGTTGCCGGAATCGCCCATGAAATTAACAATCCAGTGAATTTCATTTACGGAAATCTTATTCATGCCACCGAATACACAGAGGAATTGGTAAGACTGCTTCAGCTATATCGACAGCACGATAGAGACACCCATCCTGAAAGCTGGGAAGAATCTGAAGACAGCGATATCGATTTTATGATTGAAGACTTGCCGAAAATTTTGGAATCTATGGGAGTTGGGGCTAAGCGAATTCAGGGAATTGTCACATCGTTACGAACTTTTTCTCGGATGGATGAAGCCGAGATTAAGAATGTTAATATCCATGAGGGCATGGATAGCACCTTGATGATTTTGCAGAACCGTTTGAAAACTAAGTCGGATCGGCTAAGTATTGAGGTGATTAAAGACTATGGTAATCTACCTCATATCGAGTGTTACGCCGGACAACTAAATCAAGTGTTTATGAATATTCTGAGCAATGCCATCGATGCTTTAGAAGAGGCGTATACGAAAGTAGATAATTTCCAAAGTTGTATTACAATTCGTACCAGTTTGTGCGATCGCCAACAAGTAGTGATTGAAATTGGTGATAATGGTTTAGGAGTGCCTCCATCAGTACAGCAGCGATTATTCGATCCATTTTTTACCACAAAACCAGTGGGTAAGGGCACTGGTTTGGGATTATCCATTAGCTATCAGATAATTACTGATAGGCATAGGGGTACACTACGCTGTGAATCAGAATTGGGCAAAGGTAGTGTGTTTATTATCACAATTCCCACTTCCCAAATAGCTAAGTCCAAACTTTAATTTAATACTGCCTCGCGTCAAATCCTCAATGATGGGAAACTGGACGTTCATTCATGGGAATTTTATCCAATAGCAACTCGAAAACCCACAATACTAGCCCTACAATCAGGTTGATATCTGAGGCGACAGGCGCTGCGACAATTCGGAGCATGATCGTTCCAAGAACCGCCGCGCAATACCCTCAGCGAATCGTCACCACGATAGTCCCAAACACGACCATCGGTAGGTGAACCATTGTAATTACTATGCCAAAAATCCGCGCACCATTCCCAAACATTTCCGTGGAAATCGTACAATCCAAAAGCATTAGGTTTAAAACTACCAACATCTGTTGTTTGAGCTCGATAAATTCCCTTTGGTGCTTCAGCATAGTTAGAACTACCGTTGTAATTTGCCAAGTCAGTTGTAATCGTTTCTCCAAAGTTAAAAGCCGTCATAGTTTCCCCCCGACAAGCATATTCCCATTGGGCCTCGCTAGGTAAATGATAATTCTTACCAGTTTTTCGAGAAAGTCTAGCGCAGAACTCCACAGCCTCGTACCAAGATATATTTTCTACAGGTCGATTTACACCTTTAAAACGGGAAGGATCGGGATTGAGGACTATTTTAATTTCCGATAGTGCCGCCACTACCGCCCACTGGGCCTGAGTGACCGGAAATTTGCCAATATAGAAAGGTGCTAAAGTCACTTGTTGCTGAGGTTTTTCATCACTATCTCCCTCATTACTTGCAGAACCTATCAGGAAATTACCGCTAGGCACTGACACCATTTCTATAAATCTGCCACTGCCAATAATTTCTTCAAAAAAATCAGCTTTTCCCAGTATAACATTAGTTTGATGACCCCTTTTGTCTAACGTTACCAACTCAAATTTAAAGGTATTTTTAGGGGAATTGAAATTTTTATTAGCCTGGGTAACGGCGACACTGCTATTAAATTCTTCCTGTTTATTAACCACATTTATAGGAGGTTGCGGGCGGGGAGGCTGAGGATTGTGGACAACAAGTGACCCTCCTATTTTTTGTTCAGAATTGAGAGCAATTTTACCTGCTGATTGGGACAGAGGAGGTTGGGGTGGTAAGGAATAAAGATTTAAAGCTTTGATTACTTCATCAGCCGATTGATACCTATTTATGAGATAATCTTGAATTAATTTATCTAATACTTCTCCCAATTTTCGACTTAAACTTGTGTGGGGTGGTAATTTTTTTCTCCAGTTATCAATGCCTTTAGTCGGGTCATAAAGCTCATCATAACCGTCAACTTGTGGCAAACAGTTAGTTAGCAACCGCAAGCAACTTATCCCCAAGCTGTACAAGTCACTGCCCGGAAAAACTTGACCCCGCATTTGTTCCATCGGTGAATATCCGCGAGTCCCCACTGTGGTACCAGATTTACTCATCAGCGATCCTGTTACCTGTTTAGAAACACCAAAATCGATCAGAACTAAATCTCCGCGCCCTCCCTTTCGGAAAGCTGAATTACGCAATGTTTTAGTTTTTGGAAGAGATGAGTTAAGGGATGTGCGACGGCGGATGATATTCTCAAGTTTTATATCTCGGTGAATCACATTGCGATCGTGAACAAATTTAAGAACTGGTAGTAAATCTGCTAGTAACTGCCAAATTTTTTCTTCATTAAAAACGCCCTGTTGAGTTAATTCGGCGAGTAAATTTTGCCCTTCTATTAACTCTTGTACTAAATAAAGTCGCTGGTCTTGTTCAAAATAAGCAATTAATCTAGGAATTTGGGGATGTTCGCCTAGTTCGTAAAGTCGTTTTGCTTCTTGCTGAAACAGTTCTGTTGCTTTTTCAATGGCGGAGGTTCCCTGAAATTGAGGCATAAACTGCTTAATTACGCACGGGTCGTCCATGCGGTCTGTATCTACTGCTTCATAAGTTCTGCCAAATCCCCCTTCGCCCAAAAGTCGAATTACGCGGTAGCGGTTTCTGAATAAAGGTGTGAGGCCTTGAACTCCGCAACTTTGACAAAATTTACAGTTGTCGGGATTGAAAGGATGAGAGCACCTGGGGTTAGAACAGTAGAACATATCCGGGAAGAAATGATCTGGTTAAGATTATGATATATCTTTTATGTGTATTTGCCTCCTCATGGAGTTATGAAAATTAGAAAGAGATTTAAATAGCAAGAATCCTAGCCCGATCGACTAATTTTCGCCACCCTCTGTGAGCAGATATTTGCCCTTGTCCTCGCTAATGGAGTGATATAAATCTCTGGATTTCTCAAAAATAGGGCCTAGCCGATGGGGAGCATCCCGATTTTGTACTATGCTCTCGCATTCCCGCAGACAATTTATTAGTGATAACCAGAGATTTACAGCGGTCATGCTAGAGCATCGTACGAATATATTTGCAAAACACAGATGCACCCAGCCGATGGGCCTCCGTAGCATTAAGTATAAAATTGAACACTGCCGAAGGGTTTGTTAAATATTGTGAACGTGGTATAGACAGATTTTAAGCATCAAGCCCGATACAGCGGGAACCGCTGCAAGAGCGACACACAAACATGAATGCTCAACATTTAATAAATTGGTTTGTTAATTGCTCCTGGGAGCATCCCGATTTGGGAAACACGCCTAGAGGGGCTTTCGCATTCGCGTTGAAAATCTCTGATATATCTATAGGATATGGGCGCGAATGCGAATCCCCTACAAAAATACGATGCACCCCGCTTTTGTACCTCATAACAGCAGGAACCGCTGTATTGTTTTTGCTACTGTTAACGAACTTTTCGCGTCTTGCTAAGTTTATTTGGGCAGAATTTGAATCCAAAAATAACTGCTACAAACAGAATACAGCAGGATACTGACACTATTGTTTCTTTGATATTTGGTGATATGAATACGATAAATCCCTGCTCTTTAATCAAGGCGGAGAAGCTTGATACACAAAATGGCATCAGATACAATCTGACAGTCTGCCAAAAATCTTTTTCGCCCTGATTAGAAGAAACACTTAGCATCAGCCCCGTACCAATTACAACACTTATACCAATAGAATTCATCCAGATCTTAAGGGAAGGATCGAAATGAAAACAAACTACTACAACATACCAAATGAGATAGCACCAGAGAATAGCTTTGTCTAATTTGATTAGGTAAAAATATTGAATCAACCATTTCATAGGTTTAACAAGGCTTTTTTTCCTTAAAATATTAAACACCCCGAAAACCGATCGCAGTTTCCATGGCATCGCGAGGATTGGGGTCAACTAACGATCGATTTATTTTAGCCTGATATAAGTTGCCCACAAAACCAAATATCATCCCGACAAACAACAAACTTCCACCTAAATATTGAGCTAAAGTAGGAGCTTCCCCTAAAATTAAATAACCCATGATTATAGCTGCAATGGGGTTCAATAAACTAGCTAAATTAAGTTCCGTTGAAGTCGCATTTTTTAAACCCGCCAACCAACATAATTGACCAGTGACGACAATAACCGCGGCATAGATTATCATCCATTGCCACAGAAAAGGTGATAAGACTTCGGCAAAATGGTGAGGTCCGTAAAGCAAATTAGCCAATAGGAAAAAAAACACCGTCCCCAGAATATTGCGATAAATCGTAAAAATGCCCAAGGGAATTGATTGTAATTGCAGTTTACCAACAACGGTGGCAATGGAACCAATGATTGCAGCGATCGCCACAAAAATTTCTCCGGTGCCAATTTGAAATCCACCCATCGTCATCATCTGACTTGAACTCCCTAAAACAGCAGTCACTATCACCCCAGCCAAGGAAATCAGAGAACCTGCAATTGCCCAAAAATCTACCCGCGAACCCAACAGCAAAACACCCAATACAAGGGTTAAAATTGGTTCGATGCGCCCAATTAACACAATATTAGTCACATTAGTCTGTCCCAGGGCTGCAAAAATTAACGCCGGAGCGATCGCCCCCGATAAAATACCTGTAATAGTTAAAATAATCCAATCTTTACGAGTCAGAGCTTTCAGAGTCTGCCGTTGCCAATCTTGATAAAAAATTAGAGTCATCAACCCCAAGGCACAGATATTACCTACAAATAAAACATTGCACAGTGAAATAGGATTTCTGCCATTAATCGCATGACTTTCTCCAATTTCCACAATTTTACGAGTTACCGAATTAGAAGCAGCAAAAATCACAACAGCAAGGCCAAGATACATTGGGCTAGGAACTCTGATTAAAAATTGATGTAATTTAGTGGTAAGTTTCATGCTGTTGATTTCTCTAATGTTTCACCCTAAAAATTAGCTTACTTGGGTTGAGGACAGGTTTTATTGGTGTAATCGCATTGATAGATATACTGTGATTGCCAATGGAGGGGAATTTCTAGTAAATCTCTTGCGCCAGTGATTCCCTGACCGATAAAGAACAGGAGAGCCAAACAATTGAGAATGATATGAACCCTGCGCCAGCGATTTTCTCTATCCTGATAAATATCTTGGACGATCGCCACTGAAAAAATCATCAACAAAGAGGCTATCATACCGTAGTAATAATGGGAAACAAACCATTCATTATCGCGGCGAAAGATTTCTGGTTGAAACCCTAAAATCATCAATCCCATGCCCGTAAAAGTGGCAAAAATGCCTCGCCAGAGTTTAACTTTTGCCTTAAATAGTAGTGCGAAAGAAGCAATGGTTAACAGGAAAATGGCGATCGCAAAAAAGAATCGAAAAGGTTCTTTGGTGAGGGTGTCGTTGCTCAGCATTTTTGAGAAAATGGGGTAGGCCATTCCCAGTAGAGCAACCCCTACCACTGAGCCGCTCAACCAATTACCCATGGCTACGTGCTCGGAACCTACTACGGGCGGGATTTTAGTTTTTCCCCCATCGGCGACAAGCAGGCGACGTTGACGGGTGAGCAAGGCGCGATTCACCACAATTCCGATTAAGGGAAAGACGACAACAATGGCGATCGCCGGATGTAATAATGCAAAGATATCTTGAAGTTCCATGTTAAAGATCCATTAATTCACTATTTAGGGACAATCAAAATTATCGATCGCTAAGCAGCCACAAACAGGGACAATAAAATGGCGATCGCGTCGGCGGGTTCATAACGCTTGCTATAATCCACGTCAATGTGAGCTAGGGCAATATGTCGATGGCGATCGATAATAAAAGTAGCAGGAACAGGTAACAGCCAATCTTCCGTCCCATTGTAATCTGGGAGAGCGTGACCAAGTTCGGTATAAAGTAATTTAAGAGGGGGGGGAATTTGAAATACAATACCATAATCACGAGCAATTTGGCAACCCGCATCACTCAAAACATCAAAGGAAAGTCCGTTGTTAAGGACTGTTTTTCGGGAAGCATCAATTGTTTGGGGAGAAATGGCTAAAACCGAAGCTCCCAAGGCCTTAATTTTGGGTGATAGCCCCTGATAAGCCCGTAATTCCAGATTACAATAGGGACACCAACTACCAAAATAAAAACAGAGAATAACGGCTCCCTGATTTAATCGCTCGTACAGACTAATCTTTTGACCGTCAGTATTTTCCAGGACAAAATCCGGGGCATCATCGTCAATTCTTAAGCTTCTGCGATTTTGAAATTCCTTGGCTAATGCTTGAGTTGCTCCTTGCATAATCGCTGCTTTTTCCGGGGGAAACTTTGCCAAGAATTCATGGTAAAATCTATTAAATTCTAGTTGTAAATTCACGATATTTTCCATTTTATATCTGGGGGCTTGTCCCTTACTTAAAATCAGCAAGGGGACAGGCAAATTACTTCACTTCATTTGGTGAAAACATCGCTACTTTCCCTTTTTTTACAGCGACAACGACATCATAGGTTGCACAGTAGGAGAAGGTAACATCATTGGCTTTGTTATAGAGATTGACCACCATGCCTGCTCCACCGGGTTGTACTCCTAACGGTAATAAATCACCAAAGAAAAATCTTCGCAATTGGTCGCCACTACCAATTTGTCCTTTGTTTTTACTAATCATCTCGATCTTTTGCTGAGCAGTCATTTCCGGGGCGGCGATCGCGGTATTTTGCAATTGAGGTACAAAGCTATGTACAGCCACATCTCCCGCAGTGATAACGCTAGCTAGGGCTAGGGTAGTAAATAGAGGACTGAGGGATTTGAGTTTTAACATTGACGTTTTTGGGGTGAGAACGGTTGATGAGACTATCATGATCTATTTCAATTTATTTGAGAAGCAGGCAAAATAGAATATGCTATATGCCATTTAGGAATAGGTGCTGTATGGACCGAATTGCTTGTATGCAAAGTTTCGTTCGGGCGATCGAATTGAATAGCTTTTCTGCCGTAGCGCGGGAACAACAGACCACGCAACCGACGATTAGTAAGCAAATCGCCGCTCTAGAAAAATATCTGGGGGTACAATTACTCACTCGTTCCACTACCAATTTGAGTTTGACCGAGGAGGGGAAAAAATATTATCAATACTGTCAGCAAATTTTGGAAACCGTTGCCGAAGCAGAGGCCAGTTTAACTGGGAAAGAACGGGCAACAGGCGTTTTAAGATTGGGCTGTCCCGTGCTGTTTGGGCAAATGCAGGTTGTTCCCCGTTTAAAAGCATTTATGAAACGCTATCCCGATGTCAAGATCGATCTGATGATGGCGGATCATTTTGTGGACATTGTAGAGGATGGTTTAGACCTGTTAATCCGCATTGGTAATCGTCTGGATAGTTCCCTGATTAGCCATCGTATCGGCACGACGCGCCGCGTCACAGTAGCAACAACAGGCTATTTTGAGCAAGCGGGAGAACCCAAAAAACCGGATGATTTAGTAGATCATGATTGCATTGTCTATACCCATTTAGCAACGGGGAATGAGTGGCATTTTCAAGGAACAGATGGCACTATTAAGGTGCGGGTGGCGGGTTGTTTTCAAACTAATAGTTCTGTGGCGATTCGAGCCGCAGTGTTATCGGGTTTGGGGATTGCGGTAGCGCCGGTCTGGATGTTTGGTGATGAGATTTACCGGGGCGATATCAAGGTGGTGTTGCAGGATTATCAACCGACTCCGTTGCAAATTCATGGGGTGTATCGTCGGAGTCGTTTTTATCCGGCAAAAATAACTTGTTTTATTGATTTTTTAGCAGAAGAGTTTAAGCTCGATCCGTGGGTTTCAGATTATGGGGTTTGAGCCAGACAATTATCCGTAGCTCATTCGGAAGTTCTTTTTGATTTCATTTTATCGATCTTTTTACGAAGATAATAAACAACCACCTGACAGAATGGATCGAGTTCTTCTCCATTATCGCCGTTCCACTTGCGTAGTTCTTTTCGTATATCTGCATCAGAGGGGTTTTTTTGAATCAATCCTTTGCGAAAGGCTTCTAATACTCCTTTACGATTACTAACCAACGCACCTTCATTCAAATTCAAGACTTCATTGATTTCTCGATCGAATTGGGTATCATTTGATTCAACTGTACCGTCTCCCAAGAAACGTATTTTACCTTCAACGTTATGAGATGGATTAGCAGGGTTAAAAGTTAGATAGAGATTTCCTTTTTTTGTGTCACAGTGCTGTTTATCTTTCTTTTGCCCTTCTCCTCCTCGACAAGCCCCAAGGAGATTATTGTATTCTAGCTGTCTCTGAGGGTATATATCTTGGCTTTGCCAGTGTTCGATTTTCATGTTTTCTGAGTTAGGACGAATCCGTTGCATACAGTAACAGCAAATTCCTCTTTGCTCGCTCACGAGACTTGCTCTCAGGTCATCTTTTTCGGCATAGTTATCATAGTTAGTATTTGTATTGCACCGATGCTGTGTCAATGACGTTGGTTCGGTCTTTTTCTGGATGTTTCTCATTCATTACCTTCTAAGAATTTAATCAGCGATCGAGCTTGAGTAATCTCAGGAGCTTGGTGTCCAATTTTTTCACCAAGGGGAATCATAGCTTGACGTGCGCCATCAAAATTTTCATCATCAATTAGTCGAAAAAGAGCGTGAAGCTTGTCTGCTACCTCTTTGTTACGTTCTGACGCTCCCATCTGCTCCTCTAGTATTCGGTTGGCATCAAGACCATAAGATGCTAATGGAATTGTAGAAATAACTTGGCCAGTTTCTCGATCGGGTTCTAGGACTCTAATACAGCTTGCTTCGACTTCACCAATAACAAGTGGCGAATGGGAAGTGCAAACAAACTGGATTGAGGGGAATGTGTTGGTGAGGTCCTTCACCACTTGATGTTGCCATTTTGGATGGAGATGTACATCTATTTCATCAATTAGGACTAGCCCTGATGTTTGTTGCAAAATCAGAGGCAATCTTTGATTATATCTATCTGATTCTTCTGTTAAGAAAGAGGCATTTTGAGTGACAATTTTGATGGCAATATCGGCGATTAGACCTACCATCATTTTTTGACCTGCACTAAGGTTACTAAAGGGTTGGGGGTTGCCTTGAATAGAAACAACAATTTCCGATCGCTCTGGGTCAAACCATAGGTCATCGGCGTTGGGAATACAACGCAAAATAGCAAACTTTACAACCTTGTAACCAGGGCGCATTTGTCCCTGTCGATTGACAGAAGCGATCGCTTCTTTCTGGAACCAAGTATGGAGATCGGCGATTCTAATCCGTTCTTCAAAGCAGTCATAGAAGGCATCCCAACGGCGGGCGGGGCTGGTGTGGGTAGTTGCTTTGGGGTCGCGTTGGTTGGAGGGTAGCCAAGCTCTACCTGCTCCGTAGTAGGCGATGATGGGTAGCCAAATTTTTGCGCCTGCTTCAACCTGTTGAAATAAAGTGGAGATAATTTCTAGAGCTTGTTTGGCTTCTGTGTTGGAGGTTCTAGAGCCGTTAGTTTTGATTTGTCTGAGCCATTGGACTGGCTGACTGTTAATCGTGCCGATCGCCCTAATCTGGACGGGTTTTCGTTCAATAAATTGGGTGATGGTGTCGGATTCGATCGCTTCTAAGCGAATTTCTGAGGGCAGAATGTTACGGCGGCTATTGTTGAGGGTTGTGTCGGGGGAGTTGACCAGCCAAATTCCAGCCGCGATCGCCAAAGCATCGAGGATCGTCGTTTTACCTGTGCCATTGTCCCCAACGAGCAACGTAAATTGGGGATGCAAGTCAAGGGTATAGTCTGAAAATTTCTTGAAGTTTTTGATTTCTAGTCGGTCAATTCTCATGGTAATGTGCTACTGTCGATCGGTATTCAGCTTGTAATTTGTAGCAGAGAAATCATCGTAGTACGACACCAACGACTTTAATTATAGGATATCTATATGTCTCGCAAAAAAGAACGATCGGACTAGAAACTAAAAGAGCGATCGTATTGAATTGAATGGCGATCGCGAGTCGCTAAGATGACTGACGACAGATTACCTCAGCATCACAACGCACTCTCTCCCGTCCCTCAGAGAGTGCGTTGTGAGGTTGCTGCTGAGTAGATGACTTTTTGAGTCCCTGCAAGCTATCACGATTTTGGACTAATACAAATGTGGCAACTACTAGCAGGAAGTAACCGAAACTTTTTTGCAGTTGTGGCGCTGAAATAAACTGTGCAAGATAAGCTCCAATCACTGTCCCACATCCAGCTAAAAAGGTGAATGAAACCGTGAGATTCCAGTCTAGGGAAATATGCCCTAAATAACCTAACAGCCCTGCGACAGAATTACACGCAATAATTAGGAGAGAAGTTCCGATCGCCTGTCGCATCGGTATGTTTCCCAACAACACCAAAGCTGGGACGATCGCAAACCCACCCCCCACACCAACCAATCCTGTCAAAACACCTACTGCAATCCCTTCAGTCATCAGCCATAGCCAGCAGTATTTACAAACGGGCTTGACATACTCAACAGCATCTACTTCATCCTGACTAGATACAGGCTTTGACTTGCTGGTGCGATAAATCATCAATCCGGCGGCAATCAACATCGACAGTCCAAATAGAGTCATCTGGAATGCGCTGGTAATCAAGGGTAGCGTCGCAATCCGTGCACCGAGGTAAGCCCCCAACATGGTCGCAGTTCCAAAAATAACTGCGGTTTTGAAATTAAGATTGCCACGTCGCGCATGGGGAATGCTGCCCAATAAGCTAACAGTCCCCACAATAATCAAAGTCATGGCGATCGCAGGTTTTGGCGCAACACCCATAACATAAACCAGCACAGGCAGTGCTAACACAGAACCACCACCGCCTAATAAGCCTAAACTCACACCAATACCAACTGCCAGGAAATGTCCCAATATCCAGATCATGGTTTATTTCCTGCTTGTTGGTTGTAAGGTAACTTGGCCAATAGCATTCCCATCGCACAGGTGTTAGTGACTCCAGCAAACACTAACCCAGCACCCACGAATCCACTCAAAAGTAAAAACTTAGGCGAGACAAACACTCCTAAAACTGTTCCCAGCACAACCAATGAGCCTGCAACAATTTGCACCTGTCGAAATAGGCTAATCGGCGCATTTTGACTTTTTTCAATCGGATAGCCTGCATTTTTCCAAGTAGGAATTCCGCCACGCAGATGAATCACAGAATTGAATCCTGCGTCTAAACATTGTCTGGCGGCTTTGGCAGAGCGATTTCCAGATTGACAATAAAGAACGAGTTTTTTTCCTTCAGACTGTCGTACTCGATCGGGATTGAATTGTGAAACTGGATGCAATTTTGCGCCGGGAATTCGTTCAGTTGCATATTCAGCAATTTCTCGAACATCTATTAAATTTACGGCGTTTTCGTCAAGCCATTGTTTCAATGTTTGAGCATCAATTTCTTGAAGTTGAGCATCGTTAGTCATTGTCATTGTGTTACTCCAAATAAAATAGATCTAAGGTTTAAGCTAAAATTGAAGTTAGGTTGCCACACCGTTGATTAGCTGGCACAGCTTCCATCATTTTTTGAGGATTGGGCAGATTTAGTGCATTCATAAATTGAATAAACTCATCCCGGCTGCGCCCCACAAACCGAGGGTTCCAGCGTTTTTCTTCCTCAATGGAAGAAACAGTTTGCCCGCGATAGTCGTGTCCTGGATAGATCGAGGTAGAATCAGGCAAGGTAAATAATCTTTGGGTGACTGAATCAAACAAGGTTCCGGCGTCCCCGCTTTGAAAATCTGTGCGTCCACAGCCACGGATAAATAACGCATCCCCGCTCAGCAAGTGAGTTCCATTGACGATGTATGCCATGTGGCTATCGGTGTGTCCTGGCGTGGCGATCGCCTGCACTGCAACCAATCCAACCTGTAGCGTTTCGCCCTGGTGGATAAAACGGTCTGCACAGTTAACCTGTGCTTGGGCTGGAACCACACTCACACAGCCTGTTGCTTGCCGCAGTTGAGATGCACTGGTAATGTGATCGGCATGAACATGAGTTTCCAAGCAATAACGCAACGTCAAACCCAGTTCTTTGACCAACTTGAGGTCTCGCTCAACCTGTTCCAAGACTGGATCGACCAAGAGGGCTTCTGCGGAACCGCGATCGGCTATCAGATAAGTATAGGTGCTACTTTCCCGGTCAAAAAGTTGACGAAACAGCATAGCTATGGTTCTCTATCTATGGATAATATTACGATATAGTAATATAATAAATAAGTCAAGTCAAAACTCTAGTCAACAAACTCCTGCTTATGTCTCAAATCCCAGTTTCGGCTCTGGCTCAGCTTGCCGATTACTTCAAAGTTCTATCAGAGCTGAGTCGGCTGCAAGTGCTGTGTGCGCTCAAGAGTGGTGCTAAAAATGTGACTGAAATCATTGAGGAAACAGGGCTGGGGCAAGCCAATGTTTCCAAGCACCTCAAGATTTTGACCCAGGCAGGCATCGTTCAACGGCAGCCACAGGGAGTCAGCGTTTACTATCAAATCACCGATCCGATGATTTTTGATTTATGCGAACTTGTGTGTCAGAAGCTCGAAACTCGATTGCAAGAACAGTCACAAGAGTTAAAAAAGCTCGACAGATTGCGTCAACTCTAACCGCCCCTGATTGCAGCGTCTAGACACGCTTAATTGTTTCTATCCCAGGAGCGATCGCTCTACTGGTAATAGCGTACCTACGTGCCAAAGTGGATCAGGGCTGCGCGGATCGCGATGAACCACACCGCGAGCGTGGAAAATAGGTAGAGGTAGAACCGCAGGATGATGAGATTGAAGGTGCAATGGACAGCACTATGCAAGGCGCGAAATACAACGAATATCCACGCGGCATTTACATAGACTGCATCCACCTGATTTGTGATGAATAGATATAGGACAAGCGCATAGAAAATTATCGGAATCTCGAATAAGTTCTTGAGATTGTCCGATGGATTAGATACGTTTGGTGGCGATATCTGCGCCAGCGTACCCGGTACAGAAAGCTCCTTTTGGCTGAGCTTTGTACTGGTGATAAAACTGATACGGCGGATGTACATATACACCCAGACTATGAGTGTGAGAAACACTGTTGCAAAGAAGGGACTGAAGATTGCATCTTGGGTCATTTCTACTTCTCAAATTAGATTATTTTGATTGTTGCTGGACGATAAAGTGTGCGCTCTGCGATGTATAGCAACTGCCAAGGCGATTAGGGCAGATTTTGTAGGGGCGGGTTCACCGATATCTTTCATCAGTATAGACAAATTCTATAAACCCGCCCCCACCCCACGACTTAACCACCCTGGCGGTTGCTATACAAGGCTTGAAGAAACATAGAGCAACGTAAATCCAATCAGTTGCTTTTGAGATTACAAGGGTAATATAATTGGAGTATTGCAATGTTGCTAGTCCTCGTTGGCGTAGCCCCCGTAGGGGCGGGCTTCGCTAACGCCCGATCGAGTAAATCAGTCATGGCTACCACACTCTTAGAATTAAAATGGCATCTTATCTATTATCGCTTCTTCCTGGCAAATCGATATCTAGAAAGCGGAGCTATCTACGCCATAAATTCGGGAAAATACTGGTCTACAAAGTCCATCACCTTTTGAAAGTGGAGAATTCCTTCCTCTGGCCTTAGTACCCCATATTTTTCGTCTCCCCAAGATTTAAAAGATCTAATTTTCCAATTATCGGGGTTTTTTAGATAAACTTCTGCATAATCAGTTCCATGTCTACGATCTAACCACCGTAATGCTCCAATAGCCCATTCTTGGTCGTACTGTCGATCGCCAACGGGTAAGTAGGTGTCGAGATAAGATCGCAAAACTCTTACCGATTCAGCACCGTCAAAACGAGCTAATGCAAAACAATGAAATTGTCCTGCATAACAAGTTTGACTTGGAATCAGTAAAGTTTCAATTTTATTGAGATGGTGAGAAAGCCGACCAATTCCACAAAGCCAACTTGCTGTAATTGTATCCCTCCAATTACCGTTATACATCTTGATCGTTTCTTCCTCAGTTACTTCATATAGAGCAACTGTCGTCGAGTCCACAAAGGCATCTAAATCTTCTTTGCCAAGCCATAAAAAGTTCCCGTGTAAAACCTTGAGATAAAGTGGCTTAACATAACGTTCTCGAATATAGTCAGTCATGCTGTATTATTATTTTCCAACCGGGTTGTTATGCCACAGGTTGCAACTCCGATATTACGTCGTTCCATCCAAGGGAGCTTGCGTAATCCAACGGAGTCCATCCGCGATCGCACGTTGCAGTGGGTAATGCACCCGCGTTCAGCAGAACGCGAACAGATGAAGCACGCCCGTAAAGCGACATTAGATGCAATAATGTCCGCCCAGCTTCATAAGTCTGAGTAATAGTCGCTGAGTCTTTAGCAATTTGCTCAACAAGAAGGTTCTGGCACACCTGCTCAAACTTTATACTGCGTTCTGGTAACAATACCGAATCAGGAGGCGGGAAATTAAACCCCCATGCCGCGTCATGGCGTTGCCTTTCTTGAGCGTTCATGCGCGATCTCAGAACTTGGACAGAGTAACCACCGTAGGCTTGATTGTCCAGCACGCACAGCCAATCACTAAGTTGAAGCAATGGCAATCTGATGGTGTCGCCTTCTTGTACATAAGCGAGTTGATTTGGGATGTTTAGAAGCGTTCCATGTATCTGAACACCGTCGAAATTGATTTCGCCGATCCACATATGCTCAACCGGAGAATCTGAGTCGGAAAAGTCATCCGAAAACGGTGCTTTGACACACGCAACTTCCAGCGCAGGAATAATGCGATTGAAGTCGGTAGCAACTTGATACCAGAAATGCTTGAATGTATTTTGCGCCTGCGTTGCCGCTTTCGGCAGTGCAGGATCATCGCCCTTATGGTACACAACAAAATCGTGTTCGTCCATACTTTTGCTCGCTGGGATTGTGTAAAAGACTTAGATTACTATAGCAAAAAATAGAAAACCCCCAAACCATTTTACAAATAAAGTTTGGGGGTTTTATTCCTAAGTCAAGTTTAAATTACAACTTGCTAAGTTCGATCGCCGGTGCACGCAAAGACACCGTTTTATCAGCAGCAGCCTTAGCCACCAACGAAGGCACAGAATTTCGCAATCTTGCCGTCAACTGAACAGTCGTCGCATCGTAAACCTGAGTCAACATCTTCGGATACAAACCAATGCCAATAATCGGCACTAACAGCGCAGCAATGATAAACACTTCTCGCGGTTCCGCATCCACCAATTCTTCGTGTTCCGACAACTCCTTGTTTTCAGGCCCGTAGAAGATTTCTCGCAGCATCGAAAGTAGATAAATCGGAGTCAAAATCACCCCGACAGCAGCGAGACATACCACACAAACCTTAAATACTGGATTGTAAGCATCGCTGGTGGCAAAACCTACAAACACCATCAATTCTGCTACAAAACCGCTCATTCCCGGCAATGCCAAAGAAGCCATAGAACAAGCAGTCCACATGGCGAAAACCTTACGCATTTTCTGCCCAACACCGCCCATTTCGTCGAGCATGAGGGTGTGAGTGCGATCGTAAGTGCAACCCACCATAAAGAACAAACTCGCCCCAATTAAACCGTGAGAAACCATTTGCAGCATTGCACCGCTAATTCCCAAATCGGTAAACGAAGCTATCCCGATTAACACAAAGCCCATGTGGGAAATCGAAGAATAAGCAATTTTCCGCTTCAAATTGCGCTGAGCAAAAGAAGTTAAGGCGGCGTAAACAATGTTTACCACACCCAAAATTACTAAAATCGGTGCGAAGGTAGCATGAGCATCTGGGAGCATTCCCGCATTCATTCTGAGCAAAGCATAACCGCCCATTTTTAGCAGAATTCCTGCTAGCAACATATGGGCTGGTGCGGTGGCTTCGCCGTGAGCGTCGGGGAGCCAAGTGTGTAGGGGGAAAATCGGCAGTTTGACACCGTAAGCTATTAGGAAACCTGCGTATAGTAGCAATTCGATATTGGGGGCGAAGTCTTTAAGTGCGATCGCCCGCATATCAAAAGTCACCGTATCGCCATAAAACGCCATCGTCAGCGCACCAACCAAAATAAACAGCGAACCGCCCGCCGTGTACAGAATAAACTTAGTTGCTGCATAGAGCCGTTTTTTACCACCCCAGATGGACAAAATCAGGTAAATGGGCACTAATTCCAATTCCCAAACCAGGAAAAACAGCAACATATCCTGCACGGCAAAAACTGCGATTTGGCCGCCGTACATGATCAGCATCAAAAAGTAAAATAGCTTCGGTTTAAACGTAACTGGCCAAGCAGCTAAAGTCGCTAGGGTAGTAATAAAACCCGTCAGCAAAATCAGCGGCATCGACAAACCATCAGCACCGACGGACCAATTCAAATCCAGTTGCTGTACCCAAGTATAACTTTCTACCAGTTGCAGTCCCGGATTGCTGAAGTCGTACTGAGTGTAAAAAGCGTCAACAAGCAGGGCAAAATCAATCAAACCGACAATCAGAGCATACCACCGCACCGTCTTGCCATCCTTATCGGGAATTAAAGGAATCAGCAAAGCCGCAGCAATAGGAAACAGGATTGTTGTTGTTAACCAGGGAAAGTTAGCTGTATCCATTGCGTTTAAAAATTATCCATCAATTATTAGGTTTAAACATATTTTGGCAAGTTTGCTCTAAATTTTATACTCTCTTTATAAAGTTACCAACCACTAATACTTTCAGCCATTACTCATTCAAATTCTAGGAATCGTCTGGTCATTCAACTTATTTACATCCTGACCGTTGAGATTGCTTAGTCTTGCCTCTTTAATTTCTAGTCATTTTCTAGTCATATTTTCGACTTGCTCAGAGTAAAAAATGGCAGGAAGGGATTAAGCTTATATCTTTTTACACCCCTCAATTGAGGGATGTAATTCTGCCAAGACCGGATGTGAGTTTTTATTTGCTTCCCAATCGCTGTGCTTCCTTAAGTTCTTGCTCCAACATCGCCTGCGATCCGGTACTTCAAGCGACTTAACTTTCGTCAGAACGCTTAAAATTAACTTTAACAGTACACCACCGCAATCGGATACCGGAAGACAATCGCTTAGAAAACTTAATTGCCCTTTGCAGGGCCTGCCACTTGTCTTACCACAATCGCCGTCAATCAAATATCTCGCCTGGGCAATTATCCCTGTTCCCAGATGATGCGATGGACTGGGAAACATACGAGTTACTCTTAGACTAATATATGGCAATTTATCTGTTCAATTAAAACCGACTTATTGATGATACCGAAATTCAAGAAAATTATCAATCAGTGCGATCTTGTTAATGATACCGAAATTCAAGAAAATTATCAATCAGTGCGATCGCCCAAACAAAGCTAAAACCTAACAAACAGCATCCTCCGCAACACGACAGCAGTTGTTTGACGCAAAGGAAGCCGAGTTTTGTTACGAATTATCTTACCAGAGCGCACCAACAACTAAAAAGCGATCGCCCGCATTGCCCTAAAATTGAGTAGTTAGAATTCTAATTTTCAGAGAAATACCATAGCATAATGCAGCTAAAAATAGGGCAAATTGTCAAAGTGCGATCGCGCCAATACCTCGTCGAAGAAGTTACACCCAAGTTTTCGGAGGAAACAGACACCTTAGTGCGCCTGTCTTGCTTGGAAGATGACGCTTTGGGAGAATCCTTAGAAGTCCTGTGGGAGAGAGAAATTGACGCAATTGCGATCGGCAATAACTCTTGGGAACCCGTCGCGCGGCGGGGATTTGACAATCCTCAACTGTTCTCAGCTTACCTCCACACTCTACGCTGGAACTGCGTCACATCTACCGAACCGAAGCTATTTCAGTCCCCATATCGAGCCGGTATCGAAGTTAAAGCTTACCAATTAGAACCCCTTCGCAAAGCCTTACTCATGCCGAGGGTGGGGCTATTCATTGCTGACGATGTAGGATTGGGAAAAACCATTGAGGCGGGATTGATTTTGCGGGAAATGCTGATTCGTCAAAAGGTGCGGCGGGTGGTAATTTCTTGTCCGCCTTCGGTGGTGCGACAGTGGCAAGAGGAAATGGAAAATCGGTTTGGGCTTAGCTTCATTATCTACGATCGCGAGTTCGTTGCTAACTGTCGGCGCGATCGCGGATATGGCATCAACCCTTGGACAACACACACCCGTTTTATTATCTCCCATGCCTTGCTCAGAGACGAAACCTACACCGCCCCCCTGCGAGATTGGTTAGGACAATTTGCCCCCGCATCCATGTTGATTTTAGATGAAGCACATAATGCCGCCCCGGCCAGCGGTGCTAAATATGCCATTGATTCCCAGTTAACTCGCACCGTGCGGGAGTTGGCGCCATGTTTTGAACATAAATTATTTTTATCGGCCACGCCCCACAACGGTCATTCTAATAGCTTTGCAGCCTTGTTAGAGATTTTAGATCCGCAGCGGTTTTGCCGGGGAGTTACCGTGCGCGATCGCAAAATCCTTGACTCAGTAATGGTGCGCCGCCTCAAACGAGATTTACGCGAAATTGGCGATGACTTTCCCAAACGAGAAATCATACCGATTCTCGTAGATAATCTGCCGGAAACCGCACCAGAATTAGAACTTTCGCGGTTGTTGCAAGACTATCGCCAGTTGCGAGAACAACGCTTGCAAAGTGAATCTCGCAGCAAGCAAGCAGCAGCAATGTTAGTGATTATTAATTTGCAAAAGCGCTTACTATCATCCATCGAAGCCTTTGCTCGCACATTGAAAGTACACCGAGATACTTTAGCAAAACCAGGAGCTAAACAGCCAGTTTTGCGGTTAGAACGCTTGCAACTACTGTCAGAATCTGTTGGAAGTGATGACGATCGCGCGGAACTGCCAGAAACAGAAGTCCAGGCAGAAGAAGACGCACAAATGGCAACAGCTACTGCCAACAGTTTATCACAAATTACACAGCAAGAACAAGATATCTTAGAGCAAATGGCAGAAATTGCCAATGCTGCTCGCTATCAACCAGACCCGAAAATTATCAGTTTAATTAACTGGATTAAACAACACCTCTGTCCCGATTTAGGGCAACCGAATGCTCAATGGTTAGAACGTCGAGTCCTAATTTTTACAGAATATACAGATACCAAGCGCTACCTGCAACAGCAGTTACAATCAGCCTGCGCTAATTCTCACCTAGAACACCAACGAATTGATGTTTTTCATGGTGGCATTGGTGAAGAACGGCGCGAGGAAATTAAACAAGCATTTAACAGCGACCCGGCTACCCATCCCCTGCGGATTCTCATTGCTACCGATGCCGCGCGGGAAGGCATAAACTTGCAAAATTATTGTGCAGATTTATTCCACTTTGATATACCTTGGAATCCCAGCCGCATGGAACAGCGCAACGGTCGGATCGATCGCAAATTGCAACGCTCGCCCGTTGTTTCCTGCCACTACTTTGTCTTGCCGCAACGAGCCGAAGACAGAGTTTTAGAAGTATTAATTCAAAAAACAAAAACTATTCAATCAGAATTGGGAACCTTGACCCCAGTTGTTGAAAAAAGGATTTCTCGTTTGATGCAAAATGGGATTATCCATACAGAATTAGGGAAAATTACCCAATCAATTGCCCAAATACCCGTAGTTTCGGTCAGCCCAAATGCCAGCGGTAGTTCAGAAACAATCAATTCCGACGCACCCCACAACCTCAATATAATTAACGAAGAATTAGAGGAAATTTGTCTGCGAAAACAAGATTTGACCAAACAGATTGCTGAACTCCAAGAAATGTTGAAAAAATCCCAGGATTGGTTAGGTTTAGATGACCGCCATTTCCGAAATGCCATCTCCGCGTCTTTGGAAATATTAGGCGCGCAACAACTCAAACCGCTGGATTTAATCGCAGCAAGTCAAAATGCCGAAACAGCGAAATGGGAAATTCCCGCCCTCGACCAACGAGTGGGGGCAGATCCTACTTGGACTGTGACACTGGATACCTTAAGAAAACCTCGCCAAAGAAGTCAAAAACTCTGGGATTGGCGGCGGGAATCTCCTATTCGACCAGTAGTTTTTCGAGATCCGGGTTCTCTGGATGGTGAAGTGGTACACTTGCATTTGGAACACAAAATTGTGCAGCGATTGTTGGGGAGATTTCTAGCACAAGGATTTCTGCATGATGAGTTAACTCGCGCTTGTGTTTGTCTCACAGATGACCCAGTTCCTAAAGTAATTGCTTTGGGGAGATTGTCGCTTTATGGTGAAGGTGCTACGCGATTGCACGATGAGGTAATTGCGGTGGCTGCGGAGTGGATTGACCCCGCAATTAGAGGACGAAAAAAGCTGAAACCTTTTGGGGAAAATGAGAAGGGAAATGTGTTAAAGTTGTTAGAGGATTCTTTGGCGAATCCGCGATTGCGAGAAGTTTCGGAAGGGGTGAAAATTCGCCTGCAATCAAGTGTTTTGCAGGATGTCGAGGAGTTGATTTCACACTTAGAAAATCGGGCGGATATATTGACCGAAAGGGCTAAGAAGAAATTGATGGAACGGGGTGTTAAAGAATCTGCTGAAATGAAGGCAATTCTAGAACAGCAACAAAAGCGGATTACAGCACAGCAAGATGAAACGAAAGCTATTCAGTTATCTCTTTTCCCCGAAGATGAACAGCGACAAGTCGATGCTGACAGGCGTTACTGGGACAAGCGATTGCAAAGTTTGGGTCAAGAGTTGGTTAAAGAACCGGCCCGAATTGAAGCAATTTATCAGGTGAAAGCGGTGCGAGTTGAACCTGTTGGTTTAATGTATTTATATCCCGTGTCCGGGTAGTCAAAAGATTAGGCGGTTGAAACCATGTCGATACCAGCAAAACCCACTCCAAGCGGGTTGAAAACCTGGGCGGTTGAAACTGCGACTATATCTCAATACGGTTTACTTAAGACTATTTATGCCTCGGAGATCCCCCTAAATCCCCCTTAAGAAGGGGGACTTTGAGAGTTTTCTTGTCCCCCCCTTTTTAAGGCTACTGTGTACACACAACTTTAAAAACTAACGTCAAAGCCTTTCGATCCCCCTAAATCCCCCTTAAGAAGGGGGACTTTGAAAACACTCTTGTCCCCCCCTTCTTAAGGGGGGCTAGGGGGGATCTAGATTTAATAGTCAAACAACAGTTTCTGACTGGGTTTGACCTTAAGTTGACACCAATGGGCACTGCCGTGTCCCTACCTTTCTGGTGTACTATACAATTAATTAAAAGAAATTGATACAGGGGGAACAATGGCACAAGACCCAGAATTAATCAAGCATAAAGAATGGTTGGGATTTCTGCAACCTGTGGGACTTGTAGTGTCGCCTCCCGCCTTGGTCAAATTTCAGTGCGTGCCGAATCTCAATATCGTTGAATTGCAGCAAACTTTTCAAAACATTCTTACCACAAATACCGACAACAGTCAAGAATTAATTTCGGATTTTCCAGCATTTGTGACCGAGGTTTTGGGGTGGGAACCTTACGATTTGGTGGAAGAGATTGCGACAGAGTTTACTGTGGCGCTTCCTGAATATGGCGAGATTTTACAACCTACTTATATTGTTTTAGATCCTGATAGCAATCGCCCTTCTTTATTAATCCAAATTATTGAAAATACTCGCGCTTTTGATGAGTTAGATGCAGAAGCAGACAAATCTGGGCGGTGGAATGCAGCGCCACAGGCAAAATTTGAACGGTTGTTGCGGGAAACTGGCGTTAATGTGGGGTTATTGTGCAACGGTTCGCTGTTGCGTTTGGTGTACGCGCCGCGTGGTGAATCGTCGGGATATCTGACTTTTCCGGTGGCGGCGATGGGTGAAGTGGCCGGCCGCCCGATTTTAAGTGCGATGGTAATGTTGTTAGGTTGCGATCGCCTGTTTGTCGTTTCAACAGAACACCGCTTACCAGCATTGTTGCACGAAAGCCGCAAATATCAAAGCGAAGTTTCGATTAAATTAGCCGAACAGGTTTTAGAGGCGCTGTGGGAATTGCTGCGGGGATTTCAGACGGCGGATGAGGCCTGTAATGGCAAGTTATTGAGTGAAATTGCTCTCACCAAACCGCAGTATATTTATGGCGGATTGATTACTACTTTGATGCGGTTGGTGTTTTTATTGTACGCCGAAGATGAGGGTTTGATGCCTCAAGATTCGGTTTATACGCGGAATTATGCGGTGACGGGACTCTATGAAAGGTTACAACTTGATGCGGGGAATTATCCCGATACGATGGATCAAAGGTATGGCGCTTGGGCGTGGTTATTGAGTTTGTTTCGCTTGGTTTATGATGGTGGCGGCCATTTACCTAACTATTTGCCGGCCCGTCATGGTCAGTTATTTGACCCGGATGAATATCCGTTTTTAGGTTGGCGACCACAGCAAGAAATCCCCCCAGCCTCCCTTAAAAATGGGGGTTCTGATTCGCACTTTACAGAAGTGCCGCGGATTGCTGATGGCGTGATTTTTCGCGTATTAAATAAGTTGTTGATTTTGGACGGAGAAAGACTTTCTTACCGTGCTCTTGATGTCGAACAAATTGGGTCGGTTTACGAGGCGGTGATGGGTTACGAAGTCGAACGGGCCGAGAGTTTATCGATTGGTGTGTGGAGTAAGCCGAAAAGTTCCAAAAGTTCGGTGACGGTTGTCGTTAGCATTGAGGAAATTCTCAAAACTAAGGGAATTGACCGTGCTAAATATTTAAAGGAAGTGGCGGGATGCGAGATTTCGGGGAATTCTGTCAAGCAATTAAAGGAAGGGAAAACTGCTGCTGATATTGTAGCAGCTTTGGGGCGCAAAGTGTCGCCGCAAACTCCGACTTTAATGCCAGTTGGTGCTCTTTATTTGCAACCGGGAGAGGAACGGCGACGCAGCGGTTCCCATTATACGCCGCGGGCGATGACGGAACCTATTGTTCGGGAAACTCTCAGACCGATATTAGCTGGATTGGGAGAAAATGCTACGCCCGAGCAAATTTTGGAGTTGAAAGTTTGCGATTTAGCGATGGGTTCGGGGGCGTTTTTGGTGGAAACTTGCCGTCAGTTGGCTGAGAAGTTGGTGGATGTTTGGAATCAGCAAAATTGTTTGCCGGAAATTCCCGTTGATGAGTATCCTTTGTTGTATGCGCGCAGGTTGGTGGCGCAACGGTGTTTGTATGGTGTTGATAAAAATCCGTTTGCTACTAATTTGGCGAAGTTGTCGCTGTGGTTGGTGACTTTGGCGAAGGAACATCCGTTTACTTTTTTGGATCATGCTTTGAAATGTGGCGATTCTTTGGTGGGGTTGACTCGTGGGGAAATTGGGGAGTTTGTGAAGGTGAGTGATATTTATCATGCGCCTTTGTTGTCGTTGTTGAAAGATAGTGTGGAACAAGCTAGGATTTATCGGGATGAGATTGGTAAGTTGGCCGATAATCGCGATGCGGAAAAACGAGAACGGTTTGAACTGGCTGAAGTGGAATTGCAGGAAGCTAGGTTGATGGGAAATGTGGCGATTGCTGCTTTTTTTGCTGCGGATAAGGATAAGGAACGGAAGCAGAAAAGAGTTGAGTTTTCGCAGGAGGTTAATGATTGGCGTTCTGGAATTGTGGATGCAAGCCGGATAGCAGATATTGCTGAAAGTTTGCGGCAGTTGGATAAGCCGATTGCGCCGTTTAATTGGGAGATTGAGTTTCCAGAGGTGTTTGATCGGGAAAATCCGGGGTTTGATGCGATTATCGGGAATCCACCGTTTTTGGGAGGTAAGCGTATTAGTACAATTTTAGGTGATGGTTACAGAGATTGGTTGCCTGTAGTCAATCCTGAAACAAATAGTAATGGGGATTTAGTAGCGCATTTTTTTAGACGTGCTTTTACCATTTTGAGAAATTCGGGCTGTTTTGGTTTAATTGCTACTAATACTATTGCTCAAGGTGACACTCGTAGCACTGGTTTAAGGTTTATCTGTGAAAATGGTGGGATAATTTACAATGCGACAAAGCGGTTTAAGTGGCCGGGATTAGCGGCGGTGGTTGTGAGTGTTGTTCATATTCAAAAAGTTAGGTGCGTCGCTACTGAAAATCTCGATTTGTCTCGAATATCTCTCGTGGCGACGCACCCTACAGAGATGCAACTGACAAATGAAACAGTCAGGTGCGTCGCTACTGAAAATCTCGATTTGTCTCGAATATCTCTCGCAGCGACACACCCTACACTAGACGGGAAACCTGTTTCTAAAATTTCGGCGTTTCTGTTTCATGCGGGAGGAAATGCCGATCCAAAGGTTTTGTTAGCTAATGCAAATAAGAGTTTTATCGGTAGCTATGTTTTAGGGATGGGTTTTACTTTTGATAATTCTAACCCGGAGGCGACACCAATCGCAGAAATGCACCGCTTGATTCCAGAAAATCCTAAATATCAAGAGCGAATTTTTCCTTATATTGGCGGTGAGGAAGTTAATTCTAGTCCGACTCACACTCATCATCGTTATGTGATTAATTTTGGAGAGATGAGTGAGGCTGAGGCTTGGGAATATCCAGATTTGATGAGGATTGTAGAGGAAAAAGTTAAGCCTCAGCGCGATCCATTGAAACGTGATGTTTATCGGACTCGTTGGTGGCAATATGCAGAAAAACAACTGGCTCTTTATAAAACGATCGCCAATTGCGATCGTGTGTTAGTTTGTTGCATTGTCAGCAAATATCTGTCCTTTGCATTTTTGCCAACTGCAATGGTTTATTCTCATAAGCTGAATGTCTTTGCTTTACGCAATTATTCAGCATTTATCGTTCTTCAGAGTCGAATTCATGAAATTTGGGCTTGGTTTTTTTCTTCAACCATGAAGGATGATTTAAACTACTCTCCCACAGACTGCTTTGAAACCTTCCCCTTCCCCTCCAATTGGGAAACCAACAGCCAATTAGAAGAAATCGGCAAAACCTACTACGAATATCGCGCCGAATTAATGGTACGCAACAACCAGGGACTCACGGAAACCTACAACCGCTTCCACAACCCCGACGAACGCCACCCGGATATCATCAAACTGCGCCAACTGCACGGGGAAATGGATAGAATAGTCCTCGATGCTTACGGGTGGGAAGATATCGCCACCGACTGCGAGTTTTTACTCGACTATGAAGATGAAGAAGAGGAGGAAGGAAGTAGCAAACGCCAGAAGAAAAAGCCTTGGCGGTATCGCTGGCCCGAAGAAATCCACGATGAAGTTTTAGCGAGGTTGCTGGAGTTGAATCTCCAGCGTTCTCAGGAGGAAGTTCTGGGAGGGAAAGCGGCCGAGGGGAAGGTGAAAGGAGGTAAGAAGACTGTTGCTAAATCTCGGAAAAAGGTTGCGGATACGCCTAGTATTACTGGTTTTCCTGATAGTTTGTAGTTTGTAGGGTGCGTCAGGGAGGAAATTATCGCTGTTAGTCAAGAATTTGGGAGTGATTCAGTTTAGTTACTATTATCAACCCAATTTGTAGGGGTTCCCATCGCCAACCATTTATGCTCAAAGTGAATAATCTCGTAAACCCGCCCCCGCCCACCAACAATTAAAATGTACCGTAAATTTCTCGGTAAAATGTTGATGTAAATAATGGTGGGGATGGGGCGGGTTTATGAGATTGTTTGTGGGTTTCATATATGGTTGGTGAACCCGCCCCTACAGGATTTTGGGATGTTTTTTGTAGAGAGAATTTTTTCAGAAATAAAAATGTACAATCCTAAAATTTGTCCTAATTTTATTGGCGGTTGCTATACAATATATTTTGGGGTTTGTTTGCAAAATACCTGGTGTGTCCCTATAAGATTGTGGATTTTGATGCAGAGATTTTTAAGGGCGACACACCCTACTTATTGATAGTAATCCGGCCATTCTTGTTTTGGGGGAAGTGCGATAATTGCTATAGGGAATGTAGAGTCTGATTCTTTAACATCTGAAATCATCCAAGAAAGAGAATCTTGGAGACTTTCAGGAATTTGAACCTCAAAAGATATTCCGTGGGCGGCAAAGTAAGGTTGACCGTTAGCCACAACCCCAATGTTAATCCGTTCATCAGTGATGGGATTGGGGACGTATTGAACGATACTATATCTGCTTGTCACTGCTTTGCCTCCCTCTATGCAAATCTCATCTGTGATATACAGCGAAAACCGCTGTTATGAGGTACACCCACTTATCGTTCAATCCTCGTAGGGACACGGCAATGCCGTGTCCCTACCGTGTTTCATAACAGCGGGAACTGCTGTAATTGCAATTATCACACAAATAGGAGTTTAGTTCAGCTTGGGGTGTTTGCAATAACACATTATTCCCTACTTTGTCAAGTTGTTAAAAAAAATTGACATATTCGCCAAAATTTACAAATAATTACATCAACTCAGCAAAAGCGAACCGAGACAATTTGAGGAAAGAATGCCGGCAAGAGATACAATCCATAATATCGTTAAAGAAGCGCTGATAAAAGATGGTTGGGAAATCACTAACGACCCCTATGTAATTTCTTACGGAGAGCGATTTCTCTTTGTAGACTTGGCAGTGTCAGCGTCCGAAGTCTACAATAAAATAGAAGGGCGTTTTATTGGCGCAAAGCGAGAAAATACTCGCATCGCCATTGAAATTAAAGAATTTCGAGGAGCGTCACCTATTGCAGATCTGGAACAAGCTATTGGTCAATATATACTCTATCGGTTATTGCTAAGCCAAGTTGACCCAGAACGGATAATTTATTTAGCCGTTCCCAGTCGGGCCTATAACGGCATTTTCAACGAACCTATTGGCGAACTCGCCATTACAGAAATACCCTTAAATTTGGTAGTAATCGATTTAGAAAAAATAGAGGTTCAACAATGGATAACTTAACGGATAATGCAACAAACTACCGAGAAATTGTCAAACAGGTAATCGGGAAATATGCCCAATTAAAGCCTTCTCACGGAGAGATCCGACTCGATCCCGTGTTTGACGAAACTCGCGATCGCTACGCCCTGATGCAAGTTGGTTGGGATCGGGGGCGGCGAATCCGAGGGAACCTCATTTATATCACGTTGGAAGCTGGTAAAATATACATTGAATATGATGGTATGGAATGCGGCATTACCCAAGATTTAATTGAGGAAGGCATTCCTCAAAACGATATCATCTTAGCTTTTCTGTCACCGGCTCAAGTCGTTGTTACCACATAACAATAATGTCCAAGACTCAAGAAACCGGGTTTTTATACCATGCGTGACAAATTGTTGCTACGCCCATTAAGTGTATATACATTATCTGTCATTATCATAAATTGCCGGAGACGGCAGTGCCGTGTCCCTACAGGTAAAAACCTCTAATTTATTTTTTGTAGCAATGTTTTTTTTAATTGGCATTACCTAATTTGTCGGCGAAAACCAAGGATTTTCTCCAAAAACCCGGTTTCTGACTATCTCTGCGTCCAAGACTCAAGAAACCGGGTTTTTTACCTAATTTGTCGGCGATCGCATTTTATTGGTAGCCTGCATTAGGTAAAAAAATATCAGTAATGTGAGAAAATATTGGGGTCTGACGCACTCTACTAACTGCTATGACAACTCCCGCCGAAGTCCGCCAACACCTGATCGATGCTTTGCAACTCGACCTGATCGGCCCCACGCCTGATGACGAAGCCCATGCGGCAGAAATCATCAACCAGCCGCCGTCTCGGTGGTATCTGACGGGTTTTCTCGTACCTTACGGGGCGGGCCTCGAACAGCGCAGTGACAATACCAGCAACGACGAATTAGATGAACTCAGCCGCCCTAGTTCTGGTGACGATCAAAATACCCCGGAAAAATCCTCGGCGCGTAGAGCTTTTTTCCCCTCGTCAATGGGGTTGAGTTTCCTGGTTCCCGAACAAGCAACTCACTTTCGGGCGATCGCATCTTGGGGCGACTACTCCCCGATTCCCAAAGAAGAAAAAGCAGAAGAAGCCGAAGAAACAGATGACAAAGTAGAAAAAGTAGAAACAGAGGACAAAGTAGAAACAGAGGACAAAGTTGAAACAGTAGAAACAGAGGACAAAGTAGAAACAGAGGACAAAGCCGAAAGCAAATTACAAATTCTGGCCTCTAGTTCTTGGCTGCGAAAACTTCACCGGGTACCATTTGATGTCCCGATTAAAAACAGTACCTTACCCTACGATTTTGAGATTCCCAACAGCGGCGGATTAAAATTGGTTGTTTCCACTCGCCCGGTATTGTCTCAGACTAAATTACCGCCCGGAACTCGTTCTGTCTCAGCTTTTATTGTCAATCACCGCACTCCCACAAAGGATGACTTTTTGCGAGATACAACCTATATATTCCAAACAAATTTAACTATTGAAACGCCTTATTCTCTCGTCGCCCGCCCGAATTTGCGGGAACAAACCGATGATGATTGGGATGAAAAGGTGGCGGATTTACAGTATCGGGATGATTGTGAATATGCTGTGGGCCATAACGTTTCGGCGATCGCCCTTGTCAACCCCGGCCTGATCTGTAACGAAATTCGCACTGCTTGGATACCGACGGCTGATGTAGAAAAAACGATCGCAGCCGATATACCGGAAATTGAATTGGAAATTGAGGCGATCGCCTCTGCATCCACTCCAGCAGTTTTGCGATCGATGCTAGAACCTATGGTAACAGCTTACGGGGATTGGATTACAGATCAGCGGTATAAGTTTGATCTCGCATCCAACCGAGCTCAAATTGCCGAAGATTTGCTCAATCGGGCTCAAGTCGCGCGCGATCGCATTGCTGGCGGCCTCGATGCTTTGGATGACCCGGAAGTGTTCGAGGCGTTTATAATTGCTAATCGGGCGATCGCGATTTCGATCCGCCAACGGGCCACCCACGACAGTGACAGCGAGAAAAACCCCGCAGCAATCAAGCCCCCGAAATGGCGGCTATTTCAGCTAGCATTTTTGTTGATGAACTTAACTGGGATTGCGGAGCCCGAAAAGGGCGATCGAGAAATCGTTGATTTGCTATTTTTCCCCACAGGCGGCGGCAAAACTGAAGCTTATTTAGGATTAGCTGCATTTACATTAGTGCTGCGGCGATTGCGAAATCCGGGAATTAGCGGGGCCGGAGTTAGTGTGTTAATGCGCTACACTTTACGACTTCTGACTTTAGACCAACTCAGCCGCGCCGCAACACTGATTTGCGCCTTAGAATTAGAACGCCAAAAGGATGAGCAAAAACTGGGTACTTGGCCCTTTGAAATCGGGTTGTGGGTGGGACAAGCAGCCACTCCCAACCGGATGGGACGGAAAGGAGATAACAACCCAGAAAGTGCGCGTACCCGGACTACGGCTTATCAAAATGACGATCGCCACAAACCCTCACCCATTCCCTTAGAAAACTGCCCTTGGTGCGGCGAAAAATTCACCCGCGACTCCTTTAAATTATTCCCCAATGCAGACAATCCCACGGATCTCAAAATCCTTTGCAACAACCGCAAACGCCTTCCCAACGGCCAACCGCCATGTACCTTTAAGGGGGGTAATTCCCTACCAATTGTTGCGGTTGACGACCCGATTTATCGCCGGATTCCTTGCTTTATCATCGCCACCGTCGATAAATTTGCTAACTTACCTTGGGTCGGAGAAACTGGGGCTTTGTTCGGAAAGGTCGATCGCTACGATCGCAATGGATTTTACGGCCCAAGTGCGATCGGCATCGGTCGCACCCTCGAAAAACCTCTGCTACCACCAGATTTAATTATCCAAGATGAATTGCATTTAATTTCCGGGCCATTAGGCACAATGGTCGGGCTTTATGAAACAGCAATTGATGCCTTATCAGCTATTGACAAAGATGGTAAAAAGATTTACCCTAAAATAGTCGCTTCCACCGCCACAGTCCGGCGAGCAACCAAACAAATTCGTGCCTTATTTGGTCGCACCAAAGTCGAAGTTTTTCCGCCTCCAGGCCCAGACCGCCGCGATTCATTCTTCGCTAAAACAGTCCCCGCCACCGAACAAAACCCCCGCACTTATATGGGCATTGCCGCCCAAGGTCGCAGCTTAAAAGTTATCTTGCTGCGGACTTATGTAGCTGTGTTGGGTGCCGCCCAAAAAGATTGGAATGCCAACGGTGGCGCGAGAAATAAAAACAATCCAGCAGACTCTTACATGACCTTATTGGGTTATTTTAACTCTCTGCGCGAACTGGGGGGAAGTCGCCGGATTGTCGAAGATGAAGTTAAATCTCGATTGTTAGGATATCACCAGAGAAAACGGGAAAATGAGCAGGAAGGATGTTTTGTTAACCGCACCATTAACGACGAACCTTTAGAATTAACTTCTCGCGTTGATACCAGCCAAGTTTCCGAAGCAAAGCGCCGTTTGGCCTTAGCTTTTTCGGATAAAGACCGGGTAGATGTGGCTTTAGCAACTAATATGATATCTGTGGGTTTGGATATCACTCGCCTCGGATTAATGGTCGTATTAGGACAGCCCAAAACAGCGGCCGAGTACATTCAAGCAACCTCGCGGGTTGGGCGAGACGAACAACGGCCGGGATTAGTGCTAGCACTGTTAAATATACACCGACCGCGCGATCGATCGCACTACGAGCGTTTCGGGGCGTGGCACAACACTTTTTACCGCGCCGTGGAAGCCACCAGCGTCACGCCTTTTTCTCCCCGCGCGATCGATCGGGGAATTGCTGCTATTACGGTGGCTCTAGCGCGTCTAGGTCATCCAGAAATGACCGCGCCTTCAAATGCAGTCAAAATTGTAGAAGAGCGCTCAAACTTAGATTTTGTGGCGGATATCATTGCCGAGCGATCGGTGATTCACGACCAAGACCGAGAACCCAGAGAAATTGAAGAATTGCGATCGAAAATCAAAGATCGAGTCAACGATTTGCTCGACACTTGGGAACAAATTGCCAAGGAAAAAGGCAGTTTGCAATATCAGCAAGAAGTAGGACTTGCACCGCCTTTATTATTTGACCCTCTTGACCCAGACTTGCAGAGACAACCGCAATCTGCTAGAAAGTTTAAAGCGCAGCGTAGTTTGAGAGATGTAGAACCAGTTGTCAATTTATGGGTAAAAAAATTAGATGATTTAGATATGAATGACGAAGATTATAGCAATCCTAAATGATTTGTACATATTTGTAGGGGTAGTGCCAAGAATGCCTACCCCCAGAGTCAACTAAAGAGGGCAACCACGGGGGGTTGCCCCTACAAAAATTACACCGATGAACGGACTGGATAATGATTAGACAAGATTGCAAAAATACCTGGGACGGGCAAGATGCCCATCCCACAAAAATTTTTTCTCTTGTGGGATGGGCATCTTGCCCGTCCGAAAATTTGATTAAAAGGACTTTTGCAAGAGGTCTATTTAGGATTGCTATAGATGAAATTGTATCAAATTGCGATCGATAGAGTGCAGATTAAGGGCAGATAAACAGAGATTAACACCGATAATTTCAAGATGCTTTAGAATTTTTGCAATTTTGTCTATTAGACCTCTTGCAAAATTCATTTTAATCAAATTTTGTAACAGGCAAGATGCCTGTTCCACAAGAAAAAATGTTTTTTGTGGGACGGGCAAGATGCCTGTTCCACAAAAAAAATTCTCTTGTGGGATGGGCATCTTGCCCGTCCGAAAATTTGATTAAAAGGACTTTTGCAAGAGGTCTATTACTCCAATCCTATTCCTTTTAGGTCAAGTGCTGTCAACCATCAACCATCAACTGTCAACAGTCAACCATCAACCATCAACCATCAACCATCAACCATCAACCATCAACAGTCAACAGTCAACCATCAACCATCAACCATCAACCATCAACAGTCAACAGTCAACCATCAACCATCAACCATCAACTGTCAACTGAATGAAAACCTAACTACAATTAATATGAAAATTCCATCAGGACAAATTCGCCAAAGTCAAATTTTAAGCACCTTCGGGCCGGGCGCAATGGTGGATTTACCCAACGATTCAATTATTATCGGCGGATTGAATTACTGGCGGGGCGATAAATTGCGGATCTACGAAGAACGTTTGGAAGAAAGAGTTGTGGCAATTCTCGGCCTCGAACCGGGCAGTGTTGTTGCCTTGTACGCTCCTCCTGTAGATACACAAGACTCCAGCGCGCCTCGCACGGGTATCACAGTGTTCACATTTCCTACTTGGTTTGTAGCGCAAGATGATGACATTTGGAAGGCTAAGAGTGGCAAAGAATACCGCACCAGACCATTAATTAGTTCGGCCAGTTTAGTTAAGGGAAAATACCTTAATTCTGAGAGGAAGAAAAAGCCTGTTGTGCCGGTGCGTTTCGTGCAAGCTTGCGCCAACGGACATATTAGCGATATCAATTGGTCTGCTTTCGTCCATAACAATTTGGATGCGAGATGCCGAGGCCAATTGTGGCTGGATGAAAGCGGTTCTGGCAATGATTTTGCTGAAATCTTCGTCCGCTGCGAGGCTTGCAAAGCCCGTCGCCCCCTTGCTGATGCTACTGTGTCGTATTCTAAGGTACTGGGCCGGTGTTTGGGAGAGCGCCCTTGGCTGGGCCCTGCTGCTCAAGAACTTTGTGTCTCTAGGGACGATCGCCCGTTGTATAATCGACTGTTAGTGCGATCGGCTAGTAACGCCTATTTTGCCCAAATCCTCAGCGTAATTTCTCTACCAGACTCCGACGCTAAACTCCGGGAAGCCGTCAACCAAGTCTATGAAGATTTTCTGCAATATGCTGAAAACTTAAATGATATCAAAAACGATCGCAAAAAACAAAAAGTTCGTAATGCTTTAGAGGGGTTGAGTGATGATGCTGTTTGGGCTGAGATACAGCGGCGAAAGGAAGGAGTTGCTAATACAAGAAAGAGCATTAAGCAAGTAGAAATAGAAACTTTACTAGCTAGTCCTGATGAAGTCGGGGAAGATGTACCAGAAGGAGATTTTTATGCCCGCGCTCGTAAATTAGACGAATTAAATCCTCTTTTAGCAACCCGCATTGAGCGGATTATTTTAGTGCACCGACTCCGAGAAGTCATTGCACAAGTTGGATTCACTCGCTTTGAAGCAGCCATGCCGGATATTGAGGGTGAATTAGTAGATATCAATGTGCGGCGGGCGGAACTCGATATCGATCCCACGTGGGTACCAGCTATTGAAAATCGCGGTGAAGGTGTATTTATCGGCTTTAAAAAACAGGCAATTGATGAATGGCTGAAACAAACAACTGTTGATAAAAGAGGTGAAGAGTTATATCGAGGCTTCGAGAAATGGCGCAGAACTAGAGGTATTGCTGAAGACAAAGCCAAGTTTCCGGGGCTACCTTACATCATGTTGCACTCGCTATCTCACCTGTTAATTACTGCTGTTTCTCTGGATTGTGGCTACGCAGCTAGTGCCATCCGCGAACGCATTTATGCTGGGGATTCAGGCTACGGTATTTTGCTGTACACCGGCACATCTGGTAATGATGGAACTTTGGGCGGCTTGGTGCAAGTTGGTAAGCGGATTGAATCGCTGCTAATCAGTGCATTGGAGTTAGGAAGGCTTTGCTCTAATGATCCTGTGTGCGCTCAACACGAGCCGGAGAGCGAGGCTGAAGACCGCTTCCTGCATGGATCTGCGTGTCACGGGTGTTTGCTGATTGCCGAGACTTCTTGTGAACAACGCAACGATTTTCTCGATCGGGCTTTGGTAGTAAATACAGTCACTGGTAACGGTGCTGCTTTTTTCCCCGATGAATTGTGATATCTGCTTTTTGACCAAAAAGAATTGGTTGAAAGCCTCTCTCTTGTAGGGATAAATTAAAATCAGAGTAAGGTATTTGAGGTACACTTGAAGGTAGGGACGATCGGCTCAGCCATGTCCCTACAGGACTCTGGAATGTACCGAATAAATCTGCAATCTGCTGTAATTACTCCAATCCTTTTCCTTCCAGGTAGGTGTATTGCTTGCTCAACCTAAAATCTACAATCTACAATCTACAATCTACAATCTACAATCTACAATCTACAATCTACAATCTACAATCTACAATCTACAATCTACAATCTACAATCTACAATCTACAATCTACAATCTAATACCATTTTTACAAAATGTTGCTACGTTTATTAAGTGTATATTAATTATCTGTCACGCTCATAAATCCCCGGATACGGCAGTGCCGTTTCCCTACAGGTCAAAACCTCTAATTTCTTTTTTGTAGCAAGGTTTTTTTAAATTGGGATAAAATCTACAATCTACAATCTACAATCTACTAGACCGTATTGAGTTATGATGATATTTAAGAAGGAGAAACTACTATGTTTGAATTAAAAAAAATCCAATCCATAGCCCAATCCTATACTCCGCAAGAGCTATTCGCTGCTTTAGTTTGGCAGCGCCAATTCAATCAATTTGATGGTGAAGAAGTCATTACAGACCTTGCTAACCACCCTTCTTTATGGTCAAGCTTCATATTTTCCAAGCCAATATTTGCACCCGATGAGCAAGGTTTAAGCTTTAATGGTGTACTCGATACCCTGTTAGCAATGGCTAATTATCGCCCGATGCCGGAAACTAGCATCATCCATTTTATTCGCTACCCAGCCGACACACTTTACTTGCTGACAGAGAACCGAGATACAACTGTGTCTCAGCTTTTAGACTTTGGCAAGAAGTGGCGGGCTGACTCGGTTGAAGTATGTGATGGAACAAGTGAGGAGTATGGCTGGCAACTCAAACGCCGACTGAGAGCCAGACTTGAAGAATCGCTTTCGGGTGACAGCGCTCAAAAAGCTCAGGATGCAGTCGTTATTTCTTACTGGTGGGATTGACTTGAGGCACCTCTGAGATCGATCGCAAACCTAGCTCAAACGTTCGTTGGCCTCTGTACCACAGATTCCGAAGCGATCGCCCGCATTGCTATAAAATTTAATCGTAAAAGCTCATGACAATACTTTTAATCGTGTCAACTTAACTCTAAAAACCTTTGTATCTCTTGTCGAACGCTGAGTTCAGATCCCCCTCGCATCCCCCTGGTTGTAGGGGGACTTTGAGAGAATACTCTTATTCCATCAGAGGGACTTTGAGAGAATACTCTTGTTCCCCCCTCCCACCAGGGGGGTTAGGGGGGATCTAGACTTCGAGACCAACAAAAGATACGGTTGGTTTGACGTTAAGTTGACACTAAGGGCATTTCCGTGTCCCTACAGATTTAACTGACTCCCGAAACGATCGCAAAACCCAGAACTGCGACAAACACAATCAGGGCATAAAATTGAGCGCGACCGTTTTCAATGTATTTGAGTCCTTCGCCTGTTACCAGGGCGATAAAACCAGTCAAATTAACCACACCATCGACGACTCGCAAATCTACTTCCATGACTTGCCGCGCTAAACGGCGGCTGCCTTTGACAAACAGAAATTCGTTGATGTCGTCGAGATACCACTTGTTGAGGGAGAATTCGTAAAGTGGTTTGATTTTTTGGGCGATCGCCCCAGCATCAATTTTCCGGCTCAAATACATCAGGGAAGCCAAAGTAATGCCCAACAAAGCAATACCCACAGAGCTGCCACCCATGATCAGAAATTCCGTCAAATCGAACTCGGCGGCGTGTTCCAAAACTTCTTCGAGAGACTCCCCAGGCGCACGCACAAACTGCTCGAAATAATTAGCAAACGGAGTTCCCACAAAACCAATTAACACAGAAGGTATTGCCAACACCACTAAAGGCAGAGCCATTGTTAACGGAGATTCGTGAGGGAAATGGTCGTGTTCATCGTGACTTTCCCCAGTTGTTGCCAATTCCTTAACATTCATCGCGCCTGGGCCGAAAGCAACCAAAGGTTGCAGAAGTTGCTGTTTGATCGCGTTGTCATTACCCCGGAATTCGCCCTCAAAGGTGCTGAAATACATTCGGAACATATAAAACGCGGTCATCCCGGCAGTCACCCAGCTCACAGCCCACAGAGCGGGATTTGCTTGAAAAGCTTGAGCGAGGATTTCGTCTTTTGACCAGAAACCCGCAAAGGGCGGAATGCCGCAGATTGCTAAGTTTCCGATTAAAAAGCAAGTAGCGGTAATCGGCATATATTTCCGCAAGCCGCCCATGACTCTCATGTCTTGAGCGAGGGCGGGGTTGCGCCCGACGACATCTTCCATACCGTGAATCACGGAACCAGAACACAGGAACAGCATCGCTTTGAAGTAAGCGTGAGTCATCAAGTGGAACAGTCCGGCACTATAAGCGCCGACGCCCATTGCCATCACCATGTAGCCCAATTGGGAGATGGTGGAGTAGGCTAAGCCTTTTTTGATGTCATTTTGGGTAATTGCGATCGAAGCGCCCATAAATGCCGTAAAACAGCCTGTACAGGCGATTAAATTCATGACTGCTGGCAACCCTTCAAATACTGGGTACATCCGAGCAATCAGGAAGACGCCGGCGGCTACCATTGTCGCGGCGTGGATCAGGGCCGAAATCGGTGTCGGGCCTTCCATGGCGTCTGGGAGCCAGACGTGGAGGGGGAATTGAGCGGATTTGGCGGCTGGCCCCAAAAATATCAGGACTCCGAAGATGGTGGCCAAAGTGGCGCTCAGGGCACCGGATTCGACTAAGGAGTGCAGGCGATCGCCCATCACGTTAAATTCAAAGCTGCCGGTGGCCCAGTAAATGCCGAGGATGCCCAGCAGCAGGCCGAAGTCGCCGACGCGGTTGGTGACGAAGGCTTTTTGGCAGGCGTCAGCAGCGGGTTTGCGATCGTACCAAAAGCCCACTAGCAGGTAGGAACACATACCTACCAGTTCCCAGAAGATGTAAATCTGAACGATGTTGGGGCTGACTACTAGACCTAGCATCGAGGCGCTGAAGATGCTCAGGTAGGCGTAAAAACGCACGTACCCGTCATCGTGAGCCATGTAGCCATCGGTATAAATCATCACTAAAAAGGCGACCGTAGTGACGATCGCCAACATGACCGAAGTCAGGGGGTCAATGATATAGCCCATATTCAGCGAGAAGTCCCCAGCAGAAGCCCACTGAATAGTGCGGGTGTAGGGTGCGTGACCCTGTAGTTGACTCCACAACAATGCGAAAGAGAGTACCATTGACCCTCCGAGCGTGGAGACGATTAGTATCGCATTCCCTTGCCGGAGTTTGTTGGTGGCTTGGTTAAAGGTGATTAAGCCTAGACCTACTAGCATTGCGCCTGCCAGTGGCAGGACTGGAATCAGCCAAGCGTATTGATAAAGCAGTTCCATGACTGATGAAGTTTAAAGTTTCTACTAGATTGACAAAACTGTAAACAATTGTCACACAAGCCTGCATTAATGGGTAAAAATGCTTGATTTTTTTAGAAGTATCCTGCGTAGGGGGCATTATCGATATACCGCTTCGGTTACTGTGGGGATTTCGGCGGTTAACTAAATTACACATATTAAGCTGCTAATCGATGCTGCTCCGGTGCAACCGGAATTGATATTAACTGCACAATAAAGATTGTATCCCCGAAGTTTTTAATAATTCGGGGATACAATCTCTATGGCACTTAAAAATGCTACCTGTTGACTGCTTCCTGGGGTTGCAGCCGTTGAGTTGGGGCATATACCCCAGAGGTCGCCAGCATCCAGGAGTCGAGAGTCCGGCGCAGTTCCTCCCGTCCTTGGTAATGTTCAAATCTAAATCTAACTTTGTCCCCTTCAAACAAAATCAGCGTCGGGAGACTTGTCAGGCGATAAGTGTTGGCTAATTTCAAACTTTCATCGGCATTCACCCCTAGGAGCTTGACTTTGCCTGCCCACTGTGCCTCAAATGTTGTGAGCGTGGGGTTGATCGCGCGGCACAGACCGCACCAGGGCGCCCAAAAATGAACTAAAACGGGGGTAGACGCTTGAAAAACCTCTTGTGCAAAAGTGCGTTCGCTAACGGACAACACCATGATCCCTCAAAAATTAATAAATTTTTTCTATCCTAGGGATCATGCTACCAGTATATGTTCCCAGTCGCACGCATCAAAAAAGGATGAATTTTCCACAGCAGGGTAGTAAAAATGACTACACCTACATAGGAAGGGCGCAAGAACTCAAGCAAATCAAGGGTTTGACGTTTTTGGAGGATAGCCAAAAATGGCAAAATTGATGTCCGAGATTTGATGGTTTCAAAGGATTCGCCAAAACGGGCCTGAAGTCGCCTGTCACCGTGCCACACTCCGAACAGGTGGTGAAGTACCAAACCAATGGAAGTCAGGAGGGTAAAGCTAGTGCCAATCCACAGAGTGTGGGCTATGCACCAAATCACCTGTCCTACCATTTGCGGGTGCCTGGTGATGCGGATGATGCCGGTTTCGTAGAGGTGAACTTGGGGTTTTTGGATGGCGGCAATTTCGAGGAGGTTGAAAGTTGCTGGGTACAGAAACAGGAAAGAAATTGCCGAAAGTATCCAAACTAGGGGTTTGACAGCGGGGATGCCTTGTAGCTGCCAAAGCTGTATACCGTCGTAGCGGTGGTTGAAAAAGTAGACAATCAGAATGACTGCTAGGGGCAAACTGACTAGGGCAAATAAAACGCGGTAAAGTCTTGCCCCGATGAGCTTTTCAGCTTTGGGGCGGAGGGCGGCTAAACCGCTGTGGGCGAACGCAAAACCGAGTAAAAGTCCCAGCATAACTAAGTGGCTATCGAGTGCCAAATTCATCGTCATTGTAAATATTAAGAAAAGTTATTGATTCGTGGCCAATTTGTGTCACAAAGTATCTATGGGAGCATTCAGCGGTTATCAGTCATTAGTCCTTAGTCATTAGTCATCAGTCCTTAGTCCTTAGTCATCAGTCCTTAGTCATTAGTCCTTAGCGCTAGGCCAATTTGCAGCTACAGACAAATGACAACTGCTTTCTTGACAACTGCCTGCTGCCCGCTGCCCACTGCTTTCTTGACAACTGCCCGCTGCCCACTGCTTTCGTGACAACGGACAACGGACAACTACCAAATGACAACTGACGAGTAGATATATGTCTGACCTTCCTTTCACTTTAGACCAGTTACGTATTCTCAAGGCGATCGCTTCTGAAGGTAGCTTCAAACGCGCCGCTGACAGCCTCTATGTATCCCAGCCAGCAGTTAGCTTGCAGGTGCAAAACTTAGAGAGACAGTTGGACGTACCGCTGTTCGATAGAGGGGGGCGTAGGGCTCAACTCACGGAAGCGGGACACCTGCTGCTGAGTTACGGCGAGAAAATTTTATCGCTTTGTCAAGAAACTTGTCGAGCTCTCGAAGACTTGCAAAATCTTCAAGGTGGCACCTTGATTGTGGGGGCGTCTCAAACTACTGGGACTTATTTGCTACCTCGGATGATCGGGATGTTTCGGCAAAAATACCCGGATGTGGCGGTACAACTTCACGTTCACTCGACTCGTCGTACTGCTTGGAGTGTGGCTAACGGACAAATCGATTTGGCGATTGTCGGTGGAGAAATTCCTACGGAACTTCTGGAAGCTTTGGATGTTGTTCCTTATGCTGAGGACGAGCTTGCTCTGATTCTCCCTCCGTCTCACCCGATGGTAAAACAAGAAACAATCCAAAAGGAAGACCTTTACAAATTGCAGTTTATTTCCCTGGATTCCCAGTCTACTATCCGCAAAGTTATCGATCAGGTGTTGTCTCGCAGCGGTATTGATACTCGTCGCCTGAAAATTGAGATGGAACTAAATTCGATCGAGGCGATTAAAAATGCCGTGCAGTCGGGGTTGGGTGCTGCTTTTGTGTCGGTTTCGGCGATCGAAAAGGAGTTGCTGATGGGTGTTTTGCACAAAGCTCAAATGGAGGAAGTGGTGGTGACTCGAGTTTTGTCGCTCATTTGCAACCCCAACCGCTACCGTTCTAAAGCTGCTGAGGCTTTCAGTAATGAAATTTTGCCTTCCTTTGCTACTTATTCTGGTGTCAAGGAGAGAAAAGAATCTTCAGGTTTTGAGTTCGATCCTAGAGAGATTCTATCTCCCAACTCGGCGGGTAGTTAATCTGTGGACTGGGGCGCGATCGGTGGCGGGTAGCCATCTCAAGTGTTTGTTGATTTGGGAGGGACACAGTGGCACAAAGGGAGAGGGGGATAGAATTTTACTTTTTTTCCTCAAGGATTTAAGTATACAATTTAAAGGGGCGACAGTTGATTAGACTTCTTTAAAAAAGTAAGTCTTGAACAGGCTTTCTGGTCTGTTGCACAATAAATATGGTCGATGTCTATTAGATTGTTGTGTCTATCCCGGTCTGATTTGGTAGTGAGAATTCTTCTCCTCACCATGAGGAAGTTGAATAGCTAAGGGTCGATTCTTCAATTCTTTTGTCTCAAATCTAAAACTGATAATGGAAGTTTATTGCACGCGCCCAGGATGTCCGCGCCCTCAAAACTATTTTCCCGACCTCGATGACAGTTCGCTGCTGAAAACTGTGCAGCAAAGGTATTGCAAAACCTGTGGAATGCCCCTGATTCTGAGCGGCCGCTATTTGCCGGTCAGGCTTTTGGGTCAAGGCGGTTTTGGGGCTGCCTTTCTGGCTCGCGATCGCTATACTCCGGCGATGCGTCAGTGCGTTGCTAAACTGTTGCAACCGTCGGTGAGTCTGACTCCGGCACAACTAACAATCGCTCAGAATCTGTTTGAACGGGAAGCGGCTGTTCTGGAAGAACTGGGCAACGAACATCCGCAAATTCCGAGTCTGCTGGCTTTTTTTGAGTTGACTGTTCCCAGTTTGCAGGCGGGGAAAACCGATCAGTTTTTCTATCTGGTTCAAGAATTTATTGATGGTGAAAATTTGGAGCAGGAACTGGCTGTAAAAGGCAAGTTTTCGGAATCGGAAACGGTGGAAGTATTGCGGGAAATTTTGAAGGTTCTCGATTTTGTTCACTCTCGCGGTTCGATTCACCGGGATCTTAAACCTGCTAATATTATGCGGGGTAAAAATGGCCGGCTTTATCTATTAGATTTTGGGGCTGTTAAACAGGTGACGCAAAGTGCAGGAAGTGCTAAAGCTTCTACTGGGATTTATTCTTTGGGTTATGCTCCCCCAGAACAGATGAACGGCCAAGAGGTTTATCCGGCTACGGATTTGTATGCTTTGGGTGTGACTTGTATTACTTTGCTGAGTGGTTTGCAGCCGACGGAGCTGTTTGATAGTTACAGAAATGAGTGGAATTGGCATTCGCGGGTGCAGATTAACTCGCGTTTGGCTCAAGTTCTCGATCGACTGTTATTATCAGCTCCTAGCCAGCGTTTTCAATCGGCGGCTGAGGTGGAAACGGCTCTGAAATCTCACTCTCAACAGCCTACAATCGTCGTGCAGCCTCCTCTGACACCTACTCAACCCCCCGTACAAACTTTGCCTTCGATACCGACTTACCAGCCTCCTATGCCTGTTTCCGGGAATGCTCCAGGAGGGCTGCAACATAAGCCGAGATGGGCTTTTTCGATCTGGGATGTGTTGTCGGGAGCGGCGTTTACGGGTTTTGAGGGTGGGTTGCTGGCGATCGCCCTGACGAGTTTACTGCACTCTCCTGGGCTGAGTATGGGATTGTTGGGGATGATTCTGGGGGGTCTGATTTATGGTCAATATCGCCGAACGCTGGAACTAACTGAGATGTTGACTATTGGCGCTGGTACTCTGGCTTTGTTGGTGTTTTTCCCGGCTTTGCGATCGGCGGCAACTGTGATTTATCCTGGTGCTACTATCATGGGTGTGTTGTTTGTGGGGTGGTTGGGGGCTTTAGGTGCGATCGCAGCAACAGCCATATTCCGCTTGATCTATAAGTTACTTTCTAATGTTTTTTAAGCTGACATCCGTTATATCAATTCCATATAAAGTTCTGTCAACGAGTAAGATTAAACGAACCACGAAGACGCGAAGAACGCGAAGAAAGAACAACATCTTCTTCTTTCTCTTCCTTCGTGTCCTTTGTGCCTTCGCGGTTTAATCATTCCGATGCAAAATCAGAAGTCGAGCAATCCGAATTGGACGATCGCTTGGGGGCCAGAAGCCCGATCGCACCCTGCAACTTGGGAAACCGCCGGTTTTGCCATAATTGGTGCTGAACCCACCTTCAGCCCCGATCGGCGATTTGTGGTGGTAGGTGACTGTTCCTTCGATCGCACTTTGCTGCTCAAACAACAGATTGATACCGATGGATTGACTGATTTGGCGATCGTCGGGCGGCTATGGGAACAGTCTGGGATTGAAACTCTGAGCTTGCTAGAAGGACAATTTGCGTTGGCTGTGTGGGATCGAGAGGAGAAAACCTTGTGTCTGGGGCGCGATCGCGTGGGAGCAAAAACGCTGTATTACACCCGTGCAGGAACGACTCGCTGGATCGCACCCAGACTGCGATCGCTGAATCCGTATCACGATCGAACACTGGATTTAGTTGCTTTGCGCGACTATTTGTGCTGTGCGTTTGTACCGGGAGCACAAACGCTGTGGGAAGCGGTGCGAGAGTTGCGCCCTGGTAGTTACTTGTATTTACCGGATGTTGAGGCGCACAGATATTGGCAGCCGCAGGAGCAAATTACTGACGCCGATCGCCCTTTGGAATGGCACAGTCAACAAGTGCGATCGCTCTTGGAACAACTGGTGCAAGAGGCGCTACCAGCCGGGGAACCTGTCGCAGCATACCTTTCGGGCGGCATTGATTCCAGTTGCGTGACTGCGATCGCATCCCGGTTGCACGATCGACCGGTGCACACTTTTTCGATGCACTTTGGCGCCCAATATCCGAACGAGATTGAATTTGCCAACATCGTCGCAGCACATTGCGGCACCCAGCACCATATTTTAGAAGTTTCGCCACAGCAAATTTGGGAGTTGCTACCGGAAACGTTGGCCGCTATGGATGATCCGGTGGGAGAAGGTTTGACGGTGCCCAATTTGCTGTTGGGGCGATCGGCAAAACAATTCGCAGATGTGGTACTGAATGGGGAAGGTGGCGATCCGTGTTTTGGCGGGCCGAAAAATAAGCCGATGTTGCTGAATAGTTTGTATGGTTCGATTCAGGGTAAACCAGATCCGATCGCAGCTTACTTGACTTCGTTTCAGAAATGCTATGTGGATTTGCCGCGCTTGCTGAAGCCGGAGGTTTGGAATCAAGTAAAAGATGCGCCTTCGGTGTTTGCGGACGAATTACAGCAGACAGAGACGACATTTTTGAATCGGTTGATGCGACTGAATATTGAGTATAAGGGAGCCGATTACATTTTGACTAAGGTGAATAATCTGACGGCTGCTGCGGGGCTAAAAGCTCGATCGCCCCTATTCGATCGGCGGATGGTGGCGCTGAGTTTACAAATTCCCCCAGAATACAAGCTTTCGGGCGCGCAGGAAAAGGCTGTGCTCAAGGCTGCTGTGGCGGATTTACTGCCAGATGTGATTATCAACCGTCCAAAAAGTGGGATGGTAATGTCAATGCAGCAGTGGTTTTTGAAGGATTGGCAACGACAAGCGCGATCGTTGCTGTTGAATCGTCGTGCTGCGATCGCACCTTACCTCGATCGGGCATTGATTGATGAGTGGCTAAACTATCGCGGCGAAGTTTTTCCCCGCTACGGGCTGAAACTGTGGCTGTTAGTAACCCTAGAAATTTGGTTACAGGTAAATCGCCGTTAACTAATATCAAATCCGCGCCTCATCAAAACCATTCATCCCTCTCTTCTCTTCCTCTGTGTTCTCTGTGTTCTCTGCGGTTAAATCATTCCGATCCAACTGTAATGGATATTACCATAAATATCAAAGAAACCGGGTTTTTACCAATTTCAAAGACTCAAATGCAATATTTTCGTAAAAACCCCGGTTTCTGCCTAAGTCCTAAAAGTTTGAAAACACGCCCTAACCAAAACTATCGGAGACAAACACATAGCCACCGCCATAACCAACATTATCATCGACTAATATTAAGCCCTGATTCCCCTGCGGATCGCCACTCTGAGCAAGTCCATAATTGACGACGCGCAACAACCGCTGCGGCGTAAAAGATTCTAATTCCACAAAATTGCCGGCATCTAGCCACGCTAGTTCTTCTGCTGTTAAACCTTGCCTCACAGCATTGGGTAATTGACGAGCGCTTTGTGCCATTGTTTGAGATTGCTGCACAAACATATCGCGGGTTTCCAAGATTTGACGGGGAGATATGCCTAAGTCGAAAATTGTGACGGCTTGATTTGTAAACCAGTTTGGACTGGTTCGTAGTTGATGTACTAAACTAACTCCAGCAGGGTTCGCATCGTGCAACGCATACACTTTCAAATCGGCGTTGCGTCGCAGCATTTCGATTACTGTGTCGAAGATGCTTTGAGGATAGCCGCTGATGCTGAGAATGGCGCAGTTGTTCTCAAAATGGACGTTGTTGGCAATCAGGAATTGGGCGATTTCGTCGTTGTCGCAGATGATTGCGCGATCGAAACTGTAGGCGCTGACTTCGGGATCGATGCTGGCAGGTAAAGCTTCTTGGCGAGGTGCAGGGAGCAGTTTTTCTAATGTACCGTTTACTGTTTGCCAGCGTTGCAGCCACTCATCACTCTGCGCTTGATTGACTAGAAATATTTCACCAGTTATCTGTTGATGGTTTTTTTGTGAAATGCCTAGCCAGTAGGAAAATAGCCCTAGTGCAGACGCTGCGATGTATCCTGGGAAATAATTAAGTATCAAGCTTCCTGAAATGCCTGTTACTAAAATAATTATTCCTAAAGTTTGTAAATTTGTGGCATTAATTCTTCTGTTGCGAGCACTTTGATCGGTAGATTTGCTGTTCGCAAAAAATCTCCCAATCCAAATAATATTGAAAACTGTCCATACTATCAAAAATCCCGCATTGTCAGAAAAGATAGAGCTAATGAACATACCGCCAAAGATTACTATAACAAAGCTCTGACCTAAATATTCTAAAATCCACTTCCAGAGGTTAGATGAGGTGCGATTTTTCAGCCGTTTATCTATCAAATATAAAAACTGTTTCGGCGTAAAGAATAATATATTCTGGCTGGAAATATCTGCGATCGCCTTCTGGAAAAATGGATCGGTGAATGCGAGTTTTTTATCAGTGATAGTAGCGGGATCGAACAAAAACGGATGGTTGCAATTCTTACAGCGGCCTGAGTTGGTGGTACGATCGCGCAAATTGTTGTCGGTGTTACACTGGACGCATTTCATTCCCATTTCGGTTACTCCTGATTAATTTGATGGATTTATATTGTTGGTGGTTGTTTCGGATTTTTTTTACCGCAGAGGCCGCAGAGGGCACAGAGGAAGAGAAGAGAGAGATGAATAGTTGGGTTTAAAATACTTGCCCGTTTAACAAGATAGAATAGTCTTCTCGCTGTCGAATTAATCGATCGCCCTTAGCATCAATTAACACCTCAGCAGGGCGAGGGCGGTGCAGAAAATGCGATGACATCGCATAGCCGTAGGCGCCGCTATCCAAAATGGCGATCGCATCTCCAATTTGCAGTTTCGGTAGCCAACAATTGCGCCCTAAATAATCCCGCGAATAAGTCGTGTTGCCGCAAATATCGGTTTGATATCGCGATACATCGCCGGTTTCCCAAGTTGCGATCGCCCGATAGCCTCCGTGCACCGCAGGCACTGATAGATTTGATACAGTGGTATCGACTCCGACTATTTGCCTATCGCCAAACCACTTCACAGACACAACTTTTGCTAGCAAAATACCGCAACCTGCGATCGCCGATCTTCCCGGTTCAATCACCAATTCGATCGGGCGAGATAGCGCACTCAATCGTTGAGTAATCGCTACACCAAACTCCCCCCAATCAAATACCGCACCGCCTCGATAGGGATAGCCGAAACCACCCCCAAAATCGAGGGTTTTCCAATCGGGTAACTGTTGGGCGATCGCAATTAGGCGATCGATTACTTGCGTAAAAGCACCCGTGGCATTAGTTCCTGTCCCCCGATAAAAATGCAGTCCAGTGATGCTAAAACCGTGCTGCTGGGCGATTTCGTTGGCTTTTTCAAATTCAGCGGGATTGAGTCCGATTCGGCTGTCTCCCGTCAATTCCGGTAAGTTGAGTCGCAGTCCGATTTCGGGACGGATCGATCGCGGTTGACTGCGCGCATATTCGCAAAAATCCTGGAGTTGCGACAGACTATCGAAGTTGAATCGATCGATCTTCCATTCAATCAGTTGCTGAATATCCGCCCGGTTGAGGTTACTGCCAGTGTAGACGATGCGATCGCCCGTAAAACCCGCTTTTAGTCCCAAAAACACATCCCCAGGCGTATTCGCGTGCAGCCCCCAACCAGTTGGCTGAATCAGTTGCAACAGGGCAATATTGCCGTTGGTGACGGTGGCAAAATGAAACTGCACGTGCGGATAGTCGATCGATCGGGTAATGTGTTGTAGGGTTTGACAAAGGCGATCGGCTTGATACACATATAAGGGTGAACTATAGGTTGATAACAGTCGCTGGGCTATTGCTTCGGAGAATGGTGGCGAATGTATTTTGGTTTCGTTTTGTAGCAAAGATTCAATCATAAGGAAGAAGTTCGGCAACGGATGTTGTAACGGATGTAAGATTGGCAGCGGATTTTTTAACGGATTTAACGGATGTCATATCATGTCCATTTGATTCGCAATTGTATGAATTTTGTAGGGGCGGGTTCACTAACAATAATTGTCTGTAATCTACAATCTCATAAACCCGCCCTCCTTCTCCATTGTTAATAGTCAACAGTCAACTGTCTTCGATATTTCCAAATGCGTTGCCCGATCGCAGGTGGCAACCAAAAAACATGATCCAGCGATCGCCCTACTGGAATTTCGCCTAACACTTCGCTTCGCCATGCTTGCCACATTAGCAGCAACCAGAGATTGTTGCCGATGTATCGATCGCGCATGGCAACTCCGAGTTTTCCCGATAACATTGAGTCGGCTAAATGCGGTTGCCAGGATTTTTGCGATCGCAACAGATTCGGATTCAGCCGATCGCCGATCGTATTCCAAAACTCTCGGTAATACCACACTTTCAGTGGGACTCCCATCCCGCGTTTTTCCCGCCAGATAATTTCTGGGGGCAACCAACGTTCGGAGGCTTTTTTGAGGATGTATTTTTCGCACGCACCTTGCAGTAGCAGCTCGCCAGGGAGTTGAAACGTCCAGTCCGTGAGGTCGGGGTCGCAGAAGGGCGATCGCACCCACAAACCGCAAGCAAAGCCCAATGCGGTTGCCCTCGGCTGAATATTTTGCGCGCCTTTGAGCATCAGGGAAGCCCGCCGCAGTTTGGCTAGCAGGGATGGACACTTCTTCGACAAACCATCGCCACCGATCGCATCTTGGAGGTAAACGCTTAAATCGTGGGATTGAGTGCGATCGAGCATTTCGGGCGAAAAAATCTGTTTTTCATAACCATAAAATCGCTGAAATGTCCGCAAATACTGTTGTTCAAAGGTTTCTTTGCCTGCTGGATGTTCTGCACTGTAAACTCCGTTAGCAATCAAGGGTTTATTCGTCCATCCGGCAAATAGCTGATCGCCGTTTTCGCCGTTGAATACAACTCGCACGTCTTGCGCCGCCGCCTGTTTGAGCAAAAACAGCGGGGCTGTTGTGCCATCTCCATAGGGTGAATCGAGGGCTTTGGCGGTTTGCCCGATCGCACCCAAGATCGCATCGCCCGTCGCCGCCACTCGAATCAGCGGAATCCCGAAAAAGTCCGCTACCTGTTGTGCGTAGGGCAATTCGGAATAGGCTTCGACACCAAAATCGAGGGCATAGGCGCGGACTTTCAAGCCTGCTTTGACTAGCAGCGCTGTCATTAGGGAAGAATCAATCCCGCCTGATAGCAAAACGCCGACGGGTTCGTCGATCGGCAAATCTGCCACCTGTCGATCGATCGCCTGTTGTAAAAGCGCTTGCAATTGTGCGATCGCCTCGTCTTCACTTCGCAGTAATTGGGGCGTTTCTTGCCAAGCTGATTTCAGCGATCTCACTTTCGGCTGAGAGTTAATATCGGCAATTTCCCAAACCATCTCGGTGCCGGCTGCTACGGATGCAATTTGCTCGATCGCAGTTAACGGCGTTGGTACATAGGAAAAACAAGCATAACTGTGTAGGGCGATCGGACTAATTTCAGGAGAATCAATCAGTGGTAGCAGCAATTGGATTTGAGTCGAAAACCAAATCGTTTCTGCCAACTGCATCCAGTAAAGCGGCACACGCCCAAACGGATCGCGCCCCAGCCGTAGCTGTCCCGATTCCACTCCAGCCCAAGCATCTCCCGGAAAATCCGTTGGTTGAAATCGCCCGCAAGCATTTAGCGTCACAGTGTCAGACGCGAGGATTGATGCAGAGGCGATCGCCCATTCTGATAATTTGCCCGATCGGATGGAGTAATCGGGCACTAAACGGCTGAGCGTTTTTGTGCGATCGCCCTGTCCCCAATAGCCGATGAAATGTGCAGGTTTGTCGATCGCGCCCATACCTATTTCACCACGAAAGGTTCAGTGCTGATCGCGCGCCCATCCAGAGACATCCGAACCTCCCAGTTTCCCGGCGAGGAAGCAGATCCGAGATCATAAAAACAGTGAGTATTCCAAACTGGTGTATCGATCTTACGGGTTTGATACTTACTCTGACGAACGATTTGACCACTGGGATTAATCCAGTCGCATTGCAGAGACAACTGATTGCCAATGGGAGCATTTTTCAAAGTCACCTGGTAATAGACGCGGGGATTGATTTGGCGGTTGACTTGAGTCAGACTGTCACCACCTTTTTTCGATAGGGAAATCCTGTCTTCTGTTGAGGTAACTCCAGCAATTTTTTGTTGCTGATTTTGGTTAAATAGAATGCCGATCGCGATCGCCGAAATCACAACTGCTGTCGAGGCGATCGCAATCCACTTGTTGCGTCGCTGCTGTTTTTCAAGGGCTTCGCGGCGGTGCATTTGGGCGATCGCATCTTCCAGAAGTTCATCAGGCAAATTCAACTCCCGTAAAATTTCTCTTACCTGATCGGTTCCCAATTCTAACTCGCGCTGGTTCGATAACTTATCGATTTCAGCGACAACCTGTGCTAACTGAGTTTGAGTAAGTCGAGTTTCCATAGAGTTTTCCCCAGTAAAAATTAGATATATAAATCACCCCTCTCTTCTCTTCCTCAGCGCCCTCTGCGATCTCTGTGGTTAAATTACTCATATTATTCAATAAACAGCTCTCAAAGTCAATTCATAAAAATCATAACCTTAACATCATAAAAATCATATTTATTAGGATTTATTTACATCGCAATTAATATCACCCGAAATCAGGAAATGGCACGTGCAGTGTCCCTAGGATTAATCAGGCGTAGGGAAACGGCACTGCCGTGTCCTCTATATCATTCCGACGCAGCCGGAATTGATATAAAATCCAGACTAGCAAATTCCTTTACCTTATGAAAATCCATTAAATTCAACTTTCCTAAATCCAGCTTTTCCTGTTGGCGATTCAACCAAACAGCATTTAAACCAGCACTTTTCGCACCGCAATAATCTGCTTTGAAGCTATCGCCAATATGTAACACATTTTCAGCAAGACAATTATGTTTCTGCAAAGCGGTAGTGAAAATTTTTGAGTCGGGTTTTGCCGCACCAACTTCGGTGGAAATTGTCACTGATGTGAAATATTCTGCTAAGTTTAGTGCTTTTAATACGGGATAAAGTCGTGAATCAAAATTTGAGACTACGGCTAATTCTATTCCTTGTTGCTGCCACCTATTTAATGCGGGTAACACATCGGGATAGACAAACCAGGGTTCGGCGGTGGCAAAATGAGCGTAGAGTTCGGGAAAGAACTTTGGAAAGTCTGAAAATTGATTGAAAACTCCTGCTATTTGAAAAGCGTTAGCGCAAACTGCTTGCCACCATTCAAATTCTAGTTGGGGAATTTTGGCTGATTCTATTCCGGGAAATGCCATCGGAGTTGAGTTGGCAAAACTTTGAAAAAATGCTCCATTTAACTCTTCACTATTAACACTCACTCCAAAACTATTGGCTAATTTTTGGTACACTTCACCGACGCTGCTACGAACGTCAAATAGTGTGCCGGCGGCGTCTAAAAAAATTACTTTGGTCATTGGTTGGAATAAATTTGACAACGAGTAATAGAAGACCGGGCGAATGGAATTCGCGTCTACACAAACAAAACCTGCCTCCGCAGGTTGCAGAATAAGAATAAGACCGGGCGAATGGAATTAAGTTATTTTTTTCAGTCCGCGGAGGCGGACATCGTTTGTGTAGACGCGAATTCTATTCGCCGTCTGATCTATTACTTTTTCAACAAATCTTGAATTGGTCTGCTAATCCAATTGAAACCAACTTTTACTTGATGGTCAAAGGTTGGCATCCGATAGAGATAGGCTAAGCGGCGAGCAATGTGGGCTAGTTGTCCGTCTAGTTGAATTCCTAAACCTGCCATGGTGGCGTTGTCTATTCCTAATGTCATCATTTCTCCTAGCGGCTGATACCGGAAAGGAAGTAAAGGCCGACCGGTGAGGGAAGCCCAGATGTTCCAGGCTGTGTAGTCAGCTTGCTGGAAGGCTACTTGGGCTGTAGTGGGAACTTTTTGGCCGCTGGCGTCGTGACATTCGGCTATATCTCCTAGGGCAAATATGTCTGGACGATCGACTATTTGTAATGTGGGGGTAGTGATTAGTTGACCGCGTTGGTTTTGTTTCAGAGGAAGCGATCGCACTGCTTGACTAACTTGAGTTCCTACTGTCCACAATACTATGTCTACCGGCAGAATATCTAATTGTCCTTTGTACAGTAAGGAAATTGTGTCTGATCCGATCGAGTCTACGCTGGTTTCTAAGTCGGTCCAAACTTGTCGTTTTTCTAAGGCTTTTGTGGCTGCGTCTCGGTTGAACTCCGGCGATGTCCGCAAAATCATGTCGCTTTGTTCGACTAACCGCACGCGACCTTTTTCTCCGAGTCGATCGGCTAGTTTGCAAGCCAATTCTACTCCAGAATAACCGGCACCGACGATCGCCACCCTAATTTTGTCGGTATTTTTGGCTTCTAAAAATCGCAGTCTTTCTTCTAGTCGGTAAGCGTCCTTGAGTGTGCGAAATGAATAAGCATATTCAACTGCACCATTGACCATATCTAGAGGGGTTTCGCCTCCTAAAGCTAACACGAGGCGATCGCACGCAAATTCTGTGCCCTCGTGTAATTGGACTCGTTTTGTTTCTAAGTCGATGCCACAGACAGTCCCTTGACAAAAGCGCACGCCTGTGTTTTCTAATAGTTCGGTAAAGGGTGGGGCAATTTCCCAAGTTTGTAGTTCGTCTGTCAGGAGTTCGTACAGCAGGGGCACGAACAGGAATCGATCGCGGCGATCGACTAGGACTATTTCGGGTTTTTCGGCTTTGGGGAAGGGTAACTGACTTAAACGCAGGGCCGTGTAGACTCCGCCGAAGCCTCCGCCGAGAATGCAAATCCGGGGTTGTTGTTGAGTCATGGTGTTTTGAGGGGCGATCGATTCTGGGCAACTTATTTATTGTAACGAGATGGGAGTGGGGGAGTGAAAAAAGAGGGGGAGTGGAACAGAGGAGATAATTTTGATTATTGCTGCCTCCGCCTGCCGATAGAGGTAATTAAACGCAATACAAGTTACGCATTTTCACTGATGCAAAAAATCAGGAAGACTGAGGCTAAAGTTAGGTCGATCGCTGTTTTTGCCTCGATCCCCACCCCTGTCTTCCCGCTGCTACCAGTCTCAGACGATCGATCCCGTGCCAAAACCTCTGTTTATCCCAAACCCTAGCCTCCACTGTATTTCCGACTCTATACATTTCCCTATTAGCGGCTATCAAATTTTCTGAATGTTTAAACAACAAATTTTATACTATATTAATCAATAAGGACTTCTTGTTTTAATCCAATTCACTTTTTGTGGGCCATCTACTTTAATATTTCAACCCGCACTCACCAGTGTCAAAAAAACTATGCAAATTTACTCAAATTCATCTAAAGTTACGGAGGGCGAAACCCCTCGTCAAGCTGATACATTTTTTTTAAACACCGAAGCAGAAATATATAAAACTTTAGTTGCTAATATTCCTGGTGCTATCTACCGTTGTATCTGGGACTTGAGCGACCCCACGGCTGGTAAACGGAGGATGGCTTTTTTGAGCGAGGCGATTCAAGAAATATCAGGCTATCCCGCATCGGATTTTGTTAACGATCGCGTCCGTGATTTTGCTAGCATTATTCATCCTCAAGACCGCAAGAATGTGGAATTTTTGCTGAGGGAAAGTGTGGCATCTAAAACTCCCTACATCCTGGAATACCGGATTGTCAGAAATGACGGCGGTATTAGCTGGGTTTATGAAAAAGGCAAACCTGTTTATTACCAAGTAAAAGAGGCTAATTTAGCATCTAATTCCCAGAAAATACCAAGGGAATTAGATTTAAAAGCAGAAACAGAAAATGGTAAAATTGCAGAGTTGAAAGCACCAGAAAAATTTCTGGATTCCTTAGTCTCCTACCCTTCCCAAATCCCTAATCCGCAGTTGGGAGTGGTTTATTTAGACGGGGTAATTGTGGACATTACCGATCGCAGACACACAGAAGAAATACTCAGGGAGAGGGAGAGTTATTACCGCTGCATTGTGGAGACTGCTTCCGAGGGCGTTTGGATGTTTGACTCAGAAAGCAAAACGACTTTTGCTAATTCTCGGATGGCCGAAATGCTAGGGTATACAGTGGAGGAAATGCAGGGGCGATCGCTCTTTGAATTTATTGAGGAGAACACTAAGGAAATTGCCAATATTTACGTGCAGCGACGACGCCAAGGTATCCGGGAACGCCACGATTTTCAGTTTACTCGCAGAGATGGCTCTCACTTGTGGGCGATCGTCTCTGCGACACCGATGTTTGATGTCAACGGCGAATTTTCTGGGGTTTTGCGGATGATTACTGATATTAGCGATCGCAAACAAGCCGAAGCGGAATTGCGTCAAACCCTCCAAGAGCTAGAATTTGAAAAATTTGCCTTGGATCAATCTGCGATCGTCTCGAATACCGACGAGTTCGGCGCTATTACTTATGTCAACGACCAATTTTGCGAACTCTTTAAATACCATCGAGAAGAACTGATTGGCAAAACTCACCGACTGGTCAATTCTAGCTATCATTCTGCCGATTTTTTCAAGCAGCTTTGGTCAACCATTCGCCAGGGCAATATTTGGCGGGGAGAAATGAAAAATCTAGCTAAAAATGGCACATATTTTTGGTTAGATACTACCATTGTACCTTGTTTAAACGCCAAAGGAGAACCCCATCAATATGTAGCAATTCGCAAAAATATTACTGCTCGAAAAAAAGCCGAAGAAGCTGTGCGACTTTCCGAAAGTGAATTGAGGACTAAAAATCAAGAACTGGCCAAGGCTCTGCGGGATGTGCAGCAAACTCAAAGCCTGATGGTGCAAAATGAAAAAATGGTCAGCTTGGGGCAATTGGTAGCCGGAGTAGCTCACGAAATTAACAATCCAGTCAGCTTTATTTACGGCAATGTCATGCACGCTGACGATTACTTTCAAGACTTGTTGAAAATGCTGCTACTTTATCAGAAAGAATACCCGGAACCCACCGAAGCAATTCGAGAAGAGATAGATGATATCGATTTAAATTTTCTGCTTCAAGATTTGCCAAAGCTCTTAAATTCCATGAAAATGGGCTCTGAGCGAATTCGCCAAATTGTGCTCTCGCTGAAAAATTTTTCACGGTTGGATGAAGCAGGACAAAAGCACGTAGATATTCATGAAGGCATTGATAGCAGTTTGTTGATTTTGCAGCACAGGCTGAAAGAAACGCCGGGACATCCTAAAATTTCATTAGTCAAAGAATACGGGGATTTGCCTTGCGTACAGTGTTATGCGGGGCAATTGAATCAGGTATTTATGAATATTATTGGCAATGCCATTGATGCTTTGGAAGAAGCTATGGAAACTGGGCAGTGGGCTGAGGATGTGAATTCGTTTATTGATTGTTGTCCAACGCCCACCCTGCGGATTTGTACGGAAGTAAAGTATGAACCGGACGTGTTGATGGAGAGAAACAATGTTGTTTGTGATGCTTCCAGCCGCAATCCGACTCATATTGTAATTCGGATTGCTGACAACGGGCCAGGAATTCCAGCAGAAGTTCACCAAAGGCTGTTCGACCCTTTTTTCACGACAAAAGCACCGGGAAAAGGGACTGGTTTGGGGCTGTCGATTAGTTATCAAATTGTGGTGGAAAAGCACGGCGGACAGTTGCATTGCTATTCAGCGCCCGGTCAAGGAACCGAATTTGCGATCGAGATTCCTATCGTTAGCACTCATTAGTCAGTTAACCAATTCCTAATGGGTGGATCTCAATGAGTGCAAATATATTCGTAGGGGCGAAGCATGACCGCTGTAAATCTTTGGTGATCGCTAATAAATTGTCTGCGGTCATGCTTCGCCTATGCAGAATCGGGATGATCCCTTCCCAATTCCCCATTACCCCTTACCAATTTCTATGAAATATAATGTAATTTACGACGGCAATTGCAATCTCTGCGTCAGCTTAGTGCAGCTACTGGAAAACTTAGATCGAGGTCAGATATTTGAGTATATTCCTATGCAAGATTTACAGGAATTAGAGCATTTTGGGATAACTTCTACTGACTGCGAAATGGGGATGATTTTGATAGATAGTGACACACCTCAACGGCGTTGGCAAGGTAGCGATGCGGCGGCGGAAATCGGGCGAATATTACCCGGATGTGAGGTGTTTGTGGCTGCTTACCGTGCCATTCCGGGGATGAAGTGGATGGGCGATCGCGTTTACGAACAAGTGCGGGATAATCGCTATACTTTATTTGGCAAGCGTTCTACCACTTACAAATCAGTTTATGCTATTGGCTGTCGGGCGATCGACAATTGCGATAATAGCAAGGACTAAAATCCTTGCTACTAACCTGTTCGTAGTCAGGACTTTAGTCCTAAAAAACCAGGTTTGTAGTCAGGAATTTAGTCCTCAAAAAGATGGATTAAAGAGATTAAATATCTCCTGGCAAAAATGTTTGAGTTTTTGCGCCGACTCCGCAGCAGGTTCGGTTTGGCCAAGAAAACTCCAATTTTCCACAGTAGAAAAACGCCACTGCTGACCAGTATGATCGTAGCCGGCTGCTTCAACTCCGATCGCCCGCCGAGATCCTTCTACCGGATCTTGGTAAAATCGGATTTGAATCAGGATGCTGCGACTTTGTAACAAGCGGCTTCTACCTGGAAAATGAAAGCCAATGTCGATCGAATCTGGATCGACAAGTTCTCTAGTATCTGCGTCATTCATCCAAGGTTTCAAATCGACTTTCACATCCGGGAATTCCGATTTGAATAAATTAACAACCGCAGCAATTTTGCTCGTAAGTTCAATATTTTTAGCTTGTTCCGCAGCGTTCACTGGCTAAACTCCTACCAAATACACTTATTACATTTAGCTAATAATGTAACCGTATACTGCCGAATATAAACTGCCAACAGCGGACTATTTAAGAGATAATTAGACATTGACAAATTTTAAAATTTGTGTTACGTCGTTTTTAGCCGAGTCTCGATCCCCCTAAATCCCGCTTTTTAAGGGGGACGAAAGAGAATGCTCTTGTCCCCCCCCTCCCACCAGGGGGGTTAGGGGGGATCTCCGGGTTGAAAAACACGCCGAGTCCCATAATCTTAATCCAGCGGTAGGGCGATCGCAAATTCCGTCCCTTTTCCCAATACCGAATCACAAGTCAGTTTCCCACCGTGAGTTTCTTCAACTATTTGACGACTGATAGATCAACCCAACCCAGTCCCTTTACCAACTCCTTTGGTAGTGAATAAATGGTCAAAAATCCGCGATACAACTTCGTCAGAAATACCCTTACCATTATCTATAATTTTAATCACAACAGTTGGATTTTAATCATCAATCAACGATTAAATTTTCGGTCTAATAGATTCCGAATATAGCAATCCTAAATCAGTTGCAAATAATTCACATCTTATCAACCATTCAGATTTTTCTAAATCCTGATTAACCAGGCCAAGATATTCTCGCATTTCTGCGTATTTATGATAACTTGCCCCATCCCAAAATATTAAAATTATAGCGCCTTTATTTAGATTTTGGAGGTGTTTTACAAACAAAACTGTGTTTTATGAATTTCCGGCTCCCTATTCTTGCACAAAAAATTGTTTTGTTTGATAATTAAGAGCGCCAAAATATGTTTGTCTTTCTTTTTGATTTGTCATGGGTACTTCTACTCTTATCTTAGTCTTTCCCCAAATATATCCACAGACATCTCCCCAAAGTAGATGACATTCATCGATCATATATACCACAAGTCTTCCAGCTTCTATCTCTTCTCTGTTTTATTCTAATTTGGCTTTTGGGCGATCGCGACTGAGAAAAGCTATACATTTAGTCTATATTTCTACCATCATCAGCACTAATTTACCCATGACACCAACCGCTACGATCGCCACTCCCCTAACCTGGACACAACTAGAAGCCCTCACCGACTTTCAAGTCGATCGCACCAACGGCCCCACCAACGCCCAATCCCGCTTGCGCCTCTTCGGACACCCCGAATCTGATGTGAGAGTCACCCTATACCGTGACAACCATGCTTGGTGTCCCTATTGCCAAAAAATCTGGCTGTGGCTGGAAGAAAAACAAATCCCCTATCGCATTGACAAAGTTACCATGTTCTGCTATGGGGAAAAAGAACTTTGGTACAAGCGTAAAGTGCCGTCGGGAATGCTACCGGCGATCGAGCTAGACGGCCGCATCATCACCGAAAGCGATGACATCTTAATCGCCCTCGAACGAGTCTTCGGCCCCTTGAGTTTAGGCATGGAACACCCCCAAGTCCTTCCCCTGCGACAGCTAGAGCGAATGCTATTCAGGGCCTGGTGCACTTGGCTGTGCCGCGTCAGTACAGGCGGAGCAGATCAGCGCAACCGCAACCAATTCACCAGCGTTGTCACCCAAGTCGAAGCAGCACTATCGCGCACTCCCGGCCCTTATTTCCTGGATGAATTTGGCACTGCGGATGTAATTTTTACGCCCTACGTCGAACGGATGAATGCCAGTCTTTACTACTACAAAGGCTACTCGCTGCGGGAAGAAAACCCGCGCTTTGCTGACTGGTTTGCGGCGATGGAAACCCGCCCTACCTATCGCGGTACTCAGAGCGACTTCCACACCCACGTCCATGATTTACCGCCTCAGATGGGCGGCTGCTGGGAAAACGGCGAACCCCAGATGCTACTCAACAAAGCCCGCGTGGATAACGGCCCTTGGGCTGGATTACCAGATGTGATGTACCCAGAACCGCAAACATCCCGCGCTGAAGCACTCCACCGCGTTATCAAGCATCGCCAAAACATCGTTCGAGTCAATCCTGCTGATGACAATTTATTCGATGAAGCCCTGCGCTGTGCTCTAACTTTGATGATGACTAGGGAAGTTTGTACTCCACCCCCTGGCTCTGATGCGGCTTTGCGGTATTTGCGCGATCGGGTAAATGTGCCCAGAGATATGTCTATTTACGCAGCCAAGCGCTTGAGGGAAGCTTTGGAGGAAACGGCGGCTTTAGCGGGTGACGCCCAAGGTACTCCGATTCTCGCGAAGAATCGGCGAGATCAAGATCCGGCTAATTTTGTGTAGGGGGCGATCGGAATCAGACAAAATCGGCGTTGCTGCTGCTCTACTTCATCAGCTTGCTATGTGCTCGATCGATGTGCTACCATTGGTAGTATTAAAAGTGGCATAAATAATATGAAAGTATCTATCTCTTTGCCAGATGAGCTAGTGCGTTACATTGACGATCGTGTAGAAAATCGCAGTCGCCTAGTTGAGGTTTTATTGCAAGCATGGCGCAAACAACAAGAACAGCAGGCAATGGTAGAAGCCTGTTTATTGCTGGATGAACTAAGTGATGAATTAACCGATGAGGAAGAAGCATGGCAGCAAGCAGCGATTACCGACTGGGAAGCATCTGGCTTGTAACTTTCGATCCGTCAGTTGGTACAGAAATCCGCAAGACTCGACCAGCGGTAATTATTTCAGGAACTGCTTTTAATCAACGCAGTAAAGTCACAGTTGTGCCCATCACTTCTGCTGTTCCAGTTGATGTGATTGTTAATCGGGTTCTGTTTGAAGAGGAACATACTGAGCTGGTGGAGTTGGCGATCACACCGGAAGATGAGGATAAATAACCATTCCTGCGTCCCAGTAGCGCTCCTGCGGATTTGATGAACAGACAGGGGGAGGGTTATTTTAGAATGGGAAAATATGGATTTCGATGAGCGAATTTAGGCTGAATCTCTATAGATAAAGTCTAAACGGAAGGGTTTGATGTGTTTCGCAATTTGGAGTTTAACCCCGAACAGGTGACGGACTATATTCGCCGTTGGTTTGCCCAGATGAGGGATGCGGCGACGGGGGAGAGTTTAGAGGCGGCGTTAGCACAGTCGGAAAATTCCCGTCTCAAGGAGTTGATTCAGAATCCCTTGCGGTTGTGGATGTTGTGTCAAATTTGGCAGACGGGGGGCGGTTTACCGGAAACGCAGGCGGGGTTATAGGCGCAGTTTGTGGATTGGGTGTATGACTGGAAGGCGGATGAGGAGATTTTAGAGCAACGGGAGGCAATTGATAAAGCTTTGGCGCAGTTGGCATTGGCGGCGATGGAACAGAATGTAAGCGGCATATTAGTGTCCGGTACATCCGATTGTTAGATGAGTAACTAGAAAAGCATTAAGTTTTCGTTATCATCCTTTTCCTTCATATACTGCTGGTAAAGCGTCGGCAAGTTTTCAACTTCTTGATCGGAAAGACCATAGCTTTTCCAATACTTTCTTGCTTCTTCATGCAAGGTTTTATGACCAATATCCATCTGTCTTTGATATCTTTTCAAGCAATCTTTAATGGCATCCTTCAATGCTCCATCCTTGTCACGATCCCATATTGGGCAAAACACACCAATCCTGCGCTCGCTCGGATCTTCATAAAAACGCCCATATATTGATTGAATGTGTAAATGGAACTCCGGGTTGGATTGCTGGAATGATCCAATGTACCGCTCAACATTCTTAATCCAGTCATACAAAATCGCATCACCGAGACTATAAGCGACTACTACGTCACTGCCACCTGGTTCACGAGAAAGTAGGTTTGTCCTACTTTCCCTTGGGCATGGTCGAACAATTGCCATCAATTCAGGAGGTAAGCCGTGCATCCTGTTACTAGAGAAAATTGCCTCAATCACTCCTCTCTCGGCACGAAAACGATCTCTAGCTGATGGAATTGCATTATTTTTTATATTATTCAGATGTCCTTGCGCTCGCTCTGGGGACGATTGAGTTTGATTGTTACTCTGCATCGCCTGTTTACGTCGAGATTGTATCTGTATTTGTTCTTGCTTTTTTACTTCATTTCGCTTACGGATTTGATCATCATAAAGTTGCTTCAACTCATCTTTGCGAACTTGTCCAACCACAACAATTGTTATGGAATCTAGCCATTCAGGAAGGGCTCGATCATGATTGCACCATAGTTGCTCAATATAAGCAACTAAACTGTCTCGTTGCTGCTTAGGAATGTCTTGTGGATCTAGCCAGATTTTACTGACCTTTTCGCGATCGCTATTATCAACTTCGTACCAAAAATTCATCTCCAACGAACCAGCATCTAATTCTTTTGCCAGATTGGGGTAATCACGCTTGATATTTGTGATGTGAAACCAAACATTATTTCCAAGTCGTCGATTAGCGGCCCTAAATGTGCGGCTTACAAAGCCGAAGCCCCTTACTGTATCGTATTTCTGAACATGACCAAATTCGACTTCCACTATCAACTGTTTCTGAGTCTCAGAAGTAGCCCCTTCAAACGCCGTCTTAATATCTTCATCAACTTGAATCGTAATGCTTGCCATAGTCCTTATTAATCCTTTGAATATATGCTCTCATTAATTATGGCATAGTGACACCCCAACCCTCAACCTCAAAATCTACTCTTCACTCCTAGACTGGGAAAAACACCCCATCCTCATTTTCTACGAAGAGGTGAAACCCCAAGGTGTAGGGACACGGCAGTAGGGACACGGCACTGCCGTGTCCCTACTTTTCTCGATTCTCTCACTCGCTTCGACGCTACAATCTGCGTTATCACAGACTCATCCCATCCCACCATTCTCACCTTATCACCCCAAGATCCGTACCTGATTCAAACTATTATGAATTGGATAAAACACACTATTTTAGAAGCATAACCTATAAAGTCAACCCACCCCAACTACCGCGAAATCAACTTACAATTAACTAAACCTATCAATAAACATATCTGGAGTAATAATTTCTACTGATTGAAAAGGATTTAATACCAATAAATCCAAATCACCCGTAACAATTACATTGGCATTACCACTAACAGCCAACTCTAAGAACTTATTATCCTTTTCATCTCGACAAACGGAAATTTTTTCTGTTATAGAGACTAACTCGGACGCGCTGATAAATTTAAGCAAAAATACCTGTCTGTCTTCTAAAGAAAGATACTTATTAAACTTTTTCCGATTCAAAACTTGCTCTAATTCATTTAAAGTCGCTTCAGAATATAAAATTATTCCTTGCTTTTCTGCTAATTCAATCGCCCGAAATGGGACTGAATTTTTAAACAGTAAAGCACTGATTAAAACATTCGTATCTACAACAAATCTATTCTTCATTATCATCCGTCAAAATTTCTTGTAAAATTTCTGGCGTTAAGCCTCGCTGTTGTGCTTTATCAGAAATTTCTGCCATAACTTCAGTTAAACTTTTATTGTGTAAATTCCCTCTCAAAAACAATTTAACAATGTAGCTCAACTGTTTCTGAGTCTCAGAAGTAGCCCCTTCAAACGCCGTCTTAATATCTTCATCAACTTGAATCGTAATGCTTGCCATAGTCCTTATTAATCCTTTGAATATATGCTGTCATTAATTATGGCATAGTGACAACGCAACCCTCAAGCTCAAAATCTACAGAAGGCACAAATGGGGCAACCACTTCTGGATTGCCCCTACCGGCATCAAAATCTACTCTTCACTCCTAGACTGGGAAAAATACCCCCTTCTCCTCTAAAAATCCCTCAATTGAGCTGTTTGAACAACAACATCTTTCGTCATAGAACCCCGCCGCACTTTCAGCTTCAAACTTTGACCGATTTGGCTATTTTCCACCAGATTTTGCAACTTTGCCGCCGTTGTGATAGCCTCGCCGTCAATTTGCACGATCGCATCTCCCTTGCGAATCCCCGCTTTCTCCGCAGGCGTATTTGGCACAACTCGCATCACTAAAACCCCTCTCACTTCCGGTATCATCAAAGGAGCATTCGGATCGGCATTATTCTCTCTAGCAATTTCTGGAGTCAAATCAATCATTTGAATTCCCAAAAATGGGTGACTGACTTGTTCTCCCTTGGCTAACTGTGTGTAAATAGCTTTAGCTTTGTTGATGGGAATTGCAAAGCCAATACCCATTGCATCGGCTCGAATTGCCGTGTTAATCCCAATCACTTCTCCTGAACCGTTTAACAGCGGGCCACCGGAATTGCCGGGATTGATGGCTGCGTCTGTTTGGATGAAATCGAGGCGCTTGTCGGGAATTCCCACGGCTGCTGAAGATCGCTTCAAGGTGCTAATAATTCCCAAGGTGACGGTATTATCAAATCCTAGGGGGTTTCCCACGGCGATCGCCCAATCTCCCACTTTCACCGCATCAGAATCTCCCAAAGCGGCCACCGGCAAGTTAACACCCTTAGTATTAATTTTGACAACAGCCAAATCTGTCACCTCATCCGTACCTAACACTTCTCCCGGAAAAACGCTCCCGTCATTTAAAGTGACAGTCACTCGATCGGCTTGATCCACTACGTGAGCGTTGGTTAACACAGTCCCGCTTTTGTCGATCACAAAGCCGGAACCTTGACCCCGCAAGCGTTCTTGTCTGGGGCTTTGGATAGGGAATTCGTCTCCAAAAAATCTCCGAAATAACGGGTCTTCCATGACTGGATCGAAGTTGCGACTGACGGTGCGCTCGGTATCAATTCGGACAACTGCTGGTCCGACGCGATCGACTGCTAGCGTCACAAAACTATTGTTGCTAGCAGTCGCCGGGAGTTCCGAGTCCCTGAGTGCCAACTTTTGGGGATTTGGAACAGTCGCGGATGCTGGTGCTGGGCTGATTGTCCAGGCATTTAGGGCGATCGTAATTCCTAAAAATACGCCCAACAGCGAAGACACCATTCGGGGTGCTGGGCGAAAAAACTTGAGTATTCCCATAGGATGAATTTTATGCTAGCTGAGTTAGTTGGGTGCTGGAGTTCTGGTGCCGAGTCAATCTGCTACTAGGAACTCCCACATACATTTTGCCAAATTGTCAGCCCCTTCGGAGCAACCTTTGCTTCGATGCGTGGGTTAGAATACAGTGACATACTCCCACGTCAAGCCTCGTGGTGCTATGACGTGGGCATCTTTGCAGCCCTACTATGGGTATACAAAATTTCCTTTATGGTACTGTCATCCATAGTTCCTACTATAGAAAGATTCCCACCACGGCGTTTTATACTGGGGAAAATGTCCAACCCCAGTCTCTTTAAATTAATCGCGGCATTAATATCGCGGTCAACCATCAGAGAGTTTTGCTCATCCCAATAGTCTCGAATACTGCAATGGGTGAAAATGATTTCATTCCTATAACTGAGTACCATTAATGATCCTATCTGATACTTCTGCTGACGCATCTTTGCCCTCAAATTCTCACCACCATCACGATGGTGACTCTGCTCACCCTCACCATCACGATGAAGAATCCATGCGACGGCTGGTGAATCGCTTGTCTAGGATTGAGGGACACGTTCGTGGGATTAAAACTATGGTACAGGAAAATCGCCCCTGTCCTGAAGTTCTAGTACAAGTTGCTGCGGTTCGAGGAGCCCTCGATCGCGTCGCGAGAATCATTCTTGACGAACATTTAACTCAATGTATTGGTAGAGCTGCTAAGGAAGGCAATATTGATACGGAAATTGAAGAGTTGAAAGCTGCTTTAGATCGGTTTTTGCCTTAGATGCAGACAATTTCAAGATCGAACAACTAAAAAACAGCAAAACCTGCAAGCTGTACCTAGGGCGCAATTCATTAATTGCGCGTACAACTTGCTACCAAATATCAGCCCTATTTTGACTTTTTAGATTGATATTCAAGGGAGGGGGGTAGGCAAAGAAAGGCACTACCCTACACAATCATCGTTTTCTTGAGAATGAAACAGCCAGCCCTTGACAGCCCAGGGCTGTTTCATTCTGGTGACAAATCATCATTTTGTAGGGGTAGTGCCCCGTGCCTACCCTCTTCTTTCACGATTTTGTATGTGTTTGGTGAGATGGGGGCAGCCACGGGGGGCCGCCCCTACAAGAGAATGAAACAGCCCTGCTTGATATCAAATCCGGTAGCATCTGAATTATTCAGATCTACTCTCTCCCTCTGTGTCCTCTGTGTTCTCTGCGGTTAAATCATTCCGATATAACCGGAAACGATATGACAGCCTGTTTGGGAGATGTCTATTAGTGGTGAATTTAGACTTTGGTCAGTTTCGTTTTTAATTGGTATCGTACCGTCGCGTAAACGGCTTTATAAGAAGCCTGAATATTATATTCCTGCTGCAACCAATCTTGAATTTCTCCATAACTTTTGAAGCCTTTATGGGGATCGCTGAGGCGCACTGCTAAGCTAGCGCGGGCCAAAGGAGGAATTGCTGGCTTGCGGCCTCCGCTGTGCTTTGTTTCTAGGAGTCCTTCGAGTCCATCAGAACGGTATTTTCTGAGCCACCGCTGCACGGTAATTCGGTTGACGCCGATGGTGAGTGCCAATTCTTTCACTGTTTTAACTTGACAAATTTTAAACAAGTACAATGCTTGGATTTTTTGAAATCCACTTGCCGTTTTTTGTTCGGTTAATAAGCTTTTCAATTGTTCAATTGTCTCTGTGATGCTAAGTCTACATACTCCAGCCATACTAATTACCTCATGGGGATACGCGGTCTGTAATAGCTATGCTTGACAAGGGAACAGAAGCTGTTCCGAGGCTACTGATAACCTTGGACTTGCAGCTTAGCAATATACAACCGATTTACTTGAACTTTTGATGGGTCAAAATCCCATCAATCTGACTAAGGTTTGATTTTTTTCTAAAAAATTAGCGATTTTTTTTGTTTATTAAAGCACCCTCATTAAGTTTTTTGTACTATACACAAGCCCTGTTTTTCTTATTGTTAATTTATTTTTGCTAATTTATCTGTGGCCGTTTGTCATTAGCAACCAGCAAATAAATAAGATTTATCACTACAGATGCTGTCGATCGCGCTTCTTGATTAACCTGCAATGGCGATCGCACTTTTGTAGAGAATTGACAAGACTCTGACAAGTGCATTCTGTTCTTCTCTCTTCGAGAAATGCTTAGATTTCAGCAGTCTCATGATTTGACTAAGGTAGCGCCTAGTCAATGTGATACTGACAAACTGCGATCGGCAAATATGGATGAAACTACTTTGTCGATCGTTACTTGAGTAAAACACGTAGAAGGTCTAGTTGTCAATTTTTTAGACGTACATTGCTACTATGTCCTATTTGGGCAAACATATTGTGATCTAAAAAGCTGTATTTATGTGATATCACCCATAATAGTCGGTGATCGTTGTCACATTCAAAATCAGTAAAATCAACAGTGTAGAAAAAAAACACCGATATTTGAACTTTTTTATCCATAAACACAATATTTTCATCATCACGGAGGCTGCAAAGTAATCGGAGTAATTGTTTTTTTTCGAGAGAGTGTAAGTGTTATATTCTTCAAAAATAGGGGTGCATCTGTGTTTTGCAAATATATTCGTAGGGGCGAAGCATGACCGCTGTAAGTCTCTGGTTATCACTAATAAATTGTCTGCGGTCATGCTTCGCCCTTACTTACAAAATCGGGATGCTCCTAAAAATAGTGACTAAAAAACAGATATTGTTCTAATTATAGCAACCGCCAGGGTGGTTAAGTCGTGGGGTGGGGGCGGGTTTATAGAATTTGTCTATACCGATGAAAGATATCGGTGAACCCGCCCCTACAAAATCTGCCCTAATCGCCTTGGCAGTTGCTATAAATCAAGACTTGCAGAAACCAGATTTTTGACCCTCCGTGCGTCCAGGAATATAAAATTCCTCCCTTAACAAAAACTTAAGGGAGGAGTTTTTATCGATTTTAGTGCAGCCACCTTAATCAGAATATGGTTTTTTCAAAAGCTGTAAATAAGCTCTAAAAATTATTATTCTAGGAAAGACCCTAGTAACTATAGATTTCCACTTGCCTCAATACAAGTTATTTTAGATTTAATATTTCGGATTTTGGATGGTTAACAATGAAACTCACAATAGTCATTGCTGCAACAGTGCTAAGCGCTCTAGCCCCTCTAGCCCCTGCATCGGCCGAAAACATACAACACACCCAACAACTACTCGCCACCCGACAGTGCCCCAACTGCGACCTCAACGGTGCAGGCTTAGTCTTAGCCAACTTAACAGGAGCCAATCTCCAAGGTGCAGACCTCAGAGGAGCCAACCTCAGCAGAGCCAACCTGGCTGGGGCAGACCTCAGCGGAGCCAACCTCAGTGGCACCAGTCTGTTTGGCGTTAACCTAACTGGGGCCAACCTCAGCGGAGCCAACCTCAGCGGTGCTGACTTAAGAAGTGCCTACCTCAGCAACGCCAATTTGCTCAACACTAATTTAACCAGCACCCAACTGCTAGGAGTTCGAGGAATGCCAACTAACATTGGTACTGCTGAAGACTTTTACAAACTCGGAGTAATCGAGGCCCAAGCTGGAAACTACAGAAACGCCGTAGATTATTACAACCAAGCCCTCAATCTCAAACCCGACTTAGCCTCGGTTTATTTTGCTCGCAGTATGTCTCGTGCCGACTTAGGAGACTTCGCCGGTGCCACTCAAGACGCAGGAATAGCTAACAAACTTTTTGCCACCCAAGGGAATTCCCAAGGTCAGGAATTGTCCAAGCAGTTAGCCGAAGCAATTGTAGCCCGCCAAAAGCCAACAGAACCCCGCACAGCCGGCGGTGGCGACTTTATGAGTCTTCTGGGTTCCGTCAGTTCTTTCCTACTGCAAGTGCTGTTTTAATTGATATCAAATCCGTTAGTATCGGAATAGTGAATTCGAGTTAACGGTTAACTGTTAACGGTTAACTGTTAACTAATGGATAGGAATTTCAATCCAGAATTCTGTACCTTTACCTGGAATAGAAACGCACTTAAGTACCCCTTTATGCTTCTCAACTACAATTTGGTAACTGATAGAAAGTCCTAAACCTGTGCCGCGACCAACTGGTTTAGTAGTAAAAAACGGATTAAAGATGTGAGAAATTAACTCTTTCGGGATACCGTGACCGTTATCGGCAATGCAAATTACTACGGTTTTTTCATCTATTAATTGAGTGCGAATCCGAATGCAAGGATTGGGAACATCGGGAATTAAAGTCTGATTGGTTACATTTAAATTTTCCGCATCGACCGATAAGTTTTGGGAGCTGAAGTTGATAGCTCCTGCACTGGGTGCTAAGCCTGGTAAACTTGTAATTCGTTCTATCTTTCGGGTTTCTATCGCGTCAACCGCATTGCCGAGGAGATTCATAAACACTTGATTCAAGGAGCTAACATAGCAATCCACTCGTGGCAAATTATCGTACTCTTTAATGACTTCTATGGCTGCTCGATCGGAGGTGGCTTTGATGCGATGCTGCAAAATCAACAGCGTACTCTCGATGCCCTCGTGAATGTCAACGCAATCTTTCTCGGCCCGATCGAGTCGAGAAAAATTCCGTAAAGATACAACTAATTGACGGATGCGTTCGACTCCCACTTTCATAGAGTCCAAAATTTTCGGCAAATCTTCGGTAAGAAAATCTACTTCGATCGCTTCTTCGCACTCTGTAATTTCTGGGTTAGGATTGGGAGTGTGCTGGCGATAAAGTTCCACCAAGCAGAGCAAATCTTTGCTGTATTCGTTGGCGTGGGAGAGATTACCGTAGATAAAGTTAACAGGGTTATTGATTTCGTGGGCGACGCCAGCCACCAGTTGTCCGAGGCTGGACATTTTCTCAGTTTGAATTAATTGAGCTTGGGTATTTTGGAGTTGGGCGAGAGCTTGAGCTAGCTGTTCGGCTTTTGCTTGATCCGCGGAGGCTGCATTCAGACTTTCTTGATAAAGTTCTGCTTGGTGAAGGGCGATCGCAGCTTGATCTGCCAAATGTTGCAGCAATTCCTGTTCTGCTGTTTGCCAAACTCTGGGCGCGGAACACTCATGGACAATTAGCAATCCCCAAAATTGGCTATCTTGACCGATCGGCACTATTAAATTTGCTCTCACCTGCAAACTTGCCAAAAAATCGCGGTGACAGGGAGTTAAATCCGAATTATCAATGTCATTAATCACCCGCACCTTTCCTTTCCTGTAAAAACAGGATGAACCTTCGGGAAAGCATTCTTCTGGAGATTTCAAACCCAAAATTGACCGCCACTCACCGCGAACATCCTCAACAACTACCTCTCCCTGTTCGTCGTCGGTAAATTGGTAAATTACTGTGCGATCGGTATCGAGCAAAACTCTCACTTCTCGGACAATAGTTTGCAGTATAGTTTTTAAGTCCAAGGTGCTGCGGATTTGGTCTCTGACTCGCGTCAATACTTTGGCAAAGTCCAAGGATTTTTGCAATTGAGCGGTACGTTCTTGAACTTGACGCTCCAAGTTGGCATTCATCTGCTGCACTTCTTGATGCAAAATATAATGCTTAACTGCTGAACTAAATTGGTTGGCAATCGCTAAACATTGTTCAATTTCGTGCGGTTTCCACTGAGGTGACTGACCTTTTTTTATTTCTCGCCACAGTTCAAAGGATTGTCTGGGCAGCACTTGTTTAGCGCTGGTGTCAAAGCGTCCTGCCCATATTTTTTCGGTTTCAATTTCATTACGAAAAATTGTCAAACACCCAATTAATTGCTGTTGGTAGTGGAGGGGAATTACCAGCAAACCACGAATTTGAGTAGTTTGGAAAGCTGGAGATAAAACTCTAAATTGAGGTTCTTTATATAAGTCTGTAATTATCCAAATTGGGAATTGGGAGTCGGGACCCACCATAGTTGAAATATTGGCCATTGCCAAGGGCGAAATCTTGGGAGTCTGTTGATGATTGTTCAATCCTGTGGTTAGCCATTTTTGCCACAGAGGATGGGTTTCGATCGCACCTGTGGCATTTTCCCACTCTGGAAGTATGGGTTGTTCTCCTACGGTGAACACTTCAAAGGCAGAATCCGCCGAATCAGTAGTAGAAGCAACTGTCGAAACTTGATGATTGGTGGGAGCTAGAAATTCCCCATCGATTTTGGGAGTTGATAACTTTTCTGGGATGATTTTCGGGGCGCTGATGTAGAGTCTGCCACTACAGCCCTCCATGGCGGTGACAGTAGCTTCTAAGGCCTGCTGCAATTGAATGTTGGCTTGACCGTACAATAGGGTGGCAATGCGGCTGACTGTGGCTTCCAGGGCTGTTTGAGAGCGGGTTTGCTGAAGCAGGATGGCATGAGCGATCGCGATCGACAATTGATCTACGACTAACTGAACTACTTCCAAATCAGTTTGGTAAATATTGCCGGAGGCGGAGTGGTGAGATACCAAAAGTCCCCACAATTCGATGTGAGTTTGGTTACTTTTGTCTGGATCGTATCTCGTCAAGCACTCCGGCGAATCGCAGATGTCTGTTTTGCTGTTTGCAGGTCCGGTGCGGCGGTGCAAAATTGGCACGACTAGGGAAGATAGGACTCCCATTGCCATCAGATAAGCTCTGTGACAAGGATCGAGCGATCGGTAATATATCTCCTCACTGGCTAAAGGTTCACCTGTTTGGGGCGCATCCAGGGGACTTAAGGCTATCGTGGCTGACTTGACATCTACTATTGTCCGCTGCCGTTGACGGACATACATCTGGCGGGCTTGGGGGGGAATGTCGTCTGCTGGAAAGTTTAATCCTTTTAAAGAAGGAAGACGGTTGCGATCGATTGATTCGGCAACAACTTCTCCGCTACCATCTGGACTAAACCGATAAATCATAATCCGGTCTGTTTTCAGAAAAGACCGCACTTCTTCTACAGTACAACTTAAAATATCTTCTAATTCTAAAGATTGGCGGATACGTTCAGTTATGCGACGTACCAAGAGTTCTCTGTCTAGTTGATGATTGATTTTTTCGGGTTCTTCTGTCAATTTCATAAATCTCCTTTTTCGGCAATGTAATGTAATATTTATCAGAATTTTTTACTGTATACGGGGATGTCCCGATATCAAAAGTCGGATTCAGACTTAATATTTTGTAGATTTTTGGAGCGATCGCAGCTCGAACCAAACGATCCCTCGGACTCCTGATTATTATTTTAATGATCCGATCGATTTCTCGCAATCTTAAAATGATGTTACATTAATTATTAAAACTTATGATATCTTATTGTTGTAATATATAACTTTATGTATCGATAATTCACTTAAAAATTATAGTTTTTCGCAGTTAGCAAGGCTTTGAGAGATATCGTGGCGCACGCTCATCAAAATTTTACCCAAATGATTTTGCCCAGTTTGGTCGCAACCGCAACCCCAATAGTAATCTGTTGGTGAATTTTCGACAATCAGGCGATCGCCCGTGTGGAGGAGAATCTGTTGAATATCTGTATGGGTGAGAAACTTAGTTTTAACCGCTTCGCACATAACTGAAATTTTTACCGCTTCCCAATCAGCACGAAGGCGATGGTTGGGATTGCGACCCAAGTTAGCAGCTTCTTGAGGAGTAGGTACGGCTCGAATCGCAGCCACCAACCTTTCATCAGCACTGGTGACAAATTTTTGAGCTTGATAGTAGTGTTCCACAGTCAACCATTTTTGACCATCGATGCAAATGTGATGGAGTGAAAAGTTAGAAAAGCAGCCGTAAGGCTCATCTACTTTATAAAAATAAATTGTCATTCGATTTTAGATTTTAGATTTTAGATAATTCAGCATGAAAAATCAAGAGTGAGAACTTCAGAATATTTCCCTCTTCCCTCTTCCCTCTTCCCTCTGATTAAAATGGCATCAGCTTTTTAATAGCGCGGTGAGCGATATCGGCATAACACACTTCGCCGCACAAAATTTTGCTCATTACCTGACTAGCTCTAGGGGATTTGACCCCAGCTCTGTAAGCAGCACCAGTAAACTGATAGAATGCCGCAGCCAAGCGACTAGCCCAGAGCATATCGCTTCCCCATTCTTCGCTAATAATTTGAGTATACTTTTCCAGAGCGTCGCCCACACCTCCAAGAGCTCGATCGATCGCCTCAGCGGCCTTAAATCCGCTCAAAATAGCAGGTCGAATCCCCTCGCCGGACAGGGGATCGGTGAGACTAGCTGCTTCTCCTACTAACAGTGCGTTTTGGGAATGTAATTGGCGATCGCCATCCCATAGACAGATCGGATATTCGCGGATGTCGCTGACAATCACATCCGCACCGCAATGAGTTGCGTAATCAGCCAACATATTTTTGATATTTTTTGGTCGATCGCCCCGCATAGCAGCAATACTCAAAGAGTAGCCATCAGCCTTGGGTAAACTCCAGATAAAACCTTTTTTAATAGTGCCAAAATCAAAATTTAGAACATCACCTGTGATTGCAGAAGTTTCCAAACTTGCACTCGCATAGAGTTTTGGTTCTTTCAAACCCAACCACTTAGCCATCGGACCACCAGCACCGTCAGCACCAATTAAATAGCGAGCATAAACCGGTTCAGTGGTAGTTTTAACTAACCAAACAGAGTTGGTAAACTCAATTCCGATGACTTCAGTGGCATCTCTAACTTCAGCACCAGTCTTTTGAGCTTGTTTGAGTAAAAATTCATCAAATACATCCCGCTGCACCATCCACATGGGGGACTCTAGATCCACTTCCACCGCGTCTGCCATTTTCCATGTGTAGCTAATTTTAGTAGCTTTCACAGAAATAGCTGGTGTCAGGTCAAAATCTAGCCATTGGGCGATCGCCGGAGAAACACCTCCGCCACAGGGTTTATGGCGGGGTAAAGACATCTTTTCTAGTACCAAAACAGAACGACCCTGCTTGGACAAGTGATAAGCTGCTGTGCTACCCGCTGGTCCAGAACCGACAATAATACAATCAAAGATTTTAGTCATTAGCAATTAGTCAAAAGTCATTAGTCATTAGTCAGTTTCTCATTGTTAGTTAACTGACCAATGACTTTTGACTGTTATACTTTCACGATATCTTTCTCTTTCGCAGCCAGAACTTCTTCGATTTTGGCAATGTACTTGTCGGTCAGCTTTTGAACTTTATCTTGCAAGTCGCGCGATTCATCTTTAGAAATATCGCTGCTTTTTTCTTGCTTACGAACTGAGTCTACGGCATCGCGGCGGACATTCCGAATGGCAACTTTGCCTTCTTCAGCAAATTTTCCTGCCATTTTGACAAATTCTTGGCGTCTCTCGCTGGTCAGCGGCGGAATGTTCAAACGAATTATGGAACCGTCATTATTGGGTACGAGTCCCACATCAGACAGCGAAATCGCTTTTTCAATTAAATTGAGTGCTTGGCGATCGAAAGGTTGGATGCTGATGGTAGAAGCATCCGGCGTACCGATATTGGCAAGAGATTTGATCGGAGTTGGAGCACCGTAGTAATCTACCATAATCCGATCGAGGAGAGATGCGTTTGCCCGTCCCGTCCTAATAGTATTAAAAGACCGTTGAGTAGCCTCAACTGCCTTTTGCATATGATCTTCCACGTCAGCTAACTTCACAAAAACCTCCCACAAGGGTTCCAATAGATTCTCCCATTACTGCTCGGTAGATGTTGCCCGATACCGTCAGGTCAAATACCATAATAGGAATATTATTCTCTTTACAAAGAGCGATCGCCGTACTATCCATCACCCGCAAGTCTTGGTTCAAGACGTGTCCGTAGGTGAGGGTTTGGTATCTGCGAGCATTGGGGTTGATGTGGGGGTCAGAATCGTACACCCCATCTACCTTAGTAGCTTTAAAAATCACCTCTGCATCAATTTCAGCCGCCCGCAAAGCGGCTGTGGTATCAGTAGTAAAAAAAGGATTACCAGAACCGGCACCAAAAATCACTACCCGTTTTTTTTCCAAGTGACGAATCGCGCGCCGTCGAATGTAGGTTTCAGCTACTTCTTGCATGGCGATCGCCGTTTGCACCCTAGTTGGGACTCCTGCTTGTTCTAGGGCATCCTGCAATGTGATGGCATTCATGACTGTAGCAATCATACCCACATAGTCTGCCGTTGCCCGATCCATACCCGCCGAAGCTGCCTTCACGCCGCGAAAAATATTGCCACCACCGACAACGATCGCTAGCTGAATACCTTCAGAAACGACTTTGGCTACTTCCTGAGCGATCGAACTAACAACTACCGGATCGATCCCGTAGCCCAAATCGCCCATCAGCGCTTCACCGCTGAGCTTCAGCAAAACCCGCTGATAAACCATCCCTATGCCGCCACTATTTTTATTCTGTTTGCTTCCACCATAAGATAGCAGTATGGGAGCATTTTGAACATAAATTAACTGGAACAGGATTTTGGGCCCATTCCAGAAGAGCTTGCAATGTTGACGGTTCACGGTGGACGGTCAACTCTTGGTTCAATCCTTCGGTACGAAATTAAGAGAAGCAGAATTCATGCAGTAGCGCTGACCTGTTGGTCTGGGGCCGTCATTGAATACATGACCGAGATGAGCGTCACAGACAGCACACAACACCTCTGTGCGGCGCATAAACAAAGTATTATCCGATTCACACTTAACATTTTCTTCGCTAACTGGAGCGTAGAAACTCGGCCAACCCGTACCGGAATCGTACTTTGTTTCTGATTCAAATAGTGGGGTGCCGCAGCAAATACAATTATAAATTCCTGGCTTTTTGTTGTCGTGATATTCGCCACTAAATGCTCTTTCAGTTCCCTTTTTTCTGGTAACTTTGAACTGTTCGGCTGTGAGTTGCTCTTTCCACTCTGCTTCAGTTTTTTGAACTTTATTAGTCATGATTTGAGGTTGTTAACTGTTAGCTGTTGAATGTTAATAGTTGACTGTATATATAGGAGGAATACATCCGGCGATCGGGAAAGTAAAAATTGCTAAAACCATTGACTTTATTAGATTTTACATCTCCGGTCAGCCGTCTTCCTTATAGTATAGCCAGTCAACTCATGTCTCCATTAATATTAACCTAATTTGCTCCAAATGAACATAGCTGCAAAAAGGAGTAGCTGAATAGCTCTGCTGTTTTGATTTTGGGATTTTGGCATTAATTGAGAACCCCTACTTCTTGAAGAAGTCGAGTTGATGGCGATGGTGCGATCGGCAAATAATCACCAGATTCTGCTATATAAGATTGACATAAAGCGGATAAGACTGACCTCAAGGAAACACTTGTGATGGATTGAAGCCAGATCGGGGCGATGGAGACAGAGACGATCGCAACAGTCTGCCAAAGCCCGGTAAACTGTCCCTAACTCTTCCTAGAGAAAAAGGCCACGGGCAGCAGCCTCAGCAACATAGGCAGTAAAATTGGCATTTCTATTGCTAGGATAATTGGTTGATAGTAGGTCGTGAACCGATCGACATAACGGGAGTATTCCCGGTCGTTAAGATAAAATACTTAACTGTCAAAGCTAAAAGTTATGCCGTTGAGCAATTTTACAAATTTTGAGGCAGACAATCTATGATGTCCTCCGCTAAATTACTTAATTCGCGAATATTCAAAGGATTATCGCTGCTGTTGCCCCTCACTCTGGCAGGCGCGATAGCTTCTCCCACCTATCCCCAAGCAACGCCGCCCCGCACCCTCAGCGTGCGATCGGACATCCAAGAAGCAGACTCCAAAACCGGCATCGTGACAGCCCGTGGCAACGTCCAAATCAACTACCCAGCCCGCCAAATGCAGGCCACCGCAGCTCAAGCCCAATACTTCAGCCGCGAGCGCCGGATCATTCTCAGCGGAGACGTTTACGTCTTGCAGCAAGGGAACAGCCTCCGGGGCGAAACCGTGACATATCTAATCGACGAAGGGCGGTTTATTGCCCTACCAGACAAGCCAGGGCAGGTAGAATCAGTTTATCTGGTTGCCCCAGAGCAAGATGCAGCAGCCCAAAATACAGTCGGCTCCCCACGTCCCACCACAGCCCCGCGCTAAAAACTGCTGGCAGCAAAATTTTGTGGGGGAGTTCTCCTGCCCACCCCACTATTAAATTGACTGTTTGTCGAACAGGCCAGGCCGTCGGGCCTGTTCAGCAGAATCATACAAAATCTCAGATCAACTTGAAATTCGATCGCCTTTGCCCGCATACGGGAATTTAACTGGTAGACTTACTCAAATCCTAGACATTTCTGAATAAACCCAGAAAATTCTAAGTAAGTCAAGGCTTTCGTTATTGGCAAGCGTTCAAGTTCATACCTTGGAGTACGTGCCAGCCCCAAGCTCTATAACTCGGCAGTTAAACAGGCAAGGATTTTGTAAAGCCAGTGCTGTTGAGATCATACCGACCAATAACAATGCCAAGGCAACCTTTACTAATTAGGAATAGACGCAACCATGTCTAAAAATCCCAATCAAGTATTCGTACTCGATAGCAGGAAGAAACCTTTAACCCCGTGCCTGCCAGTGATAGCTAGAAAGCTATTAAATGCAGGCAAAGCAAAAGTTTTCAGACTGTACCCATTTGCAATCATCCTCAACAAATCAGTAGAGGAACAACCACAACCAATAGAAATTCGCATCGATCCTGGTAGTAAAACTACTGGTATAGCTTTGGTGTTCTTAACCCAAGTAATTTGGGGTGCTGAACTTACCCATCGGGGGCAAGCTATCAAATCGCGACTGGAAACTCGCCGTGCCATCCGACGCAACCGCCGTAATCGTAAGACTCGTTATCGTCAGCCGCGATTTTTTAATCGTATTCGTCGGAAAGGTTGGCTACCTCCTTGTTTGCAGCATCGAGTATTAACTACAATTACCTGGGTGAATCGCCTTTGTAAGTTAGCACCAATTAAATCAATAGCTTTTGAGTTGGTAAAGTTTGATACTCAAAAAATGCAAAGCCCTGAAGTTTATGGTATTGAATATCAACAAGGGGAACTGCAAGGTTATGAGGTTAGAGAATACCTGCTTGAAAAGTGGAATCGCAAATGTGCTTACTGTAGTGCTGAAAATTTACCGTTACAGGTAGAGCATATGAACCCACGCGCTAAAGGTGGTAGCAATCGTGTTTCTAACCTGTGCTTGGCTTGTAAAAAATGCAATATCAAAAAGGGGACTGAAGACATCAAAGACTTTCTGAAAAGCCAGCCTGATCTTCTTAAAAGAATAATGAGTCAAGCTAAAGCACCATTAAAGGATGCGGCGGCGGTCAATGCTACTAAATCTGCTTTGCTCGAAGTTTTAAAGGCTACAAAACTAGAGCATATATATGTAGGACGTGGTTCTTTAACTAAGTTAAATCGGACTAAACTTGGTTTACCAAAGGCTCATTGGATAGATGCTGCTTGCTGCGGAGATGTGAGTCAGGGTTTAACTTTGGCAATCAATCAACCTTTGCTAATTAAAGCTATGGGTTGGGGGAGTCGCCAAGTTGTACAGACTGATAAATATGGTTTTCCTCGCAAGGGTTATCAGCCCAAAAAAAAGGTCAAAGGTTGGAAAACTGGAGATATTGTCTCTGTAATTGACGGCAAGTATGAGGGGGTTAAATGCAAGCGAATTAAAACCACAAGGTTTAAAGGAAATTTTGATATTCGAGTAAACGACACTACTGTGATTAGCGTTTCTCGGAATCAAATTAAGCCTGTTCAACGAAACGATGGATACAACTACTCGTTTGTATGAAATTTTCAAGAAATGTCTGAGAAAAGAGTTAGAGATTGCTCGACGAGAATGAAAATTGTACTCGAAAATATTCACAAATCCTACGGCAAACGCAATATAGTCAGTCGCGTCAATCTTTCTGTAGCACAAGGAGAAATTGTCGGATTGCTCGGTCCCAACGGTGCTGGCAAAACTACCACCTTTTACATCGCTACGGGATTAGAAAAACCCAATCAAGGCAGCGTTTGGCTCAACGATTTAGACATCACTAAATTGCCAATGCACAAACGAGCACAGTTGGGAATAGGCTATCTCGCCCAAGAAGCCAGCATCTTTCGGAACATGACAGTCCGCGATAACATTTTGTTAGTCCTAGAACAAACTCAAGTGCCACGATGGGAATGGCGCGATCGCATAGATTTCCTGTTGCAAGAATTTCGCTTAGAAAAAATTGCATCCAGTTTGGGAATTCAAATTTCCGGTGGCGAAAGACGGCGGACTGAGCTGGCGAGAGCTTTGGCTGCGGGGCGAGACGGACCGATATTCCTATTTTTAGACGAACCCTTTGCCGGAGTAGATCCGATCGCCGTTAACGAAATTCAAAGTATTATTGCTAAATTGCGCGATCGGCAAATCGGCATCCTGATCACGGATCACAACGTGCGAGAAACCCTGGAAATTACCGATCGAGCCTACATCATGCGAGACGGTCAAATTTTAGCATCCGGTGCAGAAGAAGAACTCTACAGCAACCCTTTAGTGCGGCAATATTACTTAGGCGACAACTTCGTGCGATAATCTCCTGAAGGAATTGAATAGAAGGCAGAATTTAATAATTTTGATTTTGAATAAAGGAAGAATCTGCGATCGCGTGCAACTATGAAAATAGCAATGTCCAAATCTTTCAATCCCCTCAACTGGCTGCCGAGAATTTCGGTAATGGACTGGTACATTGTCAAAGAATTAATAGGTCCATTTTTGTTTGGAGTCGGACTCTTTACATCCGTCGCCATCACAGTCGGAGCCTTATTTGAATTAGTACGCAGAGTCGCAGAATCAGGCCTCCCCTACGGCGCAGCCATGGAAATTTTCATGCTACAAATTCCTTATTTCGTAGTATTAGCTTTCCCGATGTCAATGCTGTTAGCTACCTTAATGGCTTACAGCCGAATGTCGAGCGATAGCGAACTCGTAGCCCTACGCAGTTGTGGAGTTAGCGTCTACCGACTGGTAATCCCAGCAGTAATTTTAGGGTTAGTGGTCACAGCCCTCACCTTCCCCTTACAAGAATTAGTTGTACCCGCAGCCAATTACCGGGCTACTTTGACTTTAGACAAAGCGCTGAAGCGAGAAACACCGCTATTTCAAAAAGGCAATATTATTTACACAGAATTTCGGACAACTGACAAAAGCGCCAATGAAACCCTAGCCCGCTTTTTTTATGCAGAAGAATTTGACGGGAAACGCATGAAAGGTTTAACAATTATCGATCGCTCCACCCCCGGTCTCAATCAAATAGTTTCTTCAGAATCAGCAACCTGGAATCCCTCCGAAAACACCTGGGATTTTTTCAACGGCACCGCTTATATAGTAGCTCCTGATGGTTCTTACCGCAATATCGTCAGATTTGAACACCAACAATTGAAACTACCGCGCACACCCTTAGATTTAGCCGCTAGAGCGCGGGATTTTAAGGAAATGAATATTGCCCAAGCTTTAGAGCGATTGGAGTTAATTAAAAACAGTGGCGACGAGCAACAAATTCGCAAACTTAGGGTGAGAATTCAAGAGAAATATGCTTTTCCCTTTGTGTCTATGGTATTTGCGATTGTCGGAGCCGCTTTGGGCACTCAACCGCGACGCTCTGGTAAAGGCACGAGTTTTGGTATTAGCGTAGTGGTGATTTTCACTTACTATGTATTTTCTTTCATCACCAGTTCTATGGGCGTGAAAGCTGTCTTGAGTCCCATCCTATCAGCTTGGCTGCCGATCGCCTTTGGCTTTGGCATCGGCGGAGTCTTGTTAGTACGAGCCGCCTCTAGGTAAGGACATCGGGGCATTTGAGATGTGAGATTTGAATTTTTTTTGAATTAAAATCTGATATCAATTCCGGTTGTATCGTCAGGTGATTTAACCGCGAAGGCGCGTTCGGCGAAGCCGTTCCCGTAGGGTAGGACGCGAAGGAAGACAAGAGAGAGTTTAATACAGGACGATGAAGAGATGATTTTATATGACTTCCCGCTCTCCCCGTCTTCCATAAGTCCTCGGCCATAAAAAAGAAGGATTACCTATTGACTTTCGTTGATTTGGCATGATATTATTTAATAATGGGAGTGGTGACAAAAATATTATTTTTGTCACCACTCCCATTATTAGATTGTACCTTATTAAATAGCAAAAGTCAAGCGTTTAACCCTAAAAAAAAGGGCGATTTTTTTTATATTCAATAAAATAAAAAATCTATGGGTTAGAAAAAGTATTGATTTCGCCTCCACCAAGATAGCGTCCTGGAATCTGTCGCTGTGGAGGAGAAGGCTGTGGTGGAATTGGTGGCAGGCCCTGATTGGTGTTTTGAGGAACAACTCCAAAATTAGACTGGGTGGGCGAGTTGGACTGACTCGGCTGAGCTGATTTAAATTGAGAATTGGCTGAATTGGGAGATAATTGAGGGTTAAGGATTTTGGTTTCGACTATCGCACTAGGAACAGCAGATTTTTCGAGATTGGGAAGTAGCTGTATGGGGGAAGGTGTGGCGACTGGAATTAGAGCAGGTTGAGTTTTAGGTGTGAAATCGGAACCGGATAAATTAGTTTGGTAGGGATTTTTTGGCGCAGGCACATTTGCAGGCTGTATGGTAATTTCGGGCATAACTGGTACTGCGGAATTTAATCTGCCCCAGGATTCAGGTAATGTGGTGGATGGGTTGGAAATAGGCGGAGAGTCGTTAATAATATTTGTGGAAGCCGGAACCGGGGTAAGTGGAGTGGGAAAATTCACAGGATTTGGTTTTGCTGGAGCTGTAGTCGTGGTTGGGAGCAAATTGTCGGGATTTGTAGGAGACAAAGTGCCGTTTAGTCGATCGGGCAATTTAGTTTCCTTGGCAGTTTTGTCAGTAGAATTTGCCATGACCGAAGTGTCGGCAGCGATGTATTTTTTCATAGCTGCTTGTAAGGGACTTAAAGGAAGAGAATTTTGGTTTTTTCCCCCTGAACTAGGACTAGCGTTTGTCTGGGATAAAGTTGCTGTATCCAAGGGGTCTCCCAGGCCAAGGTTGGAAGTCGCGGCAGTCTGCCCGCCGTCGAGAGAAGGAGTCAAAGCTGATGTGGCGTTTGCATTGAGAAAGCTTGATTTTGCCTGGTTGTTTTTGGTAGCAGAAGCCACTGAATTTGCGATATTGGGGAGGGATAAAGATGTGTTGATTGCTGGCTGTTTGGAAACTAGAGATGGCGGAAATTTTTCGGCTCGCCTAGCGGTAATTTCATCGAATAAACCTTGGGTTTTGACTATGGGTGAATTAAAAAAACCGATTTCTGGATTGGAGCGATTGAATTTATTGACTAGCAGCGGTACGCTATCGATTTCAGCAGCAATTGCGCTATCTTCAGCAGATAGCCCCGCGATGGGAGTGGGATTATTGGAAGTTGCTGCATCTTCGCCATCTATGCTCAAGCGTTCTGGATTTACCGATACTTCCCAGATAAACAAACTCCCGGCACAGAGAACTGCTAGCGGTGCCCAAACCATAGGCTGCATCCAATGGCGTAAGCGCGCTATGAGATAGCGGACAGATGTAGGGAATCGTTTAAAACTTGACATAGTTTTGCTTTGGTATTTAGCACACACTTAAAACAAGTTTTGGTAATTATATTATATCCTAAACTTGTACTATTTATGCTGTTGGCTGTCAGAGACTGCGAGGATTCCCGTAGGGAATAGCTTCGCAGGGGCAAACTTTTGAGGAAAAATGGCTACAAATATCTACAAAAATGAATTTGTCTAAGGCAAGATGAGAAAATAATTTATTGCCTAGTAAAAATCAACGGCTCATCAGGATGATAAAATTCGAGTTGGCACGGTGTCAATCCTGCTGGAGGGGGTTTGGCGATCGACTGACCAGGAAAAAAAGTTACAGCCGGCGTTGGCAATTACCGACGACGATCTAAGATAATTTGAGATTAAAAAGATGACAAAAGTAGTAGAAGTATTAGCCAATCGGGAAGAATTAATAGCTCGATCGCTCTCGGTTGTGTGCTCCCAAATCCAAGCAGCCATAGCAGAACGAGGAATATGTACGATCGCCGCAGCAGGCGGAAGCACACCAGAACCACTTTACAAATTGCTGAGCACTCAAGACTTGCCGTGGGATAAAATTCACGTTTTCTGGGGGGATGAACGCTACGTACCTTCAGATCACCAGGATAGCAATCAAAAAATGGCACGTCTGGCATGGCTGGACAAAGTAAAAATCCCCCCCAGTAACATTCACCCGATGCCGACAGGTGGTGGGGACCCGGTCGCCGATGCCTTGGCCTACCAAACAGAATTGCAACAGTTCTTCGAGGTATCGGAGGGGGAGTTTCCGGCGATCGACATAATTTTATTAGGGATCGGAGACGACGCCCACACAGCGTCTCTATTTCCGCACACAGGGGCTTTACAAGTGCGCGATGCCCTAGTGACGGTGGGTAACAAGGATGGTCAACCCCGCATCACGTTTACAGTTCCCTTAATTAACCATGCTCGTTGTGTCATGTTCATTGTTGCAGGTGGCAGCAAAAAACCAGCCCTCGCTCAAATTTTTGCCCCCGTAGCCGATGACTTGACTTATCCATCCAGACTGATTCAACCCAGTGGAGAACTCTTGTGGTTGCTAGATGTGGCGGCGGGGGAAGAGTTACAATCCCTGGGTTAGGTCTGAGGTGATAGCTGTGGGAGTGTGTAGATATAGTATTATAAAACTTCATTAAGATTATAATCATCGATCGACACTGGTGCTATTGAGGGTAACAGAAAGCCACAGCCATCAAGCCGTGGATTACTTGATTAACTTAAAAAAGCCCGTCATCCCTCCCAGAACCGCCCAAGCCCAGTTGCTAGCATTGGCAAAGCAATAGGAGAATGGTGGCGGTTAAAGTTAAAATTTGACCGTACACTAAACTATTTTTATGAGGCTGATTTGAAAATCTGGCCGATAGCAAGGAGAAATCGATGATTGTCTGTCCCAATTGCAATCACCAAAACCCCGACGGAGCTAACCAGTGTGAGGCTTGCTACACGCCTTTACCCGTTACCGCCAGTTGCTCGAACTGCGGTGCTGCGGTTCAGACAGATGCAGCTTTTTGTGGTCAGTGTGGCTTTAATTTACGTCCAGGTTCCTCTGTTCCAGAAACAGAGGCAACTTTAGTGCCATCGTCTGTGGGCCCGACAGTGGTATCGCCATTGATGCCAGATTTAGTGTCGCCGGAGCCGCTGATAGTACCGGAAACTGTCGTGACGGCAAATCCAGGACCTAACTTGGAAAAAACTCCCCTTAGCATTCCGCCTGCTGTTCCCGATGCGCCACCATTGCCCTCGGTTGCTGTGACAACGGAACCTGTGGCAACCTCGGTTAATACTGCTCCTCCGGTTGCTGGCCAACCGACAACACCTGGTGTAGCGAAAACTCAACTTCAACAGCAGTCAGCGAGGCTGATACACGTCCAGACAAATACGCTGATGGAATTGCCTCACAATCTTTCTGTGATTCATATAGGCAAGCCCAATGACTTGGTACCCCCGGATATTGATGTTGCCGGATTTGCTAATTCTGAGATCGTCTCCAGGGTACACGCTAACCTCCGGGTTGAGGGAGATGCTTGCTACCTAGAGGATGTGGGTAGTTCCAATGGTACTTATGTCAACAATACTCCCCTCCCTTCGGGAAATCGACACCGGTTGCGACCGGGAGATCGCATCTCTTTGGGTAAAGGAGACCTGGTTACGTTTTTATTTCAAGTTTCTTAGAGCGAGTTTGGATTGGGCGAAAGAAAGTCTAAAATCTAAAATCGCATCAAGAACCCATCTACCAAAACTCACTGCTGCCAATGTGATTAAGCTGACCTTGCTACATCCACTCCAGTCTATACCCGTCCGCAGTTGGACCTTTGAAGACGAAGAGGTCGTCTGCATTGGGCGATCGACAGAAAGCCACGTAGTTCTTTTCAGTGCGGTGGTTTCTCGTCGTCACATAGAATTGCGGCGTTCTGGAAAAAACTGGGAATTGATTAATTTAGGTACCAATGGCACTTACCTCGATGGTCAACCGATCGCGAGCATTCCCATTGTGGACGGTCTGATAGTTCACTTGGCTCGATCGGGGCCAAAAATTCAAATCAACTTTGTCCCCAATCAGACCTCAGTCCAGGTCGAAAAAATTAGCATCAGTTCGAGGGATGCTAAGGCAATTTATAATCCTTTAGAAGCGGCGCAAATCGTCACGATTCCGATTCCCCAAACAGAAATTAGCATTTCTAGGGAAGAGGATGATTTAACGGAGGGGGAGAATACTCGCGATTATAGCTGAATAATATGAAGTCAGTGTACGATGGCAGATGGAAATATCGAGCTGCTGTATACATGATTCGGAGGTGATTCCCAGAGTGGGACTCAAAGCCCAATACTTTGCTAAAAGCCTAGGAAGTGAATACTAATTATGCCTAAATTTCTGTAAGATCAGTGATTAACTTAACCCTACTTCATCCTATCCAATCAGTCCCAGTTCAAAGTTGGTCTTTTGAATCCGAATCAGTGGTTCGGATCGGTCGATCGAACGACAATGATGTAATTATTTACAGCGCTGTTGTTTCTCGCCACCACGTGGAGTTGTGGAAGCATCCTTTTGGCTGGGAAATTATTAATTTTGGCGCTAATGGCACTTATATCAATGACCAATCCATCGCTCAAGCCTTGGTGGTGGACGGGATGACGATTCGTTTGGGCAATTCTGGACCCTCTATCCGGATTCGCGTAGGTGGGACGAAGTTGCCACAGCAGCCATCGCGATCTGACAAAAAGGACCAAACTTCCACACAGAAGCAAACAGATTCTCCTTTCCGTCACGGAATCATTGAGGACGATGAAGATGGTGCCTTGACTCAAATCGATCTTGATTAGACATCTGGCAAAAAGTTGGTCTGGAACAGGCCAAAGAGCCTGTTCCAGAGGAATTATGGGAGATGTCTATCGACGCAGAATGATGTTTAGACTTGTTGATCAACCTTCTAAAGATAAGATTGTGGGGCTATCGGTTAACAGGGCCTGAGTTTCGTTACCAGCCCACCTGCGGTAATCCAAAAGTAACTGGTACATCAATCGTTGTTTGACACTAAGCAGTACGCTCTTGAGCAAACCGTTGCCTGTTGCTTCCAAAATTGGTTTGGGAGTCAGCCACAAAGGTGGTGGCAACTCTACTCGCACTTCCAAATCCGCTTTTCCCTTCAGATATGTTGCCCCGCCAGTTTGATGCGGTGACAACTGTCCTTTGAGATTGAGAGCAAAGCGATCGTTGATATAATCGACGCCTAGAATGTCACAGGCGACGGACTCCAAATTGATTGTGCCGTCGGAGAGCGCCCACACCCTCATGTCTACCGTGGGTTGAATGCTCAGCATCATAAATTGTAACGGCCGCATTTTGAGCCGAAAACATTCATCACTTAGCTGCTCAGTGCGACTGCGATCGACTAGAGCATTTACAAGTCGCTTGGGCTGACGCAGATAATGTTGAATGGGAACCCGTTCCTCTGGTACGGGGATCTCAACTGATTGGCAAGCATTAAACCGGATATACATGAGACGATATCAAATTAGAGGAGTCGTAACCATATCTTAATAAACTATAACCCTTTTCCCGTGACATAAGTCACGCAGCGAGTAATGTCATCCGAGAAATAACGGAGAAAAGTTTCCCAGATACTGCGCTAATTTTGGGATTTTACTTGCTGCTGCCATCTGGGAGAAACACAGATTCCTGCCTGTCTGCTATGTAGCCACAATTAGGTAAAATTCCCTACTATGAAAATTTCGATCGCACATCTGGGCCCAGTGGGAACCAATACAGAAACAGCCGCTTTGGCTTATGTTCAGTGGTTGAGCCAAGAAACCAACTTGGAATGCAGTCTGTATCCTTATGCAACCATTTCCCAGGCTCTAGAGGCATCGGCCACAGGGCTGGTTGATTTATCAGTGGTGCCGGTGGAAAATTCGATCGAAGGAAGTGTGACTGTTACCCTAGACACCCTGTGGAAACTCGATCGGCTTCGTATTCAACACGCCTTAGTTTTGCCCATTTCCCACGCCTTAGTATCAAAAGCTGAAAGTTTTAACGAGATTCAAAAAGTTTACTCTCACCCGCAAGCCCTAGCTCAGTGTCAGTTGTGGCTGGGGAAGTTTATCCCATCGGCTCAGTTAATTCCGGCGAATTCAACCACGGAATCCTTGGATTACCTGGAGGATACAAGTGTGGCGGTGATTTCTGCGCCCAGAGCAGCTCAACTTTATAATTTGCCAGTGTTAGCTCATCCGATTAATGATTATCCCGACAATTACACTCGATTTTGGATACTCGGTAAGGGAGTTGAAGAACTGGACAATGTAGAAATAGGCGAGGGTATCCCATCAACTAAATCCATCACCAAATCCGCTGCTAAGTTGATCCTGGATGCTTCACCGTCTAATTGCACCCATACGTCCCTAGCTTTTAGTGTGCCTGCCAATATGCCGGGAGCGCTGGTAAAGCCATTACAAGTATTTGCCAGTCGGGGGATTAATCTGAGTCGGATTGAATCTAGACCGACTAAGCGATCGCTCGGAGAATATATTTTCTTTATGGATGTTGAAGCTAATGCCTGCCACGCAGTGGTGCGATCGGCATTAGAAGAGCTAAAGACCTACACTGAAACTTTAAAAATATTTGGGTGTTACACTGTACTGTAGTATACTGTAAGTAGTACAATTTTTTCAAGTATTAAAGTTAAGACGCTAGCAAAATGAATGCCGATGAACTTCTGAAGCGATATGCGGCCGGGGAAAGAAATTTTCATGAAACAAACTTAAAAGAGGCTGCTTTGGCCAAAGCTTTCCTAAGTCATATTAATTTGGCGTGCGCTAATTGTAAAGAGATTAATTTATCTTTAGCAGACTTAAGTTGGGCCAACTTAATAGGAGCAAACCTCAAGAATGCTTGCTTACTGATGACTCAATTAAGTTGGGCAAACCTCAGCGGAGCAGATCTAACATTTGCGAGATTAACAGGGGCTGATTTGGTTGAAGCCAACCTGAAAACAGCCAACTTGAGCGACACTAAAATGATCGGTGTCAACTTGACTGGTGCATCCTTGCAAGGGGCAAATCTCATGGAAGCAAACTTAATAGATTCTTGCTTAGAGCGGGCTGATTTGAGTTCAGCGAATTTAACTGAGGTGAAGTTAAGGGGGGCAAATTTGCAGAAGGCTAACTTGAGAGGATCTCTTTTATCTGAAGCTAATTTGCATCTTGCCGATTTGAGAGAAGCTGACTTGGAGGGCGCTAATCTTAGTGGGGCTTTTTTGTGCGGCGCCAATTTGGAAGGAGCTAACTTAAATGGGGCAATTTTCAGCGGTGCTATACAGTTTTGTGTGCGACAAATTTAATAGGGCCCAAGAAAGAGGGAAGAAGGTGTTTCGACCCTGACACTCGGCGGTTGAGCCAGGGTAGTCGAAGGGTCGAAGGGCGAGGGTGGCTTCAGGAAGAATGAAGAAATCCTTTCAGATACTAATTTTGGATTACCTAGACCCTACAGATACTTAAGTAGATGGACTACTTGAGTGTATCTTTCAGTACAGTTCTAGCGGCTAAGTGATTGCGAGTAGAAGTTAAAATTTCGGTTTCGCGTTCCAATCTAGCAGCAGTATCTTGCAATTCTAAAAGGATTTGCTGCTCTGTGGCTGCGCCGTAAAGGTAGCTGGCTACCCAATAGGACAACTCTGTGGGTAAGCTGGGAATGTCTTCTGGTAGGTCGATCGGCTGATCCATCAATTTGCTAGAAAGTCGAACGACATCGCGAAGCAGTTGTTCGACATCTTGACTTAAGGTTCTGAGGTCTTTTTGGGGCGGTTCGTCTTCGATCCATTCTACCAGACCGACTAAATAGGGTTTTTCCCGCACTGCGTCGAGGACTCGGAAGCGCTGCTGTCCGAGGGTCATAATTTTCATGCGATCGTCTGGGAGTCGCTGACAGTGAATGACTTCGGCGCAACAGCCGACAGCGGAGACTTTATTTTGTTCAGGGTCCCACATGAGTACACCGAAACGGCGATCGCCCTCCAGAATCGTATTCATCATGATTCGATAGCGAAACTCGAAGATTTGCAGCGGGAGTGGCCTACCGGGAAATAGAACCACTTCCGGCAAAGGAAATAGGGGGAGTTCGCGAACTGCTACTGAGGAAGAGGATGCCATTGTCGCTCGAATGTGAGGTTACTTGCGCTTCTTTTTTTACTTTAACTGATTTGAGTAATTCTGGGGTGGGGTGAGGGGCGATCGCGGGAAAATGCGGTTAAATGCAAGTATACCTAGTGCTGTCAGCTTGAAAACATCCGTCACCGGCGATCGGCTGCCGACCTAGGGGGATTTACAGTCCTGGACGCAAGCACCCTACATATAGGGTGCCAAAAGTTCCGATCGCCCGTTAAATCCGAGCAACGTAGGTTTAAGGATTAAAATAGAGTAGGTATTGGTTGGCCTATTAACCTAAACTTATTCCTAATCTTCCACCGCACCTAATACCTTGAGCATTACTTTTTGAGTATCAGCGATCCCCGTCGCACCTGTAATATTCATTCCTTCATAGAGGCGTTTGGCTTTCAGCGTTTTCAGGCAAACACTTGTTTCAATATTCCACAATTTAATTGTCTCATCTTCACTCCCACTTGCCAGCATTAATCCGTCTGGACTAAAAGCAACCGATCGAACCCGATTTGTATGTCCTGTAAACGTTTGGATGCAACAACCACTTTGCACATCCCAGAGTTTGATTGTACAATCATCACCGCCACTAGCTAGAATTTGGCTATTAGGACTAAAGGCAACCGATCTAATTTGATCGGTATGTTCTGCTAAACTATGTAGACATTTACCTGTCCTAACATCCCAGAGTTTGATTGTGAGGTCATCACTGCCACTGGCGATAATTTTACCATCAGGACTCCAAGCAACTGAACGTATCAGCTTTTGATGTTCTCCTAAGTTTGTTATTTTTTCTGTTTCAATATTCTGTAAATGTAAAAATTTAGCGTCACTGCCGATCGCTATATTCTCACTATCAGGACTCATAGCAACTGACCAAATCCAATCTGAATAATTGTTTAAGCTTTTCAAGCATTGACCTGTTTTAACATCCCATAATTTAATACTGCGATCGTCCCCAGCACTAACCAGTTTTGTTCCTTCTCTATTGAAAGCAACTAACCAAATCCAATCCCGATGTTTATACGGTAAATTTACGCACTCACCTGTACCACTATCCCACAATTTTACCCAACCATCATTACCACCACTGGCTATTTTTGTCCCTAGAGGATGGAAGGCAACAGACTGTACGCGCTTTGTATGTTTGCCTAATATTTTGTAGTTGCCTGTATTGATATTCCACAGTTTAACTGTGCGATCGTCACTCCCACTAACAATAGTTTTCCCATCAGGAGAAAAAGCCACTGACCAAACTCGTTGAGTATAGCCATAGATAGTCTTCAAAGATTCACCTTTACGGACATCCCACAATCTGACACTTTGATCGTCACTACCACTAATTAGAGTTTGACCATCAGGACTAAAAGCTATAACTCTCACTCGGCGATCGCGTTCTGGTAAAGTTAATAATTCACCAGTTTCGATGTTCCATAACTTGACTGTTTGATCGGCACTCCCACTAGCCAAAGTGTTACCGTCAGGACTAAAAACAACTGACCATACTCGTCCATTATGTCCCCGAAAAATCTTGAGGCACTCGCCAGTATGAATATCCAACAATCTCACAAGCTTATCATCGCTACCAGTCGCTAAAGTTTTACCATCTGGACTAAAAGCGATCGAGCGAACGGGATGATCCCCTTGTCGCCATGTAGTGCTACATTGACCTGTTTTAACATCCCATAACTTGACAGTTTGATCCACACTAGCACTGGCTATAATTGTTCCTTGAGCATTGAAAGCAACTGCGCGTACCCAGTAACGATGTTCTTTTAAAATGTGTAGGCATTGAGGAGAATCAACATCATTTATATTCCACAATCTTACGGTGCAATCATCACTAGCACTAGCCAAAATCTGACCATCAGGACTAAAAGCAACTGACCAAACTTGATCGGTGTGTCCCTCTAACGTGGCAAGGCATTCACCAGTATTACTATTCCAAATTCTGACGGTGCGATCGTTACTACTACTGACTAAAATTGGTTTTTGGGGATGAAAGACAACCGATATTACCCAATTAGTATGACCGACACAAGTAGTGATGATTTGACCATCCGCTACTCGCCAAATATAAATATTTTTATCCGCATCGCCTGTCGCCCATAATTTTCCATCAGAACTAAATGCTACTGAAAGAACACTACCCAAAGGTTCAGAAAAAACCGATTTAGATAAGTTAGAGTAGGCAAAATTAACTTGATATAAATAAATTCCATGAAGATAGGCTTGGCAAATAGTTAAACGGGAAAAATCATAGTTTCTTAAATCGGTATTTAGCTGGCTCAATATGTTGAGAATATTGCCTCCTAAATATCCTGGAGCTTGCGGAGATTGTTGCTGGTAATTTGAGATAATTTGTTTCAGCTTATTTTCAATATTTCTTTTCCCGCCAAGTTCCTGAATCAATCTTTCTAGTAATGGTTGGAGGATGCTGCGAACTTGAGTCTCTCTGATATAATCTTTAGCTGTTGCTTTCCTCAGAGAATAGCTGTTCAAAAGTTCTATTTGTCCTGTCTTAATTTCTTGGCAGACTTCATTTATTAATTGATTGATAATGTATTCTCTTAAGGCGGCTATCTGTGTATATCCAAATTGAGTATTTTTGATGAGCGATCGCCTTTTCAAAGATCCTAAAGATTCGAGCAATTCTTGTTTAGCTTCCCAGGAAATAATATCCTCTTTTAGTTCTAAGTCTGAAATTGGTTCATAGTTAATAGCTAACCAGTACATGATTTGCTTTTCCGAGGAAGATAGACGATCAAACTGACGTTATAATAAATTGTTGATTTGAGTAAATTTTGCTTTACCCAAGTATTCTTTGACAAATCGAGATAAATTTCCTCCTAATGAATCTTGTATTTCTACCGCCACTACTTCTAAGGCAAAAGGAATACCTTCATAGTTTTCAATAACTAATTTCCATTCATCTTCTGAACCGAAAAAATTTCCATTATTTTCTGTAAATATTTTTTGACCATCTTCTACGTTTAAACCATCTAAATCCAACGTTCGTATAGTTTGAATTAGTCTGGCAATCTGGTCAATTCCTTCTGGTTTCTCTCGACTGGTAATTAGCAAACAGCTTTGATGAGATGATTGAGCTATTCGTTTTAGCAAATCACCATACCCTTGATAGCCTTCCCGATATTCACCTATATGATTACTACTTTGAAGAATTGACTCTGCATTATCCAGTATCAGCAAACAGCGGGAAGATTCTAAATAATGAATTAGTCTAGTTATTTTCTCCTCTAAAGTCTCTGGGAGTATAGTTTCTTGCTGATTAGACAATAATTTGATCGCATCTGCTATAATTTTTTCTACCGTTGGAGATGCCTCAAGACTTCGCCAAATTACGTATTCAAAATGATTCTGAATTTCTTTTGTTAATTTGATTGATAGAGTGGTTTTCCCTATCCCTCCTTGACCTAGTAACAGAATTAAGTTACGTTTTTCCTGCAAAATCCATTCTTTTAGTGTATTTAATGCCTGAGTGCGCCCGTAGAAATAGGAGACGGGTGGTGCTGCTCCCCAGTCTTGGTAAGGGGTAGCGACTAGCTGTTCAGACTGCTCTTGAACTTGAGACTGTGTAACTTCCTTTGACTGGAAACGCTCCTCCAGTTTTCCTCGGAAGGTTTTTTTGCTAACGGAGACTCCTAAAACGTCTGAAAGAAGATTCCACAATAGGGAAGCTTCATTTCTTATATACCCCTCTTCGTATGAGTATTTACACTCTTTAAGCAGCTTTTGGTATGTCAAGTTTTCCCAAGATGCCTGAAGTATTGCCTTTTGCAGGTCACTAAGATGTTGTCCTTTTTTTGCAAAAACTAAATCGTCAACGATTTTTAGGGCTTCTTCAAGGTTCATGGTTTACGGAAGAGTCTGGGTGTAACCTCCAGTTTACCGCAATGTGACTTTTGTGACTATCTGGGTATTAAAACTCTTTACTTTTATTACTGACAGGGTTAAGTAGTCAAGATATTGTGTAAATGTCAGGGCGAACAAGCCTAAAGACAATCCAATTTAAGGAGAAAATTATGCCTACACAGACTCTGGGAAACATGGTGATGGACAGCAATACTTCATCAATGACTATGGGAAACATGGTGATGAACAGCAACAGCAATGTGAACAGCACTTCATCAACATCAACTATAACCTTTGGCAATGGTTCTTCATCAACTACAACCATTGTTAATGGTTCTTCTTCAACTACTTCTAGTGGCGTTTCTGTTGGTAGTTCCAATTCAGGAAACATTTTCAATGGTACCAGTGGTAACGACCTGATCAACGGTAATGATAATAGCAATATTATCAATGCGGGATCCGGCAATGACACAGTGAATGGCTTTGCGGGTAATGATATTATCAACGGTGGCTCCGGCAATGATTCGATAGATGGAGGACTCGGCAATGATATTATCAACGGCGACTCCGGCAATGACATTGTTAAAGGCGGTTCAGGCTTAGATCTACTCAATGGTGGCTCTGGCAATGATAATTTAGATGGTGGGGACGGTAACGACATTCTTGGAGGTGATTCTGGCAATGACAGTTTATTTGGTGGTGCTGGTGACGACATTTTGATCGGTGTTAGTGCTAATGCTATCAGCACGGGTTCAGTTTTGATCATCAGTAGCAGTGGTACTCCAGGACTGGGAGAGAGCGATCAATTGACAGGAGGAGCGGGAGTCGATCAGTTTATTCTTGGTGACAGCAATAATGTCTACTATAACGATGGTAGTTCACTCACCCCTGGCACAGGAGACTATGCTCTGATAGCAGATTTTAATGCCAGCCAGGATAAAATTCAACTGAAAGGATCGGCGAGTAATTATCGGTTAAATGTCGTCGGTTCCAATACCCGAATTTTCCTCGATAACGATGGCATTGCTGGCTTCAGCGCCAAAGATGAATTGATTGGTATAGTTCAAGGGAATACAAGCTTGAATTTGAACAGTGCCTCATTCAAATATGTCTAATTCAGGCGAAGATTCTTAAAATTTCGTTGATTCAGAAGTCGTTTCGCTGCTTTGAATTAGAGGTTTAGTTGAGCATTTTTAAGTGGATCTCAAACTACCCAACGCATCATAAAGTTTTGTCGGCTTTATGATGCGTAAAATTCCCAAATGGCAAAAAGTCTCATGTAGCAAAAGTAAGCCCTGTGAGTTAGACATTTCCAATAATCATTGGATAGATGGGGCATCCTATCTGCCTTATGTCTAACTTTGTGCAGATTTCTGTTAGCTTCAACTCACTAAGTTTTTTATATCCGAAAAATGAGGATTTCAGTCAATGTCTATTTTTTCTAACATTACTTCATCGCTTAATAATGTTGTTTCCAATGCAGTTTCCGTGGGTTCTACGATTACTTCATTGCCAAATAATATCTTGTCAAATGTTGGGAGTACGGCTAACAACCTACTCAATAATGCCGCAAATACTGTTTCATCAATCAGTAATGTTTTCACTTCTTCTAAGGCTTCAGGGGTCAGTTTTAATGTTTGGGGTAACGGTTCGATCAATCCTTCGAGGCCTATCAATACTGACGCACCAACCTACGTTATAGCAACTGCCAAGGCGATTAGGGCAGATTTTGTAGGGGCGGGTTCACCGATATCTTTCATCGGTATAGACAAATTCTATAAACCCGCCCCCACCCCACGACTTAACCACCCTGGCGGTTGCTATATCACTCATGGCTGGCGGAACACGGGTGGCAATGCAGGAAACGGCTACCAGCCTGCCGATTGGATGGCTAACGAAGCTCAAGCCCTTCGCCAGCGTGAGTCTAACGCAAATATCATCCTGGTGGACTAGCAAAAAGACGCGGGGAACTTGTTATATTTCCCTGCTGCTGAAAAAACACGCGATGCGGGTAATCAGCTCGCAACCTACTTGAGAAATAGCGGCGTAGATCCTAATCAAACCACCTTAATCGGACACAGCCTGGGGGCGCAGATTTCTGGATTTGCTGGCTCTGCTTATCGTCAATCTACCGGAAAAGCGATTAACCAAATTGTGGGATTAGATCCTGCTGGTCCGAGCTTTGAAGGTAAAGGTGCAAACGATCGCCTCGATCCTAGTGACGCGAATCGGGTTGTGGCAATTCATACCAGTATAATTTTGGGTTATAACGACCGATTAGGCACTCAGGATATATACGCGAACAAGAATGACTGGTTTCAACCAGGAAACTCGATCATCCCTAAAAACTTTTTGGGAGGCGACCATACCTATGGTACCACTCTCTTCACAGAATTGCTTCAAGGTAACAGTTTTACTCAGTCTAATGGCTCTCTCCTCAACCTCAACACAGTAGTCAACGCCGGATTTACTGGAGAAAATGATGCCAGTACCAAAAATAATAAAGGTATTGTTGCCCTTAATCTGTCGGGTACTGCTAACAACGATAACCTGGCAGGTGGCGCAGCCAATGACAACATTCGTGGCGGTGCAGGAAGCGACAAGATTACTGGTGGTGATGGCAATGATGTCCTCTTAGGGGATAGCGGCAACGATAATCTTAATGGTGGACGCGGTAACGATTCTGTCGTTGGTGGTATTGGTAACGATCGCGTCTTTGGAGATGAAGGTGACGACGTGCTGACAGGAGCAGATCCCGCGGGAGGAAAAGGTGTTGGCGAAATTGACCGCTTGACTGGTGGTGCTGGGCGCGATCGCTTCGTGTTAGGCACTACTCAGGGAGCCTTCTATAACGATGGTAATATTAGCACCTCCGGTATCAGCGACTATGCCCTGATTACTGACTTTAATGCCTTGGAAGACACGATCCAACTATCCGGATCCAAGTCTAAATATAGTCTGGGAGCGTCACCGACGGGTTTAGTTGCGGGTACAGCCATCTTCCTGAATGAAAGCCGTTCCGAACTAATTGCGATCGTTCAAGGTGCTACCAACCTCAACCTCAGCGCCAACTATTTTGTCAATGTCTAGTAAGACTTAAACAAACTGGGCTATACCTGGCTTCTACAATTGGGGTTTATCTGCTTTTGCCCGCATTTGTTTTTGGTACTCGATCGCCCAAATTTTCATCAAACACAGTCCTGGACGCACTCATACCAAAGAAACCGGGTTTTTACCTAATCTGTTAGCTACAACTCAGAATTTTCGTAAAAAAACCCGGTTTCTAACTATCCTTGCGTCCAGGAATGAAAAAGAAGGAACAATGTATTTTTCCATTGTTCCTTCTTTCTGCGTTGGAAATCCGTCAATCTACAGTTTGACTTCAATATCTACGCCGGCGGGCAAATCCAGTTTCATCAAAGCGTCAATTGTTTTAGCCGAGGGCTGGTGAATGTCGATGATGCGGCGGTGCGTGCGGGTTTCAAAGTGTTCGCGAGAATCTTTGTCTACGTGGGGCGATCGCAGCAAGCAATAAATCCGCCGTTTTGTAGGTAGGGGAATCGGACCGATCGCAGTCGCGGCTGTCCGATTTGCTGTATCTACAATCTTTTCACAGGATGCGTCTAGAATGCGTCGATCGAAAGCTTTGAGGCGGATGCGAATTTTTTGTTGTGGGATAGGTGCCATTTTGGTTTCTTTAATTTTCTAGGTTCGGTTTATTTTTAGTCATTTGTTATTAGTCATTAGTCATTAGTTATTAGTTATTAGTCATTAGTTATTAGTCATTAGTCGTTAGTTATTAGTCAGTAGTCATTAGTCATTAGGTAACTACTAATATAAACTAAGGACAACTGACCACTAACTACTAACTACTAACTACTGACTACTGACTACTGACTAATGACTACTGACTATGAGCGTATTCCTACTTGAGGATTTTGGAAACAACGCCTGCGCCGACGGTGCGTCCGCCTTCACGGATTGCAAAACGCATTCCTTGTTCGATCGCGATCGGGTGAATCAACTCCACAGTCATCTTGATCCGGTCACCAGGCATCACCATTTCTGCTTCAGAGCCGTCATCAGCGGTGAACTGCATGATCGTACCAGTTACATCAGTTGTACGAACGTAGAACTGAGGGCGGTAGCCAGAGAAAAAGGGCGTGTGACGACCACCTTCTTCCTTCTTCAGGATGTAGACTTCTGATTCAAACTGAGTGTGAGGCAAGATGCTCTTTGGCTTGGCAATCACCATACCACGTTCAATATCTGCCTTCAAAATCCCCCGCAACAGTAAGCCCACGTTGTCCCCAGCCAAGCCTTCATCCAAAGACTTGGTGAACATTTCTACACCAGTCACCGTAGTGTTGCGAGTGTCCTTGAGACCTACGATTTCGACGTTTTCACCTACTTTGACCTTACCACGTTCAATCCGGCCAGTGGCGACAGTACCCCGACCAGTAATGGAGAATACGTCTTCTACTGCCATCAAGAATGGCTTATCAATTTCACGTTCGGGGGTGGGGATGTAACTATCCACAGCTTCCATCAGTGCATAAATCTTGTCAATCCAGGGATTTTCGCCCTTTACAGCCTTGGGATTTGCAATCATGGCTTCGAGAGCTTTGAGTCCCGAACCAGTGACGATGGGGATATCATCGCCAGGAAAATCGTAGGAGCTTAGAAGTTCGCGAACTTCCAGTTCCACCAATTCCAAAAGTTCTGCGTCATCTACCATGTCTTCTTTGTTCAAGAACACTACCAAGCTAGGAACGCCAACTTGCTTAGCTAACAGGATGTGTTCGCGAGTTTGAGGCATGGGACCATCAGCCGCAGACACTACCAGGATGCCGCCGTCCATTTGAGCAGCACCGGTGATCATGTTTTTCACATAGTCAGCGTGTCCGGGGCAATCAACGTGGGCATAGTGCCTATCTGTGGTTTCGTATTCTACGTGAGCAGTATTAATCGTAATACCGCGTGCTTTTTCTTCAGGCGCGGCATCGATTTCGTCGTATTTCTTACCCTTGGCCTGACCCAGGGCCGAAAGGGTCATGGTAATCGCGGCGGTTAAGGTTGTTTTGCCGTGGTCAACGTGACCGATCGTGCCGATGTTTACGTGGGGTTTATTCCGTTCAAATTTTGCGCGTGCCATTCTCGATTTGTTCCTTGTTTTTTTTAGCGATTTTAGACTTGAGATTTTAGATTCTCGATTTTGGATTCAATCCAAAATCCAAAATCTAAAATCTAAAATCATTAGTTCCCTTTGTTCTTAGCGATAATGGCTTCAGCCACATTTCGCGGCACTTCTTCGTAATGGCTGAATTCCATTGTGAAGATGCCTCGACCTTGGGTTTTCGAGCGGATGTCAGTGGCGTAACCAAACATTTCTGCTAGTGGAACTTTTACAGAAACTTTGGCAATTCCCTGATCCGTCTCTTGACCTTCGATCTGACCCCGACGGGAGTTGAGGTCTCCGATGACGTTCCCGATGTAATCTTCGGGAACTTCGACCTCTACCTTCATCATAGGCTCTAGCAGCACAGGCGTTGCATTCATCACGGCTTCTTTGATCGCCATTGAACCGGCGATCTTAAATGCCATTTCTGAGGAGTCTACATCGTGGAAAGACCCGTCTACCATAGTAGCTTTGAGGTCAATCATCGGATATCCTGCTAGAATACCTGATTCGCAGGCTTCTTTCATCCCTTGTCCTGCCGGGCCGATGTACTCTTTGGGTACAGTGCCGCCGACAATTTTGGAGACAAATTCAAAGCCGCTTCCCTCTTCTGCGGGTTCTAGTTCGATCACGACGTGACCGTACTGACCTTTACCGCCGCTTTGGCGGATAAATTTACCCTCTGCCCGGACGGCTTTGCGAATGGTTTCGCGGTAGGCTACTTGCGGTTTACCGACGTTGGCTTCTACTTTGAATTCGCGCAGCATCCTGTCTACCAAAATTTCCAAGTGCAGTTCGCCCATGCCGGCGATGACTGTCTGGTTGGTTTCTGGGTCAACGTTGACTCTGAAGGTGGGGTCTTCTTCCGAGAGGGACTGGAGGGCTTTGGAGAGCTTCTCCATGTCTTGTTTGGTTTTGGGTTCCACCGCCACCGAGATGACTGGTTCTGGAATAAACAGGGATTCCAGGATTACTGGTGCTGTTTCGTCGCAGAGGGTGTCACCGGTGAAGGTGTCTTTCAAGCCCAAGGCTGCTCCTAAGTCTCCGGCGCGGAGTTCGTCTACTTCAATCCGATCGTCCGCTTTCAGAACAATCAGGCGAGAAACCCGCTCTTTTTTGTCTTTGGTGGAGTTGAGGACGTAAGTACCTTTTTTGAGGATACCGGAGTATACCCGCACAAAGGTGAGGCGGCCGTAGGGGTCTGACATGATTTTGAATGCCAGGGCTGAGAGGGGAGCATTGTCGTCGGCGTGTCGCTCTGCGATGTCGCCGTTGGCTAGGTGCCCTTGAATTGGGGGAACTTCCAAGGGCGACGGCAGATACTCGATTACTGCATCTAACAACAACTGAACGCCTTTGTTTTTGAATGCAGAACCGCACAACATTGGGACGATGCTGCCAACGAGCGTCCCGTGGCGCAGGGCCGACTGGATTTCGTCTTCGCTTAGTTCTACGCCTTCGAGGTATTTCTCGGTGAGGTTGTCGCTGGTTTCTGCTACGGATTCGATCAGCTTGGTGCGATATTCCGTGGCTAGATCTTTTACTTCGTCGGGGATTTCTATTTCCTCGATATCAGTGCCGGTGTCGTTGTTGTAGATGTAGGCTTTCATTTGCACTAAATCTACAATGCCTCGGAAGTTTTCTTCGCTACCGATCGGGATTTGGATTGGTACGGCGTTCGATCTCATGCGATCGCGAATTTGACCGTAGACTTTATAAAAGTTAGCGCCCATCCGATCCATTTTGTTGACGAACACAATCCGTGGCACTTTGTACCTATCGGCTTGTCGCCAAACTGTTTCCGATTGTGGCTGAACTCCGCCTACCGAGCAGAATACTGCGATCACTCCATCTAGCACTCGCATGGATCGTTCTACTTCGATCGTGAAGTCTACGTGTCCGGGAGTGTCGATGATGTTGATTTTGTAATCTTTCCAACTGGTGGTGATAGCGGCGGCAGTAATCGTAATTCCCCGCTCCCGCTCTTGCTCCATCCAGTCGGTAACTGCTGTTCCTTCATGCACTTCACCCATTTTGTGAACCATGCCTGAATAGAACAGAATTCTTTCAGTTGTTGTTGTTTTGCCCGCGTCAATGTGGGCTGCGATGCCGATGTTGCGGGTTTTTTCTAGCGGGACGGTACGTGCCACAGCTACCTCCTTGAGTATTCTCTGCTGTTATAATACAATTATACTACACAGAAACCCTATTTTGTAGTCGCGACGGACTGACAACATAAGTTAATGGAGCTTATTGTTACATTTTAATATTTTTTGCAAGATTTGTTTACAAAAATATTAAGTATGTGACATGGAGGATTAAGAGAGTTTTGAATTGGGTTTTTTCCAGTGTTGAGTTTGCTTCTTGCCTCGCAGCCTAGGCCTTGGTGAAGCAACCTCAATACTAAAAATTTACACTTTCCAATCTCTCACTCAATGCTCTCATACCACAAAATCGTCCAATTGAACTTACCAGATTTGGCGATTAGTAGCGGTAGTGGGCGAAGGCTTTGTTGGCTTCTGCCATACGGTGGGTTTCTTCGCGTTTGCGAATGGCGCTACCTGTTTCGTTGGCTGCATCCATCAGTTCGTTGGCGAGCTTGGCGGCCATGGAGCGGCCGGTTCTGGCTCTGGCAAATCTGATCAGCCAGCGGAGGGCGAGGGTTGTTCCGCGATCGGAACGGACTTCCATCGGCACTTGGTAGGTGGCTCCACCTACGCGGCGGGCTTTGACTTCCACTAGGGGTGTAGCGTTTTTGACTGCTTTTTCAAACAAGTCTAACGGTTCGGCTCCTGTGCGTTCTTGGATGGTTTTGAGGGCGTCGTAGACGATGCTGGAGGCAACGGATTTTTTACCGTGCTGCATAATCCGCCTCACCATCATGCTTACCAACCGGCTGTTGTAGGTTGGATCGGGGGGGACTGGACGTTTTTGAATAACTGTGCGGCGAGACATAGTTCTATTTGGGATTTTTGATTTTGAATGATGGAGTTTGGGGTTTTTGTGAGCTATCGATCGACTATTAATTAGCTATCAACGGGCGATCGAGGGTTTATTTTGACTCTCTAACCCCTCAAAGATGCAAGTTACGTTTTATTTCTTCGCTGCTTTAGGACGTTTTGCCCCGTATTTGGAACGACCTTGTTTGCGGTCTTTCACGCCTGCCGTGTCTAATGTACCGCGAATGATGTGGTATCTAACTCCCGGCAAATCTTTTACCCTACCGCCGCGGATCATGACTACGGAGTGTTCTTGCAAGTTGTGACCGATACCGGGGATGTAGGCTGTCACTTCAAAACCAGATGTCAGCCGCACCCGCGCCACCTTTCGCAGCGCCGAGTTAGGTTTTTTCGGGGTGGTTGTGTACACTCTGGTACAAACTCCGCGGCGCTGGGGGCAACTCTTGAGAGCTGGCGATTTGGTTTTTTTCTGCGTTTGTTCCCGTGCTGAACGAATGAGTTGCTGAATAGTGGGCATGAGTTACGGCATTTCTAGCTTTTTGCTGAATAGAGTGATTTTGTGGCATCCGCACTGAAAGTCCCTTCCCCTATGCGGAGATGGGATTTTGGGGAAAATTATGGATGAATGAGGATACCAGACTCTGTATTGTACACGACTCAACTCTTTTTGGCAATATTTTTTCGATCGCCCGCCACTGCTGGAACTTATTTCCGGGAGTTTTTAGCCAGCTTAAGGAGTGCAGTGGCCAAGGCAATCTCAGTCGCGGAGGCAGAAACCGGGTTTAGTGAAAAATAGCCTTGAGGTCTTGAATCCTTTGGTAGATGGGTCTCAACTTGACGCTGGCGATCGCATCACAGCTACGGGTCGATCCATATCACATAAGATTCTAGAAAATACCCCAATAATATCAGTGATGGACTAACTTTCTAGAGCCTTGGTGATTTTTAAGTTCAGATTCGGTTAATTCGCGAGGGATGCAACATAGACTCACAAACATTTAAGAAAGATTTAAAACTGATAATATAGTAAGGCGATACTAGGATAAAAGGACGGCTATGTTTAATTCTACTGAACTACTAATTGAGGCTTTCATTCAACACCTTGAGAATGGCTATAGCCGCACTTACGGAGGGTATAAATCAGATTATGCGGATATAATTTCTTGGGTGGGAGCAATGGCATTAGAAAACATTGCCAACAGCGACGCTCTTTATCATAATGTAGAACACGCAATTTGTGTCACCCTCGTCGGTCAAGAAATCTTGCGGGGAAAACACATTCGCAAAGGAGGAGTATCCTGCGAAGATTGGCTCCACTTCATCATTTCGTTGCTGTGTCAAGATATCGGATATGTCAAAGGAGTTTGCCGACTTGACCAACAAGCAGAAGGATTGTACGCTACAGGAAAAAATGGCATAAAAATTGCCCTTCCTGCCGGTGCAACCGCAGCCAGCCTAGCACCTTACCGAGTTGATAGAGCTAAACTCTTCATTGACGAACGCTTCGGGAATCACAAGCTAATTAATGCTGAAGCCATCAAGAAAAACATCGAGGAAACTCGTTTTTCGGTGCTTGATAGCAACGCGAATCAAAATGTAGTTAATTATTCGAGTTTAGTTCGCGGTGCGGACTTGATCGGTCAACTGAGCAACCCACAATATTTACAAAAAATCGGCGCGCTGTTTTACGAATTGGAAGAAAGCGGTGATACTAAGGTCTTGGGCTACCGACATCCGGGGGACTTGCTCCAAAGCTACTCGAAGTTTTACTGGAGCCGTATTTATCCGCACATCAGCGAATCTCTAGGTTACTTACAGTTAACCCAGGAAGGTAAACAGATTGTTGCTAGTTTGTATGCGAATGTATTTCGGATGGAACATCAACGCTGCGATACTGAGGTTGCTTGATGGGGAATTGTTTTTCTATATTGATAAATTTAAATCTCGAAACAGGATTTTTTGGGTCTATTAGAAATCAAAAGCCTGAGAGCAAGTGTTCTCAGGCTTTTTAGCTAGATTTTTAATTGGTTGTGGCGTCTTGTGGCGCACTAACTCAAGCAGATGATTTGCTTTCCTCGGCTACTTGCTCGTTGCTGGGTAATTCCAGACAATAGCCGGCTCCGTATACAGTTTTGATGTACCGAGGATGGCGGGGATCTGGTTCCATCTTGGTTCTCAGGTGTCTGATGTGTACGCGAATGGTTTCGATGTCGTCGTCGGGGTCATAACCCCAGACTTCTTTAAGAATTTCGCTGGGAGAGACTGTCTGACCGTGGCGCTGAAGCAAGCAGTGTAGTAACTCGAACTCTAGGTGGGTCAATTTGACAATCTGAGTATACCAAACAGCTTCAAACCTTTCTGGTACAAGGGTCAGTGGCCCGTAATTGAGGATTTCGGAGTGTTTGGCTGCTTGGGGGATGCGGTCTGTGCGCCTCAGTAGGGCTCGCACTCGCGCTAGCATTTCTTCTAGTTCAAAGGGCTTGGTGAGGTAGTCGTCGGCACCGGAGTTGAAGCCTTCTACTTTGTCTTGAGTTTGACTTAAGGCGGTCAACATCAAGACGGGAATGTCGGCGGTGCGATCGTCTCGTCGCAAACGCTGACATACTGTGAATCCGTCTACTCTAGGCAACATCAGGTCTAGGACGATCAAGTCTGGTAGCAGTTGTATGGCTAGGGCCTGACCTTTGATGCCGTCTTCTGCGTGGGTTACTTCGTACCCAGCCATTTCTAGGTTAATAGCTACGAGTTCCGCGATCGCCGCGTCATCGTCAATAACAAGTATCCGAGGCATCATTATTTATCTCACCGCTAACCAGACGGGGCAGCCTACAGCCTTCTGGGGGTTCCAGCTAACTTTAACGAACAATTTACTAATTTTAAGCTTCATTAAGGATAGTAAGGTTCTTTAAGAACCTGTTGAACTATGTAAATATTCTTGTAGTAATTATAAGTGCTAAGGGTGTATATCAGAAAGCCTCTTCCCCAAAAATCTTGCCTGGGGTTGATTTTTTGCCGGCTGCCATCCTCAACTTTAGCAGCATCTCTGGGCGCTGTCACCGACTCTGGCGGTCCTTCGATGACAAATTCTAGCTCCGACTCCCCCTCGATGGGATGCCAAATTATATCAATTCCGGTTGTATCGTCAGGTGATTTAACCGCGAAGGCGCGTTCGGCGAAGCCGTTCCCGTAGGGTAGGACGCGAAGCAAGAGAAGAGAGAGTTTAATACAGGACGATGAAGAGAGGATTTTATATTAGTCCTTTTTTTCGACAAATATTCACGCAGGGTTTCGACTCCGCTCAACCACCAGGGGTTTTTGACCCCCCATGGGTAAGTGCTGACAAGATGCTTCCCCGCCAATCTCCTAGGATGTAAAATTAGCCAACCAATTGAGCAGGTTCAATTCGTGGAGAATTATTTGTCTGGCTTCGGCAATTTTCTCGATCGCTTCATGCCAATAATCGGGGGTTGCCATCACCTCTGTGATCAATTCTACTCCTGTCTGATCCAGACTGGGAAGCCGCAGAAAACTCCCCGCCGGCAACAATTTATCCGCCGCGGCACCGCCGTAATAAATCGGCAAACACCAAGCTAACAAAGCATCCCAAAGCTTCTCGCTCACATACCAATCATTTGCTGCATAATTTTCAATAGCTAAGTTGTAATAGTAGGGCGCAACGGCGTGCCATTTATTGTTCACAATGCCATTACCGCCCGCCCAATGGGGCAGGTTTCGCCCGTAAAGGTCAAAATTTAATTCTTGTGCTTGCAGCAATTTGATAAACTCTAATCGCTGGCGGTGATTGGCACTACGGCTAACACCTGAAGTAATCCAAGAACAGGGTTTAGTTTTAGCGGGTGGCGGCATTTGATCTAGTTCTCGAAATGAGTTGCTGTGATACCAAATTGCGGGCATATAATTTGGGTTTGGTGCGAAGTCGTCGGGCCCGGAAATGTAACCGCAGTAAAGTTTTGCTTGTTCGTAGTTGGCTTTGGTAATTTCAATGACTTCTGGTAATGGTGGCTCGCGAATTAGGTAAATAATGCGTTCTTTGGGGACTCCGCGCAATTTTTCTAGTAGTTGATTTTCGGAATTTGGAGGGCTAGGATGGCGAATTTTGTCTAGCCACGATCGCTTTGTCGGCGCTTGGGGAAAGTCGAATTGATACATGAGTAAGAAGTCTGGTTCTGGGTGATTTGCTAGCATTTGAATGTTTCCCCATTTTCCGAAGTTTTCGGGGGTTTGTTGCCACAGCCAGTCGCTTTGGCTCATGGCGGGGTAGGTGGTGATTGTGCCGATAATTTTTGGGTTCATTTTTAATATTATGTGGTTAATACGAACCATCATAGGTTTGTAGTGAGGACTGAAATCCTCTCAGAATAATGGCTAAATTCCTTACTTACTAGAGGAACCAATTTTAAATTATGTAAGCATTTGCGATCGCACTTGCTCGTCTACATAACTCAAAATTTTCTCAATCCGATTTTCCTGGGAAAATTGCTTGACAAAATCTATAGTTTCTGCATAACCTTCTACCTTCCAGGGATATTTTATTAAACTACTTTGAATGCTTTGTGCAAATTCATAGGGGTTATCGGGTTCGCACCAAGTCGCAGCGATGTTTCCCGATTTAAACTCCCGCAAAGATGGAATCTCAGTCGCCACAATTGGAGTTCCAGATGCCATATAATCAAAGAATTTTAAAGGAGATGTAAATGTCGCGGCTTCTGTGCAACAGTGAGGGTGAGTTAAAACATCAGCGGCTTGTAGCAAGCTAGCAAGTTGATGCTGTGGGAGGTAGCCGATAAATTTTATGTTGTTAACTTGCTGGGATTTGGCTAGTTTTTGGTAGGCTGTTACTTGGGATTCGGTACCACCGGCGATCGCAAATTGAACTCCCGACAATTCCTTCGCCACATCCACTAACATATCCACACCTTTAAACGGGTAAAGTCCCCCTGCATAAACTGCTAAATACTCTCTTCCATCTGTTAATAGCTGCTGTCGCCAATTCTGGGATGCTGCCGTTTTTCTGGCGAAAAATAAATGATTGAAACCATTGTGCAGCATAATTACTTTTTCTGGTGGCATTCCATTTTGCATCATGCTTTCTCGCACTGTATCGGCAACAGTTACAGCAATTTGAAACAGAGGATTGCGGACAATTTCTGGTTCAAACTTCTTGTTTTCGTGATGATGCTGTTCGTAGATAGCAGGAATTCCATTTTTAATTGCTGCTTTGACAAAGTTCCAGTCGCGGCTGTGGACAATTTGAGTTGATTTCCGCAGGTGCATTGGTAGGTAGTATTTTGATACTATTGTACTCGAACTCGTCCACTTGTTGTCCCAAAGGTCGATGGGCCACGGCATCGGTAAATCTGCTACTTTTAAGTTTTCTTGAATGTTGTAGATTTTGGCAAGTTGTTCATCGGGTTTTCTAGGTTGAAAAGGATGGAGTAAATCTACTGGATTAAGAGCACTCCATCCTTTACGGAGATATACTAACACTGCTGGTAAACCGAGATTTGCTGCGGCATTCGCCGAATGAGCAACTTGAACTAAGCTAGCTACATTCGGTTGTGGCAATATATTGCGGGTGAAGAATACATAATATGGAGACATGGTAATGGGTGATGGTAATTGGTTAAAAAAGCTATGGGTATAGTGAGAAAGGGGGAAAAGTTAGCAAACAAGATTAAACAGTGGGGTGAGTAACCCGAATTTAGTATAACGAACTATCAATGACAAATAACCAATAACCAATCACCAATAACAAATAACAAATAACTATTTGTTAATCGGTTGACGCCTGATGGTATTCTCAATAAATTCTAAAGTCTCAAAAATATTAGCAGCGGATTGAAAGGATTCTCTGATTAATTCATCCCTTTCTTCGGGAGAATCTACCATTTCATCTAGTACCAATTTTAGGTAAGCTATCATGGGAGTTAGACGAGTGCGAATTTCGTAGGATCCTCTAATTAAAGCTTCGTCGCGAGCAGTTTCTTCGGCAAATTGCATAGAATGCAGGCGAGTGTAGTATCCTCCTTTTGCTAACAAGTCTTTGTGAGAACCAATTTCTACTACTTTTCCCCGATCGATCACAGCGATTTTATGGGCTTTTTGGACTGTGGAGAGGCGGTGGGCAATGACTAACGTGGTGCGATCGTAACTCAATTTCTCGATCGCCTCTTGTACGTACCTTTCCGCCACTGTATCGAGGGAGCTCGTTGCTTCATCTAAAATTAAAATTTCTGGGTTTTGCAGCAGTGCTCTAGCAATGGAAATTCTCTGACGCTGCCCTCCCGACAGGATCACACCGCGATCGCCAATTTGAGTATCCAATCCCTCCGGCAACTGTTTGATAAACTCGTAAGCATTTGCTCCCTTCGCGGCGTCCACAATTTCTGCTTCTGTTGCTTCTTGCCTAGCATAAGCAATATTGTCGCGTACTGACGCATTAAACAAGAACGTATCTTGACTAACAATTCCCATAGCTTTTCTCAAGCTTTTGACATCAAAGTCGCGCAGATCCACGCCATCGATCGAGATACAACCTTCAGTAGGATCGTAAAATCTCGGTAGTAAATCTGCTAAAGTTGATTTACCAGAACCTGAACTTCCTACCAAAGCCAAAGTAGTACCATGAGGTAGAAATAAATCTATTCCTTGCAGAACTAAGTTTTTATGATTTGGATAATTAAAAGATATTTTATTAAAATGAATTCCCGATCGCAAATGAGTATATGGCACTAACCCATTCCGCATAAATGGCTTGTCATCACATCTTAAAAAATTATTAACAACATCTACACTAGCCGATGTATTAGCAAATTGACTCCGACCACTATTTAATTGAGAAATAAGAGGTATTAGTCTAAAAAGCACCAATAAATATGTTAGTAGAACCGTAGAAATAGACTCTATTTCATTGACAAATATTGTCCTACCTATAAATACAATTAAAATAATAACCAGCAAATTCACAACTTCGTTGATAGGAGCGATCGCTGCATAGTTTATCTGAGCTGAAAAATCCGCTTGTTCTCGTTTATGAATTAAATCTTTAATCCGCTGATACTCTTTTTCTTCGTTTCCCGTTGACTTGACAAGTCTAATCCCAGTGATAGTTTCCAATATCCCCACTGAATAATCTTTAGACATTTCCGATAACATCATACCAAAATGTTTAGAACGGTTAATAATATACTGATTTGTCCAAGCAACCAGCCCCAACAAAATCGTAGATGTCAGCGTCATTTTCCAAGATATTGAAAGCAGCAAACCCACAAACACCAAAACAGTAATTGAGGTAGTAAACACCCCGATAGCCGTGCCAATTGCATTAGCCGTTCGACCTACTTCTCCGCCCAATCTATTAATTAAATCGCCTACTTTAGTTTTTGAGTAATAATCCAAGTCTACTTCTAATAACAAGCGCAAGCCAGCCTCTCGCAAGTCAAAAGTCAAAGCTCGCGTCAGAGAAGTAGCTACTAAAGTATTAGCATAACTCGCAATATTTTTAAACATAATTGTCAGAACTATCGTGGCGGTCATTAACACCAAACGCTGATTTTGAGGCATTCCTTCAAAGGGATACATCAAAATTTTAATTAAAGGTGGAGCACCCCGCAACTCGACAGCTTCCTGCAAAAAATTCAAAAGCACTGGTACAATCAGAGTAGTGCTGATACCATTGAATAAAGCCCCAGAGAATCCCAGGAACACAGTCAAAAAAATCCTGCCTGGATATCGTCTGGCAAATTTTAGGAGTAGCTTATTTGCAGACATGAAGCATTCCCAGCTAAATAGTACGACATTTCAATTTTTTTTTTAATTACAGCCAGTGTATCTTCCTCCATTCATTCACTAAAAAATTACCTCGATATACCTGCAATTATATCTGAAAGGATCGGGGCCATTGTTTTAATGCTATATTTTTCTACGCATCTTTCCCTAGCTTTCATTCCTTGCAGATTTGCTTCTGTCAAATTTTGAAATATCCATTGAATTTTCTGGGAAATTTGAGCGGGAGAATTAGGCTCTACTAAATAACCCGTGCCACCTAAAATTTCAGGAATATCCCCCACTCGCGTAGACAACACAGGCTTAGCCATTGCCATCCCATCTGTCAACTTAAGGGGAAACTGAGCCACCGCTGTCAAAGTCTCTCGCTGAGGAACAACGACAATATGAGCCGCCGCTACAACTTCAGGCATCCTTTCCACTGGAAATTTTGGCAGTTTAATAATCCAACGCCCCCATTGTTGCATAAGTCGATCGTCATAATCATCATAAGGACTTCCGCCCACGATCGCTAACTTTAAATTAGGCTGATTTAACTGTTCCAGGGCCATCAAAACATCCTCAACGCCTTTATGAGGTCTCGGTGCACCGGGAAACATTAAAATTTTATACCCGGACAACCCGTAACGCCGTCTGCTTAATTCAGGATGGTATTTAGCGGGATCGAACATTTCAGTATCCTTACCATTAGGCAAATATACACCACCAAAACGTTGTTTTAAAAACTCCGTATCCACAGTGACAGCATCTGCACGGGAAACTAAAGTTTCCATCCACTTAACATACAGCGGATGATCTGGTTCTCTCAATTGACCATTTTTTTTTACAATATCTCGGTAAAGTTGTTTGAAATCAGGGCGATATTTCCATTCGTCTCCGCCGAACCAGCTCAGTTCCCAGTCGTCTATATCTAAAATTATAGGGCGGTGAGTCTCCAGTTTTTTGAGCAATGATAAACCAAAGCTGCTAGGTTTAGGTTTGACTGCATAAATAATATCCCCATCTATTTTTTTCAAAAGTTTTTGAGCGTTCATCACAAAACCCGGATATTTGCTCCCCGGTATCGCATATACCGGGATGTTTTTAGGAGGAATTGCATATAATTCCTTACCAAACATAAATCCGACAATTTCTACATCACAGTTAAGCTCAATCAGAACTTGAGCTAACAGAAAAGCACGAATTGCACCCCCTCCTGACAAATCGCTCGCTACTAACGAAACTTTCACTTGGTATTTTTTCAAAAAAGTTGTTTTATTTTGCCACTTAACCGAGATTTTGTCAAGGTTAGCAAAGCAAAAAAGACTTTTTTTACCGAAATTCTTGGATCTGTTAATCCTAGGGCATCTTTGACTTCTTGTCTTAATTTAGTTGCTTCTGAAGCTGTTCGCAAATAAAGGTATGGATGAATTAAGGCAAGCTGCAAAATGTTAGTTCTATCTGCCTCTTTTTGTAACATGGGATTAGTTGTTAAATATTCCTGTTTTGCAAATATCAGTATGTTCTGAGCATAGTACCATCGGACTCGATCGTTTTGCCATATTTTGTTTCTCACGCAGTCAATGGCTACATATCCTTGTGCTTGAAATAGTTTCGCCCAATATTCCGGCCACTGTTCGTTTATGTGGTTTGTTCCCCCTTGAAATGGTACTGCGGCCGAGAACAAAATTACTGGACCCAACTTCGCTAAAGAGTTCACAAATATCTGGGCGCACTCCGGGGCTATGTGCTCTGCTACTTCTAAGGAAACAACTAAATCAAATTTTTGCTCAATAGGTAAAGGCTGACTTAAATCTAATGTTAAAAATTTGTCAGCCGGAATTTCCAGCATTTTTGGGTCAACCCAAGCACCATCTATGCCCAAAATATCTTCAACGCCGAATTCTGTGAATGCTGACAACCAAGTTCCTGTCCCACAACCGACATCAATTACTCGTTGTGGCTGCACAAATTCCCAAATAATTGGAATGATTTCTCTGGCTGATTCTAGGGATGTTTTTTGCAAGTATTTGTAGAATTCTTGAGTATAATGTTGCACAGCAGCTAGAGCTATCCTATTTCATTTGTTGTGAATAATATTTTTTTTTAATGAACCGCAGAGGGGGCTCTTGGCGCAGAGTTAGAGAAAGTCTATTTTAAGCGCCAGGGATTGTTAATTTGATTTGGTAAAAATATTTTAGCAGTGCGATCGACTATGCTTGTAAATAGCGTTCTCGTCACATTCTTAGCGTACTGCGGGCGGTAAGGATAAGTACAGTGCATTACCTTAATCGGCTCGTCAATCCTATAAACTTCTTTCCATTTGTCCAAGTAATTGTAAACAGCCGACAAGGTTTTCATTTTCGGCTTGACAGATGCAATAGCAGCAGCAAAAGCGCCTTGGTCTTTTAACAATAGCACATCTTGATGGGCAACTACTAAATTGAAATATTTCTTAAAATACTTGAATAATTCCTGATTGTTACTGCTGTTGGTAAAGGCGATAAAGCCTCCATTATATTGAATACTATTTTCGTTGAGCGGTAGTCCTACTGATTGCAGAGTTGAGAGAATAGGTTGCTTGACTCTTAATAAATTAGCAGCTTTGGCGATCGCCGGCTGTACATCTTCTGTCACCAACAACTCCACCTCATCAAGATAGTCAAAAACCTCAGCTATTGGCGACAACAAACAAATATCGCAGTCCATATAAATAGTCTTCTCAAAAGGAGATTGCTGATACAAACTCAGCTTAGCTTGTCGCGAGGCTAAAACAGGATTTTGGTGAGAAGGTGCAGGTTTCAATATGACATTTCCGAATATCTGAAGTAAAGGATATAAAAATCGCGGAACTCTATCTATTAAAACAATAATTGGTTCGGGGTGAAACTTCCTGACAGATGCCAAAAAATGAACGCAATCTTGAAAAGAATACAAACCAGTTAAAATAGTGATAAAACCCTTAGCTTCTAATTTTTGTGAATTCATGGATTGATTTAAGCACTTTGGCATTTAAATTATATACTTATACCATTATAAAAAGAGTAGATATTTTTCGACGTCTTCCCTCTCGTTACCGCTTTCTCGAATTAACAGGGACTGGAGATGGGTAGCAGCTTACCTCAGTGCGTCCAATCCCAAAAACTCTCGCTCCAGTTATCTCGATAATGGAAAAGTCCTTGCCATTCATAAAAATGCACAAAATCCTTCAAATTAATTGTTTGACTGATATCTCTCATCATGTAAAGAGGTTTTTCGCCGTAAAACGAAGCCCACATACTATAACTGCTAGGTGGGCCTACAATATAGTCACACTTAGCCAAAGCATACATATCTTCGATTAAATGACCTTTGGCAAAAACGCAGTTAAAATCATCAAATAAACTAGGTTCTTGGTAAAAATTAGAGCAAATCAAAAAATTTACTTGCTTACTTTCAAATAGTTTTACTACTGAAGTCATGACTTCTAAATATTGCTCAGTTTTGTAAAAGTATCTCCCCTTTTGGTGCTGTTCGTAATCGCCTTGACGAATATGAACTCCGATGATTATATCCGCGTTATTTTTTACATTCAATATCAAACTATCTACATTAATTTTATATTGATGTAAGGGTGCAAAGTAGGCTCTAATTGGGTCAGCGTACTTGTGTAATTTTGGCAAATCTTCTACAAACCAGCCATCTCGAAATAGCCAGCCTTGAAAACAAATAGTAGAATTGTACTTGAGTGTGTCAGAATCCTGATAATTAACCCAATTAAAAGGTTTTTCTCTGGTTATTCCTTGCGTTCTCCAAACTTTTTTATTATTTAAATATTTAATTAATTTATAATATTTATTTCTCATAAATTTGTTTGCTGACCATGTAAAATATGGAGGAGGATAACAACACAATAAATCGCGGGCTGTACCCACAAAAAATTCTGCATATTCCTCAAAAGCCGGATTGAGGACTGTTAAATTATGCTCGATCGCCACAGCGATGAAATTAGCAAAAAGTAGCAGTCTGTTCCCAAGTTGTCCCGATTTAGCAGATATGATTAGCATACTACTGAAACCCATGATAAATCTCGCTTGTAGTAGATGGGGAGGGTGGGTGGGCACCATCCACTACGCCTACAAAATCATCATTCTCTGGTAGGGGATGCCCCAATCCCTGAGAATGAAATCGCCGTGCCCCAAGGGTAAAAAAACGGGGAATCTGAGCGATTTGGTCCCCGATTATTTAAGTAATGCTTGCCTAGGAGTGGCGTTTTTGGTGCCATTGCCAAGCATGGGATATAATATCCTTAATATGTGGATATTCAGGAGACCAACCTAGTGTTTTAATGGCTTTCTCGCTGCTACCCACTAAAGCAGGAGGGTCTCCCGGACGTCGATCGCACTCAACAGTCTTAATCTCTTTTCCCGTCACTTCCATCGCCGCTTCTATCACCTCTTTTACGGAAAAACCGCCGCCGTTGCCTAAATTAAAGACATCGGATTTTCCACCATTTAACAAATATTCTAATCCTAAAAGATGAGCAGATGCTAAATCGTTTACATGAATGTAATCTCGAATGCAAGTACCGTCAGGAGTATCATAATCTGTACCAAAAATTGAAATAGAATCTCGCTGGCCCAAAGCAGTCAACAACACCAGCGGAATCAGGTGAGTTTCTGGGTTGTGATCTTCTCCCAACAACCCACTAGGATCGGCACCGGCAGCATTAAAATAGCGGAAACAAACAGACTTGAAATTGTAAGCAGTATCAAAATCTGATAAGATCTGTTCTACCATTAACTTAGTAGTACCGTAGGGGTTGATCGGATGCTGTGGGTGGTCTTCTGTGAGGGGAATTTTCTGGGGTACTCCGTAAGTAGCGCAGGTAGAAGAAAATACAATTTTTTTCACCCCAGCAGCGATCATGGCTTCTAAAAGAGTAATAGTACCGATGACATTGTTACGGTAATATTTAGCTGGGTCAGTCACGGACTCGCCCACATAAGCATAGGCAGAAAAGTGCATGACGGCAGCAATATTGTGAGTGGCAAATATTTTGTCTAATAAAGCGCGATCGTTGGTATCTCCTACCACTAATTCAACCTTTAATACCTGCTCTACTAAATCAATATGACCGTAAACTAAATTATCCAAAATTAACACGTTGTAACCTGCGCGTTTTAGTGCCAATACGGCGTGAGAACCAATATATCCAGCTCCCCCGGTGACTAAAATAGTTCCTTGGTCTACACTCATTTTTTTCTGCCTTTTGTGTTTTACTACCTATATTGATTATATGATGAATTTACAACAAGCTTAATCAATAAACTTGAGGCGGCCAATTTGAATGTAATCAAATATTCGATTTATTTGATATCGTTCGTCTTCCGACATTTTCTCGTTGGACAGGATGGCAGAAGTTAATATTAAATGTTCCCGGCGGGCGATCTTGCCCGATGCTAAAATGCGATCGACCATTTGAGTGAGTGTTAAGTTGGATTTGTTCTGAGATGTTCGCATACTGTTATGAAGGAAGATGGAAGATGGAAGGTGGAAGATGGAAGATGGAAGATGGAAGATGGAAGCAGTTACCCCCCCTTGGGGGAAATTCAGGAAGAAGGAAGGAAAAAATTAACTATTCCGATGCCCGATGCTTCATGCCCTATGCCCAAGACTAACTAATTTATTGGAGAAACGCTATATGCAAGTTTATCGACTTCCGGTACTGTCGGATAATTACATTTTTTTGCTGTACGATCGCGATCGCAATCTAGCAGCAGTCATCGATCCAGCCCAAGCCCACCCTGTCTTGCAGCAACTCCAAGCACTGGGAGCCGAATTAACCAAAATTTTGATTACCCACCACCACAACGATCATATAGGTGGCAACATGGAACTGATCGATCGCTTCCCCCAAGTTAAAGTCTACGGTGGCGCAGAAGACAGGGGCAGAATTCCGGGACAGCAAATCTTTTTACAAGGGGGCGATCGAGTTTCTTTCGCAGACAGAACCGCCTCCATCTTATTCCTACCCGGACACACAAAAGCCCACATCGCCTACTATTTCCCGCCCAACAACCCAGCCGAAACCGGGGAATTGTTCTGCGGTGACACCCTATTTGGCGGAGGCTGTGGCCGACTCAAAGAAGGTACTCCCAGTCAGATGGTAGCTTCGCTGGAACAACTGCGAAACCTGCCAGATAATACTAGAGTCTGGTGCGCCCACGAATACACCCTCAATAATCTGCAATTTGCCCTGACTGTAGATAGTGACAATCTAGATTTACAGAAGCGTTTCGCCGAAGTCAAGGCCGCCCGCAGTCGTAATCAAGCCACGATACCATCATCGATCGCACTCGAAAAAAGCACCAACCCATTCTTGCGCTGGGATCATCCTAGTCTCCAATTAGCCACCAACAGCCAGGATTCCGTGCAAACCTTCGCCCGCTTGCGGGGTATGAAAGAGCGATTTTGAGTATGGGCGTCCTGTTTGCTTTTTCCTTCCTGGTTGCGATCGCCACTCAGACTTCGGTATTATAGAATGTTCGAGTTAAAAACCACTAGCAACGATCATGGCCAAGCGCGTCCAATTAGTTTTAAACAAAGATGTCAGCAAGCTGGGTAAAGCTGGCGACGTCGTAGAAGTAGCCCCCGGTTACGCCCGCAACTACCTAGTACCCCAAGGCATGGGATTTCGCGCCACTCCGGGCATTCTCAAGCAAGCAGAACGTCGCAGAGAAACAGAAAGACTCCGCCAGCTAGAGCTCAAGCAGCAAGCTGAAGTCCGCAAAACAGCCTTGGAAGCAGCAGGCCCCTTCATCATCTCCAAGCAAGTCGGCGAAGGAAACGCTATTTTTGGTACTGTCACCAACCAAGAAGTAGCAGAACTGATTTTCAACTCTACCAGTCAAGAAGTCGATCGCCGTGGCATCTCCCTGCCGGAAATTCGCGAAACTGGTACTTATAAAGCTGAAATCAAATTACACGCAGAAGTTACCGCAGAAGTTGAAATTCAAGTTATTCCTATGTAATTGGGTATTGGGCATTGGGCAACCCCCCCTACCCCCCCTAGGGGGGATGAGGGATGGCATGGGGCATTGGCAGCCCCAAGCTAGTAACCAATAACCGATTCCCGATTCCCGATTCCCGATTTCCAATTCCCTATAACTCATGAGCGACTTGATGCCAACAAATGTAGAGGCAGAAGAAGCAATTCTGGGCGGGATTTTAATTGACCCCGAAGCTATTTCCCGAATTGCTGAACTTTTGCGTCCTGAATTTTTTGCCATCAGCGCTCATCAAGTCATTTATCGATCGGCTTTAGACTTGTTTTTTCAAGGTCAGCCTACGGATTTAATGACAGTTACTACTCGATTAGCCGATCGCAATCAGTTAGAACAAATAGGAGGACAAAGCAAACTAGCACAATTAGTCGATCGCACCGTTTCTGCTGTCAACATCGACCAATATGCCGTCTTAGTAGAAGACAAATACCAGCGACGGAAATTAATCGAAGCAGGTAACAATATCGTACAATTAGGTTATGAGACCGCCACACCTTTAGAAACAGTTTTAGACCGCGCCGAACAACAAATTTTTAGCATAACTCAAGAACGTCCCCAACAAGATTTAGTATCCATCGGCGAAACCCTAAATCAGACATTTCAAGACATCGAAAATCGGAATGAAGGACTCACACTTCCCGGTATTCCCTGCGGTTTTTATGACTTAGATGCTATGACAGGAGGCTTTCAGCGATCGGATTTAATCATCGTTGCTGGGCGTCCGGCCATGGGCAAAACAGCCTTTTGTACCAACATCGCCCACCACATCGCCGCCGGGCCACAAAAATTGCCGGTTGCCATTTTTAGCCTAGAAATGTCAAAAGAACAGCTAGTGCAGCGCATTTTGTCCGGTGAAGCTAGAATAGAAAGTAATCGATTGCGATCGGGCAGAATTAGTCAAAACGAATGGGAACCCATCAGTACAGCTATTGGCCGCCTCTCAGAATTGCCACTATTTATTGATGACACTCCCAATATTACCGTTACCGAAATTCGCTCAAAAGCCCGCCGCCTCCAAGCAGAACAAGGCGGAACTCTAGGATTAATCCTGCTAGATTACCTCCAATTAATGGAAGGTAGCAGCGACAATCGCGTCCAAGAACTATCTCGAATTACCCGAAGTCTCAAGGGTTTAGCCCGCGAACTAGCTGTACCAATTATTGCTTTATCTCAGTTGAGTCGAGGTGTAGAAGCGCGGACAAATAAGCGGCCGATGATGTCTGATTTGCGGGAAAGTGGTTGCTTAACAGGTGATAGTTTAGTTACCCTAGCCGACAGTGGATTAGAAGTTCCGATTGGTGATTTAGTCGGCAAATCTGGCTTTGGTGTTTGGGGACTAAACTCAGATACTCTGAAACAGGAAAGAGGGATGGTAACTAATGCTTTTTGTACAGGAGTAAAGCCTGTCTGGCAGATGACAACTAGCTTGGGAAATTCGATTAAAGCAACAGGTAATCATAAGTTCTTTTCATCAGATGGTTGGAAGCGTTTAGATGAATTTAAAATAGGCGACAGGATTGGTATACCTCGTTCGATTCCTTGTGCAGAAGTGCAGACAATGGGTAATGCTGAATTAGGTTTACTAGGACATTTAATTGGTGATGGTTGTACTTTACCCCGACATAGTATTCAGTACACGACGCGAGAATTAGATTTAGCTGAATTAGTTGCACATTTGGCTAGAGAAGTATTTGGTGATGAAATTAATCCCCGCATTAAACGCGAACGCAACTGGTATCAAGTTTATCTTCCTGCTAGTTATCATCTTGCTCGCAATATGAAAAATCCGATTACTAAATGGCTCGAACAATTAGAAGTCTTTGGTTTACGTTCCCATGAAAAATTTATTCCCAGTTTAGTATTTACCCAGCCACAAGAATCCATCGCTCTTTTCCTTCGACACCTATGGACAACTGATGGTTGTATCAAACCGACTAAAGGGAAGAAATGTCTTTATCCAGCTATTTATTATGCCTCTAGTAGCGAGAAGTTAGCTAGAGGAGTCCGTTCTCTGTTGCTTAGATTGAACATCAATGCGGCTGTCAGAGTTATTTCTCAAGGTAAAAAAGGGCGCGTACAATATCAAGTTTGGTTAGGAGGGAAATCAGACATAGAAATATTTGCGAATGTAATTGGTGCAGTTGGTAACTATAAAAAATCTAGTTTGGAAGAGGTGAAAGTATATCTAAATAATGCTAATAGTGGGAAGACAAATCGGGATTTAATTCCGAATGAACTTTGGCGAACTCAAGTCAATCTTGCTCAAAAACGCCTTGGTTTAACCGTCAAACAGATGCAAGATTGTTTAGGTATGCGTTATTCAGCCACAACAGATTACAAATGTGATATTGGTCGAGAACGCGCACATCAGTTGGGGAATATTTTGGATGCTGAAGAAATCTTTAAGCTAGCTGTTAGCGATATTTATTGGGATCAGGTGAAAAAAATTGATTTTTGTGGCGAAGAAATGGTTTATGATATAACAGTCGAAAATATTGAAAGCTTTGCTACACAAGGTTTGTACGCCCATAATTCCATAGAGCAAGACGCCGACTTAGTAATTATGTTGTACCGTGATGAATATTATAATCCAGATACCCCCGATCGCGGCATTGCAGAAGTCATTATTACCAAACACAGAAACGGCCCTACAGGTGTGATTAAATTATTATTTGATGGTCAGGTAACAAAATTCTTAAATCTGCAAGCAAGACGGAGTTAATCGCAACTTATAGCCTTGGGAGTGAAAGATGAGGTAAGATCGAGAATTGGTAATAAGTAATTGGTAATAGGTAATTAGTAATGCCCTATACCCTATGCCCCATTACCCATTACCCATTACCAATTACCTCACCTAACTGAGAAAAGTTTTAGGTTGAATTAGATACAGCTACTTAACCAGCAATCTTCAACAATTCCACATCAAAAATTAGCGTTGCATTGGGAGGAATCACCCCACCAGCACCACGAGCACCGTAACCCAAATCGGGAGGAATAATCAACTGGCGTCGGTCTCCAACTTTCATTGTACCCACACCTTCATCCCAACCCTTAATCACTTGGCCGACACCAATTTTGAACTGGAAAGGAGAATTGCGATCGCGCGAACTATCAAATTTCGTGCCATCCTCTAAAGTGCCAGTATAGTGCACCACAACCTTCTGACCAGTTTTGGGAGTCGCCCCGTCACCCTCTTTTAATTCAACATATTTCAAACCTGAATCTGTGGTGACAATATTCTCAGTTTTCTCAGTATTTTCAGTCATCTTATTCCCATCGATAGTAGGTGATACATTCGGTAAAGTAGCATCAGCTACTAGGAGACTATTTTCATTTAAAGACTGCTCTGACAAGATCTCAATCGCAGTCTGGGGTAAAGAACTCTTCACTTCGGCGGCTATTGCTTTTTCCCCAGAACCGCTAAATTGAGCGACTATCAAAAACAAAACACAAACCAGCATTACTCCCAAGCTGACTAGAACTCCTTGCAAAATTAATCCTCCTTACATTCAAGAATTATTTCTCGAAACCAGCTCAAAACCAAAAAATCTTTCCGCTACAAACAGACGGGGGATGCAAACTCATTCTTCAGACAGAAGTATGAATTCAGAAGGCAGAAAGTTGTTAATTCTACTTTCTACCTTTGTGAGCACTCTACCTTCGGGCGATCGTCCTATCACAGGATAGCAGGGAACAGCCCCACCGCAGCAAACTCAACGCCACTGACGATTTTCTAAATCCCTCACCTGACGTTCTAGTCGATCGAGCCTACCACGCAACTCATCCATTTCCGACTGTCGTGGCACACCCATATCTTGCAGCATATTGCGCATTTGACGCTGCAACTGCGTCTCCCAATTCCCTTGCTCGGACTTAAGGTGCTCCGTCATGTCCTCCACAAAGGTTTGAGCTTGCTCAGGATTGATTTTGCCATCTTTAACCCATTGCTCGCTGACTTCCTGCAATTTCTCGGCCACCAGGGAGGTAGTACCAATGCCCAACATCACCAGTTGTTTGAGTAAGTTGTTATTGTTATCCATAGATTTTTCCTAGTGTTTGCCCCAAAAGATGCGATCGACTCAAGTCACCTGTCAAAGCTGCGAAACCATTATTGACATACTCCCCTCGCCTTTAGGCGAGGGGATTCTAAGCTCAGCCAGCAATTGCAGGCTGAGCCTGTCTAACATTGCCTAACTTAGCGGTCGATGCCCCAACCGCGTAAACTTAAAGTTACATCAGCGCTGACCTACCTTTCTATTTTGGAGCATCCCAGCCCCTGCTGGCGAGTCTAATCCACACCTGGGCGTGCGGAAAACCCCCTAATCTACCTACCCATAACCTATCCAATCACCAGCAACGTCAATGCCAGATTGCCCTCGCTGTCACCTACCCGTGGACACCCAAGCCATCACCTGTGGACACTGCAAAACCCCTCTCAAAGCTTTCGGACATCCCGGTATCCCCCTTTATCGATCGAAACCCCAAGAATTTTTATGTACCACCTGTACATACCACGAAGACGACACCTGCAACTATCCCCAGCGTCCCTTCGCCCAAGAGTGTACCCTTTATCACAACAAGGCTCAACCAATCGTACCCCAGGCGACCCCTGACATCAGCGGTGGCTGGCAAAGAGCGGTCAAAAATTGGTGTCAGCGGCATCAAGTTTGGTTAGCTTTATTAGCTTTAATTGTGATTAGTATTGCTCTCTCAATTTAACACTTCCAGTCCTAGACGCGATCGAGCATAACCCCCCGGTTTCTGGTTCTCATCCTCACTCAAAAATCACGCAATTACCTTAAGAAACCGGGCTTTTGCGTCCAGGACTATCTTCTTTTAGCTTGAACCAGCAATCACCCAGGAGATAACAAAATGCGTAAACTACTAAAAAAAATTATCTATGAAATTTTAGAAATTTCCAGCAGCAATAATTTATACAGTTTAGCAGATGATATTATTATTCAATTTTTAATAATTTTAAACATCACCGCTTTTATCGCTTCAACTTCCCCTGTCTTTTCTCTAGAACACCAAAAAATATTTGAAGATATCGAAATAGTCTCATCTTTAGTATTCTCCTTAGAATATCTTTTGAGAATGTGGGTGTGTACTGTTGACAGTAAATACAGCCACCCCATTTGGGGAAGAATAAAATATGCTCTCACACCCCTGAGCCTGATCGACTTTGTTTCGATTTTACCCTTTTATTTATTGTTGTTATTTCCCAAATTAAGTTTTGTTTATTTAATTAGCCTCCTCCGTTTATTACGCTTAATCAAAATCAGCAGATACTCGGAGTCCGTGCGAACCTTGGGAATAGTATTAAATGCTAAAAAAGAAGAACTATTCGCCACCGCTTTCGCGGTATTTATATTATTGATTTTTGCATCTAGTCTCATGTATTTTGTGGAATCATCAGCCCAGCCTCAATCTTTTGGGAGCATCCCAGATGCAATGTGGTGGGGAGTTGTGACTCTAACTACTGTCGGTTACGGCGATATTTATCCGATCACTCCTATCGGCAGATTTTTAGGTTCAATGTTAGCATTTTTGGGTATTGGAATTTTTGCTTTGCCGGCTGGGATAATTTCTTCGGGTTTTTCAGAGGAAGTGCAAAGGAAAAAGCAGCAAAAAATTACTGAAAGTTTAGAGCAATCTGCCAGTTTAAAATCGGTAGAAATGCTGGGCGGGAGCGAGTTAAGTTTTGAGCATAAACAAAAGGCGATCGCACTTAATATCGAAAATTCATCCGCATTGATGAAACTTTGTGTCTATCGGACTAAAGAGAATTTGGGAACAGCTTTTGAAAGTGAAGAAATTATTCGGGATTTAGCTGTTCATTTGTATAATGAAACCTGTCGCAAATTCGAGCTTTAACAGGACTTACGCTCATGACTAATTACCAATCTGGTGGCAAATTGTAATATTCGAGAGTCGATCGATCTTTGAGCAATTCTTGAGTTTGTTCATCGACCCGAATCTGACCCTCAGCCAAAATTAACGCCCTTTGAGTCGTCTTCCCAATCCAGTTCAAATCGTGGGAAGCGATCAAAATCACCTCAATGGGTAATTGCGACAAAACCTTAGCCAAATGTCTCCGCCACGACGGATCTAGTCCATTTGTCGGCTCATCTAAGATTAAAATAGCCGGCTCTAATGCTAAAATTGCCGCTAGCGCCGCCAACCTTCTTTGACCCCCAGAAAGCTCGTGAGCCGAACGATGGGCAAATTCTACCAAACCAAATTCATCTAATAGGGCTAAAGCTCGATCGCGCGCCAGTCCCGCTGATACCCCATAATTGCGCGGCCCGAACATGACATCCTCTAAAATAGTTGGCATAAATAGCTGATCGTTGGCATCTTGAAAACAAAATCCAATCTGTCGGCGTACTTTCGATAAATTCCCCTCTTCCAGCTTAGTTCCCTGCACTCTAATCTCCCCCGATAGAGGCATTTTTAAGCCGATTAAATTTTCTAGCAAAGTGCTTTTTCCAGCGCCGGTTAAACCTAGTAGGGCAACTCTTTCTCCCGGTTGCAAGGTGAAGGAAATTCCTTGCAATACTGGTTTTTGCTGTGGATATCCAAAGACTAAGTTTTCTACTTGGATGGTTGGTGTCACTTTGAGATTAGTCAATTTTTATTTGCCTCATTTTTAAGATTAGGAGTTTTTAACCACAGAGGGCGCAGAGGGCGCAGAGAGAGGAATGGAGAATGGAGAATGGAGAAGGCAAAGGGTACAAACTTAAAATATAGATGCACGAATTAATCTATTCCCAAGTCTCGATTTCTAATTACAAATTACCACCATAAGAAGCTATTGTTAATCCTGTTGCGGTTAAAATTGTTACTGTTAGCCATAGTCGCTCTTTTGGTGTTGATTTTGAGTCGGTGGGTAAGGTTCCTTGATAGCCACGAATTAGCATGGCTGCATGAACTCTTTCCGCGCGATCGAGACTTCGCAAATAAAGCGCTCCGATCATCGATGCACTAGCGTAGCGCAGCCATCCACCTGTACCGGATAAGCCTCGTAGTTGGGCCGCTCTTTTCATGTTGTTGACTTCCGCTAGCAAGATTTCTAAGTATTGCCCTGCTAAGAGTACAATTTCTTGTAACCCGGCTGGTAGTGGCAATCCTTTCAGGGCTATTCCCAAACTGTGCGGTGGCAAAGTTAGCAGAAAACTGTTCATAATTAGCAGACAAATGAGGGAACGTACTAACAGAAAACTCGCACGTTCCCAACCTTGGGGTAGCACTAATAAGGAGAGAAAAATTAATTCTGCTCCTAACAGTTGGACTAAGGTTTGCAGTGGCGCTCTCAGCCACAATGACCAACAAAGTGCGATCGCCCCATAAATGCCCAGCGATAGCCAAGCCCCTGTCTTCATAAAACCAATGCCAATCACAATTGTTAGAGACAGGCGCAGTCGAAAAGGTATCGATAGTTTAGACATCTTTCGGTTTAATTAACTGAACAATCCCAAAGGCTGTCCCGAAACTGACAGCAGAGCCTAAAAGTCCAGCAATGCTAGTACCGATAGGCTGTTCTTCTAGTCCTTTAACACTGTAATCTGCTAAGGGACTCCGATTTTCTATCACCACAGATTCTTTTTCTTTAAAACCGTATTTTTCGGCTACTGCTTCTAACCCGTCAGGCCAACTGGAAGCAAATAGTGACAGTACCCCACTAATTAATAAAATCCCTATTACTGGTGCTACCCATTTCTGCAATTGTGGCTGTTCTCCTGGTAACAAATCTGGCCGTACTTTGACCAGATAAGTTAAAACACTTGCTGTAATTACCCCTTCGCCAATCCCAATTAAAATATGAACTCCTACCATTGCTGGCAATGCGATATTAAGTGATACTGTTCCAGAAATTGCCAGTTCGATAGCGCAACAAATCGAAGCTGCAACAACGCTGAGGCTGGCTGCAATCCCCGCAGCTAGTGGCAAACGATTTCGGGAACCTCCCAACAGTCGCTGCAATGGCTGCAACAGCCACCAGCCTACCCAAATTCCGACTAGCCCCATATTAAAAATATTGGCTCCCAGGGCGGTGATGCCCCCATCGGCAAATAAAACACTCTGAATGATAAACACCGTACTCATTGCCAGAGTTGCCGCCCAAGGGTTCCCCAACACCACAGATGCTAGGGCTCCTCCCAATAAGTGTCCGCTGGTGCCACCCGCTACGGGAAAGTTGATCATCTGGGCTGCAAACACGAAAGCAGTGGTTAAACCCATGATTGGGGCTTGCCGCAGTCCAAGACTTTCGCGTGTTCGATTCAGGGCAACGGCGATTACTGCTGCACTTGCTATGCCGGTGGCTATGGCTACCGGCGGTGAAAGAAAGCCATCAGGTATGTGCATCGATGTATCCTAAACGGGAGAACTCTCAACCCTTTAGTCAACTATTTTTTACAAAAATTTACAACCCCCTCTGGGGGCATTTCTACGGGCGATCGCTCTGGGTATGGGCGGTGGGCGATCGACTATTTCCCATAGATTCGGGCTTTACAGCCAGACGATCGAGCATTTTACCTTCAAATTAAATAATTCTGAAGAATTAACTGAGCAAGGGCTCACAAAACACCATCACCAAGTCCCTCATTTTTCCATAAGTCGCGATTCTCAGGCGATCGAACTCCCAAAAGAGCGATCGCCGATGTCAATTATTCCCATCTCCAATCTCCCCTAGTTTTACGGACTCAACAGCAAAATCTAGCCCTAGTCGAATCTGTGACATAAATATTAAGAAAATATAAAGAACAAACTGAAACCTCCTAATTAGTTTTATCCTCAATTGTTGAGAATAGATAGCATTAAGTTGTTAGCGGTAACAAAAGCAGCAAAATAGCTAAATACCTAGTTAAAGCAAGATTATGGGCTATTCCTGACCTCAAAACCCAAAGATTCTGGGTACTAGGTCTGAAGCAAGCAATAATTTAGCAGTTGTCGATCGCGCTAATGGGCGATCGGCTCTGGTAATATAGGTTTTTTTCTCAAAAGACTCTAACTACTAATGCAAGTATTCTCAAATAACTTCCTGCATCATCCCAACTCAAGGAGACCCAGCAGTGGTACAACACTCAAAACAAGACTCAACTACAGATTTAGCTACATCGGAATTTCCCAGACAACTGGATATTGCTCAAGTTTCCATCTACGGGCTGAGCTTTTTATCCGCTGGTTTATTTCTGTTTTTACCCCTAGTTAACCTCTTGCATCCGAGCCCTTGGCAGCGGTGGATGGGTACAATTCACGGCATGGGTGCAATGTTTGCATTAGTGGTGATGGTTTACACGGGACATTTGGCATTTCCATTGTTGCGAGGGGTCGGTAAAATCTTGCCACAAATGCGAACCTTAGCCTTTTGGTCAACTATTTTGAGTTTTTTGGCCATTGCTACTGGTAACTGGGCTTATATGCGGTATCGAGCAGGTATAAATTTCGGCGGAGCAAGAGCTTTGCTAAAAGAAAACTCTCCTCTAGGGCAGTACGTTTTGATGGAATATCACGAATTTAGCGTATTGTTTACACTGCCTTTAACAGTAGCTTGCACCTGGATTTTATGGAACTATGGCGACTCAATTTTAGACAAAAAAAATCGCCCAGTTTTAACAGCTACCTGTGTAGCTTTGATGGCAATTATGTTTTTTGCAATGGGTGGCATGGTGAGCGGACTTGGTGTTGCTAAAATTCAAGCTCTGTAGTTAGTAGTTACTTTACCTAAGATAGGATCATTTTCAAATGACTAGACAATTAAATCGCCAAACTTATGCCAATAATCAACCTTTTTACGGTAAATTATGGAGCAAATTTAAACAGTTTCCCAGCGGTTTAGCTGAAGGCTCCGAAACAGGGCTTAGTATTTCTGGACCCGCAGCGGCAGCAGTAATTAGTGCCACAATTGGTTGTTTTACCATGATGGTGACTCACCACTTGTCAGACACATCTAAAGCCAGAGAAGCATTTATTTGGTCTCTCGGTACTTGGATTCCCGGAAGCAAGACTGATAGCGAATTGTGGGGTAATATCGGCAGTTACACTGGCAAAGAAACTATGTTACTTGTCGGTTGGCTTGTCAGTTGGTCAATTCTCCATACTCTATGGAAGAATCAGAACATTAAAAGCCGTACCATATTTTTCTGGATGTTTGCTTTGTTAATCGCTGCCACAGCTATGTGTTGGCATCCTCTATTCCCCTATTTGCCGTTAACTTAATAAATAATTCGAGGTTTAATAATGGAAACGAAAAATCAGCCACTCCCGGCCAGGGAGATGCACAAAATAGTTTGGATTGGCGTTGGAGTTTTGACTCTTTTCTTTGTGACTTATCCCATCGCCATGTGGCGCGTTAGCCAAAAAGAAAAGTTTCTCGGTTCCCACGTCAAGTCTTTGACAATTGAGGGGAAAAAACCTTCTGATACAGCAACAGATGTTACGACTGTTGCTAATAAGTCTCCTGAAACAGCTATTGCGAGTAGCCCTACAGATAAGAGTGTCCAAGCTCTACCTGTATCAGCGGGCAAGCAGGAAGTTCAGGCGGTGGATGGAACCAATCAGACAGCAGAAATTACCGATCGCGCTAAACTAGATGAATTAGCTCTCAAAGTGTACGATCGCATCAATCAGACTTGGCAAACTAGCCCTACCTTTACTCAAAATCTAGTCTATCGAGTCAGTGCAAGTCAAGATGGGGCGATCGGCAATTTCGAGCCCCTCAACCAGCCTGCCAAGGATTACACCCAAGAAACTCCCCTGCCAAATCTGCTGAAGTCTTCCCAGACAGGCAGCAGCGAGGCGACAGTACCCGCAGCCAAGTTTACGGTAGTATTCACTCCTAGCGGAGTATTGGAAGTTAACCGCTCATAGAAATCTGGACAAAGCTACCCTAGAGTAGACCAATCTACCCTAGAGTAGACCAATCTAGACAGCTACGTTTGTAATCTTAGTCCAAAGGTCTAAAACTACTGGGATAAACGGCAATCCCACTATTCCCTTCATAAAGTTGGGAATTACTTTTCGAGCTATATTTAAACTTCCGTTGGTATCAGCATTAATCAATCTACCATTAGAAGTTTTGTATAAGCCACGTTTAACACGCTTGCCACTGAAAACGGGTTTGACATCTGACTTAGCTTTGTAAACAGGCAACGTATCACCATCTAAAGCACTAGCTTTTGACGTGTAACTTTCCTCAGTCACAATTACTTCAATTCCCGCTAATTGAGCTTTGTAGGTCAACAAACTAATAAGTTTCGCGTGTGGAATATTGGTAAATTCTTGATTATTCTTTTTACCAATGTTGAGATATTGCTTCCATCCTTGGTTGTTGCCTATAACTAACTGACCAAGATCATTTAATTGACACCAGTCAATAACTCTACGGCTAACAGTATGGAGATAGTTATCAATCCTTCTGTCACGCTTGCCGTTCAACACTTTTATTTGTCTCCAAGCTTCAATTGATTGTGATGTGGCAACTCTTTTATTGAAGAATTGGTTAATACTTTTCAACGGTCTACCATTAATCAAAAGCGGTCTCAGACCGGGATGATTGGATGTTATAGCAATTAAATTGTTTAAACCAAGGTCTACACCAGCAACATATTTACCATCCGATTTTACGGTTTCTTCAACGGTGTAAACAACTTCAATAACGTAGTGGTCAAGCTTAGGAATAATCCTTACTTGGTCAACATTTTTAGCCTGAGTTGGGAATTCAATGGAAGCCTGAGACAGCTTAACAATACTTTTAGCTAAAGCAGGTTTTGATATGGCATCTATTGGATATATGACAACATTCCTACCACGCTCTTTATGCTTGTATCCAGGCATTTTAGGTTTTCCTAGATACTTCTCAGGATGCTTTGACCAATCTTTCAATGCTGCTAACCAACCTTTCCAAGCTTCTGATACTCTACGCACAACCTGCTTACTAACTTTAGTGGGCAGATACCGATAAGATTCTAAATTCTTGGTTTGATGATAGATATCAATTGAGTTGTAATACTTTTTGGTATCAAAAAAGTATTGTCTCTGCACATAATTAGCAGTGTTGTAAAGATGCTTGGACTGTAAAGCTAAATGGTCACACTCCTTCCAAAATTTATGCTGTCGGCTGATGACGTGTTTCTCTACTAATTGCATTTGACTCGACCACTCAAAGGTATTGCCGCGACGGATAGCAACATCTGTGGCAATTTGATTCCAATGTCCGGGCGGAGTAATCGTACCTGTACCGTCAAGCCAGAATTTGGCGATCGCACTTTGATCTGCTGTTCTAATTTTACTATAGTGCTGGTAGCAGCGATCGAACTAACTGCAAGACTTGCGAAAATTAAACTCTGTTTCAGAGGCTTGCGCGGTTTTGGATTCATGGCGTTTATTGAAAATAATACTCAAAAGCTAGTTGCGACCAGGATTATAAGCCCAACTTGTCAGCCAGCTAGTTTTATTTAACAAATTTTAATAAGTTTGTTGATATTATTCTTATTAAGGATGTAAAAATTAACCAGGCTGTAGCAGTAAAATCCTTATTTTTAGGTAGTTTTAGAGAGTTTTGACATTCAGCAACAATAAAAAATTTAAAATTAGTTGACTTTATTTTGCAATAAGCTTACAATCTACATCGTCTAGATTAATTGGGGCAAGACAGTTAAACGTAATTGCAAATACGTGATTCTTCCAGTCTTTTGATTGAGAAGATAATCCGAGCGTGTCAGAGAGAAGGCTGGTTGCGATCGACTTATCGATCGACATTGCTTTCTGATATTGACATAGCTTGACCCGCAGATAGCGCTGGTGAAAGCTAAAAAATGCTTGCGGGGAAACTTATAAATTAGATGCGTTTGCCCTGGTTTATATCGTATCCAGGTAAGTATCCGACAGGTTGTCACAAGTGGCGATCGAAACTGGCGTCCGCAATTCACAGACAAGATGTCTGTGCTACGGACTAAGAATTTTGCGGTCAACTTACCGACAAAAATATTCCAGGTAAATTATTGTTGATTTTTCAATAAATCGACTCAATTCTCGTCAGGTTTTTTCGAGATTATGGCATCAATCTTGCTCCCAAAGTCTGACTTCAGGGTGTAGTTTTACACGCGCTCAAATACAACTCAAACCTAAATATCAAAGGAGTTCTCAATGGTTTCCGATAACTTGCTGAATACATCATCGAATACAACATCCCCCCTATTTCCCAATACCGCACAGGCAGACTTAGGAATATCCAGTGGCTTATCAGGATTGGATACTTTCGTTTCAAAATCGATCGGCTCATCCAGCAGTCTCAATGCAGAAAGAACTGCAAGTGAAATTAAATTCCAAAATAATGACAGCCTAATCACAGGTGACGGTAGTGGCATAATTTTTGCAGATAAAACCAAAGACTTTATTGATGCCGGAGCAAAAGCAACCACCATCTTCGCTGGCGAAGGTAATAAAAACATCACAGGCAGCCCAGGCGACGATACCATCTACGGCAAAGAAGGCAATGACATCATCAATGCCGGAGAAGGCAACAACACCGTTTTTGCAGGCAAAGGCAACAACCGCGTCGTCACAGGTGGTGGCAACGATTTCGTCACCGCAGGTAGTGGCGACGACCAAATCTACACCGGTGCTGGCGATGACAACATCAACGCAGGCGATGGCGACAACCTGATCAAACCAGGAACTGGCAACGATACAGTTTCCCTCGGTAATGGCAGCGATCAAATCGTTCTGGAAGCAGGCGCTGGTTCAGTAACCATACTTGGATTTAATGCAGCCGCAGATAAACTGCGCTTAGGTGGCAGCCTCGTCGGTCAATCCCTCTCCTTTGTCACCGAACTGGGCAGCACTCTGATCAAAGCCGGAGATGACCTGTTGGCAACCATCAAAGACGTAGTTACAGGAGTGCAAAAAGCTGTTCTTTCCAATGACGTACCCCTGTACCGCTACCAGGCTATTGACCTTGGTTCGATCGCACCCACAGGCAATGCCACCCAAGCTAACAACATTAACGACCAAGGACAGATAGTCGGTCGTTCCCAAACCAGCGAAGTGCTTGGCACGGGGTTCCGCAACCAAGGGTTTGTTTGGGAAAACGGGGTGTTCAAGCCACTGACTAGCACCGGCATCAAAAATGGTGGTGGCCTTCTGACTGGACAAGAAGTTACTCAGCGGAGTGGTGGTGGCTTCACCGCGGCTATCAACGGCTTAGGCACTATCGTCGGTACAAGCGATGAAATTGTCGGTCAATCCTCAGACCGCGGTTTGCTGTGGCAAAAGGAAGATGGCGGCGACTACAAGCTACAAATCACCGACTTGCCCGGTGTGGAAAGCTATTTCTTCGACATCAACGACAAAAATGAAATCGCCGGTCGCCACATTTACGGGCCCGGTTCTACCTCAACAGCCTCCAATCGCACGCGCCCGTTCTATTCAAGCCAAGGTTTCATCAACCCCCTGCCGGATTTGGGCGGTGACACAGGCAGAGCGGTTGGAATTAACAATAAGAGTGTAATTGTCGGCGAAGTTGACGGTGACGGACTCAACGACAAAACCGTTAATAATGCAGCGTTGTGGGAAAAAGGCACAGATGGTAAATACAAACTCACCAACCTCGGTACCTTTGGGGCAGAACAAGCCACTTTCCGGGACATCAACGATAGCGGCCAAATCATCGGTAATACTAGCGACGGCACAGGCGCTACAGCCACAAGTTCGCCATTCCTGTTGCAAAATGGTCAAAAAACTAACCTTGGCAGCCTTGGCGGTGTAACCGGTTCCACCAGTGGCATTAACCAATTCGGTCAAGTCGTCGGCGTTTCTCAGAATGGGGTCGGTCAAAACCGCGCTTATGTCTGGAACAACGGTGTAATCAAAGACTTGAACAGTTTGACATTCACAAATCCGACCTTTGCCGGCTCGAATGTGACATTAACTAGCGCTAGCGGCATTAATAATTACGGCGATATTTCTGCCACCGGAAGTTACACCTACAAAGATGCCAAGGGTGCAACCCAAACAGGAACTCGCGCTTATCTGCTGAGGGCATTGGTGACGACTTAAATAATCAGTCGAAGTACAAACGCAGATACCCAAAAAGTATCTGCGTTTATCTGCGTGCATCTGCGGTTAAAAAATTTCCTTTATTTCTGATAAATATCATAATTTTCAGAAATGTCAAAAATGCTAAGTTAAAACGATGTACTGAGGGCGGGAGCGATCGATAACTTTTTCCTCTTCCAATCGAGACATCAGCCGCGTCACGGTAATCCGCGTTATGCCGATCGCCTCGGAAATCTCTTGGTGAGTTAATCTCAGATCGATTAATACTCCCTGTTCAACTTCGCGACCAAACTTTTGTCCCAACCAAACCAACAGTTGCAGCAAGCGATCGCGAATAGATTCGCTGCGAACAATGCAGAAAAATGCTTGAGTTTGCTGAAAGTGTCTAAAAACTTCATCTAAGGATTGATAGCACAAATTCTGAGGAATATAACTAAGTTCTACATGAGTTTTGCACTCAATTTGATAAGGTTGAACACCTGACAGCGACTGGCCCAGTACGTCTCCGACTCCCCAATATCCCAGAGTCATTGCTGTTCCCCGATCGCTCCAAGTTACTGCTCGGACAGCCCCCCGATTAATCCGCAGCAAGCCGTTAAAGGGCATCGTCACTAACTGACGGCAGGTGAAAGTCTGCTGTTTGAAATTGGGATATAAAGCAGGAGTGTAGGTTGAAAGAGTCATAGCATTTTGGTTGAGCGCTACCGCTACTTAACTACAATGTGCAGTTTATCTTAATTGAGAATCTATGTCAACTATTTTGATAAATTGCAGATACTGTACTGCCCCTGGCAATACTCGAAAGTTAAGGCATCAGTTCCTCCCATAAGACTACCGCCTGCGCCATCATCATACCTTTGAGACTCCAAAGCGCCAATAATACAGACGTTCTTACCCCTTTTGTTAGGGCGATCGCCATAGGCTCTTTGACCTTGAGGAGAGCGATCGCTGATGGCGAACTAATGCTCAATTCAAACCTAACTCGTCAATAAAAATCAGGTCTTTTACTAAAATACTTTGAACTTATTCCCAAAAGTATAAGTGTTGCTTTTGTACTTTCCTACTTCCCTTTTCGGTAGCGTGAGCGTGTTTTTTTTTCGAGTCATCTTGAAAAGCTTCAACATTCTATCTACAGTTGAACCACAGTTCAACGACCAATTAAGACTTTTGTTGAGGGTTGGCGATCGCTCTCTAATTAGACCTCACTAGCTTGGGAAATGCTAGCTCTATCAGCCGAGCCAATAAAAATTTTCCAAATTGCTATTAAATTTAAAAATATGATATTATAGTAACTGCTCTTGACTGCATCTTAGATCGAAAACAGCAATGAAAGAACTCGACGAGAAAAAAACCCAAGAACTGCTATGCACCATCATGGAATGGGAACTAGCAGGAGTCGTGCGCTACACCCACTACGCACTAATGGTGACAGGGCCAAACCGGATTCCCATCGTGCAGTTTTTTCAAGCACAAGCAACCGAATCCCTACTCCACGCCCAACAAGCCGGAGAAATTTTAACAGGTTTAGATGGACATCCCAGCCAGAAAATTGCTCCCATCGAAGAAACCTACAAACATTCGATAAGAGACTTGTTGGAAGAAAGCTTAAATCACGAAAAAAAAGCGCTCAAAAAGTATAAATCCTTACTTGAAGTCGTCACAGACTCCAGCGTTTACTTGGAAGAATATGCGCGCACCCTAATTGGACAAGAAGAATTGCACCAAGTAGAACTCAAAAAAATGCTGCGGGACTATAGTTAAGTTAGTCATTAGTCCTTAGTCATTAGTCCTTAGTTACTCCCGAACCACCTTAAGAATACCTGCTCCTTCTCTTCTTTCTCTTCCTTCGCGTCCTACCCTACGGGAACGGCTTCGCCGAACGCGCCTTCGCGGTTAAATAATAAAAGGACTAAGGACTAACCACAAATTAGCAGTTATCAAAAAATGAATTTTACTGAAGCCATCCCAACCTTTGTAATCACCCTCCGCGAAGGCGTAGAAGCAGCCTTAGTCGTCGGCATAGTCCTAGCTTGCTTAAAAAAAGCCGACAAAACTAATCTCAATTCTTGGGTTTATGCAGGTATCGCAGCCGGCATTGCTGCTAGCGCTGGTGTGGGTGCATTATTCAATCAGTTACTCCACATACTCTCAACATCAAATCAGCCTTACGCACCAGTAATTAAGCAACTACTCGAAGGTGGTCTGGGAATTGTAGCCATAGTAATGCTAAGCTGGATGCTAATTTGGATGACTCAGCAAGCCCGCTTTCTCAAAGCAGAAGTGGAAGGAGCAGTAACAGCAGCTTTGACAGAAAATGCTAATGCTGGCTGGGGCGTATTCGGCTTAATTTTTATCGCCGTACTTCGCGAAGGTTTTGAAACAGTTATATTTGTCAGCGCTCAATTTCAACAAGGTTTAACCCCGGCTTTAGGTGCTTTGGGCGGTTTGCTTGGGGCTGCAATCATTGGTTACCTAATTTTTAAATGGGGTGTCAAAATTGATATCCGCCAGTTTTTTAAGTTTATGGGGATTTTATTGCTGCTAATAGTCGCCGGTTTAGCAGTATCAGCACTCAAACATTTTGACTCCTCTGCTGCCCTTTTGTCCCAGACAGATATCAACTATGCAGGGATTTGTGTTTTTTTCGATCGCACTGCACAACTCCACTCTTGTATTTTAGGCCCGCTGGTCTGGAATGCAGAGGCAGTTTTGCCCGATCGCAAATTTCCTGGAATTGTACTCAAAGCACTATTGGGATACAGAGATCGACTTTATCTAGTCCAAGGAATCGGTTATGCTATGTTCTTAGTCATCGTCGGCAGTCTTTACTTCCAAAAATTAGGCAACAAGCCAAATTTGAACAGCAAAAATGCTAAGTCTGCTACAGAACAAGCAAGCTAGTTACGTCTAACTTGCTCACACCAGCGGTTGCTATACCACCAATCAAACCTTGTCTGAATCGCCCTTAATTTCAACATTCCCAGAACCCGATCGCCCAAACATCCCTCACTGGCTACACTGGCTAGATACCTGTCCCAGTACCAACACGATCGCCATCGCCCGCGCAGCCCAACTCAACCACGGAGATGTCGTATTCACCAAACGACAAACCAGTGGTAGAGGCCAACACGGGCGCACATGGCACGCCCCAACGGGTGTTTTGACTGCCAGTTTTGTACTCGACAACCTCAACACTAATCTGCTACCGGGACTCAGTTTAGCCGTCGGTTTAGCCGTGATTTATGCGATCGAAGATTTAGTTCCTGACTGTCGCACTCTGCTGCGCCTGAAATGGCCAAACGACATTTGGATCGATCGCCGCAAATTAGCCGGAATTCTCTGCGAAGCCACTTCTAGCAATGTTTCCGCCACAACTCGCGCCGTAGTCGGCATCGGCATCAACCTGTGTGTAGACTTCGATCTCCGCGGACTTGATGCCAGCGCGATCGGCAATGCCGTAAGCTTGCATTCTATAGCTAGCCAAGTGCCAGATGAACTGTGTTTGCTCGATCGACTGCGACACTATCTCCTGGAACTAGCCCATATGTTTCACAAAAATGACAAACCAGCAGGAAAATCCGGTTTAGCCAGACTGTTGCCAGAATTACAGCACCGTGATGCACTTTTTGGTTGCCCAGTGGCGATCGAACTTTCCGACAAAACCATCTACGGACAAGCCGCCGGCATTGACGAAGGTGGTCGTTTGCGATTGCGTTTAAAGGGCGATCGCATACAAGCCTTTACCTCCGGGCGAGTTCGCTTAAAAAATTGACGGTTGACGGTTGACGGTTCACTAATGACTAATGACCCTTCGACTACGAGGAAGGGCACCGCTAATGACTAATGACTAATGACTACTGACTACTGACTACTGACTAATGACTACTGACTACTGACTACTGACTAATGACTACTGACTACTGACTACTGACTACTGACTAATGACTACTGACTAATGACTACTGACTGCGTTAATCTCTTGACAAAATCTCTAATCCATGCCAACCTTCACCCAAAAATCCACCCGTCCTTTCCACCCTGAACACACATATCCTTGCCCAGTTTGTCGCACGGGCGAAATTTCTCCCATGCCCATGATGGAAGCCCTAGCTTGCAACTTCTGTCAACACATTTTCACTGGCAACGAAGAAAGACAAATGCTCAAAATGGCCGATCGAGCACCACCAGTAACTTGGCACTGGAACGGCAAACAGTGGATCGGAACCCACCTCGAAGGCGTAGAATTCGGATGGCCCTACTTAGCAGCAGCACTGGGTCTAATTTTCCTGCCCACTACCTTGCTAGGGCTGTCAGCTTACTATTTTCCCCCGGTTCCCGGTAGCAGACTGTCGTGGTTGCCCGCAACTTGGACAGGGCTAGCATTTTTGTCCCATTTAGGAATTGTCCTGTGGTTGGTAGGTGAATTTTATCAATTCCCCCTGGTGACATACTTCAGGGCTTGGTGGCGACGGATTCAGCGATTGTAGATTTGGGATTTTAAATTTTGTTTGGATTTTCAATTGTCGATCGCACATCTCCCCTCACTTTGAGTGGAACAAGCCTCAACACCCTGTACCAAGCTGGGTGTTGAGGAGATGTCCATTAAATAGTCCTGGACACCTCTGCCTCTAGAAGCCCGGTTTTTCTAGGAAAATCCTTCCTTCGATCCGGCAGATGCCCTCAAAAATTGCGTTTCTGTGGTTGGCGCACATCCAGGACTGTGGAATAAAAATTCCAAATCCGCACTTAAGCAGTTATAATCATTAGCTATTCTAAATAGTCAAATGCAAACGCATAGCGATTTGTGAGGAGAGCGATGAACATACTTGGAATCTCGGCGTACTATCACGACAGCGCCGCAGCCTTAATTAGCGACGGAACAATTATCGCCGCAGCGCAGGAAGAAAGATTTTCCCGCAAAAAGCACGATGCCAGATTTCCCAAGAATGCGATCGCCTATTGTCTAAAAGAAGCAAAAATTGAGCTACAGGAAGTCGATCGAATAGTCTTTTACGACAAACCCTTAGTCAAATTCGAGCGCCTACTCGAAACCTATTTAGCCTACGCACCCAAAGGTTTTCGCTCTTTCTTAACCGCCATGCCCATCTGGCTAAAAGAAAAGCTTTACCTCAAAACCATGCTCAAAAGAGAACTTGCAGAAATGGCAAACTGCAAAACCTCAAAACTCAAACCATCTCTACTATTTACCGAACACCACCAATCCCACGCCGCCTCAGCCTTTTTCCCCAGCCCGTTTCAAAAAGCCGCCGTTTTGTGTCTCGACGGCGTGGGAGAATGGGCGACAACCTCAGTCTGGCTGGGAGATGGCAACCAACTAACTCCTGAGTGGGAAATCGACTTTCCTCACTCCTTGGGTTTGCTTTATTCCGCTTTCACCTACTACACAGGCTTCAAAGTCAACTCAGGTGAATACAAACTCATGGGTTTAGCACCCTACGGCGAACCCAAATATGTAGACAAGATTCTCAACTATTTAATCGATCTCAAAGATGACGGAACTTTCCGTTTGAACATGGATTATTTCAACTACACAGTTGGCTTAACCATGACAAATCAAAAGTTTGATGAACTATTTGAAGGGCCACCACGCAAAGCTGAAGGGAAATTAACTCAGCGAGAAATGGATATTGCCGCTTCTATTCAAGTTGTCACCGAAGAAGTTGTATTGCGACTTTGCAGAACAGTTAAAAAAGAATTGAATGTCGATTATCTTTGCCTCGCTGGTGGCGTTGCTCTTAACTGCGTAGCTAACGGCCGCATTTTGCGGGAAGGCATTTTCAAAGATATTTGGATTCAACCAGCGGCAGGAGATGCTGGTGGTGCTTTGGGCGCGGCTTTGGCGATTTGGTATCAGTATTGCGAACAAACTCGCACTGTTGCAGGTGATGGATTCGCATTAAAGGAACTCCCGGATGAGAGGACTGAATTCCTCACTACCAAAGAGGATGAGCGGACTGAAGTTCTCGCTACCAACCAACCAGTGGCAACTGTTACTAAGTCTATTGCTCATTTAACTTGTCGCGACCAAATGCGCGGTTCTTATTTGGGGCCAAAGTTTACTGACACAGAAATTCTCGAATATTTGGATGCTGTCAAAGCTAGCTATCATCGATTGGATGATGCCGAATTAATGCCGCAGTTGGCAGAAATTCTGGAACAGGGCAATGTGGTGGGATGGTTCCAAGGACGGATGGAATTTGGCCCGCGGGCTCTGGGAGGTCGATCGATCGTTGGCGATCCCCGCAATGCTAAAATGCAGTCGGTCATGAACCTGAAAATTAAATATCGGGAATCTTTTCGACCTTTTGCGCCGTCAGTCTTAGCGGAACGTGTTGCTGATTATTTTGAGATGGATCATTCTAGCCCTTATATGCTATTGGTGGCTCCTGTCAAAACCAGTCTCCGCATTCCGATGACACCCGAACAAGAACAACTGTTTGGCATTGACAAGCTCAACGTTCCGCGATCGGAGATTCCGTCTGTTACTCACGTTGATTACTCGGCGCGTGTCCAAACGGTTCACAAGGAAACTAATCCTCGGTACTATGACTTAATTAGTCACTTTGAAAAGCGATCGGGATGTGGGATTTTAGTTAATACTTCTTTTAACGTCCGTGGCGAACCGATTGTTTGTACTCCAGAGGATGCTTATCGCTGTTTCATGCGTACTGAAATGGACTATCTGGTTTTGGAGAATTTCTTGCTTTCTAAATCGGAACAAATTCCTTGGAAACAAGATGATGCTTGGAAAAATGAATTTGAACTAGATTAGTTATTAGTCATTAGTCATTAGTTATTAGTCATTAGTCACGAGCATTCTTCCTTCTTCCTTCTTCCTTCTTCCTTCTTCACCATGAGCGACGAAATTAAAAAACTCGATAAAAAAGGTCTCCGTGATTTCGGGCTGCTAATCGGTGGTTTGATAGCACTGCTATTCGGTTTAGTAGTACCATTATTGCGCCATGCTCCTATACCTTGGTTGCCTTGGGCGATCGGCGCAGTCCTAGTTGTGCTAGGATTGGTTGCGCCGAAATCTCTGAATCCGGTTTATCACGCTTGGATGCGGTTTGGACTCATCCTTAACAAAATCGAAACTCCGATTATTCTGGGGATAGTTTTTTACCTGATAGTGTGGCCAATGGGAGCAATTAAAAACCTGTTTGGCGAAGATTCAATGCGGCGCAAACTAAATCCCAAAATGGATACTTACCGCGTCCCCAGTAAAGCCAGAAACAAAGTTAGTATGGAGCGTCCTTTCTAAGTGTTTGAATCAACATTAGACTTTCTCAAAGACTTATGGGCGTTTATGAAAGAACGCCAAAAGTATTGGCTGTTGCCCTTAATTGTCACTTTAGTATTTTTAGGAGCTTTGATTGTCCTCAGTCAGGGTTCTGTAATTGCTCCCTTTATTTACACTTTGTTTTGACAGAATGAGCAAATTGAAAACTTTGGGTGTCAACTTAGGTTTGACACTCGGCGGTTTATTAATGGGGGTGATAATTGGTGAATTGGGATTGCGAGTTGCTGGGATTCAAGGCTACCGAAAAATAGGAGATTTGGTAGACTCTGCACCAACAGGTTTCCATACTGCCGATCGCGATTTGGGCTGGAAACTCAAACCCGGTGTGTCAGGGGAGTGGAAGGGCGAAGGCGCGAGTTTTGTGCAGGTGAATAGTGAGGGTTTGCGCGATCGCGAACATACCAAAGCCAAACCTCCAAATACTTTGCGAGTAGCAGTTTTGGGCGATTCTTTCACCGAAGCCATTCACGTACCTATCGAACAAACTTTCTGGTCAAAATTGGAACGGAAACTGGCCAATTGCGAAGCTGTGAAAGGACGAAAAAAAGTTGAAGTCATCAATTTTGGAGTCCAGGGTTACAGCACGGCTCAAGAATTAGTTATGTTGCGGAAAAAAGTGTGGGATTACAGCCCTGATATTGTAGTCCTTGCTTTTTTTATTGGCAATGATGTCATTAATAATTCACCGCAACTAGAATACGATCGCTATCGACCATTTTTTGTGTATGATGCTAGTGGCAAGTTAGTTCCAGATATGTCTTTTCGGACTCTACGTCCCATCGACCGCAACCGTTATGCCGTTTCTGCGATCGACAAACTACCCGCTTGGTTAGTCAACAACTCCCGCATTTTGCAAGTTGTAAAAAAGGTAGAATTAGAGAGAAAAAAGCAGCAGTTATCTAATGACTTTACAAATTTAAGCACCCAGAATTTTAAAGAACCAACCGATGCTGCTTGGCAAGATGCTTGGAAAATTACAGAGGGTTTGATTTTGACCATCCGGGATGAAGTGGTGCAAAAAAATGCTGATTTCTTAGTTGTCACCATCGGCGATCCAGCTCAGGTTCACCCAGATGTTGCGATGCGACAAAAGTTCATCAAAGACAACAACATTCAGGACTTGTTTTACCCCAATCGCCGACTAGACAACTTGGGTAGAACCCACAGTTTTAGGGTGCTGAGTTTAGCCGAACAGTTTCAAGCATACACTGACAAATATCAGGTTTGCGCCCACGGTTTTGAGAATTATGTCAACTGTGGAGGCCACTGGAATGAACTTGGACATCGGCTAGCTAGCATCATGATTAATCGAAATTTGTGCGAAAATTTGAAGCAGTCTCAACTGCCAAATAGTCAACGCTAGTATGTCAAATCTGATGAAAGATTCAAAAGATACAAACAAAGGCAAAAATCTATTTAGTGTAATCGCTATTAATGTTGCCATCCTATTTATTTGCATGGAATCTTTGTCCATAGCTTTTTATTTTCTAACTCAAAATCAATTATTTTATATCAGAAATAAAACACAAGAACCAGTAGTAGAGGACATTCAGAGAATCGGAATTCGGCTAGATGATTCCACCGTTGAAAGACTGCACCCGTTTTTTGGCTATGTCATGAAACAAGGTGCTTTTAGTAATAAAAAATATAATTTAAAAGTCAACAAGAGCGGTTTTTATACTCCCCTACAATATCCTTTTTATAAATCCAGTAAAAATCAATTTATTATCGGGATTTTTGGCGGTTCGGTAGCAAACAACCTCGCCGTGGATGAATATGAAAGTACAATGTTATCTAGGAAGTTAAAAACTTATCCAGAATTTGCAAACAAAGAAATTGTTGTTTTAAATTTTGCCAATGGTGGTTACAAACAGCCCCAGCAATTATTAGTTTTAAACTACTTTCTAGCTGTGGGTCAAGAGTTTGACATGGTAGTTAATATTGACGGTTTTAATGAAGTAGCTTTGTCAAATGTGAACAACAAATCTAAATTAGACCTAGGAATGCCAAGCGTTCAACACGTTCAAGCATTAACTGATTTAGCTAATGATAACTTGTCACCAGAAGCTATGGCTGCCATCGTGAAAATTAATGAAACTAAAAAACAATTGAGAACAACAATTGCTCAATTAAAAAATTGTAGATTGGCTTTTTGTAATGCTATTATCTCAATACAGGTGAGGCTATTACTCAAAGATTACCAACAAGAAATTCTCAAGTACGACAAACAAGTAAAAGAGTCTAAAACCGACCCCAAAAATAGCGGTACTGTCTATATTCCCAAATCTGATACTGTTTTAGATGATACTGATGCTTTTAGCAAAATGGTATCCATGTGGTACGACTCTTCGGTAATGATGAATCAAATTTTATCAAGTAGAAAAATTCCTTATTTTCACTTTATTCAGCCCAACCAATATTATCAAACTAAACGGATATTTACCCAAAAGGAAAAAGAATTTGCTATTAGCAAAGATAGTCCTTACATGGAAGGGGTAACAAAAGGCTATCCGCTGCTTTTGTCAAAAGTTGATGATTTGCAAAAAGCTCGAATTAACATCTTCAACGGAGTGAATATTTTGGACAATACAAAAGAAACTGTTTACAAAGATTCCTGTTGTCACTATAATTTAGTAGGACAGGAAGTATTTGCAAACTATATTTCCAGTTCAATTATTAAAGTAGTAAGAGAGTCGAAATAGATATTTATGAAAGATTTAAAGTTTTTCAAAAAAGGACAAGAATTCCTAAAGCTCGCTCTGGTTAACTTAGTGCTTTTACTCGTTTTCCTCGAACTCGGCTCCCTGGGTTGGTATTTTGTCAAACACAAGCAATTTTTCTATACTAGGGAAAAGCCAAAAGATAAATTTTCGGTGGGAATTAATTTAGAAGGAGTGCGGCTCAGAGAGTCGATTGTCGAAAGATTTCATCCTTTTTTTGGATTTATTCAAAAACCACGCCCCGACTTTCGCCCCGGTTTTAAAAACAACAACTATGGGTTTATCTCACCTTACGATTACCCTTTCAAAAAGACTAAATCAAATCAATTTATTATCGGAGTATTTGGCGGTTCAGTTGCTTCGAATTATGCAATATATCAAGTCCAAAATCAAATTCTCCCTAAATACCTCAAACAGTTACCAGGTTTGAAAGATAAAGAGTTCATTATTTTATCTTTTGCTACGGCAGGTTACAAACAGCCGCAGCAGTTGCTAATTTTAAACTACTTTTTGGCTTTAGGTCAAGAACTCGATATGGTCGTCAATATCGACGGCTTTAATGAAGTAGCACTTTCCAATTTAAATAATAAAAATAAAATCGATTTGGCGATGCCAAGCATTCAGCACATTATGCCACTGACAAACATAGCCAGTAATACCCTTTCTACAAAAGCGATGAAATCAACGATCGCAATTAAAGAAAGTAAAGTTAGGATTAATAAGGGTTTGAGAGGTTTGCAGGAATGCAAGTTAGCTGCGTGCGATGCTTTAACTTCTATTTACGTTCAAAATTTGGTCAACAATTACCGCCAAGATGTCATCAGGTTTGAAAAAGAGAACAGTCAACCGCAGAATGATGACGGCGGCAGCGTGATGTATATCAATCTTAACAATTCTGTGATCAAAGATGATGCTGCTTTTGAACAAATAGCTCAGAATTGGGCGAAAAGTTCAATATTTATGCATAAAGTATTGTCGGCTAGTAACGTGCCGTATTTTCACGTTTTCCAGCCAAATCAATACTATCAGACGAAAAGGGTGTTTAGCGAAGCGGAAAAGCGGATTGCTTTTAATAAGGATACTCCTTATGCTAAAGCTGTTGAACTTGGATATCCGGCTTTGTTTAAGAAGTTGCCTAATTTGGCAAAAAATAATATTAATTTAGTGAACGCTGTGAATGTTTTTGATCAGACTAAGGATGCTGTTTATGTGGATAGTTGCTGTCATTATAATCAAGCTGGAGAAGTGGTTTTCAGTAATTATGTGGGCGGGGAGATTTTAGAACGGTTGCGGAAGGAAGAAAGAAACAAGAAGAAGTGATATTATGTCCGGTTAATTGCTGATAAATCCTATGTGGGCATCGGGCATCGGGCATTGGGCGTAGATAAATCGCGAGGCAGAGCCTCTGGATATGCGTTCCCAGGTTCTACCTGGGAACGAGAAAAAATTTAGTAGGACAGGAAATATTGGTAAACTATATTTCTAGTTCGATTATTAAAGTATGGAGAAATCCAGCAGCAACTAGCACACCACTGAAAGAAAGCCCCAAAAAATAAACAAGTATTTATTTACCTAAAAAAAAATGAAGGATTTAAACTTTTTTAAGAAAAGCCCAGAAATAATCAAAATTGCTTTGATTAATTTACTGTTGTTACTGGCTTTCCTAGAACTGGGTTCCCTGGGATGGTATTTTGTCAAGCACAAGCAATTTTTCTATGCCAGACAAAAACCGTTAGATAAATCTGCCTTGGGAATTAATTTGGAAGGAGTACGATTAAATGAGTCTATAGTCGAAAGATTTCATCCTTTTTTCGGATTTGTTCAAAAACCGAGTGCGGATTTTCGCCCCGGTTTTAAAGTCAATAATTATGGGTTTATTTCTCCTTACGATTACCCTTTAAAAAAGACTAACAAAAATCAATTTATTATTGGAGTCTTTGGCGGTTCGGTTGCTTCTAACTATTCAATATTTGAAATACAGAATAAAATTTTGCCTGAATATATCAAGCAGTTGCCTAGTTTGAAAAATCGAGAATTTGTAATTTTGTCTTTTGCTACCGGAGGCTATAAACAGCCCCAACAATTGTTAATTTTAAACTATTTCTTAGCCCTTCGTCAAGAATTCGATCTGGTTGTAAATATAGATGGCTTCAATGAAGTAGCCCTTTCTAATTTAAACAATAAAAATAAGGTCGATTTAGCGATGCCAAGCATTCAGCATATCTTGCCGTTGACTAACTTGGCGAATAATAGCCTTTCTACAAAAGCGATGAAAGCAACTATCAGAATTAAAGAAAATAAAGCTAAGATTAATCAGGCTTTGGAAAGTTTGCAACACTGTAGTTTGGCGGCGTGTGATGCTTTCTATTCAGTGTATATTCAAAACTTAGTAAATAATTATAAAACCGATGTGATTAAGTTTGAAAAAGAACGCACTAAACAACAAGACGATGGGAGCGTTATTTACCTTAATACTAATAAATCTGTCGCACAGGATGCGCTAGCATTTGAAGAAATGGCATGGAATTGGGCGAAGAGTTCAATTTTTATGCACAAAGTTTTGTCGGCTAGCAATGTGCCTTATGTTCATGTACTCCAGCCCAATCAGTATTATCAGACAAAAAGGGTGTTTAGCGCCGCCGAAAAGCAGATTGCTTTTAATCAGGATACTCCCTATGCTAAGGCAGTGGAAATTGGATATCCGGCTTTGTTTAAAAAGTTGCCTAATTTAGAAAAAAATAAGATTGATATATTTAATGGGGTTAAGGTTTTTGACAAGACTAAAGATCCTGTTTATGTGGATAGCTGCTGTCATTATAACAAAGCGGGAGAAGTGGTTTTTAGTAATTATGTGGGTAGTTCTATTTTAGAAGTGTTGCGGCAGGATGAAAAAAATAAGAAGAAGCGATGAGCCAGAGTCTCTGGGTATGGGTGACAAGGAACTAATATGGATGTTATTTTAGAGTTTATTGCCTCATAAATTGGTCTGAACGAGAGCTAAATTCTTCTTGGCTAAGGAGTCGGGTACGCCCTCGCTATGGCTGTTAAGAAGCCCACATCAGGGAGCATCCCGATTTTGCATAGGCGAAGCATGACCGCAGACAATTTATTAGTGATAACCAGAGATTTACAGCGGTCATGCTTCGCCCCTACGAATATATTTGCCAAACATAGATGCACCCCCACATCATATTTCGGCTACCGGAGCGCACAAGTAGCTGTAATTGGCTTGATGTGGGAGTGTGTCAGGTTTTTGGATTGCTTAGGGGTAGATTCCCTGCTTTGTCGATCGGCATTACCAAGATTTTATCAACTCGGTTCCCGTCCATATCGACTACTTCGACACGCAAACTGTTCCACTCAAAGTGATCGGCGGCTGCGGGAATTTTGCCCAAATTTGTAATCACAAAACCGCCCATTGTGTGGTAGCTTCCTTTGTTTTCTGCTGACAATTCTTCGATGCCAAACAGCTCAAAAAAATCTTCGACTGGTAGCATTCCATCTAACAGCCAAGAACCGTCTTCCCGTTGGACGGCTTGTGGCTCGTCGGCATCTTCAATGGAGGGAAATTCTCCCACGAGTTCGACTAAAATGTCGTTAACTGTAACCAATCCTTGAATCACGCCATATTCGTCTACTACCAAGGCTATTTGATTGCTAGATTGCTTGAAAAGTTCTAATACTTTTAAACCCCGCGTGCTTTCTGGTACAAATAAAGGTCTTCGTAAAGAAGCGCTTAAATCGAGGGGTTGACCAGTTAAAGTCCGTGACAGCATATCTGTGACGTGTACTAAACCGACAACGTTGTCGAGGCCTCCCTGACACACCGGAAACCTAGAATGACCGCTGCCAAGCATTTTTTGGCGATTTTCTTCTACTGAATCGTCGAGATCGAGCCAGGTAAGATCGGGGCGCGGTGTCATTAAGGCGCTGACTCGTCGATCGCCCAAACGAAACACCCTTTCTACCATATCTTGTTCGGCTTCTTCAAAGGTGCCGGCTTCGGTTCCTTGCTCGATTAAAACTTTAATTTCTTCTTCTGTAACTTGCGGTTCTGTGGAGGGCAAAATCCCCATGAGCCGCAGCACTAATTCAGTAGAATAACTTAAAACATAAACGGCGGGAGCGCCAATTTTTGAGAGCATTCGCATGGGAATGGCTACGCTGGAGGCGATCGGCTCTGGGTTGTTGAGTGCCAGTCGCTTGGGCACGAGTTCGCCAATAATTATGGTTAGATAAGTTATGGTTAAAATGGCGATGACTGAGGCGATCGCCCCAGAGTAGGGTGCTAGGGCGGGAATCAGTCGCAACAAAGGCTCTACTCTTTTAGAAATAGTCGTTTCTCCAAAAGCGCCCGACAGAATCGCCAGCAGCGTAATCCCGATTTGGACTGTGGGTAAGAACTGATTGGGGGCATTAGCCAGATCCAATGCGACGCGGGCATTGGTCGAACCTTGGTTGGCCATCTGTTGCAGTCTTACCTTGCGTACTGAGATGATCGCCATCTCTGACATCACAAATAAGCCATTGAGGAAAATCAGCAGCAGAACAATCAGAAGGTCGGTACTTGGGGACATTTCTCAAATTATCAGTGGTAACGGCAAGCACAGCCCGGTTAAAGGAGAGGCCTGAAAGCTTTCAATCTCGATCGCAAAATCGAAATTTTTTCGCGATCAATCCTGTACCTAGATTAACGGAACTATCTCGTTTCGATCGCAGCCTCGATATATTAGAGCAAAAATTAACCTCTGTTAAGTTCCTCGGCGACAACAGATCCTCGACACAATCAATGATGTTTGTCGTACAATCTCCTTAACAGGCAAAGAGAAAGAGCCTTTGCCGATCGGGGATTAAAAATTAACAGCCCATGACTTTCTCTTCAATCATTCGGACTCTAGGGCGATCGCCCCTAGCCACAGAACTACTCAACAAACTCAAGCGCCATGGCTACGTGCAACTCTCCGGCGTAGCCCGCCTACCGAAAGGTTTGGTAGCTTCAGCCCTCGCACAGCAAGAAGGGCAAAGTTTACTCGTCGTCACAGCAACTCTGGAAGAAGCTGGCCGCTGGGTGGCTGGGCTGGAGGCGATGGGCTGGCAGACTGTGCATTTTTACCCGACTTCGGAGGCTTCGCCCTACGAGCTATCTTACTCGGATGAGAGTGAAATGACTTGGGGGCAAATGCAGGTGCTGGCGGATTTGGTCCAGAAACCAGAAATTACTACTAACTCTAAGCCGATGGCGATTGTCGCTACAGCGCGGGCTCTCCAGTCTCATTTGCCGCCACCTGCTGCTTTTGCACCCTATTGTCTGACTTTGGCGCGAGGTATGGTTCAAGACTCGAAGATTTTAGACCGCCAACTTGTTTCGATGGGTTACGATCGGGTGCCTCTAGTCGAAATGGAGGGCCAGTGGAGTCGTCGGGGCGATATTGTGGATGTGTTTCCGGTGGCTGCGGAGTTGCCGGTGCGTCTGGAATGGTTTGGGGATGATTTGGAGCAAATTCGGGAGTTTGACCCGTCTTCTCAGCGATCGCTTGATAAGATCGATCGCTTGGTTTTGACTCCTACGGATTTTGGCGGGATTGTGCGGGGGGCTTTGGGTGAAAGGTTGAGTTTACTAACGAACCGCGAAGGCGCGAAGGGCGCGAAGGAAGAGGGGGAAGAAGGGGTAGGGAAGGTTATTCAGGGGTTGTTGGGTTTGGCTTTTGAGCAGCCTGCTTCTATTTTGGATTATTTGCCATCACATACTTTGGTGGCTATTGATGAACCGGCTCAGTGTGAGGCTCACTGCGATCGTTGGTTTGAAGGTGCTCAGGAGCAATGGGAAAGTTTAATTGTTTCTGTTCCTAAGATTCACCGCTCTTTTGCTGAGTCTATGGCGGATGTGGAAGTTTTTCCTCGACTTGATCTTTCGGAATTGGCTGAATCTTCTGTTTCTTCTCCTGGTGCGATTAATTTGGCTTCTCGCCCTGTGCCGGTGATGCCTCACCAGTTTGCTAAGTTATCTCAAATGCTCCGGGAGGAGCGCGATCGCGGTTTTTCGGTGTTTCTGGTTTCGGCTCAACCGAGTCGCTCTGTTTCTCTGCTTTCGGAACATGACTGTCTGGCTCAGTTTGTGGTGAATCCGCGGGATTATTTGGCGATCGATAAGTTGCAATTGCAGCATATTCCGGTTGCTTTGAAGTACAGCGGTTTGGCAGAATTGGAAGGTTTTATTCTGCCTACTTTTCGGATTGTGTTGATTTGCGATCGGGAATTCTACGGTCAACATTCTCTAGCTACTTTTAGTTATGTTCGCAAGCGTCGTCGTGCTGCTTCTAAACAAGTAGACCCGAATAAATTAAGCCCTGGTGATTTTGTGGTTCACCGTCAGCATGGAGTGGGTAAGTTTATTAAGTTGGAGCGTTTGACGATCGATCGCGAAACTCGCGAATATTTATTGATTCAATATGCTGATGGTACTCTCCGAGTCGCCGCTGACCAATTGGGGGCTTTGTCGAGGTTTCGGACTGTAGCTGATAAAGTGCCGGAACTGAACAAACTCACAGGTCAAACTTGGGAAAAAACTAAAACAAAGGTTCGTAAAGCTGTTAAGAAATTAGCGCTGGATTTGTTGAATCTTTATGCTAAAAGAGCTAAACAAACAGGGTATGCTTTTCCTCCTGATATGCCTTGGCAACAAGAGTTGGAGGATTCTTTTCCTTATCAGCCGACTCCGGATCAGTTGAAGGCAACTCAGGATGTGAAACGGGATATGGAGGGCGATCGACCTATGGATCGCTTGGTCTGTGGTGATGTCGGTTTTGGCAAGACGGAAGTGGCTCTGAGAGCGATTTTTAAGGCGGTTACGGCGGGCAAGCAGGTGGCAATGCTCGCGCCGACGACGATTTTGACCCAACAGCACTATCACACGCTCTCAGAGCGTTTTTCCCCCTATCCCATCCAAGTTGGTTTGCTCAATCGCTTTCGCACTGAAACGGAACGCCGGGAGATTCACAAGCGGTTGGCTACTGGGGAGTTAGATGTGATTGTGGGTACTCAAGCTGTTTTGAGTAAGGCGATTAAGTTTCGGGATTTGGGTTTGTTGGTGGTGGATGAGGAACAGCGGTTTGGGGTTAAGCAAAAGGAAGCTATTAAAGCTCTCAAAACAGAGGTGGATGTTCTGACTCTCACCGCTACGCCGATTCCTCGGACTTTGTATATGTCGCTGTCGGGGATTCGGGAAATGAGTTTGATTGCGACTCCGCCTCCGAGTAGGCGACCGATTCAGACGCATTTGGCTCCCTATGACCCGGAAGCGGTACGATCGGCTATTCGTCAAGAGTTAGACAGGGGTGGTCAGGTTTTTTACGTGGTGCCCCGGATTGAGGGGATTGAGGAGTTGGCTGCTCAGTTGCAGGTGATGGTTCCGTCTGCGAGAATTGCGATCGCCCATGGTCAAATGGATGCTTCGGAATTGGAATCGATTATGCTGACTTTTAGTGCGGCGGATTTCGATATTTTGGTGTGTACCACTATTATTGAGTCTGGTTTGGATATTCCTCGTGTCAATACTATTTTGATTGAAGACGCGCATCGGTTTGGTTTGGGTCAACTTTACCAGTTGCGGGGACGGGTGGGACGCGCGGGTATTCAAGCTCATGCTTGGCTGTTGTATCCTAAGCAAAGTCAGTTGACTGATGCTGCAAGGCAGAGGTTGCGGGCTATTCAAGAGTTCGCTCAGTTGGGTTCGGGCTATCAGTTGGCGATGCGGGATTTGGAAATTCGGGGTTCTGGTGATATTTTGGGCACGGAACAGTCTGGTCAAATGGAGGCGATCGGCTTTGATTTGTATGCTGAAATGTTAGAGGAGGCAATTCGCGAAATTAAAGGCCAAGAAATTCCGAAAGTTGAAGATGCTCAAATTGATCTGAGTTTGACGGCGTTTATTCCGGCTGATTATATTGGGGATTTGGATCAGAAGATGAGTGCTTATCGTTCTGTTGCTTCTGCTAGTACGCCCCAAGAGTTGCAGCAGATTCAGGCTGATTGGTGCGATCGTTATGGGCCGATTCCTATTCCTGCAAAGCAACTTATTCGTATTGTTGAACTCAAACAAATTGCTAAGCAAATTGGTTTTTCTAGGATTAAAGTGGAAAATAAGCAGCATATTGTTTTGGAAACATCTATGGAGGAGCCTGCTTGGCTGTTGCTTAAGGCTAATTTGCCGGAACATTTGCAGTCTCGTTTTGTCTACAGCAAGGGAAAGGTTACTATTCGAGGGATGGCCGTTTTGAGTGCGGACAAGCAATTGGATAATTTGATTGATTGGTTGGGTAAGATTCAGGGTGCTTTGCCGGAAGCCAATGTTTTATTTTAAAATCGTGAAAAATTTAGTTGGCTTTTTTTTTACGATCGCCCTATTGCAAGGAATCCCGACAGCCGTTCAAGCTCAATCAATGATTGACCCGATTGACCGGGTGGTGACTGCGGGATTGATGACTAAGGATGTCCGTGGCAATTTTAATGCTGAGGGTTTTGTGAGTCGTGCGGAGTTGGCTACAATTTTGGTGAAAACTTTTGGTTTAGAACACCGGAAAATTTCTCAGAAAGCCGATCGGGAATTGCCAGATGTAGCTAAAAATTACTGGGCTTATACTGCGATTCAAATTGTTTTGAAAACGGGAACTATGACTGGATATCGCGATGGAATGTTTTTTCCCAATCAAAGGGTGACTCGTGCTGAGGCTTTAGCGATTTTTGCTCAAGCTTACGGGGTTTTTCAGTTTTCTGATGTTAGCATTTCCGAGATTTTAGCTGATTATCCAGATGCGGGAGCAATCCCTAATTGGGCAAGAAAGTCTCTGGCTACTGCACTTTATGAAGGTTTTGTCAATATTGAATTTGGCACTAATAAAATTAATCCTTTGAAGCCGATGACTCGTGGCGATATCGCTTACGCTTTGAGCAAGTATTTGGAAAAGCAGTTAAGGCCTGGTTCTCTTCCGGTGCCTGATGAACCTCCTAATCGGGGTGTGGGACGATGAATTATTTGAAATTTTGGATTTTAGATTTTGGATTTTGGATTTTAAAATTATAGCCGTAGGGTGCGTCGCCATCAGCCATCTACTGAGAAACCTAAAAAATCTGATAGCGACGCACCCTACTGTCAACTTGAACCTTCGACCTTGAGATTAAGAGTCACCTGCTCTAACCAACTGAGCTATACTCCCGCATCTAGGCTTATAACATAGCTGATTGATTTTGTCAATACTTTTTCAAATTTAGTGCGATCGCCCTGACTCACCCCAAAAGTCTCTCAACGGAAACGCGAATGTCGGGAAATGCCAGCGGTATCACCCTTCCGGCGTCGATCGTGAGCTCTGTCTCAAGCAATCACAACCATTTGAAGGCTGAGAGAAAAATACTTATTCAGAAAAATCGGATGCGGGAGTGTAGGGAACACTGATACATTGATAGACGTAACTTTAAATAAAAAAGCGGTGGCTGGATATGGTTTTAAGCTTTGGTCATAGATTTCCAACAGCTATCAAGCAGATTAAAAGATGTAACGTTTTGGTGATTGGCAGTACCGGGGTTGGGAAGAGTACACTAATTAGTTCAATGTTGAATCGTACCATTAGCGACTCTGTTACAAAAAGCATTTCAAACCCACCATATCAAAAGCCAGGACTATCAATAGCAATCTATGATACACCGGGACTTGAAAATAATAAAAAACAGCAGGATAGGGTCAAGGAGCAAATTGCTAAGTTCATCAAGCAACAGAAATACAAAGAACCAGAAGACCAAATCCATGCAATTTGGTACTGTGTAAACTCTCAAGTTACAAGAGAAACACAAATCGATCGGCGTTGGATTTCGTCAATTGCGAAAGAACTTCCAGTTATTGCTGTAATTACTCGCGCTTCAGGAGTGGAAAAAAGCTGGTTAGAACCTTTTCTCAGGGGCATTTCGGAAATTAAGCAAGTTATCCGAGTCATGGCACTGCGAGAAAAAACACCTCATTACGACATTAAACCTTACGGTTTAGACTCTTTACTATTTGGCACTGAACATTTACTAGAAGAGATTGCTAAAACAGCAATTTTGAATGCGATTAAATCCAAGGCAGATAAATCTTTTGGTTGGTGTAGAGATGGATGCACTAAGGTACTTACCGCTCGATTGTTGCCAGTTCCAATGATGCCAATACCGCTAGTAGTAGCTACTCTACAAACTTTGATGCTTGCAGATATTTCCAAAACCTTTGGTTACAATTTGGATTGGAAATTTCTTTCAGAATTGTGTGCAATAGGAATTGATACAGGTATTGAGGTTGAACTGGCTCAAATTCTCAACAACTTGCCAGGAGTTAATTATGACAATATCCAAACTGTTCATGACGTTTTATCTCAATTTGGTGTTATGCTTAACGGAATGACAGCTACACTACCCTTCAAAGATCAACTAATCGATTTGTTACCAGGGTTGGACAACTTCAATCCAGTAAGTGGATTGCCCATTGTCAGATGTATTGCTGCTGTTACTACTGTTCTCTGCACAGGTTTTCTAGCTGTTGCCTATATCGAGGCGATGAAAAAATGTAAGCAAGCTGAGTATGAAGGAAAACCACTGCCAGACATCAAAGAAACCTGGAAAGATCAGATGCAACAGTTGATGGAATTTATCAAAATTGGGTTTGGGATAGGCTCAAGTCCCGGTTTTGCAAGCTAAGCCATCGTCATCACGAGGCAATTACCTCAACAACTAAAGCGATAACAACTAAAGCGATAACAACTAAAGCGATCGCCCTGGAAAGGTTAATAATATAGGCGATCGCTATTTTTTGTTTTAGAAAGGGGGTAATGTTTTTTTTTGAGCTGCATTGTAAACCACTCATTAAGGAATAGCTGATTTCACCTAAATTATCCTTCCGCCATATACAAATGGGAGTCCAAATCACTGTTGCGTAGTTATTAAACTGATCTCGAAAGTCTTTGGGTGAGACTCCAATCTCTCTAGCTGCTTTGACGATCATTCTGCCAAGCGAAAAAGCAATTTTGCGACTAGCCTCATCTTCGTCCTCTTCATCAGACTCCATAAGTGCATCCATATAAGAATCGAAAATGATCGAGAGTTCATTTTTAATGTTGGGGTCAAACAGAAAGAAATCTGCGGTATGCCAATAAGTCTCTTCACCTTGTACTCTTTTATAGCGTTCGAGATTTTCATGAGTTGGTTCAAGAACAAAATTATTCATTGCCTGCAATACACAAACTCTTATTTAACACTTAGAAGTTTAACTTAACTACAGCACTTTGCGTGACTAACTTGAAATCTTTCTGCTACTTTCCGAATAGAGGTGTTACCTGCTTCTCCTTGTGTCAATAATCTTTTGACGTATATCTAGGGAGTAGGGTTTCATTTTTCTCTTTCTTACCACCTCTAATATTGTACCTAATCGTTAAGCAAAGTGCTGTATCTCAGAATTGCCAATCTAAAAATACTTCTGATCGGCCACCTAACCTGGGAGTCCCGACGAGGTTTGAACTCGCAATCTTCTGCTTGAGGGGCAGACGGCTTAAACCAATTTGCCTACGGGACTTTAAAACTCGTAACTCCCGGAAACGGAGACGAGGTTGACGGGTTTCGATCCCGCTACCTTCGCTGTGACAGAGCGACGCTCTCCCAATTGAGCTACAAGCCTCACAAATTGCTGTTTGGACGGGGTGGCGCTTGACTTCGCGTACTACAACCCAAGGGGGCGATCGCACTTGCAGTCAAGCCTGTCCAAAAGTATGTGACATGACTAATTACCTATTCGGTTGTCAAGGTTCATATTGCTTTTGGGATAAAGCTTTGAGGCTCTTTCCCTTCCGCCATACAGTTACACTACATTGTGTGCTACAGGACTGTCAAGGGGGTAATACAAATTTTTTTTTGAGCTGCTGCGAAGCGGGAAAACTGAGGCGCTGGTTTTCGCTAAACCCCTGATCAAGATGTTTGGGAGCTAAACTGGTAGTGTCGCGGGTGGTGAATCCGATGCTGAAGTTGTACTACACTCCAATTTCTCTGAACGATCGCCGCCTGTGGGTGGCGCTGGAAAAGCAGATTGCTTTTGAGCCGATCGCCCTTAACCTAGATGGCGACCAATTTGGGCCGGAATTCTCCGCAATCAACCCTTTCCATCGCATTCCTGTATGAATAGATGAAGATTTGACTTTGGTTGAGTCGCTGGCAATTCTGGTTGATCTGGAGGCGAAATACCCCACACCTGCACTGCTACCAACTGAGGCGAAAGCGTTGGGAATTGTGCGGATGGTGGAAATGGTGGCGTTGATTGAACTGTTGCCGGCGATGTTTCCCTTAACAGGTCAAATTCTGGGTGTAGCCGGAGATACAGCGGAAAAATTTGAGGAGTTACTGGCGGATGATTCCCTTCGGGATAGCTCCGCTCGCGCGGACTGATTTTGCAGAGGAACACAATTCAAAATCCCGGAGCTTTGGTGACTGTAAAAGCAGCCATCAAACCCCCAGGATTTCAAGTTTTCCCTCTTTAACCGAGGTTCAAATAATCGCAAGCAAGCCTTAACCTACTCAGCAGTCGCCAATTCGGTACTCCCGCCACCGCGTTTGCGCGTCAGCGTATTGAACAACATTTGACCAACCGCTTTAATCAAGTTGCCTTCTAACTCCATGAACATCTTCATGTTCATGCCAAAAGCTGCATTAGCTTCGTCAACAATTCGCTCTGCTGTTGCTTCGTCAATCGGCAGTTCATTCATTGCCTGACGGTAGTTAGCCTTGAATTCTTTTTCATCAGGAATATCCTGGAATTCATAGAAAGCAGTGCCTTCTCCCTCGGTAAGGTTCATTCCCCGCTGAGCAATGCCCTTGAGGATTTGTCCGCCGGATAAATCGCCGAGATAGCGAGTGTAAGAATGAGCCACTAACAGTTCTGGTGCGGTGGCTGAAATTTTGTGAATTCGCTCGATGTAAGCTGTTGCTGCTGCTGAGGGAGCTACCTGTTCCCGCCAATTCACGCCGTAGTAATAGTACAAATCTTTTTCTAGACTTTGCTTACGATTCAACTCAGAAAAGTAAATTTTTGAAATCACCGGATGCTGTTTTTGGCGTTCCATTTCCTCTTCTATGGCGGAGTATACAAAGTAGAGGTTGCCTACTAATTTCCGGTAAGATGTCTTTTCTACAACGCCTTTTAAAAAGCACTTGACAAAACCGACATTTTCTGCCATTGTGTGAGATTTTTTCGTTCCTTCACGCAATTTGGTCGCTAAATTGATGCTCATAATATATTGTCCAACTTTCTATTTTCGTGGTTGTCGATGGATGCGCCAACAATCTAAAAAATACCTAAGTTATTACCTTAGACTGATTTAATGAGAGATTGTATTAATTTTTATAACAAAACCTATACTGGGCAGAAGGCAGAAAATCAATGGTCTGGGCCATTGAAAACGTCCTCAGCATCTTGGCGGTTGCAGTAAAAGACACAAACAGTTTAGTCAGTAGTCGTCAGTCATTGGTTGTTAGCTACTGACTACTGACTACTGACTACTGACTACTGACCAACTTAGATGTCTAAGTCCAGCAGGTTGAGTTTGGGACCGTAGGTTTCGATGAATTCGCGCCGGGGTGCGACTCGATCGCCCATTAAGATGGTAAAGATGCGATCGGCCTCGGCAGCATCATCAATTTCCACCCGTTTGAGCGTGCGAGTTTCCGGGTTCATCGTGGTATCCCACAACTGTGTCGGCATCATTTCGCCCAAACCTTTGAACCGCTGAATCGTGTAGTTCGCATTCGCCGGGAATTCATTCCGAATCAAATTGTTCATTTCGCGATTGCTATAACAGTAGTAATGATTCCGTCCCCGTTCCACTTTATACAGAGGAGGACAAGCAATGTAGATGTAACCTTGTTCTACAAGTGCTCGCTGATAGCGATAGAAGAAAGTCAGCAACAGCGTGCGGATGTGTGCTCCATCTACGTCAGCGTCAGTGTTATGGGCGCACAAACCGCCAGTACCGCAGACAAAGTTTTCATCATCTTCGACGGAGAAATCATAAACATAGTCACCTACTAATTCAATCTCCTCAGCCGAAATCACTTTCAGTCCCATCAAATCATCGCTAATTGGCACGTAGTCCGATGATTTGCGACTAGGGCGTGCTAGATGTGCTTCAATCAGATCGGCATTGGCGTGTCGCTGCCAAATTTGGCGACACAGTTCGAGCTGATCTTTGCTGCAAATCGCGATCGTATAATAAGGATGTCGCGTTTGAATTTCCGCATCTACGGCAGTAGACGGTTGGTGACAAGTTGGACTGGCAATAATTCCCAACTGTCCTAACAAATAAAGCAACCCATCTTTCAGTTTGGGAGAATTAGTTGTCAGCGACAAATGACTGCCTCCCGTTGTACCGTCGCCGAGGAAATAGCCTTCCATAAAAGCCATTTGCAGTTCTTCTGTCAAGCTAAACACAATATCTGGCAGTTGCTTCAAATGTGCCTGTTTCCCTAAACCCCAAGCTTGGATTAATCGCGCCGCTGCAACGCTGTGGAAGTAGAGCTTAATTCCGTCACTGTCTGGGTCGTTATATTGGCGAGGTGTTTCGTTAAATACCGACTCAATTACAGCAATTATTTCCGGAATAAACCGCAGATCTTTCTTGCCTAAGTTAAGGCTAACTTGATGTTGGCTGAGAGTTCCCTCCGCTACATACCAGCCCATAAACCACATCAATTCCCGACTAATAGGTAGGTAGCGGGCAAACGCTTTGTCGCCGTGTGCTTGTGGCACAATTTGCACATCTTCGCCCAGTTGTGCTATTTCGCTGGCTGTGAAGTCATCGAGCGGTTTGTAACAGCTAACTTCGCGCCAACGGGCATTTTTGCTGGTATCATCTTGAGCGAGGCGATCGTCAATTTTCGACGGCAGCATTTCGTAGACAACATTGTCACTGTTACCAATTGCTTCAAGATAAGTCAAGAAGTGAGATAAAATTGGGCGACTGATTCCACGTTCCCACTGGCTAACTGTGACTGGCTGTTTTACTCCCACGGAAGCCGCAACTTGCTTTTGGGTAATGCCGATTGCTTCGCGCTGTGCGATTAATTTTTGCCACGCTTCCGCATCTATTTGTACTCGCGGTTCACTCCATTGATCGGGGACAGAAACTTTTGCCAAGACACGCTGACTTGCAACTTTTCGCACGTCCTCACCTTTGAGATAAAGTGATTTGGTTAACTCAGCACTATAGAAAGTTTCCAACAAATCTATCTGCGTTGGGCTTGCTGCTGGACGAGGTAAACGCCGACTGGCAACTAGGAGGTCTCCTGGCTTAACTTCGTTACCTTTTTTGAGAATAACTTCGTTATTTTCAAAGACAAAAACGCTGTGAGATGATGTCACTTTGATCGAGCGATTGTAGCGCGTTGTTAGTTTATACATCCCTTCCTCATGTCCGTGACGAATCACGGCTTTCAGAGGGCGAAAACGAGTAGCATGAGTAGTTTGATCGAAAGACATCACTTGATATCGATCGGCTGCGCGGCGGCCTTCTACGCAGTCATCAATAAATCCGCCAATTGTGACGAATTCTGTGCGTCCGGTGTTGTCCATCACTAGGGTTGGTTCATCGCCTGCTACGCTCATAATTACGATATGGTGATACCGCAATTGTCCAGGATCGAATTCTTCGCCTTTAATGCCCAAACCCAGGGCTGTAATTAACGACTGAATTTCGTTGTTTTTGTATATTTTGGCGTCGTCGGTTTTCTCGATGTTGAGAATTTTACCGCGCAAAGGCAGGATTGCTTGGAATTGGCGATCGCGCCCTTGTTTAGCACTGTTGTGGACAAAAATTCCCGCACCTAGTGCAAAGTTGTGACTGTTGGGCACTTCGATGTCGTAAACATCGTAGCGTTCCTCTACAGTTTCGATCTTGACAACCCGGTGGTTGTAATTCCGAACCGCTTGGCGAGCATATACTTCATCACCATTAAAGTAGCGATCGCAAAAAGTCTCAAACTTCAACAAAGATTTATCTTTTTCACGACGACGGTAATCGTTGTACATATCCAAATCCATCCAACCCGTATGAAGGTGAATCTTCTTCAACGCCGCGATAGTTTTGCGGTAATAAGTTTCCTTCAAAGTTGCCTTGCGTTTGAGGCGAAACTCCGTTGTCCACTGTTCCTTCGTTTTTTCACGTCTCCACTCTAGTAAATTCTCATCTTGCCATTGTTCTTTCGCAAGTTGCGAGTGAGCTTCCCGCGCTTGTGGATTGTTAGCAAAATGATTGCGAACCCGTTCCGACTGAGCCAAGCGATTTTCTTCACTACTCCAATATTCTTGCTGCGCTTGATTCAAAAGTTCCTGATTTTGCTCGCGATAAGCTTCATGAGTGTCGTAAAACTCGCGCCACTTCCTGGTCATGTAAGCCTTATACTCTTCATCTTCCCACTGAGCTTTCGCTTGTTCCGAGAGAATTTGTCGCGTTTCTGGGTGCTGCATCCGCTCTTTCATCATCGCCCGAAATTCTTCACTCATGTGAATTTGACGGCTCTTTTCAATTACATCCGGGCGGTGCAATGTTTTCTCAAGATTCGCGCGGTGAAGAGCCAAGTGTACCTCAGCAGGCAATCGCTGAATATTTGTCGGATTGTTGTTGAGTTTATTGAAATCCACATGGTGGCGGTGATTGCCCTCAGATGCTTCATATACACCGTGTTTTAGGTTGTAAAAATCCGATAAAAGATGAGTGTAAATCCACTTATCAGTGTTTGGATTCCAAACCATTTCATAACCATTAAGTCCTTGCCCGTTTGATTTTTTTTCAGACAACTTGCGGTTGAGAGGCATCAACGAATCTTCTGGTGTCAGCATTGCTGCTGCTCTGTAAGTGCCGTCCCGCAACATAAATGGATGGTCGGGAGTGCAAGTAATGGTCTCCCCATTGTCTAATGTCAGCTTGATAACTTCAGCATTTTGCTTGGTCATCCGAGCGTTAGTAATCCGCTCAACACAGATGTTTCCACTCTCTTTAATGGTGTAGCAAAAGTGTTCTTTGCCGGATGCTTGTTCGTCAACTATCTCTTTGATAGTTTTTGTCGTACCGTCAGCTAATATTATTTCCTGAAATGAAAAAAAACAGCCCCCAGCACTATCCCCCTCGACCAGGTATATCTCAGACAGGGCGGGGTCTCTGGAGCTACAGTCCGCTAATTTTCCGGGCAATGGAGACGATTCTAAGACCGATTTACGGCGGACTAAATCGCGGGCGCGACGGGCTGCTTCCGCCGCTTTAAATGCCTGAATTGCTTTTTCCAAAATAGCGTCGGCTACTTGGGGGCGAAATTCCAAATATTCGGTTAATACTTCGCCAACTAAGGAATCGACAATGCCCCGAACTTCTGTATTGCCCAACTTAGTTTTAGTTTGACCTTCAAATTCCGGATCGGGAACTTTGACGGAAATTACGGCTGTTAAACCTTCGCGGACGTTTTCACCGGCGAGGTTAGGTTCGTTTTCTTTGATTTTGTTGCGCTTACGGGCGATCGAATTCATCGTCCGCGTCAAAACAGCTTTCAAACCTTCTAAGTGCGTGCCACCGTCGATCGTCCGAATGTTGTTAGCAAAACCGAGAACATTATCGCTAAAAGCATCCACACACCACTGCAAAGCCACTTCTATTTGCACGTTATTGCGTTCGCCTTGCACGTAAATCACTTCTTCATGCAAAGGCTGCTTTTCGCGGTTCATGTAGGCGATGTATTCCTTGATGCCACCCTCGTAACAGTAAGTTTCGATGCGAGATTCGCCACTTTTGAGCAGTTCCAAACGGTGGTCGCTAAAAGTAATTCTCACGCCCGCATTCAAGTAACCCAATTCTCGCAAACGTCCGGCGAGTATTGTGTAATCAAATTCAATGCCTGTGCTAAAAATCTGAGTATCTGGCAAGAAAGAAACTGAAGTGCCGGTGCGATCGCCTTTGTTGGGCTTGGCATTCAGTTCGGTGACAGGATTGCCTCTTTCATAACGCTGTAAGTGTTCTTTTTGGTCGCGCCAAACGGTCACTTCTACCCACTCGGACAGCGCGTTAACAACAGAAATACCTACACCGTGCAATCCTCCAGAAACCTTGTAGCCACCACCGCCAAACTTACCGCCGGCGTGGAGTACAGTCATTACTGTTTCTATTCCCGATTTGCCAGTCTTGGCAACAATGCCGGTCGGAATCCCCCGCCCGTCGTCTGTAACGGTAACGGAACCGTCGGCGTTGATCTCAACTTCGATGTGAGTGCAGTGGCCAGCCAGCGCCTCATCGATCGAGTTGTCAACAACCTCATAAACTAGATGGTGGAGTCCTCGCGGGCCGGTGGTACCGATGTACATCCCCGGTCGTTTGCGGACTGCTTCGAGACCTTCGAGAACTTGAATTTGGTCGGCGCTGTAGCTGCTGGTCATACAAAAATAGCTCCAATAATGAGGCTAAAGCCCCAAAAGCTTCTAAAATGGGAAAACTTCTAAAATTATAGCACAAAACCCTTAATGGCGATGCTAGGGCATTCTGAAGGGAAATTTATTGAGGGGATGGATAGCTGGGAGCGGGGCGGACTTTTTGTGGTCAGCTAGGAGAGTTGAGTGCGATCGCCCGCCAGCAAGTAAGCTATGGAAGAAGCAACAAGCAACAAGGAATCAGGGAAGTTAAATCAAATCAATGGTTTCAGCAATTGAACAAGTCGGAGTGCACCCGGAAGGTTGCTCTATGTCTAAATTAATTACGATTTGTGGTGCGACGGCGACGGGGAAGTCGGGAGTGGCTGTGGCTTTGGCTTCGCGACTGCAATTCTCGATTTTGAGTGCAGACTCTCGTCAAGTATACCGCGAGTTTGACATCGGAACGGCAAAACCGACGGCGGTCGATCGCACTTCGGTACCGCATCACTTAATTGACATCTGCGATCCGAGGGAAACGCTAACACTGGCAGAGTACCAGGAACAAGCTCAAAAGTTAATAATGGCTTACGATGTTCCGCTGTTGTTGGTGGGAGGGACAGGTTTGTATATTAAGTCGATCGTGCGCGGTTTGAAAATTCCGAGGGTTGCGCCAATGCCAGAATTGCGATCGCAACTTGCAGATCTCGGTCAATCTCAATGTTATGCGATGTTGCAGCAGGTCGATCGCTCTGCCGCTGAGAAAATTCACGTCAATGACCCCGTAAGAACTTTAAGAGCACTGGAAGTATTTTATGTCACCGGTCGCTCTATTTCCGAGCAGCAGGGCGAAAATCCACCTAATTATCCTATTTTACAAATTGGGTTGGATTGCGAGATCGATGTTTTGGTCGATCGCATCAAACAGCGCACCGAACAAATGCTAGAGCGAGGTTGGCTGGCTGAAGTAGAATATTTGTGTAAAAAATACGGCTGCGATTTGCCACTATTGAACACGCTGGGATACCAGGAAATGAAACAATATTTGGCGGGTGACATTAAGCTTGAAGAAGCCAAGGAATTAACAATTTTGCACACGCGGCAATTTGCGAAGCGTCAGCGGACTTGGTTTCGAGCTTATCCTGAAATTGAATGGTTTGATGTTAGCGCGCCAGATTTGCTAGAACGAGTTTGGCAGAGAGTCCAGGAGTTTGTCAATCAAGATTTTTGCGATCGGCAACAATCCGAACCTGCTCGCACAAAAAAACATTAAACCCAGAAACCCCGTTGATCAAAACTATAAAATATTGAGGTTAAATTAAGTTAACCTGGTTCAAAAAAAATTCAGTTTTTAAGTAAGGATAACACTGCGTGTTATCCTTACTTAACTTACCTAAAATAAGCAAATCTAGGTAAGTTTAGACAACTATTTGGCACTTAAGAATTGCTCCGGTCAGGGAAGCAGAATATTTCTGCCTTGAACTACTGTTTCAGACAAGAGGGAACATATCTTGGGTAATCGAGGTTGATGAAAAACCAGTTAAAGACGCTAACAATTCGCCAGTAGTAGCAAGGCGGATCAGTGTATCCTGCGCCTGAGCACCAGTGCCTTGGCTAATCGTTAACTGGTCAAATTTTAGACCGCTACCTAATCCCAGTAAATCTTGACCAGTCTGGAAGTCAGTAATGATGTCCACTCCTGCACTGGCGGTGAGCACAAAGATATCGCGACCCTCACCACCTGTCAGTAAATCATTGCCTAACCCACCATCAAGTAGGTCATCACCAGCACCACCCCTGAGAGTATCATTTCCTAAATCACCAAAGAGGGTGTCATTTCCAAGGTTGCCGGAAAGTAGGTCATCGTCTTTACCGCCGTGGACAACATCATTACCTTTACCGCCATAGACGGTATCGTTCCCTTGGTTGCCATGGAGAACGTCTTCACCTTGATTACCATAGAGTAAGTCATTACCCTTTCCGCCAAAAAGACTGTCATTTCCCAACTTACCGATTAAGACATCATCACCTTGACGACCTATGATGAGGTCGTTACTGTTAGTGCCAATTAGGGTGTCATTGCGATCGCTTCCCTCAAGTGTTAGCGTCGGTTCTGGAATCGGAGTGGGCGTCGGTTCTGGAATCGGAGTGGGTGTCGGTTCTGGAATCGGAGTGGGCGTCGGTTCTGGAATCGGAGTGGGCGTCGGTTCTGGAATCGGAGTGGGTGTCGGTTCTGG